>CAVZRE010000032.1:0-190229 GCA_963777595.1 Terriglobia bacterium
TAAGCACGAACGGTCACAGTTGAAATTCTTCCCCTGACAGAAAGATGACTCGAGCAGCACTGTATTCCGAATCGTCCGCCGCTGCCTGCTTCCTTCCAGAAAAATGCTTTCGACGCGCTTGTGGACCCGCAATCGCTTACCGATATGAGGCGTCATGTCTTCGGTGAACAAAAGTCCCCGATTCTTCCCGCGAGCATCCAAAGTCGCGCGAATCTCCTCCGCCGACTTCACCTCTACCCACTCGCCGGATTGTAAGCCAAGCGTCTCGTCGGCGCTGAAGGAACGTCCACCTCCCGGCACGACTCTCTTCTTGCTCACCTTTCGCCCGATAAAATCTGCCGCTCGCCTGGCTGTATTACCGAGTCCCCCCTGACGGAACGTCTGGACAACTCGAAGTATAGGAAAGAGCGCCCCCGGCCGAACGAGGCGCGAGAAATGCGGATCCTCCTGCTGGCACCCCGCGTCCGGCGAAGTCTGGACTGGTTCACGAGTCATGCATGCGCCCTCCATTAAGCGCGACAAGGAGAACATGTCTTTGTTCCCCGTAAAATGTCTGGCCGCCGCTCGGCCGAACGCGGCCGGAATCCGGCTCAAGAGCACCGGCGCCAGCAGCGGGTGGAAGTAGATAGCATGCTTCTGTTCCATCACCGAGTAGCCCATCTGGCGCTTGTACCGGTCCAGACCCTCGTTCGGAGTCAAAGACAAGGTGCCATTCGAAATCATGCGGATTCCCGGGTCGGATGCGGCGTTCGACACGATCCAGAAGTCCAGTGCATGGTTGGTGCAATGGACGAGATCGGCGGTTCGCGAGGCCTTGTACATCAAGTGCAGCCAATCGCCGTCACGGCAGCCAACGATGTAGGTTGCGAGACGCCCTTCCCAAAAGGCCCCCCAGGCTGCCATCCCGGGGCTATCCTGCACGGCCCGCGCGAACTGTTTCCACTTCCTGGGATCCAGCAGCCTTTCGTCCGACCGGCCCTGCCGTGCGAGCGTTTCTCGATTCAATTCAAGCCCCTGCGAGGCTAACTCGTCTCCGTCGATCAGCCTGATCTCGCAACTATCCAGGCCTTGGCGAACGTGGCTCCGCTGCTTTCGCGATAACGACTGCATGGAATACTCGGCCGGCTGGCAGACGTAGAGTCCTGAATCGAAGCCGTGGGATTGCGAAGCAGGAAAACGAAGCCCTGTAACGCGCGCTTTGCGAAGGGTATGCCCGACAAGTTCCGCCGGGAGATTGAGCGTTCGATCAAACGGCAGACTCATATAGAACTGCCCTCTCTTGTGTGCCCAATAGACGCCATGCATTTCGAAGACACGCTCACCGCGGCGTTCCCAGAAGCCGGCGAGGTTTGAGCCGGGCACTTGAAGACTGTGCGATCTGCGCATGCAACACTAGTGTAAAGCGTATGTAGCTGTCGTGTAAACGCAGCTCACTCAAAATCTCAAAGAACAGTTCGCAGTTGATTAGTAGTTATAGGACCTACGTTCGCCGCAATGCCCGTTTGCAAGTGAGGCAAAGCAACCCCACGGCTGCTTCTCATAGGCATCGCCAGTTCCTCCGCTCAGCGCGGCATAGACGGAAGTAGTGCCGAGAATTGTGGCGATATTGCTAATGGGATCCACCATGGTGAAGAATGGCGCATTCCCGTCTTGAAGAACTATGGTGAGATCGTTGGCGTCGTGGCTGATCGTGGCCGTCCAAACATCGCCGTTTGACATGCGCCCCCAAGTGTAAGTCGACGTGCAGGTTGTAAGGCTATAGACGCTCTTGGCGTCGATGTTAGAAAGGGCGCCGTTTGTATCGATGGAGACAAAGTTGCTGCCATCGACAGTGTAGTTGTAGGTATTGAAAGCAACAGCCAGGCTGTCGGTGTTCGATGCGTCTTCGTAACCAAGTCCTTGCCCAGCCGAACCTAAAACCGGAGTGCCGGCTGAAAGGAAAAAGGCAATCCCGTTGCCGGGTCCGAAGGTGCTATCCGGATTTGATAGTTGAAATTGGAACGTAGACTAAACGTGTAGTTGGTCCCGAGTGTCACGGGAGAGGTGGTGTAGGCCATGGCCGCCTGCACACCGGTCAGCGTCAACTGCAGGTCACTACTGACTACCACATCTGCCTGAGGAGCAGTACCTTTCAACGTGAGTCCGTTGGTGCTCGAAAAATCGGCATAGGCGAAGAGAATACTGGCCTGCGCCTGGATCGCCAGGAGTGATATCACTGGCATCACCGTAGAAGCCATTTTCATAGAGGAATACTCCCAGTTGTTAGTGTCGTTTAACATCACTGGATCAGGAACTGAAGGGCAAAAGTTTTACATTTTTTACGTCTTCGGAGCGGGCCGCGCCGCTGAGTTCAGAAGCGATGGAATTCCTGTCCTATTTCTCGCAGGCAAATGCGATCCGGTGACGCTCCAGCGGCGCGAAGGAGGCGTTCCATCGGCTCTCCAGAAGGTTCGCGTCCCAATTCAAAAGTTCGATGATGCACCGGAAGAATAAAGTCCGCGCCCGCCTCGCAGGCCATGGCGAGCGCTTGTTCGGGATTGCAGTGCACACGGATCCAAGGATTGTACGCGCCAATCGGCATGATCGCCAGGTCGACCGCGCGTGACGTGCGAAGTTGACGGAACGAGTCCGTGTAGGCCGAATCGCCGCCAAACACGATCCGGTAACGACCACACTCGATCAGATAGCCGTTGTACCCGCGGTAGGTATCGTTGCGCATGCGCGCGCCCCAGTGAGTTACTTCAAACGCCCGCACACTCGCGGGACCAACCTGCACACTCTCGCCCCAAGCCAACTCGTGAACACGGCCAAAATTATCAACCCGCAGCAGATCGCTCGTGCGGGAGGCGGTCACCACTGCCGACTCCGGATGCTCCAGCCCCCTGAGAGACGGAATATCGAAATGATCCATGTGCGCGTGTGAAAGCAGAATCAGATCCGGACGCGGCAACTCGGCAAGCGATACGGCAGGCGCAACCAGTCGCTTGAGCCCGATCGTCATCGGTCCAAAATTGATTCCGATTTTGGCGCTGAAAACCGGATCGGTGAGGATTGTGAATCCGTCCAGCGACAGAAATACTGTGCTGTGCCCAATCCACGCGGCGTGGAGTCCCACTAGGGGCCATGCATCCGGATCCGGTCGACGTGGAGCCACCAGGATAGGCCGCTTCCGTTCCTCCGAAACGCGTTCAAGAAACTGCGGTGCCATTTTTGCGGCGAACCCCGCCAGACCCACGATGCCTTTGACCACACTTAGAAGACGAGGTTTAAGCGGGATTCGTTCCAACGCGGCGGCTAATGTGAAATAATTTATTAGACAGAGGAGACAGCGTGAACCGACGAGACTTCTTCAACGCCGCGGGCCTAGGCAGCTATTCATTAATCGCGTTGGCAGACGCAACCGCTGCCCAGGATCTTCAACCGAAGCCGCCGGTATCGCATCCCGACTTCGAGCGCATCGCCCCGACCCATGCGGCCTTCGCTCAAAATGAACCTAAAATGCGTCAGGTGAATCTCGACGCCGATGTCCTCGTCGCCGGCGGCGGACTCGCCGGAGTGTGCGCGGCCATCGCTGCCGCACGGCATGGTGCCCGCGTCGTCCTGCTGCAGGACCGCTCTCGTCTGGGTGGCAATTCTTCGAGCGAAGTGAAGATGCACGTCGTCGGCGCGAACATGCACACCGGACGTCCGGGCTGGCGTGAAGGCGGCCTCATCGAAGAATTTCGTCTCGCCGATGCGGTCAACAATCCGCAGCGCAGTTTCGAGCTGTGGGACATGCTTCTCTACGACAAAGTGGTTAGCGAACCCAACATCACGTTGCTTCTCGAAACGACCCTGTATTCGGCCGCGGTGAAGAATGGCCGCCATTACCGAAGCCATGGCTCGGTGTGACAAAAGCGAGAGCCTCTATCGCATTCGTGCCAAAATGTTCTGCGACTGCACCGGCGACTCGCGCCTCGGCCTGGAAGCCGGAGCCGACATGCGCACTGGCCGTGAAGCCCGCAGCGAGTACGGCGAGCCGCTTGCGCCCGCCGAGCCGGACAATCGCACGTTAGGGTCCAGCATCCTCTTCACTTCGCGCCTCTATCACGAGGCGATGCCCTTCACTCCGCCATCATGGGCGCGCAAGATCAGCAAGCAGCAACTGCTACATCGCAAGATCGACACCTGGGAGTACGGCTACTGGTGGATCGAATGGGGAGGCGACAAGGATATCATCACCGACAACGAGCGCATCCGCTACGAACTGCTGGCGATCGTAATGGGCATCTGGGACTACATCAAGAACAGCGGAGACTTCCCCGACAGCCGCAATTGGGCCATGGACTGGGTCGGCATGATGCCCGGCAAACGCGGCAGCCGCAGACTGCTCGGCGACCATGTGCTCACGCAACAGGACCTCATGCAAAGCGACTTTCCCGACGGAGTGGCTATCGGCGGCTGGGCCATGGACGCGCACCCCCCGGAGGGTTTCGACCGTCCCGATCTGCCGCCCAACACGACGCTGCGTCCACCCGAAGTCTATCCGATTCCGCTGCGATCGATTTACAGCCGCAACATCTCCAACCTCTTGATGGCAGGACGCAATATCAGCGCCAGCTACATGGCGTTCACCTCATCGCGGGTGATGGCGACGTGCGCGGTGATTGGCCAGGCGGCAGGCACAGCGGCTGCTCAATGCATCGAGTCGGGAATTCTGCCGCGCGAACTGGCGGGGAGTTCCAAGCATGTCGAACAATTGCAACAGACGCTGCTGCGCGATGACCAAACGATAAAGAATGCGCGCAACCGGGATGTCCGCGACGTGGCGCGGCAGGCATCGGTCATTGCCTCCGCAGAGAAGGACAATGCGAAGGCGGCTCTGGTGATCGATGGCTTCGCCCGCGACGTTCCGGATAAGCGCGGCGATCCCATGGAAGTGCATCAGTGGGCGGCGCCGGTGTCGGATGGCAATCCTGCATGGATCGAATTGCAGTGGCCGAAGCCGCAGCGCATCCGGCAGGTCCAGCTGACGTTCGACAGTGGATTCCGCCGCCAGCTTACGCTGAGCGCGCAGAATTCGGTTAATAACGGCATTAAGCGCGCGGCGCAGCCCGAGACCGTCAAGGACTATGCGGTCATCGGCCATTCTCCGGACGGGGCGAAGCACGTGCTCGCCAACGTGAAGGGCAATTTTCAACGCCTCAATCGACACCAGTTTGAGCCCATGGAATTGACGTCGCTGCGCATCGAAGTGCAGGCGACTAACGGAGATTCGCTGGCAAGGATCTTTGAAATTCGCTGCTACGCGTAGTCCCGTAAGTAGACGGTCCGACGACAAGAAGGCTGTGTCTGAGACAGATCGCGCGACCGGTTTAGTAAGGGCGATTATCGAGAAGGCGCTCGATCTGGGGAAGTCTATCAAACAAATCGCCAGAAGCAATCGCTCCATAGTCTTGAACGATATCGTTGTTGCGGCGGGGGTGTTACGGCGGACATGAAATTGCGACTGGGCGCTACCCGGACACCACGCCGGGGCCTCGCCCTTGCAGGAATGTTGACCTTACTACACAGTAGTTTTCACTAGAACGGGTCCATTTTCGCGGGCTAATACCTACGCTTACATACTGCTAGCAGTATCGGGCCACCACGACCTAGAATGATTCAGAGGGGGTGCGTCCTGAAACCCGAGACTCTCAAATCACTGGATCGCTACCTATGGCGTGCCGGAACAATCGCCGCGAAATTGCTGTCCGTCTCGGCGCAGGCCACGATAAGCGCCCCGCGATTGTGCGGCCGGGGGGCATGGGTGACCTGATTATGTTGTGTGTGGCCGCGGAGGAGCTTGGTCTTCGATCCGAAGAGTTTTTTCTGGATTATCGAAAAGCGCTCGGCGCAATGGGCTCAGCACCTGAGCCTGAATTATCTCTGTTATGACGCCTCGCCAACAGCTCTACTGGCGTTACGGGGCCGTTTTCATAGCGTGATTATTTGGGAGCAGTTCTTCGGTTTATCGCAGTCGGTCGCACTTTCGATTCGGGCACGCGGGGGAAAACTGATTGGGTTTGACACCAATCGCGGTTCCGGGTTCAACGACTTGTCGGTGATATATGATTGCCTCGATGCGCACGAGACCGTCGAGTTTAGCGAGCTCCTGAGTTGCGCACTCGACATGCATGCCAGTCTGACGCACTCGCCAGTCCGCGCCCGCGCGGGAAAAGCAACGGGAGGACTGATAGTCGGGTTGAGCGGCCTTCAGGCGGAATCTCGCCGCTTCGCGCTGGAAGAGTGGTGCGGCATGGTAAGGCTTTGGGCGCAGGACAGTCCCTTCTCGATCGTCCGGGCCTCACCGCAGGATTCGGAATTCGCGCGCGGCATGCGTGCAAGCCTCGGAAGCAGGGCATCTCTGTTCCAGGGATCATTCTCAGCGATGTGCGATCTGTTGCGCAACGCGTCGAGGGTCTTCACGGTGGACGGGGGATTTGTCCACATTGCGTCGTATTATGGCGTGCCGACAACCGCGATCTTCACCGGCGGAGTCAATAGAAAAATGGGCTCCCATCGCTGAGGGTAGCCTGACCGTCAAGACGGCCGGACTGACATGCCAACCATGCACTCGCTTCGGACAGGTGCCGAACTGCCAGCGCCAATATGCCTGCAAGCAGATAGATTTGACGCAGATATCCGGCACTCAGGCGCAGTTCAAAGGGGAAACCGTCCTATGTCAAACGTAATTGCCTCGGCAGGCTGCTCTCCCGCGCCAGCCGCCGGAACGTATTCCCGCGGCAGCTTCGTACGTGGAGTGCCCGCTGTGCGGACGCGACGATTGTCAACAGCTCTACCGATCGGACAGCCCGTTCATGAGAATCGTGCGCTGCAGGAAGTGCGCGATGATGTACCAGAATCCGCAGATCCCGGAGGTGGAGATGAATGATGCACACCAGGAAATCAGCGGTTACAGCCGCATGGCTGAACAGGAGTCTGGCAAAGCTGGAACTTTTCCGGGAACGCATTCGTCGAGTCAAGACCGAGTGGAGACTTCCATCGCGAGGGCGTATGTCTGATGTGGGAACTGGACGCGGATCAATGCTGGACGCCATGCATATGGAATTGCCGGATTGGGAGTTAGTCGCGACCGAGACGTCGCCCTCCGCCAGCCTCCGCGTCTTAGAGAAGGGCTACCAAGTCGTCGACTCCGCCGAGCGTCTGGATCAGGACCAGTCATTCGACTGGATTAACATCGATAACGTACTCGAGCATCTACCGCGACCCCAACGGGCCCTCGCACACCTGCGGAAACGATTAGCGCCCGGCGGTTTCATTTATGTGGATGTGCCGAACGAGTCCCTGTTCAGTCTCCGATACCGGCTTAACGACGCGATCCGCGGCCACGCAAAATTGCCGACAGCGGCGGGCCACATCAACCTCTTTACCAGGTCAACGCTCAAAAAAAGTCGCCCAGCGAGCCGGACTGGACTGCGAAGAATCTGGCTCGAAAGCGTTGCCCAGCCGAATCGATTGTTTGAGGTCCTCTGCGCGAAGGAGAACCCGCGCATCTCCACAGTTTTAAACGTTCTCCGCGCGACCAAGGTGGACGTTCACTTAGGGTTGGCCTATTTATCTGTGCGCGACTGGAAGCTTGATGATAATTGATGATCCGGCCCAGTGGCGGGTTAGGCGCCTGACTTGCGGGAGAGAAGCTTTCGCTTCGCCGCAGTCATCGAGGAGAAGGCGAACCTGATCCGATTGCCTGCGCCGCGCTCCTGCTGATTCGATACTCCGTATTCAGCGTACGGAAGTTCTGGCTTGACGAGTTTCTGACACTTGGGATCGCGCGGCTTCACTCCCTCAGAGACATGTGGCGGGCGCTGGGGGACGGCTTGGACCTCAATCCTCCACTCTCGCATCTTCTGACGAAAGGGTTCTGCGCAGTTTTTGGCTACAGTGAGATTGCGGTACGGACACCGGAAACGCTGGCGTTGCTAATCTTCTGCTTGTGCGGCTACGTCTTCGTCTCACGCCGCTGCGGAAAGATCTGCGGAATCAGCACCGCTGTCCTGATCAGCCTCAGTATCGGGGGCAAAGTTGCGGTGAGGCGCGCCCGTATGGATTAATGCTAGGCTTCGCGGGGCTGGCGCTCGTGCAATGGCAGAGCGCGACGTCGCGCAAAAGACGTCCCTGGACGCTGTTGCTGCTTTGGGCAGCACTGGCCGGAGCGCTACTCTCGCACTGCTACGCGATCTTGTTCTATGTCCCGATCGCGGGAGCTGAACTGGCCCGCTTACTGAAGCGAAAGAAGCCGGACTGGCCGCTTTGGGCCGCAATAGCCGCCGCCTTTCCCGCCGTCCTCACCTACCTGCCGCTAATGGCTTCAACCGAGAAATTTCGGGGGCAAAGGTGATCTGGCTGGGATGGATGACATCCCACGCACCTACGCTTATGTCCTCGGAGACGCTGCCGGGCGCTCGCTCTCGTCGCCGTGATTTCGCTTGGCCTTGTAGCCCTCCGAGACTGGGGCACGACCGCACAGCAGTGGGACCGCGCCGACATACCCTTCCATGAAATCGTCTGTCTTGCCCTCTGCGCAGCCCTCGGCCCGATCGGAATTCTACAGAGCTATCTTATACTGACGCCCTGGTCTGTTCGATATGCTTTCGGCTTAGTTTTCGGAGTGTGCGCCTTGCTGATGGTCATCGTGAAGCGCTCTCAGGCGAACCATCGGTGGGCAGAGATCCTGGCCCTCGCGGTGACACTAGCCGCGTTTTGGACCAGCGGCATGCAGTTGCGGTACAGCTACTACCCAGTACTTTCAACACGCGGGGCTTCCGCGCTGCCGGTCGTGGGTCTCGATAGCGCCAAGCCACTGGTGATCTCGAACGGCCTGATTCTGGCTGAGGCAAATTACTATGAGTCCGACTCCGTACTCCGGAATGTTTACTACCTGGTGGATCGTCGAGCTTCACTCGAGTACACAGGGCATCTGGTGTCCGATCGGCAATTTAGCCTCGTAAAGAAGTGGGGAGCGCTTAGGGCGAACATGGCGGAATATGAGAACTTCACCTCTGATCACAAGAGCTTCTATGTGTATGGACCGTGGGAGTACCCAAAGACTGGGTCTTACAGAAATTGAGTGATGACGGCGCAAACATTCGGATGGTCCGGCGGGCATGGGTGCCATCCGGCCCGGAAACTGACATCCTCATCAAGGACGCTTTTATTTTCGAAGTGACGATGCCCTGAGCTAATTGACTCTTAAATGCTAACGCGAACTACACCTCGCCAGTTTAAATTGCAGGTAAATCGCGGCAGGGAGCTTGCTTATAACAACCGACGAGTCGCTCATGTTGATTGAATCTGAAGCCGGCAAACGCGTTGAACACACCGCATTTCTCGCCAAGCCGGAAGGCGCACCGATCTGCTGGCGGGATGGATCGAATCTAGGTCGGGACTCTTTCTGACGGCGCTATTTGCGTTATTCATCTTTCGATTTATTGCGTTTGACATTCGACCGTTCTGGTACGATGAACACTTCACGCTGGCTGTCGCGCGACTTCATTCGTTCGGCGCGATGTGGGTAGCACTCAAAGACGGCCTGGATCTCAATCCGCCGCTCAGCTACTGGATCACGCACGTTTCGATGACGCTGTTCGGGCAAACGAATTAGCCGCACGGCTGCCATCGGCTCTTGGATTCTTCTTTTTCGCGGTAGCCGGATATGTGTTTGTGTCGCGTAAGTGTGGCAAACTCGCGGGCTTAAATACTGCTTTCCTGATTCTCATTACTGCGCCGGCGACGATCGTCGGTGAGGCGCGCCCTTACGGAATGCTACTGGCTTTCGCCGGCCTGGCGTTTGTTAGCTGGCAAAGCGCATCCGCCGGAACCAAACGGTATCTATATCTCCCCTTAATGACGTTGTCGCTCTGTGCCGCGCTACTATGCCACTGTTATGCTGTGCTCCTGCTTGTGCCTTTGGCGGGCGCCGAATTGGCGAGATCGGCTGTCCGCAGAGAATCGATTGGGCCATGCTCCTATCACTATTGGCCGCGGTCCCAACAGTGGTGACTTACCTGCCCGTATTGGCCTCAGCAAAACGTTTTGTCCCTGGATCCGTTTTCGTCAATAGCTGGAACTTCATTTCCCCGAGCCTACGCCTTCTCGCTCAGCGAGGGATGGGGATTTTTGGTTATCGCCGCGCTGATTCCCGTCATTCTACAACTGTGTGCCAAGCCCCAAGCGACCGAAAACGCGCCTGCTCCGGCTAACCTTCCTGTCCACGAAACTTCTTATTAGTTCTCGTTTCGTGTATCGCTGTATTTGGCGTCGTACTTGCGCAATTTATGCACGCGCCCTGGTCGGAGCGATATGCGCTAGCAGGACCTTTCGGAATCTGCGGGCTACTCGCGGCTGGCATTCATTATCAGTCGCGCCGCCGGCTTGCCGGGATGATCGTCCTATTCACCTTGTTGGGTGGTTTCTTTTCTTCAGAATGGTCAACTCAAATACCAGTATCAGGCGGAGGATGAGGCGCGTTCTATGGCGAAGTTATCGAAAGAAGGTCTGGACCCGTCTAAGCCGCTCGTCATTTCAAACGGAATTCTCATGAAACAGGTGGACTACTACGAACCGGCCGATACACTGGGGAACGTGTATTACCTGGTAGACCGTGCTGCTTCCCTGCACTATACGGGAGCGCTGGTTTTTGACCAACACTTCAGGCTGTTTCAACAGTATGGCTTTCTGCGCTCGCATTTGGCCGAATATGTGCAATTCACGTCCGCACACAAAAGTTTTACGTATACGGCCCACTCGATTACAACGATGACTGGCTGATACCTAAGCTAAGGGCTGACGGCGCGGTCATTCGCGTTTTGCGAAGAGCCTACTTTCCACCCAATCCCGAGACCGAAAAACTAATCCATGACGCGTTTCTCTGCGAAGTTACAGTACGCTAGGACGCGGATGATATGACAGCATTGAAATCGCGGGCGACTGCCGCTTCCGAGTTCAATGGCAGCCCTCCAGCCAGCCATACCGGCCCAGGTCCCGCCCCCCGGCAGGCAGCTGATTCAAACGCGCAAGTCGGACCTCAGCTTGATATTTTTACAGCTGCCTGCATCCCCACCCGTGGTTGCTTCTCACGCTGCCAGCCAAGCGAGGAGAAGGGCCATCGAGCCCACCACATAGCTAGCTGGATCGCATAACGCGAACATCACTGGATCGTGGTTCATTTTCCCGCGCCCAGCCAGCACCCACGCCCTCGCCGTCCAATAGATCAGCAGTGGACATGCCAGCCAGAGTAAGTCTGGTCTGGCATAAAGCTTCACTACCTGCGGGCTGCTGACATACAAAACGATAACCAGTGAAGCTAAAAGCGCCGAGGCCCCGCCGAAGATCGCGACAGGCAACGCGTCGGCCGCTTCATAACTGCGTCCTTGCTTCTGGACATTGGCGCTCAGATCAGCATACCGTTTCAGAAACGCCAAACTGAGGAACAAGAACATGGCGAATGCAAGAAACCAGGTCGAGACGGCCACGGAGGATGCCACGCCGCCGGCGAAGATCCTCAGCGTGCATAGTCCTGCAAGTACAAGAACGTCTAGTATGAGTTGCTTTTTGAAATAGAACGAGTAAGCCACCGAGATGGTGAATACATTAGGGCCAACGCGCCAAGCGACGTACGAGAGCGGACGCTAATGCGAGACCGACAGCCGCAATCGCAGGTGCCAGGGCGACACCGTAGGAAAGGGACAGCTTTCCGGATGCGAAGGGCCTCTGCTTCTTAGACGTGTGCCGGCGATCGGCATTGAGATCCAGAATATCGTTGACGAGATAGACTGACGACGCGATCAGAGAAATAGCCATGGCTCCGAGAACTGTCCGGGTGACGCTGGGCCACTGGGTGAACTGCCGTGACGCAAGAAGGGGCGCGAACAACAAGAGGTTCTTACCCATTGATGAGGACGGAGAGCGCGCAGTATCAATGCGAGCTTACTCTGAGGCGCTTGAACATAACTCACGTTCACGCCCTCATCAATCGTTTCTTTCCGAATGCGGGAAGACGCGTTCACCAGCAGACTCTCGTTGGCGGCCCGCCAGCATGGCAGGTCTTCCGCCGAGTTTCCCGCATACGCGAAGCCTTGAAGTCCAAACGCGGCCTGGAGAGCTAGCGCCTTGCTGTTGCCGACAAGGTTGCGATCGTCCGTGGCGAATACTCCATCGAAGATGCCGAGGTGGGACGCGATCACGTCTGCTACTAAATGATGAGCCCCCGTCGCCAGATAGATTCTCCGTCCACGGGCTTTCTGCTCCGGAGAAAGCCGGAGCAGTTCCTCATTGTAAGGCAGCGTCTCCGGATCCAGCGGCGCCACGGCCTGCGACCTCCCGCTTGAGTGTTGCTCCTTCCCCTTGAGAGCCCACTTCGCCAAGTCAATACGATCGGGGCGGGTGGTTCCGAATGACCCGAAACAAGCCCTCGACGAGGGTGTCTGAGTAAACAAGAGTTCCATCGAGATCGACGCACAAAGGCGCAAGGACCGGTTCCGCCTCCGAGTACTTTCCCAGAGGCGTCAGCCTGGTGAGTAGTCCGCGATCATTTCGAGACTCATCCCGCCCATCAAGCGGCGCGAGATGTCTTGCCGGTGTCATATTGAATCGCCAATCGGAATTAAGACTGTGCCGCCGTAATCTGTGAGGCGGGTGCGGTCAGGTGTGCCTTTGCGCCACGAGTATTCTTACGCCAGATGCCGATGCTGCTGGCGCTATAGTTCCACACCGAGCCGATTACCACCCCAACAAACGATGCGGCGTACCACGGCACACCAAAGGAACTGAGATAGCCCGTAAACTCCACGTTGCCCGCCAAGCCGATCAGGCATGCCGCGAAAAAGAGGAACAGGCCCACCAAAAGTGACGAGCCCTTCAATCGCGTCGCCCGGAACGTTAATTCATTGTTTAGGAAAAAATTCAACGCAATAACGACCATGCCCGAGAGCGTCTGCGCGACTGGCAAGCGGAACGACCCGTAGTGTACCGCTGCAAGCACGAGGAGAAAATGCAAAGCCAGCCCAATCGAGCCTACCAAAGAATAAATCACGTAATTCACCGGAAGCCATCGGCCGGCCGTTTTGTCAAGGATGAGCCGAAGGTACTCCATGGCTACAACGATGTCTAATTTGCTATCGCCGTGTGCCCGATTGCGAAACGTGTAGGGCATTTCCATGATTCGCGGACGCCGCGTGGACGATGTCAGCAGATCCAGAAGAATCTTGAAGCCCCGCCCACTGAGCGAGTGAACTACCTGCTCGAAATAGGAACGCGTAGTCACGAAATAGCCGCTCATCGGATCCGAAATATCCGCCTCCGAGATGAACGTCGCTACACGGCGCCCGGCTTCGCTCAAAGCTATTCGAGACGGAGCGAACTCGCCCATGCTGCCGCCCTCGGCGCGACGGGATCCGATGACAAGATCAAGGTTTCCAGTCCTGATGAGATCCAACATCGATGGCAGGATGTGCTCGTCGTGTTGCATGTCGGCATCCATTACCGCCATATACGGAGCACTGCTCGCCAACATGCCTTCAATGCAGGCGGAAGACAGACCCCGACGATTGATACGATGAATTAACCGGACACGCCGATCGCTTTGCGCCAACTGCCGGACACGGGTGGACGTGCCGTCATCCGAGTCATCGTCAACTACGATAACTTCGTAGTCGACTCCCGCGAGAATTCCGGCTAACGCCTCAACGAGGATCGGAATATTCTCCCGTTCGTTGAACGATGGCACAATGATGCTGAGTTCAGGCATGTTCCCCTGCCCAACGGCTGACATTGACGCCTTTTGTCGCTACGATGTTGGTGTACTCGCGTCCCACGTAGGCGCGGCTAAACGCAACATGGTCTTCGATGGGTAATAGCTTTGCTTTTGGGCTGAGATGGAAGATCGAGAGCCCGGCTTTGGTCAAGCTGTCCAGGGTTCTTACCGCGTCATCGCCAGACTGTGCCAGCCCCCACGGCCAGAATTCACTTAAGATGATTAGCTGCGAGGATTGGCGGATTGTGCGTTCCATGCCTCTGAATACCTTCGCCTCGCATCCCTGGACGTCAATTTTAATCAGGTTCACTTTCGTGATGCACAAGCCGTCCAGGCTGGCGTCGACAGTAGACGTCTCTACTTGACACGATGAGCTTGCCAGCGGGTTGGCGTAAAGTCGATTATCCCCGCGGTTCTCTAAGTTTTGGTATAGCAGTGAAGCGCCGATCGTGTCGGAAGCCGCGGTCCGCAGACACGTGACTCGCGTTCCCTGATTCGCGGCGACGGTGCGGGTAAGAAATTCGTAGCACTGAGGATCGGGCTCAAAGGCGACCGTGCAAGCGTCGCGTCCACTCCGGGAAAGAAATAGGGCTGTGTAGTAGCCAGAATTGGCGCCAATGTCGAGAAATATCATTCCGGGCGCGCACACCGACAGAAAGAACTTTGTTTCCGTCTTTTCATAAACGCCGAGCGTGAGGGCGCCGGAAACGACGGGGTCCGCTGGGTTGAGTGCGATCACCGCGCCGTGCCTCTGGATCGAAGCTGGTATAACCGCCCGCAGGGTCATGTTAGCAGCCCATCGGAGAGGTTGGGGCCTCAGGAGCACAGAGTAAGCGAACTCGGGGAATGACATGGTAGGTCTGTACTCAAAACGCCGTTGACGAACTTTATTGCTTGTCTGATACTAAATGACTGGGACCGCGCATCCCAGACTCAAGATGGTTAACAGTCAAGAGTAAACAACGGAACTACAAAGATGCCGCAAGCCGCTCTGGACGGGAAGGCGCTTCGAGTTGACGAAGGTTTGTTAACTAATCGGCTCTTGTGACATATTCTTCTTGACATATAACATTGAGCAGTACTTGAAATGACCCCGGTCCTCGCATGGCTTGGCGTTTTACAATCAGTCGTTAAGCCGTTGGTGTTGCTCGCTTACTCGGGATTTGGGCTTTTTCTGCTCTGGATCGCGTCTGGTCATCGGATACAGCCGTTTCGGTCGTCGCGCACGCTAGCGATTCCTGCAACCTTTGCCACAGTGCTGACTTCGCTTTGGTTCACGTTGCACTCGCCCTTGTATCTAATTTGCCTCGTAATCGGCAGCGCAGTCTTTGCAATAAGGGATGGGGCTTTGGGCGATCGGGTCCTGACCCTTCAGGGCTGCGGTGTAGTCGCTGCCGCCACGTCTTTGGGGTGGTGGCTGGTAGCTTTCCCGCCGCCCGTAAGGTGGTGGCAGCCGCTCGCATTTGCTTTGATCGTCTGGAGCTTTCAAGCGGGTCTACTAACAAAAGATCACAGCCCCCGACACCGTCATCGTCCAACGCTATTCGCGCTTTTCGCTATTTTGGGCGTCGCCATTCTCGCCAACATGACGAGCTTCCAGCCCGGCAGCGACGCCCTGCTACTACTGATGTATCACCAGAGCACCTACATCAATACTGCGCTCCAGATCCGTGCGGGTCTAGTGCCGTTCTTCGATACACCCTTACTTTACGGACTGGGTCCCACGTTGTCGATTGCCGCTGCGTGCGGTGTTTCTAATTGCTGGTCTGCCACCATCTTCCTGACTGTTGCGACAACTTTAATCATGGGGTTGCTTATTCTTCGAATGGCGCTCTCGACGAGCATCGCACGCGGCACGGGTTGGACGGTAACTGTAACCCTGGTGATCTTTGCCGCCGTTTTTCTCTTTCCGGGATTTCCCCATCTGGGAAGTTTCCCGGCAGCGACTCCGAGCGTCGGAGGCCTTCGCTTTCTTCCCGTGACGCTGGTCGCGTTTCTCCTCTTTTTTCAACACCACCGGCTGGCATCAACAATGCTCGTAGGGGCAATACTGTGGTCCCCGGAAGTGGCGATCATGGCTCTTACCGTCTTCGGCGTACACGAAACTTCCCGCGTAGGCTTTTTGAAAGCGGCGACGCGTTCGTTAAGTATTTGCGTCGGCAGCATCGCGGGTTTGATCTTGATCCATCACATAGCTTACGGAGTGTGGATACAGCCGGACGTGATGGCTGAGTATATCCTGCATGTCCCAATGCCCTTGCCAGTGAATCCGTTCAGCGACTTTATCTTTCTTGCCGGTGCAATGGGACTGGCGGCCTGGAACATTTACCGCCCTCCGATAAACGTTTCTTCTTTTCGTTGCGATTTGGTGGCATCGAGTCTCTTGTTCGCCACCGTCAGCTATTATCTGGGCAGAAGCCACCCGAATAATGTGCTGAACCTCATGCCGTTTATCGTCCTTGTCGCCCTCAGAACTTTGGACGCTCAAAACACTTCCGTCTCACCTTGCTTGCCCAGACTGACGATCATCGGATTGTCGTCGGCCATCGGTGTACTTACCCTTTCCTTTTGGCTTTATGTGCCATTCCAACATGGCTTCTCCCTCGGTTCTGCGCCGGTTGCTGAGGCCGTAGCAATGCGGAGCAATGATCAAGCCGATATTCGCTCCCGCATTGCGAATCCTTATCATCTGGGCATCGCCGATCTGCGGGAGACCCACAGAAGCTACCCGTCGGACACAACCGTCTGGACAGCCATGGACATGGGCTCAGTCTGGCCCGTCCTTCCACACAACCGGCGTCAGTTGTATATCAAGCGGGCAGCCAACCGCCTGCGTCTGCCCGGCTGGTTGATATTAGGCGGCGATCAGCGGGATTGGTTGGACGATTTCCGTGTTGCCTATCGTGTGACCGAAGAGAAGAGTTATCAAGTTTCGACGAAAACTCAAAGTCGTCCTGAAACCTATGTCGTTGCCCATCTTGTCCCGCTCGACGAGTTTGGAAGAAAGTAATTTGCGATAGATGATCACGCATGAAGAGACCGCGCCAGATGCCGGTGCTCTGGCGGTGAAGAACCGGCGCCAGGGGAATGTGGCAGCCCTCGCATCCTGGCTCTTCCTGCTGATGTGCATCTTCTACGTGTTTCCGAAACCGCTCCCGGTTCAGCACATATTTCTGGATGATCACTGGGCGGCATATCTCAACTTTGCGTTTCTGGCACATAAAGCCTTTGGCTCCGAGATTGTATTTACCTATGGTCCCTGGGGATTTCTCATACATCCCCGCAATATAGGCGGGATTTATCCCTGGATGGTGTTTGGGCGAGCAATCCTGGCAACGGGCTGTAGCTTCGCCCTGGCCACCCTGGGCGTTCGTTGGATCAGGCGACTGGAACTGCGAGTACTCTGGGCAACCGCGATCCTCATATTCGTCGAACCGACATACGCGCTCATGCCGTTGCTGTGTCTGCTGCTGTGGCGTGAGCCACCGGCGGCCAGCGTCCACGACCGGTTGCCATTGCACGTAATTGCCTTTTCCGCCGGTCTGGCGGCGAATACCAAATTTACGTGCTTCATCATATTGGCTCTGCTCCTGCCGCCTTTAATGCTCCGCCGGCACAGTCGCCCACTCGTCCTGACAGCGATACTGTCCTTCGTTTTGTTTTGGTTCTTTGCCGGCCAGTCACTGTACGGAATCCCGGCATTTATTGCCACTTCGCTCGAGAGCGCGTCTAACTACAGCTCGGCTATGGCTCGCGACACTCACCCGGCGCTACGCTTAATCGGGTTTGTACTCTGCGGTTTTCCGGCGATCGTCTGTGGGCTTGCGGAGTTGCGCCGGCCAAGTTTCCAATCTGTCGCATTAGCCGGCTGGCTCGTCTTGCTCGAGTATATAATCCTCGGACAGGCCATTATCCGCTGCGACATCGGGCATGTTGCTTTGGGACTTGTCGCGACAGCATTCCCCGTAGCGCTCGCCCTTATTGCGTGTCCGCATCTCTGGCCGGAGATCCCGCGCGGCATCTTTGCGAACCGCCGGCTCTTCGTCGTCGTTACATTCGCGACCACCATTCTATGCTGCTTACTGATCGCTCGCGATGAAGAGGTTCTGGTGCCCACCTACTTGCCTCCGATCGTCCAGGAATTGCACCTGATTCACGATAGCCTGAGCTCGACTAGCGGCACGGTGCCGATGCCGGTGCCCTCCATGGATGCGAGCGTAGCTGTGCTACCCGATAAATTGGGCGAAGCGTTTGAGAGCGGAATCTCCTTGCTCAACCCACCGACGCTTCTGTCGGTCATGGCGTGGTCGCCTCGTTTGACCGCGTTGAATTCGGCGTTCCTGGAAAGTGACAGAGCTCCAGGGTTGATTTACTTTGCGATCGAGCCGTTCGACCATCACTACCCTGCGCTCGAAGACCCGCTCGCGTGGCGATCGATATTCACTCATTATCAACCGGCGGGGACGAAGAACGGCTTCTTGCTTCTTTCCCGTAAGCATCAGCCGGCCCGATATGTCATCAAGCTGATTTCTTCGGGTCAGTTCCCGCTGGCAGAAAGCATTCGCGTGCCGCCCAATGCTGGCGAAGTTGTTTGGGCGCAAATCAATGTCCGGAGAAACTGGCGATGGAAGATACTTACAGCCCTACTGAATGTTCAACGGCTAATTCTGGACGTCGAGACCACGAAAGGGGACGAGAAGTTCTTCTTCGAGGAGACAAATGCCCAAACTGGATTTCTCCTGTCTCCCTATATAGATTCAATCGGCTCGTTAGAACGCTTTTATCGGGCCGGCACGGGAACCGATTCCGATCGACGCGTATTACGATTCAGACTGCACGGCTCGCCGCTTGCCATGCAATGTTTCTCCGCCACGATGGAGGTCCGGCTTTACTCATTTGCGATTCAGTGAGCGCTTTTCGGCTGCTTGCGCAAGACGTAGCTGGCTAAACTCTTTGATGAGACTAAAGTCTCCGCGGACCGATCGGAGTGATTCGCCGGCCTGGATGATATCGGCCTCATCGTTGTAATGCGGACGATCGGGAGCATTGAGGTAGACCACTTTGTTCGGATCTATGCCCATTACCCGTGAACAGGTTGCATCCACGGCAGAAAGCGCCCGTCCCGCAACGATGACACCGCAGTTTTTTGGTGTGCCCTGAATCGGTCCGTTGCCTTCCATTCCGACAATGCCATCGGCGATCGCGAAAGTGCGACCCGGTACCGACGATAGATCCACAATGCATTCATGAATTCCGGACCAGTGCAGCACGTTTTTCGGCCACCCGTAAACTCCTCCGGGTATGATGCCGAAAAAGTTCTTCATCGACAGCGTGGCGCCGACCCAATGATGTGTTTTCATCTTCGGCATCGAGACCACCAGATCGGCTCCAAGTATGGTGTTCGGCAGATAGACTTCGCGTAGTTTCGAGAATGGACCGCGCAGCTTATACTTCGAAATCTCATCCAGGTTCAGGTCGGTGAAAAGATCCTCGAATTTCGGAACCGTATCGAAGTAACCAGCGGCTTGAGCCAAATCCAACGTGTCGCGTCGATGCCCAGGACCTTCAGCGATACGAACGTCGGCCGCTCCGATCGCGCGAAACGCTTCAAGCGCCGCGTGAACCAGCAACGGATGTGTGTTGATCGCAGTGTGTTGGTCGAATTCCACCAGGTTTGGCTTCAGGACAACACGTTTGCCTTTGACGTTGAGCTTGTGATCGCTCAGGATGCGGCGTACCGTGTCATAAAGGTCCTGCGTATAGGCTGCGGCGCGAACCACCGAAACCAGAGGCTTGGCGACATTTGGGTTTACCATTTGCGCAGCCGGTTGCCGGGCGCAAGATTGAAGGAACAGTGAACCGGCGGCGCCACCGAGTATCTGGCGTCTTGAAAACTCTTTCATGCGATGAATACCTCTATTCCCCGATCGCCCGCGGCGGCGATACTGCGAAGTGCGGCATCCTGTATGGTGCGCGGTTTGAACGACGAAGGCGGAGTAACCGTGCGGCCGATGGCTCGCAAACCCAGGGTCAGCCAACTGGCTGCCTCGCAGGACGGACAATCTTTACACCAGGCTTCGGCGCGCACAATGGATGAAGCAAGCGTCTTGGCATCCACGCCGGAAAAGGCTAGAAGAGCAGTGCCCGTCGTTTCCGGATAGGATGGCGCATCTACCCCCAAAGCATTTGCTGATCCGTGGTTCCATCCGCCGTCCTCGCAGCGATGCGCGAGAAGAAAACGACGCGCACTTTGAATTCGGCTCTTAAGAACCGCATCAGGATTGCGCCGGTTTTGCCGGGCGAGTGCGAGTATGGCGATGGCAGTTGGAGTTGCCCAGGCAGCAGTCCCCGGCAACCACGGCCAACCGGCGTTCGGCTCGGCTGTTGGTAAGCCGCTCAGCCAGGCTTGCATTCGGGCGTAAAAAGTTGCGTTGGCGGGGGTTTGGCCTACCAGCCAGCGAATTGCCCGTACGTGCGATCCTACTCCCAGATCAGCCGGCGGCAGTAGAGCTGCCAGCGCCGTGACCCAGGTGCTTTGTTCCACGCCAGGTTTCGGCGACCAGCCACCATCGAGCCTTTGCAATTTCCGAACCCACTCGAGGGCTCGCATCCGACCCGTATCGTCGTCAGTCGCGTATCCTGCGAGAAGCGCGAAAACGGTGGGTTCGGTCCAGGAAGAACCGCCCGGACGATAAGGCCAACCGCCGTCCGAATTCTGGTGGATACTGACAGATTCGATCATAAACTTAAATGGACCGTGAGCAAGAAAGCAGACCACCCCCGAACGACTGCGGCTCGGAACGCCTTCGTCTGAGAGTGGTCGGCATCTTAGGCCACGCTACCGGGCAACTTTCCGGCCACGGCGGCGCATCAGTAACATTACCAGGGCTACGCCAGCTGCGATCCAGATCGCTGCTTGAATCATTGTGTTGCTCATTTTGTTGTCTCCTTTTATTTCGCTCTAAATCGACCTACCCACAAATTACTTGCTCGTGCTCTCTCTTTCCCCAAATGGCCCATGCCGGGCTGGATTGGCGTATTTTTCCGGGAAAAGGGTTGGAGTGGAGTTGCGCTCCACTCGACTACCGCGACACCTTACGGTTCTTGCGGCGCATCATCAACATCACCAGCGCTGCGCCGGCGGCGATCCAGATAATCGCTTGAATCATCGTGCTGCTCATGGTTTCGCATCTCCTTTCTCTCAAAACTCTCTTGCTTCGAAAACCCTTTTGCGCTCAACTGCCGGGCGCGGCGAGCCCTACTGCCCGAATCCATTCATCATGGGGAATAGGTTCTTGAATACTTGCAGCAGGCCCGGTCCGGCTGAAACTACCAGCATGGAGGGCAGAATGAAAATGAAGATCGGGAACACCAGCTTCACACCGACTTTGGCCGCGCGCTCCTCCGCTTCCTGCCGCCGTCGAACCCGCAAATCATCGGAGTGATTGCGCAGGGACTCGGCCATGCTGGTTCCAAACCGGTCGGTTTGAACCAGAATGGCCACAAGCTTCCGTATCTCGGCCTCTCCAGTCCGATCCGCAAGATTTTTTAGCGAATCCGATCGCCGCTTTCCCGCGCGCATTTCGAAGTTGACCTGCGCCATCTCTTCGCTAAGTTCCTGGTGAGCAAACTCCAATTCGCGGGCGCAATGTTGGATGGCCTGATCGAGTCCCAAACCGGCCTCTACAGCAACCACCAGCAGATCGAGAAGATCGGGTAGGGCTAGGCGTAATTTTTTCTGGCGCTTGGTGATGCGCGAATCCAGCCGCAAGCTGGGTAGCATAAAACCACCCCCCGCGCCGAACACCACCAGTACGACACGGAGTACTGGATTATCGGTAATCTTCTCGCGAATCAGGAAGGTGAAGATGATCCCCGCGATACACATAAGGATCCGGATTCCGAAAAACACGGCAACCGCCGACTCTTTTCGAAAGCCGCCCATCACTAGACGTTCTTTGGTGCCCGCCGCGTCTTGTTGGGACACCGGCATCAGGTTACCGATGCTCTCCACCAGCTTGACCGTCATCTTTTGTTCCGGCTCGTCGGTCACGTTAACGACAGCTGAAGGAGCGGTCACCGGCCGTCCCAATCGTTCATAGACGCGGGCCGGGCGCAAATATCGCCGGTACCCATAGAGCGTGATCGCGATCATCAAGGCGAGAAACAGCGATATGCAAATGAGGAGAGTCATAGATCTATACCTGGATATTGATGATCTTCCGGATGATCATATTGCCAATAATCTGTCCCACAATCGCGCCGCCGATCAGCCATTTTCCGTCGGGGTCCGCCGCCATACCATCGAGGTACCCCGGCGCTACGAATAACAGGGCAATCACGGTTACCACTGGCAGTCCGCCCAGGATCATGGCAGTCATGCGTCCGTGGGCGCTGGCGGCCTTTACCTGGCCGCGCAACCGAAAGCGTTCGCGAATGACGTAGGAAAGCCGCGTCAGAATGTCGGAGAGATTCCCCCCGGTCTGTTTCTGCAGCATGACCGCCGAGGCAAAAAATCGTAAGTCCAGCAGCGGAATTCTATCGCACATACTGCGCATGGCGCTCTCGAGTGGCGCGCCAAGATTATGCTCATTGAAAAGCGTTCGGAACTCGCGCCCCATCGGATCAGGAAGTTCCTCGCCCACCATCTGAAGGCTGATGGCAAAAGCGTGGCCGGCTCGCATCGAACGCGAAAGAAAATCCAGCGCTTCAGGCAACTGCTCTTCCAATGCGCCAAGGCGCCGGCGCCGCGCCTGGAAAACGTACAGGAAAGGAACGAGTGAAAGAATCACGCCGCAGCCGATTGGACCCATATAACTCGTCGGTAACATCTTGAGTCGAGTGCCAAGCAAGGCTCCGACCGTTAAGCCGATCAGCGAGAACAACGCAAACCCTTCTACCGACCACGTGAGGTCGGCCTGCTTGATGTATTCCTGAAGATTTTTGACCAGGTCCAGCCCGCGGAAAACCTTGTCAAAAAAGTTGTCGCTCGACTCCTTGATTTCCTTCAGAAGCTGCGCCTTCTGCTGCGGAGCCTCGCCGGCGGCCGTCTTCAGCATGGTCGTCACATCCTTCTTACGCCGGGACTCGAGGAACTTGAGCCCCACGCTTACAGACAGCAACACCACGGCGAAAAGGATAACGAACGTGACGAGGATCGTGGTCAACAGCATGCTACAAATTGACCTCGACTACCTGCTGGAAGATCTCCGGCGATAAGGTGATCCCGCACGCCAGAAGACGATCGTAGAAGCGCGGCCGGATACCTGTGGCGCGAAATCGCCCCATTACTTTTCCGGACTCGGTAATGCCCATCTTGTCGAAGACAAAGATGTCCTGCATAGTGATGACGTCCCCTTCCATACCCGTCAACTCCGTCACATAGGTCAGACGCCGAGATCCGTCGCTGAAGCGAGCTACTTGGACGAACAGATCGACTGCCGACGAAATCTGCTGCCGGATGGCGCGAACACCCATATTTGCGCTCGCCATGCCGACCATCACCTCGAGACGGTTCACGGCTTCGCGAGGGTTGTTAGCGTGAATTGTGGTCAGCGAACCGTCGTGACCTGTATTCATGGCCTGTAACATGTCCAGGGCCTCTTCGCTACGAACCTCGCCAACGATGATGCGATCGGGACGCATACGAAGGGCATTGACTACCAAGATCTCGAATCTTAATCGCGCCCGAGCCTTCCACGTTCGCGGGACGTGTTTCCATGCGCGCTACGTGCACCTGGCGCAGTTTCAGTTCCGCCGCGTCTTCGATAGTGACGATGCGCTCGTCTTCTGGAATGTAACTCGAAAGGACGTTGAGAAGGGTGGTCTTACCGGCGCCGGTTCCTCCGACGATCAGAATATTGAGTCGCGCCTTTACAGCTCCCCGCAGCAATTCGAGCATGCCGCTGGTCATCGCTCCCTTGCGGACCAGGTCGTCGCCGTTGATCGTGTGCGAGCCGAACCGGCGAATGCTGAGCAGCGGTCCGTCCACCGCGACTGGCGGAATGGCTGCGTTGACGCGCGATCCATCGGGCAGACGCGCGTCGACTAGCGGAGACGATTCATCCACACGGCGTCCTACGCGTGACACAATCTTTTCGATGATGCGCAGAAGGTGGTTGTTATCTTTGAATTCAACTGGGGTACGGTAGAGCTTACCGCCGCGTTCGACATACACCAGCTTCGGCGTGGTGACTAGAATATCGGAGATGCTCGGATCCTGTAACAGCGGTTCCAGTGGCCCGAGGCCGAAAACCTCGTCGAGCACCTCTTCGATCAGACGCTCTTTTTCCACCAGGTTGAGAGGTGGATTTTCCTCCTCTACCAACCGGGCAACCGCCGAGCGAATTTCGACTCGTGCGCGGTCGCCGACGATTGAAGAGAGAGCTTCCAGGTTAATCCGGTCCAGCAACCGCCTGTGCAGCGTGAACTTGATTTCCTGAAATTCGACGGCCCCGGCTCCGATGTTTGCTCCGGGCGGAGGCGGCGGCGGTAATGGTGGTGGTTCTGAGTTGGTTCTAAGCATGGATTAACCAAAAAGACGGAACTTACGTTTTTCTTCCTGAATTCCGGCGAGTTTCATACTGAAGGAGTGTAACTGCCGGGCCAGCTTGCCCTCGGAGAGCAAGCGCCCTTCGGCATACGCGTCATATAAATCCTGATATTCATCCGTCATGACCGCGAACACAGGAATTCCGAACATCTTTTCGATTTCTTCCGGTGTAACTTCCAGCCGTTGTGGCACACGGTTCAAAATCAAACGCAGACGGTTGCGCGCATAACCTGTATTCATGAGCGTCTGGACAATCTGCTTGGCCTGGTGCAGCGCCGGAACATCCAGCGTAGTTACCAGGCAGGTTTCATCGATCTCATCGAGAACGCTCATACCTAAGAAACTCAGATTTCGGCCGAGATCGACGATCGACCAGTCATAGTTTTGCCGGACGAACCGCAAAACCTGCTGGAGCTGTTCGGGACGCGGCTGCTGACGCAAGCACACCGGGCTTGGCGCCGTAATAATTTCGAGACGAGGAGTTCCATTGGATACGATCGCCTTCCAGAAACTCATATCCAGGCGATGCAGGTTATTGAAAGCGTCCTGCACCGAATAGGTCGACTTGGTTTTCATCAGGAAGTGCACCATTCCCGAATCGAAGTCCATGTCCGCCAGCAAAATGTCGAACTTATTCAGCTTCTGAATCTCAATCGCCGTGTGGCACGCAATAGTCGTCGCGCCGCATCCGCCCTTAGCCGAAAGAAATCCGATCACCCGGCCCTTGCGCGAGCCTTCACGGAAATGGTCGCGCTCCTCCGACCGCCGCTCCAGCGCGCGCCGGAGATTGCCGTGTAAAGGGGGAAAAAGGTATTCGTGAAAACCCGCCCGTAGGGCTGCGAGAATTGACTCCGGATCGGCGCTGTCGTTCAGCGCAATGAGCATCGGGTTGACATTCGCCGCTTTGATCTTCGCCACGGTCTCGGGCAGGTGGTCGATCAACGCGGACACATCGAGTACGAGCACGTCCGGACGCGTACGCTGCAGCTTGTCCGACAACTCGACCCAGTCCCCAATTCCGGGCTGCTCGAACTGTATCCTGACAGGCAGTTCATGCAGACACGCCTGAACCTCGTCCAGTAACTCCTTCTTTTCGATAATCAGACCAATCGTAAGTGGATACACGGTTCGCTCGTCTGCCTTTTACTTGCCGGCTGTACCGGAACTCGCTGAGCCTTCAGGTGCTGAAGCGGGAGCACTTACCGGCCCGTTTCCAGACTGTGCCGGCTGAGTCATATCGGCGGGAGCCGGGTTAATCGGCACGCCAAGCAACTGCAACTGGGGCTGCGTGGTTGCCCGGTTCTTGTCTCGATTCTTTTCATCGACCAGCGTTTCGAATGCCACCGTCGGCGAGGGCGGATTCACAGGCACCGGACCAGTCTTATCCATACCCGGAGTGCGCGGCACGGTATCACCGCCCTCGTGCAGAAATGGGGATGGGAAACCGATAGTGGGCGCGGGTTGATCCGCGGTGATCGGCCTGACGATCTCGGCCGTCACCAACACTAGCAGCTCGGTCTTGTTTTTCTGAATCGATCTCGATTGGAATAATTTGCCGAACAAGGGAATTGAACCCAGTCCAGGCACCTTGGCCAAGGTCTCTGTGACCTGATTATCGAGCAATCCTCCGATAACGAAACTTTGACCGCTTTCCATCTCAATCTCGGTCTGGACTTTTCGTGTAGACAAAGCCGGAACATTGAAGCCCTGGTAGGTGAGGCCATCGGCGTAATCGAGACTGCTGACTTCCGGCGCGACTTCCAGTCGGATCGTGCCGCGTGAAGTTATGTGCGGAACGAAATCGAGGCTGACGCCAAATGTCTGAAAGGCAATCGACACGGTGGCCGCTCCGCCCGTGCCGGCGCTCACCGTCGGATAAGGAAATTGGCCGCCGGAGAGAAATTTTGCCGCCTTGCCATCAATCGCGAGCAGGTTCGGCTCAGCCAGAATCTGGAGGATATTCTTGGTCTGCAGCATGTTAATAAGCGCTCCCAGATCGATGCTCTTGTTGTAGAGGAAGAGATTCAGCGCGCTGCTCAAACTGAACGAAGTCTGCGACGCAGCCTGTCCGTTGGCGCCGGTAGTTGAGGCAGCCGTCGGCGTAAACTGGCTGGTCGAGACCGTAGCGCTGGTCGCCGACGTGCCGTTGCGGAAAAAGTTAATGCCGTAATTACCCGAGAATTCGCGGTCGACATCGCAGAATCGCACCTTCAGAAGTACTTGGGTCTGCGGCGGCGGAGTTATGACATGGAGCAGATTAACAGGTTTTCCAAGCGTCATTGCGATCGTCATAGCCCGTTCCGCGCTCGTCAGGTCCTTGACAGTGCCGCGCAGAAACGGAGTGTTGTTTTCGAATATCAGATCGACATCCTGGCCGGACAGTTCGTCTTTTAGCTGATGCCTTACGGCGTCCACCTTATTGGGATTGGGAGCAACCAGCACGTCGAACATCACCCGCCCTCCACCTTGTGCCCACAAAATCAGGCTGGTTTCGCCCTCTTTCTTACCGTTAATCAAGAGTTCCTTTGGCGACACGGCGACGAATTCGATAATGTCCGGTAGAGCAACTGACGCTCTCTGGATATTCATGGGACTCTCCACGATCTCCGACATTCCGACGGTCATCTTTAGATGCCGAACGATCATCTCGGCCGCCTGTGGTTCACTCGCGGCGGGTGGCTGCGGAACCGGAGCTGGCTGGGCGTTCTGGGCGTGCGCCATTGCCGGAAGACACAGTGCCGCCAGGCATACCGCCAGAGCGCAGAGTGTAGCCAGAAAAATTCGCTGTACGGTTTTCGAGTTCATTGGATTATTTTTCAAATACCGTCTCAGTTCGTTTTGTGCCATTGATAATTTCCAGTACAAAGGGACCATCCGGTTTCGGAGCGCCCGGCGCACCGGCCGCCGGAGGCAGCGGGTCAGCCTTCGGACGTGCGCGCCTCGCCACCGTTTTAGATCTCGGCATGGCCCCGCTATAAAGTTCCTGCAACCAGGCTCCTTTTGTGACCGCAGTCTCGTGGTCAATGGGATTCCGGAGCACCAGTTGCACTCGCGTGTCATTGGTGGCGAGGTTCAGAATCTCTGCCTGGTCCGGAGTCACCAGGACGTTGACTAAATTCACTACTACGGGCTTACCTTCCGCATCCTTCTGAATATTTTGCCCCGCGGAGAAAATTTCGATATTTTGAAGCAGCGTCTTTGCCACTGCTCCCGCGGTGGGGTTAGGGTTATTGGGAGGCGTTCCGGAAATCAAGTACGTCTACATGCATGCCTGGAATCACGAAGCCGGCGAGGCCGTTAACGTCGTTGACGCGTAATGCGACGGCTCGCATACCAGGTTTGATGTTGGCCGCCAGACCCGCTCCCGCGCCTTTCGGCGCCAGGCGGCTTTCTATAATCGGTTCGCCATCATAGATCGCGATGATCACACCCCGGCCGACAGCATCTTCTTTTTTCACAATTGCGCCGGCTGGCAGAGCCCCCGGCCATTCGGTCATCTTGAAATCCGCATCCTTGATGAGCGATCCGATTTCCAGATTGCGCGCCGCTACGAGCACCTGCGCTGATGGAGCCTTGGCATTGGCATTGACGGTAACCCGGCTGGAAATCAGCTGGTACAAGGCGACGCTTGCTCCTGCCGAAACCAGGAACGCGAAGATTAGGACGGATAGCAAACGTTTATTCATGTATATATACCAGTTACAAAAAATAGGGCATGCCGGAACATGCCCTTAAAAAGGGATCCAAATTGTTACTAACTGGCTGCGCCGTTAGCGCATAGAGTGCCGCTGGCCGAGCCCCAAATTGCGCTTACGGAACTGCCGGAACCGATGAACAGAGCTGCGGATGCAAGCGCGACGAAAGCCAGTAGCAGGGTGTATTCGATAAGATCCTGTCCCTGCTCGTCACGCAGTAAGTTGATCATTAAGTTCTTCATTAGGTGACTCCTCCCTTAGCTATTCAGATTTACTTCCGGCGGAGCAGGGCAGGATCTAACCATCCGCCTGCGTCCGCCCCGTTCCAATTGACTAGCTGGAGTGCCGCGTTCGACAGGTTGGTGCTGGCGGCGCTCCAGATCTTGGTGACGCTGCTGCCGGCCTGAGGTGAAGAGAGCGGCGGAAGCCAGGGCGACGAAAGCAAGCAGGAGGGTGTATTCGATGAGATCCTGGCCCTGCTCGTCGTTAACGAAAGTTGCGAAAAAGTTTTTCATTGTCGGTTATGCTCCTTGTGTGTTTTGTTACGGTCGATTAAGCAGCGGAAGCCTTGGCGGGCCTGATCTCCGCTACGAAGTTGTTTCTTGGACGTTCAGACCCGAACGAGGTTCCGAACGCCCGTGGATACAGCGGCTGCGGCTCGTTTGCTGCAGTCTTCCCCATTGCCCCGGTCGGGGCAGGTGGAAACTTGTTGCGATGGCTGACCGGAGGCCAGGCGAAAAATAATCGCCACTTTGTCGTCATAAGCCACTTTCCAGCGCGGGTTTTCCTTTAAGGCGCTGGCTAGCGACGCGTCAGCCGGCACTAATACAGTTTGGGCTCCGTACTTGTTCAGGTTCTGGTCCCAATCATATTTGGCCGCAATAACATCGAGATACTTGAGTTCAAACGGCGTGCCATAAAAGTCACTACGGCCGTCGATGAACACCTTGGCTTTGGGGTACAGCCGGTAAATCAAATAGCCTCCCCAAATGTCACTCGTAAAGATCCTGTCGTAACCCGCTTCCATCAGGACCTTCGCTGCCGCCACCGGAAAATCTTTTGGATCTTGAGTCGCCTGGAAACTCCTGGGCGGTTGCGGCGCGTACAAGACTGCGAGCAGCAAAACCATCGCGGCAGCGCTAAACAGATGAAGTCTCGGCAGACGGTCCGTGATTCCGTAATTGAGAGCAGTTTCCTCAAACCGGCGAATGGCCAATTTTAATCCAGTCGCCAGTCTCGCCGACTGTAGTTCACCTAGCCAGCAGTAAATGGCCTCAGCTACGAGCGGAGCGCAGACCATGCTGAATAACGGGATGTTGCGGCGTAGTTGCAGGCCCATATGCAGCCAGCCGGCTAGCAGCACGAAATAAGCAAAACGTCTGCGATAGAGATTCCAGCAGGCCGCCGCGGTTGCCAGCAGCATCAACGTTTCAACATATTTGGCTGTCGGGTGGCCGAAGTTAAACGCCATGAATTCGGTAATATGCTCGTACAAATACGGGTCCGTCAGGTACCTTACGATGTGTTCGTGTAGTCCGATGAAGTATGGATTAACCAGCGTGGCCAGAGTAGACCAAACGCCACACAGAAAGAAGGGCTTCACCCGAGAAAAGATCTCTCGCCTGGCTGCTTTGGCCGGTTCCAGTAACCACTCCAGGAAACCGCCCGCGGTATAAGCCGCGATCAAGATCAAACCGGTAACAAACCCGCCGTGCAGATTGGTCCATAGCGCTGTAAGTATAGGCAACAACCACAGCATTCTCTTTGTTGCTGGTCCCGTCACGTTGCCGACTCCGGGCACCCTTCTCTCCGTGTACGCACGGTCGAGAATCCCCAGAAAGATGACCGTAAACAAGAGCGTCATCAGGTGCGGTCGGGCAAGCCAGTGAATCGACGAGCCGGCGTTCGCCAGAAACGTGACCACAATCGCGATAAGCGGATTCGGACATTTACGCAAGATCAGGCGGTACAGCAGCGCCGACGTGCAGCAGAGCACCAGCATCGACATCGCCACTACGGCCTGCAGGCCAAAGTGGGAATTCAAGAAGCCGAAGCAGAGGTCCCAAAGCCATTCCCAGGCGTACCACGGCTGGCCAGCGTGAGTAAATGAGAACATGTCCTGCTGCGGAATCCGGCCGTGCGCCAGAATCCACTCGCCCGTGCGCAGGTGCCAGCCCGTATCCCCATCAGCCAGCAGGGAAGATGCGCCGCCCAGCTTGTTGAATTGGAAAATAAGCGGCACGATAAAGGCCACGTCCGTCAAGGACGGAAGAAACCGCACGGCGACGCTTTGGGCTTTAGTAGTCATTCGTTAATTCGGTTGCCGCACGAGGGCCAGGTCCGAGGCAAAATCCTGGAGCGACGCGTTTCCGCCATAACTCTGAAACTTCATGTAGTTGATCTTGAAGGCGACGCGAAGGTCGCTCCCGGTTCCTGGCGACACCCGCATAATCGTTGCCTGGCAGTGCATGCATTTGGGTTCAAATGGATGGTCCGATGGCAGCTGAACCTCGACCGTCCACATTTTTCCCGGTTGCAGGAAATCAAGGGTGGGCGTCGACGGCTCTACTAACACGGTCAGAAGACCATGACGGCTGATATTCACCGTTTTGCCTTGCAGTTTCTTGGAATTCTTTCCCGGTCCAGTAAGCCTGCAGTTGAGTTGGACACTCTCGCGCTGGTTTGTGCGTCGGTTCATATCGGATATACCGAAATGTACCTTTCGCGAAAGATTTGAACAATATGCGATTTGGTTGTCAGGAGAGGCCGTCGGGAACTACGTAAGTACCGCTACGTAGTGTGCGGTAGTTCCTGCGGAGTCTTTGAGGCCGCCGTGCGGACATCCGTGAGGGGCAAACAACGACAAAACACGTGCGTAAAAAAATACCGTTAAATCAGTATATAAAGGAGGGAAAAACTATTGCTTATATACCCTAATCAAAGTTACTATCCGACCATGACCCGAATTCTTTTGTACAGTTCCGAGCCGATATTAGCACAAGGTTTTTCCTCTGTGCTAACCGGAAATGCCGACCTTCGCCTGGTGGGCGTGAGCAGCAGCACAGACAATCTTGCGATCACGCTGGAAACCGAGAAGCCGGACATCCTCTTGCTCGACCTGACATCAGATGTCAGCTTTCAACTGCTTCGTGAATTGAAGAAGAGGTCTGACAGCTGCAAGATGCTTTTGTGGGTAAACGCCATTTCCACGGAGCTCGCGTTCCAGGCCATGGGCTTGGGCGTCCGCGGCATCGTCAGAAAGACGCTGCCGGCCGAGACTCTCATCGAGTGCCTGCGCAAGGTCAATCAGGGAGAATTGTGGTTTGAGAAGACGCTAACTGACAGCATGCTTTCCGCCCGCAAGGTTTCCTTGACACGACGCGAAGGTCAATTGGTCACGCTCCTTTCCCAAGGCTTGAAGAACAAGGAGATCGCGACCGTGCTTTGCGTCTCTGAAAATACCGTAAAAGTCTACCTGTCGCGTCTTTTCCAGAAAGTCGGCGTGAAAGATCGCTTCGAACTGGCGCTCTACGGTTTGCGCAACGTCGCCGCGGGTCAAGGCCGTCTCGATCAGCCGGTGCAGCAGTCGCGTGGATTGCAGGATCCTCTCGGCACGCCTCCTGTCCAGGGCCTTCGCTCTCTTCTGTTGGACGGATTGCGGTAAGAACGGAAGGCGCCGTTAAGACTTTTTGATCCTTGGAGGTTCGTCGCTAAATGGTAGCTGCTCCTCAAACCTCAACGCGAGAGGCCGGGAATTCCGCACGTGGTTCCGCGACTGTCACAACCAGGGATTCTGTCGTCGAGAGACTCGGGCTACCAATCGGCTGCTGCGTTTCGTTGATCTTCTTCCTGAGGTTTGCCGCGTATGGCACCAGGCGGCTTTGGTACGACGAAATCTCCACCACGATGGTTGCTCTCCAACCATCCTGGCTTGGCGTCTGGCAAGCCTTCGCCGCCGGCGTGGACGCGCAGCCGCCGCTATTCGCGTATATTACCCGGATCTCATGGCTGCTCCTCGGACGCAATGAACTGGCCCTCCGCATCCCGGAGATCCTCGGGATCATACTTTTTTCATGGTGCTTGTTCTTATTCATCAGGCCTCGGCTCGGCACCGCGTTCGGGTTATCGGCGATGATCCTGCCGTTGCTCACTGACTTAGCCTTTTATGCCGGGGAAGCGCGGCCATACGGAATGCTCCTCGGCGCTTGCGGCTTGGCGTTACTCACCAGGCGTAACGCGATTGAGCATCCGGAACGCCGATCGGCCCTGCCGCTTTTTGCGCTATCCCTGTCACTGATTGTCTCGTTACACGCCTACGCGATTATCGCCGTCCTCATGTTCGGCGCAACTGAACTGGCTCGCGCTATCCGGACACGACAAGTAAATCTGGCGCTATGGTCCTGTTTCCTGCCGGTGCTGCCCCTGATGTCGATCTATTGGTTTCCCATGCAAGCGGGAAAAGCGGCGGGAGCTGTCTTGGGTCCAAGCGAGTGGACCAACTGGCACGCAGTTACCTGGTTCTACAACTACTACTTTCAGGACCGCATTTTCCTGCTCTCCATCCTTGCTCTGCTAGCCATGGTTTTACTACTTCTTCGCAACGGTTCGAAGCCGCTGTCGACCAGCATCCCATGGGACGAGAAATTTCTAGCTGCGTCGCTTGCGCTTTCTCCTGCATTCAGCGTCGCCATGGCAGTTTTCATAACCAGATACTATCGACCCCGCTACTCGATATTTGCCATGGCCGGTCTGACGATCCTGACGGTAGTCGTGGTAGATGCCGTAGCCCCCTCCCGCCGGATCGCATCGCTCTCATTGTTATTCGTATGCCTCGCTTTGTTCGGACTGGACCAAAGGTACATAGAATTCAGCCGGGATGCCATGCGGAAGAAGGACGCGGCGCTGGCTATCCCTTTTACTGCAGTCCCGCCAAACGTGCCGCTCGTCATCGCGAATGGTCTCGCAATGTTACCGGCGGATCTGTATTCTTCGGATACCGAACTCGCGCGCACCTACTATCTGGTTGACCGCGCATTGGCTGTAAAGTACACCGGCTCGACCTTTTTCGATTTCGGCAACGGGTTCACTCGCTTTCATCATTTTCGCTCGCATTTCGTCGACTATACCGCGTTCATCAAAGAGCACAAACACTTCTGGGTTTACGGGCCATATTCGTATCCCGACGACTGGCAGGTCCGGAAGTTAAAGGACGACGGCGCCAGAATCATCGAGAAGGGCCGTTATGCCGGACAGTTTGCCGATAACTTTCTGATGGAAGTGGAATTGCCTTAACCGTGCCACTCATTTCCCAAAACCGGGCGCAACTAAACTTAGCGGACGGCCACCAGGCTGGCCCGAAAAGCGAGCCGGTCAATTACGTGCCAGACGGTTCTCTTCAAACCCAATTCGAGACGCGCCACCGTCTGTATAAGTTATTTGAGAAATGCGCCATTCCGATGGGCGTCTGTGTTTCATTCATCTTCTTTCTCCGCTCTCTGACTTACAGTTCACGACATCTGTGGTTTGACGAGATCTATACCGCGATTATTACCTGCCAGCCCACCTGGACGGATGTCTGGAAAGCCTGGTCAGGCGGCCTCGACATGCAACCGCCGATCTTTTTTTTCCTGACGCGGCTTTCAACTCTGCTCCTCGGCCCACATGAGTATGCTCTCCGCCTTCCCGAAATCCTCGGCGTCATTCTATTTTCCTGGTGCCTGTTCTTCTACGTCGGCCGGAGGCTGGGCTCGGTATTCGGGCTCTCGGCAATGATCCTCCCCCTGGTAACCGACATGGAGTTCTACGCCGGAGAAGCGCGTCCCTACGGAATACTTCTAGGATTCAGCGGATTGGCGCTGCTCGCCTGGCGCAACGCGATCGACAATCCTCGCCGCCGTTTCGCCTTGCCGCTCTTTGCCGCCTCGCTCGCGTTGGTAGCGGCAACTCATGCCTATGCGATTGTCGAGGTGTTTGTGTTCGCACTCGCCGAACTGGTTCGTTGCCTCCATCTGCGACGACCCGACATCCGGCTGTGGACTTGCTACTTTGTAGCCTTACTGCCTTTGCCAACCTATTGGTACGGGCTGAAAACAGCGAAGGGAATTGTCTTGAGTCCCTTGCGACGGGCCCACTGGAACGATTTTCCGCTTTTCTACGAACAGTTCTTTCATAACCGTATCGGTCTTCTGGTTTTGTTCAGTTTGCTCGCCGTCGGACTCCTTTTGCTCCCCAGGGATCGGACGCGTCGCATCTCGGGCTTTCTTTTTCACGAAGTGGCGTTAGCCGGAATTCTCACCATCTTTCCGATCTTCAATATCACATTAGCCGTATTTGTCACCGGACTTTTCTTTGCCCGTTATGCGATCTTCGCCATGGCAGGTATCGTCATGTTGGCGATTCTATTGATCGAGGCCGTGGGACCCAACCATCATGTCGCTTCCCTGGCATTGCTGTTTCTCTGTCTATTTCTATTCGGGATGGATCAACTGCGCGAGTCCTTCGATCGGGATAAAGTCCAAAAGAGAGACGCCGAACTCGCGATCCCTTTTGCGTCCATCCCTGCTGGAACCCCGGTCGTCATTGCCAGTGGAGTGGCGTTTATGCCAGCCGAAATTTATGCGTCCGACGCCGACCTGGCCCGTACCTTCTATCTCACCGATCGCGCTGCCGCCCTGAAATACACGGGCTCCACCATTTTCGACACTCTTCCAAATCTTGCCCGGTTCCACCGTTTCAGGGCGCATTTTGAAGACTACGTCGCGTTCACGCGTCAACATAAAAAATTTTACGCGTTTGGCCCATATGTCTACTGCGATGCCTGGCCGATTCAAAAACTGCACGACGAAGGAGCCAGGATCACCAGCAAGGGCCGCTACCCGGGGGAGTTGACCGATAACTTCCTCGTCGAAGTAGAACTCCCTTAGGCTTATGAACCATACGACTGAGACTTAGCATGATAGCAACCATGGCGCTCGGCGCATCGGCAGCCGAGTATCTCGAGACTAAAATCAAAGAACTTCAAGGTCCAATCCTGGTCCTCGGCGGCAGCGGATTCGTGGGAGCCAACCTCCTTCGCACGCTAGCGCCAGTCCGCGAGGATGTGGTGGGTACTTCTACGCGCTTGCCCGCGTGGCGCTTCGAAGGTATCTCTCCGAGCCATGTCCGTGCGGTCGATCTGTTGGTCAACTCGAACCTCGACGCACTACTCGCCGAAGTCCGTCCCAGAACTATCTTCGACTGCGTGGCTCACGGCGCGTATTCCTTCGAAAACAACAGTGATCTGATCTACCAGACCAATTTCAATTTTGTTTCACGGCTTCTGGAACGGCTTTCCGCCCGCCAAATTGCCTGTTATATTCATGCCGGCAGTTCATCCGAACACGGTGACAATGCCGCGCAGCGAGCTTGTTACCACTGCTCCCGCCAGCGAGTACGCCGTCTCTAAAGTAGCGGCAGCCAGCCTCTTATATTTTTGGGGCAAGAAGAAAAAGTTCCCGTGCTGTAATCTACGGCTCTTTTCGGCATACGGTCCTTGGGAGGATTCCTCGCGCCTCATCCCAGACATCATTTATCGCGGACTTCACGGTGGGTATCCGGACTTTGTTAATCCCACCATATCGCACGACTTCGTCTATGCCGACGACGTGACCGAAGCGTTTGTAGATGCCGCCCTGAACCTCCGCGAAGAAGACTTCGGCGAGTCATTCAACATTGCTTCGGGAGAGAGGACTTCCATCCAGGAAGTCGCATCGCTGGCGCGGGATTTATTCGACAGCAAAGCGCCTCACTCTTTCATCATGCCCCAAGGCCGCTGGGACGTGACCGACCGGTATGCCGACCCGCGCCGGACTAAGGAGCGAATCGGTTGGCAAGCAAGAACCACTCTCCCCGAGGGCTTGTCCAAAACTGTCGCGTGGCACCGCGCGCTCCCGGATCAGGACGCTTATCATCGCTGCTCCAAACACCTCCCGTTGGACCCGAAGCATAGCGTCACCGCGATCATCGCCTGTTATAAAGACAATCAAGCCATACCGGTGATGTATCAGCGACTCAAGGCTGTTTTTACGAAACTCAATATTGATTACGAAATCATCTTCGTAAATGACTGCAGTCCCGACGACAGCGAAGAGGTCATTCGAACCCTCTCACTCAACGACCGTCGCGTCATCGGGATCTGCCACTCGCGCAATTTCGGCTCACAGGCGGCGTTCGTCAGCGGCATGCGTTTGGCTCAGAAGAATTCCTGCGTCCTACTCGATGGCGATCTGCAGGATCCCCCCGAATTAATCGAAAAGTTCATCGATGCATGGCGCGACGGCTATGACGTAGTCTATGGAAGGCGCGTTAAACGCGAAGCAACCATGTTTATGCAGTTCGCCTACAAGGCCTTCTATCGCGTGTTCGATTATTTCTCCTACGTCCGCGTTCCCCATGATGCCGGAGATTTTTCACTCATGGACCGTCGCGTCGTTCAAGCTATTTTGCAGTTTCCCGAGCGCGATCTCTTCCTCCGCGGCGTCCGCGCCTTTGCCGGTTTTCGTCAGACGGGTGTCGACTACCTCCGCCCCGAACGGCAGTTCGGAGTCAGCACAAATAACCTGTTAAGGAACGTCGGATGGGCCAAGAAAGGCATCCTTGCTTTTAGTAATGTGCCACTGAATATCTTGAGCTCGCTCGGCGTCGTTCTTTTGTTTGTGACGCTGCTATTAATGGCCCTGGAGGCAACTCTTAAGATCCTGTTTCCGGACATCGCGCCGAAAGGTTTCACTTCCGTGCTCCTGGTGGTAGGCTTCTTCGGCTCCATTAATCTCTTCGCAGCCGGAATGATAGGAGAGTACGTTGCCAAGATCTTCGAGGAAGTGAAGCAGCGGCCCTTATTTATCCAACGCAGCATCATTCGCGACGGAGAGGTTCGTCCAGCCACCGGCAAAGTGGAGAAAATTCTGCATGGGTAAAGCCGCGGTCTCCGCATCTATCGCAACCGTGCGCCTTTGCCCGGTCTGCGGAGAGCAAGGTCAGCCGAATCTGTACGCCGAGGCCAATATCGAGCCGGACCTGCTCAATCAATTCGCGTTTGCCTCCCGCAAGGTTCCGGAATACATGCATTGGCGGCTTTGGGAGTGTGGAGCGTGTGATCTCCTGTATGCCAACCCGGCCCCGAATGTCGAACAACTGTCTAACCTCTACCGCGACGCGGCTTTCGCTAGTGGCGGAGAGGCTCGTTTTGCCGCAAAAACATATGGCAATCTGCTCCGCCGCATCGTCCGCCAACTACCCGATCGCGCCGGCGCTCTGGATATCGGTACTGGCGATGGCGCGTTTCTGCACGAGTTGCTCGACCAGAACTTTTCCGGCGTCGTGGGAATCGAGCCTTCGCTCGCACCCATCCGAAGTGCCGCAGATCGTGTCCTTCCGTTAATCCGGCAGGGCCTGTTTCAACCCGGACTTTTTTCAGAGCGTCAATTCCGACTAGTGAGTTGCTTTCAGACGATCGAGCATCTCAGCGAGCCCTCCACCATGGTGAAAGAGGCCTACCGTATTCTAAAGCCGGGTGGTGCGATCTTCTTAATCGGACACAACCGGCGTGCGTTGTCGGCCAGATTATTGGGACGCAAGTCGCCGATATTCGATATTGAACATTTGCAATTGTTTTCTCCGCTAAGCTTGCACCGTCTTCTGTTATCAAACGGGTTCTCCCGGATCAGCACCACGCCGTTCATGAACCGCTACCCGCTCTCTTACTGGAGCCAGTTGTTTCCTCTTCCCGCGAGTATGAAATCAGTGACCCTTAAGTTACTGCATGGGGCTGGAATAGGTAAACTCATGATTCCGCTTCCAGCGGGCAATATCTCAGCGGTCGCATACAAATAAGATGCAACCGCAGCAAACATTCAGCGGGCCCCGGCGCAAGTCACTCTTCGGGTTTATTATCGCCCTTCTCGCAATTCCCGGGCTCATGTTCAACCTCTGGCCGGTTCTAAGTAGTTGGACCGCGTGGGGCGTCGACTACAATCAGTTTTACTCCGGTGGCCGCCTCGTGGGTACCGGCCACGTGTACGATTGGGATGCTCTACGAAAAGTCGAAGCGGAACATGGTCCCGAGGTGCCAACCGGTCGCTTACCCGTGGTGTTATATGGCCACAAACTTTTAGGTCTTCTCCCGTATGACATAGCGAGGTGCCTCTGGACGGTCGGAGGCGTCGCCGCCATGATCGCGTTCTCCGCCTTTTGGCCCGGAACCCGGCGGCTGTACATGATGGTTGCCCTCGCCTGGTCCATGTCCGGAACCCTGGCTCTTCTTTTCGGCCAGGATCTACCCTATTGGTTGATGTTTTTCACCGCCGGCCTCGTTTTGATCGAACGAAAGCACCCAGTGAGTGCAGGCGTCGCGTTCTCTCTCTGTGTTTGCAAGTTCCATCTTGCGTTGGGAATCCCAGTGATGCTGGTATCTCAGAAGCGCTGGAAAACCCTCATCGCAGGAGCTGTTGCGACCTTCGTTTGGCTCGCGTGCTGTTTCGTGCTCGAAGGTACTCAGTGGCCCATGCAGTATATGAAATTCGAAAAAATGCCGTCCTTCTCACCCGCGCCCCAGCGCATGCCGAATCTTCACGGTCTAGTCTCCTGGTTTCCCTGGCCAAATGCGTTAGAGACGATTAGCGCGCTTGCCATCTTGTTCCTCCTATGGTTAGTGTGCCGGCGTGCGACCGACGTGGGTGCAGCCGGAGCAGCAGCCGCGACTTGTGGTTTTCTCGTCAGTCACCATTCCTACGGAGGCGATTGTACGCTCCTGATACCGCTTGCCGTCTTGACGATCCAACGGCAGGGCGCGCCATCATGGATGAAGATCTGGGCCGGGATTATGCTTTCGCCTGTTCCCGTGGTTCTGCTCATCTCCGAACAGTCGTTCGTGAGCCAAGCGCTAATTGTGGGATTCGTTGTGACAGCCGTCCTGAACATCAGGACAGAACCCGTCGACGAGACAGCCGCGACAACGTGCATCAACCTTGAGCATTCCATGTCGCAGGCTTAACTGTGTCCTCGTACGCCAATTCCACATACGTCTTGGCAACGCGCTCTATTCGCGCCTCTAAAAACGCTTCATTCTTCCCGTAAAATTTCCAAAGGTTTGCGGCCCAGCACGCGGAAACTGGCGGCCCAGCCTGCCGCCACCGCTATAGCTGCAGTCAAGCCGATGGTGGCCACTCCAGCCAGCCAGTTCACTTCGGGAGTCGCGTTCATCATCCGTTTGAGCACCAGCGCTGCGAAGATCGACGCCATGATTGCACCCATAAGTCCGGCAACCAGGCCCAGGATCAGAAATTCGATGGAGAAGACTCCGGCGATACTGCGGCGCGTGGCTCCCAACGTCTTCAGCACCACAACCTCCCGGATGCGGCGAAATCTCTGGCCCGCGACGCTCGACGAAAGTATGATGGCGCCGGCCAGCAGCGCGAACGCAGAAATGATCCGCACGACGACCGCGATCTGGTTCACCACATCTTGAATAATGCGGAGCACGTCGGCGACATTCACCACCGTGATGGTAGGAAAGCGCCGGTACACCGCTGTCTGAAGTTGGCCGACCAGATCCGGAATCACGCGCACGCTGCCGTAATAGATTGTGGGCAGCCCGTCCAGCACGCCAGGGCTAAGGACGAACTCAACGCGTGCATTCAGTCTCACCGATTCAGTCTTCTGAATGGCTACGACTCTGGAGGTGAATTTTCGCGAAGGAGTGCTCCAGTCGATTCGCGATCCCACGTGAATACCGAGTGCCCGCGCGGCGTCGTCGGCGACGGCTATTTCCGGTTCGGCGGGTGTGCCCTTCCACCAATGGCCTTCCGTCACTTGGGTATAAGGCGGCTTGTCGCCCATCGAGGTAACGGCAGACGTGCGAAGATATCGACGCGCGAAGCCTTTCAACGTGTCACGCTGAAGCGGCGCGCCATCGATGGTCACGATGCGCGCGGCCACCGTACCAATCATGTCAGGCGCTTCGGCAACTCCGGGTTGGCGCTTCAGCAGCGCCATTACCGCGTCACGCTGCGACGGTGTGATATCGATTAAATAAACATTCGGCAGTCCCGGCGGCGCGGACTTGATCATTTCGCTCACCAGCCCGCGTTGAACCAGGTATACGGTCAGCGTGAACATCACCCCCACGCCCATGGCGACGAGCACTGCGCCCGCATGATTACCCGGCCGGTACAGATTTGCCAGGCCATGGCGGATCTCAGCGCCTCCAGGCAGACGGCGCAGGAAACCCGGTGAGCGCTCGCGCAGCCAGCGCAGCCCCCGCAGTAGTGCCCAGGCGACTGCCGACAACGCGGTCAGACTACCGAGCAGCGCACCGGCGAAGTACACGCCCATCCGCATCGATTGCGATAACCACGCCGCGATGCCTCCGATGCCCAGGACGATGACTACGCCCGCCGCGATGGACGCCCGTCCGTCCACAAAGGTGTGACGGAGCCACAGGCGAATCCGGCTCTGCCCGGGTTGGCGGCTCACCGGCATCTCGCGCCGGAAGATTAAGGCCGGCCGGATCTGGCGGATGGACAGCAGCGGCGGCAGCGTGAACAGCATGGTGGTCAACAGGCCGATCAGGATGCCCTGAAGCGCCGAGATCCAATCGACGGTCCAGCTCGCTTGCACGTCGAAGTAGCGGCGGATGAGCGCGGGAAACATCGTCTGCACCCCGCCTCCCAGAACTACACCGAGCAAACCTCCGGCGAGTCCAAGCCCGAGAGTCTGCAGAGCGTAAATGCGTACGATCTGGTTAGACCGTCCCCCAATGCACTTCATGATGGCGATGGAATCGAGTTTCTGTTGCAAGTGCGCCTGCATCGCCATGCCCACGCCCAGCGAGCCCACGATCAACGCCACCAGGCCTACCAGACTGAGAAAAACGGAGGAACGTTGCAACCCGTTTTGCACGATCGGATGAGTCTGGGTGTAATCGGTGATGAGAGCTTCATCGAACACACGCTGCAGGCGCCGCCGGATGCGTTGGATGGGAATACCCGGCGGCACTTTAAACAGGAAACGCTCCGACGCGCGACTCCCGGGAACCATCAGCCCGGCCCGATTCAGTGCCTCACGCGATAAAAGAACTCGCGGCCCCACGTTCAGGCTCCCGGTCATGCGATCCGGCTCGCTGGCGACGGTTCCGATAATACGGAAGGGCTGGCCGCCGAGGCGAACAGTGTCCCCGACATGAGCATCCATCCGCAGGAGCAGGTCCGTCGAAACGGCAATGGTGTCGGGCCGGAGCGCCTCGGGCAGGGCTTGTGGTGGATCGAGCCTGACGGAGCCGTAGAAAGGATAAGCTTTGGGATCGACGGCTTTGACCGAGATCAGGACAGGCGGCGCATCTCCCGATTTTGAAAGCATCGTGATGGTCTCGGTGATCCACGTGCGCTGCAATCCTTCGTGTTCGAGACGGTCGAACATGTCCAGCTGTTCGCGATTGGGGAGCGCGAAATTGCGGATCATGAGATCGCCGGCCATTAGGGTGCGAGCTTCGCGCGAAAGCATCGTTTGAAACACGCGAGTGAAGCCTTTGACGCCGGTCAGGCAGGCGACCCCCGCAGCGACCGCCAAGATGACGAAGAAGAACTTCGCGCGGGAGGCTCGCGCTTCGCGCCACGCAATCTTGATGGCCGTCTTCATGACTCGCTCGCTGCGGCCTGCGTCGCAGCCGGCAGACCACCCGAAACGATCGTCTCCCCTACAGAATGCCCTGAGCTGTCAGCCACGGTAGGCCACACGGTCGAGCTCCGGAGTCAGTTCGTCGCTGACGATCAATCCGTCTCTCAGCGTGATGCGGCGCGAAGCATAGAGCGCCAGTTCGCGATCATGCGTCACCAATACGAGAGTGGTGCCTTCGCGCCCGTTAAGATCAAGCAGCAGATCGAGCACCTGCTTGCCGTTGGCGCTATCAAGATTACCTGTCGGCTCATCGGCAAACAGAATTGGCGGGCGCATGAGGAAAGCGCGAGCCAAAGCTACCCGTTGCTGCTCGCCGCCGGAAAGCTGCACGGGATAGTGATCGCGGCGATCGTTTAAGCCCACCCGCACCAGGAGTTCGCGCCCACGTTGTTCGAATTCGCCGCCAAGACCTTGCAACTCAGCCGGCAGGAGTACGTTCTCTTCCGCCGTCAGCGTTGGAATCAGATTATAAGACTGAAAAACAAAACCGATTTTGCGCCCGCGGACAACCGCGAGTCTATCTTCCGAGAGACCGACAATCTCCACTCCATCTAGCAGGATGCTTCCGCTTGTCGCCGTATCGAGGCCAGCGAGCAGACCGAGAAGCGTGCTCTTTCCGCTACCCGATGGTCCCATAATTGCTGCGAATTGCCCGCTGGGGATTTCGAGATCGATTCCCTTGAGAATATCTACTCGGTGGGTGCCAGTGTCGATTGTTCGGGTGAGTCGGGAAACGGAGATCATCGCGGAAGGGCGCTACGTCTGTCATTATGACATCAGGGTGTTCCGAAAACTTCTATCTGCATTGATCGGAATGTGCGTTGTCTTATGTTTGGGATGCGGCTCGCCGGATTCCGTTGCAACAAAAGTAGCCACGGAACCGGGGGCCGTACCCGAACCCCGCATCCCGGAGAAGACCGCCCCTGCCGATAGTCGTCCAGTCGTCGCGGCTTTTGGGGACAGCTTAACAGCCGGATTTGGCGCCGAGCCCGGCAAAAGCTTCCCGGACTTCCTGCAGCGGCTGCTCGACCATGCCGGTTATCGGTATCACGTTTTCAATGCGGGCGTAAGTGGCGATACAACTTCAGACGGAGTCGAGAGAACGCCGGAAGTGCTTGCCCTGCATCCGGCGATTGTGATTTTGGAGTTCGGCGGCAACGACGGCCTGCGTGGACTGCCGGTGTCCACGACGAAGGCCAATCTTGCGCACATGATCGAAGAGTTTCAGAAGGCCGGAATCAAACTGTTATTAGCCGGAATGACTCTGCCGCGAAATTACGGGCCGGAATACATCGCCTCATTCGAGAAGGTGTACATCGAACTGGCAAATCAATATAAACTGCCACGCATTCCGTTCCTGCTGGAGGGCGTCGGCGGCGTGCAGCGTCTGATGCAAAACGACGGCATCCATCCAACGGCGCAAGGCAACTCCATCGTCGCTAAGACCGTCTTCCGCTATCTGGAACCAATGCTGACAAAGTGAGCGCTGCTAGGGCTTGAGAGTGTAGTTGATATCCACGGTGGTGATCACTTGTACCGGACTTCCATTCAGCAGCGTTGGTTTATAGACCCATTGCTTCACCGCTTCCATCGCTGAGGGGACGAGGAGTGGATGGCCCGCCACAGGCTGCAAATCTATTACGTTCCCTTCAGGACTAATGACGGCGGCGAGCCGGACGGTGCCTTGAATACGGGCCTGCTTGGCCTCCGGAGGATATGCGGGCCTGATTTGCCGCACCAGGTTGGCTGACTGAACATTCCCACCGACGCGAATGGATCTCAGCGATACAGAACTTTGTAGGGCTTCCGGGGTCTGCGAGAGCAATACTACGAGCCTGACCTTGTCTCCGCTGGAGGGGATAACGTCAAACAGTAAATGCTCGTCAATTGTACGTAAAGCTGCCCCCAAGGGGGCCCACCCATCCGGCGCAATGACGCTCCCCGCCTCCAGTAGACCGGACTGTATAATCTTTTCACGCAGATCCTGCGGCAACATGTTCAGATGAACGCTTTCAATCGTTCTCGCCGTTCCGTCGGCAGGCAAGTGCGCCGGCCATGACGACCCTTTCGCTACCATTCCTTTCGACGCGTCGAAGTGAACGGCGATTTGCAGGTCTGGCGTGCTGCCTGATTCTTGCGAGAAGTGCCAGTTCAGCACCGATTGAATGACCGGTCTGCGCAACTCCTGGGGACCGCTGACCGCAACTGCATCGGTTACTTCGCCTTTCTCATTCAGCGTCAGGCCGGCGACTACTGTTCCGGAAATGTGTTTGGCTCGCGCCTCCTCGGGATAAGAGATGCCCGTCCGGTGCAAAATTTTGCCAGCGCCGAGTTGCACTTCGACGCCGGCGTCATCCGCGGTTTCCTGCGGTGCGGCGCGAAGAGGAAATTGCCACGCGGCAACTCCGATGACGAGAGGCAAAGTCGCGAACGCGGCCGCCATGGGAAGGAGCAGGTTTCGTTTCGTCATGGTAACTCCTGATACAATCGATTCCACCCGCTGCCGCAGGTGGTGTTTCTTGAGAAATAGTGGCGCGGGCGCGAGGTCCGCACTGAGTTGCAGAGACGCAATGGCGAGCAGCGCGTCGAGGTAGCGGTTGGGGTCGCCTGTGTATTCAATGACGTGCTGATCGACCACCTGCTCGCGGGTCAGTTGAATCTGTCCAAGCAGCCACCAGATGGCAGGGTGAAACCAGAAGACGGCCCGGACGATTTCTTCGGCAATTGCGACTGCCCAATCGTGCCGCCGGATGTGGATGAGTTCATGGCAGACAATGGAGGCTCGTTCTGGTTCAGATAAGCTGGCAAACCGGCCCGGCAGGAGGATCACTGGCCTATGGATTCCGAAAGTAACTGGGCTCGTCACATTTCCGGAGATCAGAATTTCAGATTTCGGAGCAAAGGTTTGGCACATTCCGGCGAAAAGTTCGGATTGGTCCAAACGACAAGCAGTTGTTCGATAGCGGCGCAAGCGGAGCAACCCGACTCCAAGCCAAACGAGGCGTAATGCGATTCCGGCCAATAATACGCCGAGCGCCACGACTGCCCAGGTAATCGTGAAATGCCTAGACTCCGGGGTCGCGGCGAGATGAAAAGCGCCCGTCGTGAAGGTCACCCCGGATGATCTGGGCGCAAGTTTCGCCCATGGCTCAAGCAGCGGCAGCGCGAGGCAAATGAGCAGGACGATGTGCCAGTACCAAAGTCGCGCACCGGAGACCCGCAGGCGGAACAACCAGGGCAGCGCAGCGGATACAGCGGCGACCATTGCGATCTGCAGGCACCACGCAAGTAAATCACTCCAGAAGAGATTCACGGCTTCCCCTCCCTGCCGGCCAACTTGACGATGTCAGCTAACTCCCTTTCCGTCAAGCCTTCATCCTTTACCAGGTGCAACAAGAGCGGTTCTGCCGAGCCGTTGAACACGCGATTCACGAACTCCCGGACCATACCGCCGATCACCTGCTGTTTCGGTAGCGAGGATCGATAGACGTGCGCGCGCTCGACGCTCGATTTCTTCAGGTGACCCTTGGTTTCCAAGATCTTCATCAGGGTCATCACGGTGGTGTAAGCGATCTTGCGACGTTCGAGTAATCTCTCGTACACATCGCGAACGGTCGCTTCTTCGAGGACCCAGACGATCTTCATGATCTCCAGTTCCTGATCGGTCAAGGTAGGTTTCCGCCGCCTCATACTAATTAATTAGTACTAAAAGGGAGGCGTGTCAAGAGAAATCTTTCCTGGGGCTGAGACGCAACGTCGCTCAAGGCACGTCGAACCCGTCGAACCCGCTGTCGGCTTCGACTCCACTGACATAGTCGTATCGCGGAAAAAAGCCTTTGCAGGATTATGGCGCGCCAGCAGTTTACTTGTTCAAATCGCTTATTTGTTGATTGAACCAGGACAGAGTAAGTCGTCCCGGGTTCTCGAAGGAACAACCGAGCCCGCGATCCAGCAGCTAAGGGACGTAAACCTGTGTGGGTCCGATCAGTTTGATGCGCGGCGGTTCGGCGCTGAGTTTCAGCCGTTCAAAACCCTTGTGCATAGGGGGAAGATCTAAGCTCATGACGTATTGGCCGGCGAAGCGTCGATTGATTTCGTCGAAGAACGGCTGCAATGCCACCGGATTCGCATCACCTTGCCAAAAGAATTCTCCCCCAGTCGCTTCACTAAGTTCGGAGAGATCGTTCTGGCCCCAATTGATCAGGCGAAAAATATGGGCAGCTCGCCCGGCGCTCGCATAGTAAATCGAGTAGACAGGAACGCCGGCTTTCTGGGCGTCGTTGAAAGCATTTTCAAGATACGGATTTTGCGGGCCGGGTCCATAATAGGGATCGATACCGCTCGAGATGAGCACAACCTCGCGAGGTTGCACGGGAAGCGCAGGCAGCTTGTGCAGGAAATCGGCCAGCGCGATGTAAGGGCTCGCTGAAATTCCCGGCATGGCATACGGTAAGCGGATGGCTTTTACCGCGGCCTCGTGATCCTTAGTCGGCTTTGCCGAAACCACCACGCTGCCATTGCGCAGATAACCGATCGCGACCTTTACCTCCGGCGGTTGCTGGCGGATGAAAGCTTTAATGTCGTTGAATTGGGAACCGATGCGGGAGTCGGTTCCATCGTCGATAAGGATCCAGAGCTCCACGCCGGCCGGGTCGTCACGCAGCAAATGCCACGTCGTGAGGCCTGTTGACTGGTTGTTCACACGTGCAACGACGTCGTGTAGCGTTAGTGTCGGCGCCTGCGTGGAATTCTCGCCCACCGCAGTCACAATGACGGAAGCGCTGGTTACGGCATATGCGCTCCCTAGCGCTAGAAACATTCCGGCGGTGAGGGCGATCGATTTCATAAGAGTGTCCAACATGTAAGACGTGCCTCGGGACGGCCGGTTTCAATCGGCAGAAGGCACACACTAAATGGAGGTACGTGTTACGGCTGCAAGCCCGGCGCGAGATAGGCGTAGAAAACGACGATCAGTCCCACGATGGAAGCCAGCAGTACACTATGTTTTAGGGTGAAGCGGAAGAGGCGGCTCTCTCCTGTGGAGGCCATCGACGTGGCCGCAGCGGCCACAGCCACGCTCTGCAGCGAGATCATTTTACCCATTACGCCGCCGCTCGAATTCGAAGCGGCCATCAGCACCGGATTCATTCCCAATTTGTGCGCAGTTACCACTTGCAAGTTGCCAAACAAGGCGTTCGCGGATGTGTCGCTTCCGGTGAGAAACACCCCAGTCCAGCCGAGCAGCGCGCTGAAGAAGGGGAACATCGCACCAGTCGCGGCGAAAGCGAGGCCCATCGTCGCGGTCGCGCCGCAGTAGTTCATCAGGAAAGCCAAAGCCAGCACGGTTGCGATCGTCAATTCAGCCAACAGCAATTGCTTTACAGTGCGGAAAAGTACCCGCAGGAATCTAGATGGCGAGACGCGTAATGCCAGCGCCGAGAGAAGCGCGGCGACAAGACATGACGTGCCCGAGGCGGAGAGCCAGTTCCATGTGTAGATCGCGCCATATGGGCTCGGTTTATTTACGGCAGGCGGCATGCGCTGAACCAGATTGTGGAGACCAGGCCAGGGAAACACAACATTGACGGTGCTTAATCGTGTTTGCAGCGGTTTGTAGCCCCAGGCTAGTACACACAATACGAGGAACATATATGGGAGCCACGCCATCAGGGCTTCGCCAAGCGGAATATGCTCGTGCTTCGATTGCGGAGTGCATCCCTCCAGGACAAACGTGTCTTTGGGTTTCCAGAGGCGCATTAAAACGATTAGCGAGACGATCGCCGCAAGCGACGCAGCAATGTCCGTCAATTCCGGTCCGACGAAATTGGAGATGAAGAATTGCATTCCCGCGAAAGCTGCTCCACACACGAATGCAGCCGGTAGCACACCCCGCAGCGCGCTCCATCCACCCATAACCATCACGAGATAGGCGGGGATGAATAACGAAACAGGTGCACAGATCCGTCCTACACCCGCGCTGAGGCGATCGAGTGGCAAAGTGGTGATCCCCGCGAGTGTGGTTAGCGGAATCCCGATGGAACCGAAGGCCACCGGCGCAGTGTTGGCGAGCAGGCAAATGGCCGCGGCGTAAAAAGGGCTGAAGCCGAGCCCCGTCATCATCGCAGCGGCGACCGCTACGGGTGTCCCGAATCCCGCTGCGCCTTCGATGAACGCGCCAAAAGCGAACGCGATGAGCAGCGCTTGCAATCGCCGGTCCTCGGTCAGGTTGCCCACGGACTTTTTCACAATCTCGAACTTCCCGGTTTCAACCGTGATGTTGTAGAGGAAAATTGCACAAAATACGATCCAGCCGATGGGAAAGAGACCGAACGCGGCGCCGTAGCCAATGGAGCCGATAAGATGTCCTAGCGGCATTCCGAATTCGACCAGCGCCACCAGAATCGCCGCGCCCAATCCGGACAACGCGGCAATCCACGAAGGTTTGCGAAGCACGCCGATCAGAAACAGTAGGACAAAGACGGGAAACGCGGCGCCCAGCGCGGAGAGCGCGAGGCTACCGCCGATAGGTGTGTAATTATGCTGCCACATTGCGTTTGAAGATGATATCAGAGAGTCGGTGAGCAGCTGAACGTCTCCCGCAGTTTCCCGCAGTTTCCCTGTTGACCCTTCACTCGCGCAACACGCCTGCTATACCGATACATTTGCATAATAACTCCTACATGTCCCCGTCGCCGAACAAGCCCATACCGTCAGGTGGTCAGCTGGAAAGTCATGCGGAACTGCTCGAACTTGCGCACGACGCGATATTGGTCCGGGACTTGGTAGGCGAAATTCAGTACTGGAATCGCGGCGCTGAAAACCTCTACGGATGGCCTAAAGAATTAGCCCTGGGACGGATGACGCATGAGCTACTGCAAACCCGCTTTCCAATCCCCTTCGAGGAAATTAAGGAGGCCCTGAAAGCCACGGGCCAATGGGAGGGCGAACTCCGCCAGTCAGTGCGCAACGGGCGAACGGTGGTGGTTTCCAGCCGCTGGGTGGTCCGGGGTACGGGCGAGGTGGAGATCCTGGAGATCAATCGCGACGTCACCGCGGAGAAGATAGCGAACGAAGAACTGCGTCGCACCAATGAGCAACTGGAGCAGCAGATTGCCGAGCGCCGCGTGGCGGAAGAGGAATTCCGCGGACTGCTCGAATCCGCGCCCGACGCCATGATCATCGTCAATCGCCAGGGCAAAATCGGAATGGTAAATGCGCAAACCGAGAAGCAGTTCGGCTATGCGCGGGAAGAGTTACTCGGCCAAAACGTCGACATATTAGTGCCCGAGCGTTTTCGCGCGCGGCATCCGGAGCACCGGCAAGCTTATTCGAACGAACCGAGGGTGCGGTCAATGGGGGAAGGCCTGGAACTCTATGGGTTGCGCAAGGACGGCAGCGAGTTCCCTGTAGAAATCAGCCTGAGCCCTCTCGAAACGAAGAAGGGTCCGTTAGTCATCAGTTCCGTCCGCGACATTTCGGAACGCAGGCGCTTCGAAAGGGAACTGCGCGAGAAGAACATCGCCCTCGAACTCGCAGACCGCGCCAAGGACCAATTTCTGGCAAGCATGAGCCATGAGTTGCGAACACCACTGCATACGGTCATCGGCTTTGCCGAGTTGCTGGCGGAGGAATTGAAGGGTCCTTTAAACCCTGATCAGAAGCGGTTCGCCGACCATATCATTCGCGACTCCCGCCATTTGCTGGAGCTGATCAACGATATCTTGGACTTGAGCAAGATCGAGGCCGGCGGCCTGGAATTGCGCCGCGAGATATTCGACGGCGAGGCGGCTATTTCTGAAGTGCTCTCGTCGGTCCGGACGCTGGCGGAGGCCAAGTTGATCGATATCAACACCACGATTGAACCGGTGCTATCGCTCGACGCGGACCGCCTGCGGTTTAAGCAGATCCTCTTTAACCTGCTCAGCAATGCCATAAAATTTACTCCCAACGGCGGAAATATTCAGCTCAACGCCACAATGCACGACAGCGTAACCGAAATATCAGTGAAGGACAGCGGGATCGGGATCCCGCAGGAAGCGCAGGAATCCGTTTTCGACAGGTTTCATCAGATCAGTTCCACGACCAAGGGCGTGCGGGAGGGGACCGGACTCGGACTGACGATCACGCGGGCACTGGTGGAACATCACGGCGGGCTCATTTGGCTACAGAGCGCTGTAGGCGAAGGGAGTTGTTTTACTTTTACCATTCCGGTGCAGACGCGGCAGTCAGAAACGGGCGCACCCTAGTTTCAGCGCACGCAAATCAACCTGGGATTCTCGCCGCTTTGGGTTCCCGCAACGGCAATCGCCGGCAGAGTCGGATTCGCCAGATGGTTTGCGTTCTTCCACCCAAACTGAGTAAAATGACGCACTCACGGCGTCGGCCTTTCTCGTAAACCATTCATACCATTGCGCTTCTGTCCGGCAGTTCCCTTGCATGAAAGGCTGTCGCTTGCGGGGGTCGACGCCCATGTCGGTATCGCTTCTGAATAATCGAAAAGCCCTACAGCTTCCACGTGGCTTAATGAAGGCGAACGTCTTTCATGCGCCACGCCACTCCGGCCTCGAAGAAAAGCTGATCCCTAAGCCCGGACCGGCTGAAGCCCTCATGCAAATGCGGCTGACGACAATCTGTAACACCGGCGTCCAGATCGTGAACGGTGAATCTCCGCTCCATGAGGGTTTGACCGTCGACCGCGAACTATCGAGACGATCCACAAGATTACGAATCAGCGGGCGTAGGGGCATAGATGTGGCCACCGAAGCGCTCGGCTTCCAGGAAACCTTTGAACGCGCGTTGCCCGCGCTGAGACCCGGTGAGACGCTCTTGAGCGTTGGCGTCCACTGGGGTTATCTCAAAGTGCCTCTGGATGCCTTTGGAGCCGGTCAGCGAGACCAAACAATCGTGACCACGCTATGCCCCGCGGCAACGGCGTCCTGAAAGTAGGAATCCCGGCCTCATGATTCCAGGGCGCGGCGAAGTCGTTCCGTCGATTTGAGAGACCGGCGCTCATCGACGCGAACCGGGTGACAGCGGCGTTGAAGCGCGATCGCTGCTCTTCGACGCCCCATCCAGCGGAGGTGTGGATTCCCGGGCCTCCTCCGCTGGGTCACCCGCTCAAGCGTTCAGATGCCTGCGGGAATAATCGCCACTCCATTGATGGCGCTGTTGATCGTATTCGCCATCTGCAGAGTCAGGTTGCCATCGTCGTCCACCGTGAAAATGGAAAGATGCGAAACCGAACCGCTTCCGTCAACCACTGCGACGATGCCGTCGGAGGCGGCGATATCGGTGGGGTTACCATTCAACGTCGCCGCAACCGCCGCGTCCTGAATAATCTTTTGCGCATACACTACATACCGTGAAATGCTCATGCTGGGAGAATTGCTGGAAAACAGGTAAGGTCCCTCGATAGCCAGCCAGCAGGGCGCCATCTGAGTGCCAGAACCGGTGACCGTCAGAACAGTCCCATTACGGACCAAGCTGATCTCGTTAGCATGGGCGATGGTCACGTAAGCGTCCGTGCTGCGCGTAATCAGGCCGAATGGCGCGTTGACGTTTGCCGGTATTCCCACTACCATCGTGGCGCTACCGTTCACGGCTCCCGTCGAGAGCAAGCCCACCGTCTCGATCATGTTGCTCTTCTCGGTGATGATCAATTGACCCGGCAGAACTCCGACTTGGGCTGCCGATCCGTCCGCCTTCAGAAGAGAAACCACTCCATCCGGACTGTCAGTCGCCCAGTTCCCATAGAGTTGGTGCGACTCAACCGTCGTGGTCCCGAGAATGTAAAGATGGCTGCCGCTAAAGGCCACGCTGACCGGGTTGGACATGGTGGGCACCAGTTGAGTGAACTGCAAGCTCTTGTTGGACATTTGAAACAGGGAAATAAACAGCGAGCCGGAGTTCACCACCGCTATCAGGCTGCCGCTCACCTGAATTCCTCCGGAGTTACCGCTGGCGCCTCCCACACCCTGTGTAGGAATCGTCTGAATCAGTTGGCCCGCTGAGTTATAAACCATCAGCTGATTGCTGGTCGTGTTGGAGGCGGTCACCACCAGCGCATTCGGGTCGATCGCTGCCTGGGAAGCAGTAGTGGCTCCCATAAGCAGGACCATAGTGCTGAGCAAGTGAAATTTTTTCATCGCGAGTGTATTCGATTGAGCGGCAACAAAAGTTACGGCCTTCCGAAGAAGAATCATCCACCTCGGATTTCGCAAAAGCGCAAGGCTGGGTGCCTACCTCCTGCCAATCGCCGGAAATGTTGTACGGGAGTACCATAGAGGATTACGCGACATGCTCCGACTTATTTCCATACTCCTGTCTCTCACCGTGTTTCTGTCGGCTTCTCTGTCCGCAGCTCCAAAGGACAAGACTGCCCTGATCGCCCGTCTACAGCGCGATCTCGATAAAGCCATCCTGCGCGGCACCCCTACGGACAAGGAACTCATGGAACTCAAGAAATCACGCGCGGACCTCAATAGTCCCAGTCATGAGGACTTCGCGGCGGCGATCGACACTATTGACCGCATTGCGCATACCCAGTCGTTCAAGCGCCAGGATGCCTCAGACGTTAAAAAGGACATCAGCAACATCCGCGAACATAAGAGCTTTCTGTTTCTCCGGCTGCCTTGATATGGGCCCTTCGGCGCATTCCCCGCCCCGCGGCGGTTATAATGACCCTCAGGGACTTATCGCGGTTTTCAATGAACGACATTAAGAAAAAGCTGCAGGACGAGATCAACCTCCTCGAACACGAGTTGCAACATGAACTGCCCAAGGAGATTCGGGTGGCCCGCGCACACGGCGATCTGAGCGAGAATGCGGAGTACCACGCAGCTAAGGAACGCCAGGGCTTTGTCAATGCCCGGTTGGGTCAGCTGAAGCAGCGGCTGGCAGAGGTTTTACGGATCGATTTCAGTAAGATCCCCCACGACAAGGTCGGGCTTGGCTCTCGCGTAGTGGTCCTAGATATCACCAAAGATGAGGAAATCACCTATTATCTGGTGACCACCGAAGAAAACGACGCAGCCGCAGGCAAGATCTCGACCAGTTCGCCTATCGGACGAGCATTGCTCGGCAAGGCAGCCGGCGATATCGTGAAGGTTATGCTGCCGGGCAAAATCAGGGAGATGGAAATCCTCAAGCTCCAGACGATGCACGATTTAAGTGCGGAAAATGGAAATTCAGCAATTCCGGGCAGCGAGTAATTCAAGGTTAAGCAAAAATGACGTTTACACGAGGAATCGGCTGGTTCTTCGGCAAAATTATCGGGAAGATCGTGGAGTGGCTGGCGCTCTCCCGTATCCACCCTAATGTGCTCACTTTCATCGGCCTGTTGATCAATGTCGTGGCCGCCTTTCTTTTCGCGGCGGGTCGCTTCCGCGCCGCGGGTTTCGTGGTGCTGGGAGCCGGGCTGTTCGACATGGTGGATGGGCGCGTAGCCCGCGAAACCAATCGGGTCACCAAGTTTGGGGGGTTCTTCGACTCGGTCCTCGACCGCTATTCCGACATGGCGCTTTTCATGGGCCTGCTGGTGTACTACGCCTCGATCAACCGCTTCTTCTACATCGTGCTGACGGCGATCGTGATGACTGGCTCGGTGATGGTCAGCTACGCGCGGTCCCGCGCGGAATGCACCATCCCCCAATGTAAAGTCGGCTTTCTGGAGCGCCCGGAACGTATCGTGCTAATCATCATCGGCGCCCTTTTCGACCGAATGGCGCCGGTTCTCTGGGTGATCGCGATCTTGTCAAACGTAACAGTCATCCACCGCATGGTTCACACTTTTCAGGAAGCCAAACGCCTCGAGGACGCGCAACTCCGCGCCGTAAGATCGACAACGCCGATCAATAGCTAGGCGCCGGCGTTCCCGGGCGAACGTGGCTCGGCTAGCCTGGCCGCAGCGTCCAGAGCAAGGCCTTTGCTATACTGCGCCTGCAATGAAGTCGCTCTATTTTCTACCACTCCTCTTTATCTTTCCAGGAGTCTCTTTCGCCCAGAATTCGACCCTGACCAGGCCCGTCACCTTTCGCGTCATCTTCGGAGAAGCCGATACGGCGCCTACCCGATGGGACGGTGCAGTGTCCGCGACGGGGGCGCGCATCAGCCGAATCGAACCGTGGCGCGCCGGCGACGATGACCACGTAGATGGGACCCGCGGCTGGAAGATGAGCACCGTCGCGAGTCCTCCAGGCACCGAACAGCGGTTGGGAAAGATCGCGCCGAAAGGCGTCATCATCGCCGCGGAGGGCGCCGGTCCGAAGACGCGCTTCGACATTACAACACCCAATGGCAAATTCTCGTTCACGCCCGCCGTCGTAAGCTTCACCCAAAACTTCCTGGGCCTCGGCGGAAAGGTGCGCGTAGAGCGCGTGCCTGAGGTTGCGCCGATTGTGAAAAGTGACGGCGATCAGGATAATCCCGCTATGGCTCTCTCGGGCGATACGGTCTATCTCACCTACACCGAATTCGCGCACAGCAATCGCGAGCAGGAAAGCTTCGCACAACGCAAACAGTCGCCGGCCAATTTCGACTGGCTTTCGCGTCCCGCCGGCGGAGACCAGGTCAAACTGATCCGTTACTCTATCTCGCAGGGCAAATGGAGCGAGCCAGAAGACGTTTCCCCAAAGCACGAGGATGTCATGCGCAGCGCTGTCGCCGTCGACGGGAGCGGCCGCGTCTGGGTCATCTGGTCAGCCAATCGGGGCGGCAATTTCGACCTCTACGCCCGCTACTTCCAAAAGGGGCAATGGTCGCGCGAGATTCGCGTCACCACCGATCCCGGCACGGACGTGAATCCCGTAGCAACCACGGACTCGGCTGGGCGCGTTTGGATTGCGTGGCAGGCTTACCGCGGCAACAATCTAGACATCGCCGCCGCTGCTCAGACCGGAGATCGCTTCACTTCCGAACAGCGCGTGAGCTTTTCGCCGGCTAGCGACTGGGATCCCGCCATTGCCGCCAGCCCCAAGGGTGAGATCGCAGTTAGCTGGGACACCTACGATAAGGGCGACTACGACGTGTACGCCCGCGTGATGCGCTTCGGTCAAACCATTCAGATGGAGGACCCGGTGCCGGTCGCGGCCTCGACCCGGTTTGAAGCGCGCAGTTCCGCAGCCTACGATGGCGCCGGCCGCCTCTGGGTGGCGTACGAAAGTTCCGATGAAAAATGGGGCAAGGATTTCGGCGTCTACGATATCAAGGGCGTATCCCTCTATCGCGGACAAACGGTCCGCGTGCGATACCTGGATCAAGGACTTGTATATGAAAACGAGTCGCAGCTTGAAAGCGCGCTCAAATTTGCTCCAGGGTTGACCGGCCGGGAAGGCGGTCCTAATATGAAGCGGAACAACCCAGGCATGGCGAACGTGACCGTGCAGGGTCCGCGCAACAGCATCCCCCGCCTGGTCGCGGATGACCATGGGCGCGTTTTCCTGACTTTTCGGTCGGGCGCCGGGCTGCACTCACAGGTCGGCAGCATCTACCAGCAGTTTGTGACCTTTTGCACTGGCAGCGGCTGGAGTCCCGCGACGGAGGTGCCTTCGACGGAAGGCCCGGTGGATCTCCGTCCGGCATTGGTGGCCGTGGCTGGCGGGCAACTGATCGAGGCGGCGATTACCGATAATCGCAAACCCACCCGCGGACCCGTCGGCGAGGAAACCACCGGCAGCGGAGCAGAGAATCTGGATCGCACCTTGGTAGCGATCACGGCGCGGGTTCCGGAGTTTGGGGGCTTGGGCCTGTCCACCGGCATGAGCCCGTCGTCAGCCAGCCTGCCTGCCGCTGACGTCACCGCGGAACGCGCGGCCATCGCCACCATGCGAGCCCATCGTGTACAACTGCCGTCCGGTACATTCCAAGTCATGCGCGGCGAGTTTCACCGGCACACCGAGTTCTCGGCTGACGGCGGCGCGATGGCCCGCTGATCGATGCCTACCGCTATCTGATCGATTCGGCGGCATGGACTGGGGCGGCTGTTGCGACCACGACAACGGCGGCGGCGTGAATACACTGGTGGCTGGAGCAGAAACTGACTGATGCCTATAATTTGGGCGACAAGCTATGTGCCGATGTTTTCGCACGAGCGCAGTGTGGTCTATCCCGAAGGGCACCGCAACGTGGTCTTCGTGCAGCGCGGTATCCGTCCCTTGCCGCGTCTGCCGAAGATGCGCCAAGATTCGCACCGGAACCTGCGCCCGACACCCAGAAACTCTACCGTATATGTCGCCAATACAACGGAGTCGCCGCGTCGCACACTTCCGGGACCGACATGGGGACCGACTGGCGCGACAACGATCCGATGCTCGAGCCGGTGGTCGAGATCTATCAGGGCGAGCGTCAGAATTATGAGATGCCCGGCGCGCCGCGCAGCTATGACGGAAGACAATGCCATCGGCGGATATCGGCCGCTGGGCTTCGTTTCGAACTGCGCTTAAAAAGGGCTTCCGCCTCGGGCTTTGAATCTTCGAGTGACCATATCTCGACCCACATTTCTTACTGCAACCTGTGGGTGACCAGCCGTACCCGGGAGGGCGTGATGGAAGCCTTCCGCAAGCGCCGGATTTATGGATCGACGGATAACATTGTGGCGGACGTTCGCTGCGGTGACCACTTCATGGGCGAGGAGTTCTCGCTAAACTCAGCGCCGGTCATTCGAGTTCACTTAATCGGTACCGGACCGTTTGCCAAAGTTCATATTATTCGCGATGGCAACGAAGTTTACACGACTTCTCCCCAGTCGAAGGAGGTGAACTTCGAATGGCGCGATGCGGCACCACCGGCGAAGGGGAGCACAAGCTACTACTATGTCCGCGGAGAACAGGCGGACGGCCAACTGGTCTGGGCGAGTCCCATGTGGATTCATCTAAATTAGGATCCGTGTCACCGGTCGCCAAAATAAAGGGCCGCTATCTTTAACGCTCCCAGGAAAAATACCGACGAAATCAGAATCGTGAGACATTTCGCGGTCGCCATGAGCCAGGCCGGTACGCGGATGCCGAACCGCGACATTCCCCAGATCGCCATGGCTGCCACAAATAGAAACAATACGACCAGGATGATATTACCAATCAAATTCGCGACGCCATCAAAACCAATGTCACTCATACCAAACTTGCTTCCTCCCCTTCTACTGCGTGAAAAACGCGGAAGTTTGGCCGGGCGCGTTCAATTACCCGTTTTATTTTTAGGCGCCGTGGGCTCGGGACTCTCGAAGAGCGGCGCAATCATTTCGCGATTCCAGTTCTGGCGTGCGCTTTCGAGACGCTTCACGACGTCCTGTCTGGCGCCCGCAACGTCCTTGCTCTCCCCGACATCCGCTTCTAGATCGTACAGTTCGGTGCGGTTGCCGATCTTCACCATCTTCCAATTCCCTTGCCTGACCGCAAATGCTTTGCCGCCGCCGGTGCGCCAGTAAAGCTTATCGTGAGGAGGCGACGAGCCCTTCCCCGTGACGTGAGGCATCAGATTCACGCCATCGATGATACGGTCAGTCGGGACCTTGGCTCCTGCCAAAGCTGCTGCCGTAGAAAAAATGTCGAGCGAGATTACCGGGGATCCATAAGTGTCGCCGGCCGTTAACTGTCCTGGCCACTTCATCACGAAAGGAACGTGGATCCCGCCTTCATACACCTGCCCTTTGGCCCCGCGAAACGGATGATTGTCGGAATGGGTCACAGGAGTGGGTCCGCCGTTATCGCTAAGAAAGAAGATCAGCGTGTCGTTCTCCAGTTTCAGCACTTCGAGCATCGCTTCCAGCCGCCCGATCCCGTCGTCCATCGCACAGATCATGGCAGCATAAGAGCGGCGAATGGGATCCTGAATCGCGCTGACCCGTTCCAGCAAAGCCTTCGGCGCTTGTAGAGGGGTGTGGGGAGCATTGTACGCCAGATAAAGGAAAAAAGGATCCTTGGCGTGGCGTCCGACGAACGAGCAGGCCTCGCGCGAGAACGCGTCGGTCAGGTATTCCGGCTCGACAACGGGTTTGCCGTCCCGTTCGATAGGGATCATGTACTCGCGGGCGCTCGGATTGTCCATTTCGGCCTTGAAGTAGTCGTGGCCGCCTCCGATAAACCCGAACTGTTCCTTAAATCCACGATTGAGAGGATGGAACTTCTGAGCCGCCCCCAGATGCCATTTGCCGATTTGGCCGGTCACATAGCCCGCGGAGGACAGCACCTGCGCAATGGTGACCTCGCTGGTTGGCAGACCGGCGACCTGGTCGTTGGGATCGTATTTGGGATTATTCTCGTGTCCGAAGCGTTGCTGGTAGCGCCCGGTCATCAGCCCAGCGCGCGTAGGGCTGCAGAACGGGTGCGATACGCACGCGTTGGTAAAGCGGACCCCGTTGCGGGCGAGCCGGTCTATGTAAGGCGTTGGAATGTCTTTGCAGTCCTGAAAGCCCACGTCCGCGAAGCCCAGATCATCGGCAAGGATGACGATGATGTTGGGCCGGCGCGCCGCACCAACGAGAGGACTAGCCGTGAGGGCTGCCGCGCCCTTCAGAAAGCTTCGGCGATTGAAGTTGCTTGCTGACACACCTCTAATCTATCGCGTCCATGCATTTTCTCTGCTCGATATGGTAAGTAGCCCAGCCGTCCGCGAGCTTCTAAGAGTCGTGCTCCAGCTTATTTCCCTTCCACCTGCAAGTCGTTCTCGACTGAAAAAACATTCGGGACGCCGTTCGCTCGAATCCCGGCGATATTCTTGTCAGCCGAGTTGGCCACCATTCCTTCCAGCCGCACGTGGCCGTTCTTCACAATGATATGGATGGACGGCAGCGCACGAAATCCATAACGGGTCGACAACGTCGGATCCCCGTAAATTGCACGATATTCGGCACGACGGATCTGGTCGTCCATCGGTGACAGCGGTAGAACTTCAATCTGATTGTTAACGGCAGTCACACCTTCGACGCGCTTGACGACGTTTCCGGCATCGCTCTTCAGGACCGGTTGAGTGACCTCACCCATTAGCGTTACCGTCGTACCATCGACGCGAAAAGCCAAGTCATCGAAAATGTTGTAGTAGGGCAACATCAACAATTCGTGCCGGACCTTTTGTGCAATCCGGCTTTCATCCACCGGACCGGTTCGGAATGCGTCGTTGTGATCTTTGTCGCTCTTATCAGTGCTCGCGACGGATCCCGTCGGGAAGAAGAGCATAACGGCAAGTAAAAACTTCGTCGACCTATTAATAAACTGACTCGTTGGCATATCTTTTTTCCTTCTGTGTAGCGCACATTCCATAAAGCATTTGGCGTACCAGATGCTGGAATAAAGATTGCTTTCGCAATATTTCCAGCAAGTAGATTCCTTAAAGTTATAGGAGCAAAACATGACAGAAGTGGCGTTGTTCGTTCATCTGGATGCCAAACCAGGAAAAGAAGCAGAAGTCGAGAATTTTCTACGCGAAGGTTTGACCCTCGTTCAACAGGAACCGGATACCATTGCGTGGTTTGCTATACGTTTGGGCCCTTCCAGTTTCGGCATCTTTGACGCCTTCCCTGACGAAGCCGGCCGGCAGGCTCACCTTTCCGGGCGCGTCGCCGAGGCCTTGATGAGGCGGGCTCCCGAACTTTTGTCGAAACCTCCGTCCATCGAGAAAATCGATGTTCTCGCCGCAAAACTACCCGGATCAACAACCCGGAGTGCAGGGAAATAGCCATGGCAAATCAAAAGACTGGAATCCGGATTCCGCTCCAAGTAGGCAGCGAACTCAAGATCACCAAGGACGGCGATATCAGCCTCGACAATCCTGAGGTGGAACTTGCCGAACAAGCAGCGGCGTCTGACGCAGTGCTCTATTATCAGTTCGATCCGAAGACGGGAGAACATACTCTGCGCTTATTGGAACCGGTGGCGGATCACAAGCACATGCGTGCACACCGCGCCGATTGAGGATCTTGAAGATTGATCGAATATAAAGATGCGGTAGTATGGCATCGGAGGCTCTCCTGTTTGCCTATCCGCCAAAATACCCTTTGGGCAGTCCTGGCCGTCGCTGTTTTCTGTGTAACCGCTCCGGCGCAGACTGAGCCCGCACCCCGGTCGCGCTACACCAGTCCGGCGGCCTCGACCTCCGCGACAGTGGGAGGGAAGAAAGTAAGTGTTGAATATTACGCCCCCTCGATGCACGGCCGGAAGATTATGGGAAATTTAGTGCCGTTCGATCAAGTGTGGTGTACGGGTGCGAACTACGCGACCAAGCTCACGTCCGACGCCGACCTCCAACTGGGAGGGCTTAAGCTCCCAAAGGGTTCCTACAGCATATGGACGATCCCCCGGCAAAAAGAGTGGACCCTCATCATCAACAAGGAAACCGGGCAGTTTCATCTATATTACAAACCTCAGTTCGATTTCGGTCGAACGGCCATGAGCGTCAAGACTCTGGCGTCGCCCGTTGAAACGTTTAAAGTCGACGTGCGCGGGAACGGCGGCAATCAGGGGACCCTGGCCCTGCTCTGGGAGAACACGGAAGCATCGATCCCATTCACTGTCCTGCCTTAGCAGCCACTTGACCGCAACCAGAGATCGGCGCATACTCTTCGAGAGGTCTTTATTTATGTCCAACGGACGCATGTCCATTTTCTTACCGTTGGTTGCGGTTCTCGCGCTTGGTTTCCGGCTCGGCGCTCAATCGGTGATCTCCACTCATTCCGGCCTGATTCACTTCTTCGAGGGAGCAGTCTATTTAGGTGACACTCCTCTGCAGTCTCATCTCGGCAAGTTCCCCACTATGCCCCAAGGTGGCGATTTGCGTACTGCTGCCGGCCGCGCTGAGATATTGCTTACCCCCGGCGTCTTCCTGCGCATGGGCGAAAACAGTGAGGTCCGCATGGTGAACAATGATCTAAGAGATACGCAGGTCTCATTGCTCGCCGGTTCAGCCATAATCGATTCGGCGGAAATGAATGCAGACACTTCGGTCACTTTGCTTTACAAAGATTGGAAGGTTCATTTTCTCCGCAAGGGCGTTTATCGCGTTGATACCGATCCTCCCGCGCTGAGCGTTCGGCAAGGGGAGGCGGAGGTGCTCACTGCGTCCGGCGAGGATCCCGTCTCCGTCGAGCAGGGCATGAACCTGCCATTCGCCAGCGTGCTGGTACCGGAAAGACTGGATGCGCTGTCCGCTTCATCTTCCCCGGACGCCCTCACCGAGTGGCAGAACGGCCGCAGCCAGTCGATCGTCGCGGATAATGCCATCGCTGCCCAAATCGATGAAGATCCCGCTGCTCGGGACGCCGGCACGGATAGCTTCACCTATTTCCCGTTCCTCGACGTGCCGTCGCTCGGCCTGGGTTCCTACGGAGCCTACAATTCCTACTCGCCCTATCAGGCTGGCTTCAACTCCCTCTACTTGCCAGGCTACACCTACGCTCCCATCATGTTGGGACTACGAGGAGGCGGGCTGCGGGTATATGCTCCGCCGCTCCGGTACGGAATTCCCCGAGGCTACGGGGGCATCGTTCCGACTGCGCGGCCGCCCCTTCGCACGACCGTCCCCGCTGTCCACGCGCCTCCCCGTATTGTTCTCCACCGCTAGCCAACGGCGATTCGTTTCCGATTATTTTACGGGCGCCTTACTGTGAACTTGAGCTCTCTCGATACTCCAGTTCGTTGGCACAATGGTCTTAGTGCCGCGCGAGGTAGTCCCGACTTCCGAAAGCAGTGCCGAGAGCGGATTCATTTGTCCTACTCCGCGAGTTTCCGCGCCGCGCGACCTCACGCCGTCGAATTCAAGCATATCGGGGTTATCAATTCGCTCGAGCGAGGTCAGAAGGAAATAGGTGTCGGTCCCATAAGGCTCGCCCACTTCGAAGTCGTAGGACTGCTGTTCACCGCTGACCGCAATGAATGGCGGGGCCGGTTGCTTCGCTTCACTCGATGCCACCGGCGCCGGGAAAAGGTTGTCCTGATTACCGCGACCCAAAGGTGGAAAAATCAGGGTGCCTTTCCCGTACTGGTCGATCGCAAAGACGTAGGTGTAGCGTGGAACTACTGAGTGATGCAACGCCGTAAGATCCGCGTCGGCTGCTCGCAGGTACATCTTATAGCGTTTGCCGCCGAAAACGTCTCCAGATGAAAGATAGTGATCGGTTCCCTCTTCACGGAATGCGAGGTGATAGGGAAACTCATCCTTGGCGGGACCAGCGGGGCGCAACATTTGCCATTCGCGCAGTCGGCCGAGACGATACGCCTTATCGGCGAGGTCGGCCGCGACGTTCGACGCGATCCAATCGCTGCGGACCGGAAGCGGCAACGAGGCCAAGTTGGTCCGAAGCGCCGAAACACTGGCCTCCGGCCGAATCCAGGCGTACTCGACACCGCCATTGTGCAACCGTCCGCGGAGCCAATAGATCGCGTCGGTAGGGGCTTTGAGAATCCGGATCCTTCCAGTGTCCGATTTTCCGAAGGGCAGAGCCGCCAGCAATTCAGTCGACGGCGGCATCACCACCAACAGTTTGACGTCTCGCGGAAGGCGCTTTTTGATCTCCGCGCTGGAAGCCGCAGCCCCCAGTTCCAGCGGCTGGCCCGGTGGACCATATTTGTCGAGTGTCCACGCTTTGCCATTCCACTCGATCACGTGAGTCGGGACGACGACGGTTTCATCCTCGATCCAGTTGGATGCCAAATCGCCACGCAATTTCGCGAACTCCGCGGCGGCCACATTGAGCGCCGAGACCGGCATCGACGGCGCGATATACAGGTCGAGCATGGAGCCCGAAGGGACTACCCATTTGTCCACTTCGAACAAATCGCCCTTCCGGACGATGACGGAACCGCTGCCATGCTCCAGGATCTTCGCAATCGAGAAGGCGAGTCCATCTTCTTTGGTGACGCGAATCTCGATAGGCGCACCCTTGGAGGCGCGCTTCAACTCCGTGCCTTCGTAAATGCCAACCGCTGAACCTCCACGCAACCGAAGCTCTCCACTTTCGCTCACGCTCTCCACGATCGCGCGCTGTGTCGCTCCGCCGTCGGCCGGTTCGCCGAAGAGATTGATGGTAGAACGATTAAGCCCTTCGATATTAGGTACCTGGGCGGGCTTGTCGATGGCGAGAAACGCTGCCGCTCTCTGAAACACGATGTCGACAGGAGCGTTGCCGTAGCCATCAAAGGCTTGCTTAAGCGCCCAGGTGAAGGCGCCATGAGGGCCGGTGAAAGGATCGCTGACGTTGTCGCTGCGGCCTTCGGTTTCGAGCGCCGGCTGATCGCGGCGGGCCGCCGAAAGAAAGATCACGCCGTGTGGGGCCTTTACCGGATCAACCGGTGACGGCTTGTCCTCCACTTTCGGCGCATTGGGATCGTCTGCCGATCCCGCCAGCGCGGTTTTCGCCCTGCCTCCCGGACCCCGGCTCAATGATCCACTATGACAACTGTCCGCGATGAAAACGATCTTAACTTTCTTGCCGGCTTCCGCAAGGATGCGCGAGAGCTCTTTGTCGCGAATATCCGGCGTGCCTCGCCAGTGGTCCGACGGCACGATGGTCTCGTCGAAGTCCTTTGGGTCCGTGACTGCGGTGTTGCGCACATAGTTGCCGTGCCCGGAATAATACACCACTCGAAGATCGCCTTCGCGCGCATCGGTAATCAGATATTTGCGGAGGGTATAGAGAATGGCGTCGGCGGTTGCCTGCTCGTCTTTGAGCACGGCGTCCGCGGGGATCTGGAAGTTATGGGGGTCGGCTTCCAGCACGCTTTTCATCATCTCCAGATCGTTGATCGCCCCTTCGAGGTTGCCGTATTTCCAATAACGCCAGTCGCCGGTGGAGACCCCGTCGCGTTTGATTCTGGTGGTTGGCTGTACGGTTTTGAGCTTCGCGCAATCGGGATAATTCGGGTCGTAACAGTTGATGCCTATCAGGATGGCTTTCTTGTCGGGAGGCCGCTCGGTCTGGCCGGGGAGCGGGACCATGGCTATCAAGATGAAGACGATGAAAGCTAACGGTACAGACATGGGAATAGCTTAATCCATATCAAGGTATGAATGGTGTGACGCTAAGCTATACTTCCGCGCGGCTATCAGCTATAATCGCTCCACTAAGCGCGCATACTGGAGAAGAAACATGGGCTCGAATCGACGCGAATTCTTTCTAGGCACTCCGTTAAGCCTTCTTGGCCTGATGGAGGGTTTGGGGGATATGGATGACCTGGACGCTGCGCCGTCCACTGCTACGCCGTCGGATCCCGCGGCGCTGGATTTTTGGACGCGTGGCATGGGGCTTTCCCACGGCGCGATTCCTACTTCAGAGGCCATCACGCGAGGCGCCAAGGCACAACAAGGTCCGGAAACCTCCGACTTCGCACGCGAACCGATTTTCCTGCATTATCACGAAGGCGAAAAAGCGCTGATCCAGGTCAGCCAGTTTCAGAAGAAGGATCTGCTCGATTCAGGCGACACGCAAGTCGATCTTCAATTGCAGCGTTTACGGCTGAACGGCACGGATGAGACTCACTTCGCGAGATATACGTCGGGCGGCATCTACATGGAGATGCAACAGGGACAGCCCGCTAGCGCCGGTTCTTCCAATGTCGGTGACACCGTCGCGCAAGTGGCATCTTCGCTTTTCAGCGCTTTCTTTCCCGCGGGTGGCGGAGGTGGGGGTAAAGGCGCTTCAAAGACCAGTTCAAAGAAAGGCGCGAATAATTTCTTCCAGTCCGGTTCCGCGGCCGGAGGCGCAAAAGCGGGCGCTCCGGTTGCTTTGCAGAGCGCTAAGCAGTCGCAATCCCTGCCGCTGCCGAACGGTTTGGGGAAGGCCGCCTTTTCCTCGTTCGTCAAGGATCCGCGACAGAGTTTCTTCGGCTCGTTCATCTCCGCGATGGCAGGTGCGACAGCGTCACCGACGTATAGCCAACTGCTCTCCGTCCCTTCGATGTTTACTCCGGCGCTGACTGCGATTCGGGGAATCGTCGCCAACTTGCAACTGCACGGCGGGAATCAGCAGATTCTGATGCAGAGTCCTCCGCTCGAGATTGCGGCTACCGCGGCGGCTCTCGACCAGGCCAGTAATCCGCTGCCACTTCGCCAGGGGAGCTACATCGTGCTCCCGAGAGAAAACGCACCCCTCATCAAAGATCAACTGAACAAATATAAAATCATGAATGGTTTCCTGGTCCCCATCGACGCGCAGGACTTGGACATCAGTCCGGAGATGGTCAGCAGCTTGTTGCCCGGGTTGACTTATCTTTCGGTCGGCGTAGGAGTCAAGAAGACCAAGATTAGCTCTTGCGCCTCCCCTGCAAAAGCCTGAAATGGCTGATCGCCCTTGGGCGATAGGTTTAGTACGGCCGCGTTTGCCACACCATCTTTATTTGTCGGCTGCGGCTGCGAAAATCGCTCGTGCGGTGCCTGAAAGCAGGACCTAATGTGCGACAGCGGATTGCGTAGTTCCCTTTAGCAAATCTTCGAGTTCGTAGAGGCGCCCATTCGCGATGACTCGCTTCACTTTGTGCGCATTGGCGATATCTTCTAGCGGGTTGCCATCTACAAACACTATGTCGGCCAGTTTGCCGGGCTCGATGCTGCCGGCGTCGAGATTAAGCGCTTCCGACGAATTCACCGTAGCTGTCTTCAACGCCTCGTAAGGTGTCATGCCGGACAACACATATGCCTCGAGTTCGCCATGCAGACTGAAGGCGTTGGGCGTATCCGTGCCTGCAACGATCTTCGCGCCCGCGCGCATCGTATCCATCACCATCTTGCCTGAGCCTCCCGGAGTGCCGTCGGCTGACATGAAACGGCTGCGTCCCCCGCGCAAGCCCGGAATCCGTCCTCCCGTTGCCTGTGCCTTGAGCCAGGCCGGATAGAGGTTGAAGCGGGGATCGGTTTTCAACGCCGGCTCTGCCGCTAGAAGCTTAGGTGTTCCGGTAAATGAAATCATGGGGCAGAAGTAACGTTGGGACTGGCCGAAGAGTTGGATCACGTCTTCGTAGCTTCGCTGCAGTGTCGCCTGCTTAGGAGAATAACCGCGACGGCTGGTCGCGGCGGTATGCTCCGTCCCGTCGGCGCCGACAAAAGCAGCAGGATAGATCTCGTGCGTCGTGATCGGAACGCCGATGCTATGGGCAAATTCGACCATGCGCCTTTGCTGCAGATCCGGCAGGCGAACATAGCTCTTGATCAGGTCATGCTGTAGAACTCGCGCCAACTGCAGTTCCATCTCGAAGTGCGCCGGACTCGAAATCGCCACACCCATTTTGTAGTAAACACGGCCCCACTCCATTAAATAGCCCGTTCCAAAAATGCGCGGCCCGGGACGCACGCCGGCTTCATTCGCCTCGCGATCCTCCACCCCCTCGTATGGCGTGTTGCCCGGACTGCGGACCGTCGTGATCCCGAACGCCAGCCAGGCACGATGTTCGGCTTCGCCAAAATCTTTTTGCAGGTGCGAATGGTATTCGATCAGGCCCGGCATCGCGGTGAGGTTCGACGCATCGACAAATTTTCCGGTGGCGTGAAGGCCCGCGGAATGAGGCGCGACGCTATGAATTCGATTGCCGTCGATCGACGATGTCCATGTCCGCGCGGGCGCTCTGGCTCTTACCGTCGACAAGATGCCCCACATGTATCACCATGCGGCCCCGGGGTATCGAAGGCGTGTACTTCAGGTCGAGCGGGACGTCGCGCGTCTCACCACTCGCAATGTCGATGGTCTTCAGTTTGTCCATCGTCTGGTAAAGGATGTGTTCCGAATCACCGGCCCAACTAGGCGAGTACGCCATCTCACTGGTGATGTGCCGCGGCGGCCCGAGAGGTTCGCCCGAATAAGATACCGGCCAGACCGCCAGCACACCTTCGTAGATCGCTGCCATTTTGGTGCCGTCCGGCGACCAGACCGGACCGCAGAAACCGCGCGAATCAATCGAGAGATTCGGCTCCGGAGCAAACCATTGATCGGCGCTATTCGCTGCGCCATTCTCCGAGGACATCGTCAGAACCTGGTTGGTTCCTTCGCGAAAGCTTTTCGAATAAGGCGAGACCATCGCCAACGCAATGCGCTTTCCATCAGGCGACCAGGCCGGAATCCCGGGACCGAAAAGTGAATCGTGAATTTTGGTTACTTTGCCGGTTGCCACGTCGACCACCGATATACTCGCGGCGCGCCACATCGCATCCACGTCGAAGAACGCGATGCGCTTCCCGTCGGGGGACCAGGTTGCGCCCTGCGGTTGTGTGGTGATGCTGGTGAGTTGGCGGTCCTTCCCCGTGCGCATATCACGAATCCAAAGCTGCAGCAATGCGCCGCCTTTGTCGGAAGAGTAGACGAGCTGATTGCCGTCGGGCGACCACGCTGGATCCGTATCGAGATATTTGTCTTTGGTTATGTTTTCGGGTTTGCCGCCGACGTTCATCACGTAGATATCTCCGACTGCCGCAAAGGCTACTTTCTTGCCATCCGGAGAGATCACCGGCCTCACGATGCCGAGCGCCTGGCGTGATGTCGTCGATTCAAAATCGCGTTTGCGGCGCGTATAACTGCCGGCGGCTCGAGTCACTTGCATGGTCGCCTTGAATTCGATCGTCTTCGCATCGCCGCCTTCCAGGGAACGCTTGCGAATCTTGCCGTCCGATACGTAATAGAAGTCGTACGGCGAGGTCCAGGAGGCGCGGAAGGCGAACGCATTCTCGCCGCCGGTCAACGGCTTGCCGTCAACCTCGAGTCGGCTGCTGCTATCGCCCAGGTTGTGATAAACAATCTTTCCGCCAGGACCCCAAGAGGGCGCGTCAACCGTACCCGTCGCGGTAAATACTTTGCGCTCCTTGCCGTCCGCCAGATTCACAGCCCACACGGAGTTGCCGTCTTCACGGGTGGAGGAAAAGGCGATCTCTTTGTCGTCGGGCGACCAGGATGGCATCCGGTTCTCAGAAGGGTTGTTGGTGAGCCGCTTCAACTCGCCGGTGCCCAGATCGAGGGTCCAGATATTGTAACTGCTGCCGAGAGGACTGCCCCGATCCGAGGAAAACGCGAGGTGGGTTCCGTCGTGAGAATACGCAGGCTCGCGATCATCGTAGGGGCCCCAGGTGAGTTTGTGTTGCTGGGTGCCGTCCGGAGCGACTGCCCAAATATCATAGCCGCCGTCGAGATATCCGAAGAATGCGATCCACTTGCCGTCAGGTGACCAGACCGGTTGGCGCGCATCGTTGAAGAGGCCGGTGATTCGTTTGGCTGTTCCACCCGATGCGGGAAGTGTCCAAATGCTCCCTTGCATATCCATCGCGAGCGTCTTGCCGTCGGGCGAGACCGCCACAGACATCGAGGTTCCCTCACTTACTGTCACGTCGATGAGGGCGGGAGTCTTCGGCACGGCCTGCGCGATGGCGGCGATCAGCGCGACGACACACAAAACCGCCGTCAAAATCAGATTTTTTCTAATGAAATAGGCTCTCATCGGTTAAGATACTCCTGGTCAATGCGGCTGAACGAAGGCTCGACGCGGAGAGCGCTCAGGAATCTGCGAAACGCAGCAGATGAAAGGATTAGTTCACCCTTGAAGTTAGTCGAGCAGTCGCGGGTTGTCAAGCACTGGCCGGCATTACGAATTGTTGACAGCTGTTTGATGCGGGTGTTATATTCTTCCCATTCGTCGGGAGATTAAGTTGTACGGCTGCCCGGCAGCAACCTGGCAGTTGCAAGGTCCGTTGGGTCCCTATTCCAAAATTCAGGAGACGTCCGATGCTCGCTCGCACGATTTCACTGTTTTTCCTCGCGGCCAGTTTGTTGTTTTCACAGGCATCAACGGCAACACTGGACGGCGTGATCCATGATCCATCGGGCGCGGTAATTCCCGGCGCTTCCATTACCGTCACCAACATCGAAACCGGCGTCCACACTACCGTAGTCTCCGCCGCCGACGGTAACTTTGTGGCGCAGTTTTTGTTGCCGGGCCGGTATCAGGTCTCCGTCGAGAAACAAGGCTTCAAGAAGACGATAAGGCAAGGCATTACTCTCCTGGTCGGCGATACGATCCGGATTGGGTTCACTCTCCAGGTCGGCTCCGTTTCCGACACGACAACCGTAACTGCAGAGGCGCCCCTGGTAAAAGTAGATACCTCTGAAATCGGACAAGTAGTGCAACAGAAGGCGATCGAAGAACTCCCGTTGAACAGCGCCACCGGCCGCAACTTTACGGCACTGATGACCCTGGTACCCGGTGCCATTCGCACCAATCCCGTGGGCGTATTCGATGCGCCGCAAGGCAATTCGAGCTTCGCCATCAACGGACAGCGCGATAGCGAAAACAACTACATGGTCGACGGCGCGGATAACAATGAGGTTCTGGAAGGAATTGTGACCATCCTGCCCCCTCCCGAAGCTCTCTCCGAATTTAAGATACAGACCAATAATTACAGCGCCGAATTTGGACGGGCCGGCGGAGCTGTCATCAACGTGGATACGCGCTCCGGCACCAACGAACTGCACGGCAGCGCATTCGAGTTTGTCCGTAATAGCGCGTTCTCAGGACGAGGCCCATTCGATCCAGCGAAGCTGCCGCCGTTGCGCCAGAATGAATACGGCGCCACCTTGGGCGGTCCGATCAAGAAGAATAAGACGTTTCTCTTCGGCGATTGGGAAGGCTTTCGTCAGAGTTCCGGCACCACTTATATCGGCAGCGTTCCCACTGCCAATCAGCGCGCGGGTATATTTCTGGCGAGCGAGGGCGCGGGTACAATCTATGATCCGACGACGGGAGCGCCATTTCCCAACAACACGATCCCTTCCAATCGCATCAGTCCCGTGGGTCAGGCGCTATTGAACCTGTTCCCATTGCCCAACCTGCCCGGAACGGTTTCGCCTGGCAACGGCGTCGCCAACAACTACACCGGCCCGGTGGTGCAGACCCAGACTGTCAATCGCGGCGATATCCGGTTCGATACAACCCTCACCTCCAAGAACTCCATGTTTCTTCGCTATAGCATCTTCGACGCCTTCACTGCGCTGCCGCCGCTGTTCGGACCCATGGCGACCGGCAGTCTTCCAGGCGCGCCCGGAAAGGGACCCTCGCGCGATCAGTCGGTGGTGCTCAGCGATGTGCATACGCTGACTCCGAACCTGATCAACGAGGCGCGTTTTTCCTATAGCCGCATCGCAGACACTTATTACCCCTACGACTACGGCCAGAATCTCGCACAGCAGCTCGGCATTCCGGGCATCAACGTCTTTGGGCCGATCTCCACAGGGTTGCCGATTATTGCCATCTCCGGTTTGACCAGCCTCGGCACTGAGGGCCCCATCCCTGCCATCCGCTTTGAAAATAGCTTTCAGGTGGTGGATAACATGACCTACATTCGTGGGAAGCACCACATCAAGTTCGGCGCGGACATTCACCGCATGCGCGATGACTTTTATCAGATCTCACTCGCCAGTCCGCGCGGCCAGTTTAATTTCGACCAGAACTATACATCGAATAACGGTGCAGCCCGCACCGGACTCGGCATCGCGAGCGCTCTCCTTGGTGACCCTGCCACGGAGAGCCGCGGCGTCATTTACGATTTTCCGTCCAACCGCATCTTCGAACCGTTCTTCTTCTTTCAGGACGATATTAAAGTGACACCCAAGCTGACACTGAATATCGGCGTTCGCTACGAACTCTACTTCCCACCGGTAGATGCTTTCAATAATCAATCCGACTTCGACTTGCAAAACGCGCAGATGTTGCTGGCCGGGCGCGATGGCAACTCGAAGTCATTGGTGAATCTCGACGGCAACAATTTCGCGCCGCGCTTTGGTTTCGCCTATGCGGCTGGGACGAAAACCGCGATTCGAGGTGGGTATGGCATCTCTTATTTCCCCGACAAATTCGGCGCCACCGGCGGCACGCTAAACGATAACTATCCGTTTATCAGCCTGCAGACCGTCACGCCGCCCTCCATCTATGTTCCCAGTGCGCAGTATTCGCTGTCGGCCGGCATACCTGCCCCCGTCATTCCGAATCTCAACCAGGCGTCAGTACCGCTGATCGGTTCGGCGACCTATTTCGATCCCAATTACAAACTCGGCTACGTCCAATCCTGGAACATCACGGTTCAGAGGCAACTTACCAAAGATACAGTGCTTGAAGTCTCCTACGTCGGCAACAAGGGCACACATCTTTTCGGCAATAATCACGTCAATCTCAACGAACCGATGCCGGGACCTGGCGCGATCGTTCCCCGGCAGCGATTCTATGCGTTGAATCCCCTCGCGACGACGGTAAATTTGCGCGATTCAAGTGAATGGTCGAACTACAATGCGCTCCAGGCGAAATTCACGAAACGGCTGGGCCAGGGCTTCTGGATGCTGGCCTCCTATGCTTACGCCAAATCGATTGATGATATGGCCACGTCATATAACCCGCTGAACTGGGACGGCGTCACTAAGGGTCCTTCGGCAAACGACTTCACTCATTCCCTCACCATCAGCTCGGTCTATGAACTTCCCATCGGCAGGAAACGGCAGATCTTCGGGAACATGAATCGCGTGCTTGACGCCTTCATCGGCGGCTGGCAGGCGAACGGCATCTACACTTTTCGCACCGGCCTGCCGTCCACGGCAACCGTTTCTTCCGGCCTTGCAAGCGCTGAAGTCAACACCGGCAGCACGGACCGCCCCAACCAGATTGCTTCGGCCGCCCTCTCCACGCACACCCTGGCGGAGTATTTTAATACGGCCGCTTTCGTCTCTCTGCCCGCGGGCGCGTACGTGTTCGGCAACGCAGGACGCGACACCATCCGGGGCCCCAGTTTCTCCAACCTCGATGCATCGCTGTTCAAGAACTTTATGATTCTCGAGCGCTTCAAGCTCCAGGTTCGTGGCGAGTTCTTCAATGTCGCGAACCATCCCAACTACGGACAACCGGGAACCAGTCTGGGCTCCGCGACCTTCGGCACCATCACGGCACTCGCCAGCAATGCGAATATGCGGCAGGGCCAAATCGGCGTGAAACTGCTATTTTGAAACAAGTACGGCGATGACTAAAACATTTCTGGGCTCGCTGAGTGTGCTGGCGGTGTGTGCGTGGGCGCAATTGCCCTACTCCAATTCGATTCAACCTGCCGTCAACCAACAAGAGCTTTTCATCAATCGGGGCTCGGCTGCCCTCTGGCAAAGCTTGAAGAAGCTTCACACACGGGCCAGCATCGTCTGGCTCGCAGCTCATCCCGATGATGAGGATGGCGCTGTCCTGACTTACGAGTCCCGCGGTGCGGGTGCGCGCGTGGTCTTGTCACAAACCAACCGCGGCGAAGGCGGCGCCAATGTGATGTCGAACGATTACTTCGATGCGCTCGGCCTCGTCCGCACCATGGAATTGCTCAAAGCCGGCGAGTATTACGGGGTGGAACAGCGCTGGTCCATGGTCATCGACTACGGTTTCTCGAAGACTCTCGATGAGACTTTCAAGAACTGGACGCACGACCGCTACTTCTACGACATCGTGCGCATCATCCGCACCGAGCGGCCGCTGATCGTGGTCACTTCGCATCCCAACAGTCCGGCAGCCGGGCATGGCAATCATCAGGCAACGGGTCGGGTTGCCGTCGAAGTCCTCGAAGCGGCCGGCGATCCTAAAGTATTTCCCGAGCAGTTCAAAGAGGGGCTGCGTCCCTGGACTCCCCTGAAAGGCTATTTCCGCTCCGGCATGGGTGGGCGGCGTGGAGGCCAGCAGGCGCCGCCGAACGTTGAGGTACCGGTCGGCGACTACGACCCTATGCTCGGGGCGAGCTACGTGCAGATTGCGCGGGAAGGTCTCGGCTTCCAGAAAACACAAATCGGTGGGCCCTCGATTCCTAAGGCCGGAGAGATGAATGCCGCTTACCGCCGCATCGATTCGCGCGTCAAAGTTGGCGAGAAAGAACAGACCTTCTTCGATGGCATCGACACTTCCCTCGCCGGCATCGCGACTCTCGCTAAAGGCGGCGATTCCGCATTTCTGACTTCCGGCCTCCGCGACATCAACGCCGCGGTGGAAGAAGCGATTTCCAAGTTCTCGGCGACCCATCCCGAGCTGACCGCGCCGGCCCTCGCAACCGGCCTCAAGAAAACTTTGGATCTTCTCGGCGCGCTCGACAAGAGCAGCCTTTCGGCGGATTCGAAAGCGGATATCCGGCACGAACTGATGATCAAGCGGGCGCAGTTCAATAACGCGTTGTGCGAAGCGTTAGGGCTGTCCATTAATGCGGCGGTTGTTCCTGCAGTTGAGCCCGACGCGCGAATGGCCATGTTCATGGGCGATCCGGAAACCAGCCGCACCGTGATTCCCGGCCAGACTTTTACGGTCAGCGCACAGGTGGTGAACCCGAGTTCCGCTGCCGTCAAAATCGAACAGTTCGACCTTCACGTGGAAGACCAGAAGTCGCCAGGCAGCCAGAAGGATCCGTGGAGGATCAATCGGGAAAAGGACGAGGCTGTGCCTGAGTTACTAACAGGAAACAAACCGGTGAAGATGCGTTTTACGGTCAAAGTTCCTGTGGATCCTATCTTCACCCGCCCGTATTTCAGCCGTCCCGATCTAGAACAGTCCTGGTACGATCTTTCCGACAGCCGCTATCGCAACCAGTCCTTCGCGCCTTATCCACTGGCAGCTTGGGTCTACGCCAAATATGACGGTGCCCCACTTATGATCGGACAGTATGTGCAGACGGTGAAGCGTGTCACTGGGATGGGGACCGTGTATGAGCCGCTGGTGGTCGAGCCTGCCATTCGCGTCGCGATCACACCCTCGAAAGGCATCGTGCCACTAGGATCGAAATCGTTCTCCGTGACGGCCACCATCGCCAGTAACGTCAAGGGTCCGGCGAAGGGAACGCTTCGCCTCGAATTGCCGGAGGGTTGGAAATCGACGCCGGCTTCCGCCAGCTTCTCTACTGCCGCGGACGAACAGGAACAGTCCGCTATGTTTCAGGTCACCCCAGCCCATTTGACCGAGAAACCGTACAAGATTACGGCGGTGGCCGAATACGATGGCAAGCAGTACAACGAAGGGTACGACGTCACTGGATATCCAGGAGTGCGCCCGTACTTCCTCTATCACGCAGCCGTCGACCAGACCATTGGCGTTGACGTCAAGGTTGCGCCCGATCTTAAGATCGCGTACGTGGCCGGCAGCGGCGATGACGTCCCGGCTGCGCTCGAGCCCCTTGGAGTCAAGGTCGCATTTCTCTCGCCCTCGGATATCGCTTCCGGGGACCTCAGCAAATTTGACGTGATCCTGCTCGGCGTGCGCACCTATGCTGCCCGGGAGGATCTCATCAGCCATAACGATCGCCTCCTCGATTATGTGAAGAATGGCGGCGTAGTGATCGTCCAATACAACACGCCGGAATTCGATCACAACTACGGACCGTACCCTTATGTCATGGGGCGCAATCCCGAAGAGGTGACCGACGAGGCATCCAAGGTATCCATCCTCAAACCCCAGAATCCGGTCTTCAACTGGCCCAATAAGATCACGGAGAAGGATTTCACGGGTTGGGTGGAGGAACGCGGATCGAAGTGGATGCAGAGCTGGGATCCGCATTACGAAGCCTTGCTGGAGACTCATGACGAAGGCCAGGCTCCGCAGTCCGGCGGTCTGCTCTACGCAAAGTACGGAAAGGGAATCTACATCTACAACGCCTATGCGTTCTATCGCCAGTTGCCGGAGGGCGTCCCCGGCGCCTATCGCATCTTCGCCAACATGATCAGCCTGGCAAAGAATCCGCAGCGTTAATCCGGATGCCAAGAAAATTAGCAATGATCGGTGGCGGCGGAGTCCGGACGCCGCTATTGGTGCATGGACTCGCTCAGTCGCAGTCGCTGCTCGACATTGAGGAATTTGCCCTCTTCGACATTGATCCCGACCGTACGGAGGTCATCGCGCGAGTCGGACGCGAGGTGGTGCGGAAGCTCGGTGCCGATTTTCGGATCGTGGTGTACGACAAGCTGGAAGAGGCTGTCGCCGGAGCGCATTTCATTTTTAGCAGCATTCGGGTGGGTGGCATCGCGGCCCGCGCTAACGATGAGCGGATGGCGATCGAGCATGGCCTGGCCGGTCAGGAAACCACTGGACCCGGCGGTGTCGCGATGGCGCTGCGCACCGTGCCGGTAGTGATCGAACAGGCGCATGTCATTGAACGCGCCGCGCCGGATGCCTGGTTGATCAATTTCACCAATCCAGCCGGGTTGATCACCCAGGCGCTTTCCGCCCATTCGCGCCTGCGCGTCATCGGCATTTGCGACACTCCGATCGAACTCTTTCATCGCATCGCGGACGTGTTGGGCGAACCTTATGGGCAGATGGAATTCGATTATGTGGGCTTGAATCATCTGGGCTGGGTCAAACGGGTGCATGTGCGGGGCGAGGACGTCACCCGACGTTTACTGGCTGATCCCGCCGCCCTCGCGCGGCTTTATCCAGCCCAATTGTTTGACCCCGCGCTGATTCAGGCGCTCGGTCTGATTCCCTCTGAATATCTCTTCTTTTACTACAACCAGCGCGGGCCTACCAGAATCAGTTGCGCAGCGGAGCCAGTCGTGGGGAAGAACTGGTGAAAATGAATGTCGACCTGTTTGGTCAATTGGCTCGCGAAACTCCGGGGCGGGCGCTCGAGACGTACCGCTTATATCTGCTCCGCCGCAATGCCTCTTATATGAAGCTCGAAGCGGAAGGAGGGTCGGCATTTTCGGTGGCGCAAGAAGATTACGATCCCTTCGAAACCGCGACAGGCTATCACCGTATCGCACTCGACGCAATCGAAGGGCTGTTATCCGAACGATCGAGAGTGGTGGTGTTGAATGTGCGAAACGACGGCGCGATTGAAGATCTGGCGCCCGGCGATATCGTTGAAGTCCCTTGCGATGTGGATTCCCGCGGCCCGACGCCACGGAAAACGGGATGCCTGCCGGAAGCTGTCCGAGGGCTGGTACTTTCGGTGAAGGCTTACGAGCGAGCCGCCGTTCGGGCTGCGGTTGAGAAGTCCCGCACTCAGGCGGAATTGGCGATGCTGGAATATCCCATTATCGGCGAGTGGGGCTTGGCGCGCAGTTTGGGCAGTGCGATGGCTCTTCATGATCCGCAGCATCTGGGATATTTGGGGGAAGTCGGGACACACTAAAGTTCGTTGCGCAACAGGTCCCAGGACGGAAATCCCGCGATGCCTCCGGGAGTTCCGGTGGAGTAGGCTCCGCAGACATTTCCCAACCTCAAACAGTCGGCGACGGGCATTTCGTTCAAAACGCCATAGAGGAATCCGGCGTTGAAGCAATCCCCCGCCCCCGTCGTATCCACGGGAGTTACCGGAATTGAGGGCACGATTTCGAGTCCGTTCGCCGTCGACCCCCGCTGACCCAGTTTCAGCGCGACTCCCCGTGCGCCTTGTCTCCGAAACCATTCGATTACCTGCTTCACGTCCGATTCTCCGGTCATGCGCTGAGCCTCGCGCTCATTGGGTAAGAACCAGTCGATATGGGCAAGAGCACGACCGCTCTTCACATCCGACAGCCACGCCTCCTGCCAGCCGGCATCGATCGATGTGCTGACCCCTTGCGCCCGCAGCCAGTCCCCCAATTCCGCTAGCAATTGAGGCTCTACGGGCATCGCGAAGTGAACGTGCCGCGCCTGCGCCAGGAGCTTCCACGTCTCCGTCTTTGCGAGCAGCACCGGCAGCTCGGCGTTGGGTCCGTAGTATGTGTAGAAGATTCGATCTTGCGGAGTAGAGATTGCCACGGTGATCGCCGTTGCCTCTGAAGGGTGCGTCACGACGAGTGACGTATCGACTCCGCGCGCGTTAAAGCGTTGGCGGCACCAGGCGATCTCATCCGCGCCGGCAATGGCCAGCATCGCGGTGCGTAGTCCCAGCTTCGACAATCCACACGCCGTGTTGGCTGCGCCGCCTCCAGTCTCACGATCGCACGACGACGCGAAGCCTTCTTCCCCCAGGCCGGGCAGCGATGAGAAGCCCGTCATCACCAGGTCGACGAACAGATCGCCGGCCAGAATTGCATCCCAATGTTTGGTAGCGCTCATACCGGTTGGAACGGCCATTCTCGCTGTTGGCGCGCCGTTAGCAGGTATGCCGCAATACCGAAAATTAGGATTCCGAAGCCCAGACCGATAAAATCCCAACCGCTTGAGAACAGAATCCAGACCCAGCCGGCCAGCGTGAGGATGCTGGGAATGGGGTAGAGCCACATGCGAAACGGACGGCGGATATCCGGACGGTTCCGCCGGATCAGAGTGACAGCAAGCACTTGCGGAATAAATTGGGTCACGATCTGAATCACCATCAGCGCGTTAATCAAAGAATCTAGCGGATAGAGGCATGCCACCATCGACGTGGCGCCGACGAAGAGTAACGAAAACGTCGGGAAGTGTTTGGTCGGATGAACCCGGGCGAAGATCTTGAAGAAGTGTCCGTCCACGGCGGCCGCGAACGGCACGCGCGAATAGCCGAGCATGATTGCGAACACGCTCGCAACGCTGGTCCAGATGATGAGAAAGGTCATCAGATTGGCCGACCAGCGTCCGTAGACTCGTTCGATGAAATCCGATACGACGGAGGTAGTCTTCATCGCATCGCGCCACGGCACCACGCCGATAATGGTGATGCTCATGACGATGTAAATTGCACCGGTCGCTAGAATCGCCAGCAGGATCGACCATGGAATCGTCCGGTCCGGACGCCGCACTTCGCCTCCGAAAAGACAAACATTGGAGTAGCCGCCATAGTTGTAAATACAGATCAACGATGCCGCGCCCAGACTTGCGAACCATTGTCGCGAAAACTCGAACGCGCCCGGCGGAAAGTCGAGGGCGCGGCTCAGTTGAAAATTCATCAGCCCCGAAATGATGACCCACGCCACGGTTCCCATGACGACCACCCACATCACCACCGAAAGCTTTCCCACGGAGCGAATATCCCGGTACAGTAACACCATGCACAAAAGGCAGACGAGCATGGCGATCAGCTTGCCCTCGAACGGGCCCATCGCAGGCCACCAGAATTTTGCGTACCAGGCCAGTCCTACGGCGCCGGAAGCGAGCGACAGCGGCGCGATCGCAGTTGTCTCCCACAGGAAGAGGAAACTCATCATCCGGCCCAGTGAATGCGGGCCGAATCCTTCCTTCAAATAAAGATACGGCCCTCCTGATCCCGGCATGGCTGCCCCGAGTTCAGCCCAGACCAAGCCGTCGCAGATGGCGAGCAGACCCGCCAGGAACCATCCCAACAAGGCTTGCGGCCCGTTCATTTTCGTCAGAAGAATAGGAATGGCGATGAACGGCCCGATGCCGATCATGTCCAACATGTTGGCGGCCGTGGCCTCCAGCAGGCCGATTCCGCGATTGAGTTTTGCCCCTGGCGACGCCATGAAAGACCGTTGCGAGCCCGTAGCATACCATAATGGATTCGTCCGGCGGATGGGTTGTCTGTGCTTCGCGACGCGCCGGAGCGCCATGGGGTGACACCACCCGCAGACGCCTAGACACGGCCCGGAACCTGGTTAAAGTGGGTCCAAGGTTGTCCTGCGCCGCGAGTGGTTGCGGACTGCCTGAAGTCAACTTGTGCAAGGACGCACCGATTCCCGCATACAATAGGAGTCTGTGTGGTTCCTGATTGCTTTGGCAATTCTGGCGGCATTCATTTCGGTTCCGGTCGTTCGGCTCTTGTTCCGGCGTCGCGAGATGCGCCAGAACCGTTTGATGAGAGACTATCTCAGGCGGATGAGTCAGACGGCCGGCAAAGATTGACGGGCTAACTCGCCAACTCGTCCAGCAGTTTTGCGCCTTGGGTGATATTGTCCACCCCAAAAACCGCCAGCACTTGCATCGATCCGGGTTCAAGGCCGAAGTAGGAATAATCGATGTTGATTTCATTTTCTCCGAGCCGCGACGTTGCGCGGGCCAGTTCCCCCGGACGATGGGCAAGCCTGACTACGGCGACTTCGGTCTCCTCGAAGATCATGCGCATGCCGCCCAATACGGTCTTGGCGCTAGCTGGAGAGTCCACCAGAATGCGCACCAGACTCTCGCCCTCCTCGACGTAGGATTGAAACGCCAGGATGTTCAGTCCTCGCTCCGCCAGTCCAACGAAACACTTGGCCAGCGCGCCCGGCTCGTCTTCAATCGTTACAGTGAACTCTTTCATCTTTGGCATGCGATTTCTATTTACCGTAAAGTAATGTCTGGTCTCCGCCGAGGTTGGTCGACAATAAGGGACGCATCCCGAGGAGGCGGGCCTCCAGTGGAGCTTTACCTGGAAAGTAATGATGATAAATCTCGATGAACGAAGCATGGTTCTTCGATGGCAGCCCTCCGGGATAGGAGTCTTGCGGGTAGCCGGCCATCCTCGCGATAGCCGCGGGATTGGCAAGCGACGTCAGACTGAATCGGACGACGCGATGGAATGCTCCGTCGCAGAAACCGAACGCATCAATGCCGTTGGTTTCCGCGATGGCGGCGATCGGCGTGAGCGCGTCGAGCGCGAACAGATGATAGTCCAGCGCCTTTTTGCCGCGCTGCAGTTCCAGGGGCAATCCGCCTTCAGGAGTGGCGCTGCAGACGGCCTTCTTATAGGTTTCGATCGACCAATCGAGCAGTCGGCGATCGCCAGTCACCAAAGCTGTTCCCGCGGCCCCCAACGCTGCCCAATAGCGATGATTGTTGCGCGAGCCTTGCAGGCGTTCGGTCGAATCGAAGTACTGAATACCGGAGTCTGCTAGCGCGTGCATCCATTTCGCAACCGCCGGATAGCGGGGGTCGGCGGCTACCGCGGGAGAGACCTGTATCAGCGCAAGGCTAAGTCCCCCCAGCGTAGCCCCTCGCTCGAATTCGGCGTTGTGGTCCTTTATGCCTGTCAGAGCGTGATCGTCCGCCCAAGCGTGCAGCCACGTCAACACGCAACGCGCCGTCGATGGATTTCCGGTCGAAGTATAACGATTCGCCATCTTCACTACCGCTTGGGCAAAAGCGCGCACGGGAGCCATTTGCGCGACGGCCTCAGCTTCCGCCTCTGGGGCCACGGTGTCGTGCAAGGGACCATTGTTGCCGTATTTGGATACTACCGACAAGTCGATTACCGGTGCCGGCGGATTCTGACAAGCTTCGACCGGGAGTCCTTCTACTGCGGGGTGGACGGCAAACGGCGGTGCCAGTGCGCTCGCGGCGCGTCCATAGTCGCATGACAACAAGAGAGCAAATACTACGTGATGCCCGAGCCTCCACATCTTACGAAACTAGCACACGTGCGGCATATCATCGTTGTATGTGGTTTACCCGGCTGCGCAGCACCCGCGTTCGCCTTTCAAGAGCGCTAATCGAACACCCTTGAATCGTAACGTTGCCGACATTTTGGGAGCTCGCCAAGTGGAGCGGCTTTGACTCTTATCGGCCATGGATGCCAAGCTTAAACTGTTCGTTTCCTCGCGCGTACATAAGAGGCCTTCATGCAAACCGTAGCCCCAACCAGCACGCTCAATCTCATCGGAAACACTCCCCTGGTACCGCTGCAAGCGTTCGATAGCGGCCGCTGCTCGCTCTTCTTGAAACTTGAGTCTCAGAATCCGGGCGGGTCTATCAAAGACCGCATGGCCATCTCCATGATCGAAGCAGCTGAGCGCACCGGCCAACTCCACCCGGGGCAAACGCTGGTGGAAGCCACCGCTGGAAATACGGGGATCGGTCTTGCCCTCGTCGCCGCGATCAAGAAATACGGGCTGATTCTCGTGATCCCCGATAAAATGTCTTCCGAAAAGGTGGCGCATGCGCGGGCCTTGGGCGCGGACATCCGGTTGACACGATCCGACGTCGGCCCCGGACATCCCGAATACTATCAGGACATGGCTGCCAGGATTGCGCGTGAAACTCCGGACAGCTACCACATCAATCAGTTCAGCAATCCCGCCAATCCTGAGGCGCATGAGAATACAACAGGCCCCGAGATCTGGGAGCAGATGGACCACCACGTCGACGCAGTGGTCTGCGGCGTCGGATCGGGCGGCACGTTGACCGGCCTGAGCCGTTACTTTGCGCGAGTGCAGCCGGCGCTGGAGATGGTGCTCGCCGACCCGGAAGGATCGTCGCTCTACGAGTTTGTCACAGACAGGCCGCCACGTGCCGTCCGGGAGTTATGCGGTGGAAGGTATCGGCGGAAGCTGCGTGCCTGCCATCGCGGATCTGTCGCGCGTGCGCACGGCTTACTCAATCCCCGATATCGAGAGCTTTCACACCGCGCGAGAGTTGCTCAAACGCACCGGCATACTGGCCGGTTCATCGACCGGCACACTGCTGGCTGCGGCCTTGCGATACTGTCAGGCCCAAACCTCACCCAAGCGGGTGGTCACCTTCGTCTGCGACACGGGCGCGAAGTACCTGTCGAAGATGTACAACGATTACTGGATGCTCGATCAGGGCTACGTGAAACGCCCGCCCACGGGCGAGCCTCACGAGACCTCGTCACCCGCCGCTATGATGAAGGCGCGGTCATCACTGTGGGTCCCGCACGATACGCTGTTTGACCGCATTCCAGCGCATGCGCCTGGCCGATGTCTCGCAGGTGCCGGTGATGGAACGGCGATCAGTGCGTCGGCGTCCTGGACGAGATGCGATCTGCTCATCGCCGTCCACGACGAATGCGACCCACTTCCATGCGCCGGTCCGTACCGCGATGACCAGCCGCCTGGAAACGATTTCTCCCGACGACGGAATGGATCGGTTGTACGCATATCTTGAATCGCGGGTCTGGTAGCTCTGGTCTGGGATGGCGGAAACTTTCTGGGGCTGATCACTCGCACCGATCTGCTTAACTATCTACGCCGCCAATTGCAATAGACAGATAGCCCATATGACCCAACGATTCGCAACGCGCGCCATTCACGCCGGTCAGGCGCCGGATCCGTCGACCGGCGCGATCATGACGCCCATCTATGCCACGTCCACTTATGTGCAGCCGAGTCCCGGCGTCACAAAGGATTCGAATATTCGCGCACGCAAAATCCGACCCGACTTGGCTTACGAGCAGTGCGTGGCCGAGTCTGGAGGGTGGCGCGACCGGACTTTGCTTTCGCGTCCGGTTTGGCCGCCACGCCACTGTGCTGGAATTACTCGACACCGGATCGCACGTCATCGCCGGTGACGATCTCTATGGCGGAACGTGCGGCTGTTTGAACGCGTGCGGCGAAGCGGTCCGCCGGACTGCGAATTCACTTTTGTGGATTTATCGGACCCGCGAAAGCTTGCAAGCCGCGCTACGCCCCAATACCCGCATGATCTGGGTGGAAACGCCCTCCAATCCGCTGCTGAAGATTGTGGACTTGGCGGCGTCGCCGGATTCGCCCGGCAGCACGGCCTCATCGCCGTGGCCGACAACACCTTCGCCAGCCCGTACCTGCAGCGGCCGCTGGAGTTCGGTTTCGACATGGTGGTGCACTCCGCGACCAAGTACCTGAACGGACACTCCGACATCATTGGCGGCATTGCTGGTCGACGCGCGAAGAGGAGTTAGGCGAGCGTCTCGGCGTTTTTGCAGAATGCCGTGGGCGCAATCGCCGGCCCGTTCGATTCGTTCCTGGCGCTGCGAGGGTTGAAAACGCTGCACCTGCGCATGGAGCGACATTGCAAGCAATGCGCATGGACTTGGCACAGTGGCTGGACGGACGCCGGGGCGTCGATCGCGTAATCTATCCCGGGCTCCCCTCACATCCGCACCATGAATTGGCGTCGCGCCAGATGCGTTCGTTCGGAGGGATGATTTCGGTCATCCTGGGCGGCGATTTAGAGAGCGCCCGGCGCGTGCTCGAATCATGTAAGGTTTTCGCGTTGGCCGAAAGTCTGGGTGGCGTCGAAAGCCTGATCGAGCATCCCGCGATCATGACCCATGCCTCCATCCCGGCGGCGCAAAGGGCGGCTCTCGGGATCTCCGATTCTCTGATCCGGCTCTCGGTTGGTGTCGAAGATGTCGAAGACCTGCGGGACGATCTGGAGCGTGCGCTCGCCGCCACGTAGAGTAGGCCTTAGGCCTGCGACTTGATTCTTCTCACCCTTCTGCAAGTTGGGCCTGAAAGCGTCCTGCTAGACCTCTAACGTCTTCAAATAGGCTGCGCCCTGCTCCGTCAGCGGCCAGGTTTGCTCGATAAAGTAGTTCTTCAACCCTCCCTTTTTCGCAGCGGAAAAGATCTTGCGCCAATCAAGGCTGTCCTTGCCGACCGCTACGGCGGCGGTGGGAGCGCTAAGATCCACACCCTGCAGATGCATGGAGATAAAACGCCCCGGGTATTTGGTGAAGTACATAACGGGGTCGCCGACCACTGGCATCGCGGACATTTGAAATTGCATTTTGACCAGCTTCGGATCGAGCAGTTCCAGCAGAACCTGATAGGTCAACCGGCCATCCACCTTTGACATTTCGAACCTCTCGTCGTGCAAAAATTGCTGGATTCCCGACTTTCCAGCGGCTTCGGCGATCTGGTTATATTCATCCGATGCGCGTTTGACGATCTCCATAGTGGTCACGCCATTCTCGACGTGCCCGTTGAGAGTGGCCGTGCCCATCTGCGTCATCCCGATATCGTGCGCCCATGCAATTGCCTGCGATTGTTGAGTCCGGAGTTCCTTCATGGCAAAATGCGCGCTGGGGCATTTCAGGCCCTGATCTTCCAGGATCTTTCGCGTTTGTTTTCCGTCCGTAAGGCTGCTGAACTCGGCATAGGCCGGCGAGCACAACTCGATGCTCTTTATTCCCAGCGCAGCCAGATCCTTGCAAAGCCCCGCAAAATCCCCGTTCTTAATTCGCTGCCGGTGCGGATAGGTCTGGCTTCCGATCGGCATCCCCAATGGATGCGCTGAAAGGTTCAGCGCGGCGACGGAAAGGCTTCCTGCCAAAGCGGCGTCCACTGCTGATTTCTTCACAAACGTTCTCCTCGACATTACTGCCATGCTTACCTCCGATGAACCATTTCGCGCGAACACAGTATAGCGAATTGTTCTGAGGGTGCGCATTCGCCATTCCACGCTGGCGAGAAAATCGACCCAGGAAGCATTTGAAACACAATCGCTTAGCGGCAACAGATTTGCTTATGCGTTCCTGATGTCATCAAGGCTTGCATTCAGACTTAACCCGGCTTTTGGACCATGACCGGAGCTCAGAACGAAGACGAAACAGCACTGGCGAGCTCTCCGGTCGACGGAGCGGGACCGGCGATGGCTGGGAAAAAGGCCCGCGCCTCGGGCTTCGTTCGCTCGCTCGGACTCGGGTTAATTACCGGAGCGGCAGATGACGACCCGTCCGCCATCGGGACCTACGCCAGCGCAGGCGCAAAGTTCGGCCCCGCGTTGTTGTGGATGAGCCCCGTCACGTTTCCCATGATGTTCGCGGTGGTGTACCTTTCCGCCAAACTGGGTCAGGTCACGGGCCAGGGTCTTTTCGCCGTGCTGCGAAAAAACTACTCCAGAAAAGTGATCGTTCCAACACTCATCTGTATCCTGATCGGGAATACGATTGAAGCCGGCGCGGATCTTGGCGGTATCGCCGCCGCCATGAACCTGCTTGTACCCGTTCCGATTGGCCTGCTGGTTCCCGCCCTAGGGATCGCATTGTTTGCTCTCCAAACCTGGGGCTCCTATAATATGATCCGGAACGCTTTCCGGGTGCTGGCGATGACGCTCTTGGCGTATGTACCGGCAGCCATCCTGGCCCGGCCGGATTGGGGATCAGTGCTGCGTGCCACTGTCATTCCTACTCTCCGCTTAGACCGTGAATTTCTTTCCATGGTTGTAGCCGTGATCGGCACAACACTCTCGGCGTACCTCTACACATGGCAGTCCAATGAGGAAGTCGAAGAGCAAAAGGAATCCGGCCGCGTGCTCTTATCGCAGAGGAAAGGGGTCACCGAAGAGGAACTCAAGCGCTCGCGAACAGACGTGCTCGTAGGCATGTTTTTCTCTAACTTAGCAATGTACTTCATCATTCTTGCTACCGCTACCACGCTATTCAAAGCGGGTAAGACGGATATCGATACTGCGGCGCAAGCGGCTCAATCGCTGGCGCCCGTTGCCGGCAATGCGGCCAAGGTTTTGTTCGCGCTCGGAGTCATCGGAGTCGGTTTTCTCGCGGTGCCTGTAATGACCGGAGGGGCGGCTTACGATCTCTGTCAAACAGTCGGCTGGAAGTATGGGCTTGGGAAGCGGCCCCGTCAGGCGCCACGCTTCTATGGAGCCATTGCCCTTTTCACCTTGGTGGGAACGGCGCTGAACTTTCTGGGCATCAATCCCATGAAAGCACTTGTCGTCGCGGGAATTGTTCAGGGATTCTCGACGCCGCCGCTCATGATGCTGATCATGATGATGACCAACAATCGGGCGATCATGGGTGAAAAGGTGAATGGCCGCTGGATGAATATTCTTGGCTGGATCACCACGGCGACCATTTTCTCCGCCACGGTCGCCCTCGTCGTCACGTGGATCCTGTAAACCCGCTTGACGGAGCTGTGCGGCACGGCTGCAGCCTGCGCTCGCGGCGCTGACATGTAGGCGTAGCTATGCGATTTCTCCAGTTCTGCTCGCCACGACGGGCCTGGTGCGTCGTCGCAAAACTTTAGCTGATCACTGTACTTTTCACGCCACCGACGAGACCCCCCGCCCCGCCCCGTCCTCCAACAGTTCTTTCAGAATCACGCCAATTCTTAGAAACTCGTCTAAGTCTAGCGGTTTGGTAATGTACCGGCTTATATGAAATTTCTCGATCTTCACCCGCTCTCGCGGTGAGGATGAGGAACTCAGGATTGCGACACGTACATCTCCGAACGCCGGGTTCGCCCGCATCGCTTCCAGAATCTCGACGCCATCATACTTGGGCACGTTCAGGTCGAGAACTACCAGATCCGGAGCATCTAAGTCCGCGTAATTCCCTTGCTGACGCACCAGCGCCAACGCGTCCGCGCCATCGTCGAGTACCGTCAATACACAGTCGAGGCCCGCTTTTCTCAAGGCCAGCCGAAAAAGCTCAACATCGCCAGGGTTATCTTCCACCAGCAAGATGCGGGCTTTGGAGCTCCCAGTTTTCTCCGTCATCTAACGCTCCACTTTGAAATCTTCATGATTCGGCAATGTAAAAACAAACGTGGTTCCCTTCCCTACTTCGGACTCCAGCCAGATTCGTCCCCCATACCTTTGGATCACCCGCTGGCAAATTGCCAGGCCAATGCCGGTCCCCGGAATCTTCTTACCGTGCAGTCGCTTAAAGGCGCTGAAAACCTTCTCGTGATATTCGGGTGCGATACCGATCCCGTTATCCGAAATCGCAAAGCGCAACTGCTCCGCCGTCTCCTCATAAGAAATTCTAATCTCCGGTTGGCGTTCACTGCGATATTTTATGGCATTCTCAATCAAGTTCTGAAACACCGAGACAAAGTGCCCCTCGTAGACGCGCACCAACGGCAGACGATCCGCCAGGATCTGGACCGCGTTCTCCTCAATAGCCACTTTCAGATTATGCCTGACATTCTGGAGGACCGCATTCAGGTCAACCCTCCCCACAGGCTTTTCCGGACCGGCCCCGATTTCGGCATAGGCCAGCAAATCTCCCAGGAGTTCGCGCATACGCGCCGTGCCTCCCACGATATTCTCTACATACATCGACGCGTGTTCATCCACCGCATCCGTTTGGCCCTCGATCAGAAGCTGCGAATACGCGGTAATCATACGCAGCGGCTCCTGCAGGTCATGGCTGGCCACGAACGCGAACCGCTCCAGATCCTCATTGGACCGCGCCAGCCTTTCATTCGAGCTCCTGAGATCCGCGTTCAACTGTTCTAGCCTTTCCGCGGCCCGCACCTGTTCGGTAATATCCCGCGCTATCTTGGACGCGCCGGTGATACGTCCCAGCGCATCGTAGAGCGGCGAACTCGACAGGGACACGTGAATCAGATTGCCTGACTTCGTTCGCCGGACGGTCTGATAATGTTCCACTCGTTCTCCTCTCTTGATCCGTTCCAGGATGTCCCGCATCTCATGTGCCCGATCCGGCGGCGCGATCGTGGAAATAGGCCGGCCGATCATTTCCGAAGCCGAATATCCAAAGATTCTTTCCGCCCCTTTGTTCCAACTGGTCACGATCCCGTTCAGATCCTTGCCGATGATCGCATCGCTCGAAGATTCCACGATCGACGCCAGCAAGCGGCTGGTCTCATCGGCCTTGCGGCGGATCGACACATCGCGGAAGACGAGTACCGTGCCCTGAATCGGCCCATCTTTTCCGCAAATCGGCGCGCCGCTTTCATCGATCGGGGTCTCCGTCCCGTCGTTCGCGATGAGCACCGTGTGGTTGGCGACAGCCGCGATTCTGCCATCCCGCAAAACCTTATCGACAGGACTTTCAATCTTTTCACGTGTCGTCTCGTTGACGATGTGGAAAACGTCATCAAGCGGCTTTCCGGTCAGCTCGGCCTCCGTGTATTTCACCAGGGCCTGGGCGACACGGTTGGCAAATACCACCCGGCCCTCGACATCCGTCGATATCACCGCGTCCGCAATACTCTCGAGCGTCGTGCGCAAGGAATCCCGCGCATTTTGCGCCTCGCGAAGAGCCCCTTCACGAGCCACCAGCGCATGGCGCAGTTCGCCATCGCGCGTTTGAATGCTGGCAAGCATCTCGTTAAAGGTGTCCACCAGCCGTCCCAATTCGTCACCGGAAAGCTTTTGCGCGCGAATACTGTAGTCGCGGGTTTCGGATACCGCCGCGGTGGCCCGAACTAATTGGGAGATCGGCGTAGCGATTACCGACCGCAGTCGAGACGCCAGCAGGAAAGCCAGCAGACTTGATGCTAGAAACACGCCAAGAACGGTCTCGCCGTACAACACCCGGCGCTCATGAATCTCCCCTAAATCGTAGAGCAGCACCAGCGACCCGATCTGCTGATGATTGAGGACAATCGCGCGGGAGACCGTCAACTCTTCCTTGGTGAACCGAATTTCATGTTGCGGATCGACTGGCGAGCATCGCGATGTTTCGCCCGCGACGAATGTACGCTGGCCAAAACGGTGCCGTTTCCGAGGTAAATGCAAGCCGATTCGAGATGTGTCCTCACTTTCAAGGTAGCGAGCATCTCCGCGGCGGCGCGGGGATCGTCGAAAGCTACGGCGGCCGTGCTATTGTCGGCCACAATATGGGCGAGCGAGCTAACGCCCCGCGCTAAGGAAGCGTGCAGTAGCACCGAGTCTGAAACCATCGTGCCGACACCGGCCAGTATGAGGGCAGCGGTCGTCGTTAGCATAGTGACGACCATCAGTTTCTGGCGGATCGGAATGTCGCGAAAGCTATGCATGGCTTTCTATTTCTCCACCTGCCTCGCAACGTTGAACAGCTTCGAACTCAGCTTCAGGGCCGAGTTGACCACCGCCTTTTGATTGATATCGAACCGTACGCGCCGGGTTTCCAGCACGAAGTTGATCATGCCGCCCTGGGCCAGGAAACCTTCCGACTCCCCTACCGTGAGAACGTTCCGCCCCGCGCCGGCTAGAAGTTTCGGCACTTCTTTCTCTGTCTTACTGACGAAGAGGAGCTGGCAGCTTTTCGCCGGATCGGCAGGCGCTCGCAGAACCGCTACCCTCCGGCCGCCCACCGTTTCCCCCGCTACCATTTGCTCCAGCACCGGCTCGATGGGATCCTCCCCAGCCACGCAAATCGAAATCGGCGAGGAAGGATCCGTGAAGCTCTCTGTCGGCCACTCCGCGAATTTGGTGAAGTTCAGCAGAAACGCAGCCTTGACCTGGGATTCGAGCGAAGGCTGTTCCGCGGCCTGGGAGCCGAGCATGGCGCTAAAGATCAGACTGTTCAGGCACGGCCATACACACCACGCCCGCAACAGGCGCAGCATGGCATTCGCCGATGTCAATTTAGCCGTCATATGCCGTCAGAGGAAGCGCGAGTTCGGCCCGAGCCCTGTTTCATGCATCAATGCATCCATGTAACCTTCAAATAGCTGCTCCGCTTGATGCCAACCAGTGGTCCCGGATCCCCGGAAGACTCGAAGTGCGAAGGTTGAAACAGATTTCGTCCGACCAGAGCTAACTCGATTTGCCGGCTGACGCGCCACGTAACTGAACCGTCACCCGTCGAATAGGCGGGCACGCCGAGTCCTGGTAGAGCACTCACATACCGGTAGGTCAAGTCTAGCGCGACAGCTTTAGGCAAATTCAACGAGGATGTGATCGTCACCTGGTGCTGAGGACTCGAGCCATTGAGAATAGGCGCAGTGCCGACATCGTCCGAATTCGGAGCTTTCGCCAGGTTCATGTGTAGATACGAATAACTTCCCCGCAGACGCCAGACGCTCGCCGGCCTCCATTCCGGAGCGATCTCGCCGCCTTTCGTGTAGCCGCGCAAATCATTACGGAATTGAGCAGGCAGCAGGTAATGCGAGGGTCCCGGCGAGTCTTCAAGGTAGGTCGCGCCTGCGAAATCCTCGCTAAACAAATCGTGATAGTGATTGAAAAAAGTCGCTACGTCAAGATATAGTTTCTTGCCCACCAGCAGGCGATAGCCCAGTTCAGACCCGTTCAGTTGCTCCGGGGCGAAATTAGAGTTGGGATTGAAGCGCGCGAAATAAGGCACGCCGCCCGCGGTAGTCGCAACGTATCCTAATAGCGAGAAGTTTTCCTCCGCGTCGGATGGCGTTCGCACCGCGTGCGTGAAAGCCAGCCAGACCGACTGCCGCTCGCTCAGCGTCCACATGAGCCGCGCGCTTGGTTCCGGTTCGAAACCGGTGAAATTCGTGTGGAGCAGTTTGGTCCCGACCGTCAAAGAAAGGCGATGTTCTACCAGGCTGATTTCATCTTGTACAAACCCGGTGTAGAGATCATCGGTCCTGTTGATGGGCAAAAATGTTAAACCCGTTACCACAATCGGGGTATGTTCCAAAACAAAGCGGGCGCCCAGACCCACACTCAACCTCTGCCGGTCCGTCCAGCGATAGTGTTGGATGAAATCGAAGTCGAACGTGTTTTGATAGTCGGCGAAATTACCCTGGACGCGACCCGTCCGGTCGTAATACATCTGGAGTTGGAAATCCGTTCCGTTCCCGGCGTCCCTCGTCCAACGGCCCAGAATATTTCCACCGGACAGCTGCGCATTGGAATCTACCGTCTGCGAATACGGCGGCGCATAACTGGTTGCGGTTACGCTCAGGCCGGCCTCTTCGCTATACAGATCTCCCTGCAGCGTGAAGGTGTCCCGGATATCCTTTTTCCAGTCGACACGGAACCCGCCTTGAGCGGCTCGCCAATCGTCGAAATTGCTCCCGTCCGAGTGTTCCTCCGGGCTGCGCGTGAACCCCATGGCGTACACCCGGAAATCAAAGCCCTTGTCGTTGCCGCCTCCATAGCGAAAATTGAGGAAACCCTGTTCTTCGTTTCCACCGCCTGCGGACGCCATGATTCCATGGGTCTCCTTCGCGTTTTTCGTGATGATATTAATGACTCCGTTGACGGCGTTCGGGCCCCAGATTGTGCCGCCGGGCCCGCGGATCACCTCGATCCGGTCAATGTCATCCATATTGGTGTTCTGCACATCCCAATACGTGCCTGCCAGCAAAGTACTGTACACAGTCCGGCCGTCCATCAACACCAGAATGTCCCGCGTAAGATTGCTGCCGAAGCCGCGAATTCCCACCGACCACTGATGCGCGTCGATACGAGCGACCTCCACCCCAGGAGCTAATCGCAGGGCTTCGGGGATGGTAGTCACGCCCGAACGCCGAATATCGTCCCCCGTAATGACAAAAATTGCCGCTGGCGTTTGAATTACTTTTCCTGGCTCCTTCGACGGCGTCGTCACTTCAATCTGCGATAGCTCCTCCAGGCTCAGTGACTTGAGATTGGCCGGTACCGAGCCCGGATCAGTTGCATAGATCGCGGGGCTTACCGCGGCGATCCATAGCCACAGTAGATAGGCGGACGGGCGTCTGATCTCCGCTGAAAAGTACATCCTCTGGACCGTTACCCCCCTAAATGTGGAAAATAGCTCCCTGTCGAGCGCGATTCCTGTGCGCGACAGAACATTTTTTCCGTCTCTGGTCAGATTTATGATGGCTGTCGGGTGAACTGGCACTTTGCGGGCCACTGCGGTTTTCTGGGGATCGACTTCTCGCGGCAGGAGAGCGTCACCTTGAGCCGTGTCATACTGGACAGGTAGATCGATTGCACTCAGGGTAAAGCAGTTGACCGATACCGTCCCCGATATTCTGGCGCGCATTGTGGCGCGTAAACGTGAGGAACTCGCTGGCCTCTCAGCGTCTGAAGCCGAGCTTGAGACCCGCGCCGAGGCACGTCCCCGGGACCGGCAAGGTTTCCTCCCCGCGCTACGCTCACGTGCTCCGGCCATAATCGCCGAAATCAAGCAAGCCTCGCCCAGCAAGGGCTTGTTGTCCCATGACTTTCAACCCGCCAGGACTGCCCGCCAGTACCAAACCGGAGGCGCTGCCGCGCTTTCCGTGCTTACCGACCACGATTTCTTCCAGGGTGGGCTAGATGATCTTGCCTCTGCACGCGCGGCAGTCAGCCTCCCAGTCTTGCGCAAAGACTTCACCATCCATAAACTGCAGATTCTCGAAGCTGCCGCGCATGGAGCCGACGCCATTCTGCTGATTGCCGCGATTCTCTCCGCCCGGGAAATGCGCGATTTTCGCGAGCTGGCCGCTCGCTTTGGCATGGCGGCGTTGGTCGAGGTGCACGACGCGGAAGAATTAGAATCCGCCCTTGACTCCGGTGCCGGGATAGTGGGCGTCAATAACCGCAACCTGAGAAGCTTTGAAGTCACTCTGGACACCTCCATTCGGCTCGCGCCGCGGATTCCGGCGAATATCCTGAAAGTAAGCGAAAGCGGAATCCATACCTCCGTTGACGTAAAACGATTGAGCGACGCTGGCTATTCGGCATTCCTGGTCGGCGAGCATCTTATGAAATCCGGCGATCCTGCCGAAGCTTTGCGGCAGCTATGTTCGTAAAGGTCTGCGGCCTCACCAATCGGGAAGACGCCGAAGCTGCGATCGGATTTGGCTCGACCGCGCTAGGTTTCAATTTCTACCGCAAGAGCCTGCGCTATGTTGATCCGGCAAGTTTAGAGTGGCTCACGGACCTTCCCTCTTCCATCTGGAAAGTAGGAGTTTTCGTCAACGAAGATCTAGCCACGATTCGCCGCATTGTCACGCAGCTAAAACTGGATATCGTGCAACTTCACGGCGACGAACAACCGGCCGATTGTCCGCGCGATTTACGGGTCTGGAAAGCCGTTCGCGTCGATTACGCCTTCGACCCTTCGCGCCTGAGAAAATATCCGGCTGAAGCCATTGTGCTCGACGGTCCTGCGGGAAAAGCATACGGTGGCGCAGGGCTGACTTTCGACTGGACCGTGGCTGCCGGACTTCCGGTAAAAGTGGTCGTCTCCGGCGGCCTGCACGCCGGCAACGTCCTTACCGCCATCGAGTGCATCCGGCCATGGGGCGTCGACGTATGCTCCCGCATTGAATCCTCGCCCGGCAAGAAAGACCACGCCGGCATGGAAGAATTCCTGAAGGTAGCCCTAAAGAAGAATTAGGACGAAGCTTATGATGCAATTCGAACCCGATCGCCGGCGGCCACTTCGGCCCCTACGGCGGCCGCTACGTCCCCGAAGTTCTGATGGCTCCGCTCGAAGAACTCGAGCAGGCCTATCTGCAGGCGCGCCAGGATCCCGCGTTCCAAGCCGAACTCGACGACCTGCTACGCAACTACGCCGGCCGTCCCACGCCGCTCTATTACGCCAAGCGTCTCAGCGAAACGCTGGGCGGCGCGAAGATCTACATCAAGCGCGAAGACCTGCTGCACACCGGCGCGCACAAGATCAACAACTGCCTCGGCCAGGCCCTGCTCGCGCGGCGCATGGGCAAGAAGCGCATCATCGCCGAAACCGGCGCGGGCCAGCACGGCGTCGCCACCGCCACCGTCTGCGCGCTCTTCGGCTTCGAATGCACCGTCTACATGGGCGAAGAGGACATGCGCCGCCAGCGCCTCAACGTCTTCCGCATGCGCTGCTGGGCGCGAAAGTGGTCGCCGTCACCAACGGCAGCCGCACCCTGAAAGACGCCATCAGCGAAGCCATGCGCGATTGGGTCACCAACGTCGCCACCACGCATTACCTGCTCGGCTCGGCGCTCGGCGCGCATCCCTACCCGCTGATGGTGCGCGATTTTCATCGCGTGATCGGCGAGGAAGCGCGCGCGCCAGATTCTGCGAGCGCGAAGGCCGCCTGCCCGATGCCATATTCGCCTGCGTCGGCGGCGGCAGCAACGCCATCGGCATCTTCCATCCCTTCATCGGCGACGCCGGCGTGCAGCTGATCGGCGTCGAAGCCGGCGGACGCGGCGCAGAAACTCGGCGAGCACGCCGCGCGTTTTCACGGCGGCTCGCCCGGCGTCCTGCAAGGCGCCTGCAGCTATCTGCTGCAGGATGACGACGGCCAGGTCTCGCTCACGCATTCCGTTTCGGCCGGCCTCGATTACGCGTCGGTCGGTCCCGAGCACGCCTGGCTGCACGATCACCATCGCGCCGAATATGTGTCTGCGTCAGACGATGATGCGCTCGCAGGCCGCACTGACGCTGAGCCGCACGGAAGGCATCATCCCGGCGCTCGAATCCGCCGCATGCAGTCGCGGAAGCCATTCGCGCGCGCCCCCGAAGCCAAGGGCCAGATCTTCATCGTCAACATCTCCGGACGCGGCGACAAAGACATCGATATCTATCGCGAGAATATGAAGGAACTGGATCAGGCGTGACCCGGATCAGCGCGTGTTTTCGCCGAAGAAGACCGCAAGGTCCTGATCGCCTATCTCACAGCCGGCGATCCCACGCCGGAGCGCACCCCGGCACTGGTCGCGGCGCTCGAACGCGGCGGCGCCGATCTGATCGAACTGGGCGTGCCGTTCTCCGATCCGATCGCCGATGGTCCCGTGATCAGCGCGCCGGCGACCGCGCTTTACGCGCCGGCACCACCGTGGCGCAAAGTTCTGGAAATCGCGCGCGAGATCCGTCAGCAGCTCCGAAATCCCGCTGCTGCTGTTCACTTACCTGAATCCCGTCTGCGCTACGGTCTCGAGCGCCTCGCCCGCGACGCCAAAGCGCGCGGAATCGACGGCTGCCTGCTCACCGACGTCAGCGTGGAAGAAGCCGGTCCGTTACGTCGACGCCATGCGCGACGCCGGCCTCGACACCGTCTTCCTGGCCGCGCCCACCAGCACCGCCGCGTCGACTAAAACTCGGTCGCCAAATATTCCAGCGGCTTCGTTTATCTGGTTTCGCGCACCGGCGTGACCGGCGAGCAGGACGCGATTTCCGTAAGCGTGAAGCCGCTGATCCAAGCCATGCGCGCAGTCACCAAACTTGCCGCTGGCCGTCGGCTTCGGAGTCTCCACGGCCCGAGCACGTTGCCGCAGTCGGCGAAGGTCGCGGAAGGCGTCGTGGTCGGCAGCGCGTTCGTGCGCCAGATCGAACAACACGCCTCCAGCCCCGACCTGGAGCAGCGTCTCGAAACCTTTACGCGCGCTTTGAAGGAGCCGCTCCTGGTGTGACAGACTTTGGTCTGTCGGGAGAACGAATGACACGCGAATCCGCATTGGAAGCCCTGGGCGTATGCCGCCGCCAGATCGATGAGCTCGATCTCCAGCTCCTCGAACTGCTGAACGAGCGCGCCGCCATCGTCGAGAGATCGGCCAAATCAAACAGCGGCCGAGCTGCCCATCTACGAACCCAGGCGCGAAGATCAGGTGTTCGAAAATGTGACGGCCCACAACGCGGGTCCACTCTCCAGCGGTGCCGTGAAACGCGTGTTTGAACGCGTCATCGACGAAATGCGGAAGGTCCAGAGAGATCGGATGGAAGCGGACAAAAAACAATGCTCGTAGTGATGCAGGAAGGCGCCGCCGAAGCGCAGATCCAAAAGGTGATCGATCGGCTGATCGAAATGGGCTTCAACGTCCATCGCTCCACAGGCGTGCTCCACACCGTGCTGGGCGGCGTCGGCGGCCATGAAGACTTCGACACCGCCATCGTCGAAGTGATGGAGGGCGTCAAGGAAGTCCACCGCATCGTCTCGCCTTACAAGCTGGCCAGCCGAGCTTCCGGCCCGGCGGCACCATCGTCAAGATCAAAGACGTGGAGATCGGCGGGCAAGCCGTAGTGATCATGGCCGGGCCGTGCAGCGTGGAGAACCGGGACCAGATCGAACGCTCGCGCGGATATCGTTGCCGATGGCGGCGCGCAGGTGATCCGCGGCGGCGCGTTCAAGCCGCGCAGTTCGCCCTACAGTTTTCAGGGCCTGGGCGAAGAGGGCCTGGAAATGATGCGCAAAGCGGCGGACCGGCGCGGCCTGCTGGTGGTCAGCGAAGTGATGGACCAGACGCAGATCCCGCTGCTCGCTCAATACTCCGATATCCTGCAGGTCGGCGCGCGCAACATGCAGAACTACAACCTGCTGCGCGAACTCGGCAAGATCCGCAAACCGATGCTGCTTGAAGCGCGGCATTTCCGCCACCATCGAAGAGCTGCTGCTGTCTGCCGAATACATCCTCTCGGGCGGCAATTACGACGTGATTCTGTGCGAGCGCGGCATCCGGACCTTCGAAACCTATACGCGCAACACCATGGATATCTCCGCCATCCCGGTGGTCGAAGAAGCTTTCGCACCTGCCGATGATCGGCGATCCCTCGCATGGCATCGGACGCCGCGACTAGGTCCCTGCCATGGCGCGCGCAGCGGTCGCCGCGGGCGCGGACGGGTTGATCATGGAAGTCCACCATGATCCCGACCACGCCCTCAGCGATGGCGCGCAATCCCTTTATCCCGGCCAGTTCAACGAACTGATGCAACAACTCGGCCTCATCGCGGCCGCCGTGGACAGAACTTTATGAGCGGCCTCTCCGTTGTCACACAGACTTCAGTCTGTGCTTGTTGCCCTGTGGCAGTCCACCCTCTCTGGTGGCCGGCTGCGCACCAGACATCTCCGGAGCTTCCATGGAAACCGTAGCCATTTTCGGAGTCGGCCTGATCGGAGGCTCCTTCGGCCTCGCCCTTCGCGCTGCCGGTTTCACCGGCGAAATCCTCGGCGTCAGCTCGCCCAATACCCTCGCCAAAGCCACCGAACTTCGCGCCATTGACGCCGGCGTCACCGCGGACGAGGCCTGCCGTCGAGCCGACCTGCTCTATCTCTCCCAGCCCATCGGGCGGATCATGGATACGCTAAGGCATCTCAAGCCGAAAGCAACTGCACTCATCACCGACGCCGGCAGCACCAAGAACCAGATCGTCGCCGCCGCGCACCGCTATGTCGAAACCGGTCAGTTCCTCGGCGGCCATCCCATGGCGGGGAAAGAAACACGCGGAGTCGAGTCGGCCGACGCCCGCCTCTTTAACGGCCGCCCATACGTCCTCACGCCCGGTGATCCTTCCGAGATGGAATCGCCCGCGGCTCGCGACTTCCTATCGTGGCTCGATAAATTCGGCGCCAGGACTTTGATTCTCGGCGCAGAGGAGCACGATTACCTGGTCGCGTATAGTTCCCATCTTCCGCAACTGGCATCCACCGCACTGGCCGCCATGATCTCCGAATCCGCACCGGACGCAATCCCCGTAGCCGGTCCAGGCCTGGTGGACGCTACCCGTCTCGCGCTCAGCAGCTACGATCTCTGGCGCGACATTCTCGCCACCAATCCTGAGCCGATCGAGGAGGCGTTGAATGCGATGATCGGCAAACTCGAGCACCTCCGCGACAATTTGCGCACGAGGGAAATGGAACTGGAATTTCGCGCAGCCGCTGAGTTGGCTTCTTCTCTCCGCCGCAAGAACTGACTCGCAACTCGATGCCGATCGGGTTGCCGTCGGACTACTTCAACTCGCCGATGCGCTCCGGCATGTCCGCCAGCACATAACTCATTACCGCGAGAGCTGCCACATTGGCCTGAAATTCCTGCGGCACAATTTTGTCGAAGCTGTCGGCATCCGTGTGGTGCCAGTCGAAGTAGTGCGTCTCCACCGTGCGTACACCCAGGCCAGGGACTCCGTCCGACAGCAACGGAGCGATATCCGACCCTCCACCACCCGGACTGATCTGCCGCCCCCATCGATCCTCGCCAGCAGTTTTCCTATCTCGACAACTCTCTGAAACGCCGCGGGTGAAGCCCCGCGCCACCGGCTCCGGCCTCCCCCCAACCCGCTCTTCGCCTCCTCCGCCGAATCCGAAACCCACCGGCTTTTCCGCCCCGCCATCCATCTCGATCGCCGCGACGTGGTTCTTGACCGCTCGACCCATCATCTCGCGATACGCCCGTCCACCCGCGCCGCCGTTTTCTTCGTTGACCCAGAAGCACACGCGAATTGTCCGCCGCGGCTGCAAGCCCCAGTTTCTTGATCAACGCTACAGCCTGCAGTGTCGCCATGATGCCGCTGCCGTCGTCGTTTGCTCCTTGCCCGGTATCCCAGGAATCGATATGCCCGCCGAGCACCACTACCTCTTCGGGCTTCTCCCGACCGCGAATCTCGCCCATCACGTTATGCGAATCAGCATCCGGCAGCTGGTGCGCATCCATCATCAGACGCACGCGCACCGGAGTTCCGCCGCGGCACCAGCCGTTCAATCATCGCGGCATCTTCCACGCTCAGAGCCGCGGCCGGAATCTTCGCGATCCTTCGGTATAGTTCATCGCGCCGGTATGCGGAGTCTGCAAACTCACGCCCGTCATCGACCGCACCAGCACCGCCACTGCGCCCCTAGTTGTGCCGCGCGCGAGGCGCCCGACGTCCGGTATTGCACCGTCTGCCCATAGCCCTTCCACTCCGGATTGAAGAGGACGATCTTCCCCGCGACTTTCTCGCGTCCCATCGCTGTCAGTTGATCAAAATCGTCGCCGCAACCACGACGTCGGCCGTCACTCCCTGCTTCGGCGTCCCGACACTCATCCCCAGGCCGATCATCGTCAGTGGCTTGTTGACCGGCGCCAGCATCGCCGCCGATTCGCTCCCGCGCACCCAATGCGGAACCTTCACCGGCGGCGTCTGGACGTTTTCAAGGCCCGCCTTCTTCATCTCCGATGCGGCCCACGTGATCGCATGTTCGAGCGAGGCAGTGCCGCTCAACCGATTGCCGATCTGGTCGCAAAGATATTGCAATCTCTGCAATCCCTCCTGGTCCGACATGGCCGCGCCAATCAGTCTGTCGGCTGTTTCGCGATATTTCTCAGTAATACTGTTGGGTTCAGCGGCAACGAGGGCGCCCGCCACGAAAACCAGCGGAAGCTTGCTTTTCATTCGTCAAACTTAGCACGATACTTGGACCCTCGCGCTCGTCCTCGGGGCTCAGTCCCGTTACTGAACCGTCACAATTGCGCCGCTCTGCGTGCTGACGCCGTTAATCGTCGCGACTACCGGCATATCACCGGCGGCGAGTGACGATGGCACGGTTACGTTGATCTGGTACACGCCCGCTTGGACGAGTCCGGCATAGGTGACGGCAGCCGCTGTGCCCCCGATGGTGACGTTCGGCATGATCGGCAGCGGATACGCCTGCGTCAGCACCTGCCCAGTGGGATAGGCCGGAGTCGTTGCCCCGAAACCCGTCGCGAAGAGCACGATCGTCTCTCCAGGAGCGGCCGGTGTCGAATTGGGAAACAGTCCCGCGGCTCCGACGATCGATACATTATCGGAATGCAATGCGGCAATAGCGTTGTTCTTGTAAATGAAGAAGGATGGTGCCACCGCGCCCAATTGGATCATAGCGGAGCTGCTGGCAAGGCCATTGTTAGTGACGATGACCGGCACAGGGCCCACAGTCGAATCCGCCGGCGCGAGTACGTTCACCTGCTTGGGACTTACATAAGTCACATAAGCCGGATTACCATCGATCGTCACACTTACGCCGTTCAGCGACGTCGGAAGCGCTCCATTGACGAAATCAGTGGTCGCCCAACCGCGGGAAGTCGCCGAGAGGTTTGGACCGAAAATGGAGAGCATGGTGTTCGGCGCGGCTCCGGCAACCAGGCTCCCGGCGTTGACAACGCTGCTGGTGGTGATCACCGGCGCCGCCTGCAGGCTCCCCAGCACGCCATGCTGCTGCGCTCCGATGCCCGCCGTGAAGTAGATCGCGCTGGGATCGCCGCCGCTTCCGCCGTTGCCGGCGATGATCGCCCACAATCCGGAGATAGCGATCGGCGCTCCTGTCGTGTCCTGGATCGGCCCAAGCGAGGCGCCGGTCGTCGGATTGAAAGCGTTAATGCGCCCGTCGCCGAAGTTACCCACCAGTAGCATGCCTGCGAAGGCGCCGAAGTTGGGTGGTCCGATCGCGAGTCCCCACGGCGCATTCAGAACACCTCCGCCCGCCACGCGTCCCAACAACACCCCGTTGACGTCAAACTTGTCCACGTAGCCGACCCCGGGTGCCGCGGTCGTCGCATAATTTTTCTTGGTCGCGTCTTGCAGCGTGTAGGCGACATAAAGGCTGGTCGTGCCTCCCACCGTCAGCGGCCAGATGTTGAACGGCACATAGCCTGCCGGAAGTTGCGCATCCACGAACGAACCGGGCATGGAGACCGGCGCAAAGCTCGTGTTATAAATCTCGATTTTCCCGCTGGAATAGTTCGCTGCATACAGCAGTTGACTGGACGCCGCGCCCCCTGCGGGAGTAGCTACCGCCAAACCGGTATAGACTCGCTCCCGTGCTGGAGTTGTCGACTGCTAAAACAGCCGTAGTTCCGCCCGACCACCCCGATATCGTCCCGTCGAGAGTGTCGAAGATGAAGCTCGAGTTCGTCCCGTTGATTGGAAATGAGCCTCCACCCACCACGATTCCCGTCGGCGTGCCCTTAGCGGATCCGCTGGCCGATCCGGCCGGAACCGCGGGCTTGGTTCCACTGATACTCAAAGTCGTGGCTGAATCCGTGTACACCGTGGATAGTCCGGTTCCCGTGTCGCTGACCCAAAATGGACTCGTCGCGGACGTTACGTTCCCCCAGGGATTGACCAAATTCGGATCCACCAGGTCCGCTCCCTGACTCGCCTGATCAGCGATTAGGTTATGCCTTACATAGGCGTTCGCCGTGGTCTGCGCAACGAGCGGAGATACCACGCAGGAAAGAATACCAGCCAGAGCCGGAATCGAAAATCGCATTTGAAAACCTCCGAACCACAAATCAAATTCACAAACCAGATTGATTATATGTCCCGAGGCCGTCGAGCTGAAGATAACTTTGTAAACAAAATGTTACGTTTCGCCGCCATCCGTGACATAGAAAACGTTTATTTGACCCGCCTGCCTTCCTCGGGTTAGTATTGACTTATCAGTGCCTGACGGCCCGGTGAGCGGCTTTGATGTTCCGACTCAACTTGCTCCCGCCGGCACTCCGCTTTCTCTCTGCTGAGAAAAACTCGATTGCGATGTGAATTAGTTTGCGGCTACGCTTGCACGGACTGTTCGCTGTTGTGGAACGCCCGTGTTACGCCGTGCAACTAAAACTCAACTTCACTTACGCACAGTAACAGAAGCAAAAGGGAGATTTACCTATATGAAAAAACAACTATTGAACGTTTGTCTTTTTGCCGGCGCTACTTTTATGGCGACGGTTCCAGGCTTTGCCCAGTCCCAAATTTTGGTGAAAGTGCCGTTTAACTTCACCGTGGGATCAACTCCAATGCCTGCGGGGGACTATTCTTTGCGCGAAGATTCGACCGGTGTAGTCTTTATTACCGCTCAGGGACACGGCAAAACTATCGGCGTACTCACCAGTGCTGACTTCGCGAATCCGTCCAATGAGGCGGCTCTTAAATTCGACAAAGTCAACGGCCAGTACAGCTTGAGCGAAGTCGTCATGCTCTCCGAGCCCAGCCGCCGCATTCTCGGATTTCCCAAGTCTAAGTAACCTTTGAGTCATGGCAGGCGTGCGGGAGGAACAAATACTTCCCGCACGCTGCCCGTGGCGTCCTTATACCAGAAATCCAAACATCGTCCGTCACTTTTCGCATTGGCATCCGCCTCGAATAGCACCATGCCGCCAAATTCCCGCGCGGCGGATTCCGCGACTAACGGAATATACGGGTAACAACGGATGTGAATCGGACCATCCGCATGCCTTACAGCATTAATCAAGATATCCGTCGGGAGCGCTCGCGTGCGATACTGCTCCGCTTTTTTACGCCACAGAATTGAAGTATTCACAATCAGGATGATGGCGGCTATCGCTAATACCAGCCTCCCACCCAGCCGCTCCCACACACTCGCCATCGCAGCCGCCACTAACCACGACAGTCCCACGCTTGCGAGGTAAGTCTGGCGGCTAGGCACACGATTGAGATACGTTAGAAAACTGTAAGGAATAAGACTGATGGCGATCCATAACAGGGAATAAACCGTAAGCCGAAGATACTCACGAGCCCGAAGGGCGCCTAACGCAATAAGCGCCAATAACCCCCAGACAAATAGCAGCCGTCCGGTGCTCTCAGCCAGAACACGCAGAAAATGCCCGCTCAACACAAAGCTTCCATCTCCAAAACGGGGATTTGACACGCGACCTGACGCAATCGAAATCACGGAGACAATTGCCATGGCGAAAAAAGGAAGCCAGCCCAGCATGGCCTTCTTTCTCCTCGTTCCGTCAGTGTAGCGATCAGCGACCGGCAGCAGCATGAGCGCGGCATAAATATATGCCGATTCCTTGGAGAATAGCGCCAGCGCGAAAGACACCAGGCCCAGCCAATAGTAAACCCATCCCTTCCCTTCGAGCCATTGCATAAAGCACAACCAGGCGCCGATACCGAAGAGAAACAAAAGCGTCTCCATGATCGCCGAGTACCACATGACCGCTTCCTGGTGCCCTTCAAACACCGCGAAGAAACATGCGGCGATCAACGCGACCTTCTTGCCCACCGGCGCCCAGATCCACAGCGCATAAACCAGCCAGCAGCACAACACGTGCAATGCGACAGCCACGCCATGGTAAATTTGCGGATCGAGGCCCGCCACCCGGTCGACGAAGTAGGTCAGCACGAAAAACGTCATCCGCCAATGCGCGATGGGTTGTTCGAATAGATGCTCCAATCCTCCTGGCTCGGCAATCGTCCGGCTCATCTGGATCTGCGGAAAATCATCCGCGATAAAAGAGAGCTGAAACGCAGGAAGATAGGCGAGGACCGCCAGAATGGTGATCACCAATAAAGCCGCGCGATGGGACAGTCGAATTCTCCTACTGCAATTATCTGCAAAACTGGAAGTGAATCCCGCATGGCTCGCCATTTCCACTTTCGCCTGACCTGCCTGGCAGCGCTCATCCTCGCGACTTCGCTGTTCGCCACCACCGCAACCGACGTTGCTCGCGCCGTCGGCGACGCTGGACTCGATCCGGGCGAATGTTACCGGGTTCGCGACCTCCACTTCTCTGCCGACCGCGCCAAATTTTTCTTCAGCGATGGCTACTTGATCCTCGGACGTCCCATTCAGGGACAACGCATCACTGCATTCTTCACTACCGACGTCGAGGGAGGCGATGCCGAGGTCTTGCTCCTTCCCCCTAATCGCGCGGAGCGCCAATCGCTCGCTTCCTACACGGAAAGCCCCAATCTCGACGAGCACTTCTCCGCCGCCTTCCTCATGTTCAGCCCGGAGATTCTCTCCCAATTTACTGAACAGATCCAGGCAAATGCGGCTCGTAAGGCCCCGGAGATGGGCGCGCTCCTCGAGTCCAAGTATTCGCCGGTCGCGCGCAACATCATCTCCAGTTTCGCTGTCCGGCTCACCTGGAGCCTGCTCTCGCCCGGTTCCAACCGTGGCTTTTTCGAAGCGCTAATCAGCGGTAGGAAGCTGGGCAATTTCGACCTCGTCTATGATCCCCAGTCCCCCGAGCAGATCACCGTCGGCGCGACCACTTACCGCGATAAGCAGACTTTCTTCGATACCTGGACGAGTTTCGCCGCACGCCCCGGTTCGCAGCCTCCGCTCCCGCGGATAGTTGTATCCGACTACCGCATCAGCGCCACCATTCATCCCGATCTTTCGCTCTCCGCTGTAACGCGCTATCGCGTACGCCTTAGCGATTCTTCCACTGTCGTGCCGCTAGAAATCTCCAACCTCATGAATATCACCGCGGCGAGCATCGACGGCGCTCCTGCAGAAGTGTTGGAGCACGACGATATGCGAGCCCGCCTCATGCGGAGCAGCGGTGCTGGACTGGTGCTGGTCGTGTCACCCGCCTCCCTTGAACCTGGGCGCGACCACGAAGTCGAGATCCATCACGAGGGACGCGTCATTGAGGACGCCGGAAATCAGGTCTATTACATTGCGTCTCGGAACAACTGGTATCCGGGATGGGGAAATACGTTTACCTCGTACGATCTCACCTTTCGCGTGCCTATAAATCTCCAGATCGTTCTGCCCGGAGACCCTCTCGACGAGAATGTCGACGGAGATGAACATGTCGTCCATCATCGAATCGCAACTCCCGTGCGGATTGCGGGCTTCAATCTCGGCGTCTACGAGAAGACCGCCGTGACCCGCTCGGGATTCACCGTGGACGTTTATGCCAACCGCGAATTTGAGCGGGCGTTGCAACCTCGTCCCCAGGCAGTGATTCCTCAACTGGCGCCCCCGGCCATGAATCACAGGTCCCGTGTCCCTACCATCGACTCCAATACGATTTCGCCTCCCCCGCCCGCATCGCCCGCCGGACGCCTGCAGTCTCTTGCGGCTTCCATCGCAGGCGCGATGGATTACTTCACCTCCCTTTTCGGTCCACCCCCGCTGCGCCGCCTAGAAGTGACCCCCCTGCCGGGCAACTTCGGCCAGGGATTTCCAGGACTCATCTACATTTCCACCCAGTCCTATCTCGGTTCGGAATCTCTTGCTCCAGGCGACTCACAGAGAAAGCTCTTCTTCGAGGAACTCCTTCAGCCGCATGAAACCGCTCATCAATGGTGGGGCAACGTAGTTTTTGCGGAGGGTTATCACGACGAATGGCTCACCGAGTCCCTGGCCAACTACTCCGCGTTGCTCTACCTTGACAAACAGCACGGCGGACATAAGGTGAGCGATGCCATCCTCGCTTCCTACCGCGAACAATTGCTCGCCGGCGACCTCGACGCCACCGGCCCCATCGTGCAGGGACGGCGCCTTGATACTCCCCAGAAGCCCGAAGCTTGGCGAGTGATCACCTATGGGAAAGGAACCTGGATTATGCACATGCTTCGCGCCCGTCTGGGCGACGCGGCGTTCCTGAAGATGCTCGCAGCCTTACGGCGGGACTACGATCGCAAGGGAATTTCAACGGATCAGTTCCGGCTGCTTTGCGCCAAATTTTTGATGCCAGGGGCCTCAGACCCCCAACTCGAAGCCTTCTTTGACCAATGGGTCTACGGTACGGGAATTCCCCAGTTCAAGCTCACTTGGTCCGCCAAACCTGGCCGCGTGTCGGGCACCATCACGCAATCAGGCGTCGCAGAGGATGTCACTCTCGAAGTGCCCATCGAGATCCGCCTTGGCGCCAGAGTGGTACGCAAGGTTGTGCGCACCGGCAGCGACGAGTCGCCGTTCGGCTTCGCCCTCCCCGGAACAGCCACTAAAGTCACCCTGGACCCCGATAACTCCATTCTTCGCAAACCGTGACATTTCGATTCTCGGCTGGCACGGCGGCAAGCCAGGAAAATCAATTCAACCATCACTCGACGCCCCTAGCTAGGCTTAAATCCGGGATGCACCGTAGTCGACCATTCTTCCTAACTCAAGCCGCTATTACACAAAGACAGACCGCACTACGCCGTAGAGATCGATCTCGAGCTCTTTCGTTCCGGCGATACCTCTCCTCATATACCACCTTATTAATTCTATTTGACTGTTTTTATCGTGTACTACTTGATACATTCTTTCACAAATGCTTAAATGGGGTTGATTGAACCCCACCTTTACAGTCGACACTGAAACTCTGGCGCCTTTTTTCGCGCTATTGGTGGAAAGAGTTGCCCACGGCAATCAAGATGCCATCCATGAATTACGTCTCCACTTCTTGCGCGGCATCACTTACCTGTTGACCCGCGGAGTCGGACCGGCGCGCTCGGGCATCCTGGCGGAGCAAATCGTGGCGGACTTGATCGGCGCTATCCAAAAGGGTGAGGTGTCCGACCCGGAATGCCTGCCGAAGTTTGTGCGAACGCTGGTGCTCCGAACCATCGCTTCCGAATCTGACAAGCCTCGTCACCATACGCGTAACGGCGGGATTGGGAGCGCAGATTCTGCCGCCGCCGAACAACTCCTTCGGTCCCTGCCGCCGAGGGACAAAGAGTGCCTCATTCGTTTCTTTTATGAACAGCAACCTGAAAAACGAATCTGCCGCGAACTGAACCTGACATCCGCTGAATTCCGCGTCATCTGTAACCGCGCTAAGCGTTCCCTCTTCGGCCGGTAAAGGGTCCTCCCTGGCTAGCCTCTGGAAAGAACAAAAAATAAATGAGAATATCTCTTCGCGGTTCGTACTATATGGTCACGATAGGAGAATTCCAGGCGGACTCCTGCGTACGTTGGAGGTGAAATTTGACGAGCCGTAAAGGATCACTGGTTGAGAAGGGTGCCGTTTCGGGCCCGAAATGTGATTTTCTTATGGAAGATACCCTCGAAGCATATCTTCTAGGAAGACTTCCCGGTCAACTAAAGGGCACGGAGGACGATCCCGAAGTCCGATCTGTCGAGGAGCATCTCCTTTGGTGTGAAGTGTGTCAGGCGACTGCGGAAGCTGAAGAAAAAGCGCTTGCCGAGCTTTGTGCAGCCCTGGCGAATTATGCGCCGGCATCGAAGAAGCCCAAATCTGCCAAGGCGATGACGATGGGAGCGCAGATCACCTCCTGAACCTGACCCCGCTGCAACTTCTACAACACGCCTGTCGTACAACCACAATCCGCCGAATGGCGTGCTAGTCCACGTTTACTTTAACTGTAACGATTGCAGTTTTCATGCTACGATATTCTCCAATCCTGGCTGGAGGTCGTTCATGTCATTTCGGTTTTCTACTCGTCTGGCGCTGCTCGCGTGCCTTTCGCTTGATGCCTTTTTGCTGGCGCAGAATCCGACTGCGACAATGGTGGGCACAGTCAAGGACCCATCTGGCGCCATCATCCCCGGAGTCGAACTGGACATCCGCCATACCGGAACCGGCATCTCGCGCAAAGCTGTCACCAATCAGAAGGGTGAGTTCACCGCCCCGGACCTCCCGCCCGGACCCTACGAGGTCACCATCACGCACGGCGGATTCCGCACCATGAAACAGACCAACATCACCCTCGAAATGGATCAGGTCGCGCGCATGGACTTCAAACTGGAAGTGAGCGCCGCGGCTCAGACTATCGAGGTGGTCGAGGTCGGCGCGCCGCTGATCAACACCGATAACGGCACGAAAGGCCAGGTGATGAGTTCCGCGGAGATGGTGGAGATGCCGCTGAACGGCCGCAACATCACTGACTTGGGCTATCTCGCTCCCGGCGTTACTCCCAACAACACCCTCATGCAAGGCTCGTCCTTCGCCATCAACGGCGCGCGTCCCGATAACACCAACTTCATCATCGACGGCTTCACTGCCCGCGAACCTCTTTTCGGCGGCGCTCTCACCTCGCCCAATCTCGATTCCATGCAGGAATTCAAGATGCAGACCAACAACTTCTCCGCCGAATACGGCCGCATGGCCGGCGGCGTGATGAACATGGTCCTCAAGAGCGGCACCAACCAGTATCACGGGACGATCTTCGAGTTCCTGCGCAACGACATCACTGACGCGCGCAACTTTTTTGACGTCCAAAAATCCGAGTTGCGGCAAAACCAGTTCGGCGCCATGATCGGCGGACCCCTCTCCATCCCCAAAGTCTACAACGCCAGGGACCGCACCTTCTTCCTGTTCAGTTGGGAAAGTTTGCGCGAGGTATCAGGTTCGTCAGCGGAGGGAGTGGTCCCCACCGCGGCTCAGCAAGCAGGGAACTTCGGCTCAACGCCCATCTCCGATCCCCTGACCACCGGTAAATGTCCCGGCTCGACCGGTCAGGGAGGCTGTTTCCCCAACAACGTCATCCCGCAGTCGCGTCTCTCTCCGACGGCGCTCGCTGCCCAACAATTCTATCCTGCGCCCAATACCGTAGGACTGAATAACCTGGCCTCTTACGCGGTCGCATCCACTGACTTCGACAGCTTCATTGGCAAGATCGACCAGCGCCTCACCGACAAGGATACGCTCGCCTTTCGCATCACCAACCGCCAGAGCTATACCGGAAGTCCTTACGCCAACCCGCAAGCCGTCGGCAGCAACAACACCGGTCTGTTCGGCGCCACTCAGCAACACTCACGTCCTGTTGGCCGGCCTGACCTATACCCGGCTGTTCGCGCCCGACTCTGATCAACGAATTGCGCATCGCCTTTACCCGCACCAACAGCCACGGCGAAGGCGCATTCGCCGGCACCGACTATACCGCCCAGTTCGGACTGCCCTACAGCACGACCAATCCCGGCCTGCATCGGCTTCCCGGAAATCTTTCCCAGCGGCTATCCAACAACTCGGCCCTTCGAAGCGCCTTCCCCATGATCTATTACACCAATTCCTGGACCCCCGGCGACACGTTCACCTGGGTCAAGAGCAATCACCTGATCAAAGTCGGGTGGACGTCCTGCATACCCAAACCATGGATCCTTATGCCAACGGCTCGCGCGGCTACTATCAGTTCAGCGGCTACTGGACCGGCAACTCTTATGCCGACTTCCTGCTCGGCTACCTCATACCGCGCCCGCGTCTGCTCGGCGTCAATACCAATCATCTGCTGGCCACTAGCTATGGCTTCTTCGGCCAGGACGATTGGAAAGTCGACTTCCCGCCTGACCCTGAACATCGGGTTGCGCTACGAACTCAACAAGCCACCGATCGAGAGCTCCGGCCGCTGGAGCAACTTCGTCCCGGCGCTTGGACAAGTGGTGGTTGCCTCGCTCGAACGTCTCTCGCCGGAACGGGAATCGGCTTCACCAATCCGGCTCTGGTCACGACTGCCGCGCAAGCCGGCTATCCTCAATCGCTGGTCTACACCAGCCAGACGGACTTCGCCCCTCGCTTCGGCTTTGCCTGGCGTCCCTTCGGCGGCAACAAGACCGTGGTTCGCGGCGGCTACGGCATCTTCTACGGAGGCAGTATCCAGAACGGGATCCGCACCGGACTGGCCGACGTCTTCCCGTTTGTCGATGACGCAGACCGTCAACCGCAGCGACCAATCCGCTGGCTCTCACTTTTGCCAATCCCTTCCCCGCCCCTACGCTCGTCAGCAACATCGCAAGCTTCACGCTCGATGGCTACCAGGTGCATCCTCCATCGCAGTACATGCAAAGCTGGAACTTCACTATGGAGCGCCAGATCGGCTTTTCGTCCGCAATCGAGCTATCGTACGTGGGCTCGAAGGGCACGCACCTCGGCATGCAGGTCGCCCTCAATCAGCCTTACGACCAGACGGCCGCGAATCCTTCAGGCATCAAGCCGTATCCCTCATGGGGCACCATCAGCTACTTCAATTTCGAAGGCAACAGCACCTACAATGGCATGACCGCGACGTTCAAGCGCCGCTTTGTTCACGGCTTCTTCTATACCTTCAATTACACCTACAGCAAATCGATCGACGACGATTCTCTGTTCAACGCCATGTCCCTCGGCGGCACCACCGGCTTGCCCAATCCCGCCTGTCCCAGCTGCAACCGTGGACGCTCGGATTGGGACATGGGCCACATGTTCACCAGCAGCTTCTCGTGGGAATCTCCCGCGCACAACATGCTCCTGAAGGGTTGGCAGCTCGCTGGGACGAGCCGCTTGAATACGGGCAATCCGTTTACCCCGCTGAACGTCGGAGCCAACCAGCAGCTCGGCCAATCCCAGCTTCCGAACCGTATCGCCAAGGGAACCGTGCCCAATCCGAGCCCGAATCAGTGGTTCGACGTTGCCGATTTCCCCGTCGTGCCGAACGGCTCCTACGGAGTTTTCGGCAACTCCGGCCGCAACATCCTCGACGGCCCAGGCTCGATTATCGTCAACCAGACCCTTTATCGAAACTTCCGCTTCCACGAACGCGACACGCTGCAATTTCGTTGGGAAGTGTTCAACATCCTCAACCACCCCAACTTCCAGCTCCCGGTCAACAACGTAGCCGCGGCCAACGCCGGCACTCTGACATCCGTCGTCAATCCAGGACGCCAAATGCAGTTCGGCCTCCGCCTCACTTTCTAACCTCGAAGCGAGCTACCGCGTGCGGCCGTCCACCATCAACCCCAGACCTTCCGAATCTACGGTGTGCATCACGAACCCGCCCATCATCTCGTCGACCGTCCGCTCACCATACGTCACTTCGCGATTGGGAGTATCGAACTTCACCACCAACGGATTCGCCGCCGAATTATCATACGTCGCCAGGTAGTGGATCACGGTGCCGGCCGGAAGGTGCACCGGCTCCGCCAAATCATACATCAGCTGCCAGTTGAAATTGAACTTGCCGACCTTCAGCAATTCCAGCTTCTTCCCATCGGGTAGAACCGCGTCGATACGGTAAGCCTTACCCCGCAGGTGCATGTGTGCGCCCACCTGGTACACCGTGATCGGCTGCGTGATCTTCTTAGTCCCTTCGAGCTGATAATTCGCGTCGCCCGCCGGAATCTTCATCGTCAGCAGCCGGCAATGCAGATCGCGCCACTCTTTTTCCACCCGACCCTTTGCGAGATACAGCCCGACCTCCGTCCGGTCGGTTTCCGCCGTGCGGGACGGAGCATAGTGAATATTGATCCGGACGCGCGATCCTTTCGGAATTAACACCGCCGATCCCGGCGCAGTCTCAAACGATAACCGGCCCGGCAATCCGACATGAATGCCCACGTTCCGGAACCCCTCCAATTTCCCGCCCTGGTTCTCGACCGCCTCCATATCCTCCGGCACTTTCGACCAGTCCACCGGACCCTCGCCCACGGGAGTCACCACCGCAATATTTGCGTGATGCACCACTTTGCGATTTCCCGGCCGAATTTCGAGTCCCCGAATCCATGTGTCCTCGGTAAATACCTTCTCAAAAAAAATGAACTTCCACAGATCCTCGCCATTGCCCGGGATGTGCTGCTCCGTCGGCAGTTTCAGCACCAGGTCTGGTTCGCCCGATTGCCACCCTTCCGCGAAGGCGTGTTGCGAGGGCGCATCTTTCGGATCTCCGGCCGGTGCGTGGAGTTCGGCCCACCGCCGCAGCGTATCGATCTGACCGTCATTCAACCGCCAGTCATTGGCAAAATGTCCGAGCGGCGCATCGGCAGACCACGGCGGCATCTGGCGCAGCATCACCGCTTCTTTAATCGACGCCGCCCAAGGTCGCACCTCGTTGTAGCTGATCAGCGACATAGGCGCAATCTCGCCCGGACGGTGGCAGTTTACGCAGTGAGCTTGCAGGATAGGCGCCACGTCCTTATAAAAGGTGGGCGGCGAAGGCAGGCTGGCCCCCATTGCCGCCGCGGACGTAACCAGAAATAAACTCGCGCAGCGAACTGCCATGGTTTCCTCTGAGACACAGTATACAGATTCGTGCCCCGAACTGCAGCGCTCCATCGCGCGTGACAACTTCCATCCAAATGCCCTCGCTGCCTGCGAAAACCTCTAATCCGACTGTGCGTAAGCGCCGTTTCGAGTAACCCACCACTCCGTCAAGTTGGCTTTTGTTGATGCCGGCGCGTCCGCTACTCCCTTCACCACGGTATCGTCTCGTTTTCCCAACGCGTATATGTGCCTGTCGGTCCGTCCGGTCCGAGCAGCGCAACCCGTACCACTTCGCGGGAACCGTCCTCGACAGACTCTGTGCCTGCATACCCGTTGAGATTCGTCTTGGTGAATGCCGGGGAGACCAGGTTGACTTTTATCCCGGTCGTTTCCAACTCGATCATCATGGCCAGCGTGATCGCGTTGAGAGCCGCTTTCGACGCCGAGTACACCGGGCTGTAGAACGCGCGGTAGTGGCAAGCCGGGTCCGCATTCATCGTCAGTGAGCCGACTGCGCTCGATACATTGACGATGCGGGCGTCCGTCGACCGCCGCAGGAGCGGCAGCATTGCCTGGTAGACCGCTAGGACGCCGAACACGTTGGTTTCCCACACCGCGCGTACTTCGTCCAGGGCCACATTGCTCGCGCGAGTTGTCTTCACGTACTCCTCCAGGGACAAGCTGCCCTTTGCGGTATTGGACACAGCGGCGTTGTTGACCAGTAGGTCGAGACGGCCAAACTCCTGGCGGATATGTTCAGCCGCGGCCGAGATCGAGGCGCCATCTGTCACATCAAGCTGAAGCGGAATCGCGTTCGGCCCGATCTCCGTCGCCGCTGCCTCGCCACGCTCGAAATTGCGCGACCCGACCAGCACGGTGACGCCATTCGCCGCGAGTTCCTTTGCGACCTGACGTCCAACCCCTTGATTGGCCCCAGTTATCAGTGCGATACGTTTGTCCTGCATGTTGTCCTTTCTTACTTCTTCCGGCTGACGGCGCCCGCGATCTTGTCGAGTTCCGCGATCGTCTCCGCGGGAAGTTTCAGCGTTGCCGCCGCGAGATTTTCACGGAGATGGCCGACCGACGAAGTACCCGGAATGAGAAGAATGTTCGGGGCGCGCTGGAGCAGCCAGGCCAGCGCAACTTGCATCGGCGTTGCCCCGGCGGATGCCGCCGCCGCGTCAAGTGCTGCCGACTGCAGAGGCGAGAATCCTCCGAGCGGGAAGTAAGGTACGTAAGCGATACTCTCCGCCTCCAGATCGTGGATGAATTGATCGTCGCCGCGCTGCGCCACGTTGTAGAAGTTCTGGATGCAGACAATCTTCGTCATGGTCTGCGCCTCGGCCAACTGGCGCGCAGAGACCGTGCTGAGACCGATATTTTGAACCAGGCCTCGATCCTTCAGTTCAGCGAGCGCGGAGAGTGGCTCTTCAAATGGCTCGTCTGCCGGAGCAGCGAATCCGCCAAGCCGGAGATTCACCACATGCAGCGTCTCGAGCCCCAGGTTGCGCAGATTGTCTTGTACTGCGTCGATGATCTCCTGGCGGGAGCGTGCGTGAAGCCAGGAGCCATCGTTGCCGCGGCGCCCACCCACTTTTGTCACGATGACCAGATCGTCGGGATACGGATGCAGCGCCTGCTTAATGATCTGATTGGTTACATGCGGTCCGTAGAAATCGCTGGTGTCGATGTGGTTCACGCCCGACGCGACAGCCTCCCGCAGAACCGCGATAGCGCCGGGAACATCGCGTGGTGGTCCCCACACTCTTTTGTCGCCATCCTGGCCGGCGAGTTGCATCGCCCCGTAACCCATGCGATGTACCGTGAGCGAAGTGCCCGGAAACGTGAAGCGGCCACCGAGACTTGTCTTTTCTGTCATTTCGTTTTTCACCTTGTTCCTAATTACCACCCGCGCAACTCAAAAAGATTCTCTCACCAGTTCCTCGCTCTTCTTCCAGAGCGCCTCGGCGTTATCCGGATCGAGCGCATAGGCAAGCACTCCCTCACTGAGGGCCGTGACCGTCGTTTCGTCCCGGACGATTCGGCCAACCTGGCAGTTTGCGCAATACCGGCCGCCAATCTCGTCCGCCGGTGCGACCACAGCTGCCCACACTGACGTCGCCGCTCCCTGCGGAATTGTCTTCCACTCGAAGCTCTTTCCCTCCGCCGCCAGTTGCTGATTGATTCGGTCGACTAGGTCCTGAAGCTGGCCGGCGTTCATGTACCGCCCCAGTTCAGTATGGATAGCTCCCGGATGGACGGCTGCAGCGCGCACGCCCCGGCCCCGGTGCCGCGCGTCGAAGGCGACAGCGAAAAGAATGTTGGCCGTCTTCGACCGCCCATAGGCCACCCCAGGGTCGTAAGGCGCTGCCTCAAAATTGGGATCTTCGAGGTTGACGTTGGCCCTCCGATGACCCGCGGAGGACAGGTTGACCAGCCTTCCGCCCTCGGGAATCAGAGAGGCAATCCGGTTTACCAGAACAAAGTGGCCGAGATGATTGGTGCCGAACTGTGTTTCAAAGCCGTCCACCGTGCGTCCAAACGGGGTTGCCATCACCCCGGCGTTGGCTATGACCACGTCGAAAGCCTCCCCGCGCGCCATGAGTCCGTCGGCGCAGGCGCGGACGCTCTTTAGGTTGGCCAGATCGAGCCCGACCAGTTCGAAGCTGCCGCCCGTCGCCGCGGCGTCCCTTCGCACCTGTGCCGTTGCAGCTTCAGCCTTCACAAGGTCTCTTACCGCTCCTACCACCTGCGCCCCGTGGGCCGCAAGAGCCCGCGCCGTCTCAATGCCGATTCCCGCGGACACGCCCGTGACGAGAATCCTTTTGCCATGCAAATCGATTCCCGCCAGGACATCGTCCGCTGTTGAAGTTGCTCCCCATTCCTTTACCATCTTTCTTTCCTTCTGCCGCGCGACACGTTACGCGTTACGCCTCGGCCCAACGCATCTGTTCAAGATCGGCAATCACTCCAGGACCGGTTGGATGCCATCCGAGCCGTTCCCGGGTTAGCGCACTCGAAGCCGGCATGTCAAAGCCCGCAAACATCGCGAGCCAGCCAAAATGAGCTTGCGCTTCCTCCGCAGCGAGGCTGACCACGGGCACGTCGAGCCCTCGGCCAATGACGCCGGCGATATCCCGCGTCGATACTCCCTCCTCGGCGACCGCGTTGTACCTGCTGCCGGCTTCGTGCTTCTCCAGCACCAACCTGTAGAGCTGGGCAACATCGAGAACATGCGCCGCCGGCCAGCGATTGAGTCCCTCGCCAATGTATGCCGAGGCTCCCTTCTCACGCGCCACTTGGACTAAGTAGGTGATAAGACCCTGCTTGACGGTATCGTGGACCTGAGGAAGGCGCACCACCGACACGTTCACACCACGCTCCGCTACCGAAGCCCCGGCCACTTCCGACACTCTGCGGGGATTCGGGTGGTTGGCATCGAAATAGTCTTCGGTTGCGGGTTGACCCGGAACAGCGTTCCCCATTCCCGTTCCCGAAGTGATCACCAGGGGCCGGTCCGATCCCCTGAGCCCGTCTCCCAGGGCTTCGATCGCGCGCCTGTCCTTATCACAGACCTCCACGAACTTCGAGAAGTCACTCCCGAATGCGCTGTGATCGAAAGCGCAGTGAATCACCCCATCCGATTGGGCCGCCCCGCTGCGCAGACTTTCCGGGTCTTCAAGACTCCCTCGATGCACCTCGGCTCCCGCGGCAATGAGGGACTGGGCGCCCGCCTCGGACCGCGTCAGTCCGAGCACCTGATGACCCGCTTTGATGAGCTCCGGAACGATGGCCGATCCGATAAAGCCCGTAGCCCCTGTAAGAAACACTCGCATCCTGTTTTCTCCTTTGACTCCGTTCCTTTGGCGCATGCCTGGCCCGCCAATGCTGACAAAACATTTCCACGCCGATTGACGTATCGCTACGCGCCTGCTAAAACGGAGTTATTCTCCGTATGTGTAGATTAACGGAGACTATCTCCGGTTGCAATTTTTTTGGGATGCCCACGAGACGTAAACAGATCTCAATTCGGAAGCCGCGCAGTGACGCCCAGCGAAATCGCGAGCACATTCTGGAAGTGGCGAAGGAGGCGTTTACCCGATCGGGCGCAAACACCAGCCTGGATGATATTGCCAAAGAGGCAGGTGTCGGCCCAGGAACTCTATACCGTCACTTTCCGACTCGCGCGGAACTTCTGGAGGCTGTTTACCGGACTGAGATGGAAAAACTTGCCGCTGCAGAGCAGCAATTCGCCCAAAAATTGCCGCCGATCGAGGCACTACGGGCCTGGTTATTGTTGTTTGTCGACTACATCGCCGCGAAGCACCTCATTGCCCCCGCACTCAACGCACTGTTAGGAGATCCGAAGAAGGTATTCGAGGCTTCCTACGTCCGCATTTGGGAAGCGATTCGCAAACTCGTGAAGCGCGCGATTGATAGCGGTGACATCCGTAGCGACCTCGATCCGATCGACCTGCTACGCGCGTTGATTGGCGTCGCCAACGTGGCCACTAGTCCCGATTGGCAACAGAGCGCCAGAAGACTTGTTGACATCCTCATCGTCGGTTCCCGGCCCTCCTAATCCCGGCCCAGCTGCTTTTTCTTTTAGCCGCAACAATCACTGGTCCACGATGAGCGAAGGCCCAACTCGCCACGTACCATTTGCCCCACTGCTACCATAATCAAATCGGATGATTGTCGAAACTCAGTATGCCCGCTTCGACAGCATCTCCCTGGAAAGCGGCGCCTCGCTTGCGCCTGTCGAGGTCGCTTATCAGACTTACGGAGAACTGGATAGCGAGCGGTCAAAATGCGATTCTGATTCTGCATGCCTTCACCGGCGATGCGCACGCCGCCGGAATCAGCCAGGAAACCGGCAAACCCGGCTGGTGGGACAACATGATCGGCCCCGGCAAGGCCTTCGATACCGACAAATACTTCGTCATCTGCTCCAACGTGCTGGGCGGTTGCCAGGGAACTACGGGTCCGGCGTCGATCAACCCCGCTACCGGCAAGCCGTACGCCATGGCGTTTCCGGTCATCACCATCCGGGACATGGTGCGGCTGCAGCGGAAGCTGATCCAATCGCTCGGCATCGAACGGCTGCTCGCCGTCGCCGGCGGCTCCATGGGCGGCATGCAGGCGCTCGAATGGGCGGTTTCTTATCCCGAAATGGTCCGCGCCGCCATCCCCATCGCCACCACTACGCGTCACAGCGCCCAGCAGATCGCGTTCAATGAAGTCGGTCGCCAGGCCATCATGGCCGATCCCGATTGGAACGAAGGCAATTATTACGATTCCAGAGCCGCCAGGACGCGGTCTTGCCATCGCCCGGATGGTCGGCCACATCACCTACATGAGCGACGAATCCATGCGCGAGAAGTTCGGCCGCCGTCTGCGCGAGAAAGAAAAGTTCGGGTTACGACTTCTCCATCGATTTCGAAGTCGAAAGCTATCTGCGCTATCGCGGCTCCAGTTCGTCGGACCGCTTCGACGCCAATTCGTATCTCTACATCACCAAGGCCGAGGACTACTTCGACCTTACCGACGGCAGCGGCTCCCTCGCCGCGGCGTTCGAACGCGGCGAGACCCGCTTTCTGGTGATCAGCTTCAGTTCCGACTGGCTTTATCCGCCTTATCAGTCCCAGGAAATCGTCCGCGTATTGCGCCGGCTGAATCGCGACGTGGCCTACAGCGACCTGCAATCCAACTACGGTCATGACGCCTTTCTGGTGGACGTGGTCGAGCAGACCGATCTGATCCGCGGATTTCTCAAGAGCGCGTATCAGGGCGGCGCGCGAGTGAGCATGGCAACCATGGACCAACCCACCAAAGTCTCGCGCACGTCCCTGGCAGGCCGGACCGATTTCACCATCATCGGCCAGATCATCGAACCGCGCAGCAAGGTGCTCGACCTCGGCTGCGGCGAAGGCGAACTGCTGGCATGGCTCGCGGAAAATAAGTCGGTGAGTGGCGCGTGGCGTGGAGATCGAGCCGGCCAGAGTGCGTAAGGCCATCGCCCGCGGCCTTTCGGCTTACCAGGGCGATATCAATGAGGGCCTGGCCGATTATCCCGACGAAGCGTTCGATTACGTGATCCTCAGCCAGACACTTCAGGAGACACGCGATCCGCGCCGCATCTTGAGCGAGATGATGAGGGTCGGCCGGCGCGCCATTATCTCGTTCCCGAACTTCGGCCACTGGAACGTGCGGCTCTCGATGCTGGTCTCCGGCCAGGCGCCCAAAACGCGCCTCTTTCCCTACGACTGGTACGATTCGCCGAACATCCATTTCCTCACCGTCCGCGATTTCGAGGATCTCGCCGCCAAGCAAGGCTTTCAGATTGAACGCCGCTATTTCGTAGCCGGCGACCGGAAGGTGTCGCTGCTACCCAACCTCTTGGCCGAAGTTGCCGTCTATCTGCTAAGCAAATAGGTTGCGCTTAGCGTCTGGAATAGGTTCCCTATCGCGGCACGGTTTCTTTGGCATCTGCCAGGCGCACGCGGCGACATCCTCAGGGACTATATTGGATAGAAATGAAACCCAAGATGATCGCTGCGACACTTCTACTCCTCTCCTCCGCGCTCCACGCACAACTGGCGACACCCAACGCTATGGGTGTTGCCATGGGTCACCTGCATCTCAACACTGCCGACGTCCCAGCCCAGAAGAAGTTGTGGGTCGGCATTCTCGGAGCAACCCCCATCAAACTTGGGAATATCGATGGCGTCAAGATGCCGGGTGCTGTCATTCTCTTTACCGCAAAAGCCGCGACCGGACCCACCGAAGGCTCGACCGTGAATCATGTCGGCGTTCTGGTGCCCAGCATCGCGCCGCTGCCCGCTAAACTTGACGCCGCCGGGCTCAAGTACTCCAAGAATTCCAACGGAAAACAGATTATGGTCGACGGTCCGGACGGTTTGAAGCTCGAACTGACTGCCGATTCATCCCTCTCGGAGCCGGTCCGTTTCCATCACATCCATTTCTACACCGCCGACCCCATCGCGATTCAAGCCTGGTACGCGAAAAACTTCGGAGCCAAGCCGGGCAAACGCGCAATCTGGGAAGCCGGCGATCTGCCCGGCGCCAATCTCACTTACGCCAAAGCGACGGCGGACGTAGCGCCAACCGTCGGCCGCGCCCTCGATCACATAGGCTTCGAAGTTCACGATCTGGAAGCTTTCTCCAAGAAGCTCGAGGCTTCGGGAGTCAAACTCGATAGTCCGTTCCGTAAGATCCCGCAAATCGGACTGTCCCTGGTATTTCTCACCGACCCGTGGGGCACTCGCATCGAACTAACCGAAGGTCTGGATAAACTGTAGCTCGACGGCTGGCGCCTGCTACTTCAGACAGTACCCGAAACTGGAACCGGACGATCTGGTCGCGGTACGGGAGTATGCGGTCCACCTCATCAAGACGAGAACCACGAGGGGATCACCGGACGCGCAATCCTACCCAAGGATCGAACGGTCCATGGCGGGTATTACAAAGGCCGTTGCCGCCACGCGACTGTTGCCCGGTGGAACGAACAGGAGCAACATTTTCCTTTTTGACGTTGTCGAAGAATTGCCGAACCCAAAGATCGAGATCCCATTTGATGGCAATCCCATCTTCGACGGAAACCCAGACGATCTTAACGAGTTCAAAGAGGAAATGTGGAAGCGCTCTTGTTTGACCCCACTTCATACCGAAAGGTCGACAGCGCCGCCGCGAGCAACGTCAGGCGCAACGGGTTGGAAGGGAGCTTCATAGTGTAAACGCCGCCGGATGAAGCGATCGGCAAAAGAGGATCATAAGCCGACCCTCCTTTACACTCAGTAATCTTACAGACCCCGCTCCAGCAAGCGGGGTCTTACAATCCGATAACAGTCCGGACTACCGTTGGTCTGTGCAAACCGGCAAATCTATTTAGACTTCGCATCTTGTCTCGACCTCTGAAGAGGTTGTACTGTCTCCAAAGGACGATTCAGACCTTCATTGCGTGAACTTCCACCCCTTTAAGCAGTTTGTCGAACGCGTCGGCAAAAAGCTTGACGCCGTCGTTGAGCAGTTGATCGGTAACTTCCTTCATCGACACGCCCGCAGCCGCCAGCGCCTTCATCGTTTCGCGTGCGCCCGGCAGGTCTTCTTCGATGCTGTTGCGCAATTTGCCGTGATCGCGGAACGCATCCATGGTAGCAGGCGGCATGGTGTTCACCGTCTCGGCGCCAATCAACTCCTCGACGTACAGCACATCGCTCAGTTTAGGACTCTTCGTGCCCGTGCTCGCCCACAAGAGCCGCTGCCGCTGAGCCCCTTTGTCGGAAAGCGCCTGCCACGCCGGAGTGGAGAAGATTTGCTTGAAACAATCGTAGGTGATTCTGGCATTGGCGATCGCAACCTTGCCAAACAGAGCTCCGGCCTCCGGCTTGCCTGTTAACTTCTTGTCGATCAGAGCATCGATACGGCTAATGAAGAAGCTGGCCACGCTCGCGACCTTACTGGGATCCCCTCCTCTGGCAACAAGTTTCTCAATGCCGTTGATATACGCGTTAGCGACTCGTTCATATGCTTCCAGCGCGAACAGCAGCGTCACGTTAATGTTGATGCCTTCCGAAATCAGTTGCTCGATAGCTACGATGCCTTCCTCTGTCGCTGGGACCTTGATCATTACATTCGGACGATTTACCCACTTGAACAAACGCCGTGCTTCGTCCAGCGTGGCTTGCGTGTTCCGGGCGTTGTACGGGGAGCATTCCAGGCTGACATAGCCGTCATGCGCGTTGCTCGACTCATAGACCGGCCGTAGAATGTCCGCGGCAGCTTGAATATCCGGCACGGCTAGTTCTTCGTAAATGGAGGTAGGCGTCATGTTGCCGCGGCTCTGTAGCTGCTCGAGTTGCGCCTGGTACTCGTCACCCGTCATCGCCTTCTCGAAAATCGCGGGGTTCGACGTCACCCCGCGCAGACCGTCCTCTTCAACATGGCGTTTCAGTTCGCCGCTAGTGATTAGACTGCGGCGGATAAAGTCAAGCCAGGGTGCCTGGCCATATTTTGCAAGTTCCTGCAGAGGATTCATAAATAAAACCTTTCTCATCTTAGATGCCGTTGGACCGTTGTTAGGCATCGCAAAACTTCTGTTCGAGGACCTCAATCTTGCCGAGACGGCGCACATGCCGTATCTCGTGCGTAAACTGCGCGGCGAGAAACGCATGAACGCATTCGCGAGCGGTCTCCACGCCTATAATACGGGATCCGAGGACGATCACATTCATATTGTCGTGCTCCACGCCCTGGTGTGCGGAGTACGTGTCGTGGCAAAGACCCGCTCGAATCCCTTTCAATTTGTTGGCTGCGACGCTGGCGCCTACGCCGCTGCCGCAGATCAGGACGCCCCGTTCCGCCTGCCCGCTGAGAACTGCCCGCCCCACCTTTTCAGCATAGTCGGGGTAGTCGACCGGAGCAGTCGAGGTCGTACCAACATCCAGCACCCGGTAACCCTGCTGCTTCAGACTTTCCACAATAAAGCGCTTAAGATCGAACCCTGCGTGGTCGCTACCGACAACAACGAGCATGAATAAGAGTTTAACTGATGAATGACACAAAGCCGTCCTTTTATGCCGTAGCCGATGCTAGATATCGTCCAAGAATCGATCTAACTGTAACGGCCGACTCCCTCCATTGCATCTATTCAGTCTGACAGTGTATAAAAGATCTCACAAGGCGGACTGAAGTGCAATTCTATACAGGGAAACGTGTCCTTGTTACCGGAGGCCTCGGCTTTATCGGCAGCAATCTGGCAATCCGGTTAGTTCGGCTCGGCGCGAAAGTCACGATTGTCGATTCCTCCATAGAAGGCTGTGGCGGCAATTTGAACAACATCGCTCCGGTCTCGGGCGATGTCCGCTTAGTTCGAGGGGATATCGCTGACTCCGGAGGCCTCCGCCCGTTGTTGCGAGGTCTGGATCTTGTGTTTAACCTCGCGGGCGAGATCAGCCACTCCCACAGTATGGAGTACCCGGAGCGCGATCTGGACATCAATTGCCGTTCGCAAATGCTCTTCCTGCGCTTCTGCACAGAACAGATGCCCGGCATCCGCGTGGTATATGCCGGCACACGGCAGGTTTATGGCAGGCCTCAGTATCTTCCGGTCGACGAAGCCCATCCAGTCGCCCCGGTCGATTACAACGGAGTCAGCAAACATGCCGCCGCCGAATATCATCTGATGCTCACCCGGGCCGGTATCCTCGACGCCGTCGTGATGAGGCTCACCAACACGTACGGTCCCCGGCTGGCGGTGAACGTACCGTGCCAGGGAGTGCTCTCGGTCTTCTTCCTGCGGCTCCTGCTGGGTCTTCCCCTCGAGATCTTCGGTGACGGCGCGCAGTTGCGGGACCCGCTGTATGTGGATGATGTGGTAGACGCGCTGCTGCTGGCTGGCGCGGCTCGAAAGCTGGAGTCCAGAGTCTACAACGTGGGGGGACCCGAGGCTCGCCCGCTCTCCGAGATTGCCGGCGTGCTGAGCCGCCTCGCGGGAGCGCCTGCGCCGCTTTACCTGCCCTTTCCCGTGGAAGCCAGCCGCATCGACATCGGTAGTTTCTCCACCGACTCCACACGCATCCGGCGCGAACTGAACTGGCAGCCCCGGACTTCACTTCAACATGGCGCTGCCACCACACTCGACTTCTTTCGCGAGCGTTTGCACGACTATCTCAATCCGTCAGACGGGTATCCCGAATGCTACTTGCGGCGTCTTATCTCCGCCGATGGTAGCAAGGAAAAGGTCCGTGAATACGCATGATGAATCCGGCGGAGCTCGCCAACATCTCCAAATTTGAAAAGGAATTCTGGTGGTATCGCGGGATGGAGCGAATCCTCTTTAGCCTCCTCGACCCGATCGTGGCGCGTCGCGAACAGTCACCGGCAAACGCCGTGGAAGCAGGTTGCGGAACAGGCTACATGGCGTCGAGCCTCGAAAAGCGCTACGGCTGGCAGATGTTTCCGACGGACCTCGAACCGCAGGCGCTCCTCTATGCCTTGGAACAAGGCTGCCGGCGGCTCGCTCAGGCCAACATCGCCTCCCTCCCGTTTCCGGACTGCTGTTTCAATATCGCCGTCAGTCTGGACGTCATGGTCTACATTTCGCGAGGCGGCGAGTCTGATGTGATTCGGGAACTGGTCCGCGTCCTCGCGCCGGGAGGCTTGTTAGTGTTGCGCACCGCCGCACTGGAGATTCTCCGCAGCCATCACGCTCAGTTTACCGGCGAACGGCAGCGCTTCACTCGCAGCCAGATCCTGAAACTGGCTGCCGAAAACGGCCTCAAAGTCGTACGCTGCACCTACGCGAACTCTCTCCTGATGCCGGTAGCGCTGGCCAAGTTCCGCCTCATCGAACCGCTTATCGTTGCCCTCACCAGAACCCGGCCGGGGAGCGGAGTCCAACCCGTTGCGCCATGGCTCGATCGCTTGCTCTATACACTCCTCGAGCTGGAGGCATGGTGGCTTGGCACCGGCAAAAACCTACCCGTCGGCCAGTCGTTGATCCTGATCGGAGAGCGATCCGCGTGATCTCGTCCCTGACCGTGTTTTTCCCGGCATACAACGATGAAGCCTCGCTTCCAGGCTTGATAGACAAGGCTTATTCCGTATTGCGTCAGCAGTCGGGCGATTTCGAATTGATCGTCGTGAATGACGGCAGTTCAGACGGCACTGCCGCGGTCCTCGCAAACCTCTGCCAGACATACGCGCCCTACCTGTCAGTGGTGACCCACTCAGAGAATCGTGGCTACGGGGGTGCCTTGCGTAGCGGTTTCGCGGCCGCAACCAAGGAATTTGTCTTCTATACGGATGGCGACGGTCAGTACGATGTCGGCGAACTCCCACGGCTGATCGAACTCATGGAGAGTGACGTAGGCCTGGTAAACGGCCATAAACTCAAGCGTCGCGATCCCTGGCATCGCATTGCCGTCGGCTTTCTTTATAATCGCGTCGCACGCACCCTCTTCCGCGTTCGGCTCAGAGATCTCGATTGCGACTTCCGCCTGATGAGGCGACAGATGCTCGACAGCTTCCATTTGACCTCCAACAGCGGCGCGATCTGTGTCGAACTGGTTCGCATGGTGGAGCAGACGCCGTGGCGAGTGGTCGAAACCGGAGTGCATCATTATCCCCGCCTGCACGGCCGTTCTCAATTCTTCCGCATCCGCTCGCTGGTCGGCACCTTCGACCAATTAATCCGACTGTACTGGCGCCTTGTCGTCATGGCCCCCTCTCAGGCGCGCCGTACCGGCAAGCCTGCCGTTGAACCTCCTGCCCCATGAACATCCCGATGTTCGATATCGCGCCTCAACTGGCCGCGACGCAGGACACCTGGAAGGCGAACCTGAATCGTCTGTTCGAGCGGATGCATTTCATCGGCGGCGAACAACTCGCAGCCTTCGAACAGGAGTTTGCAAACACGATGGGAGCCAGGTTCGCCGTGGGTACGGGCAGCGGAACCGCGGCAATCGAGTTGTGCCTTCGCGCGGCCGGCCTCGGCGGTTCGCGCCGCGAAGTCATCGTGCCGGCGCTCACCTCGCTCTTCACGGCACAGGCGATCCTCGCAGCCGGCTGCATTCCCCGCTTTGCCGACGTCGATCCGGAAACGCTCCTTCTCGACCCCAGAGAAGTCGAACGCCTACTCAATAAGAGAACCGGCGCCATTCTCCCGGTGCATCTGTATGGTCATTTATGCGACCTTCCCCAACTCAAAAGGCTCGCACGTGACGCTGGGGTTGTTTTGGTGCAGGACGCTTGCCAGGCTCACGGCTCACGCTATGCAGGAAAGCCTTTGACGGATTTCTCGCCCTACGTCGCATACAGCTTCTACCCCACCAAGAATCTGGGAGCTTTGGGCGATGGAGGCGCGGTGACCACCAACCAGCGGAAAATTGCGGACGTCATACGGCTGCTGCGCGATGGCGGACGCCGCAATGATCAACTGGGCCGCATTCCTGCGATCAATTCGCGCCTCGACGAAATGCAGTGTTGCTACCTGCGCGCCTTCCTACCCCACTACCCGAGTGGACCGCGCGGCGATCGCACCTCGCCCAAACCTACGACGAACTGCTCAGCGAAAGCTCTACCGTTCGTCCGGTGCAGCGCGGCGCAGGTTCTGTCGATCACCTCTACGTGGTCCGCGCCCACCGGCGTGAGTCCTTGCGCCACCGTTTGGCTGAACGAGGCATCCTGACCGCGGTCCATTATTCCATCCCGCTTCACCGCCAGCCCGCATTCCGCACCAAAGATGTTCTTCCCCATGCGGAGAAAGCCTGCCGCGAAATCCTCTCGCTGCCCCTCTGGCCGTACCTTGCCGAAGATTCTGTAAGAGCGGTGTGCCGCGAACTAAGCAGCGCCGTCCGCTAGACGATGGAACCTGAAGATCTCGCTTGGCAATGCGCCGTCTTCGCCTCGAGTCTGCTCGCGTGCAGTATTACGAACACCGGGCGGCGATCGAATCGGCCGACTCTCCCTGCAACCAGGCGTTGGCTTCAATGTCCTCATAAACCTGCTGGCACGCCGAGTGCTAAATCCCAAGGGCAGGCCCCCCCTAAGCGCCTCCAGTTCCTCCGCGGTAAGACCTTTGCCCAACAGGATCTTCGTTTCGAGTGTGCTGAATGGACTTGTCAATTCGCTCTCCGGTTCCCTAATCTACGAATCCGCAAAGCAAGAGGAAGATTGCGCTCGCGGGATCGCATGGGTGCGGGATGCGAAAATGTAGAGGTCTTGATCAGCGCAACCCAACTCACCCGCCGCTTCGGCGATTTCTCCGCCGTAGATTCCGCCAGCTTTGAAATTCCCAGCGGCTCCATCTGCGCGGTTCTGGGACCGAATGGCGCGGGCAAATCCACCATGGTAAAGATGCTGACGGGGCTGCTCGAACCCTCCGCGGGTGGAGGAACCGTGTGCGGCTGCGATATTCGCAACCCGCAGTTGCGCTCCCTCGTCGGCGTGCTGCCGGAGAATCTGGCTTTGTTCGATGCACTGACCGTTGGCGAACATCTGGAACTGACCGGCGCCGTATTCGGCATCTCCAAAGCGGATACCGTTCTCCGCACCGATCAACTGCTGCGCGTCCTGCGTTTAGAGCATGGACGCGATACGTTCATCGGTGAGTGCTCCTACGGGATGAAAAAGAAAACCGCGCTCGCCGCGGCCATGCTGCCCAATCCGCGCGCTCTGTTTCTCGACGAACCGTTTGAAGGCATCGATCCGGTGACGTCGGAAGCCATTCGCATCCAGCTTCGCGCTGTGGCGCAGCGCGGCATTACGGTCCTCCTGACCTCCCACATACTTTCCATGGTTGACCGCATCGCCGACCAGATTGTCATGATCCGCCAAGGCCGCATCGTCTGGAACTCGCCGGTGGGAGAGCTGCCGCGCGGTGTCGAAGAACTGTATTTCGACTTGGTGGAGTCCGCTGCAACGGAAGATCTGGCTTGGCTGGGATAACCGCCCGATTCTCGGCGGCAACGGCCGTTCTGCGCGCTGTGGGACTCGCATCCTATCGCGAACTACGCACCTTCCAGTCCATCACCGGACAGAACTTTTTCTATCTCGTCCTCCTGATCGCCCTCCAGCCCGAAAGCGCAGCGTTCTTCGGCCTGATGATCGGCGCGCTGCTCTTCTTTCCGCTGTCGTCCGATCCCCTCGAGAAGGTGCCCTCCGACCGCCGGAAATTGTGGCCGCTTCCGCAGCGCGACTGGCTGGCGATCCGCGTCGCGAGCCTGTTTCTGAGCCCCGTCATTTGGATCGCAGCGTTTATCTTGCTCCGTATCGGCTGGCGGCTGGCGTATCAACTCGCGATCCTCGGCCTCGCCGCTCATGGCGTTTCGTATGTCTTCAAACGCTGGGCGCCGCGGTTCAATCCAATGCGATTTGTCCCCGCTCCCCCCGGCGTAACAGGACAGTTGATGCGCTTGCACTGGCGCGAAATGCTGACCACGCTCGATCCCTATGTGGGACTTCTTCTAACCGTGTCCACCGTCATCTATCGCATGACCGGCGGCGTCCTGGAACGGGAAGCGCTGCCGATCATCTCCATGGTCGTGGTGGTAGCCCTCAGCACCTCCGCACAAGTCCTGATCGGGCTCGATGGCGCCGGTGCTCAACGCTACCGGCTGATCCCCATACCGGGCTGGCGCATTCTGCTGGCCAAAGATGCGGCATTTATGGTCGTCTTACTGATCCTGATTGCGCCGCTCGAGATTCCGGCAAGCTTCACCGCGGGCCTCGCGGCACTGGCAATCGGACATCAACAATCGACCAGGCAGCCGGTCCAGCAGACTCGATGGCGCTTCACGTCGGGCGTGATGTGGCCGGTGGGAGCTTTTCAGATGTTTGCAATTTTCGCCATCGGCAACGGCGTCCTCAAGTTCGGTCCGGTATTTGTCATCGGCACCGTAACCGGCTGGCTGATCTCTTTGCTGTGGTATGGCCGTAAAGTAGGAAGTGAATAGAAACGCACTATGAATAGCACGCCAAGTGAGGTCTATAGCATCACGCTCCGCATGCGCGTGAAGAAGCAGCCGGGAATGTTGGGCCGCGTGTCCGCCGCCATCGGAGCCGTGGGCGGAATCATCGGTGCGGTCGACATCGTCGAGTCGACCCCGACCCAAACCGTTCGCGACATTACCGTATCTGCGACCAGCGTTGAACACGAGGACCAGATTGCCGCTGCGGTGAAGGCAGTTGACGACGTGACTCTGATCAACGTTTCGGACCGAACCTTTCTGATGCACCTCGGCGGCAAGATCGAGATCCACAGCAAGCATCCGATTGTCAATCGCGCCGATCTCTCTATGGCCTATACGCCAGGTGTGGCGCGCGTCTGCATGGCAATTCACGACGATCCGGAGAAGGCTTACAATCTCACCATTAAACGTAATTGCATCGCGGTCGTGACGGACGGCACAGCCGTGCTGGGTCTCGGCGACATCGGTCCTGCGGCAGCCATGCCCGTGATGGAAGGCAAGTGCATGTTGTTCAAGGAATTTGGCGGCGTGGATGCCTTCCCTATTTGTCTCGACACCAAGGATCCCAATGAAATCGTGCGCACCGTCAAGGCCATCGCACCCGGTTTGGCGGGCATTAATCTCGAAGACATTTCCGCGCCGCGATGTTTCGAAATCGAAAACCGGCTCAAGGCGGAATTGGACATCCCCGTATTCCATGATGATCAGCATGGGACTGCGGTCGTGGTTCTGGCCGCCCTGATCAATGCGCTGAAGGTAGTCGGCAAGAAAATCGGCGAAATTAAAGTGGTGGTGGCCGGAGTGGGCGCGGCAGGTACAGCCTGCTCTAAGATCCTCAAAAATGCGGGAGTGCGCCACATGATCGGAGTGGACCGCCTCGGCGCGATTTATCAAGGGCGCGAGGGCGGCGATACCGGCAAAACCAAATGGTATGCCGAGAATACCAATTCCGAACGCGCCAAAGGCAGCTTGCAGGACGTTCTGGAAGGAGCGGATCTTTTTCTCGGTCTGGCGTCGGCTGGCCTGGTGCAGGCGGACTGGTTGAAGAAGATGAACCGCGATCCCATCGTCTTCGCGCTGGCGAATCCGATCCCGGAAGTCATGCCGGAAGAGGCCGCGCCTTATGTCGCGGTAATGGCGACCGGCCGGTCAGACTATCCGAACCAGATCAATAACGTATTGTGCTTCCCAGGCATTTTCCGCGGAGCCATCGATTCGCGCGCGACCGACATAAATGAAGCAATGAAACTCGCGGCTGCCCACGCGATCGCGTCCGTGATTGGCGAAGACGAGTTGCACGCCGACTATATCGTGCCGTCCGTTTTCAATCGGAAGGTGTCGCCGCTGGTAGCGAAAGCTGTGGCCGAAGCTGCACGCCTTACCGGCGCTGCCCGCAAGGAAAGCTGACAACCGTTAACTACCCTCGGGAAGAGCTACGGTTTTAGATATTTTCCCAACCACTCGAATGTCCGAGACCAGCAATCCTGAGCTTCGGCCGTATTTGCAAACGGAAACATATGCGATCCGGGAGCATCCGTATAAACGTGAGCCTCGAAGACTTTCCCTTTCGCTTTCAATAGATCGATAAGCCGGCCGGAGTTCAGCTTGAACGGCACGGTCTGGTCAAACGTGTTAGCAAGCACCAGGAGCGGAGTTGCGATCGCCTCCACGTTGTTCAACGGCGAAATATCCATGTACGCTTTCAGATTCTGGTTCGGCAACTTCCCTCCAAAAGTTTCCTCCTTCGCGACCTCCACGCGACGGTATTCGGGCTTGTATCCCATGTAAGCCACAAAGTCCGCCAGCGCCGCGATCTCCACCGCTACCTTGAAACGCTGTGGAGCCTGCTCGATCGCCAGAAGCGTCACCATCCCTCCGCGGCTATGCCCCACGATCCCGATTCGCGCGGGATCGACATTTTCCTGTTTGGCCAGGAAATCCGCGCCCGACAAAACGTCGGCCACGTCAGTCTTCCCGTACGAGTTTTCGTAGTGCACCTCGCCGTACCCGCTGCTCCCGCGATATTCGGGAAACAGCACGACGTACCCACGCGCGACGGCGTCCGCAATCGGCTTGAAATAATAAGTGTCGAGATGATCGTGAAACCCCCCATGCACCATCACGACCCCTGGATGACGTTTGCCTTTCTCAGCATTGCGCGGGCTGAAAACATAACCGGGAATCACCAGGACGCGGTCCGACGGATAGCCCACCGTTTCCACCTGAACCCGATCCCCGTATTGCTGCATGAAAAGCTGCAGGTTGGATTGCACGTCCAGCTTCAGCAACATGTCCTGGATCAAAGCGAGTTGTGTCGCCGCGTCCTTGGCATCGATATTGGTTAGCGACTGAAGTTCCGGCAGTGTTTTCGCAACGGACTCCTGCGCGCTACCCAGCGGGCAGGCCAAAACAAGAGCGGATAAAAAATAGAGTGTCTTCATTTCAAAAAGTCGGAGGAGTATTGATCCACAGCAGCAGAGCCTCGGTTGTCCCCGGATTCTCCCAACGATGCCGCGCGGAACTTTGGAAATAGAAGCTGTCTCCGGTGCGCAGTTGGTATTGCTCGCTCTCCAGGAAGATGTTCAGGCGGCCCTTAGTGACGAAAATAAACTCCTCGCCCTCATGCGAATAGTAATCCTCGCTGCCGGCCCCCGGAGCGACCCGGAAAAGATGCGGCTCCATGGTGATTTTTCCCCACGCGCAGCAATTCCATCTGGACACCCTTTCCGCCCTGCAAAACCTTCCGTTCGCGGGGTCGCACCAGCGGCCCCGCCGACGCCGGCGAGTTGAAAAAATCCAGGATATTCGCACCGTAGTACTGCGCGAGCTTGTGCGAAATTCCCACTGACGCGCTGCTTTGCGACCGCTCCAGATTACTCAGGAAACCCACCGAAAGGTCGAGAGCCTGCGCCACCGTCGCCAGTGATTCGCCGCGCTGCAACCGCAGTTTGCGCAGCCGCGTCCCAATCGTGACAGGCTCGCCGCCCAGACTCCCGTCGCTCTTCGTCAGCATCCCCTCCTGGCGGAGTTGATTGAGAATCGCGGGAGCATTCAGGCCACCGACACGGCGCAAATATACCGCGCGGCGAAGAACGCGAACGTCCTCTTGGCCATACAAACGGTAAGCGCTGTCGGTCCGGCCGGGACGAATCAGGCCGAGTTTCTCCCAGGCGCGAATCATGGATGCCGAAATCCCCAGCAGTTGGGCGACCTCGCCGATTTTCAGCGTGTCCCCGCTCCTATCGGAAGAAAGTGTCGTCTTGGTCTTGTCAAGCGTGCGGTTGGTCCGAAGCATGGAATCTTGCACAAGTATAAGGCGTGAATCTACGTCGCCGGCAACTCCTCCACCGCCCTGTAGGCCTGATCGATCGCCTGGTCGGTATACGCCGCGGCGGCCGCATCGGAATTCGCAATCGCAATTCTTCCAAAACCACGGCGCGCAATATCGCAGGGACGCTTACCCTCCGGCCACTCCGGATCGAAAAGATAGTTGTATTCGTAAGCGTAGCCATGCGGCCACCGGTTTACCGTGATCCCCGCAATGTCGCGCGCCGGATCGAAACCCTCCGGGCCAAGCACGCGTGCCAGTTGTCCGCGAATCTTTCTTTCCATCACGTCGAACGGCGTCGTCAGTAGCTCGACGTGCCCTACCCGGTGCTGATCCCGCTCCGGCAACCCTGGCTGGCAGGGCGTCCGGCGCATACGAACCACGGCTGGAGATTCGGGAGACGTCGGAGTCGCATCGTACTTTCCAATCACCGTGGGATCTTCGAGCGTACACGCGCTGTGGTACATCCCGGGCGCGAGAATGCTGCGTACTCCTGCCTTTTGAAATGCGGTCCATCGATGCAGCGCCACCGCGGTGTAGACCAGGGGAACCTTGACGCCATATTTCAAAGCCTCTTTCTGCTCCGCCGGCAACTCCGGACAGAGGTATGGAATCATCATGTTCCAGCAGGCCAGCACCACCTTCTTGGCTCGCACGGCGTACACCCGTCCGCCTCTCGCATACCGCACCTCGACATCTTTCGCCGACGCCGCCTCGCCCCGATGCCGCGCGAGAATAACGGTGCTGCTGAGTCGGATGCGCACCGGCGCGTGAACCTGGTCGAGCGCGGCATAGTTAAACTTCGCCGTCACCAAATCCTCGGCAGTATGACCTTCGGCCACACCCGGAATCAGCCCGCGCACCAGCGCGCGCGCAATCGACGCGTTGCCGTCCGGAAAATGAAAATGGTATGGCGGTTGAGGCGTCGCCGTCCCTCGCGGCGTGAATCCCATTCGCGACGTCGTTCCAGGATCGAGTTGCAGCCCCTCAAATCCCGGAAACCCCAGCGCCCAGCAGTCCAAAGCACTCACCGCGTCGATCCCGACTCCGTAGAGATCGTGCGTCCGGGTCTGATAGTAAGCAACCGCCCCCGCCCTGATTCTCACCGACTGCAGCAGGTAATTCCGGTAACTGACCCGCGACAAACGGTCCTTCTTCTCGGCTGAAGTCAGCCCCGGCAGATAGTCGGTTTTTTCCGTTTCCACGCGGAGAAGATCGGCCTGCAATTCAGGACTGAGCGGCGTCTTCGCCAGAAACTCCCGCCATGCCGCGCTACTCGCGTTATTTCCTGGCCTTCCAACAGCCAACCGGTCCGCGCCAAACGTCTCCTGATCGAAAAATACTGCCGGCTGCAAGTTCCGAAATGGATGCCGCGTCTTCGCCGTGGCCTCAGCGGTCAATCGCACCGGATCGATTCCCAGTTCGTCCATCAAGCGATGCGCCTGTTGGCTATAAGGGAACGGCGAATCGATGCTCAAAGTGCCGCCAAAAGTGATGAACCGCCGGCCATCCACCTCGAATTCATTGCGCTTGGCGTGGCCCCCGAAATCGTCGTGATTGTCCAGAATCAGAATTCGCGGTGAGCCCTGGGCGCGAGCCCGGTAGAAGTGCGCCGCCGCCAGTCCGCTGATCCCGGCGCCCGACAATCACCAAATCATACTGCTCGCCGGTGTTGACGGCTTTACCGTCCTGAGGCACTCCGTCACGCAATCCATGAGCGGCTTCGTAAGATCCGGGATGACTCCCGCGCAAACCTGCCAGAGCCGGTGGATAGTAGCCCGGCTGATCCTGCGGAAAGGAAGTCGCTTTCGCAAATCCCGCCGACCCAATCGCTGTTACCCCCACAGCAACGCCGTTCAAGAAATCACGCCGGTGAATCCGGCAATGCATCCCGAGTTCCTTGTCTGTCGCCATGCCAGCCAACCTTGCACGAAATTGGAAAGGTTCCTGAAGTATGGAATGTTCGGCCTTCGGTTGTCAAATCCGGATTGACAACTTTACTCAATTTGTGCAAACTTTTTAAGATCATGATTCAAGCCACTCTGCGGCTGATCGTAGTCGTTTGCTTTTGCGCCTCTTTCACCTTTGCTCAGGATCCCGCCCCGAAACCCGCCGGAGAACCCAAAGAAGGCACTCTCAACACTTACCTCGCGCGTGAACCTAACGACACCAGCGGCCAGCTTGCCCTCATGATGCAAGGCATGTACCAGGACCAGGTTGACGTCACAGTCGTCATGTTTCTCCTGCAGTACGGTAGCCGCATCCACATGAATCGGACTTATTTCCCGGCCAATACGCTCGATCACGAAATGATCCCCTGCTACGTCTTCACGCCCGCCGGCCTGGCGAAAGGCAAGAAACTCCCCGGCCTCGTCATGGTGCACGGAGGCTTTCACGAGAAGCTGGACTGGCGATTTTTCAACCTCATCGACACTGCCGTCTCCCACGGCTACGCCGTCGTCTTTCCCGAATATCGCGGTAGCACGGGGTACGGTGAGCAAATTTACAACAATAGCTATGGTGTGACGGATGTGGCGGACGTGATCGCTTCCGCCGACTACCTCGCTAAGAAAGAATTCGTAGATCCGGCGCGCGTCGGCATTCTCGGCCATAGCCGCGGAGGCATGACCACGCTGCTCGCTATCGAAAAAGCTCCCAAGCGTTTTGTCGCCGCCGTCGAGATCGCCGGCCTGACCGATTTCGTGGCCTACATGAGTTACAAACCGGATGCCCGTCGCATGGAAGTCGCCCGGGAAAAAGAATTCGGCGGTAAGCTGCCCGCGCAGGATCTAGCCGCCTATATGGACATTTCGCCGCTGAATCATGTTGATCAGATCCAATCTCCGCTGCTCGTGCTCGCGACCACCGGCGATAAAATCGTGCCGCTACAGTTGCACACCATGCGCCTGCTCGACGCTTTGAAGGCGCGCGGCAAAGTCTTCGATTCGCACATCTACGACAATGCCCCCGGCGGCCACACCTTTATTTTCGGCGACAGCCCCGAACAGGCCGATTGCTTCAAAAGGAGTTTCGAATGGCTCGACAAGTATTTGAAGCCCTGATCTTGCTGGCGCTCGTTTGCGCCCCTCCGCCGCTCGCGTCCGCCGCCGACCAGGAAGATCCTAAGCAGACCGGTCCGGTCGCTCTGATCATTCAGTACGAATGTCTTCCTCGCGACCGCGCCGAATTTCGTCATCGCCTCGGAACCGAAGATATGCAATCCTTTGCCCGCTCGGAAAGCCGATGGCCTCCTGGCCGATTACCATATCCTCTTCAGCCGTTACGTGGACACAAACAGCGTGGGATGCGCTGGCCATCCTCACTTTCCGCCGGTATTCGGATGTCACGCGCTGGCGCAGAGTGGAGGAGAAATCGCCGGCGGGGATCAGCCCGAGGGCTCCCTGGCGCTGACGACCACCGTCGAAACCTATCCCGTCGATCTGATGCGGCAGGCCGAATCCGAACAGAGTCGCCCGCGCACGCCGTGTATCTTGTCGTTCCCTACACCTACTCCGTCTCCACCCCCGCCTATCTGAAATACTTCGATGACTACGTCGGCCTTCAATTTAAGGGCTGGATGGCGGAAGACGTTCTCGCCGGTTATCAACTCTACCTGCAGCGCTACACGGCAGCGCGCCCATGGGACTCTTTGATCTTCCTCAAATATAAAGACGACGAGAGTTTTGGGCAGCGAGAAAGAATCGTAGCCAAAATTCGGGCGCAACTGCAGGACAATCCGACCTGGAAAGCGGCCAGCGATAACAAACAAAATTTGCGCGTGGAGAAAGAAGCCGTCATTGCGGACGAACTCTCGCCGAATCGATAGCCTCACGCTATGAACCGCCGGACGTTTCTCAAAGCGGCTGGATCGTCGATGCTCGGCGCAAGAACCTCGTCGCCGCAAAACCAGACCGCCGAACTCCTCTTCTTGAATGGCCGCATCGCAACCATGGATCCCCGGCGTCCCTTTGTCGAAGCCCTGGCTGTCGCCGGTGGCAAGATCGTGGCGACGGGAAGCACCCGCGAAATTGCCGCTCTGAAGAAGCCGGGTACGCAGCTCGTCGATGCGGGCGGACACTTAGTCATTCCAGGACTAACCGATTGTCATATCCACTTCCTCGAAGGCGCGCTCACCATGTTGCGCGCCCACCTCGAAGGCGCGTCGGATCTCGCGGACTTGCAGCACCGCGTCCGGGAATACGCCGCGGCTCATCCAACCATGCCTTGGATACAGGGCCGTGGTTGGGTCTATTCGAATTTCGGTGCGGCAACCCTCCCCAATAAAGCGCAATTGGATGCGGTGCTGCCCGATCGGCCCGCTTATTTGCGCGCGTTTGACGGTCATAGCGCCTGGGTCAACAGCAAGGCCCTCGCTCTCGCCGGAATCACCAAACACACCCCGGATCCTCCCGGCTCGGTAATCGTTCGGGACCCCGCCACCGGCGAACCCACCGGCGTGCTGAAAGAACGCCCAGCGCAAGACCTGATCCGCAAAGTCATTCCCCCGCCTTCCGATGACGAGAAGCTCAGTGCCCTCCGCGCGGCTCTCGCCGAAGCCGGCCGCGTCGGACTCACGCGCGTCCACAGCGCCGCATACGACGTTCCGGAGCTGCCTCTTTACGCACGCTTACGCGCCGCGGGCGAGCTCACCCTGCGTTTCTACATGGCGCATTATCTCCCCGCGCCGCAAATGCCCGAACGGTCTTGGCTGAAGGAATTGGAGCAGGCGGCGCACCTTTATCGTGACGATTGGCTGCATGCCGGCGCAGTCAAGTTCTATCTGGACGGAGTGATCGAATCCCATACGGCGGTGATGCTGGAGCCCTACATGGACGGTCTGAACGGAAAGATGTTCTGGCGCTCCGATGAATTCAAGAGGGCCGTAACCATGGTCGACCGTCTCGGATACCAGATTTTCACGCATGCCATCGGAGACGGCGCGGTGCGGCTGTGTCTCGACGCCTACCAGGCGGCGCGCTCTGAAAACCGGACTCTGGATGCTCGCAACCGGGTCGAGCACATGGAGTCCGTCAGCGCCGCGGATATTCCGCGTTTCGGCCCGTTAGGAGTCATCGCCAGCATGCAGCCTCTCCACGCCGATCCAGGCGCGAACATTCTGAACGTCTGGCAAAAAAACGTCGGAGCCGAGCGTGCCACCCGTGGCTTCGCCTGGGAGAGCGTCCTAAAGGACGGCGGACGTCTCGCATTCGGCAGCGACTGGCCCGTGGTAACGCTGAATCCATTCAAAGGAATTCAGGTAGCCGTGACACGCCAGACCGATAAAGGACAACCTCCCGGCGGATGGCAACCGCGACAGCGCGTCACACTGGGCGACGCACTGCGCGCCTACACCATCGAAGCCGCCTTCGCCGGCCGGCGGGAAAAAACCGAAGGCTCCCTCGAACCCGGCAAGACCGCCGACCTTCTGCTGCTCTCGCAGAATCTGTTCACCATCCCATCCAGTCAGATTGGCTCGACCGAAGTTCTGCTGAATTGCGTCGGAGGCAAATTCGTCTACCGCGCCCCCAACTGGAGCTAACCCGCGTCACCCAGCCGCTGCCCTGCCGTATTTTTTTCGCTTTTAGCAAACCGTCCCTCGTAAACAGTATCGCGGCCGCCGCCTGCTTCCTCTGCACGTCAGGAATTTGACCCTCAGTCTAAAGGTCCTCCCCTTTTCCGACGATAAGTGTTCAGAGCCCGCTTGCGGTTGAGTTTCGGCGGAGAGTTTTCGCACGTTAGTCAAAGTTATAGGAAAAAAAAACGGATATGCCATCACAAATGACCATCAGTAAGAAGTTATTCGCTAGCGTTGGAGCGTTGCTCATCCTGACGCTCATGTTAGGTCTCGCTTCCCTTAATAGCATCAGCAGCCTGACGGCGAGCCTCGACAACTCCGCACAAAAGACCTCGCGCAGGTTAAAGCTGGCAGGCTCAGTCGCGTTGGCAGGAAGTGAAATGCTCGCCGGGCAGCGGGGCATTGCCGCTTATGCCCTCGCAAAATCCCCGGACGGAGTGGAACGGGCGAAGGCGATGGTCCAGTCGGCTGCAAACGACTGGCAGAAGTCCTTAGATGAATTCCGGCCTCTAATTGTCACTCCGGAAGGCCGTCAGATTATTGACAGGCTACAGGATCAATTGACGCGGTGGCTTGCCGTCTTAACCGAGTCGGTGCGTTTTGCCGATCAGGGCGATGGCGCGGGCGCGCTCCAGGTAATCAAGGAAAAAGGTTTTCCGATTTATGAAGACAGTCGGACTCAGGCTGCCCGCTTGATGGCCATCCAGGACGAGATGCTGGCACGCGATGCGGAAACCGCAGCCACCCAAAGTACGAACAGCCATTGGACCGCCATGGTTCTACTGCTTCTCTCGCTGGCAGTCGGCGCCGCGGTGGTGCTTATCGTGAGAGCCGTTAGCCTCACCCTGCAGAATGCCGTTTCAGGCCTGAGTGGGACTGCGGAAAATGTGGCCATTGCTGCCGCCCAGATTTCTTCTTCCAGCCAAGCGCTTGCTCAGGGCGTCTCGGAACAGGCTGCCTCGATCGCCGAGACCTCCGCGTCCAGTGAGGAAATCACCACCATGACGCGCCGAACCGCGGATCATTCCCGGACCGCCTCGGAATTAATGGATCAGACCCACACCGTCGTCACCGACGCAAATCGCACCCTCGACCTGATGCAAACCTCGATGCGCGAAATTAATACGTCCAGCGACAAGATCGGCCAGATCATCAAAGTCATCGACGGCATCGCCTTTCAAACGAATATCTTGGCCCTGAACGCAGCCGTCGAAGCGGCACGCGCCGGAGACGCCGGAATGGGGTTCGCTGTCGTGGCGGATGAAGTGCGAAATTTGGCGCAACGGTCGGCGCAGGCGGCTAAGGACACCGCCGGCTTGATTGAAGAATCGATTTCCAAGTCTAGTGAGGGTCGGGGCAAACTCGATCAGCTCTCGGCAGCGATTCGAGCCATTACGGAAAAGTCGGAGAAGGTCAAGGTGCTGATCAGTGAAGTTCGCGTCGGCAGCGAGGAGCAGGCGCGCGGCGTCGAGCAGATCGCCAAAGCAATGACCCAGATGGAACAGGTGACCCAGACATCCGCCTCCAGCGCGCAACAGGCTGCCTCGGCCGGTGAATCCATGAGCAACCAGGCGAGAACGATGCGGCATGTTGCCACGGAATTAGAGCATCTCGTCGGCGCGGTCAAAAAACCATCGACTTCGACCGGTCCGGCGCCGATCCCCTCGCATACGCCCTTTGCAGTAGCGCCGCATGACTCAGACTCCTGGTGATTGCGGAGCTTTCGACTGACCCTTGCCGAGCAGTCGGTCAAAGCCGGCAAGCCCGCTCAAGTGATCCTGAAATTTGCCGGTACACTCGTTCATGGCGTTTCCTCTCTCGTTTGATCGGACATCGATCACGCGAAAAACCGGAAACGCCACTTTCTCTCCAGTCCAGTCTGTTGGTGGCTCTGCCGTCTGTCGGGATACGCGATGGTCATCTCGGCGCGGTGGCCAGTCGTTTCAATAGTTTACAGCATCGTTACCCGGCAGGCGGACTTCGGTCCAGACTGGCAGGCAACGGCGTTGTCGCGCGAGAAGTAACCCCGTAGCTTCTCGACAGCCAGGCTTTCGAAATGCCGACCAGGCTGGCCAGGACCCCGAGTCCCGTAAGCAGACTTGACACGGAAACCGGAGCGATCGGAGGCAAATACTCCTCGATCAATTCCCGGAACGCAGTCGGACTCACCAGGTGGAACCGAATCTCGAGAGACCAAAACTCACGCAGTGCGCTGATCATCTCCCCGGTAGGAAGTTCCTGGGTAGCAACGTAAAGTTGCCCTGCCACCACCCGCAGAGGTAGCACCGTCAAACGACGCGCAAGATCCGCTGGGATCGCGCGAGTCACTTCAGGAGAAATCATTGCGGGCCGCGGTTTGCCGGCAGGTAGGTCCTGTTGCAAACCCAGCGCCTCGTATAGTTGCTCCTCACCTAGCTTGCCAAGTCGCAGTAAGTACTCGCCAATTCTCACACCCGCTGGTTGCGATGCTAGTGCAGCTTCCAGATCCTCGCCGGTGACGAATCCCGCGTCCACCAGGATCTCGCCCAGTTTGCGTCGCTCTGTCACCAGCGCGGCGCGGTTGGGATACGCATGTTCCGTCTTCAGCCACCGCAACGGCACACCCCGGATCCGTGCATTTGTATAGTTCCAGATGGCCTTGAAAGCTGCGGTACAGTTGATGATATTCGCCCACGGGACGCGAAACGGCACCCCGGCCGCGAACTTCCATCCATAAACGATGCTGCAACAGTACATGCGGACGGTCGTTTGCGGCAATAACAAGAGCATGGACCACCAGCCGAGTTGCCATAGACGCGTCCCCCGCGACGCCGCCCCCAAACCCCAGGGAACGTGCTGGACGCGCGCCATCACCCAGGTCGTCGCGCCGTATAGCCATAACAGGTTGGTCAGCGGGGTTAAAATATTTCCAACCATCCCCTTACGGTCACGCCAGAACCAATAGCCCTGCGACAGAGTGTCGCGGAGGTTGTGCTTCTCCCACGATTGAAGTCCGATACCGGTCACCCACCGGCTCCGCTGATTCACCGCTTTCCCAAACCGTTGGGCAAAGAACTCCCGGGTCGCGACAAACTTCCCGTCGCGCCTTTGAACTCGAATGAACTTCTGCCGGTAGCCTAAACGGTGAATCCGAAATCCGATTTCGTAGTCCTCGGTCAGGGAAGTTGCGTCGAAAATCTGGTTCTCGTACGCCGCCGCGATGCTTTCAAGTGCCCTCCGCGAGAACCCCGTTCCGACACCGCACGACGGAATAAACCCTCCGAGTGCTTCCCTCGCAGGCATATCCTTAAATTGAAATTCGGCAAATTCGTCGCAGTACACACCGTGCGTGAACCGCCCCAGCGGCGTGGGAAGGGCGAGTACCGGAATCTGCACCATGTCATACCACTGCGCGTAGTAATTCAGCCAGCGAAGGTCGTCGGGGTGAATAATATCTTCAGCGTCATGCACCACCACCATCTCGAAACGGATGTTGTTCGTTTCCTCATGGACCAGCATGCGCTGGAAGATCCAGTTCAGGTTGTCGGCTTTCGAGGTGGCGCCGGGATGCGGCGTCACCGAAAGATGAACGTTCCGGTAGCGGTTACAAACCTCCGTCGCCGCCGCAACCGTCGGAGTGTCGTTTGGGTAGACGCCAATAAAAAAATCGTAGTTCTTGTACCGGATATTGCGAACGTTGTGTTCAACCATATCCCGAACTACGCCGTGCTCGTGCCATAAACAAACGAAAATCGCGATGCGGCGTTGAGGTACCGCGTCAAGCTCCGCTTCAGTAGGACTCCGCAGTTCCTTTCGAGAGGAAAAACGGAACCGAACCCATGCATATCCCGCCGCCACTACAATAAACAGATCGTCCAGGCCGTTCACGATCACCCAGAGCGTCAGTGGCGCCAGGAAACTCGCGATCCAACGATCGATTGGCATGATGGAGTCCAAAACGCTAGTACCTTGGAGTTAGGCAAATTCTCATGAATTTTTTGAATACCCGAAGCCTTGGACACCGACCGAGTTTCCTGAAGTGGCTCACGCTGCTGGCATCCCTGCTGCCGCCGCTCTCAGCAGCCGGAGTTGATTTTGCGATTCTGGGGGATCGCACCGGCAACGCCGTGCCCGGCGTCTACGAACAGGTGTCCAAAGAAATCGCCGCGCATCATCCGGACTTCATTATTAATGTCGGCGATACCATCGAAGGCTTGGACGATTCAACCGCGCTTTCCCAATGGACCTCCATTCGTAGGGTTTGGCAGCAATTCGGGGATACGCCTTTCTATCTCGTGCCGGGCAACCACGACATCTGGTCTCCCTCTTCTGAAAGAATCTGGCGCCAGCAGACCGGTCACCCACCCCAGTACGGTTTCGATTTCCGAGGCATCCATGTCACGGTTCTGGACAACTCCCGAAGTGAAGGTTTAGACGCTGAGCAGATGGCCTTCCTTGAGTCCGACCTCGCGGCTCACGCGGCTCAGAGTCCCAAATTTATCTTCTTCCACCGGCCATTCTGGCTATTGCCGGTCAAATTTCAGAACGGAAATTTTGCGCTGCATCGCATGGCTCGAAAATATTCGGTGGGCTTCGTCATCAGCGGACATACGCACGAGTTTGACCGCTCAGAGTATGACGGCGTCCAGTATATAGTCGTCGGAAGCTCGGGCGGAAGCTTAAGCCATGGCAAAGGCGCCGTTCCCGTCAACACAGGCTTAGACGGCCTCTACTTCGGCTATGCCTGGGTCCACGTCGAGAACGCAATCGGAAAACTCGAGTTTCGCCGCGTCAATGTTCAAAGTGGTTGGGGCAAATGAATCCGGTGGGGCTTGCCGACACTCTCCCCCAACTTCTGGCTATCCTGTGACAACTTGTCCCGATCCTTGGCGGCAAACGCCCCTACATCGAGAAGTTTGTCGAGGTCGTTGAGACAGCCATTGATCTTGCCCACGTTTACGCTCTTGTAGCGCTGCTGTTGGGCAATCGCGTCGAGAAGAGTGTCATGACACTTGTCAAGCTTCTTGCGGCCCTTGCCGTCCACCTGAGCGTGCGGAGCCGCCAAAGTGAGGTCCACCTGCATCTGCCGCAGAAGGTTCATCCGGCTCTTGGGCTTCGGGGCTTTCGTCGGCTGATCCTCATCCGCCTGAGCGGTCGGCGGCGGAGTCGGGCTCTTCTGGCTCGGTGCTGAACCGTTCTGCGCGGCGGCCCCGCTGACCAGCAGGCAAACAGCCGCACGAACTACCAACCGTAAGACACGCACTGGGTAGTCCATCGCTTGCGTCTAGGCCCGCCATTTGTAGAAGTAGAACAGTAAAGGTTGGGTTCCCGTGTTTTTGACGCCGTGGAGTCTTCCTCCGGCGCAGTACATCATGGCGCCGGCACTCACTTTGCTGACTTTGCCTTCGATAACGATCTCGCCTGAACCCTCCGTCACCACCATGATCTCCTCCTCCGGATGCTGATGGGGAGGATGTGGAGACATTCCCGGCTTGAGCAGCAAGCTCCCCGCCGTCATCGATCGCAATTGGTCCGTCGGTCCATCGAAATAGGTTCTCTGGTCGCCGAATGGCTCGCGCTCCAGTTTGGCGTGATTAGGGTCCAGGGTGACGTTCGGTAGCTTGCCGGCCTCACCACTTGCAGCCAGAGCGCTGAGGCCGGGCAAGGCGGTGAGCAGGAGTATGTCTCTGCGGTTGGTCATTCACTCTATATTAGGACAGCTGCAGGGCTCAAGTCCTCTCCGAAACTACCCTTCGCCGGCGCCGCCCGTCCCCATCTTGCCGCCACCCGGTGATCCACATCCGGACCCCTCACCGGATGGGCTTCCCCGGCTAAACTGAGGGGCGGTAGGATACACTGGAAGCTCAAGTGTCTTCCGTGCCACGTTCGCCTTTTTTTCTCATTCTTGGGTTGCCGGTATTCCTGCAGCTCATCGGGTGCCAGACGCCGAAAGGACAGGCTGCGGGACCTCCGCCTCCTATGCCCGTCACCGCGGCAGTCGCATCCTCGCAACAGGTGCCCTTTGATGTGCGCGTCGTCGGCACCGTCGAGCCTTCTGCCAAGGTCGAAATCAAATCCCAGGTGGCCGGTCAGCTGATGAGCGTCCATTTCGCCGAGGGCCAGAACGTGACCGAGGGCCAGTTGCTGCTCAAAATCGATCCTCAGCCTTTTCTCGACGCCCTCCAGCAGGCTGAAGCCACAGTCGCTCGCGATCGCGCCCAACTTCACCAGTCGGAACTCGCCGTGCAAAAAGATGTCGTCCAATCGCAGTCCGCCGACGCCGATGCCAAACGCTTTGACTCTCTGGCCAAACAACGCATCGTATCCGAACAGCAGAACCTGCAATATCGAACTGCCGCCGAAACGCTCAAAGAATCCATCCGTGGAGATCAGGCCGCCATCATAAGCGCCCAAGCCAATATCAAGGTGGATGAAACCGCCGTGGCTCGCGCCAAACTCGATCTCAGCTATTGCGAAATTCGGGCGCCTATCGCAGGGCGCGTCGGCAACCTGTTGGTGCACGCCGGAAATCTGGTGAAGGTGAACGACGTCGCGCTCGTCGTCATCAACCGCGTCACGCCTGTGTTTGTCAGCTTCAACGTGCCCGAAAAATTTCTCGCGGTCATTCGCCAATACAGCGCGCAGCGCAAACTACCCGTGGAAGTGACGTCGCGCGATAATCCCGGAACGAAAGTCACCGGCATTCTCAGCGTCATCGATAACATGGTGGACAACCAGACCGGGACGATTCATCTGAAAGCCACCTTCGACAATGCCGGCGGCACTCTCTGGCCAGGTCAGTTCGTGGACGTCGTGTTGACCCTCGATCAAGGCGTCAATGCCACTGTCATTCCTGCCGAAGCCGTGCAGTCAGGACAAAAAGGTCAGTTCGTCTACGTCGTAAAAGCGGACAAGACCGTAGAACCGCGCGTCGTCGGCGTAGGCCGTACCGTGGACCGCAAAGTCATCATCGAGAGCGGACTCAATCCTGGTGAGACTGTCGTGACCGATGGCCAGATGCTCCTCTTCCCGGGAGCCCGCGTTAACGTCGTCTCCGCCCCGAAAGGCGACGCAACCTCACGGAATAGCCCATCGCGGCACGGCCGTCTGGCTTTCAGCCGTAGCAGAGACTCCCGTCTGTGCCTTTTTTCGAAGCGTAGACTGCCTCAGCCAACCGTAAAATCGTCGCGCCGCGAACCAGCAGTTTTGCCGTCGCGCCGTAAGGCAGACCCTCGCCTTTCGTGGTCCGTTAGATTGCCAACCAACTGTTCTGCCATCCGGAGCAGCTGACCTATGCACTTCTCCCGCATCTTCATCGAGCGTCCCATCATGACGACGCTCATCGTCTTCGCCATCCTCCTCTTTGGCATTCTGGGCTATCGCGTCTTACCCGTCGCCGCGCTGCCCAGTGTCGACTACCCGACCATCCAGGTAACCGCCGGCCTCACCGGCGCCGACCCCGAGACCATGGCCTCCTCCGTCGCAACTCCACTCGAACGCGAATTCTCCACCATCGCGGGCGTCAAACAGATGAGTTCCTCGAACACCCAGGGCAGTTCGACCATCACCGTGCAGTTCGACCTCAGCCGCAAAATCGATGCCGCTGCCCAAGACGTCCAGGCAGCTATCTCTCGCGCCGGAGGCAATCTTCCTCCCAACATGCCGCGCCCTCCTTCCTATCAGAAGGTGAACCCCGCCGAACAGCCCATCTTCTTCCTCGCGCTCACCTCCTCGACGGCGCCCTTTTACACCGTTGACGAATACGCCGAAACACTCATGGCGCAACGCCTCTCCATGGTCAGCGGAGTCGCTGGAGTCCAGGTGTACGGCGCGCAAAAGTATGCGGTCCGCGTGCAGGTGAATCCGGATCAGCTCTCCGCTCACGGCATCGGCATCGACGACGTCCAGAAGGCCATCACCCAATCGAATACCAACCTGCCTACCGGAAAGCTTTACGGCGAGCGCCAGGCTTTCACCATCATGTCGAACGGCCAGCTCACCAACGCTGCCGCGTACCGGCCGCTGATCGTGTCCTATCGCAACGGCGTTCCCGTCCGTCTCGAACAGCTCGCCAACGTCGTCGACGACGTCGAGAATAACCACACTGCCAGCTGGTTCAACGGAGTGCGCGGCATCATTCTCGCCATCCAGAAGCAGCCCGGAACCAATACCGTGGAAGTCGCGGACAGCATCCGGGCACTCCTGCCGCAGTTACGCCATAGCATTCCGCCCGCCATCAACATGGAGATCGCGTTCGACACGTCCGGGCAGATCAAGCAGTCGATTGACGACGTCAAATTTACTCTCATCTTGACCGTCTGCCTCGTCGTGATGGTCATCTTTCTCTTCCTCCGTAACCTCTCCGCGACCCTCATTCCGGGAGCCGCTGTGCCGCTCTCCATTCTCGGCACCTTTGGCGCCATGTACCTGCTCGGCTATAGCCTCAACAATCTGTCTCTTATGGCGCTGACGCTGTCGGTTGGTTTTGTCGTCGACGATGCAATCGTCATGCTCGAAAACATCGTGCGTCACATGGAGATGGGCGAAACGCGCCTCGACGCCGCGCTTCTCGCGTCGAAGGAAATCGGCTTCACCATCGTCTCCATGACCGTATCGCTGGTCGCCGTTTTTATCCCGGTGCTCTTCATGGGCGGCATCGTCGGCCGGTTGCTCCATGAGTTTTCCGTCACCATCGCCGTCGCCATCCTGATCTCCGGCCTCATTTCACTCTCTTTCACGCCGATGCTTGGCAGCCGCTTCCTCAAAATGGATCACGGCGCGCGGCACGGCTGGGTCTATCGCTCGCTCGAAGGAGCGTTCGACGCCATGGCCCGCGCTTATGACCATACTCTCCTGGTCGCGCTCCGCTTTCGCTTCGTCACCTTGACCATCGCAGTCGTCATGGCCGTCGGCACTGTGTGGCTCTTCACCATCATGCCGAAAGGCTTCATCCCCAGCCAGGATAGCGGCTTCCTCTTCGCCTTCACCATGGCTGGCCAGGACATCTCTTTCGACTCCATGGCGCGGCACGAATACGCCGTCGGGGAAATCACCCGCCACGACCCGAATGTCGACGCCGTGGGCGTCTTCCTTATGGGCGGCAACACCGGTGGCTTTTTCGCCAAACTAAAGCCTCGCGCTGAACGCTCGCTCAGCGTGGACCAGGTGATCGGCGAACTTCGGCCCAAATACTTCCAGGTGCCGGGTATTCTAGCCTTCCCGCAGAACCCGCCGCCCATCACCGTCAGCGGCCAGTTCAGCACCAGCATTTATCAGCTCACCCTCCAGGGCACGGATTTAAAGCAGCTCTACGATTGGACTCCGCGCGTGGTGCAGGCCATGACCGCCCTGCCCGGTTTCGTCGACGTCAACACCGATTTGCAGATTGCCAGTCCCCAGTTGATGGTGAATATCGATCGCGATCGCGCGTTCTCCTTGGGGGTCACGCCTGAGCAAATTCAAGACGCTCTCATGAGTTCCTATGGCAACCGCCAGGTCTCGCTGATCTATCAGCCTGCCAACGAATACCAGGTGATCCTCGAAGTCCAGCCCCAATTCCAGCGCACGCCCGAAGCGCTATCGAAGCTCTACATTCATTCTTCGTCCGGCTCGCTCGTGCCCCTCGACTCCGTCGTGAACGTCAAGCGTTCGCTCGGACCTCTCAGCATCAGCCACTTCGGACAGCTTCCGGCCGTGACCGTTTCCTTCAACCTAAAACCCGGCTTCGCACTCGGTCAGGCCGCCGAACAAGTGGACAATACCCTCCGCGACATGCGCATGCCCTCGACGATCACCGCCAGCTTCCAGGGCACCGTCAAGGAATTCCAGGAATCTTTCCGTAACCTGACCGTCTTGCTCATCATCGCCATCCTGGTCATCTACATCGTACTGGGAATTCTATATGAAAGCTTTATTCACCCCTTGACCATTCTCTCCGGACTCCCCTCCGCTGTATTCGGCGCGCTCGTCACCCTGCTGCTCTTCCACAAGCAGCTCGACCTCTACGCTTTCGTCGGAATTATCATGCTCTTCGGCGTAGTGAAGAAGAACGCCATCATGATGATCGATTTCGCGATCGAAGAGCGCCGTCACGGCCGGAGCCCTCATGACGCTATCTATCGCGGCTGTCTCTTGCGCTTCCGGCCCATCATGATGACGACGGTAGCAGCTCTGTTCGGAACCATGCCCGTCGCTTTGGGTTACGGCGAAGGTGCCGATGCCCGCCAATCCCTGGGACTCGCGGTAGTCGGCGGCTTGGTAGTCTCTCAGTTGCTCACGCTGTACATCACACCCGTGATTTACCTCTACATGGAGCAGTTGCAAAGCTGGGCTGGTTCAACCAAATTCCAGGATCAACTTGAACCCTCTCTCCACCCGTAAGGGCAAATCGGATAGTACTAGCCTCACCTTCCTCACCAAAAAGATAGACCACTCGCTAACATCGGTCAACAAAGCCGCATAAACGTCTGAATACAAAGGCGAAATCCGGCGTGTCCAATGGCCGTTTACCTGTACTCTCGAAAGCTGATTCAGGCATCGAAAGGAATTGCGATCCCTATGGTTCCAAGGCTTACTCCCCAATCCCCGAGCCCACCTCTCGGGGCTTCGCTGCTTCCCTGCGAAGTGTGGCTGCGGTTGCGCGATTCTCTGAAACTCTCCGACCGGGAGTTGCAGATCGTGCAAGGCATCTTCGAGGACCAGAAACAGGAGTGTATCGCCTTCACGCTGGGCATTTCTCCCCACAGCGTGAATACTTACATTCAAAGGATCTACAACAAACTCCACATCGGCAGCCGCCCCCAGCTAATCCTGCGCGTCGTGTCCGAATACCTCGCCTTTTTGGGTGACTTGCCTAAGAAGCCCGACGACCCCATCGCGCTCTGTCAATCCTTGTGCGACAGACTTTAGTCAGTCAGCCGTAACACGGATAGAATCTCTGACTGTGCCCTACCAACGGCCGCTTTACGTCGCCGACCAATCTATCTCTTCGATCCGCTGCACCACCAGACCGAACGCCACCACTCCAGCCAGCGCGAACCCAGCCGCCACGTAAAACGCCGGTAGATAATGCCCGCCCGACTCCTTGATCAGCCATCCGGTAAACCACAGCCCGAACATCCCGGGAATATTGCCGATAAAATTCTGGATGCCGGTCCATTGCCCCGCCGCCAGGGGTCCCGCCAGCGTCTGCGTGATGCACCAAACGTTCGACGAGATAAATCCAAAGAAAAAGCCTGACGCGGTCAGTAACACCATGGAGACCCGGATATCCGGAGCCATCGCCGCCGGAACCAACGTGAACGCGCACAGCCCCAGCCCGAAACAGGCGCAGCACTTCCGCACCAGAGTCGGCGTATAACCGCGTGCGATAAACATGTCGGAGATCGACCCGCCCAGCAGCGTCCCAACCACAATCCCCCAGAATGGAATCTGTCCGATCAGCGCCAGGTCGTTCTCGGTGAAGTGCCGTTCTTCCCGAAAATACACCGGAACCCAATACATCACGAAATACCACGCATAGTTGCTGCACAGCAGCCCCAAGAACGTGCCCCACGCCGACCGCTGTCGAAGTATCTGTCGAATACTCGGCGCATTCCCAGCCCCGCAAACCGGCATCGAATCCGGATGCGGAGACCAGATCACCCACGGGATAATCCACAACAAACTCGCCCCGCCCACCATCACAAAAAACGACCGCCATCCATACAGCGCCATCATCTTGCCGCCCAGCAGCACACCGAGTGCCGGACCAGCCTTGGAACCCGCGTCAATCAGGCAGTTCGCCAACCCGCGCTGATGCTCCTTGAAATTCGCGGCTAAAATCCGGGAATACGACGGATACGCCACCGACTCGCCTACTCCGAGCAACAGCCGCGCCGTCATCAGTAGAACAAACCCGTGCGAAAGTCCGGTAAACAGCGTCGCCGCCGACCAGATCACGAAACCTGCGCCATACACCCAGTTGACGTTATACCGGTCCACCACCCATCCCGCCGGGATCTGTAGCAGCGCATACGTCCAAAAGAAAGCGGAGAACACCCGGCCAAGTTGCTCCGAGTCAAGATGCAGTTCGTCGGCCACCATCTTGCCGCCAACCGCAAGGCTTCCGCGATCGATATAGTTGATGCAGATGGAAAGCACCAGCAGTCCCAGAAAGATCGCCTGCGGCGCGGTGAGCGGGATCTTGTCAATGCGGGTTCGAGGAGTGGTTCCGGCAACAGCCATGCGCGACCATCTTACTTTATACCTGTGACCCCCTCTGTGTCTTCTCCCCGGATATCCTCGTCTGCGTCGACTGCACGTTGGGTTGCCGCGTCGGTCTTTTCCCTTTCCTCCACGTTGAATTACCTCGACCGCCTGCTGCTCGCCAGCGTAGCGCCTCTCATCATCAAAGAGTTTCATCTGACCACCGAGGCTTACGGTTGGCTCCTCTCCGGACTGGCCCTGGCCTACGCGCTCGCGTCTCCCCTCGCAGGTGCGCTGCTCGACCGCCTGGGCTTGAATCGCGGCGCGTCTCTGGCCGTCGGAGCGTGGTCGCTGTGCTGCGCCGCAACCTCTCTGGTGCGCGGCTTTGGAGCCTTGGCCGTGGCGCGGATCGGCCTCGGCGTAGCGGAATCGGCAGGCATTCCCGCTGTAGCCAAAATGAGCGCAACCTACCTGAAGCCCGCCGAGCGCGCCGTCGGAAGCGCCGTTAGCCAGGTGGGCTTGAGCCTTGGAGGCATGCTGGCCCCCGCCTTGGTCTACTGCATGTTACCCCGGTACTCCTGGCGCGCGCCCTTCGTTGTCGCCGGTCTGCTAGGGCTGCTCTGGATTCCGCTCTGGCTTTTCATCGCTCGCCTCATCCCCCCCGAGGCAGTCGCGATCCAGCCCGTTCCAAAGCGGGCCCGCGCCTTATGGAGCGACCCTCGCGCCTTACTTCTCGGCGGCGTCAATATTCTCGGCATGAGCAACTATGTGCTGTGGTCCAACTTCACCACGCTATTCCTCACCCACACCTTCCACGAAACCGCGCAAAGTGCCGCGGCGTATGCCTGGTTCCCCCCCATGGCCGCAAGCTTTGGCGGCTTCGCCGGCGGATGGCTGTCGATGCGCCTCATCCGGCAGGGAATGGACCCCGTAGCCGCCCGCACCCGCGTTGTGCTGTTCGCCGCCCTCGGATGCCTGATCACCCTCGCCATCCCCTTCGCCCCCACCAGTAGGTTCGCGACGATCCTGATCGGGGCCAGTTACTTCGCTACCCTTGCCGGCTCCGTCAATATCTACACCATTCCCCTCGATCTGTTCGGAGCGGCAGGCGCGGCGACCGCGACGTCTATCCTCGTTTCGGCTTACGGACTGCTACAAATCTTCTTGTCGCCGCTCATCGGCCGACTCGTAGACCTTCACGGCTTCGCTCCGGTCTGCGTCCTCGTGGCCTTCCCTCCTCTGCTAGGGTATTTACTATTGAAGCTGGGAGTTCAGTCGCGCACTTGATCCATATGAGCGGAAAGAGAATCTTGCTGCTGCTTTGGCTGGCAAGCCCCAACGTCCTTGCCTATTCGGTACTTACCCATGAGGCCATAGTCGACGCCGTGTGGGATACGTCCATGAAGCCGGCGCTGTTGTCGCGCTTTCCCCATGCGGCCGGAGACCAGATGAAGTCTGCCCACGCCTACGCTTATGGGGGCTGCATCATTCAGGACCTCGGCTACTATCCTTTCGGCAGTCATTTCTTCAGCGACTTGGTCCACTACGTCCGGAGCGGCGACTTCGTGCAAGCTCTCCTCGCCGAGTCCCGCGACCTCAATGAGTACGCCTTCGCTCTCGGCGCACTCGCCCACTACGGAGCGGACATTGAAGGCCATTCCATCGCCGTCAATCACTCCGTGCCGATTCTCTATCCCAAGCTGCGCAGAAAATTCGGCCCCATCGTCACCTACGCCGATAATCCGGCGGACCACCTCAAAACCGAGTTCGGCTTCGACGTGCTCCAAGTCGCCCGGGGCCACTACGCACCCGAGGCTTATCACGATTTCATCGGCTTCGAAGTCTCCAAAGAACTCCTCGATCGCGCCTTTCAACGTACCTATGGGCTCTCGCTGACGGACGTCTTTCATACCCTCGATCTTTCACTCGGGACCTATCGCTTCACCGTCAGCACCATGCTGCCGAAAGTCACCAAAACCGCCTGGTCGCTCAAAAGCAAACAGATCATGCGGGAGCAGCCGTCCCTCACCCGCCGGCGATTTCTCTTTAACATCAACCGCTCGAGTTACGAAAAAAACTGGGGCCATACCTATGAGCGTCCAGGCTTCGGCGCGCGCTTCCTCGCATTCCTCCTCCGTCTGGTGCCTCGCATCGGCCCTCTCCGGACTCTCTCGTTCAAAGTCCCGACGCCCCCAACGGAGAAGCTCTTCGAACAAAGCTTCGATGCGTCGATCACCCGTGATCGTAAGGCCTTTGCCGCTGTCGCCGCCGGCACCATCGCCCTCGCCGACATCGACCTCGACACCGGCAATCCCACCGGCCCGGGAGAATATACGTTAACCGACAACACCTACAACGAACTGCTAAGAAAGCTGGCGGAAAAGAAATTTGCCGGAGTAAGTTCGTCCCTGCGCGAAAACATCTTGACCTTCTATGCGGGCGTGAAAACCTTCGCCGCGCCTCATATCGACAATCAACTGGCCGCCCTGAAAGCCTCCGCGGGGAGTTCCAGTGAATAGCGTCACCCGGTTGATCGCATGTGCCGTGCTGCTCGCATCGTTAGCCCGGACCGCTTCTGCGCCCGATCCCGCGCCGCAGCCGCCATGCGAGAGCAGCGAAGTCTCACCGCCTTACCCGGAAGTGGATCGGCCCCCGGTCGAAAAGGTCTGGGAGAAGGGAGACCTGGGCCTGGTTTGGCGGCCACCTGCCTGCACAGGCTGGGAAGAACCGGGATTCTTAACCCTCGTCGTCACGGTCGCACGTTTTCATTTCGCAGGCGGCCGCGACGCTCTCCTCCGCCGCATTGGAGCCATCTCCAGCCTCAAAGGAATCGAATACTGGTCGACCACGCGTCAGCAGTGGCACACCCTTATCCTCGACGCGTTCGCTTTGTCGGCCCCCACCGGAGACTCCCGGCGTGATGACTTCTCGCCGCAGGAAATGGCAGACGGCCGGCCGCTCTTCTTTGAACAGGAGGATAGTTTATCGGGCAAAGGCACCTACGAAATGCGTATCCGGGCTGCGTCCGCTGACCGGATCGTGTTTGACACCAGCAATCTCGGCACCCTGCGCTTCATGATGCTGCCGGTCTTCCATCCCCGTGAAATCCAGTCGATCTATTTTCTCGACCGCGACCCCCAACCCGGCTCCAAAGGTATCTGGCGCTACTATAACGTTGCCCGCATAGGCCAGAATGCCAGCGCCCTCGCCTCCGGACACGCCGCATCCGCCATCAACCGGGCCGCCGCCTTCTACCGACACCTGGCCGGCCTGCCGACCGACAAGGATCACCCCGACGCCCGCTAACCGCCAATCTCATGTGATAGGCTCAGCCCGCCAGCCGAAGACCTCATGAAGGTCTTTTTGCTTGCCTCTGCCCTCCCGGCTTCTTAGTCATGTTCTCGAAGAGGAACAGCCCGCTCTTGCCCCCCACGGCAAAATCCAGATCCCCGTCGCCATCGATATCCACTACTGGAATCTGCATGCCTGCGCCGACACGCGATCCGTAATCGATCACATGTTTCGACCACACCACCGACTTCCCGTCTTCCGACTTGTGGTACTCATACCAGTAAATTCCCAGCGGTTCGCGTCCCCCCGGATCATGCCCATCATGCGCCATGAAGCGCTTCCCGGTGAGAACGTCCTTCCGCCCATCGCCATTCAGATCCACCAAAGTGATCGCATGCGGCTGCGACCACGCTTGATCGATGAAGTGTTTCACCCAGGTGTGGTCTGGCCGCTGCTCCATCCAGAAAAGACCGTAGTCGTGCGCATTCCCGGTCAGCAGATCCGGCAGCCCGTCTTCGTTGATATCGATCACGTAGATAAAGCTGGTTTGTCCCAGGTCGAATTCGGGGTGCAGCGTCCACTCGTCTTGTCTTGGATCTTTCGGAGCCTCTAGCCAGCCCTTTGGCGTGATGATGTCATTCCGTCCGTCGCCATTTACATCTCCTGCCCCGATTCCATGGCCGAAGTTCTTAGAACTGGCGATGTGCTTCTTGAACGTGCCCTTCACCACCTCGTACCAGGCGGTCGGAGCCTTCGCGCTCCCGAACTGCGGCAGAATTTCCCGCGCCTTCCCGTCGTTATCCAGATCCACCAGGAAGGAAAACTCCACCGGAAAACCCTGGTCGATAATATGGTCTTCCCACATCACCCCCGGCTTGCCGGGATTGCGCGACCACCAGATCTGCCCGTTGTGCCATCCCGAGCTGATGATGTCCACAAATCCATCCCCGTCGACGTCGAGCGCGTTATCCGTCAACGACCCCAGATACGTGCCGTACTCCTTCAAGTGGCGCACTTCGTGCCTCTTCCACGTCGGATTCTCGTACCACGCCTCTCCGGAGAAAATATCCGGACGTCCATCATTATTGAAGTCGGCGATAGTGCAGGTCTCGCTCACGCCAAGATCGATGGTCTTGTGTTCAAAAACAATCTCCGGACTGCGGGCCGAGAGCCACACAATCCCCGCCAGGGACAAGCCCGCCGCGCCAATTAAGTTAATTCTCATCGGTAAGTTCCCATGAGTGATTCTACATCCCGCGCGTCCCTGTGTGACGGACTTTAGTCTGTCAGCCGTAACTCCCCTCGGAAAACGGAAAACGAATAACGGAAAACGGAATAACGGAAAACGCTACCCCCCGCTCATCCGGTAATAAGCCGCCGGAGTCACAATCAACGACAGAACCATCGACGCCAGAATCCCTCCGATCACCGCGATTGCCAGAGGTTGCAGCATCTGCGACCCCGCCCCGATCCCCAACGCCAGCGGAATCATCCCTGCAATCGTAGCCATCGCCGTCATCATAATCGGACGCAGCCTTCTTTCGCCCGCCTGGATCATCGCCTGCCGCGGCGACGCGCCTTCCGCCCGAAACTTCTGGTCGGCGTCCAGTAGCAAAATGCCGTTCTTGGCCACGATTCCGACCACCATGATCACCCCCATGAATGAGGAGATATTGAACGTCGTGCCAGTCACCAGTAACGCCACAAAAACTCCCGCCGTGGAGAGCAGCGCCGAAAGCAGAATCGAAATGGGAGCCGAGAACGTCCCGAATTCGAACAGCAGCACGATAAACACCAGCACAATCGCAATCATCAACACCGACCAGCAGATCGTGAAACGATTTCTGCTGTTCCTGATACGTTCCGCCGTATTCAATCGCGGATATCCCCAGGAACTCCCAGCCCCGCCACCGCCTGCTTCACCTGCTCGATTCCCTTCCCCAGGCTGATGCCTTCAAAGCGGCCCGTCACCGCCACGTCGCGCTGCAGGTTCTCGCGCCGGATCTCCGTCTGCCCGGGCTGCTCCTCGATATGCGACAGCGTCCCCAGCGTCGCCGTCTTGCCCGTGGAACTGACCAGCAGCGTGTTCTGGATGGCCTCGATCGAGGCGCGATTCGATGGCGGAAACAGCACGCGCAGCGTATACGGACGGTCGTTGAGGACTACGGGCGTTGCCGCAGGCTCGCCCTGCATCATCGCGCTGGCATCCACTTCCACTTCCTGCGGCGAGAATCCGGCCCGCGCCGCCACCACCGGATCCACGTGGTAGATCACCGCCGGTCCGCTGATCGTATTCTCGATGCCGTTCTTCACGTCCTTCACCGGCCCGAGTTTTCTTGATCGCGTCCGCCACACGCGGAGCCCAGGTACTCAGTTCGTCCGCGATTCTGCCGAGAACAGCTTGATCTCGATCGGCTCCGGCGACCCCGTCAAATCGCCGATCATATCCTGCAGCACCTGCGGGAACTCGATATCGAGTTGCGGATATTGCGCATTCACCTTCTTTCGCACCGCGGACGATGACATCGTCGATCGCCGCGCTCGCGGTGCGCGCTTCAGCTTCACCGAGATGTCGCCGCGATTCGCTTCCGTCACTGCTGCCAGACCAAGTTGCAGCCCGGTGCGCCGCGACGTGCTCGCGACTTCCTTCGTATCGTGCAGAATCTTCTCCACGCCCGAGATCACGCTGTTCGTATCCTCGAGCGACGATCCCGCCGGCATCAGGTAATCCAGAATGAATCCGCCTTCGTCCATCGCCGGGAAGCAGGTCGCTGCCGAGCGCCGATAACAGAAGTAGCCGCCCACGATCACGCCCGCACAGCCCAGCACAAGCACAATCGGACGTCGCCAGCGTAAACGTCAGCAGCCGCTCGTATACGTTGACAACGCGTCCCATGAACCCGCGCGCGTTCGCTCATCCTCGTGCTTCACCCAGCCGTCCCGCCTTTGCGGCGCAGCAGGAAATGACTCAGCGTAGGAGTCCACGTCAAGGCCAGCGCCAGGGACGTCAGCAGCGCCACTCCCACCGTGATGGCCAGCGCACGGAAGAACACTCCCGTCACACCTGCAATGGTGATCAGCGGAAGGAACACCACGATCGGCGTGATGGTCGAACCCACCAGCGGCTTCCAGATCTCCCTCATCGCGCTGCGGATCGCTTCGCCGCGGCTCTGCCCTGCATCCCGATGCAGCACGATGTTCTCCACCACCACGATCGCGTCGTCGATAATCAGGCCGACGGCCGCGGCGAGTCCGCCCAGCGTCATCAGGTTGAAACTCTGGCCGAACAGCCGCAGTGCGATCAGCGTAATGCGCCACGGTCGCCGGAATCACCAGGCCCGCGACCAGCGAACTGCCCCAGTCGCGCAAAAAAAGCACCAGGATAATTGCCGCCAGAATCAGCCCGATCAAGAATCGCGTCACGCACGCTCGCAATCGAGTCGCGCACAAGCTCGGATTGGTCGTAAAATGAGCTGATCTGAATCCCCGGAGGCAGCGACTTCTTGATCGAATCGAGTTCCTTATAGACCGCATCCGCAACCGCCACGGTATTGCCGGCAGGTTGCCGATTGAGATTGACCAGCACTGCCGGCTTCCCGTTCGCCGTGACAATCGTATATACCGGCAGCACCCCATTCTGCACATGCGCAATATCGCCCACCCGGATCGGCGTGCCGGCCGGGGACGTCTTCACCACGATGTTGGCGATCTCGTCCGGCGTCACCGCCTGCCCGCTCACCAGCGAGAGCACCAGTTGATGATTGTTCTCGAACAGCCCCGGCGAATCGATCAGGTTGGTCTTCGAGATCGCGTCGAGAATCGACTGCACCGTCACCTGCGTCTCCAGCATCTTCGACGGATCGGCCACAATGTGAAACTCCGGCACCTGGCCCCCCTGCACGATCACCGTCGAAACGCCCGGTAATGCGGTTCAGCCTGGGTTTGATCGTATAGGTAGCCAGTTCCCAAAGACGAGTTTGCGGGATGTTCGACGACGTCAGGCTATAGCCCACGATCGGGAACGCGGCGAAGGTCAGCCGGTTCGCCGTAATATTGGTCGTCGACGGGAGCGACGGGCGTACCGTAGCCAGCGCCGCATTGACCAGATTCAGCGTCTGGTACATGTCCACGCTCCAGTCGAAGAACAAGTTGATTTCGGCCGTTCCGCGGCTGGTGATCGACCGGACGGACTCCAGCCCGGGCACTGAATTCAGCGCCTCTTCTACCGGCCGCGTGACCGTCGCCTGCATCTGGTTGATAGGCGCCACGCCATTATCCAGGCCCACCAGAATGCGCGGGAAATTGGTCTCGGGAAAGACCGCGACCGGAATCGTGAACGCCAGATAGACGCCGATCGCGACAAACGTCAGGATCAGAAAGATAACTGGCTTGGCGTGGCGCGCCGTCCAGTGCTCGCTCCTCCGCCGGTTGCGGTAGACGGCGGCAATGTTGCCATGTCGCTCATCGCCTATTTGGCCTTCCCTTTTTCGCCGGCGTCCTTTTTGTCGTCGGCTTTCTCTTCTGCTTTACCGTCGCCGACCTTGACCTTGGCTTTATCGTCGAGGCCCAGGCCGCCGACCGTGACCACTTGTTCCCCATTAGCCAGACCCTTCAGAATCTGCGCCTTGTCGCCTTGCCGCACGCCCACTTGCACCGGACGGTCGTGCGCCATCATCTGCGCATCCACCACCATCACCTTCTGGCCGCCTTCATCCGAATTAAGCAAGGCCACCGAGGGAATCAATGTTACGTCCTTCAACGTGGCAGCGCTGTGATCGAAACATGCACCGCCGACCCCGGCTTCAGACGCTCTCCCGGATTCGCAGCCTGCACCCAAACCTGCACCGTGGTCGTGTTGGGATCCACCGCGGGACTGACCACCGTCACCTTGCCGGGCGTCTCCTCGCCATTGAACGAAACCGTCGCCGGCATCCCCACCTTCACATCCGCCGCATCGGTCACCGGCAGATTAGCCTTCGCAATCACCTCTGAAATGTCGACGATCGTCAGCAGCGCATTCCCCGCCGGTGCCATTTCCCCTTGAAAGACGGCGCGGTCCGCAACCACCCCGTTGATCGGGCTGCGCAGTTCCGAATACCCCACCTGCGCTTCCGCGCTTTGCGTGCTTGCCCGCGCCGCGTCCACCTGCGCCTCGCGCCGACCATCTGTTCTTTCCGGCTGACGCTCTGCAGCGTCTGCAGATGCCGTGTCGCATTTTCGAAGGCGGCCTGCGCCTGCACCAGTGCGACCTTGGCGTCATCCACCAGCTTGCGTGCGATCGCTCCCTGGCTCAACAGCTCCGCGCGGCTGTCATAAGCCCTCTGCGCCGCATCCAGCGCCTGTTTCGTCGAGGTGACATCGCTCTGAGCCTTGGTCTGGTCGTCGAGCACCGTCGCACCCGAAACCGTCCGATATCCGGCCTGCGCCTGTTCCAGATTGGCCGTGCTTTCGCGCTCCGCCGCCACCAGGTCGCGATTCTCCAGGTTGGCGACCAACTGGCCCGCCTTCACGTGGTCGCCGCGATTCACCAAGAACTGTTTCACCGGCGCGCTGATCTTGGGCGTCAGGCTGGCCTGATGAATCGGGTACAGGATGGCGTCGGCTTCCACTACCCGCTCGATCGAGCCCGTAGTGACCGCCGCGACCTGTACAGGCGTCGCGATATTCGCCGTCTCGCGCCGGCATCCTCCGTCTTCGCCTTGCCGCACGAGAAAGGAGAGCAGCCACGCACGCGGCGGCGCCGCAAATCTGTAGTGATCTTCTGGTCATCACAAGTTTCCCGTCAATGTCTGTAGAGTCGCCAGCGCCAACGCGGTAGCGGGCCAGACCGTCTGTGTATGCGTTGCGGGCTTGCGTCAGCGTCGTCTGCGCGTCGACCACTTCGAGAGCCGTAGATTCGCCCGCCTGGTATCGCAGCAACGTCAACCGCAGATTGTCGGCCGAAAGATCGAGCGAGCTCCTCAATGACGCGAGCTGCGACTGCGCCACCTGCGCCTCCCGGTATCCCGCCTGCAGATTCGCTTCAAGCGTCCGCTGCGCGAGCGTAAGATCAAGTTCAGCCTGCTGCTTCTTGAGGTCGGCCTGCACCACTTTGCTGTGCGTGGCGCCCCAATTCCAAATTGGGATGTTCATCGTCACCTGTCCCTGATAACCCAAATTCTGCCGGTTGGGAACGTTGTACGCAGGCAAAGTACTGCGGCCCGATTCCGGCACGTCGCTCGAATTCGCCGTGAATTGGTTCGCGCTGATGCCGTAATAGAAGTCCAGCGAGAACGACGGCAGGTAACCATACTTCGCCACGCTGATGCCGAGCGCCGCGGCGCGAAGTGTCTGCTGTGCCGCTTGGATGTCGGGACTGTTCGACTTGGCCGCCGCGCTGACCTCCGTCACCGGCGCGAGCATCGGAGCCTTATCGAGATCGTCCACCAGCGTAAAATCGTCCCGCAGTTGCGGAAACATCAGCACAGCCAGGTTGATCTTGGCTTTCCCCACGTTGAACTCGGCGTCCGAAAGATCGCGCTGCCGCTGCTGTAACTGAATCTGCGCCTTGATCGTATCCACATGAGCTACCTCGCCGCCCTTTTCCTGCTTCTGCGTGATGTCGGCAAAATGCTCCGCCTCCTGCAAGCTGGTCTGCGCGTACTGTAGCTTGCGTTGCGCCGCGACTACGGCATAGTAATCCTGCGACACGGTCGCAGTGAGCCCGCGCGAGGCGATCTCGATCTTCGCCCGGGCGGCTGCCTCCGCGGCTTGGGCTGCCCGCAATTCCCCGCGCCGCGTCAGCGAGAGTAGTTCCTCATGCACTTGCGCCTGCTCGTTATACACATGCACGCCGTCCGCGCCCACAAACACGCCGGACGGAGTGCCATTGCCTTCCGTATAGATGAACTGGTTGAATGCGTTCAGCGATGGCAGACGCGCAGCCTTGGCTTGCTTAACATCTTCATGCGCCAGTGCCGATGCGAGTTTCGCGCCCTGAACCTGCAGTCCGTATTTCCGGGCGCGCGCCAGTGCATCGTGCAAATCAATTGTGAGCGGACCCTCCTGCCCCAGGCAGAGGATTCCGCTTAGCAGTATGAACCCTGCTAAGAGCGAGTTGCTGGTTTTCATTCTCCGAGAATCAGAATAGCGAACGAATTAGGCTTCATCGGCGGACGCTTCTGTTGTGCGCCCGTGCCCGCTTCATATTCAGCCATGGCGAAGTAAAGCTTGTGCGTCTTCTCGTCGAGCGCCAGGGTCCGCGCGCCGCGATGCGTCTGTACCGTCTGCAGCACACTGTACTTGTCGCCCGATCCGCCTACGATCGTCAGCGTGCCGTCGCCATTCGAACTGAACGCCCAGCCCTTCGCAGGATCGTATGCCACCGCATCCGGCCCTTCCCCGATCTTTGCCGTCGCCACCACCTTCCCGGCTTTCGGATCCGAAATGGCCATCACGTTGCCGTCGCAAACCGAGAACAGGCGCGTGTGAGCCGCATCGAACGCCAATCCCGAAGGCGAATCGCAGCCCGTCAGATCGTACTTCTTCAGCACCGTCATCTTCTTCGCATCAATCACCGCGATCTGGTGCGTGTCTTCCAGATTGTTGTAGATGATGCCGTTGCCATCGCCCGCCGCGAACTCCGGCTTGCTTCCCAACGGGATCGTGCCTGCCACCTTCAAAGATCCGGCATCGATCGACCGTCGAGTCCTTCGACCGCCCATTGAAAGTGAACACCCGGTTCGAAGCCCCGTCATAGTAGATTGCGTCCGGATTCTGTCCCGTCGCCACTTGACCAACCGCCTTGAGAGTCTTTAGATCGAAGACCGTGATGTTATTGCCTCGCCCATTGCTGATAAAGCCTTTTCCCAGCTTCGGCGCGAGAGCGATCCCGTGTACGCCCGGCGTGTCGGGGATGTCGCCGACCACCTTGTTCGAATCGACATCGATCACAACGACGTGGGTAGCATGCGATACATACAAGCGGCGCGCCGCGCTGTCGACGGTAAGGTAATCCCACCCCCCGTCGCCCCCCACTTCAATCTTTCCAACGATGTGGTAGTTCGGAGCGGCCAGGGCGGCCGCCGCAGTCAAAAGGAAAGCACCTGCAAATCTGCGCATAACCACCAGCATGAAACGCCAATCTGAAAAATAGATGAAGGAAGAATCAACAGCTTGCAAGCCTCGTGGAGTAGGCCTTCGGCCTGCCTTGACCTCTGCCACAAACTTCTAAGGCAAGCTTTCGGCCGGCGCGGACATCAAAGAGACTTCCGGCTCTTTCGGCTTGTATTGAAGTGGTAGTTCGGAGCGGCCAGGGCGGCCGCCGCAGTCAAAAGGAAAGCACCTGCAAATCTGCTCATACTCACCAGCATGAAATCAACGGCTTGCAAGCCTCGTAGAGTAGGCCTTCGGCCTGCCTTGACCTCTGCCACAAACTTCTAAGGCAAGCTTTCGGCCGGCGCGGACATCAAAGAGACTTCCGGCTCTTCCGGCTTGTATTGAACCGGAACCCGTTTGCCGCGAAGCCTCTCGCTAAAAGACCTGGCATTCTCCTCCGTTGGGAAGCGGCATTGGTAAAAGCCGGAATAGAAATGCCCATCGACGGAATATGAATAGGCCAGTTCGACCATCCAATCGCCCGGTCTTGTCTTGAACGGGTTGTGCCGGTCTCGCCGCCGGCCCTCTGCCTCGACGCTCACGAATTCAACCGTGGAGTCAGTCACCGGCCAGGTCGCGGCCCCCTGAAATTTCGGGTTGCTCCGGCCGCGCAAGAAAATCCGAAGGGCAATCAGCCCAACAATTGCGATGACATAGACGACGAAAAGTGCGCCCGACACCTCAAGCCTCAAGCCCAGATTACCGCAGCTTCAAACGGGATAGCTCCGCCAGGTCGAGGCGGCCCGTGTAGATCGCCATCCCTAACGCGGCGTGGATCCCCATGGCGTCGATCGCTTCGATATCTTCTCTCGTAGTGATCCCGCCCGCCGCGGTAATCTCGTGCTCCGTCGCGTCCCGCAGACGGCGAAACCATTCCAAGTCCGTCCCTTGCAGCATGCCTTCTTTGTCCACGTAGGTGCACAAAAAGCCCGAACAGTAGGGCTCCAGCGAGTGCATGACATCCTCCGCCTTCATGTCCAGCGACTCGCGCCAGCCCCTCACCGTGATCTTCCCGCCTTTGGAGTCGAGCGCGAGAATGACTGGCTCAGGCCCCACCGCCTCCACCAGCGCTTCCAGAAAGGGTTGATTGATGCCGTCGGACGTGAAAGCCGCCGTTCCCACAATCACGCGATAAGCCCCTTGCGCCAGCACCTTCTTTGCTCGCTCAACCGTACGAACCCCTCCTCCTACCCGGCACACAGCCTTCGATGCCACCAGTTGGACGAGTTCATCGTTCTCGCCTTTGCCGATCGCGGCGTCGAGATCAATCACCTGAATCTGTGCGAATGCCGCGAACTTCTGCAGCATGATTAACGGATCGTCGCCTTCGAGTGCCTTTTCCCTTCCCTGCACCAGTTGGACAACTTTACCTTCCATCAGATCGATGCACGGGATGATCATAGGGGCCTCACGGGAATGCCGGCTTTGTCGAGATGCTCTTTCAATTGCCCGACCGTGTAAGTGCCATAGTGGAAAATTGACGCGGCCAGTGCAGCGTCCGCCTCGCCCTCGGTGAGCACGCGAGTGAAATCGTCCGGCTTCCCCGCCCCGCCGCTCGCGATGACGGGAATGTGCGTGGCTCGCGAAACCGTGCGCGTCAATTCGCAATCGAAACCCTGCTGCACGCCGTCCGTATCCATGGAAGTGAGCAGGATCTCGCCCGCTCCCAGTTCTTCGCCCCGAGCCGCCCATGCGATCGCATCCATCCCTTCGTCGTCCCGCCCGCCGCGCGTATACACGTGCCAGCCTCCAGGTCCATGACGTCGCGCATCAATCGCCAGAATAACTGCCTGCGCGCCGAATTCCAGGCTCAATTCGGTGATGAGTTCCGGACGTCTCACCGCCGCCGTATTCACCGATACCTTATCCGCGCCTGACATCAGAATATTGCGCGCATCCGCCACGCTGCGAATGCCTCCGCCCACGGCCAGCGGGATGAAGACTCGCCGCGCCGTCCGGGCCACCACATCCGCCATCGTCTCGCGGGCATCGCTCGAAGCCGTGATGTCGAGAAAGACAACCTCGTCCGCGCCGTCCCGGTTATAGCGATCGGCTAACTCCACCGGATCACCGGCATCGCGTAGATTGACGAAGTTAACGCCTTTCACCACGCGGCCTCCGGTAACATCGAGACAGGGAATAATTCGTTTTGCCAGCATCTAAATCCTGAGGAAATTGCTCACGATCTTCAAGCCCGCCGGTCCCGACTTCTCCGGATGAAATTGCACTCCAAATACGTTTCCCGATTGCAGCACAGCCGTGTAGGGCACAGAGTAAGTGCAGGTTGCCGCCGTAACCGTAGTCTCGGGCACATAGTAACTATGCGCGAAGTAGAGATACGGATGTGGCCCCGTGCCTTCGAGCAGCGGACACGCACGCACCGCGGTCACTTCATTCCAACCCATGTGAGGCACGCGCGCGCCGGCGGGAAAGCGCTTGACCGTGCCCTGAAACAGGCCCAGACCCCTGGCCTCCGGGGCTTCTTCGCTGTTGTCGAACAAGCCTTGCAGTCCCAGGCAAATGCCCAGGAAGGGAATCCCCGCCGCGATCCGTTCCTTTAACGCTTCCCGCACGCCCAAATCGTCCAGCGCGCGTAGCATCTGGCCGAAGTGCCCGACTCCCGGCAGGATGATCTTAGTCGCCTGGCGCAGGCCTTCTGCATCCCGCACCAACCCGTAGCTCGCTCCGATCTCAGCCAGAGTATTCTGGACCGACCGCAGATTCCCGGCCCCATAATCGAAGATCGTGATCATAGCAATCCCTTCGTCGAGGGCAGCTCGTCTTTCAAACGCTTATCAGTCGAGCAGGCATACTTCAAAGCTCGCGCAAAACATTTGAAGATAGCCTCGATCTTGTGATGATTCGACCGTCCGTACAAAACTTTGGCGTGCAGATTCGCTCCTGCATGGTTGACGAAGCCTCCGAAGAAATCTTCCACCAGTTCGGTCTGCAGATCGCCAACCAGCCGGACCTTGACGCGATCTTTGTAAACCAGCGCCGGACGTCCGCCTAAGTCGAGAGCCACCACCGCCAGCGTCTCGTCCATCGGCAGGACAAAATAGCCCGCGCGATTGATGCCTTTCCGGTTACCTAAAGCCTTAGCAAAAAGTTGCCCCAAAACAATGCCGACATCTTCCACCGTATGATGCTGATCGACATCCAGATCGCCGTCCGCGTGCAGTTCGAGATCGAATGCTCCGTGTTTGGCGAATAGCTCCAACATGTGATCGAAGAACCGGATTCCTGTAGCAACCTGATATCGGCCCTTGCCTTCGATCCGCAAGGCCCCTGTAATTTTGGTTTCTTTGGTATCGCGCTGGATGCTCGAGCGTCTTACTGGCATGTGATCGCCTCGATTTCGTTGATGTCCCCGATGACCGCTACCGCGCCCTCCGCATGAAAAAGGGCAACCAGTTCATCCCGCCGGAGACTCGCTGGCGACGCAATCCCGATGAAGGGTACCGTGGCCGCCTTCGCGCTCCGTGCATCGTCGACCGTGTCGCCTGCGTACCAGACGCGGCCGTGCGGCATCATCTCGCGCGCCTTCAGAATGCCCTCGGGATGGGGCTTTGCATGAGTGACGTCGTCCGCTCCAATCACCGGACGAAACACGTCGGGCGCAAAACGTTTCAGCGTCAGTTCCGCTTCCCAACGCAAGCGTCCCGTGAAAACCGCGCAATTCAGTCGGGCTCCCAGGCGGTCAAAAAGTCCCGGCTTCGCGATCCAGCGTTCCCGCAGCATCAGGCCATTCGTGCCATCCCCGTGAAAGAGCTTCTGGAATTGCTCTACGACATCGGTATAGCTGACTTCCGCTCCCGCCGCTTTGATCAGCGCGTGCGACAGCTTCCAATCGTCGTTCCAGCCTCCCTGGTTCTTCCATTCCTGGATCGTCTCGCGCTCGATGCGCTGCCCCGTGAAATGCTGCACCGTCTGCTGAATCGTCTCCCGGTAGGACTCGGTCACCTCGACGAGCACTCCATCCATATCGAAAATGAGGAGATCCTTCACCACAAGCGACTCAATTCGTCCAGGACTCTTTGGGTCTGGTTCCGATTCCCACCGTGATACGGACGCCGCCGGGGATCTCGTAACTGCGGTCTCGCACCAGGATCGCCCGTCCTCGCAGAGCGTCGCGGATCTCGATGGCGCGCTCCCCGAAGTGCCCCAAGACAAAGTTCGCCGGAACTCGGCGTATAGGGAACACCCAGTTTCTCCAGGCCGAAGCACAGTAATTCCCGCGCAGCCAGAACCTCAGTCACATAATTGGTAATGTATTCGGTGTCCTGCACCGCTTCCTTCGCCGCCATCGCGGCCAGCGCGTTCACGCTATAAGGCGACTGAGCTTTATGCAGATACGCGATATTCTGCGCTTGCGAAAACAGACAGCCGATGCGCATCGCCGCCATCCCATAAACTTTCGAAAACGTCCGGCTCACGAAGAGATTCGGGCGATCTCTCCAGGTTGCGCAGCGCGGTGACGCCGGAAAATTCGAAATACGCTTCGTCGATCAGCACCGCCGCCTGGGGCGCGCTGCCGCACGATCCGCTCGATCGCAGTCAAGTGACAGCCCGGTGCCCGTCGGATTGTTAGGATTCGCAATCAGGATGGCTTTGGTGCGCGGCGTGATCGCTTCCATGATCCGCGCCAGCGGAAACTCGAAATCCGGCGCCTCGAAATCCAATTCGCGAATCGTCGCGCCCGCAACTTCCGCGTAGAAACGGTACATCGCATACGACGGCCGCAGCAGCAGCACCTCGTCGCCATCGTCGACGTACGTGTTGATCAGCACCTGGATCGCTTCGTCGGTGCCGTTCGTTAAGCAGGATCTGTGACGGCTCGACTCCGAAATGCGGCGCCAGCGCCTTCGCGCACGCCGCTGTAATCCGGATAAACGGACATCAGCGCCTCGCTAATGTTGTCGCGCAGGAATGCGCGATCCGCGGAGAACAGCCTACCGTATTCTCGTTGAAATCCATCCGCAATTTGCCCAGGCGTTCACCGGTCGGCGGAGAGTATGGCGCCATCCGGATAACTGCCTCGCGTGGCTGGACTCCCTGGCAATCACCCACGGCCGTTGCCTCTCAGGCGGATTTCGGTCGAGCGGGCATGGGCTTCCAGTCCTTCCGCGCGAGCCAGCGTCGTGATCGCCGGCGATAGATTGCGCAGCGCCGTCCTGGTGAGTTGTTGCACCGTGATCACTTTCACGTAATCGGCGACCGACAATCCGCCGCGGAGCCGCGCCGCGCCGCTGGTCGGCAGAACGTGATTCGGCCCCGACGCATAATCTCCCGCAGCCTCGGGACTGAAAGGTCCAACGAAAATGCTGCCGGCGTGCCGGATCTTCTTGAGCATCGACTCGTCGGGAATACTCAGGTGCTCGGGCGCAAACGCGTTCGATAGCTCAATCGCTTCATCGAGCGACTTGGTCACGATGATCGCGCTGTTGCGCTTGAGGGAAACAGACGCCACCGGAGCAGTCGAAAGCGTCAGGAGTTGGGCGTCGATATGGTGAGCGACTTCCTTCGCGAGCGATGCCGAAGTGGTCAGCAGTATGGCGCTGGCATCTACGTCATGCTCTGCTTGGGCCAGCATGTCCGCCGCCAGGAAGCGGGGATCGCCATCCGCGGCAATGATCAGAATCTCGGTCGGACCGGCGATGAAATCAATGCCGGTCTCCCCCGCTAACAGTTTCTTCGCGGCCGCGACATAGATGTTCCCGGGTCCGACGATGCGATCGGCTTTCGGCACCGTCGCCGTGCCATACGCAAAAGCCGCGATCGCCTGCGCGCCGCCCATCTGAAACACTTGTGGCGCCTTGAGCAGATAAGCCGTGCCGAAAACTTCGTCGACGTCGCTTGGCGAACACACGCAGATGTTCGGCACGCCCGCAACTTGCGCCGGTACCACCGTCATGATCAAGGTCGACGGCAGCGGATAGCGGCCCCCCGGAATATACGCGGCGACCGTATCGAGCGGCCGCACGATCTGTCCCAGCGACAACCCAGGCCTCAGCAGTTTCTGATGCTCGTGCGGCATTTGGCGAAGGGCAAATTCGCGCACATTCGTTTCCGCTGTCGCGACGGCGGCTCGGAACGCCGGCGTCAGGCGTCCGGCTGCAGCCTCCAAAGTCGCTTTCGGGACAGCCAGAGACTTGGCTTTATAGCCGTCGAACTTACGCGCGTACTCCAGCACGGCTTTATCGCCGCGTTTTCGAACAGCTTCGAGAATCGGTGCCACCGTGGCTTCCGCTTCACTGAGACGCGCCTGGCGCCGCTTCAGGATCTTTGCTGCTTCGGTCGAAGGGAGAATTTTGATCATCACATTACGATTTTGTTCAGCGGATACTCGACAATGCCTTGAGCTCCCGCCTTCTTCAGCCGCGGAATAATATTGCGTACGGTGGATTCGTCCAGGATGGTGTTGACGGCGAGCCAGTCTTCTTCGCTCAGCTGTGAAATGGTCGGCCAGCTTCAACGCGGGCAGCACGTCCAGCACGGCCTGCAGATGTTCTTCGTGCACGTTCAGCATCATCCCCACCTTGCCCAGCGCCGTTGATTGCGCCTTCGAGCAGCAGCCGCATATCTTCCAGCTTCAGCCGCTTCCATTCGTCCTGCCAGGAAATCTTATTGGCGATCAATTGAGTGTTGGATTCGAGCAGCGTATCGATAATCTTGAGCTTATTGGCGCGCAGCGACGATCCCGTCTCAGTAACTTCGACAATCGCGTCGGCGAGCACCGGAGGCTTCACTTCGGTCGCGCCCCAACTGAATTCCACCTTCGCTGTCACGCCGTTGCGATGCCAGATACCGCTTGGTGGTTGCTACCAATTCCGTCGCGATGATCTTGCCTTCCAGATCCTTCACCGATTGAAATCCGGAGGATTCCGGCACCGCCAGCACCCAGCGCACTTTGCCGAAACTCTGCTTGGCATAAATCAGATCCGCCACCGGCTCCACATCGGCTTCGCCTTCTTCAATCCAATCGCGGCCGGTGAGCCCGCGTCCAGAATGCCATCCTCTACGTAGCGCGCCATCTCCTGCGCGCGGATCAGCATGCACTCGATCTCCGGATCGTCAATCGACAGGGAAATACGAACGGCTGCTGGTGGTGATGTTGATATCCGGCGCGGCGGAACAGATCGATCGTCGCGTTCTCCAGACTGCCCTTTGGGATGCCGAGCTTCAGCTTCATTGACTGCTTGCTCCCGTAGACTGCATCAGGATCGTAGGTGCGCTGGTCCACTTCCACCCAACTGCCCCCTTTCGCCTGCCGGTAGAAACACGATCTCGTAGCCGTTGTGGCAAACGCCGGGTCCCAGCGCCTCCACCTTGACGACTAGCGCGTCTTGATCGCAGTCGGTCGCAATACTCTTTCACGATCAGGCGATGTCCCGAACTCTCGCCCTTAAGCCAGAGCTTCTTGCGCGAACGGCTGTAGAAGGTGGCGTATCCGGTCTCAACGGTTTTATTGAAAGCTTCTTCGTTCATGAAGCCTACCATCAGGACGCGGCCCGATGCGTCGTCCTGAATCACGGCAGTGATCAGGCCGTCGGTTTTTGCGAAATCTAAATCCAAACTCACAGACAATAAAAAAGCCCGTCAGGTGTTCACCTGCGGGCGTCCTTTCTGAAGATACAGTGACAGTTTAGAGCAGCGCCCGGCGTAGTGCACAGAAGTGCGTAGAACGGTGGTGATGGTGATGCCGGGTACCGACCATGGAAACCAGAAGTATAGCATAGGCGGGCTTTACGCCCGCGCGAATCCGGAAGAACTTTATAAGCCGGAATGGATTCCCATCATTTGCGCCTCCCGCACGCGTCCCAACTCGTCGAGAATCTCCCAATCCGCCCGAAACTCTCCAAGACTCTCGCGATTCTTGTGCGCTGACTTTAATTCTGCGTTCACCCTCGCCAGCATCAGCCGTTCCGCTAATAGCCGGTCTGAATCCCGTCGAAGTAGCTTTCCTCGCGTTAACCAGACGTGAGCTGTACCCTTGGTCAGCATCGGCGCGCCGTTGGCATCCAGTTCGATTCGCCCCTCGCGCTCCAGTCGCTGGAAATAACCGTCTACGTCCTTCTTGCAGGTAAATACGCCGTCCCGATACGCTCGCGCCAGAACCGAAGGAAAGCGCGCTTCATATTCCCTCCAAGCCTCCGACTCCTCTCTCCGGCTTACCCCCGAGTCCAGACGACCTCCATGCAACTGGTACTCGTGCTCGGGATTGAACCAACCCGTCAAATAATAAGTTGCCGCGAAATAAATCAGTAGATGCCCCGGCGTAATCAGCAGCGGAATCGACCACTTTTTGGCATGAAAGCCAACCTCCGTGCCTTCGCGATTATCCATGCTTCTCCGGATCGGACCCGGCAATTGTGTGTAGCGTTCTGCTGAATACAACAACTCCGGATGTTTCCGGCCGTAATGCGCAAATGACTTCGCCACGGCTTTGGGACTCGTCATGCCAAAATCATTGATCCGGTCGGCTCGCGCGGAACCCGGAAAGTAACGGTTCAGCACCCGGCGCGCGAAATCCGCGCAATTGTTGCTCAGTCCGTTATATCGGTTCACGTTGGGCAGCGCGTTGAACTCACTCACCAGCGCTTCATCCTGTTCGCGGGTGGTCTTCACGCGGAACGCATATATATCGCGCTCGAACGTCGCGCCTACCATGTCCCGCCATTTCCCCGGGAAAGCCTCGCAATCCGCACCGGAGCAAACCTTCCGCAGATATTTCTCCCGGTAGCGCTCCTGTAGCAATCGCAGCAATCGGGCGTCACCGTAAAGCGTCCTGTCGTTCGCGTCCTCCACTCCATACAGAAAAATGTTAAACGGCGATACATTCCACTCGAATCCTTGCGCCTCTCCGAAATCTGTGTAATTTGAAATGACCGAACCGTCCTCCCTAGCGCTACACAGCCGCAGCCTGACGGGCGACTCGGGACAGATACCTGAAAGATAAACTGCCGTATGGCCGGCCGCCGTGTACCGCGCAGCGCCGCTGCCAGTCGTCTCCAGCATGAGGAGCCCAACGTCCGCGTTAGCTGGTAAGATCCAACACCAAAAGAGCGGCAGAAGAGAAACTAAGCGCATCGGTCTTTCCCCAGGCCAATGCACTAAAAGGGCCAGTAGCTGATTGCTTCCACGCTCACTCAGCGAAGAATTGCACTATGCGTATGTTCCCCCGCCACTGCACCGTGGCGGCGCAGTAGCTGCCTTCAGCTTCTCGCTGGTTACTGCACAAATCGTGTCACGAAATCGCGCACCGAACGGGTGAACGTCCAGTCGGCAGTCTCCGGAACAGCCGCCGCGGGTTCGCCAACCCAACTCTCGATAACATACTCGTCCGGTGCCCCACCCACCACCACGTAATCTTGCGCTTGCCGCATGATCGAGAGGTACCAGGTGCTCTCGCCTGCGCGCTTCAGACGGCGCAAACTGGGAAGATCTGCCGGCCAATAGATCAGGCTGAACGGCACCTGACGGCTGCGGCAATACTGTTCGAGTTGCTTCAATTCCTTCCACGAGCCGGTCTGCTGCACGGTGAAATTTATCCAGTTCACGTCCAGGCGATAAAAATCCAGTTCGCGAACATGCATCTCGCGCAGCTTGCGGTTCAGGTTGTCGATCCACCACTCGTGATCGGCAATCGGAATCGATGGGTAAGCCTCGATATCGCCGATCCGCATCTCCGGATAATGTTCCCGGACCAGCGCGATAAATCTCGCGGTTTCTTCCACCGCGTAGGAGTCCGGCTGATTGAGGTGCTTACGCACGCAGAGCAGCGGTTCGTCGATCGCGATAGTGTCAATCTTGCCACCCAGCGTCAAGATACGGTCCCAACCCGGCCGCTGGCGGTCGAAAGTGACATCCCCGGTGATTCCCCACTCTTTGACCGCCCCCACTTCCAGGCTGAGCCGCAGTTTCCATTCCCGCAACTCGCTAAACCAACGGCGCAGCTCATCGTCAGTGAAGGCTTTGAAGTTATGGTCCGCATAAAGCAGCCCGTCCACCAGACTTCGTGTTTGCTTCCACTCATCCGGCCGTTCGAACATCGCCCTGAGACTCTTGCCGTTCTCAACCCCTGGAGGTCCGATCCACACGGGATGTCTAGCCTGAGCTTGGGCTGACGCAATTGCTTGTATGGCGCCAAGGAGGAAAACGACACGTTGTAACTTCATGCAGTTGTAGCGTACGCCCTCGTCCGCCCCTCCCATCTAAATTTAACTTACGGCTCGTGAAGCGTTTCTTCAATCCGCGACTTCAGCATGTCGATGAAACGCTCAGGAATGAAACCTGCCATCCGGCTGACAATCTGCCCCTCACGATCGAGCACAATCGTCGTGGGAATAGACTGCACGTGCAGCATCGCCCCCAACCCGGATTCGAAGTAAACAGGGTTGCTCCATTTCTGGCCGGTTACATAAGGAGCCACCAGCTTCGGATTTTCGTCGGTATTGATCGACAGGAAGACGACATCCGGATTCGCCGCATACATGGCTTCCACCTTCTGGTACATGGGACGCTGCACCTTGCACGGTCCGCACCAGGTAGCCCAAAAGTCCATGACAACTGTCTTGCCTTTCAGCGAGCGCAGCTTCAAAGGCTCCCCGGAAACCGCCGGTAGAGTGAAATCCATCACCGTCTTCGCCTGGATGTTCGGCTCTGCTTCGCGCAGCTTCGCCAGCCGTTGCGCCGATAACTCCGCCGTCCGGTCATAAGCCTTCAGCAGCAGGTCGCCCAGACCTTTTTCAGATTTGTGGACCTGCCGGTACAACTCACCCATCTTCGCCCGATCCTGCGCTCGGTCTTCTTCGGTGCTATCCGGATCTTCCAACGTAAACGCGTCCGCATAATGTTCGACGGCTTCCATCGTTTTGCCGTTCGCCGCCAGCCAGCGGCCCCATTCGCGCGCGGCGAGCGAACTCGGATTGGTCTCCCAGGCTCGCGCCGCGAGGGCTTCTGCTTCTGCCGTCTTCCCGGACCGGCCTTGCGCTTCGGCCTCCAGACGTACAGCTTCCGCTAGACGCTTGTCGTTGAGAAGCCGCCACCGAAGCGCGCTATAGCCTTCCGGCGCAGGCTGCCCGCGCAGATCGGTAATTTCCATTTCCAACCGGTGCGCGTAGCCGTAGGCCTTCTCCACGCTTTCGTGATCATCCCGCGTGAGCAGGGCATACGCCACCTTCTGCAAAATCTGAATGTCCTTTGGATTGGTGGCCAGGACATGCTCGCCGTAAAGCGCGATGCGGCGATTGTCCTTCGCCTCGATCGCCGCCGTCACCAGTGCTCGCTCGATCCCATCGTGACTCTTGGCATCGGGATACTTCTTCAAGTGCTGTTCGAGTATCCGCACGAAGTCGACTGGACTATTGCCGGCTTCCTGCATGGCCGTGCTCAACTCGCGTTGCTCAGCCTCCTCCGGAGTCACTTGAGGAGTGGGCGCCTGGGCCTTCCCCACCGCCGCACAGCAGAATAAAATGAGCGCCAGTTTCATTTTGTATTACGGATCTGATCGACTAAGTTGGCAGCTCGCTGCCTCGCCTGGTGCATGAACGATTCATTCTTGATCACTCGGTTCAGCATTGGGAGAAACTGCTCGGGCGCGACCAGCCGCTTCTTGTCCATCGTAATCTCCAACTGCAAAATCGCGTCGTTCACGCCCAGCTTGTCATACTTAACGACGCGCTCCAACTCCATCAGGTCACGCTCGCTCTCGGAAATTCTCTCGAACCAGTCTGTGATCTCGCGGCCCTCCACGTCTTCCGTATAGTTAAAAGTCGTCTCTGAGGAGTTGCTGCCTTTCTCGTAATGCAGCGTTTTGTCGCCCATGTGCGCAACTTTGGCGGGCGACTCCAGTTTCCGCTTGAAATACCCAAGCTTCCCCGCCAGGTCGAAAATCTGCGCGGTATCGCCATCGTTCAAGTGAAAAGTAATAGGACTCGTATCCTTCGGATCTTCCCGATACTCCGCGGCGCCGGTTTGATCGATCGTCACTGAGTACCATGCCGGTACGCTCCCTGGAAAGGATTTCGTAAATACGATCTTGGCAGGTGCATCGGCGCCCCATGCGCCCGTCACCGCCAACAGGATGAGGTAGAACCTCATGCCCGCACCATACGGGCAAACGTCGACGCGTGCGTCGCATGACAAATAGCGATTGCCAGGGCGTCGCTCGCATCTTCCGACGCGATAATGCTTTCAAGATGCAGCAGGGAAGCCACCATGATCTGTACCTGCGATTTCTCCGCCCTCCCGTATCCCACCACGCTCGTCTTTACCTCGAGTGGCGAATACTCCGCGAGTTCCAGTCCTGCCTCGGCAACCGCAAGCAGCGCCACTCCCCGCACATGGGAAAGCTTCAACACGGTCTTCACGTTCACCGCGTAAAATACTTCTTCAATGGCGACAATCTGCGGACGGTGCTGTACAATCTTCTCGCGCAGTCCGGTCGAGATCGTCAACAGGCGCTGGTGCATCGCTTCCGTCTTTACCGTCCGGATCACGCCGGAGTCCACTAACCGGTGCATGCGGCCATCGCTGTCGATGACCCCATATCCGGTGCGCTCCGTTCCGCAGTCGATGCCCAGGACCCGCACTTGCTTGTTTACTCGTCGACGTCGGACTCGTCGGCGTCGAAGTTCGAATACACGTTCTGAACGTCGTCATGCTCTTCAAGAGCGTCGAGCAGACGCATCATACCTGCGGCATTCTTGCCTTCGAGCGTCATCAGGTTCTTGGCCACCATGGCGATTTCCGCCGAGCCCGTGGGAATCTTCGCGGCAGCCAGCGCCGCCACTACTGCTTCGTGACTCTCCGGCGCGGACAGGATCTCCCAGCTGTCGCCGTTGTCCTTCAAATCGTCGGCGCCCGCTTCTAAAACCAGGTTCATCAACTGGTCCTCGCTCGCTGCGTCATGCTCGATCAGGATCTGGCTCTTCCGCTCGAACATCCATGCGACGCTGCCTTGCTCGCCCAGATTTCCGCCATTCTTCGAGAACATATGACGAATTTCGCTCACCGTCCGATTGCGGTTGTCCGTCGCGACATCGACCAGGATCGCGGCGCCTCCCGGCCCATACCCTTCAAAGGTGACTTCGTCGATCTGTCCGCCTTCTAGTTCTCCCGAACCGCGCAAGATCGCCTTCTTGATGTTGTCGGAAGGCATACTGACGTTCTTCGCCGCGAGGATGGCAGTCCGGAGACGAGGATTGCCGTCCGGATCGCCGCCATTGCGCGCGGCGATCATAATCTCCTTAATCAGGCGCGTGAACGCCTTACCGCGCTTGGCATCGAGCGCAGCTTTCTTGTGCTTGATTGTGGCCCACTTAGAATGTCCGGACATGATTAGAAAACCTCAGGTAGGTCCGGCGCACAGGCCGGATTCAGATGTCTTGTTTCCAACCAGTTAGAATACCACGGACGATGGGTTGCAAGGTTCGCGGCCGCTCTTGCGCGACAGCCTTCGCCGGTCACCCCCACCCGGCAATTCAGTCTGTGCTTCTTTCTTGCACTCTCCCCTCTTCAGCTAAAGTAGAACGATGACGAGACGCCAACTTCTTTGCGCGGCGCCGGCCGGCCTGACACTATTAAATCGATTAACGGCCGCGGCTCCCACACTTCCTGTCGGCACCCGCGACGCCATGCTCAAGGATTTGGGGCCGGATTGCTGGTCGGCCGCTAAGTCGATTGGCGCGGAAGCCATAGAAGTTACAGTCGACGACAAGTTCAACCTGCCGCTGCTCGTCCATCCACAGCACCAATACACCATCGCCACCGCGGACGGGAGCAAACAGCTTTCCGGCGATCTCGCCTCCGCCGGCCAAAAGATATCGGCATTTTGCGTGGCCTCCCGCTTCGATACCCGGCCTGATTTCGAATGTGAATTCGGAGCCAAACTGGCGCGCATCTCCCAACAGCTTGGCATCACCGCAATCCGCGTGGACGTCGTCTCCAGACTGCCTGTCGAACAGTTCCTCGAGCCTGCAGTGACGGCCATGATGAAATTGATCGCGATGACAGAGGGAACCGGCGTCCGCTTCGGCGTGGAAAACCACGGCAACACCGGTAACAATCCGGCCTTCCTCGTGCCCCTCCTCGATCGCGTGGACTCGAGCCGCCTCGGAGTGACGCTCGACACGGGCAATCTCTATTGGTTTGGCCATCCCTTGTCAAAGGTTTACGAACTGATCGCGACCTATGCGCCGCACGTAGTCCACACGCACTGCAAGAATATTCACTATCCGGTAGATCAGCGTGAAGTCCGGCGCCCCATGGGGTGGGAGTATGCAAAATATGAAGCGCCCGTCGACCAGGGCGATATCGATTTCGTGCGGGTGATCAAGATCCTGAAGGCGGCAGGATACACCGGCGACTTGTGCGTCGAAAACGAAACCCTCCACCGCATGCCGGAGCCCCAGCGGACAAACGTGCTCGCCACTGAGATCGCTTATCTAAAACGTTTACGTGCGTAGCCACGCATCGACTATCCCGCCCCCCATTTGGGCAGTTTGATCGGCTCGAGCCATGGCGGAGCGCCTGCGCTGTGCAATTCCCGTTTGTAGATCTTGCCGCTACTCAGCACGTATAGCGTGTTGAAATTCTCTCCGCCGAAACAAAGACTCGCGGCGGCCTCGTTGCCGGGCATGGGCAGGATGCCCGCCACCCTTCCATTGCGATCGAAAATCTGCACGCCCATGCGCGTCGCGACATAGGCATATCCCGAGCGATCCATCCAGATGGCGCGAGCGCCGCTGTCATCCGCCTGGTTCGGAACTGCGAAATCATAGAACGGCTCTTTCGAATCGAGCGTGCCATCGGAACGGACGCGGTAGCTGTATCCCCAGCGGGAATGGCTTTGCGCCACAAACAACCACAGCCCATCCGGAGAAAATGCCAGCCCTGAAGGTTCTTTCAGCCCGCTATCCAACTTCACTTTCTCCCCATTGGCCCGCACCCGCCAAACTTCCCCGGCAGCCGTCGTAGCATACACGTCGCCATCCGCGCGTACCGTCATGCTGCTCGGTTGAATGCCTTTCGCCATCACCCTCCCCTTGCCGCCCCCGGCATAGGTTTTGATTTCGAGGTTGCCTTCCGCGGCGTAACTCTGGCCATTCGCGCCAAAAGCCAACACGCTCTGCGAAATCCCGGACGGACACTTCCCGGGCTTCCCGTCCACCACCTTAATAGGAGTTCTTCCAGAACCCGCTTCCGGCAGGAAAATCTCTCCTTTGGAATTCGCCGCCAGAGCCCCGGCAGTAGAGCAATGGTCCGCCACAATCTGCCAGCCCTCGTGCGGTTTGAGAATCCCCTTGAGCACCTGATTGCCAGGCTCTAAAGCTTGAATCGCTTTTGGATAGTCTCGCCAGAGCCAGCGCATGGCTTCGGGAAATATGGCATCGGCATGCTGACCGTTGTGCGTTCCCGCGCCCCAGCTATGGCGAACATCGTAGCCCGCGTATTCGAGAGCCCGCTCCATCGTCTGGTTGGACATCCACCAGTCGCCCATCTCGGGACCGCCCGGCCACTCGTCATGGACGCCGTCCTGCATGAAAATGCGCAGCGGTTTCGGCTCTGTCTTGCGCACCTCAACGTAGTAAGTCTCTCCGCCCCGCATTCCGACGAAGGTGCCGATCGATGAGAAAATGCGGCGGAACGCGTCCGGACGCTGCCAGGCAACGGTGAAAGCCGCGATCGCCCCCGTGCTGCCACCGCCGATCGCCCGGTCATTGCCGTCCCCCGAAAGCAGGATCTTTTCGCCCGTCGTCGTCGAATGTTTCTCGACCGCCGGAAACACTTCCTCGAGAATGAACCGTGCAAGACGGTCCGTCATACTGTCGAATTCGAAGCTCCGGTCGAAGCGTGGATTCTCCGGCGGCTTTGCGGAACTTACCGTGCCGGACGAAATGCCGATAGCAATCGTTACCGGCATCGCGTGCTGCGCAATAAGATTATCGAAAACGGCTTGGACATGGTGCCCCAGGCCGTCAAGTCCCACATAGACGCACGCCGGTTTCTCGGCATGATACTGGGCTGGAATGTAGACGCTAATGTTCCTGACGGTTCCCGGAAAGGACTTCGGATCGGCCATCTCGAAGGAGAACGTCTTGCCCGCGGGAACCTCCGGGTGAGGCAGAGAATCAGGCCCCAGAGCGTAATTGTTGGATGGCGGCGGAACTTCCTGCACGACGATGGGCCCGGGAGCCTCGTTGGCCTGACCCTGAGGATCGGCTCGCACAGCCGCGGCCCATACCAACATCGCACCCGCAATGGTCATCCCAGTTCTCATAGTGCGCCTCTCATAGTGCGGCTCTCATAATGCATGACTCACTATTTAAACATGCGGTAGCGCAGGTCCCCCTGACCCGCTGCGGACGTCCTCGTTCGCCCTTGGCATTACCCCGCGATTCTAATGCTGTAATCCGGCTGCGATTTCGTCGCGGCCTTCGCTGCCTGTCCACTGCCCTTTAGAGCAGACTCCAGGCGAATGCCGGCAAGCTCGCCCACCAGGTTCTCTGCCCAGCGATAGACGTTATTCTCTTTTACCACCGCTCGCATCCGTCTCATGCGCGTACCAGTCTCTTCCCCGGACATCGAAAGTGCGCCATCCACCGCGTGCGCCATTTCATCCGCGTCATAAGGATTAATGATGAACGCGTCGCTCAATTCCCGGCTCGCGCCGGTGAAGCGGCTCAGAATCAGCGCCCCTTTTTCATCGTGTCTCGCCGCGATGTACTCCTTCGCCACCAGATTCATCCCGTCGTGCAACGATGTCACCATGCAAAAATCCGCTTGACGGTAATACGGCTGGATCTCTTCATGGCTATGATGCTGATTCAGGAATACGATGGGTTTCCAGTTATTCGTCTTAAAGCGTTGATTGATTCGCTCCGTCTCGTGTAAGACCTCATTCATCAGATCCTGGTAACGTTTGATCTGGCCCCGGCTCGGCGCGCCGATTTGAATAAACGTAACCTTCCCTTGGTAGGCCGGATACAGTTCCATGAGTCGCTCGATCGCACGCAGACGCTCCGGAATCCCTTTCGTATAGTCGACCCGGTCGACCCCCAGCCCCAGAAAGGTCGCCTCCACGCCTAGATGCCGAAGCAGCGCCGCGCGTTCCGATTGATAGGCTTCGTCCGATGGTTGCGGTGCGCCGTCTCCATGGAAGGCGACGCTGATCGGATAAGGACGCACCGCAGTAACGTGCTGTTTGCGATCCACGGCGAAATGCTCCCAATTGATCCGCGATTCGAGAGCCTGGTCGACCGTCTCCAGGAAATTGTTGCAGTGCGCCTGGATGTGGAATCCGATCAAGTCCGCGCCCAGCATTCCGTCCAGCAGGTCGCGCTGCCAGGGACAAATGCCGAACGCCTCCGGATTCGGCCACGGGATGTGCCAGAAAATAGCGACACGCGCGTCAGGCCTCTGTTCCTTGATCATTCGGGGCAGCAAGGCGAAATGATAATCCTGAGCCAATACGATGGGTTCGCGCTCACCCTCGATCTCATCCAGCACGGCTGCGGCGAACTTGCGATTAACGTCTCGGTAATGAGACCAGTCTTCCGCCCGAAACAACGGCCGGTTATGAGCAATGTGGCAGAGTGGCCAGAGACCCTCGTTCGCAAACCCGACATAAAAGCCCTCTTCTTCCTCCCGGCTGAGCCAGACGCGGCGCAGGGAATACTGATGATGGTCGGGAGGCACTCGCAGCCGTCCCCGATCGTCGGCAGTTGCGCGATCCGCTTTTCCCGTGGCCTGCGCAATCCAGGTGCCGTCACAAGCTCGCAGCACCGGTTCCAGCGCCGTCACCAGGCCACTCGGAGGCACCGACCAGGTCACCGTGTTTCCTTGATAGTGGTGTTCGTATGGCTCCCGGTTCGAAACGACGAATAGCCGGCTCCCCTTCAACTTGCTTTGCACGGAAACTCTGAGCCGCTCCGGGGTCCATAGGGAAAGAGACGCGTCCCGTAGCCGCGCTTCTTCTTGGGCAGCCGCGCGCGCTTCGTTCAGGCTGGTCGCGAGTTGTCTTACTTCCGTCGTCAGAGGTTGGAAAAGTTCTTCCCTCGGAAATTCCCCGTTCGCCTGCGCCTTTCCAGTACGCAAGTCATGCAGCCACTCCGTCATTCGCCGCAGCGGCCTTCCCAAACTCCACAAAACGATTACTAGTGTCACCGCAACGATGATAAGTGTCGCCAGTACGTTCGTTAGCGCACGCCACCATACGGAATTTCGAATAGATCCGGCATCATGGAATACCCCAATCCGCCCCACCACTTTGTCCCCATTCCGAAGCGGCAGGGACGACACATGCATGCGCCCGTCCCTCCCAGGGAAAAACGTTCCCCCATTCCGCCCATCGAGCATCGCTTGCCAGACCGAAGGAGTGCCATAAAATCGTGACTCCAGGCCGCGGGTGATCGCCAGCGGTTGTCCGTCAAAATCGAATACTGCCACACCCGCCAATCCATCGTGATTTTGAAAGCGATCGACAAATGGTTGTAGATCGCCTAGCCTGCCGGTCTGGATCATCTGCTCCAGCGATTTCTGTTGACTTTCCGCAACCACTCGGGCCTGCCGCTGCAACGCATTCTCGAGCGTATTGGTTTCGCTGATAGCCTGGTAAGTGGCAAAGCCCACAGAAACCGCGGCGGCGCCACCTAGCAAAATCGCAAGACGGTAGCTCAATTGCATTCAGTTCTCCGGGTAAGTTGTGTCTTTGACGTCACAGCACGATGAGTGCCATGTCGTTTGTCTCAATCGCCACAGAATTCGCTTCTCGGAATTTCGCGGTTGAATAATTTACGTCGAACAATCTACCGGGAAGATTCTTTTAGTGACGCCGAGCGCGAACCGTGTGGCAGCAGTGAGGCCGATGCAATTGCAATCCGATACCAGCAGCTGCCAATCGGCCGAAATCCGTAGCACAGACCATCGCCTTTTGTGGTCGGTCCCCGTCGGCGAGCCAACGCGCTCGACTGCAGTTTCTAAGGGAAAAGATGGCTGAAGCGGACATTCAGCAGCAACAGATTGACGAACTTGCCTATGCCGATATCGTGCTGGGGGTGCTAAGTCACAATAGCGCCGGCACCATTGGCCACATGGTTCAAACCGGCCAGGAGGCCTTCGCCACTTTTTTCCCCCAGAGCCGCGGTGTGCTCGTCAATCTGGATGGCGGCTCGAAAGATGGTACACAGGAAATCGCCCGTGAAGCCGCCGTCGACAAAACGTCTTTCTTGCAGCTCTCGAGTCCGCTGCCGATTCTTTCCCTGGATCACTACGGTATGCCGGGGAAAGCGAGCGCCTACAAAACTCTATTCGGCATTGTGTCGAAACTGAACGCTCGAGCCTGCATCGTAGTCGACGCCAACATCAGCAACTTCACTGGGGACTGGCTGGAAGCCCTCGGCCGGCCGGTCGTCGACCACCAGTTTGACTTCGTGACGCCATGCTATCAGCGTCATAAATATGATGGCCCGATTCTGAACGGCATCGTTTACCCGCTCACTCGGGCGCTGTACGGTAAGAGGATTCGTCAGCCCATCGGAGGAGACTTCTCGTTCTCGGGCAAAATAATTGAATACCTTCAGCGGCAACGGCAGCCCGACGGCGATGCTGGCGGATTCGGTATCGACGCATGGATTTCGGCCAGAGCATCGTGCGGCGACTTCAATCTCGCCCAAACCTATCTGGGCCCCCGCATGCTGACTCACAACGGACCCGCTCCCGAACTGAGCACCGTGCTCGCGGATGCGCTTGGCTCCATCTTCACGCAGATGAATGAAACTGCCTCCGTCTGGCAGCGAATCCGACAATCCGAAGTCGTACCCACCTTCGGCTCGGGTTGTGAGCCCGTGTCGGATTCCGAGGAAGCGCCTCTCGATGTCCATCCCATGGTTGAATCGTTCAGGCTGGGTTATCACAACCTGCAGGATGTCTGGCGGATCGTCCTGCCTCCCGCGACGCTGGTGGCCTTGAAGCGCATGGCGTACCAGGCTCCCGAAAGCTTTCACTTCGATGACGCCACTTGGGCCCGTGTCATCTATGACTTTGCCTTGGCCTATCGCTTGCGCTCCATCGATCGGGACCATCTTTTAGGCGCGTTGACACCCATCTACCTGGGTTGGGTCGCAGCCTATATCACGAGCGTGCGGGACAAAAGTCCCAAAGAAACCCAGGACTCAATCGAATCGTTATGTCTTGCGTACGAGGCCCAGAAGAGCTATCTGATCTCCCGCTGGAGATGGCCGGACCGTTTCAATCCGTAAGTAAAGGAGTGACAAATGTGGAATCAAGTCGATGATGTGGTCAGGCAAGCGATCGCGCGGATTGCCGGTACTCTGGCCGAAATTCTCCCCGGTCTGCTCGCCCTCGTGGTGATCCTTTCACTCACGGCAATCATTGCTTTCGTCGTGCGCGCAATTATTCAGAGGACCTTGACGCGGCTCAGTTTCGATGGCCGCCTGGACCAATGGGGTTTCTCCGCGTTGAGAGAGTTCTCCCCGCAAAGTACACCGGCTCAACTCATTGCGCGCGCTTGCTTTTTCGTAATCCTGGTACTCGGCCTCTTGACCGCTCTCAGTGCGCTCGATTCCAGGCTGCCGTCGATGCTGATCGAGCAGTTATTCGATTATCTTCCCAACGCGGTGGCCGCGGTACTGGTGCTGTTCGTAGGAGTTATCGCATCCAGGTTTCTTGCGCGCAGCGTTCTCATCAGCGCTGTGAACATGCAAATACAATCGGCCCGGTTGCTGAGTCTCGGAGTCAAATGGCTCGTCATCGTGCTGAGTGTCGCGATGGCGCTCGACCACTTGCGCATCGGCGGCCTGGTGGTGCGCATGGCCTTCGCCATCTTATTCGGTGGCATCGTGCTGGCGCTCGCTTTAGCTGTCGGATTAGGCTCCAAGGAAATGGTGAGCCGGACTTGGGAGCGCCAGTCCGACAAAGTCGAAAAAGAACCGGAAGAACACTTTCACCACATGTAACAGTTGATTCAGTTCTTCTTCCCTTGCAGTTCGAACCAGAAGAACCCATAGGGGCCGAGGGACAGGCGGTAAGGGTTATTGTCAATCTGCGGGAATTCTGTATAGCCCAACATCTCCACCGGAGTGAAACCCGCCAGGTGAGCTAGATCCAGCTCGACGGGCTGAGAAAATCGTGACAGGTTTGCCACACACATCACCTGGTCGCCATCCAGACGTCGCAGGTACGCCAGCACCTTTTGATTCGACGGCTGCAGAAATTCCAAGGTCCCTCTGCCGAACACCCGGAATAATTTTCTCAACGCAATCATGTTGCGCATCCAGTGCAGCAGCGAAGAAGAATCGCTGAGCTGGGTTTCCACGTTGACCACTTCGTAGCCGTAAACGGGATCGATAATCACCGGGCTATAAAGCTGTGCGGGGTTGGCGCGTGAGAACCCGGCATTCCTGTCCGGGCTCCATTGCATCGGCGTGCGGACGCCATTGCGATCTCCCAGATAGATGTTGTCACCCATCCCAATCTCATCGCCGTAATAAATAATCGGAGTGCCTGGGAATGAAAACAGGATGCTGTTCATCAGTTCGATGCGGCGGCGGTTGTTCTCCATCAGGGGCGCCAGACGTCTTCTGATTCCTACGTTGAGCCGCATCCGGGGATCGCTTCCATAAGCGAAATACATATAGTCGCGCTCTTCGTCGGTCACCATTTCGAGCGTGAGCTCATCGTGATTGCGCAGGAACAGCCCCCACTGGCAACTCGCCGGAATTTCAGGCGTGCGCGACATGATATCGGTGATCGGCAGACGATCCTCCAGACGCAGCGCCATGAAAATTCGCGGCATCAATGGAAAATGAAATGCCATATGGCATTCGTTCTCTTGACCGAAGTATTGCCGGACTTCCTCCGGCCACTGGTTCGCCTCTGCCAGCAATAAACGGTTGCCGTAGTTCGCGTCCAGGTCGCGGCGTACCTGCTTAATCACCTCGTGCGTCTCGTCCAGGTTTTCGCAATTGGTTCCGTCCCGTTCAACCAGATAAGGAATCGCGTCCAACCGTAATCCATCGACGCCCATATCGAGCCAGAAACGCATGACCTTGAGGACTTCCTCGAGAACCGCCGGATTGTCGAAGTTCAAATCCGGTTGGTGTGAGAAAAAGCGATGCCAGTAATACGCCTCTGCTTCCGAATCCCAGGACCAGTTGGACTTCTCGGTGTCGGTAAAGATAATCCTTGCGTCGCTATACTTCCTGTCGCTATCGCTCCACACATAGAAATCGCGCTCCGGAGAACCCGCCGGAGCCTTGCGCGCAGCCTGGAACCAGGGATGCTGATCCGATGTATGGTTCACCACCAGTTCGATTAGTACCTGCAGATTTCTCTCGTGCGCCGCCGCCAGGAAATTCTTGAAATCCTCCAGGTTCCCGTAACTGGGATGCACGGCCGCCGGGTCCGAGATGTCATAGCCGTCATCCCGGAGAGGCGAGGGAAAAAACGGGAGCAACCAGAGACAGGTTACGCCCAGGTCTTGCAAGTAGTCGAGCTTTTGCGTCAAACCCTTGAAATCGCCGATCCCGTTGTTGTCACTGTCGAAGAACGCCTTTACATGCGCTTCGTAAATAATAGCGTCTTTGTACCAAAGAGGATCGGTAGCACTCGCGTACTTTTTCATATTAGTCCGTACTTCACCCCAAAGCCCGATCCAGGTTGACCGCGGCGCTGATTAATGCGAGATGCGTGAAGGCCTGCGGAAAATTACCCAGCGCTTCACCTTGCGGACCCGTTTGTTCGGCATACAAACCGAGATGATTTGCGTATCCCAGCACTCCTTCGAACAGCAGCCTGGCTTTATCTAGATATTCGGGATTGACGAAGCCCGCTCGCGTCAACGCCTCCACCAACCAGAAGGAACATATGTTGAAAGTACCTTCCTCGCCGGGCAATCCATCCACCCTCGGCTGCGGCGGATAACGGTAGATCAGCCCGTCGCTCGCGAGTCCACCTTCATCCGGCCTCTTGAGGATTTCCTCCACCGTCGCGAGCATCCGGGGATCATTGGCGGAGACAAAGAAAACCAGAGGCATGATGAGCAGTGATGCATCCAGGTCATCGCTGCCATAAAACTGCGTAAATGCCCCGCGCTTCTCGGACCACCCCTTCGTCATCACCTCTTCGTAGATCCGGTCTCGCTCTTCCACCCACCTGCCGCGTTCTCCGGGGAAGGAACGCTTGTCCGCTAATCGAATTCCGCGGTCGAGCGCAACCCAGTTCATCACCTTCGAATAAACAAAGTTCTCCGGCTGGTTGCGCATCTCCCAGATGCCCGAATCCGGCTGCTGCCAGTTCTCGCAGATCCAGTTGAGCCGCCGCCGGATTCTCAGCCACATGTCATAGGTAACGGGCGAGACATGCTTGTTATAGAGATAACAGGCATCGAGCAGTTCTCCATAGATGTCGTTCTGGAACTGCAGCGCGGCCGCATTGCCGATGCGCACCGGCCCCGATCCCCGGTAGCCTTCCCAATGATCCAATATCTCTTCGGCTAGCCGGTTCTCGCCATGTACGGTGTACATCGTTCGCAACCGCCCTCCGTCGGACGAAGACTCCTCGCTTCCAGGTTTCGTCACGTAGTTTCTCAACCAGCTGAAAAACGCCGAGGCCTCTGCCTTGAAGCCGATGCGCAGCAACGCATAAACTGTGAACGCCGCATCCCGCAACCAAGTATAACGATAGTCCCAATTGCGGCTTCCTCCAATCACTTCCGGCAAACTGGTAGTGGGCGCGGCAATGATCGCTCCGGTGGGTTCGTACGTGAGCAATTTCAAAACGAGTGCCGACCGCTGAACCTGCTCGCGCCAGCGTCCTCGATAATTGCATCCGGAGAGCCACTGCTGCCAGAATTTCTGAGTAGTCTCGAACAACTCCTGAAGCTTCTCGGGAGAAGGGACATCGGGTGGCTCGCCGGAGGTGAACAAAAAGCCTTTACTTTCCCCTTCCCGCAGCACGAATTCCGCTGTCACGCCACCTGTCCCATCTTGCGCCAGCGCAATCTGTGATGCGAGCGAGCAAGTCAGACTCGAAGCTTTAAAAACCGCACCCGACGAGTCAATGGTCGTTTCGTGGCTGTCACGCCCATAGTTTAAGGCCGGGCGGCACACCAGCGAAACTCTTACTTCGCCTTTCACGCAGCGCACGCGGCGGCAGAGGTGCTGATCAAAGCGCGGATCACCCACGGGCATGAAATCCTGAAGTTCTAAGATTCCCTCCTTCAACAAAGAACGGGTGATCAGAATATTGGTTCCCGGCCAATACATCTGTTTCTGGACCCCGCCCCCGGCAGCGGCGGCAATCTTAAATGAGCCTCCTTTCGCCGAGTCGAGGATCGCACCGAAAACGCTGGGCGAATCGAAATTCGGATAGCAGAACCAGTCGATGGATCCGTCCAACCCTACGTGCGCGGTAGTCCGCATGTTGCCGACAAGCCCATAGTTTTCGATCGGTTGATAAGTCACTCTGTTTTGTGACTCTGCGCGGCACATTACGTACCAAAGACGCTTCAGATGCACCAGCCCAAACTTCGAAAGGTATATTCGCGCACAGAGACAACGTCGGTTAACATACTTCCGCTAAAGCATCCGGCAGGCTGAATGCTTGTCTAACGTGAAATGAGACACGCGACTCTCGCAGCCCTAACCTGTTGTCTGACGTCTTTTGCGTTTGCTCAAACTTCCGGTTCCAAACCAGATCCGCTGGGCCGCGACAACCCGCGCTCTGCGGTTACCGGATTTCTCGAAGCCGCTCACGATCGCGATTACCAGCGTGCCGCGCAGTATCTCGATCTTCGCCAGGTGCCAGACGGCGTCCGGTTCGAAAGAGGTCTTGAGCTTTCCAGGCAGTTGGAGGCAATCCTCAATTCAGACTCGCACTTTAACATTTCGCAGCTCAGTCGCAATCAGGACGGGGCTGGCAGTTCCGGCAGCGAGCGCGTCACCACTGTCTTGCGGGACGGACAGAGTATTCCCATCCTGCTCGAAAAGTCTCTCCGGCCAGGCAGCTCCGGCGTTTGGTTGTTCTCCGCAGGCACCGTCGCCGTCATACCGGAACTGATCCCCTCCGATACGCCGCCCTGGATTGCACATTTCCTGCCGCCCTTCCTGGTGCACCAGCAATTACTCGAAACTTCACTCTGGAAGTGGGCCGCCCTGATTCTGGCAGTGTTGTTACTCCTTTCGCTCTCGCGCCTGCTCGACCGCCTGTTCATGGCGGCAGTGAGGATCATCGGTAATCATACGCACGGCAGCGATCGACTCCATTGGCTCGGCATCATCGTCCAGCCCATGCGCATCATGTTTTGCCTCGCGGTCTTCCGGGTAGCCGTTGAATTCATCGCGCCATCCGCAATCGCGAGACTCTATATCGGACGCGCCACCGAATTCGTCCTCGTCTGCTCTGTTGCCTGGTGTCTCGTCCGCTTGGTGGATCTTTTCTTCACTCACCTCGAGGCCGTCCTCGACGCACGGCACGATTTCAGCTCGCGCTCCATGCTTCATCTGGGACGCCGCACGGCGAACGTCACCATCATCGCCTTCTCGATTCTTGTCGTACTGAGTAACTGGGGCTACAACACCAGCACTTTGATCGCGGGGCTCGGTGTCGGCGGCATCGCCGTGGCCCTCGCCGCTCAACAGACCATCGCCAACGTCTTTGGAGGCGTTTCGATCATCGGGGACCATCCGGTTGGCATCGGAGATTTCGGCAAATTCGGCGACTTGATCGGTACCGTCGAAGACATCGGGATGAGATCGACTCGAATCCGCACCAATAACCGGACCGTCGTCAGTGTGCCGAATTCTTCGTTCGCCGCGCTGAATCTGGAGAACTATTCGCTCCGCGATAAAATCCTTTTTAATCCGGTGATCGAGGTCCATCGGAACGCCGAAGAAGACGAAGTCAGACAGCTCATGCAAGCCATCCAGCGTGCTGTGGAGAAAATTGACCTTGTAGACCTCGGGCCCTGTCCCGTGCGTCTCATCGGCTTGACCGCCGCGGCATTTCGTGTCGAGATCTTCTGCTATGTGCGGACACCGGACATCAACGAATTCTATGAAGTGCAGGGCGAATTGTACCTCGGGATTGACAGCGTCTTGAAGCAGCACAAGATGCAATTAGCCTAGTCGTAGAGCAGGCCTTTGGCCTGCGTTGACTCTGCGAGACGTTGTGAGATTTCTACCTTGGCCTGACGGATGCTCTCGCCTGGCCGGTGGCCTACGCAAAAGACACAAGCTCCCTATCTGACGGACAGATCATCACCACGGACATTCCCGCCAGGCTTGACCGCCTGCCTTGGAGCCGATGGCATACTCTCGTCGTAATCGCGCTCGGCATCACCTGGCTCCTCGATGGCCTGGAGGGCAATCTCGCAGGCTCGCTGGCCGGCATCTTGAAACGCCCCGATACCCTCGGCCTGACGGACTCGCAGATCGGCCTCGGCTCGACGATCTATCTTTTAGGTGCCGTAGTCGGGGCCCTTGTCTTCGGCTATGCCACCGATCGCCTGGGGCGCAAACGCCTGTTCAGTGTCACGCTGCTGCTCTACCTCACCGCCACTGCGGCGACGGCCTTTTCCTGGAATTTCGCGAGCTTCACTCTGTTTCGATCTCTCACCGGCGCCGGAATCGGCGGCGAGTATGCGGCCATCAATTCCGCAGTCGACGAATTGATTCCCGCCCGCGTCCGCGGTCACGTTGATCTCCTCATCAACTCGACATTCTGGATCGGCGCAGCCCTCGGTTCGGGCGTGTCTCTCATTCTTTTGAAGCCCGGCATCTTCCCCATCAACTTGGGCTGGCGTCTCGCCTTCGGCATCGGAGCTGTCATCGGTCTCGGAATTTTATTCATGCGGCGGCACGTGCCCGAAAGCCCTCGCTGGCTCCTGATCCACAGGGGCAAGGACGAAGCCGAGAAGATCGTCGCCGAAATCGAAAGCCAGGTCACCGAACATCCAGATCAATTGCCCGCGCCCGAAGGAACTCTCCGGCTTCGCACGCAAGAACACACGCCATGGCGCGAAATCTGGAGGGCGATGGCCTATGAGCATCGTCAAAGATCGATCCTGAGCTTCTCGCTGATGGTCACACAGGCTTTCTTTTATAATGCTGTCCTTTTTACCTACGGGTTGGTCCTGCTGCGCTATTACCAGGTGCCCGCGGAGAAATTAGGACTCTATCTCGTCCCCCTCGCACTGGGGAATCTGTGCGGACCCATCCTGATGGGCAGGCTCTTCGACACCGTGGGACGGAAAACCATGATTGCCGTCACCTACATCTCCTCCGGTGTCCTGCTGGCCATCGCCAGTTGTTTCTTCCTCGCTGGCATGCTGACCGTCGCCACTCAGGCGCTCGCATGGACGGTCGTCTTCTTTGTCGCCTCTTCCGCGGCGAGTTCGGCCTACCTTACCGTCAGCGAAGTTTTTCCGCTCGAAATACGAGCCCTCGCAATCGCTATTTTCTACGCCTGCGGAACCTTCGTCGGAGGCGCGTTTGGACCAGCTCTCTATGGCTACATCGTCGGCACCGGTTCGCGAACGCTGCTGTTTTGGGGCTATATCATCGGCGCTGTCGTCATGGCTGCTGGCGGTTTGACCGAGGTCTGGCTTGGCGTCGACGCCGAACGGAAATCATTAGAATCGATCGCCGCTCCCCTCGCCAGCCGCAACTAAACCAACTGGAATCACTTTCATGGCAGAAGATAAATCACGCAGTCTACGTGCGCTCGACGCGCTTAACTTTTGTAATGCCGGGATCCAAACTGGACTCGGACCCTTCATGGCGATCTTCTATACCTCGGTTCGCCATTGGAATCCCGGGCAGATCGGCATCCTCATCGCGTGTCAATCTTTAGTGGGTATTGTCTTACAAAGTGGCGTCGGACACTTAATAGATAACTCGCACCACAAACGGATTCTGACGGCGTCCGCTGCGGCCGTAGTAGCTCTCTGTGCTACCGGTATCGCGCTCTTACCGAATTACGGTGTTCAGATCGTCGTCCAACTCGTGATTGGCGCGGCCATCACCGTGTTCCCAGCCGCTACCGGAGCTTTTGCCCTCGGCATGTCCGAGGAATCGGAATTAACCGGGCGGGTCGCTCGCAATGAGACTTTCACGCATAGCGGCAATGTAATTTTCGCGATCCTCGCGGGTGTTGTAGGCACCTTTCTTGTCTTAGGAGGCATTTTTTACACGGCTGCTTTGTTCGCGGCCGGTATGGCCGTAGCCGTCATGTTCATCAGCACTGAACATGTCGACTATGAAGCGGCTCGCGGAGGTCAAAAGCAGGAAAGCGGCGACAAGGAAAATGAGCCGACCGGATTTCGTCAACTTTTTAGCGATAAACGAATCCTCACCTTCACTCTCGCGGTAGTCTTGTTTAACGTTGCAAACCAGGCCACGCTCCCGCTGGTCGGAGAAATCCTTTCGAAGGCGAACCATGGCGCCGGATCCGCCTGGCAGGTCGCCGCTGCTGTCGCGGTAGCCGAGGTCACCATGGTTCTGATTGCGATGTTCGCCGGCAAGAAGGCCGACTCCTGGGGACGAAAACCCCTCTTCCTGCTGGCCTTCGCCTTCCTCGCCCTCCGCAACGGACTCAACCTCGCCAGCCACAACGCTTTTTATCTCATAGGACTGCAGGTCTTTGATGGCGTTGCCGCGGCCCTCTACGGCGTTCTCCTAACCCTTGTGACCGCTGATCTTGCAAAAGGTACCGGACGCTTCAACTTCCTCCAGGGCTCCATTCAATCGGCGATGGGCCTGGGCGGCTTCTTGAGTAACTCTGCTTTCGGCTGGGTCGCCAAGTCAGCCGGTTTTAACGTTGCCTTCGCAGGCTTGTCCGGATTCGCTATCCTGGGTGGTCTGCTCTACCAGTTTCGAATGCCGGAGACCCGCAAGTCGGATGGATCGTGAGCGATTTCTCACGGTTGTACGCGCCCGATTTCTGACTATGGAGATTGGCGTGTATACTAGCGCCACTTGCTCTGTCACACAGGCAATGACTTTTTAAATTCCTTGTACATAATAGGTTTTGGACGATGAAGAAACTACTGCCCGGTAAGCCTTATCCGCAGGGCGCCACATGGGATGGGGTCGGTGTTAATTTTTCGATCTATTCCGAAGGCGCCACAGGCGTTGAACTCTGTCTTTTCGACAAAGATAATCATGAAGCCGCCGAGTCGTACCAGCTCAGGGAAACCACGGGAAGCGTCTGGCATGGCTATCTCCCTGGCGTCAAAATGGGCCAACTCTACGGGTACCGGCTCTGCGGCCCGTATAATCCGGATCAGGGCCAGCGCTTCAACTGCCATAAGCTATTGATCGATCCGTACGCTAGGGCTCTCTCGGGAACTGTCAACTGGGATGCTCCGGTCTTCGGTTATAAACCGGGTGGCGACGATTCTGTAATCGACGATCAGGATAGCGCCTGGGGCGTTCCGAAATCCGTTGTTACCGCGTCCCATTTTGATTGGGAGAATGACCGTCCCCCGGGTATTCCCTTTCACGACTCGATCATTTACGAAGCGCACGTGAAAGGCATGACCGCCCGCTGCCCCGACGTACCCGAAGAATTACGCGGCACCTATGCCGGCCTTGCCTTTCCTACCACCATCGACTACCTGAAAAAGCTTGGCATTACCGCGGTGGAACTGATGCCCGTTCATGCCTTCCTCGATGACGAATACCTCGTGCGGAAAGGCCTGCGGAACTACTGGGGTTACAACACCATTAATTTCTTTTCCCCGGAAGCCCGCTATTCGAGCTCCGGCGACCGGGGCGAGCAGGTCGGCGAGTTCAAGTCCATGGTGAAAAATCTGCACCGCGCCGGTATCGAGGTCATCCTCGACGTGGTATACAATCACACCGCCGAGGGGAATCATCTGGGTCCGACCCTCAGCTTTAAGGGAATCGACAATCCGGTCTATTACCGGCTTACCGAAAATTTGCGCTATTGCATGGATTACACCGGCACCGGCAACACGTTGAACGTCCGCCATCCTCAGGTTTTGAAACTGGTAATGGACAGCTTGCGTTATTGGGTGCTTGAAATGCACGTCGATGGCTTCCGCTTCGACCTTGCCGCCGCGCTGGCCCGCGAACTGCATGAAGTGGACCGCCTGTCCTCGTTCTTCGACATCATCAATCAGGATCCGGTAATTTCTCAGGTGAAGCTGATTGCCGAGCCATGGGACGTCGGAGAAGGCGGCTACCAGGTCGGCAAGTTCCCCGCCTTGTGGGCCGAATGGAATGGAAAATACCGCGACACCGTCCGCCGTTACTGGAAGGGCGATCCCGGCCAGTTAGCCGAGTTAGGATACCGCCTGACAGGCTCCAGTGATTTATACCAACGCGATGGCCGTCACCCCGCGGCCAGCGTCAACTTCATCACGGCGCATGACGGATTTACCATGTTCGATCTGGTCAGCTACGATCAGAAACACAACGAGAACAATGGCGAGGAAAACCGCGATGGCGCCGACGATAATCATTCGTGGAACCACGGCGCGGAGGGTCCGACCGATGACCCGGCAGTCATTCAACTACGGCAGCGTCAAATACGAAATTTTCTCGTCACGCTGCTCTTTTCGCAGGGTGTCCCCATGATCTGCGGAGGCGATGAAATCGGCCGCACACAAAATGGCAATAACAACGGCTATGCGCAGGACAATGAAACATCTTGGTACAACTGGCAGCTGGATGACCAGCGAAAGAGCATTCTCCTGCTGACTCAAAAGCTGATCGCCTTTCGCAAAGAGCACCCCAACCTTCATCGCCGCAAATTCTTCCAGGACCGTCCGATTGACCCGTCGCGCGTTCCTGGCGTGGAAATCGCCGGAGGACGGGTGCAGGACATTAGCTGGCTCCGTCCTGATGGACTCGAGATGACCGAGGAGGAATGGCATTCCCCCTGGATCCGCGCGCTTGGCCTGCGCCTTTCGGGAGAAGTCTTAGATGACGTAAACGGCGTGGGAGAACCGATCCGTGATGACACATTCCTGCTGCTCATCAACTCCCATCACGAAGACCTGCAATTCAAACTGCCATCCGTCAGCCACCGCGAGATCTGCTGGGAACTCTGTTTCGATACACGCGACAGCGGAGCGTCCGAACCCGTCGGGAACAACACGTAATCTAACGAAGCAAGGTGACAGGGAAGGATACGCATTCCATATCCATGGCCGTGGAACCACAGGATGTAGGATCATGAAAAATGGCAAAACTTCCGACCAACTTGCTTGAGATTGCTTACCGAGATGATGGCCCTCCTGGTCCTCGACGCGATCGAGATGCTCGACATCCTTGGCGTATCCAATTTCTCGGTGGCGGGGCATGATTGGGGCTCGAACATGGCTGAGACGCTGGCGGTCGGCTAGCCCGACCGGGTCGATTGTATCGCCATGCTCTCGACGCCGTCGCGGCTCGCCGGGGTGCCGTAATTCCCGAGGTATCGACTGGCTCCAGGCAACCAAGCGCGGCGCACAGGCGGTGCGTGAGGATCCTGAAGGGGTTCGCCCGTATCATGTGGGAAACATGGTCGCCGGAGGGCTGGTTCGAAGATGCGACCTTCAACCTGGTCGCAGCGTCATTTGACAATCCCGACTGGGTCGATGTGACGCTGCATAGCTACCGCGCGCGCTGGGATGAAGCAGAGCCGGATCCTGCCAGCAAGTGGCTCGATGACAAGGTGAAGACGACCAAGGCGCTCGCGCTACCGACCATCTACTTCCAAGGCGAATTGGACGGGCTCCATCCACCGAAGGTCAGCGCAACGGTCTCGGAAAAATTTACTGGGCCGTTCGAGCGGATTGTCCTGACCGGTGTCGGACATTTTCCGACGCGCGAAGCTCCGACGGAGGTCGGGGCGCGGTTGGTGAAGCACTTCACAATGCGAAGATGAATCGAACTGCAATAAGAAATGATCTGCGAGCCGCTACCGGCGCTCGCGCCGAAGGCCA
>CAVZRE010000033.1:0-82481 GCA_963777595.1 Terriglobia bacterium
GAGGCGAGCAAAAGACCACCAGTCCGTGGGGAAGCAACGTTTAGGCAAGCGGAGGGTCAGACTGCGTCGGATCCGCGAGGCCAGGCAGCAGGATCGGCGCGGCCCACATGGGAAAGAATAGGATGAGGGGCCAGAAGAGGTAGAGCGCAGCGGAGAGCCACGCGGCGTGCCGAGCGTCGGGCCCTGTGGGCGAGGCGGGGTAACGCTGGGCCAGGTTCCAGGTGCCTCCGTTGTAGCTCAAAAAACTGACGAGCAGATAGGCTGAGGAAGGCCCGGTGTGAATTGTCCGTTAAACGGGGTCGCGTTCCGGCCGGCAGTTGCCGCCACATCCCGAAGATCGCGGATGTGCCGCCGAGTTTGGACAGCACGGCGGCAAACATCGCAATGCCCGCCAGAAGCTGAATGAAGAATTGCACCAGTTCGGTTGCGGCTGCGGCCCACAGACCTCCGAGCACGATATAGAAAATCGAGATGGCGGCCGACGCGAGAATTCCAGGCGCGACGGGAATACCGGTGAAAACGTTGAGGATGATCGCGATCGAAGCCCACTTCGCGCCCATATCGAAGGCTTTCAGAAGAACGCCCGCCCACGCGAGCAGTTGCTGCACCGGGAGATTGAAGCGACCCGGAGATATTCGAGAGGCGAAGTAATACCGAAGCGGAGACGCAGGCGCGCCCAGCGGGGCACTACGAGCCAGGATCCGACAAGAATTGACGTGGAGATCGGGATGGCCCACCAGACATAGAGCGCGAAGCCATAGCGATAGGCGATGCCTGCGTAGGCGACGAACACGGCCGCGCTGTAGCCGGACATGTGGTGCGAGATGCCGGCCAGCCACCACGGCATTTTTCCGCCGGCGGCAAAAAAATCCGCTGCGGTCGCGACGCGGCGGTACGACCAGATGCCGAGGCCGATCATCCCGAGGCAATAGATCGCGATGACCAGCCAGTCAAGTTGCGACATTAGCTTTGGCGGACCAACATGCGCTCGATGGACAACAGGTTCAACATCAGGTAGCGGGGCAGGTGGTAGTTCTCGATGCGGTCGGAATGCGCGGTAAACGTGACCTTCCGGTCCGCGGTGAACATGTACAAGGGAAGACCGTGACGTTCGAGACGAAAGCGATCGTTCACATAGCGAAACATGCGGGCGAACCGTTCCGCGGCCCACGCGTCACCCGCACGCTCGACCAGCAGCAGGCAGCCGATCGACACTTCCAACTGCTCCCAAAGAACTTTGTCCACATCCCAGACATTGCGCTCGACATCGCGAATATTGCGGAACACGCCGTCGTACACGTCGTCCCACGCCACATCTACGTGGCGTCGAAGAGGCCCGCAGCGCGATTCCAGAGAACTGCATCGTTGCGGCGAAGCGCTTCGTCCATGACCATCCACATGGCTTCGATGGCGTGCCCGATGTAGACGAGCTGCGAGAATTCGTTATCGCGCGAGAAATCTTGAGCAAGTAATTCGTTGAGCAGACCAAACTCCGGATGGAGGTGGCGATGGAGCAGCGCATCGAGTGAGCGGTCGGAAATCGCCTGGATATCGGCGTCGGGGCCGAGTTCGAGCATCTGCGAAGCGAGACGCAGCGAGATCATTGAGACGCCGAGCACGCGCGCCCCGGGAAAAGGCAGGGCGGAGGGCCCGAGATAAGTCTGGCCGATTTCCGGAGCGTAGTCCGGCGAGTCGTAGAAGCGCAGGCATTGGTGCAGGATTTCTTTGGCTTTTACGAGCCAGCGATCTTCGCCCGTAGCTGCAGAATAGGCGGTGAGACCCTCGGCAATGAAGAGGTTTCCGTAGACCTCGGTATCGGGCGGAGTGAGCGCAGCGCCTTCACGCGAGAAGCGTTTGGGCCACTGTGCTCCAGGTTCGGCGGGCTCGATCTTCAAGAGCAAATCGAGTGCGGCCCGGGCCACATCGAGAAATTTGCGGTCGTGTCCGAAGTTGGAATAGAGGAATGAATAGACCCAAACACCGCGTGCCATGTACCAGGTGACCTTCTCGGTGGAGAGTAGCGTACCGTCGCGGTCGGCGTGGCACATGAAGCCGCCGTACTCGTGATCGACGAGGTGGCGCTCCATGAACGGTAGGAAATGGTCGAAGAGTTCGGCCCGATAGAAATCGCGAAGTTCGATGAGGGACAATCCTGCGATGGAAGATGGTTCAGTCATAGTGTTTTTGTTTTACCCGGTGGTACCGACACCAGGGCGAAGAATCTCGGCGATGGCGCGGCGGGTGAGCGATGTTACGACATTGCCCCTTCGGTCGCATGGGCTCCGCCATTACCGCCGTCCGCGCTAAGAAGTCCGAACGCCTTCGCCTGCCCGGCAGTGAGCAGAAAGCGATCGAACTTCCGAACGGCCTCGACGATTCGCGGATCATGACGGACGTGGCTATGGTACCAGATCAGAAAATTGACGACGCCCGGACTACGCTTCTGATCGGAACTGCCTTTTACGGCCCACGTGCCATCGGCGTTTTGCGTGGTCAGGAGCCACTCGATCTGGGAACGGACCTTCGATTCGAGGTCGGCGTTCCATTGCCGCAGGTGGGAGTAGAGGGCAAACGATTGCAGCGCCAGCAGAGGGTCGCCGTAGGCTATAGCTGCGGCGAAATAGCGGCGGTCGCCGAGGATGCGATAACAGGCCGCCAGCGTTCTCGCGTAGTAGCCGCCGATGAAGATAGTCTTGTGCCAACCTTTGTTAGCCAGCACGGAATCGCAGTGTTGGCGAGAGACCATAGAGCATACCGCGAGCGCCTCCGGGATGCCGCGTGAAATCACGCGAGTTCTCCTTCCTGGAACTCCAATTTCCCTGCCGGACGTTGGAATCCGCGCGTCTTAATAGCGATCTGCAACAAGCCCGCGGTCAACCAGACACCGCCGGCAATCTGCGCAGGGCGCGAGAGATTCCACCAAATCACGAGACAGAAGAGGAATCCGCTCAGGGGGAGAAGGAGATTGGCCGCAAGGCCACGGCGATCCGCGCCAAAGAAGACGCGGATGGCCGCAAGATTCACACCCATGAACGCGAGGAAGGCGCCGAAGTTCAATACTTCCGCGGCAAGCTGATAGCTCACGAGCCAAATGCCCGCTAACGTCAGTCCCCCGATCCAGTAGAGATTGATGGAGGGCTGGCGGCGTCGCGCATCCCAACGGCCGAAAATCGAGCGTGGGAGGACTTCGTCTCGTCCCATTCCGTAGAGGAGGCGCGCGGCGGCGGCCTGTCCCGTTAACGCCGTGCCCGCGCAAGCCACCACCAGCACCCACCCCATTGCCTGGAATAACAGCTCTCCGCCGACGACGCGGGTGACATCGAGAAATGCCGTCTCCAGATTGGGAAAGCTGTGGTAATCCGGCCAGACCAGTTGTCCAAGATAGACTTCGAGCGCGCTGAAGATGCCGGTGAGGAGGCACACCAGAACGGTCGCGAGAGGAACAGTGCGTCGAGGATTTTCGACGTCTTCGGCGAGCGTTGTGACACCATCAAATCCGATATAGGTGAGGGCCGCGAGAGACGTCGCGGTCATGACCAGATGCCAATCGAAAGTCGCAGGATTATAGATCGCGTGGAGTGATAAAACGCCATGCCAGCCCGATCGCGCGTAGAGAAAGCGGACGCTCATCACGACAAAGGCGACGATCACCGCAGTCATGAACGCGAGGAGCGCTTTGTTGGCACGCGCGAGTGAGGAGATGCCGGCGAGATTTAGGAGGGTTGCCGCTGCGACAAGCACGACCGCCCATAGACGAAAGGGAATTGCGGGAAACAGACGATCCAACGTAAGCGCGGCATAGATGATGCTGATGACCGGGATAATGAGGTAGTCGAGAAACATCGCCCAGCCCACCAGGAATCCGACTTCGAGGTTGAAAGCGCGGCCGACGTAGGTGTAGGCGGATCCGGCGGAGGGATAGAGAGCCGCCAACCTGCCGTAGCTCGAAGCGGTGATCATCATGGCAGCCATGGCGATCAGGATACAGGCGGTAATGTGACCTTTCGACATCTGGTCCGCGATGCCAAAGATGCCCACGGGCGCGATCGGCTGGATCAGCACAATGCCATAGATGATGAGGTCGCCCAGCTTGAGGCGGCGCGTGGGCGCTGTAGCTTGCTTCATGGACGCTCGATAACGCTTTCGAGCGGCGGCAAGGCGCCGCCTTCGCGGTAGCTCGCCGCCAGCGCCTGCACGCGACGCTGGAACTTCCACCAGAACTGATATTCGGCGTCGAATTTCTCAAGCCCCACGGTGAGACGGTAGGGCGCGTATTCCTCCAGCCAGGCGTCGCGATACTCGTCGTGCAGACGGCCGACGGCGTCCAACATGTCCGCTGCACGGCTATGGTATTGGTCCGCGGTTTCGAGAGCGATCAGAGTGGTGACGTCGTGCTTCGAAGGATGCTCGCCCAGTTCCCGCCAGAAGCCGGAAATCTGATTCGCGTAGATGTACTTGAGGGCGATATAGTTCAACAGATGCGATCCGACTAGCCAGGCGTGGATTGTGGGGGCGGCGTCCGGGCTCGCATCGGTCACCGCGCCGGCGCGTTTTCGAAAAGCTCTTCGGCGTCCTCCGCGTCGCGGCGTGACTCATGCAGTTCCTTGATGTGGTCGCGCGTGCCGGCGAGACGGCTCTCCGCAAATGGATTGCCCCACAAGGCGTCGACGGTGGTTCCGTGAGCCTGTTCGAGCAGCCTCTCGGAGCGATCCAGGAGATCGAGGGCGTGGGCGATCTTTTGAGCGGCTCCGTCGGGAAAAGCAGCCGCGGCGTATTTGTTTACGAAATCGTCGGGAGCCGCGCCTTGCCATCCCAGAATCGCCCCGTGAGCCAACGCGGGGCGAGCCATGCGCATCAGCGCCGCGTTGGTGTTATCGGTCCATTCGGAGTTCACGAATCCCATAGCGCCGTACTTTAGACCCGCCCTCAGCAGAAGGGAGTCGACCTCGAAAGATTTGGAGTAATTCGGCGTGACCCAGTGCCAGTTCATCACCGCGCTGAGCACCATCATGGGAACTCCGGCGGCTTGAAAAGGCCGAGGAACTTTTCATACTCGGCGTCGGTCAACGGATCGTAGTGCCAGGGGACAGCGATCAATCCTTTCGGCAGCTGCGGAATCATGCGCGGAAACTTTTCCATCATGTCGGCCCACGCCAAGGGCACCTTGCCATTTTTCTTGACGAGTCCGGCCACGCGGTTGAGTTGCTCCAGGTAGAGCTCTTCGGGAGTTCGGTGCAGGCTTTGCGCTTCCTTTTCGAGAAGCCAGGTCTCGTCGAAACCGACATGAAAAAACGGGCTGGGGAAGAGAGCCGCAAGCTGGCCGATCCAGTCGGACAATATCTGGTTGACGCGCGGATCTTCGGGATTGAATTCGCCGCCGTAAGGGATGGGCGCGAGATCGGAGTAACGCTCCATGCGAAATAGGTCGTGGAGGTGTCCGTAGAGCTCCTGGTTGGGGATTACGTCAATGTGTCGCTGCCGCGCGTACTCGATTAGCTCGCGAACCTGCGGCTTGGTGAAGCGTGCGTCCGGTGGCAGGATCGGGTAGCCGTCGAGCGCGATGGTAGCTTCGGAATAGAAGTAATACTGGTTGGCTTTCCAGAGCGCGAGAAAATCGATCTGGCGCTTCAGTTCATCGAGCCGCGGAAGCTGCGTGTGGCTCATGTCCATCATCAGGCCGCGGTAAGCGAGGGCGGGCCAGTCTTCTATCGTGGCGGCGGGAAGAAATGGTTCGGGTGCCGGCTCAACCATTTGCCCCAGCGTTTGCACCGCGTAGAAGAGGCCGGCAGAGGATCCGGCTTCCACCCGAACACCGGATGCCGAAATCGAGATGCTGTAGGCTTCGCGAGAATTTTTTCCTGCGGTCTCACCTGGCTGAGGTACATCGGGGCCGGCTCCCGTTCGGTTAAAGAGGATAGCTTTCCCGTTACACGCGGCTTCCTGAACGGGAAACAAAAGGTGCGCGGCCCGGCTGAACTTCGCGGCAAGCTCGTGGGCTGCGAACAGATCTTCGGGCGACGGTTTGGATGCGAAGCAGATCCTTGCGCCGCGCAAGGGAAAATGTCCGTCCGCTTCGTGAATCACCCGTGGCGCGGGAAGAATGAACGGGTGCGCGGTCGCTTCACGGCCGTAGGCGAGGGCGCAGGCGAGGCCCAAAGCTAACTGGACCGCCTGCGACCGTTTCATATGAGAAACCCGCATTTTCCTCTTGACATGATGCAGGGCATTATAGAAGATTGAGGTTTATCTTCGCAAGTCGCAGCCGGTCCAGGAAATATGTCCACTCGATCTTCCAGTCCCCTGCCCCCAACCGCTGCCGTCGCGGGCGCGAACTTCGGGGCTGCGGCGCACGAAGCGTCAATCCGAAAAAAAACGGCGGGGTCGCTCGCGCGGTTCGAGCGTTCGTGCCGTACGCTTGCCGGGGGCGTGTCGACGGGCTTGCGACGCAACGCCCGGCCTTATCCTCTGTTCATCGACTCGGGCAGCGGCTCGCGCATCCGGGACGTAGACGGCAATGAGTATTGTGACTTCGCCATGGGATGGGGACCGTTGATCCTGGGCCACGCACCCTCCGCCGTCGCGGAGGCCGTCGCGGCGCAATTGAAGCGCGGGTTCACGTTTGGGTGCCAGCACGATCTGGAATATGAGGTCGCGGAGCGCTTGCGGCTTATGATTCCGTGCGCCGAACTGGTGTGTTTTGCGAGCAGCGGAACTGAGATTGTCCAAGTCGCGCTGCGGCTCGCGCGCGCGGCGACGGGCCGGAAGAAATACATCAAGTTCGAAGGACACTATCACGGTTGGGCGGATTCGGTTCTCTTGAGCTATCACCCGACGCGAGAGCAGATGGAGGCCGCGAAAGGTGGCCCGGTGGGCGCAGGGCTGGGACAATTGCAACCAGACACGGTTGCCGTCGCGGAGTGGAATGACAGAGCGGCTGTGGAGCGTCTTTTTCGAGAGAATGCCGGGCAAATCTCGGCCGTCGTTTGCGAGCCAATGTTGTGCAATAGCGGCTGCATTCCACCAGAACCCGGATTTCTGGAATTTCTGCGCGACATCACTGCAAAGGCCGGCGCGCTGTTAATTTTCGACGAGGTGATCACCGGATTTCGTCTGGCCCTGGGCGGCGCGCAGGAGCGCTACAACGTGGTCCCGGACCTGGCGACGTACGCGAAAGCAGTGGGCGCTGGGTTGCCGCTTAGCGTTTTGGCTGGCAAGCGGGAGTGTATGGACCTGATCGCCAGCGGCCAGGTAGTCCATGCCGGCACGCTCAATGGCAATCCGCTGTCACTGGCGGCAGCGAAGGCGGCGCTCGATATTCTTGCGGCGAACTCCGGCGCGATTTATTCCGATTTGCAACGCCGCGGAGAGAGGCTCCGGTCCGGCCTGGAGCGCATGCTGCGCGCCCGCGGCCTGACAGTCGTCACAAACGGAGAAGGAGCGGTGTTTCACATATCGTTCCAGGAGCGGAAACCGCGCACCTATCGCGACACGCTGGAAGCGAACGCCGCACTCTACAGCGATTTCGCGCTGGCCCTGCTCGACGAAGGCGTATTTCTTTTGCCCGACGGACGGTGGTATCTTTCCGCGGCGCATACAGATGACGATATCGACATGACCTTAGCGGCTGCGGAACGGGTGCTCCATTGAGGACGCGGATGCGCCTGTTACTCTCGCTCCTGTTACTAGCACCGGCGGCGAGCGCTCAAGGTCTTCTGGCTGGCGCCGCGGAGGTTGTGATCACGCCGGTTGTAGGCGCCCCGATGGCCGGCTACTATAACAACCGCGGGGCAACCGGCACTCATGACGATCTGTACGCCAAGTCTATTGCAATCGACTTGAACGGCGTGCGCATTGCGATGGTAGCGTGCGATCTGGTGGGCCTGCCGCGGGAGTATTCGGAAGAAGCGCGGCGCATCATCCAGCAAAAGACCGGCCTCGCGCCGGATCATGTCATGATCAGCGCCACTCACTCCCATACCGGTCCCGTGCTGCTCACGCCGACCTCGCGCTATAACCTGCCGCCCGACATGGACAGGATCGCTAAAGACTACGGCGCAGCTCTTCCGGCGAAGATCGCTGAATCCGCAATCCGCGCCATCCACGCTCTGCAACCCGCCCGGATCCGGTCCACAATCGGGCGCGAGGATTCACTGGCCTTTAACCGCCGCTATTTCATGAAGGACGGCACGGTTGCGTGGAACCCTCCCAGGCTCGATCCCAACATCCTGAAGCCGGCCGGGCCGACAGACCCCGCTGTGCCGCTGATCTACATTGAAACCTTGAAAGGCGAGCCGATCGCCGCCTACGTGAACTACGCGCTGCATCAGGATACAACTGGTGGCATGCAATTCTCGGCCGACTACGCGTACATGTTGGCAAAGGTGCTGCGGGACGCCAAAGGCCCGCATCTGGTCACCGTTTTTACGATCGGGTGCGCCGGGAACGTGAATCACTTCGACGTGACCTTCCCCGAAAAACAGCAGGGATACGAGGAAGCGTCGCGCATTGGCGCGGTGCTGGCGGCTGCGGTGCTCAAGGCGATTCAACACGCACCGGTAATTGACATTCCCTCCATTCGGGTGAGTAGCGAAATCGTAAAGCTCCCGACGCCGCAGATCACCGCACAAGAAGCCGAGTGGGCGCGAAAGACGGCCGCAACGTTTGGCCAATCGAACGCGGCTCCGTTTCTCGATCTGGTGCGGGCCGGCAGGGATATGGATCTACTGCCTCTCCATGGCGGTCCGCTGGATGCCGAGGTTCAGGCGATCGCGCTAGGAGACAAGTTGGCGTTTGTCGGATTGCCCGGAGAAATTTTTGTGGAGCTCGGCTTGACGCTGAAACAAGACTCTCCTTACGCCAACACGATAATCGCGGAACTGGCCGACGGCTCAATCGGCTATGTGCCCAACCGGCAGGCATATCAGGAGGGCCAATATGAAGTGGTGTCCTCGCATTGCGCTCCGGGCGGCGGAGAACTGTTGATGGCTTCCGCATTGCGGCAGCTTTTCGACTTGTTTCACTCGCGCTGATAGAGAAGGATCAGTAGGAGAGTCGGCAACCTTCTTGCGCCACCCGACCCGCCTGAACCTCGGACCACTTTGCATTCCCAATGAATCAGTGTTTGTTTGACAGCGTTCAACTCCCTATAATAGAATCTCATTTACGGATTTAATACAGCGTTCCACATAATGGAACGCTTCGAAGCACCTTTGCATGAGCTCACAGCATCGAAATCTCGCGCCAATCGCTGAAATCACTTCTGAGCACGAACTGGAAGAGGTTCTTTCACGTCCTACTGACGAAGATAAACACGCCCTCTCCCGCATGAGTGGCGACATTCTGATTCTAGGTGCGGGCGGAAAGATGGGGCCCAGCCTCGCTCGTCGAGCTGTCCGAGCCTCGCGTGAAGGCGGTTCGGCTCGGCGGGTGATCGCCGCAGCGCGCTCCACCAATACGGCCGCCCTGCAGGCGTTGCGTGACCATGGCGTCGATCTGGTCGAGGTAGATCTTCTCGATCGCCGGTCTCTGGATCAATTGCCGGACGCTGAAAATGTCGTCTTCATGGCCGGCCGCAAGTTTGGGACGTCCGGCGATGAGTCGCTTACCTGGGCCACCAATGCTTACCTCCCCGCCCTGGTAGCCGATCGCTATAGACATTCGCGAATTGCCGCTTGGTCGACGGGAAACGTCTACCCATTGTCGCCTGTGAAATCAACTGGGCCTGACGAAGACTCGCCCCTCGGACCCGTTGGCGAGTATGCTCAGTCAGCCCTCGCCCGTGAACGCATTTTTGAATACTTCAGCAAGACGCAGGGGACCAGAATCAGCCTGCTTCGGCTCAACTATGCGGTCGAACTGCGGTATGGGGTTCTGGTCGATCTCGCAACCAAAATCCTGGCCGGGGAGCCCATAGATCTATCCATGGGGGCAGTGAATCTCATCTGGCAGGGTTACGCGAATTCCGTGTGCTTGCGCAGCCTCGCGCACTGTTCCTCTCCTCCGTTTGCTCTCAACGTGACGAGCCCCGAATCCTATTCGGTTCGGTGGTTGGCCGAACAGCTTGCCGGCGAAATGGGGCTCACTCCTATCTTCACCGGGCAACCCGGAACTCACGCGCTATTAAGTGATGCATCCCGCTGCTGCAAAATGTTCGGCCCCAGCCCCATTCAGATTGAACAGTTGATCCCCTGGGTCGCTCGCTGGGTACAATCGGGAGGCGGTCTGTTGAACAAACCCACCCATTTCGAAGTCAAAGAGGGCAAATTCTGAGTAGCTGGCGAACAAACTTAAGATCCGGAGCCGTTATTCCGGCCCATCCCCTTGGCGCTGAATGCGCAGAGACGACTGGACGAACGTCGCCAACGTGCCTTGACGCGCTATTACTTAGCCGCCGGTGCGCAGGGCGTGGCCGTTGGGGTACACACCACACAGTTCGAAATTCACAACCCTTCAACTGGTCTGTTGAAGCCGGTGTGGGAGTTGGCGATTGCAGAATGCAAAAGTCCCGGACTCATCAAGGTCGCCGGTATCTGCGGGAAAACGCGTCAGGCGGTTTGTGAGGCGGACATGGCCAAGTCCCTTGGCTACGATCTCGGCCTTGTAAGTCTTCGAGACCTTGGGGACGCGACCGTCGACGAACTGATCTCTCATGTCGTCGCGATTGCGGACATCCTTCCCGTAATGGGTTTCTACCTGCAGCCGGCGGTGAAAGGCCGGACACTACCCTACGAATTCTGGCGTCGCCTGTCGGAAATCGAGAATGTAGTAGCCATTAAAATCGCGCCGTTCAATCGCTACCAAACCTTGGACGTCATTCGCGCCGTCGTCGATTCCGGGCGGGCGGATGACATCGCACTTTACACGGGCAATGACGATAATATTATTGCGGATTTGTTAACCCCATTCAGGTTTGGCAAGGTTGAGACCATGTTTGTGGGTGGACTTCTTGGCCAGTTTGCCAATTGGACTTACAAGGCCGTTGAGATTTTGAACCGCACCAGAATAGTTCGACTGGGCGGCCAGAATGACGCTCTCGACCTATTGGCCTTGGGACAACAACTAACGGACGCGAACGCAGCGATCTTTGATTTCACGAACGGGTACCGCGGCTGCATTCCCGGTATTCACGAAATTCTTCGCCGTCAGGGTCTGCTCGAGGGCCGCTGGTGTCTCAATCCGCATGAAGAACTTTCTCCAGGTCAAGATGCGGAGATCGATAGAATCTTAAACAGCTATCCGCAACTGACAGACGACGAGTTTGTCTCCAGTCACGTTGACGAATGGCTTAGCTAGGAATTATGAGATTTACACTGCTCCTGCCGGCGATCGCGTGCTCACTATTCGCGCAGCCGAAGACCGTGTTTTTGATTACCGATGCTGAAGGGGTAGCAGGCGTCTGCCGGCAGGAGCAGACCGATCCGCAGAACACCGAAATGCGGCAATTGCTCACAGGCGAGATTAACAGCGCTGTCGCCGGCTTCTTCGATGGCGGAGCAACTGACGTTTTCGTCTGGGACGGGCATGACGGCCACCAGACCCTTTCTGCCCTGACGATCGATTCGAGGGCACACCTTATCATGGGCGCGCTTCCCTCGACCATGCTCTTGGACCGGCATTATTCCGCAGTCGGATTCTTAGGTCAGCATGCGCGGGCGAACACGCGGGGCGGCGTAATGGCGCATAGCTACAGTTCCCTTGGCTATCAGAACCTTCTGATGAATGGCCAGCCCGTGGGAGAAATAGAGACGAGAACTGCTCTTGCCGGATGGTTTGACACGCCAGTCATTTTTCTCAGCGGCGATCGTGCAGCAGCCGAACAACTAAAAGTCATTGACCCGGATGCCGAAACAGCGGTAGTAAAAGAAGGGATCGATAACTACGCGTGCATCTCCCTTTCCGCTGACGCCGCGCGCCGTTTGATTCACGAACGAGCCGCCGCGGCCATGGCAAAAATCGGGCGGATACAACCCTATCGCGTGAAGGGTCCAGTGACGCTGCAAATCGAGTACACCAGCCGGAACGCGCTTACTCCCGACGCCGCTCTGAAACCAGGCTCGGAAATCATCGACGCGCGTACCATCCGATTCCACGGGAAAGACTTCTTCGAAGCGTGGCAGCGCGCGCTGCCATAAGCGGCAATCTCTACGAGGACAGGGTCGGAATCGAGTAGGGTGCGCGGTACTCCCCGCGCAACATCACGTTCGCCTCTTTGTCATCCACGAACAGGCGCCGGCCCGCATCGAACTTCACCGACCTGCCGAGACGGTAGGAGATATTTGCAAACAGGCACAAGGAGGTCGAGAGGTAAGTCTCATTTACATCCGCCGTCTGCAGGCTCCGGTTATTTTCGTGCACGGCCTCGAAAAAATTCTGGAAGTGGGAAGTATTATAATTTTCCGCCTTGTCCACGTCGTCCAGTTTCCCCAAATCCGGCTCTGGAGTCTTCTTGCCGCCGAGATACACTCTGAAATGGCCGGCCACGTTATCCATCACCATATAGCCGTTTGAGCCGTAAAAGGCCACTCCGGAGGTCAGCCCGTCTTCGCCATTCGTAAACCGCCCGCGGATTTCCACCTCCATCTGAGTCCCGTTGGCGAATTCGAAAGTCGCGGTTTGGGTATTCGGCGTCTGCCCCTGGTCCTTATAACCGTAGCGGCCGCCGGCGGAGAAAACTTGAACCGGGAATTGCTGGTTCAAACCCCAGCGTGCGACGTCGATGAAGTGGACTCCGTTATTGCCCAGTTCGCCATTGCCGAAATCCCAAAACCAATGCCAGTTATAAGGATGAAGGTTCGCATTGAAGGGAATCTTAGGTCCCGGACCCAACCAGACATCCCAGTTGAGTGTAGCGGGTGGATTTTCGTCGGGCTTGAACCCCAGCGAGTCTCTTTGTTGATAATGAACGCACCGCGCCATGTAGACCTCGCCGATCATGCCTTCGCGTAATGCCTGAATCGCGCGGCGGATATATCCGTTTGAGCGTCTCTGCGTCCCGCCCTGCACGATGCGGTTGTACTTGCGCGAAGCGGCGACCATCTGCGCGCCCGAAAAGAAATCGTGGCAAAGAGGCTTCTCAGCGTAGACGTGCTTGCCTGCCTGGCAGCCCCAGACGGTGGCGAGGGCGTGCCAGTGGTTGCAGGTGGCGACGGTAATTGCGTCGATGCTGCCGTCGTCCAACACTTTGCGCAAGTCCTGGTACAGCTTGGGTTTTTTTGCCGCGAGCGGCGCAAGCTCGGAGGCCCGCTGCTCCATTCGCGTTTGATCTGGATCGCACAACGCCACGATTTCGACGTTCGGCACCTTGGAGATGTAGCGCACGTGGTCGCGCCCGCGTCCCCCACACCCGATCACACCCACGCGGATCCGGTCACTGGCCGCGCGAGCGCGGGAGGCCTGGAGCAACGCTCCGCCCCCGACTACCCAGGAACTTCGCAGAAGATCGCGCCGGTTGATTTCCAAAAAAGTCTCCTTTAAAATACAATTCTCGCAGCTACCTGAACTTCGCGGGCGTAGCCGTTCTGGCCTGTGATCTCACCGAACTGGCTGCTGGTCGGCGTGAGAACCGGATCCTTGAAATTCGGGTGGTTTAAGGCATTATAACCTTCGCCGCGCAGCTGCAGCCGCACGTGTTCGGTAATAGAAAAGTACTTGTCGATTCCGATATTCCAGATGTTCTCGCCGGGACCGCGAACACCCGCTAGCCGCAGCGGAAAGGTCCGGAGATTATCGGAAAACTGAAGCGACGAAGCAGTAACGAAGCCAGAGGTATTGAACCAGTCATAAGTTGATCGGCCCGACGACAACGGAATGTCCTTGATGTTGCCATTGAAGAGGACATTGCCGAAGGTCAGCGCGTCGCCGCTCTGCACGGTAATTGTCGTGTTCAACTCCCAGCCCCCGACAATGGAATCAGCCCACTTTGGCATCGTGTTGCCAACTGTACGGCCCCGGCCGAAAGGAAGGTCCCAAACTTCGCTGATGGCCAGTATCTCCGGCCGGTCATAAGAACTGATGCCATACCACGGCATGGCGTCGCCGCCGTTCAAATAGCTCGTCGCATCGAGCAACTTCGAGAACGAATACGCGACATTCAGCATGAACCCATGGGAGAAGCGCTTGCTGAGCTGTAACTGGAGAGCATTGTAGTGCGAATATCCGTTGGAGTCCGTTTCTTGAACATCGGAGAACTCAGGAAACGGCTTCAGAAGCTGGGCGCGGGAGATGGTCGTGCCGTACGAGCTCACCAGGCCATAGAAGGGGTCGGGGAACTGCTGGCTCAGGGAGTTAATGGTCGTTTGGTCGCGGCCCGGCAAGGCGCTCAGGGATGCATCCGGAATCGCATCCATGTCCCGCACAACCGGCAGCTTGACAGCGTGATTCCCTACGTAGGAAGCGTCCAGCATAAAGCCGGCTCCCAGCATCTGTTGCACCCCGATCGACCAGCGCTCCGCATAGGGCAGCGGGCGGTATCGGGGGTAGACGTTTAGCGTTTGGCCGAGTTGCGTGGCCAATCCACCCGCCGCGCCGGAAGGAGCCTGCAGCCCCTTGGGGAAGGGGTTTGCCAGCGTAGCGCTATAGGTCACTCCATTATCGATACTGGGTACCATCGTCGTGGTCGAACTGAAACCAGTCTGAATCGCCGGAGAACGGTAAGTACCCAGCGTATCGTAGAAAAGGCCGAAGCCGGCGCGGACAACTGTCTTGCGGGTCGCCTGATAGGCCAGGCCGATACGCGGGAGAATCTCGATGGACTGCCCGTTCCAGATATCGCGGCCGTTGCTTCCGCCCGCGAAGTTGAGTCCCCCCAGCACTTTAAAATCGCTGGGCGAAAGACCAGGCATAGGATTGGCAGTATAATTTGCGATCGCCTGCGCGGCAATCGGATTCACCGCGCCGTATGCGAAGCCCTGCACGGCCCGGTTATAGCGCTCGGTCACGGGTGTCTCGTGCTCGATCCGAAGCCCGAGGTTGACGGTGAACTTCGGCGTCAACTTCCAATCGTCTTGAAGGAAGCCGGCGATGTAAATGTCCTGATCCGCGTAGCTGGCGTTCTGCGTCATCTGGCCTTGGGGAATTCCCAGAAGAAGCGTGGCGAGATCCTGCCCCAGCGGCGCTGCTGCAGCCGTAGTCAACGGTCCGTTCGTGTACGTCGAGTTAAAGCTCCAGAGCGGGCTGGCCTGGCCGTACAGCGTGTACAGGTTGGCGCGATTCACCCGGAAATCCACACCGTAGTGCAAATAGTGGCTACCCTTTTGCGTTGCCAGACTCCCCTGCAAGGAGTGAATCATGCTGGTATTGGTAGCGTTCGTCGCCGCGCCATCGATAGCCGTGAAACCGGCGAACGACATGTAGGGAAACTCGGCGACGCTCTGCGGAATCAGCGAAGTGAAGGCTGATGAAAATCCAAGTGAAGAAAGGTTAAAACCTTGGCTTACCGATTCGTCGGGGAACGATTGCTGTGTGATTCCGTAACGAACGTCGAGCACCGTCGTCGGGCTGATCACGTAAACCTCGTCGAGCGCCAGACCCTTGTTGATGCGGTTCTCGTGGTCTCCTTCGGCAATGTTGCTCGCGCCGAAGAACTGATCTTGTAACTCATTCCAATAGTCGTAATCCAGGCGCACGAAGAATCGGCTCCGATCGCTGAAAGCGTGATCCACGCGAATGAAATGAGCAAAATAATCTTCCGGGGCGTTGTTGTACGGTTGGACGAAGTTGCCGGTTCCATTCGCCGTTCCGGCCACGTTCGGCTCCGGATAGTAGCCCAGAATCTTGCTGGCGATCGGATTAATCAGGCTGGACGGGAGGATGTTTCCCGGAAATGGGGAGCGCTGATAGGTCCCGTTGCCCAACGATGTGGTGGTAAAGGGATTGTAGATCTGATATTGCGAGCCGAGCGCAAGCAAGGAAGAGAAATTGCCGCCCTTCTCGGCATCTGTGGGGACGGTGCCGTTCAAACTCGCGAATGAGTCCCATTTGTCGCCTTCATAGGCGTAGTAGAAGAACGTTTTATTGCGGCCGTTGTAAAGCTTCGGAATGTACACCGGACCGCCCAACGCGCCTCCATACCGGTTGTCGGGCAGATTGGTTCTCGGCTGTCCGGCAAGATTCGAGAAATATCCGTTCGCGTTGAGATCGCCGTTCTGAAGAAACTCGTGCAACTCCCCATGAAGCGTGTTCTGCCCGCTTGAAGTGTTCATATTGAACACCGCGCCCGAGGTGTGGCCAATGGCCGCATCATAGAACGTCGTCATCACTTTGAACTCGCTGATCGTCGTCGGAGGAGGCGAAAATGCGATGCGGGGAACGGTTCCCGACGCGAACACGTTGGGCACGCCGTCAATGGTGAATTCGTTGGAGTTGGCTGAATTGCCGTCCGCCACCAGCGTGGAGGTCCCGGCGTTGAACGCAGCTTTGTGTATGGCGATGGAGCCGCTATTCGTCACACCCGGAGCGAGCGTCACCAATTCCGCCACATTGCCCGACGCAATCGGCAGCTCTGAAATATTGTTCCGGTCGACCACCGTGCCGAGAGATGCCGTACCCGTCTCCAATTGAGGTGACGCGTCGGTGACCTGCACTGTCTGCGAGACATCGCCCAAGGGAAGCGAGATATTCAGCGTGGTGTTCTCGCCAACCCGAACCTCCACTCTTTTCTGTTCCAGTTTATGGAAACCGGTTCGCTCCACCGTTACATCGTAAAAGCCCGGAAGCAGATACGGAATAGTGAACAGCCCCTCCCGGTTGCTGACTCCTTTCACTACCGTGCCCTGTGCCTCGCTGGTGAGTGTGACCTGCGCCTCCGCAATGACACCCCCCGAAGCATCGGAAACTCTTCCCGAAATCGTGCCACGCGACTCCTGGGCCAGCGCGAGAATAGCGATCAGAACGCCCGATATTCCAAGCTGCAAAATCCGTTTCATACTGCCTCCCTGAGTTAAAGTTCCACAATCCGGATTCGAACACTGGAATACGGATTCAGATCGCTGTTTTCAATATGGTGACTCCTCGTAGCGAATTTGTCAATGAGCTTTTACAGTGTGATTTTCTGTTCCACATTCCGGATCGGTTCGCTATACTTTCATCATGCACGACGTGAAATCCATGGCGATGTCCTCCACGCTGCGTTGCCTCCGTGTACTTGAGCTACTGGCCGAAGAGCCATTCGAGCTTGGCCTCTCCGAATTGGCGTCGATTCTGAAAACTCCCAAGGCGTCCACCCATCGTGTCTGCGCGACTTTGCTGGAGGCTGGCATGATTGAACGCGATCCCCTTAGCCGGAATTACCGCCTGAGCCCTAAGGCGCTATGGATCGGCTCAGGCTATCTCCGACACTCCGCTGTATATCGCGCGGCATTCTTTCCCATGCAGGATTTGGCGAAGCAGGTACCGGGAACCGTCCAACTCGGAATCCTCCAGGGCGACCATGTGCTGTTCATTCATTCCGTCGGCTATCCGGGATCGAGCGAGGTGTTCGCAGACGTCGGGCTGCGGCGTCCGCTCTATGCGACCGCATCGGGCAAGCTCTTCCTCCTGGAGATGCCCCCGCTTGAGATCGAGCGCCTGATGTCGCAGAATCTCCGCAAGTTTACGGAAGACACCATCGTCTCGATGGAAACGATGCAGCAGGAACTGCGGAAAACTTCGCAAACCGGTTACGCCATGAACCACGGAGAATTGCTGCCAGGCTATTCGGTGATTGCCGGACCCGTCCGCAACCACCAGGGACGAATCGCTGCCGCCATCAGCGTCACTCTCTCCTCTGACCAACTCAAAGATAACGGCGAGGCAGTGTTTGCCCCTTTGGTGCGTCACGCGGCGCACAAGGCCTCGATTCAGCTTGGACTGCGCCCCGGGTTCGAATCGAGCAAGCACGCCGGCACTCTCGCCTGATTTGCACCGAACTTTTTCTGCGCCGGTGCGTTGCTTCGCCGCAGTCTTCTGATCAGGAGGCAACGGTCACCGTCAACGGCGCTTTGCCAATTTCCTCGATTGCGTCCGCTCTGGGAAGGAACCCAATCGTCCCTCCGTATCCAGCAGTTTTGTCCCCCACGAAAGTTTTCGCTCGATGGCTTGCAGGATCTGGTGGTAGAGTGACGCTTGCGATCCTAAACTAATTGCGTGAAGACAATTCTCTTTATGGCGATGCCCGTCTTGTTGTCGGCTAAAATGCTGTGGCGCGACCTACCGCCTTTGCCTCAGGCAGTCGGCGGTCAGTTCGTGGGGCATATCGATGGGAATCTGGTGGTCGCCGGTGGCAGCCATTGGACTGGTGTTCCACGCCCCTGGGAAGGCGGCAAGAAGATCTGGGTTGACAGCGTCTATGCCCTCGCCCACGACGCTGGATCCTGGCGTCTGGTCGGGCATCTGCCCCACGCCATGGGCTACGGAGTTGCAATTTCGCAGCCCGGCTACATGTTGTGTATCGGGGGCCAAACGCCGGACTCCAACGTCGCCACTTCCTATCGGCTGCGGCTGAAAAGCGGAAAATTGGTTATTGATGAACTGGCCCCGCTTCCTCAGGCGGCCGCGAACATGGCGGGAGCGGTGGTCGGGGATACCGTCTACGTCGCAGGTGGACAAGCTACCCCGGTATCCACTTCCTCGCTGCGGACTTTCTGGTCTTTGTCTCTCTCCGACCCAAATGCAAAATGGAGAATCTTGGACGGTTGGCCGGGCTCGGCCGCCATCCTTCCCATCGCCGCGGGTGGCCATGACATTTTCTATCTACTGGGCGGCGCCGAGCTAACGGGCCTCCCGGGTCCCCCACTCGGCCGTCGATTTCTGAGCGACGCGTTTGGCTATCGGCCAGGTCATGGTTGGGAGAAACTGCCCGACATTCCACGACGAGCCCAGGCCGGTTTCGCCATCACTGACGGAGACGACCTCTTGCTCATCGGCGGCTCGGACGGCGCGCTCGCCGATCGCGAACTCGAGTTGAAAGACAACCATCCGGGCTTCAATCGCGACATCCTGCGCTATTCCTCCAGAACGCGGAAATGGACCGAAGATGGTGCTATGCCCATCTCGCTCGTAACTTCCGGAATCACGAATTGGGGCAACGAATGGGTGATTGCCGGCGGTGAAGACCGGCCCGCTCACCGTTCTGCCCGCGTCATTGCCGGTCGAAAGGAATAAAATGGGGCCGACCAGCAGGCTGACCAGACGAATGTTCGCTTCCTCCGTGGCGGCTGCCGCCGGATTCGCCGCTACGCGCGGCACCTTTCTCGACTACCTGAACGTCGACCTCGGTAAGGGTGGTGTGCAATCGGATCTGTCCGATCTGGCGCCCTTCACCAACATGAAGATCGCGGGAGTACCCGTGGCTCTCGACCGTCTCCCAAAGGGCTTGAAAGAACACAAGGACCTGGGTGTAGTCATGCCCTCCTGGATTGACGCCCACGTAATTCACCGCTTCCCGCAACCCGCCCCTACGAGCGAGAAAATCCATCAGCCGAAAGGCAAGGATCAGGAACCGGCGGCGTACGTCGATTGCCCTCGTCCCCTGATGACTCCCCGGAGGCGATTACCTGTTGTCGGTAATCGCCGGCAAATGGCACTACGGTTACACTGATCCTCGCCAGAAAGTGAACGATATTCTTCTCTATCGCTCGAAAGACCGCGGCGGCACCTGGCAAGGGCCGTTCCTCTCTACGGACGTTCCCTATAACCAGCACGCCTGGGTGCCGCTTATTCCCAGAGGCGGTAGACGGATCTACGAGTTCGGTACCGAACCCGCGCCAGATGACTTTGATCTTCGGGAAAATGCCGGTATCGGCTTCCGCTCTTCGGACGATGACGGCCTCACATGGTCCGCCGTGACGCGTATCCGGCCTTTGAACGATCCTGGGTTTCAAGGCATGTGGTGCATCAACATGACGGAGACAGAGCGCGGCGCCTGGTTGCTCGCCCCGCACGAAGCCGACTGGACACAAAAGCCGCTCGAAACGCGAATGTATGTTCTGCGCAGCGAGGACCAGGGAAAATCCTGGGAAGTCCTCCCGGTAAACGCCCCGGCGGATGGCAGTGGAAGCCAGGCAAGCGCATGGACGAAGGTCGCCCGATCGCGCTCGATGGGCGCAACGTCGCCCTCTTCAGCCGGACCATGGAAGGGCACATCTTCCGTGCCCACAGCAAGAATGACGGCCGGACCTGGACTGAACCGCAGCCCACCGCCCTGGTACATCCCGATGCGCCGCCCATGATCCAGAAACTCTCGGACGGGCATACGCTCATCGCGCTTCATCACAACCGTTTTTCGGGAGGAGCGTTCAATCGCGAGGATCGTTCGGAACTATGGGTCGCCCTGTCGCATGACGGTGGAGAAACCTGGACCGAGCCCCGTTTTCTTGCCGTAACGTCCACCCGCACCACCCGCCTCTTCTATGGCCAGCAGTACTGCATGACGTATTGCGACGTCTTAGCCGATGCCGGCCAGCTGCACATCTTCATTCCTCACCTGTGGCGTCAGGTGCTGCACTTGCGACTGAGCGAAAAAGACCTCCAGCGTCTGCCGGCCAAAGCTCACTTCTCCTGACGCCTGGGCACCGCACCGCCTGCTATTTTTCGCCAGCGCGACGATCTTTTTGCGAAACCGATAGATCAATTTACCTGCGGCAAAGCCATCTGCTGGATGTGCATACTAACTTCTTAAGAGCCGTTTTGATTTGAGCGATTCGCTGCGACCGACTCGCTGAACGACGGCAAGGTGGAGTCTTCGCCGGATTGTAAACTAGGGACGCAGGTGCAAAGAATTTCTAAAACGACAAAAGGAGCGCTTCAAACTATGAGCGAAGGAACTGCACTGCAACGCCTGAAGGCAGGGATACGGCGATTTCAAACGGAAGTACACGCCAAGTACGCCGATGAGTACGCGCGTGCGGCGGAGTCGCCACAACGGCCGCACACTCTGATCATCGCCTGTGCCGACTCGCGAGTCGATGTGGAGACGATCACCAGTTCGCGCCCCGGAGAAGTGTTCGTCATGCGCAATATCGGCAATATGGTTCCTGCCTACGGGGAAATGATGGGCGGCGTGAGCGCGGTAATCGAATACGCGGTTTCCGCGCTCAGCGTCGCGCATATTGTCATCTGCGGTCATTCCGATTGCGGAGCGATGAAGGCGCTGCTGAATCCGTCCTCCACCGAAACCATGCCGACCGTCAAGAGCTGGCTGCGAAATGGACTGGCCGCATTGAATGTCTCAGAAGGCCTCAGCCATGATGACGACAGAATGAACGAACGCCTGCGTCGGCTGACCGAGGAGAATGTGCTCATGCAGTTGGCGCACTTGAAGACCCACCCCAGCGTCGCAGGAGGGATCGCGCGAGAGCGCCTGACCGTCTCCGGCTGGGTATACGAAATCGGCACTGGCGAAGTGCGGATTGCGGAGGATGGGCATCGGGACTTTATTCCGGTGGGCAACCCTGACCCACATGTCGCCGCCGATCGCTAGATACCCGGCCATATTCCTCGCCAAATCGTTTATGTGAGGGAGCGAAGCGCCTGAACGGCAAACCTGCGGGCGACGATAAACGAGCTTTTTGTACTTCAATGTTGGGTTCTCATGCGTTCACTCGTCTGTGATACGGTGGGTCATAACGTGACTCGAGATTACCTGCCGTGCTTGCGCCCGGGGTTCACTGAGATCCAGACTTCGGAACCCTCGCCGGCATCCGGTCCGGCGCGAGGAATCAGCGTTTTGCGCTTGCAAAGCGGACCATGGAAGTTCATTGCCTGGCGCTGAATCAGTTTGGCAGAGGCCGGGTTGGACGCAACCCAGGAAAGTAAGCTTCCGCGCCGCCGTCGGTTGTGTCCTGATGGTTGCCTTGGCGCTGTTGGCGCAAAAGGTCTTGATCGCCATCCTCGATCCCAATTTTGGAGGAGACGCCGGGATACGCCTGAACAGCGCTGCGCGTCCCATACTCCGTTTAGGAAACCGCGTGTGGCTTCCGTACTTGCAACTTCATATTTGGGCCTTATACCTTCTTAGAGTTCCTTACTGGGCCTACAATCTCGTCCCGTGTTTCTACCTCTTCGCGGCCCTGGTTTCGCTCGGAGTGCTCGGAATACGGCGGCTCGGTTGCACATGGGCCGGACTCGCGCTCACACTAGCGGTAATGTTCTGCTTTGCGGAACAACGACTCGTCAGCGACCTTGCCACCAGGTTGTACCAGGAGACTTTGGGAGTCGCCTTTTTCTATTGGCTCTTGCAAGCCGGCGCGTTGGATTTACGAAAGTCGCGAGTCGTGTTGCTTGTTGGCGCGCTGGCCCTGGTGACACGCGACACTTTTCAGATCTACTTGCTCGTGCTCACCCTGTTAAATTGGAAGGCAATTGTAGCCGACCGGGTGTATCGCCGTTCTTTCTTCTTCCTTTGGAGCATCCCGGTATTGTGGCTGTTCTCGATTCCGTTCGGCTATCTGGTGCACGACGGCCGCCTGCCCAAGTCTTTGGTGGAATGGCCATTGATGATTAATAAGGACGAAGCCGCAGTCTCGCATCTCTGGGATAGTCTTGCCAGCTTGTGGCGAGCGGTGTGGGATTCGAATGCAGCCGTCCTGTTTATCTCCGTGCTCCTTGCGTGGGGCATCATCCATTGGAACGCCCCATCTAGGGGTCAGTCGCTGCGCAACCCTAGCGGAGAGTTTGCCCGGCGGTTTATCCCGTTCAGCCTGTTGTCTCTCGGACTCGTGTATGCTGCGATCGCGCTTTTCAATCCGTCCAGAGCGACGTTCGGAAACGCCAGAATGGCCTATCCGCTGGTGGAACATCTGTACGTCTGGGCCTTGCTGGCGCTGGCTGCCACGTTCTCTTGCCGAGGCATTACCCGCTACGCTACGAGGGTTCTGGTGATGATTGGATTGCTGGGTTCGCTCGGCCCGCACGCCGGCGCATGGGTTCCACGGGAAAGTCCTCAAGCAAAGAATATCTATCCCGACTTGGAGCGCTTACTTCGGGAGTCCTCGCCGAACGCAACACCGGTGGTATGCTTCGGGCCGGAAAACATCTTCGACACCTACACCAACTTTGTTGCTCCAGCCCTGTATGCGAAGCGGCGATATCTTGATGCGGTAAACGAAATTCCGAAGGACTGCTCAGTTTGGATCTCGCGACCGCAGGCCGTTCCGCGCGAGACCGGAAACTTCGAGAAGGTCAGGGAGTACCAGGTTTCAGGAGTATATTACGTGTTCCGGCGGCGATACTTCGTACTCCCTTAGGTAGAGTAGGCTTTTGGCCTGCGTTAGACTTCTCATTGCTATACTGATTTCGAGCTACCCGGCGCTCGCAGGCACCGGGTCGAAGCGAATGCCCACTGTGGTTTTCGAATTAAGGAGCCTTTTGACAGCTTGGCTGTTACCCTGGACGGTTCTGAATCAGCTTTGACTGAAATCCCTGTGCGAGTTGCAATTCTGGGAAGCTGCGTCACCGCGGAGGCTTTTTTGCTGGATGTGCGGCCGCTCATAGAAGTTTCCTATCACAGCCGGACCTCATTCATCAGTCTCAACTCTCCTCCTCTTGCGCTCCAAAGGGACGAGCTTTGCTGGCAGTCAAACTACGCACGGAAACATATTCTTGCGGATTTCAACAAGACCGTGTTGCCCGCGATCTACGATTCGAAGCCGGATGTCATGGTGTTCGATTTTGTAGATGAACGCTTCGATCTGTTTCGCAGCGGAGAGTCCTATATCACGCGGTCAGACGGTTTGGTCGGCTCCGGTTTTCCTGGAGGCTTGCGTCATGTATTTGAGCGCATTCCGAGACATTCGGTGGAAGCAACGGATTTGTGGCAGGAAGCGGCAGTCAAGGTCACGGCAGAAATCCGGCGCCGCTTGCCGGCCATACGCTTTATACTTCACCGTGCCTGGTGGGCGGAGGAATTCATGGACGGGAGCCAGGTCGTGCCGTTTAGCCCCAATGAACGGCGTGAATCAGCGAAGATGAACGAACAGTTGGCGGGATATTATTCTTATTTCGAGTCAAATGTCCCGGATGTTCTGCCCGTGGAAGTGCTTGGGACCCGCCGCGCATTGGCGCAACATCACTACGGTCTCGCGCCCTACCATTACGAGTCGGCTTACTATGCTGAATTGGCTGCGCAAATTGTAAAAGAGGCATCCTCCTGAGCTCCCTTGGCACAGGCGATCCACCGCACCCAAACCCTACCTTTCGCCTTGTCCAGGGTGAGTTTCCGGTTCCTGGACAACGAGCCCGATCTTGTCGGTCAAATCGATCTTCAAGGGTTTTCTCTTGATTCCTGCCCATGACACCCGGCGCCATGCCTCAATCGCACCCGGCTGGCCGCATCGTCGCCAGAGAGGACTGTCGTGAAGCGCGGACTGGAGCAATTCGTGATGCGGTGGCCCCAATACGCCTGCCTTTGTGTGCAGTTCCACCTGGTCGATGCCCATCTCATCCAGCAGCCGTCCGACCTCGGCAGGAGAGCCCGCCAGAAGTCTGTACTCACTTCCGTTCCAACCCGAAGACGCCAGCGACTTGGAGGCGCGAACCACCACGCTCGATGGCCGAGGCTCGGAGAGCGCAATGGCCGCAATCATCGCTCCTTCGCCGGAAGCGTTGGAGGACACCAGAACTCGCGCAGGACGTTTTAGCTGTGCTGCAAGCGCGGTAAACCCTTCTGGCTGCTGACGAAACAGGGTCCACGGCAAGAGCCCTAACGCCAAGGCAATTGCGGCAATTACCGCCCCCTTCCACCGTGTTAACCATGCCATGAACTCGAGAGATAACATCAGGAGCGCGGGCAAAACGATAATCCAGTGCCTTGGCTGGTTCATCGCTCGGACCACGCTGGAAACCAACACTGCCGAAATCATGATGGAGAGCGACGCCAACGCGGCCGGACGGCGCCGGACTGGAGCCACCGCACATCCCCCGATCGCCAGCAGGCAGATTCCCCATCCCGCAAGGCCAGGCAACAAACCAATCGTCCAGGGATGTTGAATATCCAAGCCACCGACGTACCGAAGATTCTGATGAAGCACGATCCCTTCAATTGAGTACCACACGCCCCCGCACACCAAAATGGCCCCTGCACAGGCTGCCAAGCCGGCAAGCGGCGCCTGATTCCACTTTCCTGAAACCGCCACAACCAGAAAAATCACCGGGACCAGGCAAATGGCCGTGCCCTTCGTCAAGAGTGCGCAGGAGATCCAGAGGGCGCCCATCGCCAGTTTTCTGGCGGAAGGGCAGGCCGTAAGTTGCACACAGACATTAAGAAACAGGACGCTCCATAACAGGCAGAGTGAGTCCGCCATGACCATATCAAAACCCTGCTGAGTGACCGGGCAAACGAGCAACAGCAGAGTCGCGCCCACGGCCGGCCACGGCGCAAACTGTCGGTTTGCAAGACGATAAAACGCCAGTGCGGCGGCAAGCGTAATTGCGGCTTCGAGAAGGAGAACCGACCATCGCGAGGGCGGAATCATCAACTCCCACAGCCCTTCAACGACATAGAAAAGCGGTGGCCAATGACCGATCGCGACCTTCGGATAGTGCAGGTAATACTGTTCGGCCCAGACAATCGGATTCCCGGCCGGCAGTGACGCCAGATAGTCGTACACCATCAGCCCCGAAATTAGATGAGAGGCTTCATCGGGATCGCCGTCGAATTCTGCCCGGTAAGCTCCGCCTGCCCACTGCAACACGAGAATCAGACCCAGGAACGCTAAGGCCGCAAACGGTAGCTGGCGATCCTTTCTGCACTCCTCGCGAACCTCCGCGGCGTACTTTCCGGCGGTTACTCCAAAATTTCGCAAAAGCTTGCCCGGCAAACTTCCAACAGCCGGAAGCCAGCCGTACTGTACGTTCCGCCGGTCTACGGGAAAGATAGCGAACGACGCGAGGTCCAGCGCCAGGGCAATCCACCAAGGTCCACCGTGACGGATCGCAATCACCAACAGAAACGGAACGAGGAGCGCGAGAGCAGGGCGGCAATTCAATTGCAGATCTCGAAGCCTTTCGTTCCACCGGACTGTAGTATCGGATCCCGGTTCAGGATCCGTACACGCCACGCTGCCCGCCATCTTCGCGTACCGGCGTCGAAAAACCTCAGGCTTAAAAGGGTAGTAACCAGGCCCAAACTGCTGTTCATTTCCAGGGTGTCGATATCGGCTTTAGAATAACACTCGAAACCCCTTCCACCAGTTCCCTGCCCTCTTCCCCCTGCCCTTCCGCGTCCGCATGAATGTCTCGTCGGTTCGAACGGTTGGCCGTGCGAGATTCCAGCGCAAGAGTGCGTCGTTCGCCAGGATGAGCCCAACGCGAACATCATCGCTCCTGTTCGGTATCATACTATTCAGGCTTTCATGATGGACTGTGTTGAGGAGGAGAGTTGGGGGGTCAGTGTTGTCGTGCCTGTTTACAACGCGGACGCAACACTGGAGGAATGCGTCGGATCCGTCCTGGAGCTGGACTACCCGGCCGGCCGTTGGGAACTGATTTGCGTCGACAACGGCTCGAAGGATCGTTCGCTCGCGATTCTGGAAAGTTTCGGCCCTGGAATACGTGTCCTGCGTGAAGCCAAACGCGGCCCGGCGGCAACCCGCAATTGCGGGATCAGGAACGCGCGATTTTCGATAATCGCCTTTACTGACTCCGATTGCAAAGTGGATCCGCAATGGCTGCGTCATCTGGTCGAACCGCTATCGGATCCAGGCGTGGGAATCAGCGGCGGGACCATCCGCGCCTGGAATCCCACCAACAAGGTCGAGACTTTCGGCGAAGTCGTTCACGACAACGCCAAAGCCATTACTTACTACAAGCCTCCTTACAACGATACGGCCAGTTGGGCCTCGCGGCGGGATGTTTTGCTCAAGCTCGGCTGTTTCGACGAAACGTTCCTGCGGCAGGAGGATTGCGAGTTGTCGTGCCGCGTTCTTCAGGCGGGCCTCAAGATTGCTTATGCTCCCGAAGCGGTCGTCTATCACCGCAACGAAAGGAACTTTGCAGGGCTATTTCGCGAAGGCTTCCAGCACGGTATGCATGCCATTCCGCTGTTCGAACGCCATCGGATTTTCTACCAAAATATCGGCTACCGGCCCCGGCGTCTTGCTCCTTATCGGCAATTGTGGGATCATTTTCGGGAATATATGAGCGGAACGAACCCAGAAACGGCGGATTGCAACCTGGTTTTTAACGCTGGTAAGCGTCTCGGCCGGCTGGCTGGCTCGATCCGTTTTGGATCCCTCCATTTATGATCCCTGGGCGAGATTTGCTTCGGACAGCCGTGCTGCGGACAAACGCGGTGTTTCCCTTCTCACGCCTTAACCGGATTCCGTACCGGCTGGCGCTCAGGTCTTTCGTTCGCCTCTGCCGCGGGTTTCCGGAAATTAAAGGAATTTACCTGCGCCACGGGATGTCGCGGGGCGACTGGGTCCCGGGACTGAGCGACATCGACCTGACCGTGACTTTCTCGCCGCAACTGAGCCTGCAGGACGAGTTTTTGTTCCTTTTGAGATTCTGGGCAAAGCTCGCGAAATTGCGGCGCTGGTTTCCCATGCTCTCTGACGTCGTGATCGTCAACGAACAACATCTGCCGGCATGGACCCGCTTCGGAATCAGGGGTCTGGAGTCCAGTCACTGGAAAGTGCTCTATGGAAAAGCGCCCGATTGCGCGTACAACCACGCTGGAGCGGTTCGTGACGCCATCCACGACGCTCTCTACCGGTACTTCGACTTCATGTTGGTCTGGTTCTTTGAACCCGCCTCGCACCTCAGGCGGAAACGAATCGAGCGCGTGGCATCGCGGATTCTTCGCCACGCTCCGAGCGGTTTACGCCTCGCAGACGATCCTGCCCTCGTGGTGGCCAGAGCGATTTTAGCGCTCGACCAGTGGATTGGTGAAGTCCTCGAGGACCGTGAGGAGTTGGGCGGCGACGCGAAGAATGAAGAATCCGAACTGGTTCACCAGGACACTTGCATCATCGTTCTGCCGGCCGGGCTGGATGAAGTCATTCTGCGGGAAAAGTTGCTTAGGCTCCGGCAGGACCGGTCGCCCGGGCAAGGCCTTCGAATCGCCACTCGACGCATGCTTCTCCATTGGTTCCATTTCTCCAATCCACTGCAATTTCAAGACTGGAAGGTGGAAACGAAGGTCATACACGGAAGCGATATCGTGGCGGCTCTGGGACCACCGGACGAAGAGGCTTGCGGGCAAAATCTGTTGGATTTTACGAGCCTCGTCCTCGAGTCCCCTTACCTCGAAGAAATCGCCGCCCAACACCGTCCGATCTGGTTCGCGGGAGCCGAATTTCGCGCCATGGTGGAGCGGGGCTGGTATCTTAAGGTCTACCTTGAGAATGGCGCCCAACGGCTGCGGCACGCCGACGTCTTGCGGCAAGTTCGGTGCCGCTACAGTAGCTTGTGGCAGGAATTTGCACAACTTCAGGAAGCGGCGGCGACACCCTGTCTTGATCTCGACAGCCTTCGCTTCCGGGCCTTTTGCCTGCTGAGGGAAACAGCGGTCGCTGCAAATCGCGCCGTAACAGCCGCTCAGGCGGCACAGCCGGTGGAACTGGGAGGATAAGCTTTTGGAATTCATGGATAAGAAGTATCGAAATCTGATTCGCGAGATGGCCTGGTCCCAGTTCTCCGTGCAGGATCAAAACTCGGTTCTCGGCCTGATCTGGAGTTTCCTGAATCCCGCACTCATGGTGGGAGTGCTATTTGGATATTTTCGTATGACCGCCGGAAAAGGCGTCGCGCACTATGGGATCTACCTCCTGTTGGGCATGATTCACTACACGCATTTTTCCAACACCACCGCCGCCGCCATGAATTCGCTCCATAATATGGCGCAATTAACCCGCCATACGGTACTTCCCAAGGAGGCTCTGGTGATCGGTTCGGTCCTGGTGACTAGCGTGGAGTTTGGCGTCTCCATGACGGTCTGCCTGATCCTCGCGTTCCTCAGTGGCGTCTCCCTGAAAAGCTGCGTCGTCGCCGCCCCCTTGATCATGCTGTTACAACTCGTGTTTGCGACCTGGGCATCTTTTCTGCTGGCGACGGCGCGTGTGTTTGTGAAAGATCTCAGCCACCTTTATCAGGTGTTCCTGCGGCTTCTTTTTTTCACCACGCCCATCTTTTACGCTGCCGTGTTCCTCCAAAGCCCGCTCGCCCAGCGCGTCCTCAGCTTCAACTTGTTGGCTCAATTGATCGACTTTTCGAGAGATGTGTTCCTGGAGGGACATCTCTTCCCGCTGCGATTCTTCCTGGCCCTTTGCGCCTTTCACGGGTTGGCCCTTTGGGCCTCGTTCCGCTTCTTTAAACATTGTGAGCCGCTCTTTGCCGAATATGTCTGAAACGGATACGATCATCCGCCTGGTGAACGTGAGCAAAATGTTCCCCACCGGCGTCAGGGAGCATTCGCTGCTGCGGACGCTGACCAATCGCTTCCTGCAGAGGGAATCGGAGGGAGAGACTTTCGCCGCCCTGCGCTCCATCAATCTGAACGTGAGAGCCGGCGACAGTGTCGGGTTGATCGGGAATAACGGTGCCGGCAAGTCGACGCTCCTCCGCGTAATCGCCGGACTGCATCCGCCCAGTTCCGGCGTCGTGGAGGTAATCGGCAGCCGCACTTTGCTGGCAGGACTCGGAGTCGGAATGGTGGATGAACTCAACGTGGAACACAATGTTTTTCTCTACGGCGCACTGCACGGCATCCTCCGCGAGGAACTAAAAGACGCTTTGGAGGAAATACTCGACTGGGCGGAACTTGGCAATTTCCGGCTGGCTGCCCTCAAGAACCTCTCTAGTGGGATGCGCAGCCGTTTAGCCTTTTCCGTCACGCGCTACTTCGATTCGGAGATTTATCTGCTCGACGAGGCCTTGACGGCCGGGGACCGTGTCTTCCGGGAAAAATGCTCGGAAGTTTTTGAGCGCTACCAGCAGCGGCATAGAACCATGCTGGTGGCGTCGCACGACATGGCCTTCGTACGCAACCACTGCAATCGAGTGCTGTGGCTCGACCACGGACGGAGCATGGGTTTCGGCCCCGTAGACGAGATTCTTCCACGTTACGAAAACAGGCAGGCAGGAGAACCATGCCAGGTTTGAACGGCGAACGTACGCGCATTCTTTACTACTGTCCGGGCCTCGAAGTCGGCGGCACGGAGAAAAACACCCACGATCTTGCCATGGCGCTGCCGCGAGACCGGTTTGAACCCTTCGTCATCTGGTCCTGCATCTGGGGTCCCCTCGGCGATAACCTGATTCGGGCCGGTATACCGGTTTGCCGCCTGCCGCTGAATGAGGCGCGCCGCCTGCCCGAAGTAGTTGCGGGAATCGTCGATATCCGGCCAGATATTTTCCATTCGTTCAGCTACCGCCAGGATGATCGCGACGTTCGTGCGGCAAAGGAGGCCGGTGTCCCGACCATTCTGACGTCGCGCGGCAATATGCGATTCTGGGACCCGGCGCGCACCCTGCAGGATTGGGAGCCTTTCCGCAATGACGGAACCGACCGGATTACAGTCTGCAGCGAAGCGATCGCAGGTGTCGTGCGAGACGTCGAAGGCGTGCCGGCCGAAAAGATTCGCGTCGTCTACAACGGCGTGGAAGTCCCCGACCTCCAGTCGTCGACTCCCACCATCCGCGATGAGCTCGGTATTCCACAAGATGTTCCCCTCATCGGTTATGTGGGGAACTACCGGCCGGAGAAAGGGCACCAGAATCTTCTCGAAGCATTTCTTCACGTGCTGAGGGTGAATCCCTCCGCCCGCCTGGTATGTTGCGGGAGCGGGATACCCGGCGTGAAACCCAGAATCGATGAAATGGCGGCGAACATGGGCTTGGACCAGCGCGCTTTTCTGCTCGACCTTCAACTGGACACCGGACGTATCTATCGCGGCCTTGACGTCTATGTTCACCCATCCGATACCGAAGGCTTTTCCAATTCCCTGGTAGAGGCAATGGCGCACGGCCTTCCGGTGGTCGCTACACGCACCGGAGGAAATCCCGAGGCCATCACTGATGGAGAGACTGGCCTGCTGGTGCCTCCCCAAGATCCCCTAGCTCTGGCGGAGGCCGTGTTGAACTTGCTCGGCAATCCCGCGCTGGCCCGCAAACTGGCCCAGTCGGCACGTGCCAAAGTGATGGAAAGTTTCCAGTTTCACCACATGCTAAACGGTTACATACAGCTTTATGAAGAGGAGTTGGCTCAACGGTGACACGTCCGATTCGAATTCTGTTTCACGTCGACTCGCTGGTCATCGGCGGACTGGAACATAAGGTTCTTCAACTCGTCCTGCGACTGGATCGCAAGAGGTTTGAGCCCATCGTCTCGTGGTCCTGGCGGTATGGGATTTGCGGCGAGCAGTTGCAGATGGCGGGAGTTCCGGTAGTAAAAATCGTCCCTTTCGCCGCGAATTGCCCAGGCGTGGGTGAGGCAACCCGGCAGATTCGTGAAATCGCACCTGACATTTTCCACACCTTCAGCTGCCGCGAGAACGCGAGCGACGTTGTGGTAGCTCACCGCGCCAGGGTGCCTATCATCATTTCGGGCCGTGACAACGTGCGGCACTGGGCGCCGAGAAGTCCGGCTCGCGACTGGGAGTTCGATCGCAACGCCAAAACGGATTTCATCACGCCGTGCTGCGAAGCGGCGGCGGAGCTGTGCCGGAAACTCGAGGGTGTCCATCCCCGGAAGCTGATTACGATTTACAACGGAGTCGAGATTCCACCGCTGTTCCAGGGAACTTCGGTCCGCCAGGATCTCGGGTTGTCTGACGATGTTCTCCTGCTGGGCTATGCCGCCGGCTACCGGAAACTAAAAGGGCACGAGACTCTGCTGTACGCCCTCCGGAGTGTAGTGGACCGCCGGCCGGACGTTCACCTGGTTTGCTGCGGCGACGACGAAGAGGGACGTTTGGAGCAACTCACGAAACTCTCCTCGAGCCTTTCGCTCGATAAACATGTGACGCTTCTCGCCCCGTTCAGCAATATGGCGCGCTTCTATAGCGCCCTCGATCTGTATTTGCATCCTTCTCATTCCGAAGCTCTCTCCATGTCAATTCTTGAAGCCATGAGCTACCGGTTGCCGGTGGTGGCTACATCCGTCGGTGGAACTTCCGAAGCCGTGCTGGATGGGACCACGGGTCTCCTGTCGCCGCCCTCACAACCCGCCCCCTTGTCAGAAGCCATCCTGAGCATCATCGACCGCCCCGACGTCCGAATCGCAATGGGAACCGCAGGGAGAAAGCTCGTGGAAGAGAAATTTTCCCTGGACCGGATGGTGGAGGCTTTTCAAAAACTGTATCTCCGGACCGCGCTTGCCCGCGACGAAGATCCCCGTGAGTCGGTGCGCAGATTTACCGGTGTCAGCGATTCTCCGGAACTTGCCGACACCACCATCTTCGTCTCCACCATCGGCGACACAGCTAATTTCGAAGATTGCCTGGCCCACCTGGCAGCTCAAACGGTCCGCTGCCGGATCGAGATCATCGATAGCGTGGCGCCGATGTCCCATGCCTTCGCCCTTATGCACGAGCTGTGCTCCACGCCTTACTACGTGCAGGTGGATGAAGACATGCTGCTCCACCCGAATGCCATTGAAACCCTGCACGGCCTCTTGGTGAACACTCCTCCCGACGTGGCGTTCGCTTGCGCTCCATTATGGGACTGCGACGTAGAGCGCGCCATCCTGGGCGTGAAAATCTACCGTCATGAGATCGTGAAGCAGTTTCCCTACCGGAACAATCTGAGCTGCGAAATCGAGCAGATGAAAAGGATTTACGCGGCTGGATATAAGACCCTGGTGCAATCGACTGGCGAAGGCGCCATCTGCCTCGGCGAACACGGGAAGCACTACTCGCCTCGAACCATCTTCCGGCGCTGGCAGCGCCTGTTCCATAAGCACAATCAATTGGGACACCTGACCTGGCTCGAGCCCTGGCCGGCGCGCTTGCTGGAACGCTATATGACGACGCGCGACCCGGTGCACCTTTATGCGATCCTAGGGGCAATTGCGGGTATCGGCGGCCGCGCCGAAAGCAATCGCGAACTCGATTGGCGGGATGCGAATCCAGCCCTGCAACGCATCGAGTATTATTTCCGCAACCACCGGGAACCTTCGAAATGAAACCCAGGCGGCTCTACCCGCGTGTATCCCAAAGTGGCGTACCAAGCGCGCGTCCGCCGCATTTACAGTTCCCTCCCCATGATAGAATTGGAGGCTGTCGCTTTGGCACTACAGGGCATGCCTGAATCCGCCGTTCCTATTTGCAACCCCAAGCATGACCTCTCGGCTCTCCCCGGTCAGATGGCAGCCGCGCGATCCTGCAGCTTCAATGTGTACGGATACCGTTTTACGGTTCGCAGCACTGCAGAGGAACCCTTGCGCGGAATCGAAGAGGATTTCGGGTTCTTCGCGACAGACTCCGCAACCGAGGGAGTGCTGGTCGAACTGATCGAACAGGACCCGCCGGCGGAACTCTTGCCGTCCTCCGACGCGATTGCCTACACGCCGCGCAATGTCAGTTATCGGGAGGGCGGCCGGCGCTTCATCGACTATCACGGCCGGGCGCTCGGCATTCAGGATGAAGCTACCGCGGGTTTCCGGCTTTATAGCACCAGTCTCGAGCTGCTCTACGAAGCCGCCTACCTCTACCTGCTCTCTCAGATTGGACAGAGTCTGGATGCCGCGGGTCTGCACCGGGTGCACGCCGTCGGTGTAGTAATAAATGGACGCGCCGTTCTCGTGATGATGCCGATGGGTGGAGGCAAGAGCACGCTCGGCTTGCACCTTCTAAAGCGCCCCCAGGTGGATATCCTCTCGGATGATTCACCCTACATCGACCGCCGCGGACGGGTGCTCGCCTTCCCGTTGCGCCTCGGTCTCCTCCCCGGATCGGAAAATACCGTGCCCGTCGAGTTCCGGCGCACCATTAATCGCATGGAATTCGGACCTAAACACTTGGTGAATTATGAATATTTTCGGGATCGCGTCCGCGCCGCGGCGGAACCCGGTCTGTTATTTATCGGGGTCCGCAACATGACCCGGGAATGCCGGGTCGAGAAATCCGGGCGCCTTGCGGCCTTGCGCAGCTGCATGACTCATTGCGTAGTGGGAGTCGGTCTTTTTCAGGGAATAGAGTTCATTCTGCAGTCCAGTCCTTGGGAGCTTCTTGCGAAAGCCTGGCTCGGAATTTCCCGCGCCCGGAACTGCTGGCGGTTGATCCGCCGTTCGCAGGTTTACCGCATTCACCTGGGACGCGATTTTGAGCTCAACGCCGGGACCCTGTTGGCGTTCGCAGAGAGCCGCTTCCCTCGCGCCAACGCTCAAAATCATACTTCAGGAGAAGTACTGGAGGATGCGTAAAGATTCAACATGGGCTATAACCACTTATTTCGATCCTCTGGCTTCCGGCAACCGCCTGAAGACGTACCATGAGTTCCGCCGGAATCTGAGTGTCCCGCTGGTCACGGTTGAGCTTTCGTTCCGCGATACTTTCGACCTCGAGCCGGACGACGCCGATATCATGATCCAATTGCGCGGCGGCGCAGTGCTCTGGCAAAAGGAACGATTGTTGAACATCGCCCTGAATGCCCTTCCGCGTCATTGCGACACTGTCGCGTGGCTGGACTGCGATCTGGTATTCACGCGCGACGACTGGGCAGACGCAGCCGGCCGGCTCCTGGACAATTTCGCGCTCGTTCAGCCTTTTCACAAGTTTCACTACCTGGGGGAACTCGATCCGGCCAGACTTCCCGATCGCCAGTCGCCGAACGATTACGATGCATTCGCGGCCAGGTATGTACAAGGAACGGTCCCCGAAGAATGCTTCGTTGCCTTAGGATCGAGCCGTCATCACCACTATATGTCCGGCGCTGCCTGGGTAGCGCGGCGGCAGACCCTCGATACGCACGGTTATTACGATACCGGCGTGATCGGTAGTGGCGATTCCCTGTTGGTGTCCGCCGCTTGCTCACGCCACCGTGACAAAGCCGCCGCTTTACACATGAGCGAACGCCAGCGTGCGCACTATGGCGCGTGGGCCAGTCGCTTCTACGAAGACGTCCGGGGCCGAATATCTTTCGTGGAGGGCGATCTCCTCCATCTCTGGCATGGTGACCTGGCTGGCCGCCGTTACAAAGAACGTTACGAAGGATTCCAACGGTTCGACTTCGATCCCGAGCGCGACCTCGCGCTGGCGCCCAACGGGGTCTGGCGTTGGAACAGCGATAAGCCCGAACTTCACGATTTCGTGAAGAGGCACTTCGAACTGCTGGATCAGTCTTACAAGAACCGGCCCTGCCATCCAGTGTCCTTATGCGCCGTCGGCGACTGAGACCATGCGGATCCTGCATTTCCTGACGCCGGGTGTGTTTCCCATGCCCGGCGGCTTGGAACAATCTGTTCTGCGTATCGCCGGCAATCTCGCTGAACCGGGGCGGTTTGAGGCCGTCATCTACACCAGACGTCAGTCCCAGGATTGGCTCGCCCCTCATCCCGCGCACGCCAACCTGGAATTGATCCACCTGGGAACGGACAAGGCATTCCTCCTGGAACCGCTAGGCGTGCCGGACAGACCTACGGAAACCGTTCCGGGCGTGTGGCAGTTGGAGAGTTTTCGCCTGGATCATCTGCTGCTGGTGGCGGCGATTCGAAAAAGAATGGACCGGGACCCGGGGTCTGTCCATATTCTCATCTCTTTCTTCGCGACTACCGACGGCTTCGTGGCCCAGCACGCCGCTTTCACGCTCGGCATCCCCCACATCGCCGCCGTTCAAGGTTCCGATTTTTCGCGGGACTTTCGTAGTCCCTATCATGTTCAGGCCATGCAGTTCGTCGTCGAAAACGCGCGGCTGATCGTCACCAATAATCGGGAGCAAGCCCGGGAGCTCGCGGCGGCATTTCCGGCTGCACGGGCCTTTCGCACAATCTACAACGCGGTAGAGCAAAATTTCGCCAAGCCCGGTTGGACTCCTACGTGGACCAGCGCCTGGCGCCTCGCCGCTGACTGCGGGTTTTCATTTAAAAAGGGGACTCACATTCTCCTGCGCGCCGTCGCCGAACTCCATCAGTTGGGCGAACCGGTCACACTGACAATCGCTGGAGGTGATGCGCGCGCAGAAACGCTCTATTGGGAGGAAAGCCGCCGCGCCTACCAGAAGAGCTGCCCGGGCGTATTTTCATTTCCCGGGCGGCTGACATCCGCCCAAATAGATGCTCTTTTTCTTTCCTCGGATCTCTACGTTTCGGCTTCCCTGGCAGAGGGATGCTCGCTCAGCCATAGCCGCGCGATGACCTTGGGTATACCGATGGTGGCGACGCGAACCGGTGCCCTGCCGGAGTTGGGCTGCGCAGCTCGTCACATCGCCCTGTGCGCTCCGGCCGATTTTGCGGGACTTGTTTCGGAAATCCGCCGGATGATGAACGGTCTCCGCGAGGGGACCATCACAGTGGATGTAAACCTCGTGGCGCACTGGCGGCAGCTTCTCTCTCTGACTCGGGAGCGCCGTGATTGGGAAGAGGTAATTGAGGAAATTTCCGGCGAGGAAGGGTAGCGCCCCAGAAGTGGGTCTTACGGAGCAGTGGATCATGAACATGATCGGCAGCAACTTCGAACTTGCCTCCATCTCGCTTCTGTTCATCCATCAACGCGGGCGCAGCCGCTGGCGAATCGACAGGCAGTTTCTTTCAGGCCCTGAATTTGTCTTCATAGGCAACTGGCGCTGACGAAACCACCCTGGTGTCCGGCGCCCAAACCGGGTACTATTGATGCACCCGCGATTCGAGTCTGCGCGGCCGCGCTCGAAATCTCGTGATCCTTCCGCGCGGAGGCGCTATGTATACACAGATTTCCAAAGCGTCAATTCTCGTTCTCGCGATCCTCAATGCAGCCCACGCCCAGGTGGTAACGCTCGTCAACACCATTCCCCCAGGAAACCTCGCCGGGCAGCCGCCGGCCCTAACCGGTGCCGTGCCGATTCTAGGCGGAGGCGGACAGGTGGTCGCGGACGCTTTTCCCGTGGAAGTCACAACCACCCTCGACCAGGTGACTGTAGCAGTCCAATACATCCCTTTGCCAAACGGCCTCGGAACCTCGCCGATGTTGCTGACAATCTTGAACGACAATAACAATTCTCCAGGCATGGCGATCGAGAGTTGGATGGTCCCCTTCAGTCCGGCGGAAACAAACCTGACTCTTATTACGGTGACGTCTGTTACCCATGCCATGCTGAACGGCGGGCAGAACTATTGGATATCGGTGGTTCCCACGGACCCCTCCACCACCGGCATCGGGTGGGGCTTGGTCGCGCCCAGCCCCAACAGTCCCGAGCTGCCCATGGCGACGACCGGCCTCGGAATCAATAGTGGGTGGGGACCTACCCATACCAGCTTTGCCAACGAGTTCAGCGTCACGGGCACAACCGCCATGACGTCACCCCCTCCCTACATCTATTCCGTCGAGAATTCCGCGAGTTACGGCACGAGTGTCGCGCCCGGTTCCATATTCGTCGTCTACGGTTCTAATCTTGGCTCCGGACCGGTGGTTCAGGCAAACACCTACCCACTTCCTCTGGCACTCAACGGCGCCGCGATCACGGTAACTTCCGGCTCAACAACCGTGTCTTGCCCGATGGTCTATGCGGGTTCCAACACGGAGGCGGCCGTGCTGCCTTCGAGTGTCCCTCCGGGTAAGGCCGTAATGACTGTCAGCTATAACGGAATGGCGACGCCGTACCCGACAGAGTTCGACGTTGCACCCATCGCACCCGGTCTCTACACTCTGGGAAGTTCGGGAGTCGGCGAGGGAGTCTTCACGTCACTGGACGGTTCCGCGAAAACTTTCGAGGCAACCGCGAAGACCGGGGAAACCGTCACTCTTTGGGCCACTGGACTAGGCCCAGCTGGCGGACCAGACAACGCTCTGCCTCCCACCTTCCCAAACTTTCCAGGCGTCGAGGTCTTTGTGGGTACGCAGCCTGCAACCGTCATTTACGCCGGACGCTCGGGCTGTTGCGTGGGTCTCGATCAGATCTCGTTTGTCGTCCCCGACGGAGTGCTGGGATGCTATGTGCCGGTCGCGGTGCGTAGCGGAACTCCGCCTCAAACTGCGTACAGCAATTTCGTTTCGCTGGCCATTGGCAGTGCCGGAGGACCTTGCTCGGATACGGCGCCCACACTTCCGGTCAGCATCATGACCCAGGCCATCGCCGGACAACCAGTCGCGGTCGCGGCGCTCGCAGCCGGTCCGGTGTCAGTCCTGACAGGACTGGGCTTCGATGAAAGAGTCTATATCGCGGGGAAACTCTCCACTCTTCTGCACGCGACGGTCTCGGTAGAGGACGTGACGAGGCTGCTGCACGCACAACAGAATCATAACCAGCGCGCGTTCCGGAAGGTCATGACGAAATATGCGGCATCGTGGAAAGCGTTGGGGCCGGCCGCCAAGACCGCGGTCCAAGCCGCGTTGACTCCCAACCAGGAAGGCGCTGTTGCCGGGCTCGGCCGGTTCACTTCGCCTGCCGGGGTGGCAGCGGCGGTCGGCGGTCTATTTCCCAGCCAGGGAACGTGCACCAGCTTCCCATCGGCCTCGATGAGCAGAATTGCTATCGGACTTGATGCGGGCCCGTCACTGGCCCTTTCGGGACAGGCCGGCTCTTTTACGATGGCTCTAACAAGAACCGGTGAATACCAGACACTATTCGGAAACACTCCTGGCGGTCGCGACCTGCCACCCGGCACCTACAAAATTACGGGCAGTGGAGGGCGCGATGTGAATGCGTTCAGCGCGACCTTAAACGTTGCAGGCAACCTCGTCTGGACCAACAAGGCGGCCATTTCGACCGTTGACCGGAGCCAATCGCTAACCATCGCCTGGACCGGCGGCACAAGTCCCGGCTACGTTCTCATCGGAGGCTATGTCAATGGGGGCCAGGTGGGTTTCGTGTGTTCGGAAGACGTCACCAAAGGATCTTTTACAATCCCCAGCTTTATTCTGTCGACTCTGCCGGCCGCGTCAGGCGGGATGTTTGTGAGTCTCAATCCGCTGTCGCAGCAGATATCGATCCCCGGCGTGGACCTGGCTTATTTCATGGATGGCAGCAACGATGCGAAGTCGTTGGGGTATAGGTGAGCCGCTACACCACAGCTCCGGGAATTGCTTCCCGTCTTATCGTCCCAGGAGTACGCGCCGGGCCTGGGATTCTTCTCAGGACATTCGCGGACCCAAAAGAGCCCCGGTATCAATTACGCTGATCGGCGCTATGCAAGGCGATCAAGTAGCTGCAATAATCGTTTATTCATGCGATCGAATCAGGCCGCGCTCGCTGCGCCCAGGGCCCCTAACCTGTGTTGAACCACGTCTCACCCGACCCCATCACCGTCCTGTTACCTTGCAAGAATCAAAGGAAAGAGTACTTCCTTGACGCCGTGGCTTCGGTGGTGCGCCAAACCTCGCCGGACTGGCGCCTTCTCGTCCTGACGGATCCCTTCAGCCCACCCGAGATCAACGAATGGGCTAAGTCATTTTGCGACTCGCGCGTCGTCGTGCTGCAAAGCCGGGAGACCGGTTTCGCTCGGGCCTTGAATCTGGGTCTGAGGGAAGCCGCCACTGCCTTTGTCTCCATCCTGCTCAGCGACGATCGTTATACGCCGGATGCCGTCGCGACGCTGCAGCTCTATCGGGAACGCTTCGAACATGCCGACTTCTTCCACTCCGCTCGACGCCACATCGACTGGAACGGGGAACGGTATGGCGACGACATGCCCTCCCGCGAGAAGGTCGAACTGGAGTATTTTCGTTCCCGAGGCTCCCCGGTCAAGCATCTGATGTGCTGGCGCAGGGAAATGGCCTTAGCCCTTGGCGGCATGGATGAAGCGCTCTCGGCTCACGGCTGCGACGACTACGATTTTCCCTGGCGCATGGCCGAAGCGGGAGCCGAATTTCAGTCGGTCTCCGAATGCCTGTACGAGTACCGCCTGCACCACCGGCATGAGCGTCTCACCACCGCTACGCCGGTCGAAAAGCAAATTGCCATCCTGCGCCTGATGTTCGAGCGCCACGGCGTGCCGCCCGCGGAAACCGACCGCTACATTCAGCGCGCCATCGACGGTTATCTCACCCTCGAAGCGACCGATCAGGTGGATTGCGATCGGGGCGCCAGAATCGAGGTACAGTGCTTCCGCGACGCCGGCCCGGATGCGAAAACCAGTTTTCATCAGGCGGGTATCCTCAACCGCCATTTCTTTCCCCATCGCGTTTTCTGCCTCCCGAAGGGCGGCCCGGATGGCATGATGCTGGCGGAGAGAATGGCCGGCGTGAAGGATCCCTCGCGCATGCGTGAACTCGTCCTCTACGCGCTGCCTCCCGCAGCGAACGCTTTGCCGGACCATCTGAACTTCGACGACGACTTGCAGTGGCACCAGCAGCAGTTCGGCTTGCCTGCGCAAATCGCCGCCGCCAATCTGCTGATCGAAGACTCCGGAGTGCGATGCTATCTGATGATCTCCGACATCGTGCAGCGCATCTCGCGGGCGCCGGAACATCGCACCCGCGTCGATAACGTGTTCAAAGGGTGGCCGCAACTCCTGCTGAACGCGGTGCTTCACTATGCGAGGGAGAACCGTCTGCCTACCGTCTACGTAGCGGCTTCGGAGTTCGTGCTGCGCCATACCGACCCTAAAAGACATCCGAAGCCGCAGCTCTATCAGCGGATTTACGACCGCGTTCCTCAGCAACTAGGAGCCTGCCGCGAGGGCGACTGGTGGCGCCTGGATATAGCCCGGTTGGAAGGCCGGATCGCAAGTCTGGAGCGCGGGTTTGCCGTCCAGCCTTGGCCTAAAACAGTGTGCATTGTCCACGACATCGAAGAGGGGCGGGGGCATCGCGATACGCACCCCGCTTTTGCCGAAGTTGCGGATCGAGAATCCGCTGCGGCGCTCACCGAAATGCTTGCGATCGAGCAGCGCCTGGGAGTGAAGGCCACTTACAGCGTTTTGGGCCTGCTCTATCCGGCGCTCCAGACGCAGATCCGGCGGGGCGGTCATGCCTTGGCCTTCCACTCTTACGATCACAGCATCGCGACAGGGCAGGGCGACGACGACGGCGAGGATCAATTGTGGAAATGCCGCAGAGTCGACTACCGGCTCAAAGGATACCGTCCGCCGCAATCCAAAGTGCCTGGCGGACTCAGCGCCGCTAACCTTACCCACTATAACTTCGAGTGGTTCGCGAGTTCCCGCTACTCACTCGGCTTTGCCGGGCCCCGCATGGCGTCGGGCATAGTATGGATCCCAATCCATGACGACGATTACGCCATCTTTACTGGCAATCTCGACTATCCCCAGTGGGAGGAGAAAATGCTCGAATTGGTCGCTTCCCGCGACTTCGTGGCAATCGGTTTGCACGACTGTTACGGCCATCTCTGGCTTCCCCGGTATGAAGAGTTCCTAAGGCGGCTCATGGCAGTTGCCACGCTCACCTCCATGGATTCCGTCGCCGCCGGTGTGACGCTCGGACGTTCGCGCTGGTACGAAGCCAAGTGAGCTGTCCATGAAAAGATTGTCGCTGTCCGATTGGCAGATCTGCACGTTCCTGTTTTTGTCGGTGCTGGCAGCCGGCCTCGCAACGAATCCCTTTTTTCAATCCGGCGTGAACGACGATTGGGTCTACAACCAAATAGCAGACGTGTTCGCGCGGACGGGTCACATGTCCTACGGTGGAGGGCCTTCGGCCGCCCTGTTGATCCAAACTCCTTACGGGGCTCTGCTGACCAAACTATTCGGCGGTTCCTTCGTGACCCATCGTCTCGGCACACTGTTCGTGTCGGGGTTCATTCCGTTTTTCATTTATCTAATAGGACGGCAATTTGGCCTGCGGCGCCAATTTGCCTTCTTCGGTGCGATGACTTTTGGCTTGAGTCCTCTTTTCGTGCCGCACGCCGTTTCGTTCATGACCGACGGTTATGGCTGCCTGTTCTTTCTTGCTTCCATCTACGTGGGGCTGAAATCGGTCGCCGAGGCCAGGCCGACACGTGCTGCCTTGCTGTTCGCCCTCGCCATGCTGATTTCCTTTATCGGAGGCATGAACCGTCAGGTAGGTTGGGTAACCGGGCCGGCCATTGCCGGAGCCTGGTGCCTGGCGAGGCGCAAACAATCTCGCTATGTGCTTATGGGCGCCGCGCTCCTGACAATCTTTTGCGGCGGCTGCGTGTATGTCCTGAGCTGGCTGCGGCAACAACCGGATGTCACCTACGAAATGCTGAGCCTGGATACTTTCTCCTTCAATCAATCTGAACTCGCAGTAGCCGCTCGCGGCTACGCTGGATTAATCCTTACGACCATCGTTTTCGCAATCCCGGCCCTCTGCGCCGCTGTTTCACTGACGCGGCGCCCTTGGGAACTGCTGATCGCGTCTCTAACGTCCGTTGTCGTCTACGCTCTTACTTTCAAGGATAAGTTGCTCCTTTTCCCCTACTTGAGCGACGTTGTGACCGAACACGGCCTGTATTGTCCGGGTTTCGTGCTCGGCAGTATGCCGGCGGTTCTCCCTTACTTAGTTCGCAGACTTCTGACCGCTTTGAGTGGAGGATTGCTTTTCTTGCTGTTTTTCAACTCGCTAAGGCCGGCACGAAAGACAGACCACGCACCCAGCCCGGTTTCTTCCCCAGTCGCAAAAATGACGGACAACGCAATGCTGATCCCGTTGGGCTCCATCGCCGCCTATCTGTTGATGCTGGTCTTGCGCGCCAAGAAAGACGACCTCTATGATCGTTACGCGCTACCCCTGATGCCGTTCCTGATTCTGGCGATTCTCGCCTTGTGTCAACGGGCGGGCCGGCGAAGGCCGGGGCCGGCTGCATGGTTAACCCTCGCGATCTTTGGCGTTTACGGTGTCGCCATTACTCACGACCATTTCGAGCAGATGCGAGCGCGGCTCAGTGCAGTAAGGACGTTGCGGGAGGCTAGGGTTCCGCGCGAAAGTATCATGGGGGGCTTCGAGGACGACATGTGGACCCAGGTCGCTTTGGCGGGCCATTTGGTCTGGCAACCGAAATCGACTCCGGCGATCTGGTACCTTAAAGCGATTAACCGGATTCAGCCCCTATATTTTCTCTCGACTTCAGAGGTGCCGCACATGTCCGTTTGCAAAATCCCTCCCGTCGATTATGCGGCGTGGCTATTTCCGCGCAACCGGCAGATCCTGATCCTCTGTCCAGACTGATTCTCCGGCGCGGAAGTTGCCTAAAACAGAGCATTATATTAATCTTTAGAATAACCGCGAGACGGAGGCCTCGTCGATGAATGCGAAAATCCGTGTCGATCGTAATTCCCGCCTGTAATTCCGCACAACACCTGCGTTCATGCTTGCAGGCTTTGGAGGCTTGTTCAGACCTTCATTGCGAGATGATTGTCGTGGATGATGGTTCGACCGACCTCACGCGGAGTGTCGCCGCTGAGTTCCCTGTTACCCTTCTCTCCACGGAAGGACGGCGCGGGCCGGCTTTTGCGCGTAACCTCGGCGCCAAAGCCGCCACGGGCGATGTGCTGGTGTTCCTGGACAGCGACGTGTGCGTTGCCCATGACACTCTCGAACGAATTCAGCGTGCCTTCGAGCTGGATCCTGAACTCGACGCGCTGATTGGTTCCTACGACAACTCCCCGCGTTCGCAGGATTTCCTGTCGCAATATCGCAATCTGATGCACTTCCACGGTCACCAGACGGGAGCCCAACGGGCATCTACGTTCTGGAGCGGGTGCGGCGCAATCCGGCGCACGCTCTTTCTCGAGTTGAGCGGCTTTGACGAGACCTTTTTGCGTCCCGCAATTGAAGATATTGAACTCGGCTACCGGTTAGTGCGAGCGAAGCGAAAGATCGTGCTCGACCGGGCCATACAGGTCACCCATCTGAAGCGCTGGACATTTTGGAGCCTCGTCAAAACGGATATTTGCGACCGGGGCATCCCCTGGACTGAGCTGATCCTTCGCGATCGCTTCATGCCGAACGATCTGAACCTGCAACTCAGCCAGCGGGTCAGCGTCGCGCTGGTGTTTATCTTAGTGGCTTTATCGGGAATCTCCGCCCTCAAGTGGCGAGGTTATTTTCTGGTGCCGCTGTTTGCTATCTTGTTTTTGCTCCTGGCACGCTGGTGGGCGGAGTTTACCGCGCCAACGCGCCCGCGAATCGCTCCGGTTCTGCTGCTTGCGGTGCTGGCCGCTATCGTTTATCTCGCGTACATGCACCACATGTATGGACTGATCCCCCCGCTCATATTAAGTCCGGCGTTACTGCTGACACGGCATAGGTACGCGTACCGGGGAGTTCGTAAACCCCTCCGCTGGCTCGGCCTGGGATACATCGTGTGTTCGATTGTGGCCGCGGTTTGTTACTTGCAGCCGCACAAATTGTTGTTTGCCAATTTTATGGTTCTCGCATTATTGGGATTGATGAACAGCAATTTCTACCTTTTCCTCGCGGGAAAGAGAGGGATTGCGTTCATGCTGGCGGCGATTCCCTTCCATCTGCTATATCACTTCTATAATGGAATTTCGTTTTTAGTGGGCGCCCTTCTCTATCTCAGAGGCCAGGTGGAGTCGCGTAGAGATGCGGTCGTCCAAAGGTTTCGCACTGACTCGTGATCCCCGGCATGCGTGTACTTGTCACCGGCGGTGCCGGTTTTATCGGCTCACATCTCTCGGAACGCATGCTTCGCGACGGGCACGAGGTCGTCATCCTCGACCAGCTCAACGACTACTATTCACCCTCGTTGAAATGCCGGAATCTGGATATCGTTCGAAAGGCCGGTCCGGTGACGTTTGTCCAGGGCGATATCAGCGATCCACACACCATCAACGAACTCATTGCCGGCCGCCGGATCGAAGCCATCGTGCACCTGGCAGCGCTGGTGGGCGTCGGCGCGTCTCTGCGCCAGCCCCTGGAGTACGAACGGGTTAATGTCCACGGCACCATGGTTTTGCTGGAGGCCGCCCGTCGCCTCGGAGTCGAAAAGTTCATCTTGGCCTCGTCTAGTTCAGTCTATGGTGAAACTCCGCAAGTCCCTTTTCGTGAAGATAATCCCGACCTGGCGCCGATCTCACCCTACGGCGCGACCAAACTTGCCGCCGAACGCATGTGCTATGTCTATGCCCATCTCTACCGCCTGCCGGTTGTCTGTCTGCGTTTCTTCACCGTCTACGGGCCTCGGCAACGGCCGGACCTGGCGCTCGCCAAGTTTGTTCGCCTGATCGAATCGGCACAGAAAATTCCCGTTTTCGGAGACGGTTCTTCGTGCCGAGATTACACTTTCTGCGATGACATCGTGAACGGAGTGATGGCGGCGCTGGAACTCGAAACCGTCTTCGATCTCATCAACCTCGGCAGCTCCCGGCCGGTCGCTCTGCGGGAAGTGATCGGAACTTTGGAGCGGGTGCTGGAGCGTCGCGCTGAAATCGATTGGCTCCCGGATCAGCCGGGTGACATGCGGGTCACTTACGCCGATATCTCCAAAGCCGAACGGCTCTTAGGCTACCGGCCGGCCACCGCGCTGGAGGACGGAATCCGGCGGTTGATCGCATGGCAAAGGGCGGAACGAGTCGCCGTGGGAGTCCAATAGTGATTGCGCCTGCGCCAAGCGTCTCTGTCCGGCCGCGCTGGCTGGCTCCGGCGGCCGTTTGGCTGCCCGTCATGGTGGTCCTTCTGGCGTTCTGGCGAGCGTGCTGGGACCCCAACGCCGTGGCAAACATACCCGGATGGTTGCAGCGTATTTGCCATCTGACCGGGTCGGTAGTCTTCGACGATCCATCCCTGGCCCTGAGAATTCAGTTGAGCCGGTGGATGGTCATTACCACCGCGGCAACCGGCGCGTGGATCGCCATTCTGAATCGGCGGCGTTTGTGGAACGCGATCGGCGCCCTGGTAAACCAGGAGAGCGATCCCATCAACCTGGCGATTTTCCGGATCGTCGTATTCTGGCAGATTTATAACCTCTGTTACTTCGATTTTATTTCCCTGATCGCTTCTCTTCCCGTGGGCCTGCAGTATCCTCCACAGACCGCCCTTCCCCGTATAGGACCGTGGGCTCATGCCTCCATCTGGCCGGTACATACCGTCCCTCCCGCGGTGATCGCTGGTGCGGGAACGGTGATGAAATGGGCAGCCGTGGCCGGAGCTATCGGGTTGTTCTCACGATTGTCCGCCGCCATCGTCTCATTCCTTTTTCTCTTCGATTGGGGACGCCTGCAATGGTACGGCAAAGTGGACCACCATCACCATCTCCTCTGGTTCGCCATCTTGCTGGCGGTATCGCCCTGCGGAGATGCGCTCTCCGTCGATTGGCTCATCGCCAGGTTGCGCGGCAAAAATCCACCCGTCAGAGGAAGGCAATATGGCATGCCGCTCGCCTTCGCCATGATTCTGATGGGAGTGATTTATCTTTTTCCGGGGCTATGGAAGATCTGCCGCTCGGGTCTCGATTGGGCCCTCAGCGACAGTCCGAAGTTGATGATGTACCAGGAATGGCGCGCGTATGGAAACTGGCTCCCCTGGTTCCGGCTGGATCAGCATCCCTGGCTTTATCATGTCGGCGCACTGAGTGTTATCCTGTTCGAATTGTCGTTCCTGTTCCTGTTGCTGGGGCGCAGAACACGCTTGCTGGCCGGGGCTATGGGCCTCAGTTTTCATATGATGACCTACCTGACCCTGAACATCGAGTTTGAAACCCTGCGCAATTGCTACGTGGTCTTTGTCGACTGGGGCCGGCTGCTCAGAAGGCGCGCCGCTCCGGCCATGGCATCACCTCCCGGATGGCGCCCCCTGACAGCGACTGCGGTAGCCGGCACGCTCCTGGTTGTCGGGAACCTCTGGGCCGGCGCGACTCGAGCGATGGATGGCTGGCCGCTGGCCTGCTATCCGCCATTCGACGGACTGTCGGAGACCTACTCTCGCGCGCTTCGCATGGAGGTGACAACGTCGAGCGGCGAACATCGCGTGATCGTCCCCGACGAGTACCGCACCGTCTTCCGCAACCGTTGGAACAACCTGCTGCAACGAATCATCTCTTCGCGCAACCAGCAAGAGCGCAGGGACAAGCTTCAGTTGGTGTGGCAGGTGCTCGCACGCACGGACCCCGCAATGGCCGATGTGCGGCACGTCCGTTTTTACACGGTCCGGTCGTTCGTCGACCCGAGTCATTGGCGCGATGAGCCGGACGATCCGCAATTTCTCTATGAAGCCGACATCGCGCCATGAACATCCTGTATCTGACTTTCGCCTATCTCCCCTCACTCGGCGGCGTGCAACGCTCGGTCCATAATATGGCGGCGGAGTTTACCCGCCGCGGCCACCGCATTGTGATTGCCGCCAACGGCCCCCATCCCTTGGCCTACCACCGCCTGCAGCCCGCGCCCGTACTACCGCTTCGGATTCCTTCGCCCTTTCATGGGGCGTTGCGGAAGCGGATCTGGGCCAATCTGCTGGACAACGTCAATTTTTCCGCCCTGGCGGCTCTTTGTCTTCGAAACCGTATTGAGGTTGCGCATTGCCACCTGATCAATGTCGATACCAGATATGCCTTCGTGCTCAAGCGCTGGCTGGGCATCAAGGTGGTGGTCACTCTCCGCGGCGGTGAATTTCATCATTGGATCGCGAATCGCCGGATCCGGCGCGACTATGTGCAGCGGATGCTCCAGTCGGCGGATGCGGTCACTGCGCTTTCCCAGTCGCAGATGGACGACGCCCGCGCGTTAGCTCCCGAGCTCGCCCGCGACTCTATGGTAATTCCCAATCCCGCGGATGCGGATGCCATCGTGACGCAGGCATCGCTCGGAGCCCCCTGCCGCGACAGCATGCCCCACATCCTGTTCTCGGGCCGGTTGGAAGAACAGAAGCGCGTCGACCTCCTGATCGAGGCGTACCACCGGATCGTCGCCGGAACGCCGGAATATCCCTTGGATTTGGTTGTGGCCGGTGATGGGTCTCTATTGCCCCATTTGCAGGAGCAGGCACGCAGGGGTCCCGGTGCAGCCCGCATCCGCTTTTCCGGCGCCCTCCGCTATGAAGATTCGCTGGCGCAGATTCGAGACGCCTCCGTGCTGGTTCTGCCCTCCCAGGAGTCCGAGGGCTGCCCCAATGTGGTGCTCGAAGCAATGGCTCTGAAAACTCCGGTAATCGTCTCCAATCACGGTCCTCTGCCGGAGTTGATCACCCACGGCTTCAATGGCGAGGTGTTTCCCTCGGGCGACGCTGCCGCCCTGAAGAACAGGTTGTGTGGGTTCGCGGGAAATGCGGAGAAGCTCGCGCGATATGCCGCCGCGGGCCGCCGGCGCCTGGAGGAGAGACATCGTTTCGATCGGATTGCGGACGCTTACGAGGATTTGTATGGCCGCTTGATCAGCCCGCGAACCACCTTCCAGCGCGTAGGGGCAAGGTCGTAAACAGTGGCCCGGATTGTCACCGTTTACAATGCGAATCGCGATGCGTGGGATCCACGCGATATGAGCGGCATCCGCTGGCAAAAGATCTCTGAGGCACTGGCTCGCCTCGGTCACGAAGTCGATATCGCGACGAACGAGTCGCGATGGGAGCAGGATCGCACGCCGGTGCCCATGGCCGAAAGGCTTCGCCGGGTGCCCCTCAGGGGGATCGAGTGGGGCAGCTACGACGTGGTGAAAACGCTTTTTCATCTCGGATTGCAAACCTTGATCGACTCCGGCGGCCGCGACCACCCGTTCATCATTTCGAAATTGGGTTCGGTAGTCGGACCGGAAGATATGCCTGGCATCTATTTCTATGGCGATGTCCGCCGTAGACTTTATCGATTGCAGACCGAGGTCCATCGCACCAGCCGGTTCGTCACGCTGCTCAGCCCCGCCGCCATCGAGTTGTGGCGCGCAATCCATGGCGCCCGCGAAGGTATGCTGCTCGTGCCCGGTGCCGTGGACCGCGAGATTCCTCCTCCTGGCCCCAATCCCTACCCAGAGGGCAGAGCCTGCATCTTCTCCGGAAATATCTACTATCCCGATTCCCAGCCGGAGGCCAACCGGGAATTGGTTCGCAAGCTCAACGACCTGGGGCGGGCGCTCGAAGGATCGAACGTGCGATTGTATTTTCAAGGCGCCGGCGACACATCAGCTCTCTCTACACGCTATGTAACGAATTTGAGGAGTTGCTCCTATGCCGATTCCTGGAACTATCTGCAACATGCGAGCGTGGGAGTAGTCGTTTCTGCCGGCCCTTTCATGCACAACAATGAGAGCAGCAAAATCTATCATTATCTCCGCGCGGGACTGCCGGTGGTCAGCGAAGCGGGATTTCCCAACGACTCGGTTGTGCGCGAATCCGGTCTGGGCTTCGTGGTTCCCGGCGAAGACATGTCGCGAATGGCGGCTCGCGTCCTGGAGGCTTGCGATCGAGAGTGGGATCGCGCCCGCGCCGTTCGCTATATACTCGACCACCACACCTGGGACTGCCGCGCGCAAGCGTACCAAGCGGCCGGCATAGGCGTCAGAACCGAAAATAGATGAACGGCGAAATGGTTACTGGCATAAACAAAAAAACGCTGAGGACGATAAACATAAGAAACGCCGGTAGCAGCGGATTCGACCACGCCAGCGGCCACGGGCGTAGCGGAAATCGGCGGACGATGAAGCCGCCGATCCAGAACGTGCTCACAAACAGAGGCGCCGACCAGTAGATCCAATAGATTCCGCTCTCGTCAAGGAATGCGAGTTTGCGAAACATGCCTTCAATGGTGTGAAGGTCCGTCCCGCGGAAGAGCACCAGGCTCACACTGAACGTTACAAAGCACGCGATCGCGCGAAGCCACGCCGAGGGACGATTCCAGGGAGCAGGTTCGATTTTTCTCCCCCCCGCCAGCATTCTTTCGAGAGTCAAAAGGAGCCCTTGCACTGCCCCGAAAACGACAAAAGTCCAGTTGGCCCCATGCCACAATCCTCCCAGGACCATCGTCAGGATCAGGTTCCGATAAGTATTGAACGTGCCTTTGCGATTTCCCCCGAGAGGGATGTATAGATAGTCGCGCAGCCAGGACGACAACGTGATGTGCCACCGTTGCCAGAATTCAGTGATGGATTGGGACGTATAGGGGAGCCGGAAGTTGGGAGGAAGATCGATCCCCAATGCGCGCGCCGCACCTCTCGCCATGTCGGTGTACGCGGCAAAATCGCAATAAACTTGGATGGAGTAAGAAAAGACCGCGGCCCAGACGGTCGCAGGAGTGAAGCTATAGGGGTTTTGGTAAACTCGATCCACGAAAATCGCCAGGTTATCCGCCACCACCATTTTCTTGAACGCCCCGATCGCGAACAACTGCGCGCCGGAGGCAAACCCTTCGGGCGTGACTCGCAGACCCCCTGCCAGTTGCGGCAGGAACTGGTGCGCGCGTGTGATGGGCCCCGCGATCAGGCGCGGAAAGAACGAGACGAAAACCGCGTAGTCCAGTAACGACTCCGTGGGTGTAGCTTCTCGACGATACACGTCAATCACGTAGCTGAGCGTCTCAAACGTATAGAAGGAAATCCCGATGGGGAGAGCAAGGCTCCACACGGGGTCAGGATGCTGGGCGATCCGAGCCGCGATGACCGCCGCAAAATGGGAGTACTTGAACGCAAAAAGAAATCCCAAATTCAGTGTGACGCTGAGCCCGAGCAAGGCTCGCCGTGCTGGGATTCTCACCTCTCGCGCGAGGACTCGCGCCACCCCGTAATCGACCACCGTCACGGTGCTCAGGAGGAACAGAAATCTCCAGTCCGCCCACCCATAAAAAATGGCGCTGACGATGAGTACGCTTACCTTTCGTGCGGCAGGCGGACGGATGACCAGGAGGAACAAGCACTGCATCGCAAAAAGAATCGCGAACTGGCGCGACAGGAAGTTCACCGCTTGGCTCCGGCAGCCGCGAATACGAAGTTACTCTGCATGGGCTAGAGGTTTTTTATTCTAGCGCAGTATCGAACGCATTTATCTCCGGCGGCCAGGATATAATTAGGACTCCCTTTCGACGTGCTACGCTACCTCACCGTTGCTCTGACTGCCCTCCTGGCCGTGCTTCTCCTGTTGGAAGGAACGGTCCGCGCGCTGGGATTGAACTGGCGCATTTTAGCGCGCCGGCCCGATCCCACCATCGGCGTCATGTACCCGGCAGGCACGGTCGTGCGCTGGGGCAAGGAAGGTTATGGCGTAACCCATTACGTGGCGGACGGGGAAATCGCTACTCCTCACAACGAGGGGATGGAAATCCTGGTGCTCGGGGACTCCCACACCGAAGCCTATCAGGTCGACGACCAGGATAAGTATGTTTCCGTGGCAGAGACGCTGCTCTGGAATCGCGGCCGGCGCGTCAATCTGAGGAATCTCGGCGTGGGTGCCCGTTTGTTTGCCGACTACGTGTATTGGGTGGCAGTCCTGCGGAAACGAAACCCTCCGCCTGCCGCTTTTGTCATTCAGCTGAACGATGACAGTTTTAATACCAGTTTCGATACCACCGGGGCAAACTTCTTCCGGAAGACGCCAAACGGGGAGATCGAGCTCGTCCATAATCCTCCGGATCCAGCCTCAAATCTGTGGCTCAATCCATGGTGGAGCTATATCCGGCTCTTCGATTATTTGGAGGAGCGATATTGGATACTCTTCGTCAAACCGCAAGTTGTGAAACCGCAACAGGCAAGGGTTGCACCACCGCAGCCGGTTCCCGCGTCCGAAATCGAAGCATCGGTCACGTCCCAACTAAAATTGCTGACCGACCAACTAGGCGACGTGCCCACCATTTATTTGCGGGCGCCCAAGTGGCCCTATGACAATCCGCCGGACGATCCCACGTTCATCACCTACCAAGTCTTGCAAAAGGTGCAGCGATGGCCGCTCATCGACCCGGGTAAGGAGTTGGTACGGAATTTCCAGCGGACCCACCATGACCCTCGAACGTTTTTTAATGCGTTGCCGATGCACGGACATCTCAACCGCGATGGTGAAGCCGTCCTCGGACAGATGCTGGCGGACGGAATCGAGCGCATGTTCTTCCCGCCGGCTCCGCCAAAACCATGAGGAGCGCGAAAAAGATTCATCGGGTTTGGTCATCCCTACCGTCCAACTCGTACAGCCTTGCCTGTCCCTCCTTCCTGATAAGGTGAAAATTCCTGCTTCGATCCGCGACACCCGCCATTTCGCTATCCAGTCCGCTCTCCATTGTTAACAGCAGACAGCCTGCGTGCTGCAATCGCATTCCATTCTCGAGAGCTGCCGGATCTCGGGTCGCCATGTAGTTCGCTCCACGCCGGCCGGTCATGACACCGATGATACTCGCATGCTGGCCGGCACAGACATCGTCGTCCGCACTATGCGCCTTCCACCAAACAGCAAGGCGCTGTAGGTCTTCGTGTTCCGGATATCGGGCGAGTTCACTGGGAAACGGTGAAACGCGATCGTCGGCAATTACGAGCCTGTCTCCCCGATAACCGGTGACCAGATACCACGCAAGGAACGGCGTGGCCGCCGCATAGACCCACTTAAAGGTAGCCCTGCCGGCGACTCCTTGTGCTCCCGACACCAGCAACGCATACAGAAACGGGATCAGCGGAGTAAACAATCGGACGGCTACCGTTTGCCAATATAAGGCCACGGTGAGCGAAAAGAGGATCACATAGAGTCCCATGGCGTTCAGGCTGTTCGCCAATTTCCCATTGAGAGAGAGGCGCCAAAAGCCGACCGCCATCAATGAGCCCAGCAAAATCCCGGGCACGACGGCCGAATGCATCGGTTGCGTTAAACCATTGGTGAGCACATCTTCAATGGCGCGCCCGTACGCCAGATTGTCCACCAGCCTGGCTAACATACCCCTGGGCGTCATCATCGCGCTGGTAGTATCCCAGGGCTCCTTTTGAATCATCAGGCGGGTGTAGGACCAGCCGAGCCGCCGGTTCCGCAACTCCCACCCAACTGTGAAAAGGAGCGGCATCGCATAGCTCGCTGCACGCGCCCAACGCCGCCGGATCAAGGAATCCAGCAGGAACGCAGCCGCAAGGCTTACCCCGACCGATCTCACCATGACGGCGGCCAACGTCGAGAGGACGCTTCCCGTGGCCCTGCCGCTCCCATAACACCAAAATGCCAGCAAGGAGAAAAATAAGAAGAAGATCTCCGAGAGTAAAAATGTGCTTCGCTGAAAAAGCTCAACCGAACCGAGACACAGCAAGACCACCACAGCGCTCCCTATAGCGCCGAGCCAAGAGCGGAACACCAAAAAGCAAAGGACCAGCGAGGCGAGTGCGAATAACATCACCTCTTCATTTAACGCGTGATAGCTTTTCCCTCCCAGGATCCAACCCGCGGCCAGAATCCCCGCTGTCCCTGGAGGGAAAAGCACAGCGGGAGCTCCAGCCTCCCGATACCCTTTTCCTTCCGCCAGCGATTGCGCGCCTAACACGTAAGTCGTGCTGTCCGGAGTCAGCTTCCAGTAGGGGCCTACCGCCTCGCAACTCAAAACTACGAAACCGGCTGCCAGCGCAATCACTGCCGCCGTCAGCACCCGCGAAACGCTGGACTGCTTCCATGAATCTAAGCTCAAGACCTTTCTCCAATTTGGGATGATTCGCAATCCATCCCGCGCCACCCTGATGCTGAATAGAACTGCCCGGCAACTCCATATAGTATCCGTCATGCGACTCGTGGGCAGCCCTCTTGCCCTCCGGAAATGCGTCCGGAAACTCAACCGTGAACGCCGGACTAACTTCACCACGCTGATTGCCAGAAAAGTCTTGGAAGATACATCGTCGAGTGGATACGCGGTATTCCGTCTCCCCAAACAGTACCGCCTTTACGGTATCCTAAGGTCGAAGGTCGTTCAACGTATGAGCGGCCTTCCCCTCTACAGGGCATATCGACCGCTAGAAGGAGTTCAATGTATGAACACTATGAAGAGCCAATCCAATCAGCAGTTCCAGAACAACCCACGACAAAAGACCCGGCAACAACAGGCGTCAAGAAAGCGGGATGACAATCCCGGAGTGCGTCGCGGATCGCAGATCCCCCATGAACACGAGTGCCCGGAGTTGAGGATGACCCGCTAAAGTAATCTCTTGACGCTGTAAATTGACTCTCTTCCGTGGAGACATGGGAGAGAGTCCTTTGATTGTCTTTGGCCATGACTCCCGAGCGCTGGCGTCGGCTGGAAGGGCTGTACGACGCAGTCAAGGACTTGTCTCCCTCGGAACGCGGCGAGCGCCTCAAGTCTACCGACTCGGAACTGCGTTCGGCAGTCGAAGCAATCTTCTCGCAGGAAAGCTCGGCGCTACAGAATCCTGCCTGGAAGGACCACGCCAACCTGCTCGGTACGGCATCCGCTGTAACGCCTGGAGCCCAACTGGGCCCATACAAAATCGACCCTGCAAATCGGCGAGGGCGGGATGGGAGCAGTCTTTCGCGCCACCGATACGCGCCTGGGCAGAGCGGTTGCGCTCAAGACCTGCCTTGAAGAATTCAGCGAACGGTTTCAAAGAGAGGCTCGCGTCATCGCCTCCCTGAACCACCCGCACATCTGCTTTCTTTACGATGTCGGACCCAACTACCTGGTGATGGAACTGCTGCAGGGCGAAACCCTGGCGGCAAGGCAACCGTGGCCAACCCAAAGCTGGGGCTTTGGACTGACTCATTGCAAGCCCATGCCAATTCAGGCTCTACCGATTTCCGCGAGTAGCCATCCCCGCGCCAGACGCCAGTCCCTGGTGATCGTCCCCTCCGATACCTTCAGCAACGCGGCAGTCTCTTCTATGCTTAATCCACCGAAATAGCGTAGCTCCACAATCTTCGCCTTTCGTGGATCGGACTCTTCCAGATGGTTCATTGCATCGTTCAAAGCCAGGAGATCGCGGTCCTTGCGGACGCTGAAATCGGGAACCTCGCTCAGTTCGATGGGGCCTAAATCACCGCCGTGTTTGCCGGTCGAGCGTTTGCGGGCCCGCGTCCACCAGAATGCGGCGCATGATTTGGGCGCACATCGCAAAGAAGTGCGCCTTGCCGTGCCGCGGAACCTTCTGGACATCGACCAACCGCAGGTAAACTTCGTGAACCAAGGCGGTCGCTTGTAGAGTTTGGCCTTCCCGCTCGCCCTTCATGAATGCCGCTGCCATCCGGCGTAGTTCACGGTAAACGCGTGGCGTCAAAGTTTTCAGCGCATTCTCGTCCCCATCCGCCCAAGCCAGAAGAAGTTGCGTAGTTTCAGAGGTTTGCGATTGCACGAGCTTAGTGGACCATGATAACGCAAAACGAAATTTCCCGGGCTGTTGTTGCTCTGGCCGCTATTGCTTAACCCTAGAGGTAATGGGGCACCATCTCGCGCCAATAGCGGGCACGATGAGCTTCACCCGGCCAGATCGCAAGTTGGTGCGGCACCCCTTTACCGGCCAGGGCTTGGCTGAGGACGCGGTTGCTCTCTTGAAATGGATCTTGTTCTCCGACGGCGAGCGTGATCTCCATGCGGCGCAAAGGTCCCAGGAACCTGTGATCGTCAAGGTTCGGTAGAAAATGGTTTGGCGTGATGAAGTAGACGTCTTGATCGTAATGTCCGCTGAACAGATCCTCGAACGGTCCGAAGGAGCGGGTCAGGTCATAACGCCCGCTCAGCGCCACCACCTTACAGAACAGCGCAAGGATGACGCAGCGCCAGGTTCACCGCGTGGTAGGCGCCGATACTGCAGCCGTGCGCGATGAGTGATGGAACGCCGTTCTCGGACAGCATGAACGGAATCGCTTCGTAAGGATATACCGCTCATACTGACGGTGCCGCTCCACGCGCGAGGGCGGAGGCGCATGCCGGCAGTACAGACTTTCGGAATCTACGCCATCCACACAGAACAGGCGGATGTGGCCGCCGTCGATCGAGTGACGGAGCGCGTTGACCATGCCCCAGTTCTCATAATCGTAAAATCGCCCTTCGCGGGCCGGAAAGACGAGAACCTTGGCGCCGGCGTGTCCAAAGACCAGCAACTCCATATCTCTGCCAAGCGCTGTGGCTAAACCATTTATGATACTGACGCTTCACCAGCTCTCAGATTAATAAATGGATGTTTAAAAACTACGTTGATTGAATGAAGATTTGATTACGATACGGCTCCAGAATCCGGCTCCATAGGCGATAGCCTTCGTGATTCAGATGTAGGCCGTCCTCGAGGAACAATTCAGTTCGCGGCTTGCCCGCGCAGTCCAGCATCTGCGAGAACACATCGACATAGTAACCCGACGGAATGCCCTCGATCTCCTCGGCGTACCAGGTCGTTGAGCGGCGTATGCGGTCGATAATGGGTTCGCGTGCCGGGCTTGGCTTGATGGAAACAAAGCCGAACGGAATCCGCCAGAGCTCTCTCGCGACCTTGCCTGCGAGCGAACGGAAAGATTCAAAAGTCTGCTCCACACTTCTGCCATCGCCCAAATCGTTATCTCCGGCGTAGAGCAGCAGCGAACTCGGGTGCACGGGACATACCAGGCGCGTGAAGAAATAATCGCAAGCTTCAAGCGTTGAGCCGCCGAATCCAAGCCTCAGCACACGCGGGTCAAAGTCCGCGGCAATGGTGTCCCAGAGCCGGATGGAAGAACTCCCGTAGAACACCGGGGGACGATCTCCATTGGTTCGGCCGGTGATGGAACGCTCGAGATCGCGGACCTCGGCCTCGTACCATTGCATCCATTCAGAGTACCTGACCCGCGCCCGATTCCAGGCCGCGGCCGTAGGTAGAGCCTGCAAAGCGTAAGCCACTCCGCGAGACTCACACTGTAGAGTTCTCAGGCGCGAGTGATCAGGCATCGGAACGTTGCGCCGACTTTGTAGCTGCCGTCGAATTGACGGAAAGGTAGCAGTGCCTTCGCGTGAGCCTCATCCACCGCTTCCGCGCCCGCATTCTCGATAGCACGCGCGGCCACGCCCGAGGACCGGAGACCTCGCAATGCCGTCGGTAAGTCCTCGTATTGGAAAGGCGACTCGACGTCGAAAACTTCCATCGGCTCCAGAGCCGCGGCCGATGCGAAAGCGCGTAGTGCTGTCTCATCTGATAAAGCGAAGGGCCCGGGTGCGCCGGGGCGGGGGCGGAGGCAGCAAGGGCCGTAGCGCGGTGACGACCGACGCGGCCTCCATCCCTTCAGGCTTGCCCCAGGTCACCACGACAACCGGTGAACCGGGCTTGGCGACACGCTTCGCTTCCGCGAGTGCGGCTACGGGACTGGCAGCATATTGGAACGCATTGAAACCGGTGACCAGGTCAAAGGAACAATCTGAAAATGGCAAACTCTCTAATTCGCCAAGGTGGAACCCTCCATCCGGCACGCGAATCCGAGCGATCGCCAATAGGTTGTCGGATGCATCCAGGCCGGAGACTTGAGCCCCGCGTCCGGCTGCGATCTGGGCGGCCATTCCGGCTCCGCATCCCACATCCAGATACTTGGCCCCGGCCCCCAATCCCACGCGCTCGAACGTAGCCGTGTATACCGGGCGGCAGCTCTGTTCTTGGATCGCCGCCCAATCAGCCGCGGCTGCCCCCCAGAGTCTCCCGTTCGCCGCCGAGGTGGTGCGCTTTTCTTCCATAGCCGCGTCGTCTCCTTGAAAATTAAGTATAGGTCGCAGCGTTGGATACTCGTCATCCCAATCCGCTGTACTGCTGCAAAGTCGAGTCGCACGGTCGCACTAGACAAATGGACAGCGTCGCTTGTTATAATTTCCGGACATAGTAAGGGCAGGCGATACATGCAATCGAACCCGGTAAAAATGTCCCTGAAGCTGATCGGCTTGTGGATCTCCGTGCTTGCAATTTCATGGGGCCAGCAATCGTCGAGCTCCCTACCCTCGTACTACATCTATAATCTCGCCGGAAACAATGAACCCGGGTTTTCCGACAGTCCGCCGCTATTCAGTTCTCCTCGCGGGATTGGCTACGATGCATCGAGCCAATCGCTCTATGTCGCCGATACCTTGAACAATCGAATTCGCAAAATTCAATTTCAAATCGGAGCCCAAGGCCCTGACGGCGTTACCGTGACGACCGTCGCCGGAAACGGGATGTCGGGACCAGGCTCGTGCAAACAGCCCGGCGCGACCACTGAGAGCACCACGGTCTCGGCCCTCAGCGCCTATATCTTTGAGCCGGACGCAGTCGTGGCAGACGGATCAGGCAAGGTCTACATTGCCGACACTCAGAACAATTGCGTTCGTCAGCTTTCCGGCTCGAACGTAATCACTTATGCCGGCGATGGTTTGCAAGGACCTTCCGGCGAATCTTCGGTCCTGGGCGACGGAGGACCTCCCTTGCTGGCTACCGTCATCCCGGGCCCCCTGGCTTTCTACGAAAAGACCAACTTACTCATTACGGACTTCCTTCGCGTTCGGCTGATAGAAAACAATATCATCACCACCATCGCCGGCGGAGGACAACAAACTCCCGCTACGAGCGGTTCGCAAAGCCCGGTGGACGTCTCATTCGGCCAGATCTTCTCTATTGCCTGCGACCCCAATAGCAACAAGATCTATGTCGCCACGGATGATGCCGTATATGTCATCAACGGCCAGTCCATGCAATTCTTCGTGGGAGGAGAATTTCCCATGACCGTGAGTAATGTTCCGGGCGGCGTCTCGTTGCGGTCGCCCCAGGCGATGGCGGTCGATAACCAGGGCAACCTGCTCATCGCCGACTCCATGTACAACATTATCTTGCGCGTTACGCCCAGCGGCAGCATCGATGCGATTGCAGGTATCAACGGCCACCCCGGAAATACTGGAGATTCCACCCCGATCACTCCGGGATTAGCAACCCAAGCCACGTTGAATGGTCCGATGGGTCTGGCGGTTGACGGATCCGGTAACATCTACATCTCAGATACCAATAACGACCGCATTCGCGTCCTGATCCCCGTCTATGGTGACGTCTTCGAATCCGGTAAGCAGATTGGCGATTGCTCGCACAAGTACGATAACTCGTCCGCTCTATGTTCCCCCGCTGCCGGCGACCCAATCGATATTGCCGGCGGTAACATGTTCTATACCGCGACCGATTACAAGACTGCTGGCCCGAACTATCTGAGCTTTTCACGCTACTACAACAGCCGCGGAGACCCCAATACCCTCGCGGCGGCGCTCGGCGTGAATTGGCGTTCCACCTACGACCGCTATATTCGGATCGTCTCTCCATCTTCTGTCCTCGCCGAGCGTCAGGATGGCCGGACTCTCACTTTCACGCTCAATAGCGGCGCTTGGACCACCGATACCGATGTTGATCTGCAACTTACACAATCCGGTTCAACCTGGACGCTGACGGATGATAACGACACCGTCGAAACCTACAAAACGGTGGGCCAGAGTGAGGCGATCCTCACGTCGATCGTCGCGCGCAATGGCTTTGCCCGAACCCTGGCCTATAACGGCTCCAGCCAGCTAACCTCCGTGACCGACTCCTTCGGCCGCGCGCTGAACTTTACTTATAGCGGGAATCAGTTACATACGGTCGCTACGCCCGATGGCCTCTTGCTGACTTATGGTTATACTTCTCCCCCCGCCGCGCCTGAATTGACTTCCGTAACTTATTCCACCACTCCTCCGGCCAGGCAGACGTTTCTTTACGAAATTGCCGGCTCACCCTCGGCCTTGACAGGCATCATCGACGAAAACGGCAGCCGGTACGCCACCTGGACTTACGATTCCACCGGCAGGGGCTTGTCCAGTCAGACGGGCAACGGCGCCGATTTCGTATCCATCGCGTACAACGATACCGACGGCAGCCGTACCCTCACCAATGCTTTAGGCTTGCAGGAGATTTATCGTTTCCAGACCCTTCAGGGAATCCCCAAAGTTGTCGAGATCGATCGCCTCGCTTCGGGTTCGGTTGCCGCGGCTACCCGAAAGTTCACGTATGACAGCAACGGCTATCTCGCCGCCGAAACCGATTGGAACGGCGTTCTTACCCAATACGTCAACAACGCGCGCGGGGAACCCACGAGTATTACCGAAGCAGCCGGCACTTCTCAGGCCCGTACGATTACGTTCCAATACCACCCTACGTTCCATCTGGCCACCGGAGCCATCACTCCAGGAGTCAGTTACGCCCTGGCGTACGATCCCAACGGCAATCTGCTGACTTACACCGAAACCGACACGACCACCAACGGCGCCCCTTATTCCACCAATGGCCAGACACGCACTTGGACTTACACGTGGGCTGGCGGCTTGTTAACGTCTTTCCAAAGCCCGCGGACGGATGTCAACGAAGTCACTCAATTCGCCCATGACTCCAGTGGCGCGCTCACTTCAGTCACCAATGCTCTCGGTCAGGTAACTAACATCACGCAGCACTTGCCCGGAGGCTTCCCACAGCTGATCGTCGACCCCAACGGCGTTTCAACACAATTAACCTATGATGCCCGGTTGCGGCTCCTGACCAAAACCATTCAAACCAGCGCTGGGAACCTGACAAAAGTGTATGCCTATGATGCGGCAGGAAATATCGTCAAGCTGACGCTGCCCGATGGCGCATCGGAATCCTACTCGTATGACACCGCCCACCGCTTGACCGGCATTACGGATCTTTTGCAGCAAACTATTGCTTATACGCTGGACCCTTTGGAAGACCAGCTTCAAACCAGCGTCTTCAGCACCGGCGCTGGCGCCGGGTATCGCCATACGTCCAGCTTCGATTCACTGGGCCGCGCAATGCAGGATATTGCCGGAGCCGGCCAGGTAACCGGCTACACCTACGACTCAAATGGCAACAACCTGACCGTGACTGATCCGCTCAACCGCGTGAATCTGCTGGCCTACGATACGCTCGGAAGGCTCACTCAGGCCACCGATCCCGCGAAAAGCGTCTCCGCCGTAGCCTACGATGCGGGTAACCATCCCCTCGCCGTCACGGATGCCAACGGCAACGCCACCACTTACACCTACGATGGCTTCGGCGATGTCATTCAGCAGACCAGCCCCGATTCGGGGACTACCGTTTATACCTACGATCCGGATGGCAATCTCGTGCAGAAGGTCGACGCCACTGGCGCCACCGTCAACTATACTTTCGATGCCCTCGATCGACTTACCAGCGCATCCTACCCCGCGGATCCCTCGGAGAATGTCGCCTACACTTACGATCAACCCGGTTTCGGCTTTAGCCTCGGGAGACTGACCACCGTCACCGACGCGGCAGGCTCGCTCAACCGTACTTACGACGAACGCGGGAATATCCTCAGCGAAAGTCGCGGGATCAATGGCGCTACTCTCAACACCAGCTACACTTACGACGCCGCCGGCCGCGTTGCCTCGGTTTCCTACCCCTCCGGCTGGCAGATCCTGAATACCCGCGACGCCATGGGACGCATCACCGGTATCACCGCTCAAGCGGCAGGCGGAAACACTCCCGTGCCAATCGTATCCAACGTCGGCTACACGCCTTTCGGACCGGTGAACTCGATGACCTTCGGTAACGGAGTCACTGAAACCCGTAGCTTTGATCCCGACTATCGCCTTCTGACCCTCGCCGATATCGGCGCAAACCCGTTACAGCAACTCACCTATGGCTACGACGAGGCAGACAACGCCCTATCCGTCGCGGACGGTATAACTCCCGGGAACAGCCAGAGTTTTCGCTATGACTCGCTCGATCGCCTGACCAATGCTGCCGGCGGTTACGGCGCGTCGCAATATACTTATGACAAGGTCGGCAACCGGCTGACTCAGACGCTCGCCGGTGTAACCTCCACTTACACTTATGGACCGCGCTCCAACCGGCTCACCGGCATAGTCGCGAACGGCGTCAATAACATCATCGGTTCTACCGCGACTGGTAGCATCAACAGCGCTAATCCAAGTGGAGGCTCGCCGCTGACGATGACCTACAACCAGGCGGGCCGGCTGACTGCGCTGATGGCCGGCGGCCAACCGGCGGCTCAATATACTTACGATGCCTTCGGACAGCGCCTCGAAAAAATAGCCGCGGCGACCGGACTCTTCCAATATGACCTCACCGGCCATCTCCTCGAAGAAACCGACGGCCAGGGAAATCCTTTAGCAGACTACGTGTACTTCGACGGCCGGCCCGTCGCGACCATTTCTCCCGCCTCCGCGCAGCTGTATTTTCTGCATGACGACCGGCTTGGGACGCCGCAAGTAGCCACGGATATCAACCAGTCCGTAGCCTGGACCGCAGCCTACGACCCTTTCGGCGTGCTCAATTCCACGCCCGGCCTGATTGTACAGGATTTGCGTTTGCCTGGACAGGAGAACGATTCCGACGCCGGTTGGTATCACAACGGATATCGCGATTACGTGCCCGCCCTCGGCCGCTATTTGGAATCCGATCCCTTCGGTTTGCAAGGCGGCTTGAACACCTACGCCTATGCCGATGGAAACCCGCTGAACGAGATCGACCCCATGGGCCTCTGGACCAGCAAACTCTACCTGACCTTCGGCGGCGATTTGCACGTATTTGGTGGGGGCAGCGGTTCCACTGCCGTTGGCATCGTCATCGGAACTCCGAGCCCTGAGCATCCGGGCCTGCTTCCCATTCAGGGATTTGTCGCGCCTCAGCTTGGATTCGGCGCTGGAACCGGAGGCGGTGTCAGTCTCGCGCCCGGCTTCGCTATCTCGCCAGGCGCACAAATCGAGCCGGGATGGGAGCGTTCGGTAGGCGGCACTGCAAGCGGCCAGATTGGCTTGGGTGGAGCGTTCAACGTTAGTTTTCCTGTAGACAAAAATGGAAGGGTCGATCCGACAGGCTGGGAATTGGCGACCGAGTTTCACGCCGGCCCGGCCGAAGGCTTCTTCTTTGACTACACGAATCAGTTGACCTATGTGACTGGTGTTGCCCTTCCGGTACCGCCCCCACCTGCCCCTGCCCCACCGCCGCTTCTTCTGAAGACAGGCACGTCAGTAAACGTATACCTCAACAATCGCCCAAAAGCCCGCCGTCGCCGCCGTCGCCGGCGGTTCAACTTACGCGCAGTCCAGATGTGCGATCAGCCGGCCGTACAGCTCGACACCAGCATCCAGCTCGTCAGTACATCCACCAGCGCCGTGATTCTGCCCCAGACTGCGCCACCGGATTGAGCCCCCGCCAACCGTCGCGCTTGCAGAGTGGCGCCGCAATCATTTGCGTCGCCCGATCCTGCCGCCGTCTCCCAGGCACATAATAGGATTCGTGCTGGATGATAGAAACTACGCAATTCGATTGTTTTTGATCGCTGGGCTCGCAGTACCCGGCATTCCCCGCGGCGTCAATGCCCAGACCCTGCGGCAGGATGCCGATCGCGCCGGCGTCAAGATCGGCGCAGCGGTCAATCCGTCCCACTTAAACGATGCCCCTTACTCGGCTGCCTTGACTCGAAATTTCAACCTGCTCGAGCCGGAAAATGTGATGAAATTTGGCATCATCCATCCGGAGCGCGAAGCGTTTCGATTTTTCCGCCGCCGACCGCCTCGTCGAGTTTGCGAGGATGAACGGCATGGCAGTTCGCGGACACACTCTCGTGTGGCATAACCAGGTGGCGTCCTGGGTGAAGTCAGGCAACTTCAGCCCCATGGAACTTTCCGCCATTCTTCACGACCACATCACCACCTTGATGAAGCACTATGCGGGCAAAGTGTGGGCATGGGACGTGGTAAATGAAGCCTTTGACGGCAATCCTCCCGGCCTGCGATCGACCCTCTGGTACAACGCTCCCGGCATTGGCTTCGCCGGGCAAAAGACCCGGTACATCGAACAGGCGCTCCGCTGGGCTCGCGAGGCCGACCCCACTGCCCTGCTCTTCTACAACGATTACAGCGCCGAAACGATCAACCCCAAGTCCGACGCGATCTACGCCATGGCGAAGGATTTCAAACAACGCGGCGTGCCGCTCGACGGCATCGGCCTGCAGATGCACGTCGGGCTGGAAACGAATCTGTCACAGCTCGGCGCGAACATCGAGCGCTTGACCGCCCTGGGCTTGCAGGTCCACATTACCGAACTGGACGTAGCCATCCCGGTCAATCCCGAAGGTGCGCCCGTCGATCCGGACGCGTTCCGGAAACAGGCCGAAGTCTATCGCCGGATCGCGTCCACCTGCCTTCGAATCAAAGGCTGCACCGCCATTCAAATCTGGGGCATCACCGATCGCTACAGTTGGATACCGGGATTCTCTCACGGCAAGAACGGACTGGCGCTGCCCCTCGATAAGGACTATCAACCCAAACCCGCCTATGATGCGCTGCTCGCTGCCTTCAGGAGCGCGGCGCCAAAGTAATCGAAAGGTCGCATGCACCATCTCACTCTCCTGCTTCTTGCCGCCTCGTGCCTCCTCTCTGCGCAGGCTCCCGTCGTTATCCATGTCGATAGCGCGGTGCGCCAGGGCCCCTTCAAGCCCGTCTCTTCTTACTTCGGTTATGACGAACCGAACTATACCTACACCAGGAACGGCGCGAAACTGATCGGTGAACTGGCCGCGTCGAGTCGCACACCCGTCTACATCCGGACCCATCATCTGCTTTGCACGGGGGACGGCACGCCCGGCCTGAAATGGGGCTCGACCAATGCCTATACCGAAGATGCCGCAGGCAAACCTGTCTATGACTGGACGATCGTCGATCGCATCTTCGATACCTACGTGAAGGTGCATGCCAGGCCATTCGTCGAGATCGGCTTCATGCCGGAAGCGCTGTCTACCCACCCTCAGCCATACCCCGTGAAGTTCGGGCAAAAAGATAGCGGCACGGGATGGTCCTATCCGCCTAAGGACTACCACAAATGGTCCGAACTCATCTTCCAATGGGTGCGCCACTCCGTCGATCGCTATGGCAAAGAAGAGGTGCTCACCTGGTATTGGGAATTGTGGAATGAACCCAACATCAGCTATTGGCGCGGAACTCCGGAAGAGTACAACCAACTTTACGATTACACCTCTGCCGCGGTGAAGCGCGCGCTTCCGGGCGCCCGCGTAGGAGGCCCCGGCACCACCGATCCGACGGGCGAGAAAGCCGCGGCATATCTGAAGCAGTTTCTGCAGCACTGCGCGAAGACCGGCGATCCGCTCGACTTCATCACGTATCATGCGAAAGGCGCTCCCAGGATCGTCGATGGCCGCGTGCAAATGGGCCTCGGACATAATCTCGACAATGTCGCGAAGGGCTACGCGATTGTCGCTGAATTTCCCCAATACCGGAACCTGCCCATCATCCTCAGTGAGTACGACCCCGAAGGCTGCGCCGCATGTTCGGCGCGCGATCATCCGCAGAACGCCTATCGCAATGGAACCGTTTATCCCACCTACACCGCCGCCTCCATCAAAAACATTCTGCTATTGGCCGAGCGTTACAAAACCAACATCCAAGGCATGCTGACCTGGGCCTTCGAATTCGAGAATCAGCCCTATTTCGAAGGCTTCCGGACGCTCGCGACCAATGGCATCGATAAGCCCGTTCTGAACGTCTTCCGCATGGCCGGACTGCTGCGGGGCGACTTAGTGAAAGTATCAAGCAGCGGGGCCGTAGGGCTCGACAACATCCTGAAATCCAGCGTGCGTAACCAACCCGATATCGACGCCCTCGCCACTCGCACCGAGACCGAAGCTTCCATCATGCTCTGGAACTACCACGACGAGGACGTCGCAGTGCCGGATGCTCCGGTTCGCCTGATCGTCTCCGCCTTGCCCGATCGTGCCGCACGGGTGCTGGTGCGCCACTATCGTATCGATCGCGACCATAGCAACGCCTACACCGTGTGGCAGCAGATGGGCTCGCCGCAACAGCCCACCACTCAGCAATACGCAAAACTGGAAGCCGCGGGTGCCTTACAATTGCTCGAAAGCCCGCACTGGACCTCCGCCAGAGCAAACAATGTGGAACTGGAATTTGCCTTGCCGCGAAACGCCGTCTCGCTGATCCAGTTGAGTTGGTAAAGCCTATCCGCCTGCGCCGAAAAGCATACTGCGCGCAGGCAACACGTCGGCATATTTAAACACCCCGCCGGATGTGACCGCGTAAACGAAATGCGATGGCCCGTTGGCGACCGCCAAGCATCTGATTGGGAAGCTTGTCAGCCCATCGTTGAAAGGGCTCCACGTGGCTCCCCCATCGGTCGTTCGATAGACGCCAAGGGTCGAGGTCCCAAGGTAAAGAACCTGTGGATCGGTCGGATCGATCGCGAGCGCCGTTGCAGTGGTGGAACGCGCTTCTAGCAAAGCGGCCAGACCGGTGCTGATCGCAAGCCACGTCTGGCCGCCATCGGTACTCTTGAAAAGACCCTGGAACCCCGCGGGGCTCGTGTTATGACCTTCCGTCGCCGCATAAACGTTCTGGGGATTGGCAGGATCGATGGCCAGCAAGCTGACGGCGCTGGCGGTCAAGCCTGTGTTGGTCCAGGTCGCGCCTCCGTCTCCGCTTTTGAAGAGACCGCCGGCGGCTATGCCGTCATCCATCCCTGCATATACAGTCGCGGATTGAGACGGATCGACCGCGAGGGCTCTCACAGGCGCGCGGAGACCGTTGAACCAATCCCAAGCGATGGTCCAGTCCGCAGCCCTGTCGGTACTCTCCAGGATCGCGGAGAATCCGTCCAAATTGTCGGATTCGGCCAGGTAGAGCGTATTGGTATTAGTCGTGGCGATAGCCATTCGCGGAGCATTCGCAGCATAGAAAATCGAATTCAGAATACATCCGCTGTTGGCCGGACTGACCGCGCCGCTCCAATTCGCCCCGTCGTCAGCGCTAGCGAGCAGAAGCTCATCCAAGGAGTTGCATCCGTTCGAGGTTCCCGTCAGCGCATACAGGCTGCCGGGACTGACGGGGTCGGCCACCAGCAGCGAAGTATACGCAGCGAGGCCGGTAGGGTTCCATGTAGCGCCGCCGTCAGCGCTTCTGAAAACGCCCCCGTATCCGCCGGCATACACGATGTTTTCGTCGCCGGGATTGATTGCCAGGGCGCGGACATCGAAAGTCGCAAGTCCGGCATTGGAGAAATTCCACGTTTGTCCCCCGTCGAGTGTCTTGAAAACGGCGGAGCCAGGTTGTGGAGAGCCCGGAGGAACTCCGGCAGGAGCAAACTCTACTCCTGAGACGCCGGTGTAGATACGCGAGGGGTCGCGTGGGTGGAGCGCCACGGAGGTGATCCCGGAACCGGTCGGAAGGCCGACGTTCAATGGGATCCAGGTGATTCCACCATCGGTGCTCTCGAGGAGAGACGGCATTGTTCCAATCGGCGAGAATGTTGTCGCGGTGACGTAGACAGCCTTGGGATTCGCGCTACCAGTCACTACCAGGCCCGCGTGGCTGTTGGTAGCGAGGCCCAGGTCGAGAACGCTCCATGTCTGGCCCCCATCCGTACTCTTTTGCAGGCCCTGGTTGTCCACAAGATAGAGAGTGTTGGGCACGTTTGCATCGACTGCCAGGGAACTGACCAAAACAGTAGTGAGCAAGGGGCTGTTGACGGCTGTCCAGGTTTGGCCGCCATCGTCGCTCTTGCGCAGACCACCAACCGGAGGCCCGCCCGCGTTCATCGGGTTGAATGCCGGGGCCAGAAGATAGATCGTAGCCGGGTCGGACGGCGCTAGCAGCATTGTGGTGACGTAGGCGCCAGGCGAAAATCCGGTGTTCAGCTCGTTCCAACTGCCCCCGGCATCTGTTGTCTTGAAGAGAGAAGTGCCGGTTGCGGGTGGCGTGTTGGTCAGGAGGGCGTAGAGGGTGGACGGTGCGCTGGGATCCACCAGCAGACGCGTGACGGAACCGACAGGCAGACCCTGACTATGATCGATCCAGCTTTGGCCGCCATCGGCACTCTTCATGACGCCTTGACTGGTCCCCGCATAGAGATTCGACGGGTTCGACGGATCGATCGCCAGGCAGGTCGCTCCGGCCACCGTGCCGACGGCTATCCAGTTGTCGCCGTTATCGGTGCTCTTGAGGAGCCCCGGGACGATGGCCGCCGCAGCGCCGCTCCCCGTGCTGTAGACAGTGGTGAGGGCGTACACCGTGGAAGGTGAGGCCGAATCGATAACGAGTGAGTTGACCGAGACGCCCATAGCGGAGAGCCCCGAATTGATTGGGCTCCATTGCGCGGCAACCGCCGGCGTCTGCGTAGCGGCGGACGCCACAATGAGAATCGCGAGATTCAGGGTTCGCAAAATGTTGTCCTCCTTCATGGCCTGGAGCCTGCGCGGAGCCCCGACAGAAGATCTGGTGGCGGGCCCGCATCCTGGACCTTGAAGACACCGCCTGATGTTCCTGCGAACAAAATGTGCCGTGGTCCCGGGGCCGAGGCTAGACTACGGACGTCGAGGTTGGTGAGACCATCGTTGAAGGAAATCCAACTGCCACCGCCGTCAATACTCTTAAAGACGCCGCCACCGGAGACGCCAATGTACAGCCGGTTGGAATCGCTCGGGTCGATCGCCATTGCCGTGACGCTGGAACCCTTGGCGAGGACATCGTCGAGTCCGCTATTCACCGCGGACCAGGTGACTCCGCTATCGGTACTCTTGTACAGGCCGCGAAAGCCGCGCGGGTAACCGTAATTGCCCTCGGTTGCGGCGTAGAGCACGTCGCTATGGCCGGGCGCGATGACCAGCAGATTGACGGCCGCTCCGCTCAGGCCGATGCCGTTCCAGGTCATGCCCCCATCGGTGCTTTTGGCCACCCCACCGGCGCTGATGTCATCCAGCCCAGCATAGAGCGTAGTGGGCAGCGTCGGATCGATGGCGAGGGCCCATACTCCAGTCTGAAAATTGTCGGCGAAGCCGGGGAGGCTGTTCCATGTCGACCCGCCGTCCCGGGTTCTGAGCAGCAGCCACGAGCCATCTCCGTCGTCGGCTTCGGCAACGTAGAGCGTGCGGGGATCGGTAGGATCCATTGCCTTCAGCCCGCCGCTCGGTCCAAAGAATCCACCCAGAAGACACCCGCTCGACTCGGGGCTGATGCTATTGTCCCAACTGATGCCCCGATCGATGCTCTTGAACAGGAGGTTGTCGGCGAAATAACAGTCCCCGTCGCCGCGGAGCGTGGAGAGATAGAGGGTGTCGGGATTCGAGAAGTCGATCAGCAAAGAGCGGGGATACGCAGGCGATCCGTTGGGAAAAAATGAGCCTGGAGAATCGAAAAGCTGAAAGCTAAATAAGTCATTCCAACTCGCTCCGCCATCAAGGCTCTTGAACACGTCGTTCCCCGCGGAGGTGTAAAGCGTCGACGCGTCCACGGGGCTTACGGCCAGCGCGGCGACAGCAATCGTCTTGAGACCCGCCGTGACGCCGCTCCAATTCAAGCCTCCGTCAGTGCTCTTAAGAAGGCCATTATCAGCGAGTGCATAGAAGGTCGACGGGCTGGAGGGATCGATGGCAAGATAGTCAAGCGGCGTGTTGGCGGGGAGATCGGGCTTGATGGCCGCCCACGTCGCGCCTCCGTCTGCGCTTTGGAGAATGCCTCCGGCATCCGCGAAGAAAAAATTCACAGCGAGATAAATCTTCGATGAATTTGTCGGATCGATAATCAGAGCACTCACGCCGGCTCCGGTGGGCAGCCCCGGATTCAGCCGGCTCCAGCTATCTCCGCCGTCGGCACTCTTGAGGATGGCGGTGCCGTTCGGGCCGGAGGGAGCGATGGCAAACAAGAAGGAAGGGGCAGTGGCGCTGATGACTAGCGAGGTGACGCTGGAGCTTGCGAGAAGGGCGTTGGGAACAAGGTTCCAGGTTTGTCCGCCGTCGGTACTTCGCAGCAGGGCCACCTGGGAACCGCCGTTTTGCGGAACGGGAGTGAGGGCATACAGGCGGGAGGGGTCGGCCGGATCGACCACCAGGGAGCTGAGAAACGGATTCGACAAACCGATGTCGAGTGCGACCCAGGTTCTACCGCCGTCGGCGCTCTTGACGATGTGCCCCCCGCCCGCAACATAAAGGTTTGAAGCGGAATCGACGACCAAGACATTGATGTAAGCGGCGGGGAGACCGGGGCCCGTAGCGGCCCACGTGCCTCCTCCGTCCGCGCTCTTGAGAATTCCGCTCCCGGCGACTGCGTAGATCGTTGCCGGGTCTTGCGGATCAACGGCGAGGGCGCCGGCTCCAACGACGCTGCTGATGGCACTCCAACTGGCGCCTCCGTCGGTAGATTTAAAGAGACTCCTCACGCCGTCGGGGCCAACGCTTTGGGCATAGAGGGTGGATGGCTGCGCCGGAGATAAGGTGATCGCAACGACACTCACGGCAGCCGCGGGAAGGCCCGCGTTGATCGAACTCCAGGTCGAGGCCCGGGCCGTATCCATAAAAGAAGCGCACGCGATGATCAGCATCGCCTGGATCAGGGGAAGGGTACGGGTATCGGAAATGCTTCGAAATCGCATATTTCGCTTTCTATGGCTCCATTGAGGCTCTCTGGCTGTTGGCCCCCCAACTTTACAACCTATACGCGCGGTCCGAATAGAAAAACCGTAAATGACAGGCAAATATATTTTTCCTCCCGCTCCTCGAGGAGGACCAATGGTGCAAAATGGCACGTTTCAATGGCCCTGGCGTCCTCGCGCGGAAAAAACGGCCTCCCCGCAGTCTGGTCCGCCGAGCCTCTCCAGCTTCCGTCCCCTCCGCTCGGGTCTCCGGCCGACCCCCCGCACCAGTTCGGCCAGCGGCGTCCGGCTACCTGACTATGGTAGACTTTTGTGTGCCACGCAGAATCCTGGGAGTGATTCCAGCCCGGTACGCCTCTTCCCGATTTCCCGGTAAAGCCCTCGCCACCCTTGGTTCCAAAACCATGCTGGAGCACGTCTGGGACCGGGTGAACATGGCGCGCTACCTGACTGATGTCGTCATCGCCACCGATGACCAGCGCATCTACCAAGCCGCCCGTGGCTTCGGAGCGGTCGTGAAAATGACTCGGTCCGACCACCTTTCCGGCACCGATCGCGTCGCCGAAATCGCCTCCACCTCCGACGCCGAACTCATCGTCAACATCCAGGGCGATGAACCCCTCATAGATCCCGCCGCAATCGACGCGGCTATCCTGCCCCTCACCCACGAACCCGCCATCCAGATGGGTACGCTGAAAAAACAGATCGAGGACCCGCGCGAAACGGTCGATCCGAACGTCGTCAAAGTCGTCACCGATCGTTTCCAGAATGCAATCTATTTTTCTCGATCCACCATTCCATACGTTCGCGGACCTCTCGCCCGAGGAGTCGCCGCCCTGCACTACAAACACATCGGACTCTACGTCTATCGCCGCGATTTCCTGTTGCGGTATTCGGATTTGCCCATCGGGCCTCTCGAGGACGCTGAGCGCCTCGAACAGTTGCGAGCGATGGAAAATGGTTTTAAGATTCGTGTGGTCGAGACGGAGTATGAATCCCTTGGCGTAGATACGCCGGAGGATCTCGCGAGAGTTTCACAATTGTTCGAAGCAGTGTCCCGTGGAGTGAAGGGAAAATAAGAAATGGCGAAATACATCTTCGTAACGGGTGGCGTGGTCTCCTCTCTGGGAAAAGGTATCGCAGCCGCGTCGATCGGCTGCTTACTCGAAAGCCGCGGCCTCAAAGTCACTTTGCAAAAATTCGACCCGTATCTCAACGTGGATCCGGGAACCATGAGCCCGTTCCAACATGGCGAGGTCTTTGTCACCGATGACGGTGCCGAGACGGATCTCGACCTCGGCCACTACGAACGCTTCACCCATGCCCACCTCACCCGCGCCAATAATCTTACCTCGGGGCGTATCTACGAACAGATCATTCAGCGCGAGCGCCGCGGCGACTATCTCGGCAAGACCGTGCAGGTCATTCCGCACGTGACCAATGAAATCAAAGCCGGAGTGCGCAAAGTCTCCGAAGGCGTAGACGTCGTAATCGTCGAAATCGGAGGCACCGTCGGCGACATTGAATCACTGCCGTTCCTCGAGGCCATCCGCCAGATACGGCACGAACAGGGCCGCGAGAATTGCATCTTCGTTCACGTCACGTTGGTTCCCTGGATCGCCGCCGCGCAGGAACTCAAGACCAAGCCCACTCAGCACAGCGTTAAGGAACTCCGCGCGCTCGGTATCCAGCCCGACATCCTCCTCTGCCGCTGCGAAAGATTCATTCCCCCCGACATGAAAGAGAAAATCGGTCTCTTCTGTGACGTCGACCCTGCCGCGGTAATCACCGCGCGCGACGTCAAATCCGTCTACCAGATTCCCATCGTCTTCGCGGCCGAGGGCGTGGACGAGATCATCCTGCGACAGTTCAAACTCGACGCCGGCCCCCGCAATCTCAGCCGCTGGAGTTCCATGGTGGCTCAAATGGAGAATCCGCGCGACGAAGTGACCATCGGCCTCATCGGTAAGTATGTCGAGTACGAGGATTCCTACAAGAGTCTGAAGGAAGCCCTCAGCCATGGAGCCCTGGCCCACGGCCTGAAGCTCAAGATCCATTGGATCGAAGCCGAGGGCGTCCAGGGTCCCGACTGGGAGCGGCAACTGGAAGGCTACGACGGCATTCTCGTTCCCGGCGGCTTTGGCAAACGCGGCATCGAAGGCATGATTCGTTCCATCCGCTACGCGCGCGAACACCAGGTTCCCTACTTCGGCATTTGCCTCGGTATGCAGACCATGGTGATCGAATTCGCCCGGCACGTGGCCGGACTCGATCGCGCCGATTCAACCGAATTTGATCCCGCCACGCCCCATCGCGTCATCTTTAAGCTCCGCGAATTGAAGGGCGTCGACGAACTCGGCGGCACCATGCGCTTGGGCGCCTGGCCCTGCGTCCTCGCCGAAGGCAGCTTCGCTCGAGAAGCTTATGAGACGCGTGAAATCAGCGAACGTCACCGCCACCGTTTCGAATTCAACCGCGAGTATGAAGAAGTGCTGAAGGCCGCAGGCCTGCGCATCACCGGCGAAACTCCGGACCGGACCTACGTCGAGATCTGCGAAATCACCGGTCACCCCTGGTTCCTCGGCTGCCAGTTCCATCCCGAGTTTAAATCGAAGCCGATGGAACCGCATCCGCTCTTCCGGTCGTTTATCGGAGCCGCGTACGCCCACCGTCAGCGCCGGCTCCAGGCCGCCCAAGCCGCGATTCGCGAAGAAGTTTCGAGGCAGCTTGTGTGACAGACTCGGGTCTGTCAGCAACCTTTAGCCCTGGAAATCTCGGCTTCATTGCCGGACCCTGCGTCATCGAGAGCGAAGACCATGTCCATTTCATGGCCGAAGCCATCGGCCGCATCGCCGGTCCGTTCATCTTCAAAGCTTCGTTCGATAAAGCCAATCGCAGCAGTCTCTCTGGATACCGCGGTCCCGGACTCCACGAAGGCCTTCGCATCCTCGGCGGACTCAAGCGCAAAGGCTACGCAATCCTCACCGATATTCATGAGCCATCGCAAGCCGCGCCCGCGGCCGAAGTCGTCGACATCCTGCAGATCCCCGCGTTCCTCTGCCGTCAGACCGACCTCCTGCTCGAAGCCGGCCGTACCGGACGCATCGTCAACATCAAGAAGGGCCAATTCGTCGCCCCGCACGACATCCATTTCGCAGCCGAAAAAGTCGCGTCGACCGGCAACCGCAAAATCATCCTGACCGAGCGAGGATCGTCATTCGGCTACAACAACCTGGTGGTCGACATGCGTGGCATCAAAATAATGCTCGATTCCGGCTGGCCGGTCGTGTTCGACGCCACCCATAGCGTGCAACTTCCCGGCGGCAAAGGCGCTTCCTCCGGCGGCCAGCCGCAGTTCATCGAAACCCTGGCATCCGCTGCGATAGCGGCTGGCGCAAGCGGCCTGTTCGTCGAAGTTCACAACGACCCGCCGAACGCCCTTTCCGACGGAGCCAACGCGCTGCACCTCGATCTGCTCCCGGCCTTCTTACGCCGCATGCGCCTGCTCCACGCCACCCGCCACAGCCCCGAATACCTCAGCGCCTGACGGTCCTCGTGTCGTCCCAAAATCCCATCGAGCACACAACCCGGCAGCCAGAAGCGCTCCTGCGCAAAGCAGAGCAACCATTCGTACCACGCCTCAAGCATAAAACGTAGTAAGTCAGTCCATCGTACCTGGCCTCGAACAACCGCTCGAGCCAGAAGCGCACCTCCCACGAGACGCGCTAAAATGAACAATGCTCAAGCTGCCGAAAGCCCTCGCTATTTGTTGTCTCGCTCCCGGTCTCCTTGCCCAGGAACACGCCCGAACGTGGGATCCCAAATCCGCGGCAGCTTACCTGGATTCGCGCCTTGAGTGGTGGAGCACCTGGCCGACAGCCTCGCGTGACCACCAGACTTTCTGCATCTCTTGCCACACTGCGGCGCCCTACGCTGCCGCGCGTTCCAGCCTGCGAACCGCTCTCGGCGAACACAGTCCCTCGCCGGTGGAACAAAAGCTCCTGGATAACGTGACCGCTCGCGTTCGCATCTGGGACCAGTTGGCTCCTTACTATCCCAATAAGAACGACGCCGACACCAAGACGATCGAATCCCGCGGGACCGAATCGATTCTCAACGCCTTCGTTCTGACGCGCTACGGCTCCGGCGACGATGCCCGGCACGCCATCGACAATATGTGGGCGCTTCAATTGACATCGGGAGACGCCAAAGGCGCGTGGCCCTGGCTCCAGTTCCACAACCAGCCTTGGGAAGGCGATTCCCAATATTACGGAGCAGCCCTGGCGGCCATCGCCTCAGGCAGCGAACCGCGTCCGGGCCTCGATGCCCTCAAGGAATATCTTCACCATGACTTTTCGGCGCGTACGCCCATGGATCGCGTCATGCTGCTGTGGGCTTCTACCCGCGTCAAAGGCCTCCTTTCGCCCACCGAACGGGATGCCGTCATTACCCGGACTCTCGCCCTTCAGCAGCCCGATGGAGGCTTTAGCCTGACGTCACTCGCCGGAACCTGGAAGCGCAAAGACAACACACCGCTCGAAACCAGGAGCGACGGCTATGCGACCGGCCTGATTACGTTCGTCCTGGAGGAAGCAGGTGTGCAGTCGAAATCCAGCCGCGCCTGGCTCGAGAAAAACCAGGAGGCCAGCGACGGTCGGTGGCTCGCCTACTCCATGAACAAGCAGCGCGACCTCGCTACCGACATCGGAAAATTCATGAGCGATGCCGCCACCGCCTACGCAGTCCTCGCGCTCACCCATTAGCCTGTCATTCCGCATGGCCGCGCGTCAGCCGTTCCCGAACCCGTAGCGCTACCCAATCCCCAAACATTGCCGGATCGTCTAGCCACACGAGCATCCATCCCACCATCTCCTCTTTCAATGCCTTCTTCTCCGGGGCAACCTTCGGATTCCGCGATGCAAACCGCGCCCGGTCCTTCGCCTTGATCACAACATCCCGCAGCAGCCGCCGGTGCACCGGCTCCTCCGCATACATGCGCGCAAAATCCCGCAGCGAAGCTTCCAGTTCTTCGAGCGTCTTCGAGCGGATCTGCGGCGCCGGGTCCATTTACTTCTGCAAATTTCGTTTATAGTCCTGGACTGCGGCGGAGTGCTGCTCAATGCTGCTCGAGAAAGCATGCCCGCCCGACCCATCCGCCTTCGCCACAAAATAAAGATAATCCGTAGTCGCGGGATTCAAGGCAGCTTTTATCGCGCCCAGACCAGGGTTCGCAATGGGCCCGGGAGGCAGCCCCGCATGCATATATGTATTAAACGGACTTTCGCTCTGCAGGTCGGACCGGTGAATCTTGCCGCGATACGTCCCCGTAAGCAGCGCAGCGTAAACCGTCGTGGGATCGCAATCCAGCTTCATTCCGATATTCAGCCGGTTGCGGAACACCGACGCCACCAGTGGCTGGTCCTCCGGATTGTGCGCCTCGCGTTCCACCATCGATGCCAGCGTGACGGTCTGGTGCACATCCGCTCGTGAATTGAGCTTTCGCCACATCTCGCGAAATCGGTGAGTCATGGTCCGGCACAGCGCTTCTGGCGTAGTCTGCCGGTTCACTCGATAGGTATCGGGAAAAAGGTAGCCTTCGAGTGACGGCGCCTGTGGATCCAGGTCCTGGATCAATTGCGGGTTCCGCGCCACCGCAAGGAATTGGTCCGCGGAGAAAATCTTCAGCGCCTTGATCGACTCCGCGATATCGAACATGTTGTTCCCCTCCGGAACCACCAGTTCGTAATAGAAAGTCTCGCCGCGCGCGATCTTACGAAAAACTTCGAGAGTCGAAGCTGGCTTTTCGAACTCGTATTCTCCCGCTTGCAGAGCAGCGGAAGGCGAGAGATATCGGCTCAATTGGAACAGCCGCGCCGACCGTATCACACCGGCATCCTGCAGCAGCCCTGCCATCTGGGAAGTCGTCGTCCCATGCGGAAAATCCAGAATCTTCGCTTCATGAAAACCCTGGTAAGGTTGCTTTAACAGATATGCGATGTAGCCGCCCCCCGCCACGGCCAAAATTAAAAACACGAGGAACAGGCGGATCAAAGTCTTCATTGTTTTTCGCGGGAATCCATGTAATCCTGCAACAGGATCACAGCCGACATCCGGTCGATCGCCGGCTTTCGATCCTGCTGCCGGATGCCGCTGCCCATCAGCACTCGTTCTGCCTGCTTCGACGTCCACCGCTCGTCCCGCAGATCGATCGGTACATCGACGTGTCCCTTCAATTCCTCCGCGAACCCTCTCACCCAATCAGCCTGCGTCCCTTCCTCGCCGCTCATTCGTAGAGGCAGCCCCAAAACGATCTGACAGATATTGTTTTCTCTCACCACCGCGGTCAAGGCTGCGAAGTCCATCCGTTTGTTGCGGCGCTCGAGCGTAGGGATCCCCTGCGCCGTGATCCCCAGTTCGTCGCTGATCGCCATCCCAATTCGCTTCTTTCCCAAGTCCAACGCCAAAATTCGCCCATGCACTCGTCTAGTCTCCACTCAATGTCAGGTACATCAATTTGCTGTCGCGCTCGATCTGTACCACCAGCGGATCACCCGGCTTCAAGTCCGCCACCATCTTCCGCAATACGGACACGCTCGTAACCACTGTGCCGTTCACCTGGTAAATCACGTCGCCTGTCTCGAACCCTCCGCCTCCCGTATACTTCGCCGCGGTGGATCGCATCGCTACTACCACCCCATAAGGATTGCGCAGGTCCGGCAGCAGCGCCGATACCTTTTTGTCTACCGTAATCCCCAGAATCCCTAAATCCGGAATCGCGTTGTCCTGCGGATTGACCATGTCCATGAACCGCATCGGATCGTCGTCCCGCTCGACCACCGCGACCTCCGTATCGATCTCCTTCTGGTCGCGAAGAACCTTAATCTTCGCCTTGTCCTGTTTTCCCTCCTCGTATAAATTCACTTCAAATTGCCTTGCATTCTCCATCGGCTTCCCGTTCAGCGAGAGCACGATGTCGCCGATTTTGAGTCCCGCTTTATCGGCTGGCGAATCCGGCTCTACATCGCCCAGAATCACGCCATACTCCCGCGGCAGGCTCAGCCCGGCAGCCAACTCGGGCGTAATCGTCTGGGCAAACGCCCCAATCTCGCCGCGATGTACATGGCCTCTCTCCTTGATCTGTTCCGCAACCATCTTTACGATATTGCTCGGAATCGCGAAGCCGATCCCTTCGCTCCCTCCCGATTGCGACAGAATAAGTGTATTAATTCCCACCATTCGCCCGTCGGCATCAAGGAGGGGACCACCGCTGTTGCCGGGATTGATTGACGCATCAGTCTGGATGTAGATGTTAGTATCGTCAGCGCGAATCTGCCTCGCGACCGAACTCACCACACCCATGGATACCGAACTCTCCAGTCCGAGCGGATTGCCGAACGCCAGCACCAGCGATCCCTGTCGCAACTCGTCGGATCGGCCGAACTCCAAGGGGGAATACGGCCCCCCATCGATCTTTAAGACCGCCAGATCCGATTGCCGGTCCGTGCCTACCACTCGCGCGGGAAGCAACTTGCCCCGCCGCCGCACAATCGAGTGATGCCCGGGGCCTAGATCGTCCGTATAAGAAAGCTGCACCCGCACTCTTTCGGCTCCCTGGACCACGTGATTGTTCGTCACCAGGTAGCCATCGGTCGTAAAAATCACGGCCGACCCTGTGCTGTGCTGCTTCGAAAAGAGCGCGGCATTCTCTCCGTTGCCCTCTTCATTAAAAGAATATCCCGTCGAAAAAACTTGCACTACAGAGCGGCTGACACGGGCGGACAGCCCTTCCAGGGTGTCGTTTAGCTCATGTAGAACATCGGATTTACGCGTAGTTTGAGCGTGTATGGGAACTATCGCGAGCAGGACCAGCGGCGCGATTCTCTTCATCGCCTTCATCGTCGCACAGAGCGGACGGTTATAATTTTGGAAATGTCATGGATAAGACTGCAGGTGCCCGCATCGAGCGCCAATCTGGGACCCGGCTTCGACGCCCTGGGTCTGGCCCTCGACCTCTATTTGACCTGCCGTTTCCGTTCCGCGGACCAGTTATCCATCCGCGCCCACGGCACCGATACGCAGGACATCCCCCTCGATGACACCAACCTGATCTGGCGCACTGCCCTCGCTGTCGCTGCCCGGGTCGACGCTCAACTCTCACCCATCGAACTCGAAATCGACAACGCCATCCCCCTCGGGAAAGGCCTCGGATCGAGCGCCGCCGCCCTGACCGCCGGCGTCATCATTGCGGACCATCTCCTCGATCTGCATTGGAAACCGGCCCGCATTCTCGATGAGGCTGCCCGCATCGAAGGTCACCCGGATAACGTCGCGGCCTGCGTATTAGGCTCCATCATCGCCAGCGCGATCGATTCCGGCGGCGTTGCCCATGCTGTGCGTATCGAACTGCCGCCTGCGTTCGAAGTAGCCGTCGTCGTGCCCGATTTCGTTCTGCCGACGAGTAAAGCGCGCGCCGTGCTGCCTGCCAGCTACTCCAAGGCGGATGCCGTGTTCAATGTCCAACGGGCCGCCCTCCTGATGGCTGCTTTAGCCGCCGGCGACCGTCGCGCCTTTCCCACCGCACTCGAAGATCGCATGCACCAGCCCTACCGGACTGCGCTCGTTCCAGGTCTTGCCGACATCATCAAACTCCGGGCGCCTGGCCTGTTGGGTTGTACGCTCAGTGGCGCCGGACCTTCGGTCCTGGTCTTCCACGAGCGAGGTTTCGAAGATGTCTGCGACCTCGTGCGCCAGATCTTTGCTGCCCACGGCTGCCTGTCTCGTGTCCTCGCCACTCGCGTAGCCCGCCACGGCTTCTTGTGTGAAAAACTCTAGTCTCCCGGTCGTAGCTTGAGACTTCAGTCCGTGCATTTTCTTCAAGGCGCACATTCCTCCTTGATATAATCGAAAACGTTTGCAAACATGCCCGTCACCATTAAGGACGTCGCCCGTGAATCCGGCGTCAATATCTCCACCGTTTCCCGCGCGTTGAACGACGAGTACGGTGTCCACCCCGAAACCCGCGAACACGTCGTCGCCATTGCTAAGCGACTCAAATACCGCCCCAACCGCGTAGCCCGAGGCCTGGTTACCGGACGCTCCAATACCCTCGCCCTCATCGTGAGCGACATCCGCAATCCTTTTTTCGCCGAGCTTGCCCGGGGCGCTGAAGATGCCGCTCGCACCGCCGGCTGTGACCTGCTCCTCTGCAATAGCGATCTCGACGCCGGCAAGCAGATGGAATACGTCCATTCCCTGCTCGAAAAACGCGTTGACGGAATTCTCATGAATTCAGTCGCGGTCCTGAGCCGCACCCAACAGCAGGACCTCGGCAAATGCCCCGTCCCGATCGTGCTCTTGAACCGCGCCGCGTCCCCCAAAACTTTCTCCACCGTCTGCGCGGATAATGAGGCCGGCGGCGCTTTGGCCGCGGAGTATCTCTTTAGGCTCGGGCATCGAGCCCTGGCCCATATCACCGGCCCGCGCCACCATGGCAACCTCACTGGACGCGTCCGCGGCTTCCTCCGCGCGCTCTCCACCGTGCACTGTCCGGAACCCGAAGTTCGTTATGGCCAGAATAACTTTCAGGGCGGCTACGAACTCACTCGCGAGCTGCTCGCACAGCCCACCGGAATTACCGCGCTCTTTGCCGCCAACGACGTTATGGCATTCGGCGCGGCGCGCGCTATCTACGAGACCGGTCGCCGCATTCCCGACGATATCTCACTCATGGGCTTCGACAATCTCGAACTCTCTTCCGTCATCCAACCGCCCCTGACAACCATTCACCAACCCAAATATGAAATCGGCCAGGCCGCTGTCGAGATTCTCTTGCGGCTCGCCGGTAAGAATAGCGATCGTACACCCGAGCATCGTGTGCTCAGCGTCGAATTGATTGAGCGTCAATCCTGCCAAGCCCCCAGGATTTTATGACCGAGAGCCGTAGCCATGAAGAACATTACCCGTCGTGAACTGCTCCAGCAGTCAGCCGTCCTAGCCGCCGCCGCGCGGTTTGGCATCGGAGAATCCCAAGCCGCATCCGCTCCCATGCCGGCTTACGAATGGATTCACAGCACCCGCATCCTCATCGCCGAAGCCTATAATCCGCCTTTCTATCCCGCGCTTGACTATCGTCGCTGAAAAGGCCGTCAGCATCGCTCGCGAACTCAATGCCGATGCCTCCGCTACCCCTCCGCTTCGTATTTCGCCTACTTCCCCACGAAATCGGGCTACCCCATCCATCCCGAACTGAAGGGCGACCCCATGCGCGCCACCGTGGATCCGCTGCAAGCGGCCGGGCTTCAAGCCGTCGCCTACGTTCCCTTCAACCATCCGTTCATGGACGCCACTTCCACCGATCCGCGCTATGCCGGACTGGAGCAAAAAGATCGCCGAACGGCGAGCCCATGAACACCGAGACACTACGGCTACGCCGAGTATCACGAAGGCTGCCTCAATTCTCCCGTCCGCGACGTCATCCGCAATCTGGTGCGCGAAGTGCTCGCCTATCCGATGTCGACGTGATGTACTTCGACGGACCCTATCAGGGCATGCAAACGCCCATAACTTCTGCCATTGCCAATACTGCGAGGCGGCCTACCAGAAGAAGTTCGGCAAACCCGTCCCCGACCAGTACGAAGGCAAAGTCTCGCAACAGGACGAAATCCAGTACACCAATTGGATGGCGCAAGACGTCGCGATCGCCTTCTTCCGCGAGATTCGCGAGATGATCCGCAGTCACCCGCGACGTGCCCGTGCTGTTCAATGACACCTCGCTCCTCAGCCGCCGCGAATGGCGCAGCCGCGCCGTCCCCGTGGCGGATGGCTTCATGTTCGAAGCCGCCGAAACGCCCGAAGAAAAGCTCTTCAACATGCAACTCGGCCAGCTCCACCGGCAAAGTCACTGGACCTACGTCGGCAGCCACACCGAATACAATCGCGAGCACATGAAGGACCAGACCATGCGCGGCTGGTTCAGCTATCCCGTCGAGAGCCAGGAACTGCTGATCGATGGCGCGACAGCCATGGCGGCCGGCGTCGGGACTCGTCTACTGGGGACTGTCCGCGCTTCTTCTACCAGCCGAAAGGCCCGCTGGCCTATGAGAGCGGACGCTACGTCAAAGAGATCTTCGACTTCCAGCAGAAGCACGACGCCCTGCTCCGGACGTTGAAATCGCAGCCGCAGGCCGGCGTCATGGTTGGCGGCCAGACCATCGACTGGTATACCGGCAAGCACTTCGTCGGCAAAGCTACTCCAATTACTATCACGGCGCTTACCAAGTACTCAAGGCCAATAGCTATGAAGCCGAGCCTTTCCTCGACTGGTATATGTCGCCCGAACTGCTCGTCCAGGTACCAGATGATCTACGCGCCCAACTGCGCCTGCCTCAGCGACGCAACAGTGCGACATGCTGCGCGACTACGTTCGCAAAGGCGGCACGCTCATCGCCACGCACCTCACTTCCGTCGCCGACGAATATGGCCGCGTCCGTAAAGACTTCGGACTCGCGGATGTATTCGGCGCGTCCTTCCTCGATCCCGAGCCGATGGAAATGCCCGACCTCTATCTGAAAATCGGCGAAGGAGAACTCGTGCCACAGGATCCGCAGGTCATGCGCATCCGCGAAAACGGCGGTAAGGTCCTCGGCGAAACCATCGATCGCGGACACCGCTCCACCATCGGACCCGCCGGCATCGGCAATAACTTCGGCGACGGCAAGGTCATCTACATCGCCTCAGGACTCGAAGCCATTTACGAAGAGACCGGACTGCCCATCCTGCGGACCTCGTTCGGCAAGCTCTTCGAGCCTTATCTCGCGGCCAGGCGCGCCTACCAGATCGAATACCAGCCCGGCCTCACGCCCCATCTCATGGCTTCGAAACAGACGATCGTCCTGCACCTGCTCGCCGACACCGGTAACAAGAACAAACATCTCCGCCCGCGCGAAGGTTTTCTTCCCATCACGGGTGTGAAGGCGCGAATCAAGGTGGCATCTCCGCCCAAATCGGTATCGCTTCTGCGCTCCGGCGAAAGACTTCCTTTCCAGTCTGCGAACGGCTGGATCGAACTCACGGTCCCGCGCGTCCTGGTCCACGAAGCGATTCGAGTCGATCTCGCGTGACGCCCGATCTCGGCCTTGACCGTCGTCGTTGGCAGCAATATGAACTTGTACTGTTCACTACGCCTGACTTC
>CAVZRE010000034.1:0-71919 GCA_963777595.1 Terriglobia bacterium
GAAACGTGTAATCGGCATTGAGCAGTTCGATCAGGCTACGGTTTTCGCCGAGGATGTAATCGAACAAGAGGATCGGTTCGGTGCGCAAGTCCGCCGCGACGTCGGGCGTATAGAACGACTGCAATTCGGTGAGCAGAGGGGCGACGCGTCCGCCGAGGTCCTGGGTACCGAGCCACTGTCCGACGAAAGTGCTTACGAACGCGCGAGACCGCGGATTATCGAGCATCCTCTCTACCTGGGCGTTCAGCACGGCAGGGTCTTGCAGGCGACCTTGATCCGCCAACCGGGTGAGTTGTTCATCGGGCACGGTCGACCAGAGGAAATAGGACAGCCGTGTCGCTAACTCGTACTGGTTCAGGGGATGAATGCCAGGCACGGGATTACGCTTCTCAAGACGGAACAGGAAATCAGGCCAGACCAGAACGCCCCGGAGCGCCAATTTCACACCTTCGGTATAGGGATCACCGCGTTGGGCAGAGCGATCGAAGAGGACCATGAAGCGATCGATCTCAGAGGGTTCGACGGGACGGCGGAAGGCGCGTGGGAGAAAGGACGCTAACACTTGCCGGGCCGCCTTACGGGGTTGCAGCGGCTGTTCACCGGGCTCCGTACCGAGCAGACGGTAATGCAAAGCTCGCTTTTCGGGGGACACGGATTCAGGTACCTGATCGACTGTCACATTGGTGATTTCGGCCGGCGCTTCTCCCGCGCCGAGGGAGAGCGTATGCTCGCCGCGGGTGAGACGTACCTGGATACGGGAAAGGTTGCGCGCCAAGATGGATTTCGTCAAGGCTGATTTGCGCGTTACCGGGCCACCGGTGGAATTGCGGCCGACTAACGTGCCGGCGACGACTCCATCTACTTTCAGGATCAGCTTGACCGGGGCTGCAACATTTTCTTGCGCGGCCACGACCGTATAATCGCCATCCAGATAGACGGGAATGGTCATCGTGTACGCGTCGCCGCCGGCAACCTTTTCCTTGGGGGTGAAGGCCTTCGAGAGCGGCGGAGTCACGATCACGCGATCGAGGATCTGCTCGGCCGCGGTCATATAGCGCTCCATCAAAACGGGAGGCACATAGAGGGTTTCACCGTTCGTATCGAAGCCGGAACCGCCGGTGCCATCCGCCGGAAACAAGAGCGCGACATCGAAATCGATGCCGAGCAGATCGCGAATGGTGTTGTGATACTCCCGCCGATTTAAGCGGCGAATCGCCGATGCGCCCGCGTAGTCGCCGCCGCTGCAGGCGGTGAGGCGCAGATCGTTATCGATCCAGGTGGCAATGCGCAGCCGGTCCTCTTCCGTGAGTTTGGAAGCGATCGGCGGCATGGTGCGATTGCGCAGTTGGGCGGCTACGTTGTGCCACAGGCCGCGGTCGGCTTCGATATCCTTCGCCGTTTTGGCTTTGAGGAAATTAGCCGGATTGCGCGGTTGGCCGGGATTGTGACACATCGCGCAGTTTTCGGCGAGGACCGGGCGGATGGATTGCGTGAAATCAGTGGAAGATACCGAAGCGCCGAACATCAGTCCCGGCAACAGACAAAGGCTGGTGGGTAGCCGGGGCGAGAACAGCATTAGGCCAAGCCTTCCAATCGTCCGGTGCTATCGCCGAACGAAGCGGCTTTTACTCCCATGCGATCGAGGAGCGACAGATGGAGATTGCAAAGCGGCGTTTTGGGCGCGAAACGCAAACGGCGTCCGGGACGCAGCGTGCCTTTGCCGCGACCCGCGAGCAGCAACGGCAGATTCTCTTCCAGGTGGCGATTTCCGTCTTTGATCGAGCCGCCGAACATGATCATCGAATTATCGAGGAGTGACGTTCCGCCTTCGTCGAGGCTCTTCATTTTATTGAGGAAGTACGCCAGTTGTTCGACGTTCCAGTTGATGATCTTCTCGTATTGATCGCGCGTGGCGGGTATATCGCCGTGATGCGACAGCGTGTGGAACGACCCATGCACGCCCGGCAGGAACGAGTAATCCACGGCGCTCTGCGCGTCGCCCAACATGAAGGTTCCGATGCGCGTGGTGTCACTCCAGAAGGACAGAACAAATATGTCGAGCATCACTCGGAGATGTTCCGCATGAGACTCAGGAACTCCAGGCGAGGGACGGTCCAGCGGAAACTTACCCTGGTTGATCCAGCGTTTCTGAGGCCGCATAGAAGCTTCAAGGCGCTGTTCAACTGAGCGGACGGATTCGAAATACTCGTCGAGACGAACGCGGTCGGAGGCACTGCCCTGCTTCTTAACGGCCTGTGCGTCGTTCATCACCAGATCGAGCACGCTGGTGTCGTCGCGCTGCAAGGAACTCAGCAACGATGGATGATTCGGGTCGACGCCGGATACAGCAGGATCCCGTCGATTGCGAAATAAGCGGTCAAAGGCGAGTTGCGGAATGATCTCCTTCGGCACCGGAGTGTGCGGATCGCGCCAGGAAAGAAACGACCCGTACATGCGGGCGAACCCGCCGCCTGCCGTATCGATACCGGTGCGTTGCGTTTCGAGACCTAGTTCGAAGGTCGGCAGCGCGGTCTTATCGCCGATCTGCTGCGCGGCGAACTGATCGATGCTGGTGCCGCCGGAATCAAGGTCATCACCCGACGTGCGCTCGACATAGCCGCCGGACAGCCAAGCCGGTATTTTGGGCCAGTGGCCGTTTCGACCGACGGAGTTTTTGTTCCAAAGGTTCTCGAGGAGCGAGAAGTCCTGCTTCAGACTTTCGAGAGGTTTGAGATGGGGAGTGAGCTCATAGTCTTCGGCATCCCCCGCAGGAGTCCAGTGATCCGGCCGAACGCCATTCGGCAGGAACATGAAGGCCATGCGGAGCGGCGGTTCGGCAAGCGTTTGGGGCGCGGTGGATGGCGCGGCTGACGCCATGGTTTCGAGCCACGGTAACGCTATCGCGGCGCCCGCACCTCGCAACAGAGTTCTGCGGGAAATTGGCTTGAACACTCGTCCTCCTTGCCTCGGGTAATGGAATCATTATATATCCTGGCGAGGATGGAAAATAGGCCGCGTCGAAACGAGCTTCGCCGCAGCCACCGAACGAGCAACGATGGCGTGGTACGGCTCACAGAACGAAAGTCTCTCAGACGAGAGACAGGTTAGACGTTACAGATTTCGAAGGCGCTCTCCAGCGATTTGATTTGGTCCTTGGCGGTGGGCGAAAACTCATGGGCGAGGTAATCGGTAAATCCGAGGTCCGCGATTGCGGCGGCGATTGCGCGGTAGTTCAATTCCTGAGTTCCGTCGATCTCGTGACGGCCCGGAACGCCACCCGTGTGGAAGTGTCCGAGGAAGGCGAAGTTATCACGAATGGTGCGGATGATATCTCCCTCCATGATCTGCATGTGATAAATGTCATAGAGCAACTTGACGCGAGGCGAGGCGACGCGTTTACAAAGCTCAACGCCCCAAGCGGTATGGTCAGCCATGTAGTCCTTGTGGTTGACCTTGCTATTGAGGAGTTCAAGGTTGATGGTGACGCCCTTCTCCTCGGCCAGTTTCTTGACGCGGTTCAATCCCTTAGTACAGTTTTCGAGGCCTTCGCCGTCGGGCATGCCTTTGCGATTGCCGCTAAAGGTGATGACATTGGGAACTCCGGCCGCGGCGGCGCGCGGAATGTTCTCCTCCATCTCATGGATGAGCCTTTCGTGATTCTCCAGACGATTCCAGCAGTCCGGAATGTTTCCCGCGCCGGGGGTCATGGAAGGCATCAAACCATACTTCTGGATGGTGGGCCACTCGGTATAGTCAACCAGGTCGATACCTTTCAAGCCGATGCGTACGCAATGCTGGCAGAGTTCGTCGAGGGTGAACTTTTTCCAGGGACCACGACAGACAGCTTGTTTCAGGCGAGGGTTACTCGCGTTCTGAGGCGCAGCAGGGGCAGCGGCTGCGGTGAGCGCGGTGGTAGCGATCCGCAACGCGCCTCGCCTTGAAATCGAATTCATACTTTGCATAGTTCGTAAGCCTGTTGCAATGACTTGACGGGATCCGGCGCGAGGGGGATAAATTCGTGCGCGAAGTAACCCTGGAATCCGAGGTCCGCAATCGCGGTCGCGACAGCGCGCCAATTCAGTTCCTGTTTGTCATTCAGTTCATGCCGGTCCGGAACCCCGCCGGTATGGAAGTGTCCGAGATAAGCATAGTTATCACGAATGTTACGGATGATATCGCCTTCCATAATCTGCATGTGGTAGATATCGTAAAGCAGCTTGACACGCGGCGAATCGACGCTTTTTGCACATCTCGGCGCCCCAGGCCACATGATCCGCCATATAGTCTTTGTGATTCACTTTGCTATTCAATAACTCCAGGTTAACGGTTACGCCCTTCTCCTCGGCAAACTTCTTGATGCGATTCAAGCCGGTGACGCAGTTAGCCAGTACCTTCGCTGTCGGGCATGCCTTTGCGATTGCCGCTAAACGCGATCACGTTGGGAAATCCCTCGGCTGCCACTAAAGTGATCAGTTCTTGCAGATCACCGATTAACTTATCGTGATTCTCCAGGCGATTGAAACCGTCGGGAATACGGCATTTGCCCTGGACCATGGCGGGAACCAGCGAATATTTTTTGGCCGTCGGCCAATCGGGCGCGTCGATCAGATCGATGCCCCTCAGGCCAATGCGTTGGGCTGCCTGGCACAGATCATCGAGCGAGATTTTGTTGTAACACCAGCGGCAGGCAGATTGTTTCAAGCGTCCGGCGGGCTCGGCGGCGAACGCGGTCCCGGGCTTGGCGATCGCGGCTACGGACGCCAGGGCGGCGGTATCGCGAAGTAAAGAACGGCGAGTGATCATACCGTCTCAAATACTATCGCAAGTGGTTTGGGCGCGTGGCAGCGACGGCCGACAACGCCTTCCGAAGGCGGCAGGCTAACTTGACGGGTAAGTGTGGACAAGGCTGGAAATGCAAGCGACTGTACACGCGAAGAGTTCTCATTTAACGCTATTTTCTCTGTAACGTTGACACTGAAAGTATGGAGGCATAGACTCGGGAAAAGAGGTTAGAGGTTTAATCATGAAGTCGTGCTACGTCGCATCGCGTCTTTTTCGCTGTCTTTTTGTACTTTCAGTTGTTATTTTCGGAACACCTATCTGGGCTCAAAAAATCACTGGTAACATTTCCGGTACGATAACAGACCCTACTAAAGCGCCCATAGCCGGCGCCGGCATCACCATTACCAACTCAGCTACAGGTGTAAAGTCCTGGACGGGCAAGAGTAATGAAAGCGGTATCTACCAAGCTCCGGATCTTCCCGTCGGACAGTACAACATCGATGTGGAAGCTCCTGGATTCAAGCATCAATTGGTTTCCAATGTCCACCTTCTGGTAGATCAGCGCGCCAACATCAACGTCACGATGCAATTAGGCCAGGTTTCGGAATCCGTCACCGTGGAAGGTGAGACCGCCGGTCAGTTAGCCACGGAGACGGCATCCATGGGGAATACGATTACGCCGTCGCAACTACAAGACATGCCGCTACCGAGCCGTAGTCCTTATAACCTGCTCGCTCTTACGCCCGGCGTTTCTTCCGGCGGAGATATGACCAGCCAGGGCGGCTTGAGTTCCTCGCAGCTTTCGATCAACGGCAGCCGCACGTTGAATAGCGATTTTCTGATCGACGGTGTTTCGGTGGTCACCGGCTCTACGGGTGGTCCGCAGACTCTGCCACCGACCGATTCCCTACAGGAATTTAAGGTATTGGCGTCCGATTATTCGGCGGAATACGGCCGGAGTTCGGGCGGCATCATCACCATGATCACCAATTCAGGCGCTAATGCGTATCATGGCGCGGCTTACGGCTACTTCCGCAATGAAGCGATGGATGCCAATAACTACTTCAACAATGTTAATAATAAGAAACGTCCGGAAGACCGCTACAATCTGTTCGGCGGCAAATTGGGCGGTCCTATTTCGATTCCGAAAGTCTACAACGGTAAGGACAAGACCTTTTTCTTTATCAACTATGAGGGTTTGATCCAGGCGTCCGCTTATAGCAATCTTTCGAGCGTGCCTTACGGCGCTTATGCCGCGGGCAACTTTTCGGCGTCTCCGACGGTGGTGGATAATCCGACTACGAAGGCTCCTTTTCCCAACAACACAATTCCCACGAGCCTGCTGGACCCCGCGGCCCTCAAGATTCTGTCCCTGGTCCCCGCGCCGAACACGGGCGGTACGCTCAATAAGACCGACAATATCGCGACGAACAATTTCGACTCGGTCGGATCGAGCCACCCGACTACCAACACCGGGGTGGCACGCATCGATGAGAACATCTCCGAGCGGACTCGCGTATTTGTGACTTTCGTTCACTTCAATAACTATTCGCCGATTCAGCCGACGTTCCCGGGGAGTGTGCTGGACAGTTCTGTGGGGCCTACCGAGACTACCGGCTATGAAAGCACGTTGGGCGTGACGCAAACCTGGAGCCCGACCTTCATCACCGAATTCCGATTCGGATTTTTCCGCAACAATTCGGAGATTACTCCACCGAGCAACGGCATCAATGACCTGCAAACCCTGGGGATTGCGACGCAATACGGTGTCGCTTCGCCGGAAATCAATATCAATGGTTTCTCCATGCTGGGCACCAACAGCAACACGCTACGCACGCAGATCGACAATAACTACCAGACCGATCTCACCAACAGCAAATCAATCAAAAACCACTTGATAACGTTTGGCGCGCAGCTTCGCAAGAATCAGTTTGACGACTTTAATCCCATTGCCGACGTGAATGGCAGCTACACGTTCGACGGCTCCATCAATTCTCCCAAGAACACCTCGGGCGACGCCATCAACGCGCTAGCCGACTTTCTGATGGGTAACATCAAGACCTCGTCTTACTCTCTGCCACAGCCCTTGATCGGCAGGCGCAATTATAACCTCGGCCTGTTCTTTCAGGACGATTGGAAGGTGCGGCCGAATCTGACGGTAAATCTCGGGCTCCGCTGGGAATACGAATCTCCGTTCACGACGGCTAACAATGAATACGGGCGGGTTGATCCCACAACCGGCCAGATATTATTCGCAGGTCAGAATGGGGTATCGGATACACTCAATCTGAGTTCGTCCAAGCTGAACTTCGCCCCCCGAGTGGGCGTTGCATACAACATTAAACCCAAAACAGTGATCCGTGCAGGCTTCGGAATCTTTTACGCGGGGATCTTCTCGGACCTCGGCGGCCAGGTTTTATTCCCCGGCTATAACGTGGAGCAAGCCTTTCCCAATCTCGGCACGGGCGTAGCTCAGCCCTTCAAGCTTTCGCAGGGCATGCCGTCGGTAGTTACAAACAATCCTAAGAATCCGCAGGGTAACATCGCGCAGTTTAACAGTCCATCTAATCCTTTGACTCTTACCGACTATGATGGCTTCACTCAAGTGAATAAGCTACCTTATGCCGAAGAGTGGAATATCGGCGTAGAGCATGAAATTGCCAAGGGCTTAATCGCAGACGTCAATTATGTCGCGTCCCACGGGGTACACCTGGCGATCAACCTACCGACCAATACGGTGCCTTACAACGTTGCGACCGACACTGCCGTAGCCTTCGCCAACACAACGCTGGCAACCCAACTGGCGCGTCCTTATCCGAACATTGGCAGCTTCAACTCGCTGAACATGGAAGGTGTTTCGACTTACAACGCACTCCAGACCAGTGTCCGCCGTCAATTTTCGGAGAACCTGATGTTTATCGCCAACTACACATGGTCGAAGTCAATCGACGACGCCAGCGGCATTTATAGCTTCTCGCAGCCATCGGGTCTCAATCTAGGCGAGTTCCCTCAACAGTTCCTAGGATTAAACAAGGGGCTTAGCGAATTCGACCGTCCCAGCGATTTCACCGCCGCGATCCAGTACATCACGAAAGGCAACCGCTGGGTGCGCAACTTCCAATTTTTCCCAATGGTGACGGCGCACAGCGGATTGCCGGTGTATATCGGGCAGAGCAATGAGAACGCGGCCCAAACCGGAACCAATCAACAGCGGCCGAACTATCTCGGCCAGATCGGCAGTCTTTATACGCCGGAGGCTCCGAATGGCACAGGGGTGCAATATCTGCTGCCCGTAAGTTCGCCTAATTTTCCACTGACGCCGACGGGGGTCTATTTCTCCGGTACCGGCGCCTCAAGGGTGCAGGAACTTCCGGTGCAAATAGGTAATTTGGGGCGCGATGTGGCGCGAGCGCCGGGCCAGTTGGATCTAAATATTTCGGTGGGACGAGCTTTCGAACTCAGCAAGCTGAAAGAGGGGCTCAAATTCACGATTCGAATGGAGGCTTATAACGCGCTCAACCACACGAATTTCTCAGCTCCGAATTCGTCGTTGTCAATCAGCGCCAATGCCGCCGGTCAGCCGTACTTTAATGCGCCCACGTACGGGCTGATCACCGGGGCAGGTCAGGCTCGTTTTCTGCAACTGGTCGGCAGGTTCGATTTCTAATATGGAGCGCCGAAACGGTTGTTGCGCGCAACAGGCAGACCACGAAGATCAATGGTCTGCCTCACGAGATGGCTATTATTAAGTCACGTCCGATCAATCGAAGTTGAGCAAACAGAAATGGCCCCGGCTGTTCTGCGGATTACGTCCGGTGGATCCGAGGCGCAGTTCCGCCGATTGGCTGGCCGGAGTGCAATTGGCCGCGATGAGCGTCCCGCAAGCGCTGGGGTATGCCAGCATCGCGGGCATGCCCGCCGTGACCGGGCTGTATACGTTGTTTCTGCCACTGATCGCCTTCGCCACGTTCGGCGCATCGCGATATCTGGTGGTAGCCGCCGATTCCGCAACGGCAGCCATTCTGGCGGGGGGGATCTCCCACATGGCTCCCGCGGCCAGTGCGAAATACGTGGCACTGGCTGGGATAGTGGCGATGCTGACCGCCGGCATGCTGCTGCTGGCGCGAATACTCAAACTGGGCTTCCTGGCTGACTTCCTTTCGCGAACCGTTCTTGTCGGCTTTCTCACCGGGGTGGGGTTCCAGGTTGGAATTGCGGTGTTGGGCGATATGCTTGGCTTGGAAATTGAAGTTCACAAGACGGTAGAACAGTTAGCCGGGATCGTTCGGGGGCTGCCTCGATTGCACCTACCCTCGTTGTGCCTATCGCTTACCGTCGTCGGCGGCGTTCTAGCGCTCGATCGCCTGGCGCCGAAGTTACCCGGCGCACTTCTCGCAGTCGCCTGCGCTATGGCTGCGAGCGCCAAGTGGGATTTCGCCGGTCATGGAATCGCGACGATTGGGCCGGTTGCCGGTGGGCTTCCGCATCTGGGCTTGCCGGAAGTGAACTGGAAGGACATCGAAGCGCTGGTATCGGTGGCCGCATCGTGTTTTGTGATGATTGTGGCGCAGAGCGCGGCGACCGCCCGGGTTTACGCTCTGCGTCATCACTTGCGACCGGATGAGAACGCCGACCTAGCCGGCCTTGCGGCGGCGAATCTTGCCGCAGCCTTAAGCGGGACGTTCGTGGTGAATGGGAGTCCCACCCAGACAGCCATGGCGGAACGGTCCGGCGGCGGGAGCCAGATGACGCAGGTGGCCACAGCGGCGGTGGTTTCGCTCGTGCTCTTATTTTTGACCGGGCCAATTCAGTACCTGCCGCGCTGCGTTCTCGGCGCAATCGTGTTTCTGGTGGCCATCCGGCTCACGGACCTACGCGGTCTGCGGGCCATCCGTAAGGAGAGCCCGGGAGAATTCGCATTGGCGATCACAACCGCGGGGGTCGTGGTGTTAGTTGGCGTCGAGGAGGGCATTGTGCTCGCCATGGTGCTGTCTCTGTTGCGGGTTGTGCGCCATAGCTACCGCCCCCATACCGCGGTACTGGTGCAGGGTGAAGGCGGCATCTGGAAATTACTTCCGGTCACTTCCGGAGCGGTAACCGAGCCAGGGCTGGTGGTCTACCGTTTTGGCGCGACGCTGTTCTACGCGAATGCCGGGTTGTTCGCGGATGAAATTCGACTGCTTACGGGGCCAGGACCTTCACAGGTGCACTGGCTGGTGGTGGATGCGGGCGCGATCACCAACGTGGACTACACAGCCGCGCACGTAGTGCGAGAGCTTCAGCAGGATCTGGCGAGCAAAAGGATCCAACTGCTCTTCGCCCACGTGCAGTCTGATCTGAAGCCGGATCTTGACCGGCATCATCTGACGGAGGTCCTCGGCCAGGATCATATTTTCGATACTCTTCACGACGCGCTGGGGGCGTATCGCCGGGCGGTTTCTTGAGCGGGCGTCCAGGATCGCCGCAAGCAGGTTGCCCGGCGGCCGTATCCGTTAACAAAAGCACAACGCACAGAGCTATCCTAATCTGAAGTGAGTTGATCGCATCTACTTCGAGGATTTCATGAGACGTTGCATTTGGATTCTTACCTGCATGATGGTCATGCTGTTGTTTACGGTCCGACTGTTTCCCCAAACTACCAGCGCGCAGCCCGCGCCGGCGAAGAAGGCGGCGCCGAGGAGTACGGGGCCCGTCGCGATGACCAACCGGGATGTGATCCGGCTGCTGCAGGCGAAGCTCTCGGACGACATCATCATTGCCAAGATCAAACAGTCGAAGACACATTTCGACACGTCCGTTGATAGTCTGGTGGCCTTGCGCACGGCTGGAGCCAGCGACCGGCTGATCACATTCATGATGGATCCCACGACGGAGGCTCCGGCGGCAGCAGCCGCGCCCAAGCCAGAAGCGGCTCCCGCGCCTGCGCCGGCGGCGCCGAAATATACTGGTCCAGCGTCCAATCGAGCGACGGGATGCGGCTCCCGACGTCACTGCTGCTGCCGTCAAGAGCGAGGTGCAGCGACCCATTATCCTCAACTCCGCACCGGAGAATTATGGAGTGTATATCGTCTCGCAAGGCAAGATGCAGATGCTTGGCCGGATCCAGACGAAGGTGCAGGTCAGCAAGTTCAGGACGCTGCTGAAGAACTACGTCCCATTTGTGCGCAGCAAGATCGATATTAATATCCCAGGCGCGCACTCGACCAGCCGGTACGAATTGATCCGGCCGACATTTTACGCATACTTCCCGCCAAGCCGCGATGTCAGCAAATTCAAACTTCTGCAATGCAAGATCACCGGCCAGAAATTCGACCAGCGTACGGTGGCGAATGCATCCATCATGTTCAGCACGGAGCAGAATCAGGACGAAGTACCGATCGACATCGGCCCGGCCGGCAGCACCAAGGATCTGTATCGCATCTTCCCGCGCGAAGAGCTGCCCGCGGGCGAGTTTGCTTTTGTGGAGGGGAACTCGGGCAGCAAGTCGACATCAAATATTGAGATCATCGATGTTTACGACTTCGGCATCGACCGGAAGGAAGAGAAGATGCCTCTGAAGGAGTATCTCGACTCGCAGCCGGCAGGAACAATTTCGGATGCGTCGTTCCTGACGTGGTCGAAAGAAGATTGCCAGCGGATCGTGGCGGATCGCGACGGCCATACGGGCTTGACCGGAAGCCTGATGGGCTGGTTCAAGATGCAGTATGCGGCGCTCGAAGTTTATTGGGCGGACGAGCAGTTCGCCAAGGCATTTTCACGGCTGGAGATGCTGGATCGTGAACTCACTCCAGAAGAGACAACGAAGCTGGCTGCGAGTCTGATCAGCAAGGATAACAGCAAGTACTATATTGTCGTTTCGGTGGGCGGGAAAATCGGCGCGGGACGTCTGATCGGCGCGAATGAGGGAGAGCGGATCATGCGGCCGTTCGATGCCACGCTGTCGAATGAGAAGGGCAAAGATATCGTCCCGGCGAAGCGGCTCGAATTTATGGGGGGCTACGCCGGGCTTTGGAAAGTGGAATTCGATCAGACCAGCATCCGCGGGCCGTTGATGAACGACTCAGCGACCAAGAATCTGGTTTTCGAAGCGAGACTGAATCAGAATCTCGATTTTAAGGCTAAGTTCGAGATGGACCGCATTGGGAATAATGCCGGAGCGGGTCCGCGAGCGGCTCTAGTGAAATAGCGGCTGACAGGCTGAAGCGTGTCACACAAGGGCGAAACATGCTTCGAGGGTGTCCATGGCATGGTCGGCCTGGTCGCGCGTGATGGTCAGCGGCGGGCTGAGACGGATGGTGTTGTCGCCCGCGCCGAGAATTAACAGGCCCCGTTCGAAGGCCCTCCCGAGGATCGCGTCGCGTTCGACGGTCGCTTTTTCCTTAGTCCGCTGGTCTCGCACCAACTCGATGCCGATCATCAGTCCGAGACCGCGAACGTCACCCACGATGGGAAATCGCGAGGGCCACGAATCCATACGGGCGCGCATGTACCGGCCCATCGCAGCCGCATTCTCGATGAGTTCGCGCTCCAGGAGTTCGATCGTGGCGAGGGAAGCGGCGACCGACACCGGGTTTCCGCCGAACGTTGAGGCGTGCGCTCCGGGCGGCCAGTTCATCACTTCGGCGTTCGCGACCATGGCGCCCAGCGGCATCCCGCTGGCTATTCCTTTTGCCACTGTGAGGATTTCCGGATTGGCGTCGAAGTGCTCCGCGGCCCACATCTTTCCGGTTCGGCCCATGCCGGACTGCACTTCGTCGAAGATCAGCAGCATCTCATGACGCCGGGCTATCGAGGCGAGTTCGTCGAAGAACTTTTGCGGAGGGACGATGTAGCCGGCTTCGCCCTGGACTGGCTCGATTACGATTGCGGCCGTTTCCCGCGCGGGCAGGATGGTCTTGAGCAACTGGTCTTCGATTGCCGTGGCGCACTCCACGCCGCAAGTATCAGGCGATTTGCCGTAAGGGCAGCGATAGCAGTAAGGATAGGGGACATGGTGCACGCCCGGCATGAATGGTCCAAAGCCGGCACGCTGTACGGGACGTCGCGACGTGAGGGCAAGCGATCCCAGGGTGCGGCCGTGGAAACAACCGAGAAAGGCGATGAACTTGTCCCGTCCCGTGTGATACCGGGCCAGTTTCAGTGCTGCTTCGACCGCTTCGGTACCGGAGTTTCCGAAGTAGACGCGGCGCGGTTGATCGCCGGGCGCCAGACGGGCCAGCGTTTCCGCGAGCTCCACCATATTCTCGTAATAGAAATCGGTCCCGGACATGTGGATCAGGCGGGCAGCCTGCTTCTGAATCGCCTGGACCACTTGCGGATGACAATGACCGGCAGCGACGACTGCAATGCCCGCGTTGAAATCGAGGAAGCGGTTGCCGTCGACGTCCGTGACGATTGCGCCTTCCGCGTGGTCGACGACCAGCGGATAAGGGCGCGTGTAAGAAGGGGACAGAACGCGAGCGTCGCGTTCGATGATTCGGGAGGCGCGTGGGCCGGGTAGTTCTCCCGCAATGAAAGGAAGGCCCGGGCGCACCGCATCAATCGTGGTGAGCATGAAAATCTCCTGTTGGCACGTAGGACTAAAGGTTGAGGGCCGCGTGAGAGCGGGTTAGTCGGAGCCGAAGAGACTGGGGCGGGCAGTCGATGGGAGAGCGTGTACCGCCATGCTTCCAGTGTAGCGCGTGCTCAGTTATCAGTCGTCAGCCGTCAGCCGTCAGTTTTCAGTTTTCAGTCGTCAGTTTTCAGTTTTCAGTCGTCAGTTAGCAGTTACCAGTTTTCAGCGAAGCGGTTCTGTCTCAGCTGATCTGACGACTGTAAACTGACAACCTTTAGTGCGTCATCGAATAGATGATGTAGTTGAGTCCGTAGCGGTAGGCGAGGGTGGTCATGGCCTCGGGGTATTCCGGGACGTCGGCGAACTCCCAGGCGTCCCCTACATCAGTGTCGTAGTTGATAGCCACCACCATACGATGTTTGTCGTCAAACATGGCGCGCCAGGCAGGCGCCGTCCCGACGGGTTGCTGCACTACGACTCCGCCGGCAGCCGATCTGCGCAGATGCCGGGAGCCGGGTATGAAGGTGCGGTCCTTTTCCTGGATGTCATAGAGCACGTGCATCACGGAATCGGCCTCGGAGATGTCGTTGATGCCGTGTTGCGGCAGGACGCGATTCATGGTCTCCTTGAAAACTTGCCACTGCTCGTCGCCCCACATGTCATCCACCACCAGGAAACCTCCCCGCAACAGGTATTCGCGCAGGCGGGACGTCTCGGCGTCGGACAAGCCCCACCAGCCGGTTTGAGTCGCGTAGACCCAGGGATTATCGAACAGCCGGTCATCGGTCAATCGCATATGGAGCGGCTCGCCGGTATCGATCCTGGTGAGCCGCTCGATTCCGGTCGTGAAATGATCGTCAGCCTCGGGCCAATCGACGAGCCACCAGCCGTCTCCGGTCCCGGATCGTGAAGCGAAGCCGAAGCCGCGGTGGTATTGGGGAAGGTCAGTGTATTCCAACCGGATGAAATGGAAGTCGGCCTTCGCCGGAAAGGTGGGACGCGGACCGCTCTCCTCGTGCTGACCGATCCCGTACCGTTGGGCCATCCCTGCGACGGTGAGCAATAATAGCGCCGCCCAGATGCAGCCGAGTTGGCTCGAGAAACTCAACACCCCCAGAGTACACGGAATTGGCCAGACTCGGATGGCAGCGATTGCTGCGCCCGCGCGCGGACGGCGATGGTTATACTATTGCCGGACACTCGAATGCGTCGGACCTACCGTCCGCCCATCCGGGAGACGATACGCTGCGTCCCCAAAGTTCACAACCACTTCCGTGCCGGACTTCCAGCGCGTCCGCTGGACCGCATGATCCGGAGTCAGAAACTCGTGACTGAGCATTTCGTCATAACCTAACTGTCGCGCCAACGGGCAAATCTGTTTGTAACTCGCGACGAAGTGATCTTTCTCCCGCTGCCAGGTGGCTTTATCGAACATGAACATTGGGGGCGTGGCATACAGGGTGTTGAAGAGATCGCGGCGATCCCAGACTTCCGGCGCCTTGTTGTTGTAGTCGCCCCAGTACCACTGCGCCACTACGCAATCGTGATAGACGAGTTCCCAGAGGGGGATGCGATAGAAATGCCCCACCTGGAACTTGAGGAAGTCGGGAGTCGGCGGCTTGTACTTCTGCGTGTCGCGACCGGCATCGGGCAAGCGATACGGTCCGAGGCTCAGCATGCCCTCGTAGTAGTCGACGTAAGGGACGGATGGGTCGATGCCGGTCTCGGTGCCGACTACGAGCTTGTTGTCGCGCGAGCAGAATTCGAGCAGCTTCATCTTGTACGCGCGGTCCTGGGAACGGGTCAGCGGATGAACTGGGCTGTAGTCTTCGCGGAACGGGGACGCTGTGGTGGTATCGATGAACCTGCACTTGTAGGCGTGCGTCTTCAGTTCCGCCGGGATAGTGATCTTTGCTCGCTCCAATCCTCGCTCGGAGTTAATGACTCCGCCCTCGAAAATGGTTTGCGTGCCGTCGGGATTCTTCTGGTGATGAGCCCAGCCCTTCAGGAATTCGCCGTTCGGCAGCAGCACCAGATCGTCAGGCCAGCCCGCTTTGGTGAGTCCTTTCGGCGCGCCGGGCGGAAAGACATCCTGATAGATGTCGTAGCGGCTGGTGAGGTAGCCGAGTTGGTTGATCTCGTCGAGTTGTTTCGGTTCGCCGCCGCGTGACCAGAGGACGCGATCCATGCCGAGCGACTTCATCTCCTTAGTGAGCTCGACGTTATTCATGTCCCAATTCCAGACATTGACCGCGCCGATCAGCAGATCGACGTTGGGATTCTCGCGGCGTTTATCGGCCAGAGTTTTGAAGAGTCCGGTCGCTTTGGCGTAATCCCGGTAACGCTTGGCTTGCGCGACGTACCCGCCGTGGTTGAAAAACGCGTAGCGAATCTTGCGATCGTAGGAGAATTCGCCGCGCGAGGACTCCCATAGCGGCCGGATGTAGAGATCGGAGCCACCTTGCCGCGTGATATCGATCTGGGCGTCGTCGGGCGTCTCGATGATGGCCATGTAGCTCTCGCCCGATTGGAGGTCCGTCGCGCCAAACCACGGCATGCAGATTCCGTGTCCGCTGTAGGTCTGCAGCCGGCGGTTGGTGATGCCGGCGATCGTCCACGGGATAGAGAATGCCTTCGTTCATGGGAACGACGAGGCCAGTGCCTCTCCCCGTGACAAACGGAAACGGATAACCGGCAAAGCCCTTGAGAGGTCCCGCGCCGGAGAGTAGTACTTCCATTTCCGGTTTGTTCCCGGACAAAGTGACCTGCGCGGTGAGGTCGAGGTTGTTCGAGGCATCGTGCAGAGTCAGCCGGATTTCACGCGCCTCGACCCGCGACTTACTCACCGTCCACGAACCTACAATTTTCTGTGTCCACTCGTGCTGGGTCCGGAGGTCAGTTACGGTGAATGCGCCGGTATGTTCGTCCAGGCGGACGCGGATGAATTGGTTGGATGCGTAAGGAGCGGCAGCGGCCGATACGCAGAATGCGAAAGCTAATAATAACCGCATATCCTGCACACCACGATATACCGGCACATTCGGGCGGTTTGCATGCGGTGTGGTGGAACTTGCCCACGCGTGTCGGTGCTGCCACTCCCAAAACACGAGTCGAGGCGACGCTTGCATTTGTCAATATGATTGGCAGTTCAGGTGCATCGATGTCCGGCATGAGACCCTCAGGTGCTGTTGTGATGTTGTGCGCTTTCCACTTGGCCGCGGCGGAGTTACCCGTGCGCGAGGTGATTCTCTACAAACATGGCGTAGGGTACTTTGCGCGCGGGGGAACGTTGGGCGCGGGCGAATCGGCCCGGCTTGACTTTCGGCCCTCCGAGATGAATGACGTTCTGAAATCACTCATCCTTCAGGAGAAGAATGGCGGTAAGATCGCGGGTGTCCGTTACGACTCCGACATCCCTCTGGCGGAGAAGCTGAGCGACTTTCCGTTCAAGTTGGGTGATGGAAAGTCCCTGACCGCGGTACTCGACCAGCTGAAAGGCTCGCGTCTGGAGATGCAGTTGGGAGCGGAGCGGGTGAACGGTTTAGTGGTCGCGGCGCGGATCGTGTCCGGCGACAAGGATCGGGCGGAGCGCGAACAGGTCACGCTGTTGCTCGATGGCGGCGATTTGCGTAACTTCGACCTGGCCGCGGCGGCAACGATACGGTTCACGGATATCAGGTTGCAATCTCAGTTCAAGGACTATCTGATGGCTGTCACGGCAGCGCGATCAACGGATAGGCGTAGTGTCTATATCGATTCGACCGATGCAAGGTCGCGCGAAGTGGCCGCGAGTTACGTGATTCCGACACCGATCTGGAAATCGAGTTACCGACTGATTCTGGATGCGGCTGGACAGCCGATATTGGAGGGTTGGGCCATCATCGATAACACCACCGGCGAGGATTGGATCAATGTGCGGATGTCGTTGGTATCGGGCAAGCCGATTTCGTTTATCAGCCAGCTTTATGAGCCTCGCAACGTACCGCGGCGGACGGCGGATTTGCCGGAGTTGGCGGCTCTGGCTCCCGTGGTTTACCAGGGAGCGATGGGGTCCACCGATAAAGATGCCAAGCTGTTTGTTCCCGGCGCGGGGCAGACGCTGTCGGAGCAAATGGGCATCACCGCTAAAGCAGGCCCGTTTACGAATACTGATGGAACTCATTTAGGGACGTCGAGCAACGAATCGCCGAATTCGTTTGCCCGGTTGGAGAAATTTGCGAGACTCCCGGCCAACAGCACCGTCGCCCCCACCGCGACTGGACGCGAAGCTGCCGACCTTTTCGAGTATTCCATCCCGTCGGCCGTCACGGTGAAGAAGAATGAATCCGCCATGCTGCCGTTCTTACAGAAGAAGATCGGCGGACGGAAACTGTCGATATATTCCGACACCAGCAGTCAGCATCCGTTGAACGCGGCGGAACTGACCAACTCTACCGGCATGACGCTCGATGGCGGACCGATCACAGTCTACGATGACGGCGTCTATGCCGGTGAAGCCTTGATGGAGACTTTAAAATCAGCCGACAAGCGAATCATCAGCTACGGCGTCGACCTGGGAACGCGCATCACGACAGCCTTCGATGCGAAAGCCGAAACCGTGCGCGAGATCCGCGCCGCGAGAGGCACTCTTACCGTTAAGCAGTCACGCATGGAGACTATGAATTACGATATTCGGAACGTCGACGCGAAAGCGAAAACGCTACTCATCGAGCAGCCGGCCAATCCTGGATACACGGTGGTCAGCCCGAAGCCAATCGAAACCACTCCGGCGGCGTGGCGCTTCCAAATCGATTTGCCGGCGAACGCTCCCGCCAAGATCGCGACAGTGCTGCGATGCGACTACGATCTCACCTTGGAAGTCAGCACCATGACGCCGGATATCGTCGCATTTTGGGCGCAGAATCAAACGCTAAGCGGCGCTGCGCGCGCCCAATTGCAGCAACTGGGCGATCTCAAACGGCAACTTGCGGAAGCCAGCAAGGAGATGGGGAACAACGAGAGCGAAGTTAGCAGCATCAGCCGCGATGAAGAGCGCTCCCGACAGAATATCGCCACCCTGAGCAACGTCAGCGGACAACAGGAGCAGGTGCAGAACTACGCGCGGCAACTGGCGCAATACGAAAGCCGCATTAACACCCTGCACGATCGACACGCAGCACTTGAACAGCAAAAAACTGCATTGCAGAAGCAGATTGACGACGCGGTGGAAAAGATGAGTTTCTAACGCGTGGGATAGACTGAAGGCTTGTGAAGTTTGTCCTGGGATTGAAGTGTGTTTTCTGTGGTGCGACTTACTCGACCCGGGTTCCTTACACGTGTCCTTCGTGCGGTGTTACCGGAACTCTTGATGTCCTTTATGACTATTCCGCGATCTCGCGAAGTCTGACGCGAAAGGCTCTGGCGCGCCGGCCGGAACAAAATCATTGGCGATATCGTGAGTTGTTGCCGATTCGATCGGGCACACGACTGCCGGCGCTGTCGGTTGGCTGGACACCGCTCACACCAGCAGTTTCGCTGGCTCGTCACTTAGGCGTAAGAACGCTTTATCTGAAAGATGACGGACGCAATCCGACCGGATCGCTGAAGGATCGCGCGAGTGCCATCGGCGTTGTCAAGGCGCATGAGAGGCGACAGAAGATCATTGCGTGCGCGAGCACGGGAAACGCTGCGTCGTCGCTCGCAGGGATGGCGGCGTCGATGGGAATTCACAGCGTTATTTTTGTGCCGCAGCGCGCTCCCGAGCCCAAGGTAACGCAGTTATTGATTTTCGGCGCGACGGTATTCCGCGTCCTTGGCAGTTATGAAGACGCGTTTCAATTGTGCCAGCAAGCCTGCGAACGATGGGGCTGGTACAACCGCAATTCCGCCATCAATCCTTATCTCCTGGAAGGCAAGAAAACGGTGGGCCTCGAAGTCTGCGAACAATTGGCTTGGAAGGTTCCGGATTGGGTCGCCGTATCGGTTGGCGACGGCTGCACGATCGGCGGCGCGTGGAAGGCGTTTCGCGAGATGAAGGCGCTGGGGCTGATTCCGCGCACCCCGAAAATCCTGGGCATACAAGCGGAGGGCGCGGCGCCCGTTACCGCGGCGTTTCGTAGCGGAGAGGCGATGAAGCCGGTAGATCCGTGCACCATCGCCGACAGCATTGCCGTAGGCGTGCCGCGCAATTGGAAAAAGGCAGTAATGGCAATTCAGGAATCCGGCGGCGCCATGATCAACGTCAGCGATGACGAGATCCTCGATGCGATGCGCTATACCGGGCGCCTGGCCGGCATCTTCGCCGAACCGGCGGCCGCAACATCGGTGGCGGGCGTCCGAGCTGCGTCCCGGCAAGGCGTCATCGGAACCCGTGCCGAAGTGGTTGCCCTTGTGACCGGTAGCGGGTTGAAGGATATCCGGTCGGCTCAGGCCGCGGTGCACCCGCCGTTCGAAATTGCGCCGGACGGATCCGGGCTCGAGGAGATCGTGTGCCACGCACTTCCTCGCTGCTGATTCGCGATATCCATTCATTGGTCCTGATGGACGAGGATCACACCGTCTTGCGCGGCGGGTTTGTCTATATCGAGAGCGGCGAGATATTGCAGCTTGGCACGCGCCCGCCCGCGGGCCTCCGTCCTCAACAAACCATTGGCGCGCGCCACATGGTGGCCTTGCCTGGGTTGATCAACACGCATCACCACCTCTATCAAACGCTGACGCGCGCTTGCACCGCGGGTGCCGATGCGGAGCTTTTCGACTGGCTGCGCGCTCTCTATCCGCTGTGGGCGAGGATTGACGAGGAGTCGCTCGAAACGGCAGCACTGGCCGGAATGGCGGAACTGATGCTCTCCGGCTGCACGACGACGAGCGATCATCACTACGTGTTTCCTCGCGGCCAGCGCCAGATGATCGATGCCGAAATCGCCGCCGCGCGCCGGATCGGAATTCGCTTCCATCCCACGCGAGGCAGTATGAGCGTGGGTGAGCGCCAGGGAGGCCTGCCGCCGGACTCAGTGGTGCAGAAGGAAGATATCATTCTGGACGATTGCGAGCGCCTGATTCGGACGTATCACGATCCGGCTGCAGGGTCGATGCTGCGGATCGCCCTCGCGCCGTGTTCGCCCTTTTCCGTGTCGCCGGAACTGATGCGCGAGACTGCGTTGCTCGCCGAACGCCACGACGTCCGGCTGCATACTCACCTGGCGGAGACCAGGGATGAGGAAAAGTATTGTCTTGAAAGGTTCGGACGACGACCTCTCGATCTGCTGCAGGATGTTGGGTGGGTCGGCTCTCGCACGTGGCTGGCGCACGGCATCCATTTCAACGCGAAGGAGGTCGCGCGCTTGGGGCGCGGAGGCTGCGGCATCGCGCATTGCCCAACTTCGAACATGCGTTTGGGATCGGGGATTGCGCCGGTCCTGGGACTGCGGCGGGCCGGCTGCCCTGTCGGGCTAGGCGTGGACGGCAGCGCGTCCAACGACAGTTCGCATATGCTTGCCGAAGTTCGACAGGCGTTGTTGCTGACGCGCCTCGCCCGGGGAGCCGCTTCCATCAATGTTCGCGACGCGCTGCGGATGGCGACGGTGGAAGGGGCACGCTGCCTGGGACGGGAAGATATCGGCGCCCTCGCAACGGGGAACCGCGCCGACATCGCACTCTTCGATCTGCGCGGGACCGGCTATAGCGGCGCGGAGGATCCGGTTGCAGCCCTACTGCTGTGCGCGCCATCGCCAGTACATACGCTCGTTATCGACGGACGCATTGTTGTCGAGAATCACGAATTACGGACGCTGCGAATCGAACCGGTCCTGGCGCGGCACCGTCGCATGGCGGCGAAGATCGTCGGGGCGCGATAATGGATGCTGTGAGCGAAATTGAGCCTTTCGATCAGCCACGGGTGGCGATCAACCGCGTCTACACGAAGCGTGGTGACACCGGAGAGACAAGTCTCGCAGGCGGGCAGCGTCTCAAGAAGGACTCGACACGCATCGAAGCGTACGGCACGATCGATGAGTTAAATTCGTTCATCGGCCTCGCGCGGGCAAGCATCGAGAAGATCTTGCCACAGAGTCCTGATCTTGCTCCGCTTGATTCCATTCTGTTTCGCGTGCAGCATGAATTGTTTAATGCGGGTTCGATCCTGGCGACGCTGCCGGAAGACGTTCATCCGAGACAGGCGCGCATCACGGCGCTCCAGACGGCGCAACTGGAACGTGAGATCGACGGTATGAATCAGGACCTGCAGCCGTTGCGTTCGTTCGTCCTACCGGGTGGTTCGCGGCTGAACGCGGAAATGCATATCTGCCGGACGATCTGCCGCCGCGCCGAGAGGATTTGCATCACTCTTGCCGGCCAAGAAGCGATCGACCCGGAGATCATCCGCTATCTGAACCGGCTCAGCGACGCGTTCTTTGTCTGGACCCGTTGGGCCGCGCATGAATTGGGAACTCCGGAAATTGTCTGGGATCCGAACGTGGGGCGGGCGCTACTATAGGGAGAGTATGGAAATGCAAAGGAATATCAGACCACTGGCTGTGGCATTGACGCTGCTGGGTGTGCTCGGAAGGCTGCTTCCGCATCCGCCGAACATTACGCCTTTGGGCGCCGGCAGTCTGTTCGCGGGGGCGCGGGTCAATGGCTGGATGGCGTATCTGCTACCGGTTCTGGTGATGGCCGCGACCGACCCCCTGGTGGGCGGCTACTCCAAGGCCACGCCCGTGATCTATCTCTGCTTTCTGATCAGCGTCTGGATCGGCCGGCGCGTCCGCTCGACCGACAGTGCGCTGCGTATCGGCGGAGCTTGTCTGCTTTCGAGCGCTCAATTTTTCGTGCTCACCAATTTTGCCACGTGGATGTTCAGCGGGTTGTATGCAAAGTCGCTCGCGGGATTGGCAGCATGTTACGTGGCTGCGGTGCCTTTCTTCGGCGCAACGCTGGCCGGCGACCTCTTCTTCACGGCGGCGATCTTCGGTGCTTACTCGTTGCTCTCGCGGACGGTCCGGCCCGAAACTGCACACGCGTAAGTTGACGCGCCGTGAGTGACGCAAGGATTGTATCGCTGCTTGCCAGTGCGACGGAGATCGTGGCCGCGTTGGGCGAACTGCCTCAGTTAGTCGGACGGTCCCATGAGTGTGATTTCCCGTTGGAAGTGCTTGACCTTCCCTGCTGCACGCGACCGCGCATTGATGTGACCGGCAGCAGCCGCGAGATCGATACGCTGGTCAAGAGCACGCTCGCCAACGCGGTCTCGATCTACGATGTCTTCGATGACGTTCTGGAACAATTGCAGCCGACGCATATCCTTACGCAGACGCAGTGCGAGATTTGCGCGGTGAGCCTGGCGGATGTGGAGAAGTCGGTGGCGGGGAAACTGGCGAGCCGGCCAAAGATTGTTTCTCTGCTGCCGAATTCGCTCGACGACATCTGGTCTGACATCCGGCAGGTGGCGTGTGCGCTCGATATCGAAGGCATCGGCGAGAAGCTCATTTTCGATTTGCAACATAGGATGAGGAACATCTCGCGGGTGGCGCACGAGTCGCGGGACCGCCCGACGGTAGCGTGTATCGAATGGTTGGAGCCGCTGATGGCGGCGGGAAACTGGATGCCGGAGCTGGTCAGCAAGGCTGCCGGAGTGAATCTGTTTGGGTGTAGTGGCAAACACTCACCCTGGATGAGTTGGGATCAGCTAGTGGAGCGCGACCCTGACGTGATTATCGCGATGCCCTGCGGTTTCGATCTCGAGCGGACTGCGAAGGAGATGTACTGGCTGACGGAGAATCCACGGTGGCCGCAACTACGCGCAGTGCAAAACGGCCGCACCTATATCGTCGACGGCAACCAGTACTGTAACCGGCCAGGTCCGCGAGTGGCGGACACGCTCGAGATTCTAGCGGAGATTCTGCACCCCGACCGTTTCTCCGCGAAGATGCACGGGATGGCTTGGCTGAATAGCGGGCGATAACGTCAGACTTACTTGCTCACGCGGATCAAAGCAACTCCGTGGCTGGGGACTTGTGCCTCGTAGGCTGCATCGGTCCACTTGACGTCTGATTTCGTCCAGAGGTCGCGGACTTTGTGCTTGCCTTTAATACCGGCGTCAGCCCACTTGAGGGATATAGTGGCCGGCTGTGCTCCGCGATTGAACATTCCGAACGCTTTGCCGCCGTCCGCGAGATCCTTGACCCAGATTTCCTGGTCGCCGCTTACGGAGAGCCTGGTAGCCTGATGGCCCGCGCGGTCCTGATCGATCTTGATTACTTCCGGATTCGTAAGGATTGCGAGGATGTCTTCTGCGGCGGTGCGGAGGTCATTGCCGGCCAGCAGCGGCGCCGAGAGCATCGACCACAGGCTCATATGCACCTGGTATTCGGAGTTGGTCATGCCGCCATTGCCGATCTCCAGCATATCGGGATCATTCCAATGTCCCGGCGCCGCCCATTTGGCGAGATCGTTTTGGCCGAAGCCGATCTTGGTCATGGAATCCCAGGAGTCGCGGATGTCGCCGGTGGTGCGCCACAGATTGCCGCTGACTTCAGGGCCCCAGGTCCACACATCCGCCCTGCCATACTGGCACAAACTGTAGACGATCGGCCGGCCGGTCTTGCGCAGCGCATCGCCCATGACCTGGTAGACCGCGTGCATATCTTCATCCTTATAGACGCGGCCCGCGCTGCACCAATCGTACTTCAGATAGTCGATACCCCACGAGGCCCACGTCTTGGCATCCTGCTCTTCGTGGCCGTAGCTGCCCTCATAGCCGGCGCAGGTCTTCGGACCGGGGGAAGAATAAATGCCAATCTTGAGACCTTTGTTGTGAACATAATCGGCGAGGCCCTTCATGTCCGGAAACTTTTTATTGGCCGTAATATTGCCGTTGGCGTCGCGCATTCCTTCCCAGGTGTCGTCAATGTTCACGTAGATATAGCCGGCAGCTTTCATCCCGCTCGAGACGATAGCGTCCGCCATACCTTTCACATCTTCGGCAGTGACGCGGCCGGCAAATTTGTTCCAACTGTTCCAACCCATCGGGGGCGTCTTGGCAAGACCGTTATAGGGCACTTTGTGCAATGCAGGAGGGGGAATTTTCGCCGGCAGCCCGCCAACACCTTCGGGCGCTCGCGTGGCAACGATTTCTTCCGGCGGCGTTCCATTTCGGCCGGCCATGGTGACGCGCAGTTCACCGCCGGCAAAACTCGCGGTGATTTTCTGTCCCGGACGATTGTTCTGCCCTTGCAGGACGAGAGTAATCTTGCCGTCGGCGCCGAGCGTTCCGGAAAGAATTTTCTGGTCGCGATTGTAGCTCCGGACCGCACCGGTCAAACTGTTTCCGTCCTGTTTCAGATCGAAATAAGTCTCCCGTATATTACCGTCCGGCGATTCCTGCTTGACCAGCCAATTACCCGTAAGATCCGCGGCGTAGCTGGACGACGCCAGCGCAAATATGGCGAGGGGGAAGAGGTGCTTCATTTTCATGTTGAAAATTGAGGCTATCACAACTGGAGAATGGACAACGGATGACCGACAATGGGTCCGGTTAAAAAGGACGACGGCCTTTGGTGCGGTCCTTCTTGATTGGCGCGGCTTTGAAATCCAGGGTGATGTCGACTATGTGTTTCTGATCGTCTACCGTTTTAATGGCCTTCGTGTCGCCGAGATCGTCGAACAAGCCCTGCTCCTTAATCCTGGCGAGGAAGAAATCAGCATAATCGGCGTTGTAGGGTTTGTCGGGCTTGCCGGCCCAGAGCTTTTGAATCTGCGCTTCGCCGTCAAGGTCGAGGCCCTTGATGGTCAGCTTACCGTAGTGATACTGGGGGCCCTTGGTAAGTTTGACCAGGACGCCAACGGTTTTCTGCGGCTCGTCCAACCTGCGGACGACTTCGGCCTCCGCGTGAATATACCCGTCGTGGATGAGTTGCTTCTTGATCCGATCGACTGATTCATTAACATCGTCGAAATTGGCGACGTCACCGATCTTGAAGGCAGCGATTTTGCCGAGATCAGCCGTCTCTTCGCGGGTGACGCCAGAGAGACTCACTTTGGTCAATTTGTAGACAGGCCCTTCATCCACGGTGAGGTGGATCACGATGCCCTTCACTGTTTTGGAAGGTTCTGTCGTGATGTTGAGGAACTTCACTCCGAGGTAGCCTTTGGCCTCATAGAGGGGCTTGATCTGATTCTCGAGAAGCAGCTTGAATGTGTACTGGCTGTAGGGCGTGCCGTAGGCCACATCGTTGATCGCGTGTTCCAGGTCGGTGATGAGGACGGCTTTATTGCCTTCGAAGGTCACCTCGGCAATGGACGGCAGTGGTGCGCCGTTACGGAACACCAGGTCATAGGCATCGGCGCCGGAGGGGACAACGTTTGAAACGACAGTCTCGGGATGCTTGATCGAGGCGAGGTAAGTCTCGATTTCGTGAGTGTACCGCTCAATGATGAAGGACGTCGGCGGGAGTTTGCCGTTGTAGAGCACTTCCTTTGATTTCAAATATTTATTGATGTCGTCGCGCGAGGCGTTCAAACCCTCGAACTGCACTGTATAAAGGGGCGATACTTCATCCACGTTAAAGGTAGCGACATAACCTTTGCCACTGTCGGCAGGCTCGAACTGGTAGCCGACGCTGTCGAGCATGCCCGTCGCTTCGAGCTGTTTCCGGGCCTGCTCAAAGCGCGCTTTGTCGGCCGCTTCTCCGATCTTCAACCCCGAAGCCGCGATGATCTCATCGGCTGGCAAGACTTTATTTCCTTTGATGATGATCTTGGATATGGGGTACTTGTCGGGAATGGCGGGTTTGGCCGGCGCGCTGACCGACTGTTTGCGCGAACTCGTTTGTCCCGCGGCAAATGCTGTCAGCAAAATTCCGCTCGCTATACACTTGACTAACCGGCGCCCCATGATTCTATTGTAGTTTCCTTGAGAAGACACTGAGAATGTATGACGAGCCTAACAACCAGTGCGTTTCCAGGCTTTGGATTCCTGCAGAATGCTACTTTCCTGATCTACAATGGGTCCTATTCGGAGGCGGGCGAGGATGAAATTAAACGTATTGCTATTGAGTGCCGTAGTATGTCTGCCGGCTGCGGGCCAACCCGCGATTCAGGGAATCGCGAACGCCGGGAGCTATATCGTCAATGGACTACCGAATGCCGGCATCGCGTTGGGCTCGATGTTCGTGATCTTCGGGAGCGGTTTAGGGCCCAGCACTCTTATGCAAGCGTCTTCTTTTCCACTTCCCACGACTCAGGGTCTGGGAGGGACTACGGTGAACATCAATACCGGATCCCTGGCCGCACAGGTGAACGCGATCATGATTTACGCTTCGGCGAACCAGATCGCGGCTATCGTACCGTCCACGTTGAACTTCACAGGAACCGTCGGGGTAACGGTCACTTACAACGGCCAGACAAGCAACCTGGCGTTTATGACCCTGACGCCAAGTACCTTTGGGGCTTTTACCGTCAACCAATCGGGGAATGGACCGGCCGTCGCGTACAACTATAATTCCGCTAGCAGCCAACCTCTGAACACGTACACAACGCCCGCGATGCCGGGGCAACTGGTGACGCTTTGGGGCACCGGGCTCGGACCCGTAAAGGGTTCCGAGGCGGGCGGACCGCTGCCAGGCCAATTGAGTCTGAATCTGCAAGTTTATGTGGGCGGCCAGCAGGTGACACCGAATTACTACGGAAGATCCGGCTGCTGCGCGGGGATTGACCAACTCGTATTTCCGGTCCCGCAGGGATCTCGGGATGTGCGGTTCCGGTCGCGGTGGTGATCAATGGAATTGTGGGAAACACCGCGACCATTGCGGTTACGCCGGATGGCAGTACTTGCAGCGACCCGCTGGGCCCTTCTTCGGCAAACATTCAGACCGGGGCCAATAAGGGATCGATCCGCTATGCCAACGTCCAACTTGGACACATCTCCGGCGATGCGACCCCGGATGGAGGCACGGCCACATTCGCCTCCACGCCTTTTACCAATGATGGAGCTACGTTGAGCGGATTACCGGCTGCAGGTTCCTGTCTACTGGCCTCGGGAAATTTGAACTCGACCGCACCGGCTTCCCAACTCACGCTGCTCGACGCGGGTCCCTCGCTGCAGGTTTCCGGACCGAGCGGCACTGGTCAACTGGCCAAGAGCAACGGCACCTATGCCGGGGTCCTGAACCCGGTGCAGGCCGGAACGTACACGGTTACCGGACCGGGAGGAAAGGACGTCGGAGCGTTCAGCGCGTCGGTGACGGTACCCGGAGGAGGAAGTTTCAACACGAACCCGTTTACTCCCGGCAGTCCGCTGCCGATCATTTGGAACGCCACGGATCCTAACGCCATCATGAGTCTTACCGGCACATCGTTCACGAGCGGCGGGTTGATATCCATTTTCACGTGTACGGGGAACGCCAGCGCCGGAACAATGACGGTACCGGCTTATATTACGGCAGCCATGACGAATGGCACGGGTGTTCTTTTATTCCTGCAAAATAGTCCACCGGTCAGCTTCAGCGCATCCGGACTCGACCAGGGGTTTCTGAGCTACACTCTCGGCGTAGCTACCCCGACATTTTCAGTCGGCAACCCGGTCAAGGAGTAGAGCATTAGTCTCTGCCGTCTTCGCCCAAAAAACGGTAGCCCACGTAACTGTCCGTGAGAATCATTTCGGCGACCCCGCATCGTCCTCCAGCTTCTTGCGTTAGAGTTTCTGCTTCGATCAGGCCCGAACTGGCCGCCAATATGGTCGTCAAGAGAGTTTTGAAGGCATGCGCCAGGGAATCGAGGACGGTAGTGCGAAGCTGCTCACTGTGTTTGGCTGTCTCGGCGCGGGCTGCGCGATCAAGCGACCGTGACCGTTCGAGGCCGGAATCCGCAGACAGAGACTACGGCGTCGACAACCTCTGGCTTGAGGCCCTTCGAATGTAAGGCTATCGCGCCAACGGCCTTTCCTCCGAGGCCGAGAACGCGCGACCAGGTACCACTGGCGGTATTATTCGAGTCGCGATCCTGCATATATGCATCACGAGCGGAACTATCGTTGACGTGCAGAACGAAAGCGAGACAAGGAGGGACGCTACCGAAAGAGCGATGATCAAACTTTGGCAGACAATTTCTCGAACCTTATTCATCGCTCCTTATAGCTTACTCATCGATTTATGAGAGAAGCATAAGATAGTTATGAGGGTAAGGCTAGATCTGATCAATAGAAATCGTAAGTCATCTTCCAACTGGAGGTCTTGCCCGGTTCGACCGTCATACTGACATAAGCTTCCGGACACAACGTACTGCGGATCGACCAGAATAGAAGCTTTGATAACGGTTGATCGCCGACGATATGCGCTCCCACTTTTTCCTTGGTGTTTTCCACCCGGATATCATAATCTTTTGCAGTCGGTCCATAGCCCTTCAATTCGGTGAAGACGCTTTCTCCCTGGGGGAGTTCGCGAACATAGGTGAGTTTATTGCCCGATGCTACCGCCGTTTTGGCGACATCCGCAACGGTCTGAACGGGGAACGGAAACGTCACAGAAAAATCGGGACCGGACGGCTGCCCGTCGATCACGAAGAAGTTGTGATCATAGACGCTGGTCTCAATCGTCCGTTTCCCTGTATTTTTCAGATGGTGCTCGATGATCATCCGCGGCTTTCCCGGCACGAGAAGCACGGTTTTTTCATAAGTGTAAGAGTAGCCAGAGGCGTCCGTGAGCTCGTGTTTGAATCGCACCTGGTTCGCGGCAGTCTTGTAAGTCCATTTTCCACCGTTCACCAGCTCATAGGTCGTAGCGAACTTATACGGAGTATCGTCGGGCTTGCGCAAGACCCCCACGCCGATTTTGATAAACGTCTCTCCCGGCTTGGCGGCATCGTAACCGATAGCGGAGTCTCCCGTCCGAAACTCTTCCACGGGGCCCATGATCGCGTCGTGAATCTTAGGGTCGTATTTCTCGAACCATTTGCCGAAATAGTTGTGGCCGTTATACTCCAGGCTTGCGATATTTCCGGACCAGTCGAAGCGAGTGCCGCGATAGTAGCCACGCTGGGCATCGGGGAGGAGAATTTTGGCCTTCAGCGGCCCGTTGGTGATCTGAACCTCAGGCGCATCGGCGGCGGTCGCGAGGGCGGCGGAAAAGAGAACGGCGAAAATGATTAATGGCTTCACGGTAACTGAGATCGTATCACCTGGTTAGGAGGCTTGGCGCCCGACCGATAGACTGAAGTCTGTCAAACAAGGGCGGACATTAGCCAGTCGCGATTGGCTTTCACATCTTCAAGGAGCGTCTGGCAAAGCCTCTCGCGATGCTCGAATAGCCGGTAGCCTTCCCTCGGACGGAGATAGCCTTTGGCTTTGGGCTCGGTGGCAAACAACCGCTCTTGACCGATTTCTCGCGCTGCCGTCTCATAACGTGTGCGGTTGTCGAGCAGCGCCTTCACGAGAAATGGCATCACCATGGAGTAGTCCGCCTGCATGCTCTCCGTCGATTGCATATAGGTGTCCTTGTCAACTTTTCCCCACGTTACGGCTTCGGCGGGGAAGCACGACGAGAGCGAGCCATCCGTCACCGGCGACGAGACTATCTGCACGTCAAATTCGTAACCTCGGACATTGCTCAATCCGAGAATCTGGCTCAGTGCGGGTTCAGGCTGCAGGTTGAAATTCTTGGGCACTCCTCCGCCGAGGACCAGCGTCGCCAGTGAACCGACAGGGTTTTCGAACAGGCCCCAGCGGTGGTACGCGCACGATTCGAAAACCTCGGCGTGCAGATCGAGGTCGAAGTGATATACGGGTAAGATTCCGGCCTGCCGCATAGCCCACAGCTTCATGGAGTTGAGGAAAACGCTTCCATCGCCTGGCGCGCCGACGAAGATGGGAATTGCGAGGCGATGACAAGTTGATAATAATCCAGGGTCGACTTGGTTGCGCTGTTCCTGCGCGGCATACAACGCGCCCAACTTGAAGCGCAATTCAGTGCCGGTCATCTTCTTCGCGAATTCCGGACGCTGCAGGCAAGCGGTGAGGAAGCGGTCCTGGTCGAGCAGAACATCTTCGTCGAAGGCCATATCCGTGACGCGAATGGTTTTTTCATCGCGCAGCGCGCCGTCGTCTCCGAAGATCGGCACCTCGTGAATGGGGTCCTTGTGGGCTTCGAGAGCCCGGTGGCCGTCGTGGTAACAGACGGCGTCGGTAGTGCTCAGGTAGGCAATCCAGCCGCTCTCCAGCAAGGGAATCAGCCATGCCTGGTGTTGTCCCGACACGGTAACAGGCCCGGCGACCGACATGGTGACCGGGCAACCGGCCCCAATTGCCCGGTCAAGGATCTGGTAGATCCGCCGCAGATAGGCTCCGCCGAAAGCCGGTAGCGAGTGTTCTAACAGGTCGGCCAAAGATTCGCTTTGGTCCACGCGCCGCACTCTGACAGTGCGGCGATCATTTATATTAGTTGGCATCTCCCCCGGAGTGTAGCGTAGCCGGGATGCGACGTCCTGCAAGGGCTACTTGGGCGCGGTTGGATTACCCGGCACCGGCTCAATTGGACTACGCGGATCGTTAGGATTGTCGGGGTTGAGTGGAATATTTTTGGGGGTTGCGGGCGGCGTCTGGGTAGGTGGCTTCGCGGGCGTTTTCGCGCGTGCTTTTGGAGTGGACTTCTTCTTCGCCGGATTCTTTTGTGTCTTCTGATCCTGGCCGGCGGTAGACTGCGCCAACATAGGCATGGTCAGAAGTGCGGTAAAGATCAGGGCCGGATATAACTTCATGGCAGCTCTCCTGGGATCTGCGTTAGCATTTGCCCTGCCATATGCCGCGGGAACGATGTTACAATCCTGGTGAACTGCCTTATAAAGACGATCAACTCGATCCGGACTCGGTGAGTCATCGCGAGCGCAAACTCCTACCCAAATACAAACCTCCGTCGGCCACGGCTCCGATTGAAGGACGGGAGATCGCCGAAGCTCAAGTGGTTTCAGTGAGTTCGGGAAAGTGCCAGGTCGTCAATTCCAGCGGTAGCTTCTCGTGCCGGAATCAGCTTCCGGTTGCGCCGGGGGATCTTGTGGCTCTGGTAGAGGGACATCGTGTCAAACGCGTGTTACCCCGGCGCACCTTCCTTTCGCGTCCCGACCCATCCAATCCGCGCCGGGAAAAAGTGGTTGCGGCGAACATGGACCTGGTGATCGTGGTGGTCGCCGCGGCTGATCCACCATTGCATCCTGGCCTGATCGATCGATACCTGATCGCCATCGAGCGGGGAGGGGCTGACGCAGCGATTTGCGTGAATAAATCCGAACTCGGGGCCGGCGGTGAAATGGAGAAGGTTTTGCAGCCCTACCGGTCGTTACCCGCACCGATCGTGATTTGCTCGGCGCGCACCGGCGCGGGAATCGATGATTTGCGGGCGATTATCGCAGGCAAGCTGTGCGTTTTCGTGGGCCATAGCGGCGTTGGGAAGTCGTCGTTGCTCAATGCGCTGCTGCCGGGCGCGGGCGCAGCCACGGGTAATGTGAGCAACGTTACGGGGAAGGGCCAGCACACCACGACGCGGTCTCAGATCTACGACCTCTCCGGGAAAGCGAGGGTGATCGATACACCGGGCGTTCGCGAATTCGGATTATGGAAGCTGGATCCCGCCGAAGTCCGGCTCTATTTCCATGATTTCGATGAGGCTGCGGCGAATTGCCGTTTCTCCAACTGCACGCATCTGCATGAACCCGACTGCGTGGTACGGTGCCAGGTGGAAGAGGGGCGGATCGATTCCAGCCGCTACGAGCGCTATCGCCGCATCTGCACGGCCGAAACCGGCAGCTAACGCGGAAGGCAGCGGCGAATTACCTGGTAATCCGCGGACTTGGCGAAGTTTTGACAGGATCAATACTGGACGCTTCAATCTCTCGGAGTGGTAGCGAGATTGGCTGGGATATTCTGCTTGGGCGCCTTCACGTACTCGCCTTCGATGCCCTTAACGTTCACATCATCGCCCATGCTGCTGATGGCCGGAGAGCCTGGATTGTCTCCCGACCCCATCGGGGGATAGCCTGAATCCGACACGCCGTGCTGCATCAAATACCGCGAACCTTCGGTGCTGGTTCCGCAGCCGGCGCAAACCGCGGCTGCGGCACACAAAATCACCGTTTTCCAATTGACCATATAGGCCAGTATAAACGTTAGCCGCGGGCTTCGTCAGGGACGCTGCGGCGCTTTTGGGTCAACACGTCGCGGATGGCATAGATTCGCCGTCCCTGACTTTCGAAATAGATGCGAATCATTACTTCGCCGATCAGACCCAGGCTGAACATCATCGTTCCGGCCAAAAACAGGAGACTACCCAAAACCATGAGCGGACCATGTTCCTGAATGATGTCGAAGCCGAAGAGAAATTTCCGTACTCCGACGTAGAGTAACGCGAGACTGCCCGCAGTCACGCCGGCGAGGCCGATGCTGCCGAAGAAGTGCATGGGGCGCGTGAAATATTTGAGCAGGAAGCGGATTGTCAGGATATCGAAGAGAACACGGAAGGTGCGTCCGATGCCGTAGTGCGAATCTCCGCTCAAGCGCGGCGTGTTGCGAATGGGCACCTCGGCCACACGCGCGCCGTAGAAACTAGCCAGCGCGGGAATGAAACGGTGCAGTTCGCCATACAGTTGAACGTCTTTCAGGACTTCAGTACGGTAAGCCTTGAAGGTAGTTCCGAAATCGTGCAATTCGACTCCGGAAGCTTTCGCCATCAACCAGTTCGCAATGCGCGACGGGATCTTGCGCATGATGGCGTTGTCGACCCGTTCTTTCCGCCAACCGCTCGCGATGTCGTAGCCTTCGTCGATTTTAGCCATCAACGCCGGAATGTCTTCCGGAGCGTGCTGCAGGTCGCCGTCCATGGCGATCACTACTTTGCCGCGAGATTCGTGGAAGCCAGCCGCCAGTGCGGCCGTCTGGCCGAAATTCCTGCGGAGCCGCAGGACCTTTAAATGCGGATCCGTCTGGACGAGGTTCGCAAGGAGTTCAAAGCTGCGGTCGGTGGAGGCGTCATCGACAAAAAGAATTTCGTACTGACGGCGCATCTCGACCAACACCCGCGTCAAACGGTCGTACAACGGGAGAATGGAATGCTCCTCGTTGTGTACCGGGATCACGATCGATAGCATGAAGGTACTCAACTATATTCTACCCTTTTCAGGCAGTTAGACTGATCGAGTGTGATTTTTGGTGCAACCGGATGTTAGGGCCGCGGTAAAAATCGACGTATGCCATAGTCGTAGGCGCCGGCGCCGATCACGGCGCCCAAGAGCGGACCCACAATGGGGACCCAGAAAACCAGATCTCCGCTGGTCAGGCCATTGTCGCTAAATCCTGCGACTACCGTGAAGAGACGGGGTCCGAAGTCGCGCGCCGGATTGATGGCGTAGCCGTGCATTCCGCCGAACGACATACCAATTGCCATGACGATCAACCCGATCATGACCGGAGTAAGATTGGAGCCCGGAGGCTGGTTGCGCTCGTCAGTGATCGCGAAAACCATGAGGAGCAGCAGGGCAGTGCCGATGGTTTGATCGAGGAGTCCGGCCATGGGCTGTTGTCCGTATGCCGGAAACGTGGTGAAGATACTGGCGGTGTGCGCGAGTTGCGGATCGAAGGCGTGGAATGCGGGAAGGTAGTTCCAAAAGACGAGCGCTGAGCCGCAAAATGCGCCGGCGGTCTGCGCAATGGAGTAGGGGAGCACCTTGCGCCAGGGGAAGCCGCGAAAGACTGCAAGCGCCAATGTCACGGCGGGATTCAGATGTCCTCCCGTGATCTTGCCGGCGATGTAGACGCCCATCGTCACCGCGAGACCCCATCCAAGGGTGATGTTGGTGTAGCCGCCGTGAACGATTTCGCCGGGTACGCCGGTGCCGAAGAGTAAAACCATCGCCACCACTCCGTTCCCGAAGAGAAGCACAACCAGTGTTCCGAGGAATTCTGCAGTGAGTTCAGAGGCGAGTCCAGGCATCGCTGCGGATTGTATCAGAAGGTAAGGCGGAGGGTCGCTGAGGTTCTGACGTGATTAAGGCTTGTGGCGCCAGCGCGCGAGTTTCTCTTTAAAGTCCGGCCAAAATTCTGGCAACAGGTTGCCGAGAGCAGAGCTCGTCATACTGGAGGTGAAACGACCACTGGTAACGGAGCCGCTAACACTCTGGCCGGGATAGTATGCGTTAGACAGGGCTATTCCCATTGCCATGCCGCCAACGCCGGAGAAATTAAAGCGCGGGTTCCCTTTGTCAGTTCTGGTGATGATCAGGCGAGAGAGAGAGTAATAAATGCGTCGAGGTATGGAGTGACCGGGGCCCATCCGGTAATATCGCGGATCCTCATGGAGAATGGAGGAAAGAAGGTAATCGCTGAAGAAATTCTGGGTAGCCATGTCCATAAAGGCAGCACCGAGCCGCTCACTGTATGGCGCCATCCCGTCCCCGTATTTCGGCGTGCCATTGCTGGCTTGGGAGAGAGCCGCCCCGGCCGCGGCTGATGCGAACGTATAGGGATCCAACGTCTCCTTTACAAACAGATTGAATTTCTGGTGGGTTGTCAGCGGAGCAACGTGGTGGTTGGGATCTGTGACTGTCTGGAAATTAGGAATCACACCGAGAATGCGATCATTCGTGATGCCGTCACTGGACTCTGGCGGTTGAATGTTCTGTACAGCGGGCAACTCGGCCGGATCGGCATCCTGTCCGCAGAGCCGCGCATTTAGCGCCAGGCACGCGAACAAAGCGACGCTCAAATTACTGTGGTTCCGACCCATGCTTCCTCAGTGGTGCAAACCCGCTTCCAAATGGACGGTTTCTCGTCCCAATCGCCTGTCAGACGCCGCTTGCGTCGGGACGGTTACAGTTAACAGACGCTAACGAGCCAAAACGTACGTTCCCACCGGGAATCGATTTGAGGCCGTCGCATGTACGACGGGGCGAGGACGGCATGGCTTGGCTATCCTGGGTTGTCAATCGCCGCGGTATCCGCCATACTGGCAAAGAAAAGGCGAATAGATGCTCGATCTCCAACCGCTACCGTTAGCCCCATCCGGAAGTCTGCACGCAGTCGTGCAAAAGTTGGAACCAGTGGCGGCGGCAACGCGGTATGTGGCCGCCAAAGAGGGTATCTTCGCCCCTTTGCCGGATACCATTCCGCCGCCTTTGCGCGAGGTCCTGCGCGAGCGTGGGATTTCGCAGCTCTATATCCATCAGGCCGACGCCTTCGCCGAAGTCGAGGCAGGCCGCAATGTCGTTATCGTGACGCCGACAGCTAGTGGGAAGACGCTGTGTTTCAACCTGCCTGTGCTCTCGACGTTGTTGCAGGATCCCGGCGCCCGCGCTCTCTATCTGTTCCCCACCAAAGCTCTTGCAGAGGACCAACTGCACGAGTTCAATTCCATCGTCGAGCAGATGCATTCTGAGATACGCGCATTTACCTACGATGGCGATACACCACAAGACGCGCGCAAAGCTGTACGGGCGCGAGCGAATGTGGTCTTCACGAATCCCGATATGCTGCACGCGGGGATACTCCCGCACCACACCAAATGGGCCCGGGCCTTCGAAAATTTGAAGTATATCGTCATCGATGAGCTCCATTACTACCGAGGTGTTTATGGCAGTCACTTCTCCAACGTGCTGCGCCGGCTACTGCGCGTATGCGAGTTTTATGGGTCCAAACCTCAATTTATTTGTTGCTCCGCGACCATCGCTAATCCGCGCGAACTGGCCGAGGTCCTAACGGGGAGAGAGTTTTCCATCGTTAATCGCAACGGCGCGCCGTCCGGCGAGAAGTACTTCATTTTCTACAATCCGCCGGTAGTGAACCGTCAGCTCGGGATTCGGCGAAGCTATATCAATGAAACGCGGCGCATTGCACTCGAATTTATCGACCGCAAGCAACAGACGCTGGTGTTCGCGAACAACCGTTTAGCCATGGAAGTCCTCGTAACGTATCTAAAGGATGCCTGTGATAACGGACGTATTCCGACCGAGTCGGTGCGCGGCTATCGGGGAGGCTATCTGCCGCGCGAGCGCCGCGAGATCGAACAGCGGTTGCGCGGCGGCAACACGCGCGCCGTCGTTGCGACCAATGCTTTGGAACTCGGCATCGATATCGGCTCGCTCGATGCGGTTGTGATGGCCGGATATCCGGGCACCATCGCGTCGACATGGCAGCGCGCGGGACGTGCGGGACGGAGGCAGACGCCTTCGGCCGCGGTTCTGGTGGCTTCGAGTGCTCCTCTTGATCAATACATTGTCGAGCATCCGGAATACTTCTTCGAACGTTCGCCGGAGCATGCGCATGTAAATCCAGACAACTTGGAGATCCTGCTGAGCCATTTGAAGTGCGCAGCGTTTGAACTGCCGATCCAGGACGGCGAGAAGTTCGGCCCCCATGATGTGGGCGAATTGTGCGGCTTCCTGCGCGATGCCGGATTTCTGCATCATGCCGGCGCCGCTTACCATTGGACGTCAGACACTTATCCCGCAGACGCCGTGAGCTTACGCTCGGTATCGAGCGACAATTTCGTCGTCATCGATATTACCGGCGAGCCTCGCGTCATTGCCGATGTTTCTTATACGACTGCGCTCACGACGCTGCATGAAAAGGCGATCTACCTTCATGAAGGCAAACAGTTTCACGTGGAGCGGTTCGATTATAAAGAACGTAAGGCCTATGTTCGGCGGGTCGATTGTGACTATTACACGGATGCCATCGACTACACGGAGGTGAAGATTCTCAATGAAGCGGAGGGACGCCCGCTGGGAGAACTACGGGGCGCCAACGGCAATGTCCGGGTGAACCGGCAGATCGTCGGCTTCAAGAAGATTAAGTTCTACACCATGGAGAATGTCGGCGCGGGCAAGTTGCAGATGCCCGAGCAGGAGATGCATACAACGTCGTTTTGGCTCAATTTCCCCGCCGCATATCTTGCCGCGATGAAAGAATTCACGTCGGAGGAGAAGCAGAACGGGCTGCATGGTCTTGGCAATGCGCTGCGCACGGTGGCGTCGCTGCTGCTGATGTGCGATCCGCACGATCTGGGAGTTGCGGTGACGGAGGAGTCGGCCAGCAGTTTGGCAAATTGGTCGCCGAACTTGTACTTGTTCGATTCGTATCCGGGAGGAGTGGGGCTGAGCGAGCCGCTGTACCGCGATTCAGAACGGCTGCTGCGGGAGACTCGCGGGCTGATCCAGGCTTGCCTTTGCGATGGCGGGTGTCCGTCGTGCGTGGGTCCCCTGGGAGAAGTGGGTGAGCGCGGGAAAGAGGTGGCGCTACGGTTCCTGCGTCCAGTCGAATTGCCGGACGCTCCAGCCTGAGCCCTCGGCTACAAGTGCGGACGCGTAGCCAGAGGGAGCTTGTAAAGCACACAGGGTCCATCGATCGAGGTCCGGAGCAGCGCGCAATTCGGCGACATCTCCCAGGGAGACTTCGAAGCTGTCGAGCGCGATGTGCAGGCCTTCTCCGCGGGCTTTGATATAGGCTTCTTTGCGCGACCAGCAGGCGAAGAAGGCGCCAACCTGGAGATCTTTCGGAGTCTCATTGAGTGCCGCCACTTCGGCAGGCGCGAAAAAGCGGCTGGCGATTCCATCAGTGGAACGCTCGGGCCGGATGGTTTCGATGTCGATTCCAACTTCGCGGTCCAACGCTACAGCCAGCATGGCGTAGCTTCCTGAATGCGAGAGGTTGAAACGGATTCGCGGGTGGTCTGTCAGATAGGGTTTGCCTTTTTCTGCTATTCCGATGAGGAGGGCTATCGAATCCTGGTGCGTGTAGCGTGCGAGGATGTCACGTAGAGCAGCGTGAGCTACGATGAAGCGCGCGCGGTCGCGGGGAAAGATAAAACGTGCTGCTCGTGCGGATTCTTCCGGCGAGATCCGCTTCGCCAGTTGGGGCGGGTATTCTTCGTTGTCGGGAAGAGGGATCAGCCAGACTTGGATCTCGTTACCGGGCGGCATAGAAACACAGACTGAAGTCCGTGTTATGTCCTCGTGTCGTAGCCGGATTGACGCAGCGTGTCGATGATTTTGTCGCGCACGGCGGTCACTTCGTCCGAAGAAAGGGTGTGGTCGGGAGCGGCTACGGTCACCCGGAACGACATGCTCTTGGCTCCTTCGGGCAGCGGCGCTCCGCTGTACTGACGCAGGTAGCCGATGCTTTCGAGCAGCGGTCCGGCGGCCTCGCGGAGACGCTTCTCGATAGTACCTGCCGTCTCCCGCACTGGCGTGATGACCGATAGATCGAAAGCGCTCGATGGAAATCGGCGCACGGGGATGTACTTCGACTGCGCCGGCCGAAGTTCGAGAACGCGGTCCAGATTGAGGTCGAGGATCGCGGCGCGCGTCGCCAGGGCTGGCTGCAGTTCGAACAACCGGCCGACGATCTCACCTTCCCAGAAGAGTTGCGCTGCTCGGACAGGGTGCTCGTAGGGTCGCGCCTCGGTGGCTTGCACTTCCGCGCCCGGCATTAGAATCTCGGCCAGACGTTTGAGTGCGAAGAGTCCCGCGGCTCCGTCTCCTTCCCGGTTGAAGACGACGGCGGCGAGGTGCTGCACTTGTGCCGGAAGCTCTCCGTTGCGTTTATGAATCTCGTTGCCAATTTCGAATAAGCGGAATGACGCGAAGTGTTTGCTGTTTTCCTCGATGTTTGAGTAGATGCCCGGAATCAGGGACATGCGCAGCAGGCTCTGGTCGGCCGCGATGGGATTCAATACCCGCACGTGGTCTTCGGGACGCATGCCGAACCTCGCGACCTGTTCCTCGCTCAAGAAGGAATAGTTGGAAACTTCCGTGAAACCTTGTAATGCGACTGCGTTCTTGATTCTCCGCACAAACATGCGGCGCGGATCTTCGGGCGGTACGGTGGCTGCGATCAGCGGAGGCTGCGGCGGAATGGAATCATAGCCGATCATGCGCCCGACTTCTTCTACCAAGTCTTCTGCCATGGCAACATCTTTGGTCGCGCGCCAGGATGGGATGGTGACGGAGAGTGCGCGCTGCGCGGTTGGCTCAACTCCGAAACCGAGGGATTCCAGAATCGCGCGAACTTGCTCAGCTTCCAAGGAGCGGCCCAGTTTGCGAGCTAGCCAGTCGAGGTCTAGCACCACTGGCGGTTTCGGTTTTGCGGGACCTCCGACGTCAGCCACGCCGCCTACGATCCGGATTCCGGGCGAGAGTTGCAGCAGCAGTTCATACGCTCGGGCCAACGCGCGTATGGTGTTTGCGGGATCTTGCGACTTCTCGAAGCGCATGGAGGCGTCGGTGCGCAGTTTCAACGCCGAAGATGTCTTGCGCACGCTGGACGCCTGGAAATTGGCGCTCTCCAGCACGATAGAAGTAGTAGTATCCGAGATCGCGCTTTCAGCTCCGCCGATCACGCCTGCGATTGCGATCGGGCCGCCTTCGTCGGCAATGACGAGATTCGAGGGACTCAGATCGTATGTTGTATCGTTCAGCGCTTTGATGCTTTCGCCGGGCCGGGCCGGACGTGCATATATCGTCGACCCGCGTAGCTTGGCACGGTCGAACGCGTGCATGGGCTGAGCTAGTTCGGCCATCAGGTAATTCGTCAGATCGACAATATTGTTGATCGGATTGAGGCCGACCGCGGTCAAACGGTATTGCAGCCACAGCGGCGAGGGCCCGACGGTGACGTTCTCGAATACCAGCGCGCTGTATCGCGGACACAATCCGAGATCTTCGATTTCAATGCGCACCGGAGAGGGGTCGTCCGGAACCAGCAGCGGTTTTACCGGTCGAGCAACGTTTTGCCGGTGATGGCCGCGACTTCGCGAGCCATGCCGAAGTGGCCCCACAGATCAGGACGGTGAGTCAGCGACTTGTTGTCGATCTCGAGGATGGCGTCGGGACGCGGCAATTCCATCTCAAGCAGCAAGTCCTCGATCAAAGAAGTTTTGAACTCGATGATGCCGGTGTGATCGCGATTGATGCCGAGTTCGCTGCCGCTCGCCAGCATGCCATCGCTCTCGACGCCCTGAATGACTTTCTTGCCCAGCGGCACGTAGACTGTGGAGATTCCGGGCCGGCAATTCGGCGCTCCGCAGACAACGGTCTTCTCGCCGTAGCGTGCCGTACCCACGCGCGCTTTCACGTTGTGGCCGCCAGGGATGGCTTCGACTTCCAGGACATCGGCGAGGGAGGCTTCAGCCAGGAGTTCGCCTGCGCGCTCGATGCCTTCGCACTCGGCAGTCTTCATCGTGATGAGGCGTTCGAGCGCCTCCGGCAGGCGTGTCGAGGCCGTCGATGTAATCCTTCAGCCAGTTGTAGGAGAACTTCACAGAACGGCGCCTCCGAACTGGTTCAGGAATCGCAGATCGCCGCTTTGCAGCCAGCGGATATCGTCGATGCCGTAGCGCATCATCGCGAGACGGGTCAGTCCCAGGCCGAAAGCGAAGCCGTTCCACTCCGTGGGATCGATGCCGCCCATCCGCAGCACGTGCGGATTCACCAGGCCGCACGGCAACAGTTCCACCCAACCGCTGTGCTTGCACACAGGACAGCCGCTCCCGCCGCAGATCAGGCACGAGATGTCGAGTTCGAAGCCGGGCTCGACGAAGGGGAAAAATCCAGGACGCAGCCGCACGGTCACGTCGCGGTGGAAGATCGCGGTGAGCAGCGTCTTCATGAAATAGGTGAGGTGGGCGACTGATACGTCGCGATCGATCATCATGCCTTCGAGTTGATAAAACGTGTGCTCGTGCGAGGCGTCGACACTCTCATTGCGGAAGACGCGGCCGGGCGCAATCATGCGCATCGGGGGTTTCAGGCGTCCCATGCCGCGGACCTGTACCGCCGACGTGTGGGTGCGCAGCAGATAGCCGCCTTCCAGCCAGAAAGTATCCTGCATGTCGCGCGCAGGATGGTCCGGCGGAATATTCAGCGCGTCGAAATTGTTGTATTCGGTCTCGACTTCGGGACCGTCGAGCACGGCAAAGCCGAGCGAGCTGAACAGGTCTTCGATCTCCCGCTGGAGTTGCGTGACGGGATGCAGGCTGCCGGCGCGTGAGCCGGGCGCGGGCAGGGTGAGGTCCAGCCATTCGGCATCGAGCTTCGCGCGTAATGCGACGGCTTCAAAGTCCGCGCGGCGGTCTTCGATGGCACTGCTCCAGTTTCTGCTTGACGCCGTTGAGCAGCTTTCCAGTAGCAGCGCGCTGCTCGGGCGGCATTTTGCCCATCCCCTGGCTGACCTGGTTGAGCGCGCCCTTGCGTCCCAGCGTTTCGACGCGCACGGCTTCAAGTTCTTCCAGCGTGGCAGCAGCAGCGATACGGTCGAGCGCGCTGCGCTCCAGTTCAAGTAATGGATCCATTTCGTCAGGCGGCAGGGGCGAAGAATTTCTCCGCGCCGAGTAACTCCCACGAAAGATGATTGATGTAGAACAGCAGCAACGAATCGGAGTACTTGCCGCGGAACTGTTCGAAGACCCTTGCTTCCCAGCCGTCGGTCAGGTGCGGTTTAGCGTCCAGGTCCTTGGCGAAGAAGCCATCCTCATGGGGGATGCCGACGAAGTTCAGCACGTCGACGATCATATCGAGATGGGAGACCAGCACGGCCTGTGCAAGGTCGGTGGCGTAATCGTCATTATGATCTTTCAGCCGCGTCCACAAACGCGGCGCGGCTTTCCGCAGGGCCTCGACGTTAAGCTTAGGCAAGATGCGAGCGCGTTTTGAAGCGTTCGTAGAGCTGAAAAGTCTTGAGCCTGCCGATCGAAATAGAGCTGACTAAACGGGAAAAACGGTCCTCCCCGAGTTCCAGGAAGACATCGCAAAGCTGCATATAAAAGCCAGCCTAGCACAGTGCGTTAAAATTAAGGGCTTTGGCTAATGAACAACTTAATCGTATTGGGCGCGCAGTGGGGAGACGAAGGCAAAGGAAAGCTGGTCGATCTCCTCTCGGACCGTTTTGATGTCGTGGTCCGCTATCAGGGCGGGCATAATGCGGGACACACGATCATTATCGGCGAACGCAAGTTTGTGCTCAAGCTGATTCCGAGCGGCATTCTGCATCCGGGGAAATCGGCGGTGATCGGAAACGGGCTTGTAGTCGATCCGATTGCGCTGGTGTCGGAGATCGACGCACTGGAAGCGGCGGGGGTCGACGTGACGCGTCAACTGCGCATCAGCAACCGCGCGCATGTTTTGCTGCCGTTTCACCGGCTGATGGAGCGTTTATCGGAAGCGCGGCCCGGGCGCGTTTCGATCGGCACGACGTCACGCGGAATCGGACCCTGCTACGAGGACAAGATGGGCCGGCGCGGCATACGCTTCGGCGATTTCGTGCGTTTCAAATGTTTTGATGCGGCTTATGAAACGCTTCGTTCCGAGAAGGTGGAAATCCTGAAGTGTTTCGACTTGTTTGACGGCTTGGACGACGGCGCGGAACGGGATCGGTACCGGGCGATCGCCGAGCGTTTGCGCCCGATGGTATGCGACACGGCCGGATTGTTGAATCAGATGATTCGCGACGGCAAAAAGGTTTTGTTCGAAGGCGCGCAGGGCACCATGCTCGACGTGGATCACGGAACGTATCCGTTCGTCACATCGTCCAGTTCGACGGCGGGAGGCGCCTGTACCGGCGCGGGTGTTCCCCCGAACAAAATTTCAGGCGTTGTCGGGATTTGCAAGGCGTACATCACACGCGTGGGAGGCGGCCCGTTTCCGACCGAGTTGCACGGAGAAGAGGGCGAGCAAATCCGGAAGCGCGGGAAGGAATTTGGCGCTGTCACCGGACGTCCGCGGCGGTGCGGTTGGTTCGACGTCCCGCTACTGCGTTACAGCGCTATGATCAACGGCTTTGATTCGCTGGTGATCACCAAGCTCGACGTGCTCGACGAGCTGAAGGAGATTCCGGTGTGCCTGGAGTACCAGGTGGACGGAGAGTCGATGAACGATATGCCACCGTCAAGCGAGGATCTGGGCAAGGTGAAGCCCGTGCTCAAAAGCCTGCCGGGATGGAATTCGTCGACTTTCGGAATTTCTGAATACGACGAGCTGCCGGCGAAGGCGCGCGAGTATCTGGACTATCTGGAGAAGATGACGGGAGTCGAAGTCGGGTGCGTCTCGACTGGGCCGGAGCGCACCCAGACGATTATCCGCAAAGGCTCGCGCTTTGAGCAGTTGTTGGGATAGGCGGGAGCGCGGGTGACAGGCGAGATTGCGCTAGAATGACAGTGCATAAGGAGACCGCATGAGATCCATAGGCTTGCCTGAACTCATTATCATTCTGCTCGTGGCCCTGGTGTTGTTTGGCGGCAAGAAGCTCGGGGACGTCGGTAAGGGATTGGGCGAAGGGATCAGGAATTTCAGGTCATCCATCAAGGGTGACGACGAGAAGCCGGAAGGCAAGAAACCCGAAGAAAAGAAGGCTTAGGCTTCCGGAACTGCCCGCACTTTGGGCGGAGTCCATTCGGCTCCCCACGACTTGGAAGAAAAAAACCCCGGACCCTCACTGCAGGGAGTCCGGGGCTTTTCGATTGAAGCGGCATCGAATCCGATGGCCGGGCTAGCTATGCTGTAGCTTTTGGCTTCTTCGGCGGAACGATTGCGTCCTTAGCGGCCTTGGCCACACGGAACTTCACGACCTTCTTGGCCGGAATCTTGATCGATTCGCCAGTTGCCGGATTGCGACCCATGCGCGCTTTGCGCTCCTGGCGGACCAGGCGGCCAAGACCCGGGATAACGAATACACCGTTCTTCTTCACTTCCGAAATCGCCATCGAAGCCAGCGCTTCCACGAAGGAACGCGCTGTCTTGTTGGGGACCTCGCAGTGTTCCGCAAGCGATCTCACCAATTGCGTTTGCGTCATTCTTTGTGCTGCCATCAAACCTCCTCTAGTTTCCTTTTACTTCTCTGCGGCGTCCTCGCCGCGTAACGGTGACCTCACAGCGTCCAAATCAGCGCTGTATTGTCAAATCGTTACAATCATACGGAACCGGGCGCGGGTTGTAAAGCGGAAACCTGCAGAAAAGGGCCGTTTTTGGGGCTTTTTTTAAGCTTTTGCCGCCTCGGACTGGGAATGACCATGAGATGGGGCTGTTGCAGCACCATTGGAGAGAACTTGAGACAGTTTCAGGAGACTGCGAAGATCGTGATCGAGACGTAACGTGGTATCAGGATGTTCCTTCAAAAACGTTCTGGCGTTGTCGCGGCCCTGACCGATGCGTTCTCCCTTGATAGCTGAACCAGGAGCCGCTCTTCTCGACGACGTTGTTTTGGACGCCGACATCCAGCAGATCGCCCTCTCGCGAAGTACCTTCTCCATAGAGAATGTCAAACTCCGCCTCGCGGAATGGAGCCGCCAGTTTATTCTTGACGACTTTGACGCGGGTGCGGTTGCCGATAATGTTTTCTCCGTCCTTGAGGGAGCCGGTGCGCCGGATCTCGACCCGGACCGAAGAGAAGAACTTGAGTGCCCGCCCGCCGGTGGTGGTCTCGGGATTGCCGAACATGACGCCGATTTTCTCTCGAATCTGGTTAATGAAGATGAGACAGGTATTGGTGCGCGAGACGACACTTGTCAGTTTGCGTAGGGCCTGGGACATCAGCCGGGCCTGTAATCCCATATGGCTGTCCCCCATTTCGCCGTCCAACTCCGCTTTCGGGACCAGCGCAGCTACCGAATCAACCACTACGACGTCGATTGCGCCGGAGGCGATCAGTACGCCGGTGATCTCGAGAGCCTGCTCGCCGTGATCGGGCTGCGAGAGCAGCAGGTTGTCGACGTCAACGCCTAGTTTTCGAGCATAGACGGGATCAAGAGCGTGTTCGGCGTCGATGAAGGCCGCCTGACCGCCCAGCTTCTGCGCCTGTGCGATGACCTGAAGCGCGAGAGTGGTCTTGCCGGACGACTCCGGGCCGAAGACCTCGACCACGCGGCCGCGCGGGAATCCACCGATGCCCAGCGCAGCGTCGACGGATATAGAACCGGAGGGGATCACGTCGATCGCGACCACGCTGCGCGACCCCAGCCGCAGGACGGAGCCTTTGCCGAATTGCTTATCAAGCTGAAGGAGGGTGAGGTCGATCGCCTTCTGACGATCTTTGATGTCCATAACCAGAAGGTGGCGGGCGCAGTGAAAAGATCTCAGGGAAATTTCGGCTGTCATTCTAAAAAGGGCCGGCGGACGGCAAACTGGAGATACAATCTAAGGGCTATGACCCGAAGAAATCTTCTCGGAGCCGCGGCCGCGGCTGCCGCTGCCCAAGCCTCCGGACAGACCCAGCGTCCCCCCGCACGTCCGGCCGCCCATCAGAATGTGGAGTGGAAACCGCGGCTTGGAATTCTGGGACCTTTCACGGAAGCGAACGTAAAGTTCGCCCATGACGAAGGCTTTACCAACATGATCCTGGGCGCCACGAGGCGCTCCTCACTCGATGCTTCCACGATCACGGATGCGCAGATCGAAAACGTCAAGCAGACGTTGTCCAAATATGGAATGCACGTTTCCGCTTTTCAGGCTTCGCAGAATCACATCGCAGCCGATCCAGCGCGGCGCAAGCAGGATAACGACTATTTCGTGAAGCTGATCGAACTGGCCGGAAAGCTCGGCGTGCCCTATATAGGAACTTCCTCCGGCAAGGACGCCGATCGCCCGTTCAAGCAGCAAGTGGACGATATTGTCCGCGTGTACACGGAACGTTACTTTCCCGCATGCCAGGCGAACAAAGTGAGGATTCTTTGGGAGCCTTATCCCGGCGGCGCCAATGTCGCGATCAGTCCCGCGGGCTTCGAGGCGCTGTTCAAAGGGTTTGGAGATTCGCCCTATGTGGGGCTGCAGTACGATCCGTCGCACCTGGTCTGGCAGATGATGGACTGCATCCAGACCGCCCGGGATTTTGTGGACAAAATCTACGATGTCCACTTGAAGGACACGGAAGTGCGCTGGGAGGTTTTACATAAGGTTGGCATCAACCCCGTGGACAACACCAGGTGGTGGTCATACCGGCTGCCAGGATTAGGGTCGATCCCGTGGAATGAGTTTTTCACGGTCTTGCAGCGCGCAGGTTATCAGGGCGCGATGAGCCTGGAACATGAAGATCCGCTGTACGGCTCGCCCAATCGTCCAGGACCGGATTTTACTCCTGAATATGCGATGGGGTTCAAAATGGCGCATCGCTATTTACGGCAGTACGTGCCGGAATAGTCATTGACTTCCATCGACGGCCTAGTGTGAATGCCGGGGAACAGTTTTGCGGAGGTCCCGGTACTTCAAAGCGAAGTCGAAACATGCGCCGCTTTCCAGTTGGCCGACATGAGCGCGGTAAAGCTCCTGCCAGGGTGAATCGTGTTTGAGCGGCTTTTGATCGAGGGATTGCCAGCGCGCCGCAATCTCGTCGTCGCTGATCATGACGTCGACGCGCCGGTGCTTCAAATCGACCTTCACCTGATCGCCGGTGCGGAGGATCGCCAGATTGCCTCCCGCAGCGGATTCGGGTGAGGCATTCAGGATGGAGGGCGTATCGGACGTACCGCTCTGCCGTCCGTCGCCCATGCAAGGCAGCATGCGGATGCCTTTCTTGACGAGATAATCGGGCGGTGTCATGTTGACGACTTCAGCCGATCCAGGATACGCGATCGGACCTGCCCCGCGGACTACCAGCATGCACTTGTCATCGACATTCAGTTCGGGATCGTTGATCCGGCGGCGGTAGTCTTCGGGGCCGTCGAAAACAATGACGCGCGCGGTGAAACAATCTTCCGAGCCGGGTTCGGAAAGATACCGGCAACGGAACTCCGGACTGATGACTGATGTTTTTACCAGCGCCGAGTGGAACAGATTTCCCGTGACGACCAGGAAGCCGGCGTTTTCTTTCAGCGGCTTGGAGTAGGGACGAATGACGTTGGTGTCCTGCGAGCGGATGCCTCGATAATTTTCGCCGACAGTCTTGCCCGTTACCGTGAGCGCGCCGGTGTGGAGCTTCCCCGCCTCCAATAAGTTCGCCGATAACGGCAGCTGTTCCTCCTGCAAGATGGAAACCCTCGCCAAGAAATTCGCCGGCAGGCTGGACGTTAGCCAGTAAGGGGATTTCGTGGCCGACAGTCTCCCAATCCTCGACGGTGAGCGGCACTCCGAGATGGCGGGCGATGGCGATGAGATGCGGCGGGCAATTGGTGGAGCCGCCGATCGCGGAGTTCACCACGATGGCATTCTCGAAAGCTTCGCGGGTGAGGATGCGCGCGGGCGTCAAGATCTTCGTGCACCATGTCCACAATGCGGCGTCCGGTCAGATAGGCGAACCTGGCACGCTCGCCATATGGCGCGGGGATGGACGCGCAGCCGGGCAGAGACATACCGAGCGCTTCGGTGAGCGAGTTCATCGAGAGCGCGGTGCCCATGGTGTTGCAGTGTCCGGCACTGGGAACGGACGCGAGAGTGCGATCGATCAATTCGTCGGCGTCGATCTTGTCCTTCGGCCAGCAAGCGGCGCGCTTCCCATAACGCCATGCCGGAACCGGCCAGCTTGCCTTTGTAGTAGCTGTTGATCATGGGGCCGCCGTTGAGGCGCGATGGCCGGCAGGTTCACGGTCGCGGCGGCCATCAGGCAAGCCGGAGTGGTCTTGTCGCAGCCGGTCATCAGCACCACGCCGTCGAGCGGATAGCCGCAGAGCACTTCCACCAGATTCCGAGATACGCGAGATTGCGATCGAGCGCGGCGGTCGGACGCCGGCAGCTCTCCTGCATCGGATGCACGGGGAATTCGAAAGGCGACGCCGCCGGCAGTCGCGGATGCCTGCCTTCACGCGCTCGACCAGCGTCATATGGATGCGATTGCAGGGCGTAAGATCGCCTCCGGTCTGCGCGATGCCGATGACGGGACGTCCGGACTGCAATCTCCTTCCGGGTGATGCCGTAGTTGGTGAAACGCTCCAGATAGACGGCGGTTTCGCCGGGCTCCGTCATGTCGTTGAACCAGATTTCGCTGCGAAGGGATTTCCGATTGGGTTTGTCCATGGTGAACTCCTATGGTATCGCTCGTGCCCATTGGCGCATGCCCGGCGCACACTTGTTATATTCGACAAATGAATTTCGGAATCGCGGCGCGACAACGAATTCGGGATTGGCGGACGTCGGTCGCGTTCGTTCTGGTAATCGGCGTAGCGGTGACCCTCTGCGGAACCTGGCTCGCAGTCGCTTACCCTTTGCTCGCCGGAGCTTTGCCCTTTCCTCACGCCGACCGGTTGGTGGCTATCGAAACCCTGCGGCCGAGTGGAGACCGAGGCGGCTTGAGCTGGATGGACCTGGAGGATTTGCGCGGCGGTTCCGTAGAGGCTATCGCCGGATTTTTGCCACGCACCTGGGGTATGCAAATGGAGGGCCATGGCCATGTTGAAGTGGTACTCTCGCAGCAGGTCACCGGCGAATTCTTCAAGGTACTCGGGACTGAGATGGCCTTAGGCGAACCACTCCGCGTGGAGCATGAGCACGCCGGCAAGCAAGCCTGGGTCTGGTTTTCGCATGCGGCATGGCTGCGTTTTCTGGGCGGCGACGCGAAACTCGCAAACCGGTTGGTCTGGCTCAACGCGGTCCCATACCGCGTAGCAGGGGTGCTGCCGAAGTCTTTCGATTTTCCGCTAGGGGGAGAAAGTCCGGACATTTATATCCCGCTAAACCGCTCCAACTACTGGAAATCCCGAGGCGGCGGAGGTCTAGGCGTGGTCGCGCGTCTCAAGCCCGAGGTTCGAATCGAGGGCTTCCGGGCCGAACTGGCAGTGCGGGCGAATACTCTGGCATCGCAGTTTCCTTCGACAAACCGCGAAATTCGATTCGAGGCAGTCAGCATCACTTCGTTTCTGCTCGGCAACCGTTTACTCCTGCTGCGCTGGCTGATGCTTGCGGTGTTGCTTCTGTTACTTGTCGCGATGGCGAATGCGAGCGGCATCTGGCTGGCGCAATGGCTGCGGCAGCAACGCAGAGTCGCCATCCAACTTTGTCTGGGCGCTTCGAAATGGCGAGTGGTCAGGGAGCAAGCAGCACAGTTGCTGCTTTTGGGCGCCGCGGCCGCTGCTCTTGGCCTGGCAGGAGTCGTATTGCTTTTAAGCGCTCTACGCGCGTCGGCACTCTTCGATCCGGAATTGGCGCGATTCGAACTCTGGCAGCAAGCCAGGCTGGACGCACCAGCCGTGTTCTTCATCGTCCTCATCACGCTCACCACGAGTTTACTGAGTGGAATGTTGCCGCTTCTCGCCGTCGCCGGAGGGGCCATTGAGCGGCCTCTGACCGGCGGCCGCACCGCGACCGGCCGTTCCTCCAGACGATTGCGGGTTGCGCTGGCAGCCGCGCAGTTGACGATCACCGGCGCGCTTGCTTATGCGGGCATAATGATCGGCCACAATATCCGAACGCTGCTTCTCACGAACCGGGGCTTTCGAACCGGGCAGATCCTGGTGTCGGGAATCGGCATCTCGGAAGCGAAATACGATACCGACGAAAAGATGATCGGATTTCACCAACACGCGATTGCTGAGCTCAAGCGCATCCCCGGAGTTACGGACGCAGCGGGCGGCGTCTCGTTTCCGGTGAGCCGGAGCCGGACCCGCTTTCTAGTCGATGGTGAAAGCGCACCGCGTGAGCAGCAGAGGATGGCCAGAATTGGCGTCGCCAGTTACGGGTTGCCGTCCCTCTTAGGGGTTGCGTGTGTTCATGGCCGCCTGTTCACCACGGCCGACCGTTGGAATTCGCCGAAAGTCGCGCTGGTGAATCAGGCGTTCGTCGATCGCTATTTATCCGACAACCGCGATCCCCTGCTCCGCCGCATCCGCTTTGCTTTTTACAATGGTTTCGCTACCAAGCCCTATGAGGAGCACCAGATCATCGGTGTGATCGGCAACACCTTGAACCGCGATCTTGCGCTCGAGACCGAACCGCAGATTGTGATCAGTTCAGACCAGATGGCGTTCGAAGGCTTCGAATATTTTGTGCGATCCAGCTTGCCTGCCGCGGGTCTACAGAAAGAAGTGCAGGAAGCGATCTGGCGGGTTGATCCGGAAGTACAGCGAGTGCGCTTGCGTCCCCTGGTCGACCAACTGGAACAGTCTTTGGTCAGCCGGCGGCGATTGGTTTGGCTGCTCGACGCATTTGGCTGCATCGCGATGGTGGTCGTGGTGTTTGGCCTGGCATCCACTCTGTCGGCGACGTTCCTCGAGATGACCCGCGAACTTGGGATCCGGTCGGCTCTCGGCGCGCCATGGTTTCGCCTGGCGTTTGAGTCGGTGCGATGGGCGGCTCTGGCGGTATTGCTGAGTGAGCTCCTGACCGCACCGATCTCAATTGTGCTGGGACGCTTTATTGTCTTGGATCAGTCACCGGCCGGCTGGGACGTAGGCAGTTGGATGGGTGCGTCCGCCATTTTGGGCATTATCGGTATCGCGGCCGCTGTTGTGCCGGCTCGAGATGCCGCGTCGATCGATCCATCAGTCACTTTGCGCGCAGAGTAGCCGGCATCAGGGTTTCTGCGTTTCAAGCGTGTAGACAACTTCACAAAGGCAGGGTTGGGCGATGCCCAGCTTTTTATTGCGATCAAGGTAACCGCCTTCGCGCAGCTTGACCATGACTGCTTCCCATGCCGCGTGGCTCTCGCATTGGGCGTAATTCACGACGTGCTGTCCGTCCAGGCTGCGATGAATGCTCGCTGACATCCACCCCGGAACGTCGCGGACGGAGTTTGCGGCCTCGACCAGAAGATCGATCAGCGATTGCTGATTGCCAGGGGATACGGTAAAGACGTTGACCTGTGTGATCACGCCTTGGTTGGCTTCTATTTTCGGCATCTTACGTTTCTCCTTCTATCGCTTGAAACAAGCCTGGGAGAATTCACAGTTGAAACCATGGGAAGTGCTTCAACACGACAAGAACCCGCCCAAGCTTCCGGCGCGAAATCGCAAACCGGCTGCTTGCCGCGGGTTCTCGCAGATCACCTGCGGAACAGGACTTCCTTGGAATGGGAAGGGCTGGGCTTACCATTTGCCAGCCGTGTCCTTTCTCGACAACACCAGATTATCAAAAAACGTCCGCGCGAGAGTCCGCTTGACACCCGCTCTATACCCAGGCCGCAATCTGCTCGCAAAGCGTGTTGAGGCTGTTTGCGATACGGTCGGTCTCGGTTGCCAGGAGAGGGAAGTCCGAAGCGCCCGATTGCAGGAGGTGAGTATGAGCGGCTCGCAGGTCCGGGAACTTGTTTTCGCGCTGAGACGAAGAACGTAGAGTAATGACCATCAGTTCAAGAGTGTGTTGGACCTCGCGGAAGAACTCACTGAAGGCCGGAGGAATCGATCGGGATGGGTTAGCGGCAAGTTCTGCTTCAATGGTCATGAGGGCATGGGCAAAGCGGTGCGAACTCGCGAGCATCGCCATCAATCTATCCAGCTGATCCACCGGCGTCCCCGGCTCGGCGCGATAGCGTTCGATGGACGCCTCCATATTGGAGCGAGCAAGCCGGCCTGCCAAGCGGAGAGAGTCGAGTTCCGATTGGGATTGCGAAGGAGCCAAGTGCGCTCGGCTGAGCGCCCGAAAATACTGGAGATACGCATCGAGGAGTGCGGCCATTGCCGCGGGAAGTTGGGTACGCTCCCAGGTTGGCCAGACTGCGTAAGCGACGAGAGCCAGCACTCCGCCGACCGTCGTGTTAATTGCGCGCGCCTCGATCACCTGCTGTGGCGCGACGCCGGTCAGCGCGATTAGCAACACGACCAGTCCACTGACGGCTGCAGTCAGAATCCCATAGTTTGCGGGACCGAAGCAGCGGCAGATAAAAGTAAATGCCGTGAGGAGCGCGATCTGGAGCGCGGCCGCCGGACGGATGACATGGAATAAACCCGTGGCCACCACGAGTCCCAGATACGTCCCACTGAGCCGCAAGACGCCGCGGCTGAAGGTGGTGCTGAAATCGGGCTTCAGGACAATCGCGATAGTCATTGGGATCCAGTAAGGACGGAGCAACCCGAGACTGCGGCCGAGCGCTACACCGATGGCGATGCAGCAGGCGAGACGCAAGGCATGCCGGAACGCGGCCGAGTGCAGCGCAAGGTTGGCGCGGAGAATGGAGAGGGAGCTGGTGAGTTGCAGCGCCATGGGCTTCTTCGCTTCCTGACGCTCGAAAGCGCGATGGCCGGCGCCAATGGAATGGGATGCCAGCGAAACTGCGGCGCGAAGCTGCCCGGCGAGTGCAGCGACCTGGAAACAGGCGTCATCGCGAAGACCTTTCTGAAGGACTGGTAATGCGTCCAGTTCCCCCGCGACGTGGATGGACATGGTTTCGCGGAGCAGAAGACGGCTCACTTCGCCGCAGACCCGCGCCGCGATCTCCAGCGCCCGGTCGAGCAGTGCTGCGGAATCATGAGACGAATCACGACGCATACGGGCGCGCAGCCGTTTGGTGGCGAGGATGGTAAGCCGCGCGCGTTCCGCCTGGGTGAGCAAAGAGCGGTAGCGTTCACCTTCCAGCGAATAGTCGCGGCTCAGCGCCGCAAGAGCCTTTCCCGCCTCGCTGCTCTGCGAGGTGGCCGGAGGAGAGACGTTCACATCCACATGCTCCTCGATCATTCGTTGCAGGCTGGCGTAAAGAGTTCCCAGGGCCCGGCGTTCGGGCTCATAGCGGCTACGGAGCCAACTGGCGACGGAGAGCGCGGTCTGAAATAAACCTCCCGCAAGAGCCAGCAGGCCGGAGAGCAACGCCTTGTGGGGCGTCATGGGTTGCGCTTCGAAGACTACAAGGACGACCAGGCTGATGGTTCCGATATCGCCGGGAGTGGAGCCAAGCGCCACCATCAAGCCTGCGCCGAATGCCCACCCGGCGGCGACGAGCGTCGCGGCGACAGGATCGCGTCCGCACATCGAACCGATCACCACGGACAGGCCACAGAAGATACTGGCGAGGACCATTCGAAGGCCCCGCTGCTGGTATGGGTCTTTGCCGTCTGAGAACGATACGTTGAGGGCGCCGAGGGACATCGCCAGCCCAGCGGACATTTGGCGGTAATGCAGTCCCAGAATGAGAGGGGCGGCCACTCCCAAGGTGTTTCGGAGGGCGATCCAGGGAATGATCTTGCTGGTCTCCACACGGATGACCGTTCGCCACAACACGGTCCAATTGGCCACGCTTTCCGCTTGGTTCAAGGCTCGAGCTTGGTTCAAGATAAGAGTATGGCGCACGTTGCGAATCTTTAGTACATAAACGGCCATCCAAGGAACGATGGGGCTGTACTCACGGGAAAGTCACACTTTGGTTATTGAATGAAGCGAATCCTTTTGCCTTTACTAGCGACTTTGATACTGGCCGGCTGTGCTTCCGATGCGCAGCAGAAGACGCAAGGGCCACCGCCGCCTACTCCAGTGGATGTGGTGCAAGTGAGCGCGTCGGATGTACCGATCATCGCGGAATATCCGGCCCAGACCTACGCTCGGAATACGGTCGATGTACGCGCGCGGGTGGAGGGCTACATCGACAAATGGCTGTTCACTCCCGGGTCGACTGTTACCGCCGGACAACCGCTTTACGTGTTAGACCTAAGGCCGCTGGAAGCAGCGGTCACACAGGCGGAGGGCAACCTGCATCAGAGCGAAGCCGATCTGGAATTTGCCAAGGGCCAGGTTTCTCTGTTGCAGGCGGAAGCGAATCTGGCTTCGGCCAAAGCCAATCTGGAAAAGGCGCGGCAGGATTTCGAACGAATTAAGCCGCTGGCGGAGCAAGATGCGGCATCCAAGCAGGATCTCGACGCGGCGTCCGCCGCTTTGTCGTCGAATCAGGCCAATGTGCGGGCATTGCAGGCCGCGGTAGACCAGGCCCGGCTGCAGACCAGCACACAAATCAAAAGCACTGAGGGCAAGGTGGAATCGCTGCGAGGCACGCTTTCGACCGCGAAGCTGAATCTGGAATACGGCACCATCACCGCCCCGATCAGTGGGATTGTCGGCGACACACTGGTGCCGGTCGGCGGCTTGGCGAATCCCACGGCGACGCAGCCGCTGACCACTATTGTGCCTCTCGATCCCATTTGGGTGCGCTTCAAGGTCAGCGAAGAACAGTACCTCGCGATGAAGGCCGGCCGGACGATTTCCGTGAACAATACGCCGCCGATTACCCTGGTGCTGGCTGATAATTCGGTTTTTCCCAACAAGGGGAAGATCGAAAATACCACTAATCAGGTGGACCCCAAAACCGGCACGCTGGAGATGCAGGCGCGGTTTCCTAATCCGCAACACCAGGTTCTTCCGGGACAGTTTGGCCGCGTGCAGGTGGAGACGCAGGTGCAGCATAACGTCGTCCTGGTCCCGCAGCGTGCGGTGCTGCAGGTGCAAAATCTACGATCGGTTTACACGGTAGAAAGCGGCGACAAGATTGCGGTTCGGCCGGTAACGACAGGGCAGCGGGTGGGCGAAAATTGGATTATCGAGTCTGGCCTAAAGCCGGGGGACCAGGTAGTAGTGGAAGGTCTGATGAGAGTTCGTCCAGGCATGGCGGTAAAACCCCGGCCGTGGCACGCTACGGGCGGGGTACAGGCGGCCGGCGAGTAGCTCATGGCTAGATTTTTTATCGAGCGCCCGGTGTTCGCGATGGTGATTGCCATCGTGATCGTGATTCTCGGCCTGGTAGCCATTCCGAACCTGCCCATTGCCACGTATCCGGAAGTGGTGCCGCCGGTAGTGCAGATCACCGCGACATATCTGGGAGGCAACGCGGCGGATCTGGAGAAAACGGTGGCGCAACCCATCGAGGAGCAGTTGTACGGCCTCGACGGCATGTTGTACTACCTCTCCACCAGCGCCAATAATGGAGCGCTGACGATCTCGGTGACATTCAAGCTGGGGACGAATCCGGACATCGCGTCGGTACAGACGCAGAATCGCGTCGCGGTCGCTTTGCCGCGTCTGCCTCCGGAAGTGCAGAAGCAGGGCGTGGTGGTCAAGAAGGTATCCAGCGCGTTCCTGATGGCGGTGGCACTCGTGTCGGACGACAAACGTTACGACTCGCTATTCCTCAATGACTACGCGCAGATTAATCTGGTGAACCAACTCGGCAGTCTGCCGGGTATCGGCGATTCGCGTCTGGCGTCCCCGCTCATTTATTCCATGCGCGTTTGGGTCAATCCGGACAAAATGGCGAAATTGCAGCTGACGGCGACGGATATCAGCAATGCCATTCAGGCCCAGAATAAACAAAATCCGGCAGGTGCGGTCGGGCAACCTCCGTCACCGCGAGGCACGGACTTCCAATACTCGGTTGCCGCACCCGGACGGCTAACCGATCCGAAAGAGTTCGGCGATATCGTGGTGCGTGCGCAGCCGGACGCGTCGTTGCTGCGTATTCGCGATATCGGCCATGTTGACCTGGGAGCGCAAACCTACAGCGGGTTTTCGCGGTTGAACGGCCAACCTTCATCGAATACCATTCTCTATCTGGCTCCCGGAGCCAACGCCGTTGAAGCGGCAAACATGGTCCGCGGCTACATGGAGAGTATCAAGGGCACCCTGCCGCACGGCGTGCATTACGTTATACCGTACGATGCCACCATGTTCGTGCGGGCAGCCATTGCGGATGTGGCCCAGACATTGTTTGAAGCCATCGGCCTGGTGCTGCTGGTGGTCTTCATCTTCCTGCAGAACTGGCGGTCGACGCTCATTCCGCTGCTCACGGTGCCGGTCGCGGTGCTGGGTACTTTTGCCCTGTTTCCGATCCTTGGTTTCTCGATCAACATCACGAGTATGTTCGGCCTGGTCCTCGCGATCGGTATCGTCGTGGATGACGCAATTGTGGTCGTTGAAGCCGTGCAGCGTCATATCGATGACGGAATGTCGCCGCATGACGCGACGGTTCAGGCGATGAAGGAAGTTTCCGCCCCGGTGGTTGCGATCGCGTTTATTCTGGCCGCGGTGTTCATTCCCGTGGCTTTTCTGGGCGGGATCAGCGGCCAGATCTATAAGCAATTTGCACTCACTATCGCGGTGTCCGTGCTGATCTCGGCGTTCAATGCTCTGTCGCTCAGTCCCGCTTTAAGCGCCCTGCTGCTGGTGCGGAAGAGCGAGAAGAAAAATATTCTCGGCCACGCGTTCGACAAATTCAACAACGCGTTCGCGTGGACTACCAATAAATATCTTTCTGGCGTGAAGCTATTGATCCGGCGTTCCGTTCTGGCGCTGGTGGGATTGTTGGCGTTCTGGGCGGTCACGGGCGTGTTATTCAAAACGTTGCCGGAAGGTTTTCTGCCCGACGAAGACCAGGGAGCATTTTTTGTCGGAGTGCGGCTGCCGGATGGCGCGTCGACTGACCGGACTGATCTTGCCACCGCCAAAGTTGAAAAAATAATCGGCGGATTGAAAGGCGTAGACAAATATTTCGTCCTAGGCGGACTTGATATTGCCACACAGACTTCCAACTCGAACGTCGCGACCATTATTGCGACGCTGAAGCCGTTCGAAGAACGGAAGGCGGAGGATGAGCAGCTGACCGCCATTCTGGCCAAGGCTCAGGCCCAATTCGCACAGGTCCCGGAAGCCTTCACGTTTGCCTTCGGACTTCCGCCGATTCTCGGCCTGAGCACGACGGGCGGATTCCAGTTCATGATGGAAGATCGCCAGGGAACCGATGTCGAAACGCTCGCCCGGACAGCAGACGCCCTGGTTAACGCCGCCCGCCAACGGAAAGAACTGGCCAACATGCTCAGCACCTTTCGCGCTGATGTTCCGGCTTACCAGCTCAACGTCGACACCGACAAACTGCAGACCCTCGGCATCCCGCCTCCGGATGCCTACAACGCGCTGCAGACTTTCCTCGGCGGGCTGTATATCAACGACTTCAATCTTTTTGGACATACCTGGCAGGTGCTTGTTCAGGCCGAGGACCAGTATCGGAGCAAACCGTCCGATATCGATCGTTTTTACGTCCGGACCAACGATAACAATATGGTCCCGCTGGGCACCGTGGCGTCGGTTGCGCCCAGCAGCGGACCGGACGTGATCTATCGTTATAACCGCTTCCGCACGGTACAGATTTTAGGCGGACCCGCTCCCGGATTTTCGAGCGGCGATGCGACTACCGCGATGGAAGAACTGGCCGCCAATTTGCCGAGCGGCTTCGGCTATGAATGGACCGGTACAACCTACCAGCAGAAGCAGGCACAGGGCCACGAAGGGATTATTTTCGGCTTTGCAGCGGTCCTGGTATTCCTGTTCCTGGCGGCTCTTTATGAGAGCTGGTCAGTGCCGTTTGCGGTGCTGTTCGCACTGCCGCTGGGACTGTTCGGCGCACTTTCGGCCGTATATCTACGGCACTATCCGTATGACATTTACACTCAGATCGGTATCGTGACGCTGATTGGACTCGCGGCCAAGAATGCGATTCTGATTGTCGAGTTTGCGAAGGTGGCGAATGAGGAAGAGGGTAAGTCGGTCCTCGAAGCGGCCCTGGAGGCGGCGCGGTTGCGGCTCCGTCCAATCCTGATGACTTCTTTCGCGTTTATTCTCGGAGTGCTTCCGCTGGTCCTGGCGACCGGCGCCAGTTCGGCATCGCGCCGATCCTTGGGGACGACGGTGTTCGGCGGGATGCTTGCGGCGACGCTGCTCGCGGTGTTTATTGTGCCGGTGCTGTTCGTGGTGATCGAGGGAATCGTGGAGAGAAGAAGAGGTAGATTGCCAAGCGGCGAACCTATTCCGGAGCCCGCAGAATGAGAAAGTGTGTCTTGGCGCTGGCCCTGATTCTTGGCGGGTGCACCGTGGGCCCGAATTATCGACGACCCGCGGTGAGTGTTCCGGATCAGTATCGCGGTGCGGCACCGGCAGCAACATCCTCCTCGCTGGCAGACACCAAATTTGCCGACCTGTTTAACGATGATACGCTCACCCAACTGCTGATCAAATCCCTGCAGAATAACTTCGACGTCCGCATCTCGGCCGAACGGATCCTCGAAGCCCGCGCGCAACTCGGGATCACACGCGCAAATCAGTATCCGTTTCTGGACGCGCAGGCCAGTTTCACCGGCCTGAAAAGCTCCGCGCTGGGTTCGTTCAAGTTCCCGGCGGGCACTCCGCTTTGGGTGAGCTACACGCAGGCGGGAGTGCAACTCTCCTGGGAGATCGATATCTGGGGTCGCTACCGCAGGCTCACTGAAGCGGCGCGAGCCCAATATGCCGCAACCGAGGAGGCTCGCCGCGCAGTGGTCGTTTCGCTGGTCGGCGATGTGATGACGAGTTACTTCACGCTGCTCGAAGAGGATCTGGAACTCGATATCGCCAATCGTACGCGGGATATCGGCAACGACAATCTTCGACTGGTGAATCTGCGTCATGAGCGGGGCGCCGCGACGGGGCTCGATGTCCACCAAGCCGAACAACTCCTCTATCTCGCTACCGCTCAAATCGAGGAAGTGAAACGGAACATCGGTCAAACCGAGAACGCGCTCAGCCTGTTGCTCGGCGACACACCTCACGATTTCCCGCGCAACCGCAAATTGGAACAGGTGATGGTGCCGTCCGATTTGCCCGCAGGACTACCGTCCTCGCTGATCTCGCGGCGGCCCGATATTATACAGGCGGAAGACCTGTTGAAGGCTGCGAACGCGCAAATCGGCGCCGCCCGGGCGCTCTATTTCCCGGCTATTTCGTTGACGGGATTTGCCGGCGGACAGAGTCAAGAATTACTCAACCTGTTTACTGCTCCGGCGAGTTTCCTCTCCATCGCGCCGTCGGCACTGCAGCCGATCTTCCATGCGGGGCAGATCAAGAACACGGTGCGCCTGTCCGAAGCGCAGGAACGTGACTATCTTGCCCAGTATCAAAAGACGATTTACGGGGCGTTGCGAGAGGTGTCGGACGCGTTGATCGGCCATGATCGTCTGCATGCTCAGCGGATCGAGCAAGAGAAGCAAGTTTATGCCTTGAACGAAAGTGTGCGATTGTCGACTCTTCGCTATAAAGGGGGGCTCGATAGCTATTTGCAGGTGCTCGACTCCGAGCGAAATTTGTTTTCAGCGCAGCTGGTTGTGGCGCAGTTGCGGCTGCAGGACGTGCTTTCCGTCGTCAATTTGTATCGTGCGTTAGGCGGTGGATGGTCAAATCCGTAACACTGGCTTCAATCTGTCCGTCAACCGATTAGAGCACGCTGCTAAATTGGAAGAACGGAGTACACGCCTTGACACGTTATATCGCAATCCTTGCGCTTTGGCCCTGCCTGTTGTTCGGCCAAAGTCTCAAGGAATTCGAGAAAAAGGTTACTGAATTCACGCTGCCTAACGGCATGCACTTCATCATCTGTGAACGCCATGAAGCGCCTGTCGTATCGTTTCACACCTATGTGAACGCTGGGTCTGTCGATGATCCCGGCGGTAAAACCGGGCTCGCGCACATGTTTGAACACATGGCGTTCAAGGGCACTGCATCCATCGGTTCGTTGAACTGGCCGGCCGAGAAACAGGCGATGCAGGCGATTGAGCAGGTGTACGATCGCTACGATGCGGAGCGCAACAAAGGACATTTGGCCAACCAGGCCGCACTCAAAAAGCTTCACGACGACTTGACTGCGGCGATCGAGAAAGCCGACACCTTCGTAGATGAGAACCTCTATCCCAATCTGATCGAAGAGAATGGCGGTGTCGGTATGAACGCGTCGACGGGGGAGGATTCCACTAACTATTTCTACAGCCTTCCCTCGAACCGCATGGAACTCTGGTTCCTGCTGGAGTCGAGCCGGTTCATTGCTCCGGTATTCCGGGAGTTTTACAAAGAGCGCGACGTGGTGCGGGAAGAGCGGCGCATGCGCACCGAATCGGAGCCGCAGGGAAAGCTGCTGGAGGTCCTGATGGCCACGGCGTTCGAAGCGCACCCCTACAAGAACCCCGCGATTGGCTGGCCCAGTGACATTGAGGACCTGCGAGTGAAGGACGCCGAAGCGTTCTTCGCGAAATACTACGCACCTGCCAACATCACGATGGCCGTGGTTGGCGACGTGAATCCTGTCGAAGCGCGGCGCATGGCCGAAAAATATTTCGGTCCCATCGTGAAGCGCCCGCTGCCCCCGCCGGTGGGGACGGTCGAACTTCCTCAGGAAGGCGAGAAAAAAGCGGAAGTAGTTTTTCAGTCGCAGCCGCTCGAGTTTATCGCGTACAAACGTCCAGATCAGTACGATAAGGACGACCCCGTCTACGAGGTGCTTTCGAGTATCCTTTCGAGCGGGCGCACCGGACTTTTATATCGAGAACTGGTCCGCGACAAAAAGATTGCTCTGGACGCGGGCTGCGCGTCGGAAATGCCGGGCGGAAAATATCCCAACCTGTTTCTCTTTTACCTCGCCCCGAATCTCGGCAAGACTCTGGAAGAGAATGAAAAAGCGCTTTACGGCGTATTGGATCAAATGACGAAGACGAAGGTGGACGACGTCACACTGGCGCGAGTGAAAACCAAGACTCGCGCGAGTTTAATTCGTCAGTTGGACAGCAATTCCGGATTGGCCCAGGCGCTGGCTTCTTACTATTCGGATTATGGCAACTGGCGGAAGCTGTTTACTGAAGTCGACGAGATCGACAAAGTAACGGCGGATGATGTCGAGCGCGTGGCGAAGAGCCTCTTCAATCCGCTCAGGGAAACGGTCGGCTGGATTGCGCAACCTAAGGACACTTCGGAGGCCGCGAAATGAGCATGGAACGACGGAAGAAAATGAGGAACCGACTAAGGTCCATCATCCAACGGTCGGCGTTGGTTCTGGTCATCGCAAGTGTCGCCTGCGCTCAGGCGCCAGTGCCTTCCTACAAAACTCTCAAGTATCCTCCGCTGCGCGACATCAAGATTCCCAACGTCGCTACGTTTACGCTGAGCAACGGGATTCGTGTCTATCTTCTGGAAGACCACGAACTCCCTACGATTCGCGGTTTCGCGCTGGTCCGCACCGGCAATCTTTTTGATCCCAAGGATAAGATCGGCCTCGCCAACATTACCGGAGATGTAATGCGGAGCGGTGGCACCCACTTGAAGACCGGTGATCAGATCGACGAGCAACTGGAGAACATTGCCGCGTCCGTCGAGAGCCGCATTGAGGAAAGCTTCGGACAGGTGTTGTTTTCCACGCTGAAGAACACGACTGATGAAGTGCTCGGAGTCTTTCATGATGTGCTGACGGAGCCCGAGTTCCGAGAAGACAAAATCGAACTGGCCAAGACGCAATATCGCAGCTCCATCTCGCGACGCAATGATGATGCCGCGGGAATTGCGCAGCGGGAATTCACGGATATGGTGTACGGAAAAAAGACACCGTATGGCTGGCAGATGGAATATGAAACGCTGGACCGCATCCACCGCGCCGATCTCCAGGCATTCTATCAGCGCTATTTTTTCCCGACCAACATCATAATCGCAATCTCGGGCGACTTTTCCACCGCGGAGATGCATGGCAGATTGGAGAAGCTTTTCTCGGGTTGGACCGTCAAACGCGATCCCGTGCCGCCGTTTCCCGCGGTCGAGAAGGTTGCCCATCCCGGAGCATTCCTCGCCGTCAAGACCAACGTGACACAGACCAATTTCATGCTGGGCCAACTTGGCGGCCAGCTCAACGATAAGGACTACGCTCCGCTCGAGGTGATGGGCGACATTCTGGGCGGAGGTTTCCGCAGCCGCCTGGTCCGCAAGGTCCGCACGGATCTCGGGCTGGCCTATAACATCTATGCGGATTGGGGCGCCAACTACGATCATCCCGGCTTGTTCCAGATCGGCGGGAGCACCAAATCGGCTTCGACCACTGAAGCCATCAAGGCGTCGCTCGGGGAACTCGAGAAGATACGCACGCAGGAGGTCACCAAGGACGAATTGGATATGGCCAAGCAGAGTGTCGTGAACAGTTTCGTGTTCAATTTCGACACTCCCGCCAAGACCCTGCAGCGCCTGGTGATCTACGACTATTACGGCTACCCCAAGGATTTCATTTACCAGTATCGGAAGGCCGTTTTGGCAGTGACTCAGGCCGATATTCTGCGCGTGGCTCGAGAACGCATTGATCCTAAACAGTTGACGCTGGTCGCGGTGGGCAATCCCAAAGAGTTCGGCGAGCCGCTGACTGCTTTGGGGATGCCGGTGTCGAATCTCGATATCACGATCCCAGAGCCCAAGACGGAGAGTTCCAAAACTGCGCCCGCCGATCCACAAGCCATTGCAAAGGGGCGGGAACTATTGAAGCAGGTTCAGACGGCGGCGGGAGGAGCAGCGAAACTGGCGGCCATCAAGGATGTGCAGCAGACTGTCAACATGCAGTTCGGGGCGCCGTCGAGCCTGAAGTCGGCGCAAGTCAATTATTTCCTGTTTCCGGGTGTTTTCCGGCAGGAGAATGTCTTGCCATTCGGCAAGGTGGTCGCATATAGCGATGGCAAAACGGGTTGGCTGCAACCGCCGAAGGGTCCGCTTACGCCGCTAGCCGGTCCGCAGCTCAAACAGATTCAAGGCGAAATTTTCCGCAACTATGTCGGACTGCTGCAGAGTGACAGCAATCCAGACCGGACGGTCACCTTGAGCGGGCCGGACACGTTGACGATCTCCGATAAAGAGGGTGAGTTGGTGGAGTTGAAGATCGACCCTGCAACCGGATTGATCTCCAGCGAGTCCTACAAACAGATGCAGCCTTCAGGCCCAGCATCGGAAATTGTCGTTGGCCTTTCCGATTTTAGAGATGTGGACGGCGTCAAGCTGCCGTTCAAAATGACCTTGATTCAAGGGGGCAAAAAGGTGGCTGATGCGGTAGTCTCTCAGTACAAACTCAACTCCGGACTGAAACTCGAGGATCTGGCCAAACAACCGTAATGACGCGACGACTTTTTGCTGTTTCGCTACCAGCCGGGGTGGCTGCGCGCAGAGTGTATGCCGAGACGGACGAGGAGCGGGGCCACAAGCTGATGAATAAGCTGATCGAGGCACTTGGCGGGGACCTGTTTCTCAACATGCACGACCGCACGGAGGAGGGACGCGCCTATTCGTTCTTTCGCGAGCAGCTCTCGGGTTTGTCAATTGTTCATCTCTATACTCAGTACCGCATGCAGCCCGGCCCTGGCGATTTTCCGGCGGTTCGCGAACGCCAAGCCTTCCTGAAAAATCAGGACGATGCCGTCATTTTCGCTGAGGGGAGTGCGTACGAAGTCACTTTTCGCGGCGCACGGCCGCTCCCCGACGACAGCCTGAAGCGCTATATCGAAACCACCAATCGCAACATCTTCTACATCGTCCGGGAACGGCTGCATGAGAACGGTATGTTCTTCGAATCCCCAGGCGGAGACGTCATCGAGAATCAGCCGGTGCAGGTTTTGAATATTACCGATCCGCAAAACCGCAAAGTGACGGTCTACCTCCATCACCTGACCTTTCTGCCGGTGATGCAGCGTTCCCACATCATGGATCCGATTCTCAAAGAACGCCGGGAAGAAGTAACGCGATTCAACAACTATCGCCGTGCGAAGCCCGGAATCATGTGGCCTTGGGCGATCCTGCGCGAACGTGACGGCGAGAAGATTTTCCAGATGTTCTCGGATGCCGTCAGCGTAAACAATGATCTGCCGGACAAGCTCTTTACGCTCCCGTCAGGGATCAAGATGTTGAAGAAGGATCAGTAGCAGCGTTGTCCGTTTTTCGTGGCGATGACGGACAACACCAAACTACTGCACCGTCAGATTCACTGCCTGGCTCGCAACTCCGCCGACGGTAACGATCACCGGCTGCACTCCCGGCGTCAGGCTGGCGGGAACCGTGAAATTCACCTGCGTTTCACCCAGCACGCTGGTGGAAAGAGCGTTGGCGGTCAGGAATGCTTGCACTCCTCCGACGGTCACGGATACCGGCAGTATGGGCTGGTAGTTCAGCTCGGGCAGGAAGGCTGTGTCGAGGGGGCCGAACAGCGCGTTGAACGGAACATCCCCTGCTCCATTAAACAAAACGCTCGCGCTCGCACCGCGTTTGGCGGTCGAGGATGGGGCAAGATTGCCGTTGCCGTCGTCGTAAATAGCCGGAGCGGACGGAGCCATCTGGAACTGGAATCCCGCGATCTGTCCATTGTTGTTGACGCCCAATACCGCCGGGCCTGCGCCTGCTTCGTACGGGATCTGAATGACGAGTTGGGTCGGCGAGATTGAGAGAACAGGTGCGGCCAATCCGTTGACGGTTGCGGATACGCCGCCGAGCGTGAAGGCGTAGAACGGAGCGCTTCTCGTCGGGGCGGGCGTGGTGGCAGTCGAATTGGCCAGTTGCGTTCCGGTCACCGTCAGACGCATTCCAGGCGCGCCATTCGTGATCGTGGGCGAGGCAGTGTTGGCGACGCCGGTGATCGATGTTCCAGAAGTGCTGCCGCCGAAAACCATCATCACCGGTACGCTGACGGTCTGTGGAATGGCGTTGGGAGACTGTAGCACGATGGTCGCAGGGTACGCGCCGGGTTCAAACGCTCCGGTGCCGTCGGCGGTAAGCGCGACCTGAGCCGGACCCGTGGCGGAGAGTTGCGAGACGTTCAGCCAGGAAGTCGTGCGGTTGGCTGGGAAAACGGATGCCGTCCATGGCTGGGTGGGATCGGACAGGCCGATGGTCAGAATAGCCTGTGCCGGTTGACCGGGCGCCGCAGCGAGCGTGACGGTCGAAGGAGCAGTCGCCATTTGGATCGGATTCGCGGGTGGGCCGACTAGCGACACTGTCACATCGATTAAAGAACCATCGTCGAAAATAAAGGAGATCGGCTCGATGGCCGGCGGCGTGATGCCGCTGAGGCAGAGAGTCCCCGAAAGCGAACCGTAGGCATCGAGTCGCGTCGTGCCGAAAATCGGAACGATCTGGCTGGAGACATCGACCGACCCTGCCAGCAGATTGGTGATGATGCTGGAACTGCCGTCAGTGTCATCCAGATGGAGTTGTACCGGCCACTGGCAGGAGGGATCGGCGTTGACGTTTTGGGTCACCGTAAGCGGAGTGGCGATGGGAGTGATGAGCTGGTACGCACCTGAAGGCAGCCCCGTGTATAAAACCGAAACCTGGCGCGACCAGTTCTGGCCGGTTGCGTCGACGCCGGAGAAACCTAAGGTGTGACTCATCGGCGTTACCAGATTGCGCAGGACGAAGGACGAACTCAAGGTTCCGCGAGGGAGGATACTGGTCACGGGAAAATCCTGCGCCAGAGGTTGCGTCTGGCCATCCACCGTGAAGCCGGTGAGCATGGCGGCGACGCCGGCAATCTCATGCAGACTGACGGATGTCTGCCAGCTCAATCCTTGGGCGTCAGGCGGATTGGCCGCTGACAGTAGTCGGAGCGATAGGGATGATCGATGTGACTCCCGTCGGAGTCGTGACCTGGATCTTGACACTCGCGCCCGCACTCGAGAACGCTGCGTCTCCGGAATATTCGGCGAAGAACAGTACTGTGCCGGTACCCGTCAGCAGGTAAGCCGGAAAGGTAACGCTGGCCGTGGCGCCAACCAGCGGAACGGTGCCCAACGCAACTTCAACAGTGCCGATGCTGAAAGACACCATCCCTGTAGGAGTGCCGCTGCCGGTTGCGGACGTCACGGTTGCGGTAAGCGTGATGGAATCATTGGCAGTTACCTTGACAGCGCTCGAGGTAAGAGTGACCGTGACTCCGTTCGTAGCGGAACTCCAGTTCGTCGCCAGGGCGTTGACGTCGATGGAGCCGAGACCGGTACTCAGGTCGTAGCCCGCACCTGCGGCAAAGCCGAATGAGCCAGTCAGGCAGTTTGGACTTCCTTGCGCGCAGGGCACGATATTGCCTCCAGATACGACGTCGTGGAAAACGGACGGCACGCTCTGCGCGAGGCGGTAGAGCTGAGGGTTGATATTGCCGAGACCCGGTTTGGCCTGCACGCCGTTCGTCACCAGATATTGATTGAGCAGGGCCACGATGCCAGCCATTGAAGGAGTGCCCGCGGACGTACCTCCAACGACAAAATTCTGGCCTGAGTAGGTAATATCGTAGCCGTCATGTCCAGACGCGGCAGCAAATGAGACGTCCGGCAAATGCCGTGCATTGTCGTTAGGCACGCCCGGACCGCTCTGCCACGCTGGTTGAGAATAGAAGATACTGGCGCCTCCGCCGGTGGCGGCGAGACCCGTGGTGCCGGATTCGTTCCAGGCCACTTCCGGAATATAAGAAAGAGCCGAACCGAAGGTCAAAGTGTTTGTCGTGGCCCAATAGGTTCCAGTCCCCTCGACAAACAGAGTGCCCCCCACGCCGGTGACCTCGGGGAGAGCAGCGGGAAGTCCCACCGCCATTCCTTGCGTGGCGTATGGCTCCGATCCGCTGGCATCACATCCCGCCGCGCCTGCATCTCCGGTCGCATTCAGTATGGTAATGCCTTGGGAATTGCCTTGTTGCGCAGCCGATTGCAGGACAAACGGATCTTCGAGGAGCGGAAAAAGGGATTCGCAAGCCAGATAACTGCTGGTGATCACCTGCGCGTTGTTCTGGTTCACGGCGGCCACGATTGCGCCCAAAGCATTGTCACCGTAGACGTAGTAGAAGGTCGCGTTAGGAGCGATTGCCATGGCCCACTCCAGATCCAGATTCACTTCGAGCTGAGCCCCGTTGTAGCCAGGGTCATTCCCATCGAAATTGACCAATTTCGGAGTGTTGGAAGGCAGGCCGTAGCGCTTCTGGAAGGACTGCAAATCGGACAGCAGGAAATCCGACTCGCCGACCACCGCGATGCTCGTGCCGGTGCCATCCATTCCGGCCTGGGAAAGAGGCGTGATGTCGTAGATGGTCTCGAAATCCGCGGGAGCGAGGTAGTGGCTCGATCCGGAGTTGTAGGCAGGCGCCACGCGAGCGGCGGGCCTCAGGCGGAAGTCGTTAAGCCCGACAAAGCCTCCGACCACCTCAGCCATGGCTTCGGGCACCGACGGCTCAGTCGAATTGGCGTAGTGCCTTTCGCCGTTGACCTGAAATCTGTGGATCGGCGTATGCAGCGCCTTAGAGATTTGCCCGGCTGTGCCGGTGAACGCGATCCAGTTGCGCCCCCGCCCCAGTTCCTTAATCGTAAAGCCCTCGGATTGCAGCCAGGCCGCGATCTTGGATTGGTCCCCGGAACTTAGGCCGAAGCGGTCGCCAAATTGTTCCGGCGTCAGCCATTTATGAAACCGCGGAGAGGAGGGATTCTGCTGGTCGGCGAGCAGACGATCGAGATCCGCCTGCTGAGCCGGGGACGGCTTGGTCATGAGGAGTATGTACGGAATCCTCATAGCCGGATCTACGGCACCCTGATCGAACTGAGCCTTCGCCCACGGCGTCAGATTCCCCGGTAGCGCACGGACTACGCGTGCGTCGACCGGACCCGTTATACGGTCGGCCTGCGCAGCCGGCATCGTTCCGGCCGCAGAAAATAAGAGCACGGTCGTGACCGCGCACACTGGCGCGGAACGAAGCGGCCGGGTTTGGGATAAATTATGTTTTGCAGATTTCGATGGTTGCATGGAAGGGCCCTCAATTCTGGCAAACTACGATTGTACGGCCCATCTTCAGCTCATGGTGCGGAATTAATACTGAAGTTTATGGGCGCCCTCGCCCTCCTCGCTATTGGCAAAGAAAGCAAACTGCGTCTCAACACGCCAAAAAGTCAGCTTGTCGAATTAGCTTTCTTCGAACTAATGGAGGTATTTCCGCAAAAAGGGCCACGCCAGGTCGCCGCGAAATTCATGGACTCCTTCGAATGCTTCGAAATCGAAGTCGGCGGCGTGAGAGCCCGGGTAGAAAGCGCGAGATTTTTCCACGGCGCGTCGCACATCATCGATGGGAAAGCCCTTGTCATTGATGCCGTCCTGCACCTGCAATGGACGCGGCGAAATCAGACGGACCAAGTCCGCACTACTGATATCGTTTGGCCGTCCGGCGGGCCGGGCCGTCCGTGCTGCGCCAGTCGGTTCCTTATCGCGAAAGGAGCAGGAAGCGATTGCCACTTTTATCCGGGGATCGAGCGCCGTGGTGTAGAGGGTGTAAAAGCCGCCATAGGAGAGCCCGATCATCGCTACACGGGCCGGATCGACTTCGGGCCGCTTTAGAACTACATCGAGCGCCCGACTGATCTTGTACGCTTCGACGCCCATGAGTGTAGTTCCACGGGCGCGCAGTTCGTCGTCAAGCAACCCGCGCACGTCCGCGGGGATGGGTGTACCGTGATCCCGATCGCGGAAAGGATACATAATAGTCAGCGGCGCGAAGACGACATATCCCTCTGCCACCGCGCCGCGCACCAGGTCGTGGTAGTTGGTGCCGCCGTGGAAGGTAGCCATCTCAGGAGTGCCTCCACCGCCATGCTGCGAAATGACCAGAGGCGCGGGCAGTTTGACATTCTTGGGGACAATGTACAGCCCGTAGGTCTCCATCTGCAAAGTCACGCGGATGAACGCACGGTAGTAGATGGCGACACTGTCTTCCGCGACTTTGTCGAAATGACCGGAGGGCGACGGGAGAAATCCTGGCGCGGGATAGCCAATTGATTCGGCGAAGCTTCCGCCGGCCGGGAGTGAAGGTTTCTTCGAAAGAGCCTCCGCGTAAGCCTGCAACTGCTTCCATTGCGCGACGCGAATACCCGATGAAGCGAGCAGGTCTTCTTCGTATAGAGACACCTGTCCCGCAGCGGTGCAGGCGACGAATGCCGTCAGCCCGGCAGACAAGAAGAGTGAAAAGCCCATACGGGCGACTACGCCGTCTGGAGAGCTTTAACCCGCGCGTGCAGGCGGGACTTATAGCGCGCCGCGGAGTTCTTCTTGATGATCCCGATGCGGGCGGAACGGTCGATCAACGAGAACGTTTTGGACATCGCATCCGCCGTGACCTTATGTTCCTTGCCTGCCAGGGCCTTGCGCATGGCGCGGAGCTGGTGGCGCAAACGAGTTTTCGCCACGCGATTGAATTCGGTGCGGCGTTCTTCGGTGCGAACCCGCTTCAGTGCTGAAAAGTGATTAGCCATTACTTACTAACGTGATTCCTTACAGAGATTTAGATCTTTTAGAATAGCACAGACCGGCGTGAGGGCCTTTTCATCCGGCTGTGACCGCAGTTGGCAGTCTACTAACGGCATTATTGATATAGAGGTGAACCAGAGTGAGCGCCACCCGAGTGAACATGTCGCCCGAAATACAGTTCGCTAATTTGGCTTCCTGGAAGGCGGTCGAGGCGGAGATCGGTCGATCTCCTGACGTGCGACGCAAGGCGTGGAAAGCTATGGCGCTCGAGTTTATCTCTGATCGCGTCCGGCGAAGCTTTCCCCTTGAACTCAGCGACTTCTCTGCGCTGGTACTTCCTTTCCCCGATCAAACAAGTCAAGAGTGACGGCAGAGAAATCAGCTAGCGGTCCAAACTTCGACAGTGTCTCCCATTGCGGCGACCAGGTCGCGAATTGCCGCCTTGGCGCGAGTTTCCGCGTCTCGCAGGATCCCCATGTCGAGAGCAGCCTTCCGGATGTCGTCGATCGCGGCCAGGCGAGCCTGGTGTTCCAAATTGGGATCCGGCGACACCCATGGTGTCCACCAGGTAATGTGACGATCCCAGACTTTGGTGTTTTTTTCATCGAGGTAAACGTCGAAAAGTTGCGCGTGCGGCAGGCGGATCCTGATCTTCTTTCCGCTCATCTGGACGTCGTATTGTGTAACGGCCGAGAGATCGACACCGGCTTGCGCGCGGCCCTCTACCATCAGCAAAAGCGACTCTTCTCCCAACGGCTGGCGCGCCTCAGTAATGCCGACAACTTTCTGCACCACGTAAAGAACGGTCACCAGTTCCTTCATTCCGCGAACCTGGCTGACCACAGCCGGCGGATCGACCGGTCTCAGCCAAGTCCCACCGGGGGCGTAGACTCTGGCGTACACGATCAACCCGATGATCAGGAATATTAGGAAAAACGTCGAGAGGAAGGCTATAAGTTTCGCCATCTAGCTGGCTGCCGCCTCGTCGGGTAGAGGCTCTGCGGGTTGGTAACCATGCTGAAACAGCAGACTGCGAGTGCGCGTTTCGGCGTCGGGGCGAACGTAGAAAAAAACGCCAACACGCTCGGTCTGGAAAACGAAGCCGCCGCGGTAGCGATCTGTTTCCAAGCCGTAGTCCACCTGGTTCTCGCAGAGCAGGAGTTCCACGGCCAGTGATTCCTTGAGCTTTTTGGCGATATAGACGAGCCGAGGATCATGATCGTCGAAGAAGGAGGGGTCCTGGCGCATGGAGATCTAGCTACTTTCATTATTGCGCGACGATAGACTGCCTCAGCATAGGCACCGATAGCGCTTCGGTCAGAATGACCGCCAGGCGGCCATTGATCGTTTCAGGTTCTCCTCACGATCCCCCTTCAGGTTGTAGCACTGCAGCCCGATGGGACCGTTGTAACCTAGGGACCTCAGCATCCGCACAAACCCAGGCACGTCGAAGGCGCCACGGTCCAGAGTCTGGATGAGCCGGTCCCAATCGCCATCGTGGTCCGCGCCATTGATCAGGACCAGCGCGGTATAGGGCACCGCTTCCTTCAGACGTTCGGCCATGTTCGCCTCGTCTCCGCTGCGAAGCCAGTGGCACAGGTTGAAAACGATGCCTATATTAGGGCGATCGGCTTTCTGAAGCACGCGTATTCGCATCCTCGACGCGGGCAACATACATTCCATAATGCGGGTAGATTACCACCTTCAATCCGGCCTGGGCTGCCATGTCGGCCACTTCGCGGATGACGGGAACCGCAAGGCTGTCGCCGTTCGCCGCCTTTCCATTTACAGTGAAGGCAATCAGTGCACCGGTGCCCTTTTAGCTGCCGGATCGCTTCGGGCAATCCGGGAAGGTAACTGGGCTTTGCGTCCGACACATTCATGCCTGTGTATATGCCCAAAAGCTTCAAGCCTCGGGCACGATCCGCGGCTAGACGCTGCGGGATGAGATCGGTCCCGGCATAGAGAATTCCAGCGTACCCTGTCCTTCCGGCGAGTTCCGCCTGCTCTTCAACAGTCAGGACACCGCGACCAAGGCCGTTGTCGAAGACGTAAAGCGGCGCGTCCGAGGCATAAAGGCCTTGGGCGAGCATAGCAGCGCAAAGGATGAGGGTGGGTCCCGTGATCGCGGCAGCTAAAGCTGCGAGGAATTGCGGCTTTGTCGTGACGAAAGATTTGGACACGGAATACTTTTGCCGTTCTCGGAGGTGATATCCGGATTTTATCACTTAGGCATCCGGCGGTTGCCGCGATCCTGCAGCGGTAGAGAAATATCGGGAGCATTTCATGAGGCCGCAGCTGTCACAATTAGATTTGCGCGCTTCCATCCAGACTGCGCCATAGATACCACGCCGCCACCGAACAATACGGATGCCAGCACTTCGCCAACTCTTCCACTTCACGCGGGCTCGGCAGGGCCTCCAGTGCATACGCTTTGCGAATCGCCGATCGTACGCCCAGATCCCCGACCGGCAACACGTTAGGCCGCTTCAAGGCGAACATCAAAAACATGTGCGCGGTCCAGACGCCGATGCCCTTGACTCGCGTCAGATGCTCGATCACAGCCTGATCTTCGAGTTCCAGCAGGATCTCGAACACAACGTCGCCCTTGGCGGTGCGCCGCGCGAGGTCGCGGATATACTCCGTCTTGGCCCAGCAGAACCTGAACCGAGTAGACGAACATAACA
>CAVZRE010000035.1:0-24957 GCA_963777595.1 Terriglobia bacterium
CGCTCATTTACCCGGAAACGGCAACCATCCGCGAGTGATGTAATCCCCCAGCGTGAGGGAAGTGAGAATCAGAAACCAGAGCACTCCTGCCGCGATGACTACTCGAACGAGTTTAGCTTCAAATAGGGCGTGCATGAAAAACGCCGCGATCAGCGACGCTTTCAAGGCAGCGAATGCTACTGCGAAGATCATCGTGAAGGGACCAAGGTTCAGGAAGCCGATCAGTGTGGTGATGAGCGTCAGCGCCAGAAGTCCAAGCCAGGTCAACGCATACGTCTTGCGCGAGATAGTGGGAGTCATCCGTGCAACCCCGAAATATAGAAAATGGCGTAGAGAAATACCCAGATGATGTCGATGAAGTGCCAGTATAGTCCGGCGATTTCGACGGGCGTGTAATAAGCCGCGGTGAACTCCCCCGCGATGTTCCGGAGCAGCGTTACACCTAGCAGACCTTCACCGACGAACATGTGAAGCGCATGCAGGCCGGTCATTACGAAGTAGAAGATATAGAAAAGTTGCTCTTTTCCGGCATCTGGACCAGAGGCGTCAAACCACACGCCCGGCGCCTTGTGATCCTGGTAGTGCTGATAATATTCGGTGAACTTGATTGCCAGGAACACCGCTCCGATCAACATGGTAGCCAAGAGGAACAGGGTAACGAGCCTGCGGTTCCCGGTTTCTGCGAAATAGACAGTCAGCGCCATGGTAAAGCTACTGCAAATCAGAACCGCTGTGTTGATGGAACCGAGAAGAATGTTCATCTCTGAACTGGCGTGATCGAAAGCCTGCGGATAGTACATGCGATAGACCGTGAAGGCCATGAACAGACCGCCGAAAAGCATCATCTCCGAGACGATGAAGATCCACATGCCGAGGCTGGCGGTTTCCCGCTGTTGCGCAGGGTTAGCGAACTGCTCATGCAGATTGTAATCGGCGATTTCAGGGGACAAGTTGCAGTTCCTCCTGCATGGCTTCGTAATCGTAAGGCCGGTAGTTCACCACCGGTGTGACCGTGAAGTTGTGCGTAGGCGGTGGAGAGGACGTCTTCCATTCAAGCCCCGTGGCGCGCCACGGATTGGCGGGCGCGGGTTTGCCGTATTTCCAGGACCACGCCAGGTACAGAAGCGGCAGGAGATATCCTACGCCTAGAATCGAGGCGCCCGCCGTCGAGAGGACGTTCAGCATCTGGAATTCCGGGGGATATGCGGCGTATCGTCGTGGCATACCGAGATAGCCGAGGACGAATTGCGGAAAGAAGGTCAGATTGAAGCCGAGAAAGACGGTAAGCGCGGAGAGCTTCGCCAAGCCTTCCGGATACATTTTCCCACTGATCTTGGGCCACCAATAGTGAACGCCTCCAAGATAGGCCATTATCGTTCCGCCGACCATGATGTAGTGGAAATGGGCGATGACAAAGTACGTGTCCGTGACGTGGACGTCGAGGCCAAGCGCGGCGAGAAAGAGCCCGGTCATGCCGCCGATGGTAAAGAGTCCGACGAACCCTATGGCATAGAGCATCGGCGTTTCCCAGGATACTGCGCCGCCATAAATCGTCGCCGTCCAGTTAAAAACCTTGATTGCCGACGGTAGGGCCACGAAATAACTCAAGATCGAGAAGACCATGGCGGAGTACACGGAGGTCCCGGCGACAAACATGTGATGTCCCCAAACCAGGAATCCGAGGACTGCGATCGCGATGCTGGAGAATGCGACTGCCTTATAGCCGAACAGCGGCCGGCGAGCGAACGCCGGAATGATTTCGCTGACGACGGCCATTCCGGGAAGAATCATGATGTAAACGGCGGGATGCGAATAGAACCAGAACATGTGCTGGAAGAGAACCGGGTCACCGCCGAGCGCGGGATCGAAGATACCGACTCCGGCAATTCTCTCCACCGCAACCATCGTCAAGGTGATGGCGAGAACCGGCGTGGCGAGCACCATGATCAAACTGGTGGCGTACATGGACCAGATAAAAATCGGCAGCCTGAACCAGGTAAGTCCGGGTGCCCGCATGCGGTGAATGGTCGCCATGAAATTCAGTCCGGTCATGATGGAGGAAAATCCGGAGATCAGGATTCCGATGGCCGCCGCAACCACATAGGTCGTGGAATACGAAGTACTGAACGGCGTGTAAAAGGTCCAGCCGGTATCGACGCCGCCGCGGAATAACGCGTAGATGGTGATCGCCGCGCCCAGCATGAAGACATACCAGCTCAGCAGATTCAGTTTGGGAAACGCGAGGTCTTTCGCGCCGATGACCAGCGGGATGAAGAAATTGCCCAGCGTATTCGGAATGGAGGGGATCAGGAAGAACCAGACCATGATGATCCCGTGCATGGTGAACAGCTTGTTGTAAGTCTCGGGCTGCACCAGATTGGTTTCGGGTGTGAGAAGTTCGAGGCGCATGAGCAGTGCGAAGAAGCCGCCGAGGAAGAAGAAGGCGGTGATGGACGCGGTGTAGAGAATCGCGATGCGCTTGTGGTCGGTGGTAAGCAGCCACGACAGGACGCCTTGTTTTTCCGTAAGGTAGTTGTGGGTGAGGGCCGCGCGTTGTGCCAGGATCATGTTATCGGGTCTCCGGTTTGGTGTTGGAAATGGAGGTTGCGCCGGGACCAGCGATGCCTTTCTGGCTGCCGTAATCCGCGGGTGCGCTGCCTGAACTGGAGGGTTCCTGCGTGTGACTTTGGGGTCCTAGCGATCGAATGAAGGCGATGAGGGCGATGACCTGTTCTTCCGATAGCTGACCCTCGAACGTCGGCATGATAGGAGCGAAACCGTTTACGATTTTTGCGCGCGGATCGAGAATCGATTCGCGAATATAGGAATCGTCAGCGGTGACGATGTCCCCGGTACTAATCTGGACAGGTGCGCCGTAGAGGTTGCGCAGGTCGGGGCAGCGTCCCTGATTATCGAAGTGATGGCAGTTGGCGCAGGCGTACTGGTGGAACAACTTCTCGCCTTCCGCGGCCAGCGAACCTTCGGCGCCCCCTTGCGACAGCCAGGTTTGGTATTCACGCGGTTCCATGGCGTAAACCCAGCCGATCATTCCGCTGTGTTTAGTTCCGCAGTATTCGGCGCAGAAGAGATGGAACTTGCCGGGCCTGGTGGCCTCGAACCAGATGCTGGTGTAGCGTCCGGGCAGAACATCCTGCTTAATACGAAAAGCGGGGACGAAGAAGCTGTGGATGACGTCTTGGGATGTCATCGTCAGCTTGATCGGTTGTCCCACGGGAACATGCAACTCGTTGATCTCGCGTTGCCCGGAGGGATGCTGTAGTTTCCACATCCACTGCTTAGCCACGACGTAGACGGGAATGGCGTTGTCCGGTGGGCGCTCGATATCGAAATAGAGTTTCGCGCCGTAGGCAAACATGCCCATGAAAGCGAAGAATGGGATGACGGTCCAGGCGATTTCGGCAGGAATGTTATAGCGCCGCTGCGAGCCCATCTGATTCTCGCGCTGCCGGTGAAACCGGATCGCGGAATAGATGAGGACGCCGGCAATGCACGTTGCCGTCAATGTACATACGATCACCATCACCCAGAAGAACCACTCGAATTCGCCCGATATGGAAGACGCTACGCCGGAGTAGGGAATCGAAGGTCTCATATCTTTCCCGCCAAGGTTGCGCGATCCTGCTTCAAGTCGCGCCGCCAAAGGTATAGAAGAGCAGCCATGCCGGCGATCACCGTGAGAGCGCCGGCAAGGCGGAGGGTATTTAAAACCAACAGACTGTACTTGCCGGTCGATGGATCGTAGTGGTAACAGAAGAGCAGAATCTGGTCGACCGGCGAGCCGATGCGATTGTGAGACGCCTCGATCAAACCGAGCTTGAGGTCCTTGGGTTGATATTCCACGCCATACAGGTAGCGCGCGAGTTTTCCTTCCGGCGTCGCAATCATGACGCCGCTTGCGTGAATATACATGCCCGACTTGGGATCTTGGCGGTAGTGGAATCCAATGGCGTTGGTCAGCGCAGCGATGGCTGGCTGCGAGCCAACTAGAAAATGCCATCCGCTGGTTCCCGCCGTGCTCGAATAGCGGCGAGTGTACAGGTCGCGCTTGCCGGCCGCGTCCTCCGGCGTCTCCGTGGGATTGATGCTGAAGGCGACGACATCGAAATCGCGGCCCGGTATGAGGGACAGTGGACGCAGTCCCGCCACCACTCCGCTCAGGATCTGGCTGCATAACATCGGGCACGTGTAGTACACGGGAACCAGCAGGACCGGCCGTTTCCCGAAGAAACTGCCCAACCGTACCGATGAACCGCTCTCGTCCTTGAAGACGACATCGCGCGGCAGGGTCGCATTGAGTCTCTGATCGATACCGATTCCTTGTAGGGGTTGCGGCAAGGTCAGCGCTGGTTGAACCGCGACTGCCGCGGCGCATGCGTACGTCGAGAGGAGATAAAGGAAGTAGAGTCGCATCATCGAGGCTCCGGCGCAACTTTTCCAACGAAGCCGACCCCCCGGTCGCCGGCGGAAGGTGGAAAGAGCTTCAGGTTATCGGGCGCCTTTTGCGGCGGGATGCCGCGTTGTACGATTAACTCCATCGCGCGTTCGATGGGAAGGCCAACGACGCCCTTCTGTTGATCGACCCACGCGTAGTGATTGAGAACCGAATCCTCGTACGCGCGCAGGTCTTCCAGGTCCCGGCGGGGGGATTCCTGGATGCGAGGCTGCGGCGGAAGAGGAGTGCCGTGTGCCTCGATAGGAAGCGGCGGTGGACTCAAACGGGCGCGGTAATTAGAGAGAAAAGCGAAGAAAAAATAGAGAAGACAGGCGACGAAGAGAGCGCCGAGCAGCACGGCGTATCCAGCGATCGCCGTGCCACGCGCATCGATGTCGGACTCTTCAAAGCGGATATCCGGATGGAGCGGCGCCATTTCTCCAGGCGGTGCGGCATCGCGCATTTGGTGAACGGCGCGCACGATGATTGCGCCGGAATCGTACACATCGGCCATCAGCCGCCGGAGCGTCATCCAGATGCCGCCGGGATGTTGGTCAGGCTTCCTCATGATGAAGGGCCGCCTCCAGGTTCGGCGCGTGCAAGGGGAGGAGCGGACGTTTTCCGAGTTGCCAGAGAAAGGCCGCACACCAAAGACAGAAGATCGCCACGGGCGTGGTGAAATCGAGCCAGACCAGATGCAACCCCTGCCTGTAGTAGCTCGGCATGACGATCCACGTGGCTTCGATCCAGCGCATGAAGAGGATCAGTCCGGCTACGCAACACAGCGCGGCACGATTGCGTTTCAAGGATCGAGAGAGAAGCAGGAGAAAAGGAACGACGAACTGCAAGATAATCAGCGAACCGCCGAGCCATCCCCACGATGTATTCATGCGCCGGATGTACCAGGTGATCTCTCCCGCGAGATCTCCCGCCCACACAATCAGCAGTTGCGAGAACGAGAAATATGCCCAGAGCATCACGAACATCAACAGGAGTTTGCCCAGATCGTGAAAATGCACGGGCCTCAACACCGCGGACATCGGTTCGCGGCGCGATAAGAGCGCGAGAGTCAGGATGACAACGGCTATGGCGGAGAGGCCTTGCATCGCAACAAACAGAAATCCCCACATCGTCGAGTACCAATGCGTGGTCAACGATTCGGCCCAATCGACGGATGCGAACGTGACCGTGAAAACATAAACGATCAACCCGGGTGCGCTCCAGCGATGAAGATTCGGCCGGGTGTTGCGTCCCTCATCCTGCGCGGCCGAAAGTCGATTCAACTGCCACGAGAGGCCGATCCAAATCGCGTAGTAGATCGCTGCGCGGATCAGGAACATAGCGGGGTTCATCCAAGGCTGACGGTGCCGTAAGACCGCGTCGCCCGCGACCAGATTTGGATGAGCCCACTCATAGAGAGAGGGAATGCCGAGCGCAATGGGAATGAATAGTATTGCCAGCAGCGGAAAGGTGCGAGTGGCGGCCTCCATAGTTCGGCGGCTGACGACTCCCCAAGCTCCCCCGCTGAGATACTGCAACATCAGGATGCCCAGGCATCCGAGCGCGATATTTGTGGAGAAGAGATAGCCGGTCAGATAGGAGCGAAAGAAATCGGCGGGACTAAAGAATGCGCCGATCGCGGAAAGCAGCAGCAGAACGCAGCCGGCGATGAGCGTGTAGCGTATCGAACGATTGAGGTCGCGCTGAAGGTCGATTGAGACTGCGAACGGGGCGTTCATTGGTTCACCCCCAATGACGCGCGTAGTTCCAGCGGAACGTCGGCGGTGGTTCCGGCGCGGCTCAGTTCGAGCGCGCGGATATAGGCGACGATCGCCCAGCGGTCGCGCACCGGGATCTGATCGTCGTAGTCCCCCATACCGCCGAACCCGTTGGTAATGACGTCGAAAATGTAGCCGGGGGGCTCGCGGCGAACGCGATCGGTATGGAAGTTCGCGGGTTGGCGGACACCGCGTTGGGCGACCATTCCGTGTCCATCGCCGATACGACCATGACACGGGCTGCAGAAGATATCGTAGCGATTCGTCCGCGCTTGAGAAGATTCGCGTCTACATCCATGCGGGATCAGTGGAGTCCAGGTATGATTCGTCGAGGCCGGTGTGAAGGACGTCGGTTGCGTCGAGTTCGTCGATGGCCACGGTCCCGCTCGGGATGGGACGCGCGGAACGCCCGTCGGAGAAGAACCTGCTACCCTGCAACGGCTTGTATTTGGGCTCATCCTGCATATCCTGCCGGCAACCGGCGAGGACCGCAACCAGGGCAAAACAGAGCGCCAGGGACTTAGGAGTTTTCAACTTCCCATACCTCCATAGGCTCGAAGCAGCCAGAAGGGCGGCGACATCTGCACTATCGAAAGCCCCGTCGACGGCTTCGATGCAAAGAAAAAAACGATCCCGCGATGCGCCGGCAAAAGCGCTCACATTGAAGACCGGATGATTGGGACGAGGCAAACCGGCGAGCAGCCACGTCCCGAAAAATGCCGCACACGCAGCAAAGAGAACCGTGAGTTCGAAAAGGATCACAATGAACGCCGGCCAACTGTACAGGGGACGTCCGCCGACGTTGATCGGGTAATCGATAGCGGCGATGTAATACTGCATCACCCAGGCGGTGGCGGCGCCCAGCGCGCCTCCCGTGAATACCATCGCAGGCAGTGGATTGAAGGCTTCGATGATCTCGTCCAGTTCTTTGATCGGATAGGGTGTGTAGGCTTCCATGCGCTGATAGCCATGTTCCTTGGTGTAGCGCGCGGCGTCGACCAGAGCCCGAGGATCATCGAACTCGGCGGCCACGCCAAATATGGGGAAGTCGCGCGTCACTTGACTGTGCCTCCGCCGGGTTTCGAGAAGGGCAGCAACTCGCGAACTTCGTACATGGAGATCATCGGGAGGAAGCGGATAAAGAGGAAGAAGAGCACGATGAAAAGGCCTACGGAACCGAAGAAGGTAGAGTTGTCCCAGAACGTTGCGACGAAATTGGACCACGACGAGGGGAGGAAGTCCTGATCTAGGCTGGTGACGATAATCATGAAGCGCTCGAGCCACATACCCACGAGGACGACCATCGAGATCGCGAACAGCGGCTGCGGCGTGACGCGGACTTTCTTGAACCAGAGCGCTTGCGGAATGATCACGTTGAAGAGGATGACCAACCAGAAACTCCAGGCCGCGGGGCCCGTTGCGCGGTTCGCGACCACGTGCATTTCATACGGATCGCCGCTGTACCAGGCGGTGAACGGCTCGATCACATACGTGTAGGCGAGCACCAATCCGGTGGCGAGCATCAGTTTCGCGCAATTTTCGAGATGCCGCGTCGTGATCAGGTTATGCAGTCCGTACACCGTGCGCAATGGAATGCAGAGGACCAGCACCATCGCGAAACCCGAATAGATCGCGCCCGCGACGAAATAAGGCGGAAAGATAGTGGAGTGCCAGCCGGGCAGAATGGCGATGGTGAAGTCGAAGCTGACGACAGTGTGCACGGAGAGTACGAGCGGCGTTGCCAGTCCGGCGAGCAGCAGCGACGCGGTCTCATGAAAACGCCAGTGGCGCGAGGCTCCTCTCCAACCCAACGAAAGTACGCCGAAGATGGCGTACTGCCAGCGGGTGGTGCAGCGATCGCGAACGGCCGCGAGGTCAGGCACGATCCCGAGATACCAGAACAGCAGCGACACAGTGGCGTAGGTGGACACTGCAAAGACATCCCACACCAACGGACTGCGGAACTGGGGCTGCACCGTCATCGTGTTCGGATACGGCAATAACCAATAGAAGATCCACGGGCGTCCCAGGTGAACCAAGGGAAACATGCCCGCGCACGCCACAGCGAATAGCGTCATGGCTTCGGCGAAACGATTGATGGAGTTTCGCCAACTCTGCCGCAACAGAAGTAGAATTGCGGAGATCAAAGTGCCGGCATGACCGATTCCGATCCACCAGACGAAGTTGGTAATGGCGAAGCCCCACGCGACCGGAACCTCGATGCCGAATATTCCTACTCCTTTTGCCAGCAGCCAGGTGAGAGACACCCCGAATACGAGAAACAGAAACATGCCGAACGAGAACCCGCACCACCAGAAGATGGGAGTTGTACGGGTGAGAATGATGGAGCAGATCTGGTCGGTGACCGTCGCGAACGACTGGCTCGCCGCGACGACGGGATACTCGGCGCCGGGTTCCAGCGCGCGCGCGGAATGCCTCTGTTTTTCATCGACTGGCGTCACGTGCGGCTTGCCTCCAGCGCGGGATTGGGATTGCGCAGTTCGCCGAGATAAGTCGTTCGCGGACGGGTGTTGAGTTCCGCGAGTAGAGCGTAGTTGAGCTTCTCCGATTTCAACCGGGCGACGCGATTGGCCGGATTGTTGATGTCGCCGAAGACGATCGCCTGCGTGGGACACGCCTGCTGACAAGCGGTTTGGATCTCGCCATCGCGGATATAGCGATCCTCGTCGCGAGCCCGTATCTCGGTTTCGCGAATTCGCTGTACGCAGTAAGTACACTTTTCCATGACGCCGCGGCTGCGGACAGTCACATCCGGATTCCGCTGCAGCTTCCACGATTCGGTATTCCAATCGGCAAATAAAAGGAAATTGAACCGGCGAACTTTATACGGGCAGTTATTTGAACAGTAGCGGGTGCCGACGCAACGGTTGTAGACCATGTCGTTCAGGCCATCGCTGCTATGGTTGGTCGCCTGCGTGGGACAGACCAGTTCGCAAGGCGCATCCTCGCATTGCATGCAGGGAACGGGTTGATAGTAAGCCGCGGGATTTTCGGGCTGTCCTTCGAAGTAGGTGTCGACGCGCAGCCAGTGCATGGCGCGCCGCGCGAGAACCTGCTCTTTTCCTACGACGGGAATGTTGTTTTCAGCCTGGCATGCAGCCACACAGGCATTGCAGTTCACGCAAGCCGTGAGGTCGATGGACATGCCCCATGCGTAGCCGGTATAGTCCCAGCGTTTGTAAAGCGTTTCATCGGGGGCGGGCGAAGGCGATTTGCGTTGGGCGAAATCCGGATGAGTTTTATAGTCCTCGACGCGAGCCGAGATGATCAGATCGCGGCCTTTCATACTGTGGACCAACTGTGTGGTCGCTAGCGGATAAGTCTTGCCCGTCTTGCGGATCTCGACTCCCGGCGCGGACCACAGCGAATCCGAACGTCGTAACCGATAGGCGTTGAATCCCGCCCCAGTACCGGCGCGTCCGGATTGCCACCGTCCGTAGCCAAGATGAACGGTCACCGAATTGTCCGGCTGTCCGGGAGAGACCCAGACGGCGCCTTCCACGCTGTTCGCTCCTAACTGCAACTCGACCACGTCGTTGTTCTTCACCTGCAGGCGCGCGGCTGTCGCGGCGCTCACCTGAACCGCGTTGTCCCATGTGAGCTTGGTCATCGGTCGCGGTAGTTCCTGCAGCCAGACATTATTGGCGTAACGGCCGTCCTGAATGTAAGGATCGGGACGGAAGACGATTTCAAGTCCGGACGCCGCTGTTGGCGCGGCATTCGCGGGCGCATCCGGGCGGGTAGTCGCGGTGATTGGGGGCAGTGCAGTCTCGGGCACTACGCCGTCGTGGATGGTTTTTCGCCACCACGCTTCGAAATCCGCCGCGCCGCTTTTTTCCAACCAGTACGCGCGAATGACTTCGTAGGCTGTGCGCCCGGGCGGTTGCTGGATCAGATCGAGGACTTCGAGCGAGGAGTGCGAATCGTACAGCGGCGCGATCAAAGGCTGTTGGATCGTAAGGGTGCCATCGAAGGCGCGCACCTCTCCCCATTCCTCCAGAAAATGCGATTCAGGAACCTGCCACCGGCACTTGGCGGATGTCTCATCGAAGTGCGAACTGAGATGGATGGTATTTGCGACTTTCGCGAGGCTCGTAGCAAACGGCAGATCCGCCGGTGCATCGTAGACGGGGTTGCCGCCGAGAATCAGGAGCGTCTCCACTTTGCCCGCGGCCATATCGGATACCAGCTCGCGCAGGGATTGAATTTGATCGACTGCCTGGAACTCGAGTGAGGCGGTATAAGTGACCGTCTTTCCGACGTTGCCGAGCTGCGTGTTGAGTGCGTGAGCGAGAGCGTGAACGGCGGGGGTTTGTTGTCCACCGGGAATCACCACGCTCGACCCGCGATGCGCCGAAAGATCCTGCGCCAAGGCATGAATGAATGGCGCGTTCGGTCCTTCGGCTGCTTCTTGTCCGGCGATGTTCCGCAGGAGTTGATGCGCGAAGGTTTCGAGGTCCGCGTGCCGCAAGGGCAGCCGATGGTCGGCCTTGCCTCCGGTCGGAGTCAATGAACTTTCAACGACGTAGAGGCGGTTCATGTCTAGGCGATCTCCGCGTCTGCGGCGCGCGGAGAAGTCGTGAGCGTAACGCGTGGAAGCGGGTCCACTAGCGAGGAAGTCGGCATCCAGCGCGACCACGATGTCCGCGGCGGTGAGGTCGTAATAGGTGTTTACCGCCTGGCCGAATGCGGACTGGGATGCGGCGCGCGCCGAATGTGCGCCCGTTGGTTCGTACTGATGCCACTGGCTGCCTGGGAGCGCCTTGAGTACAGACTGAATTTGTAAACCGAGTACCGGAGATGTGACGGTATGGGTGAGGATTCGAAATTTGGAACCGGCTCCGTTCCGGGCGCGATCGGCAGCTGCGATGAGCGCGATGCGGAACCCGTCCCAAGTGGCGGGCGCGCCGGACTCTGTGGTCTGCTGTGAGCGATCGGGATCATATAAGTCCATCAGGCTGGCTTGGGCAAGCACCGAACTCGCACCCAGACTCGCCGGGTGAGCTGGATTCCCTTCGACCTTAGTCGGCCGCCCTAAGTGGCTTTCGACAATTACCCCTTCTGCCGCTCCGTTTACCGGTACGGCGGTCGCATAAAATTTGGGACGTCCAGGTAACGCGTTCTCGGGCGGGACGACGTAAGGCAGGATGACCTCAGTCGGCTGCCGGGTACATCCAGTTAGTCCGGCCAGCGCGAGGGATCCGGCCATTAGCGCCAGGAAACGGCGGCGGCTCGATTCCGGGAATTCCGTTCCGGCCTCCGGAAACTCGGTTTCACCCGCTGTATCGAACGCCGGAGCGCCGGGGTATTCATCCAGGCTTCGCCAGTATCGCGGTCGTCCGGTGAGCGATTCGAGAGGTACGAACTCGTGACTCATAGGTTTATCGATGACACGTGGAACAACTTGTCAGACTCTGCAGATGATATTCGCGGACCAGGCGAGCGCCAAGAGCTGCCTGATCGCGCGGGACACGATAAGTCATACTGAAAACCTCGTCACGAGGCCGTACATATTGCGCGGGATGCCTATGGCAGTCGAGGCACCACTCCATAGTTAGGGGCGCCTCCTGCCAGGTGAGCGCCATGCGGTCAATTCGTCCATGGCAGGTTGAACAACCTATACCGCCATGAATATGGACACTGTGATTAAAATACACAAACTCGGGTAAGTCGTGAACGCGGGTCCATTCAATCGATCTTCCCGTGCGATAACTTTCCCGCACTGGTTCGAGCGCGGGACTGGCCGCCCACATCTCCTGATGACAGTTCATACAGACCTTGGTCGGGGGAATGTTGGCGAACGAAGACACTTCCACCGTGTTATGACAGTACCGGCAATCGATTCCGAGGCCCCCGACGTGATGTTCGTGGCTGAAGGGAATTGGCTGCTCGCGGGGAACGTGCTGTAGCGTCTCATAGGGCGAACGAACGATCATCGCGCCGGCCCACATGACAAACCCCAGTGCGCAGGCGCCGAGTAGAATACTCAGCCGCGCGATGGTATTTGCGCTCGCGGGAAAGAACTGACTCACGTTGAGAATAGTGTAAGGCGCTATAAAAATAATGTCTGTGCGGATTAATTCCTTTAACCCGCTAAGTGGATGGTTTGATCCTACTTGACCACGGTAGAGAAGTCGAAAGGTTTGAATAAGTCGAGGATTGTTATGCACAACAGGATTGCGCAAGCGGCCAGGATCGCCCGGTTTCCCGCCCATTCGAGCGCGGCACCACCAGCGCCGGCGCCAAATAAGTAGGCGACCCAAACGCCAAAAAACCAGATCGCGGCCCTCGCGTGTTCCCGAGCACCTTCGCGGCGCGTGTAAGACCGGATCAACCATTCGGAGAGCTCTTCGGCGAACTTTACGAGCGATCCGGTGACAAAAGCCGTGTAGACGGTAATTCCGTTGAAACGGCTGATCGTCGCCGCCTGTATGCCCATTGCCGCGGCAGCGAAAAGAATACCTTGTGTGCCTGCGTGCCAACGAAAAAAGAGAAACAGGCAAGCGATTTCGAGCAGAAAGGGAGGCGCGGCCGTGCGACGAAAACCGTGCGTGCGGGCAAGATCCACGAGAATGCGCGCGGTGATGAGACCGAGCACGTAAGAAAAAACCGGCCAGAGCCTGGTTATGACGATAGACCAGTGTGCGCTGGCAGCATGCAGTCCAACGGAGATGCTGTTTCCGCTCATATTCGCGACATAGATACCTTTCAGTTTGAGGTAACCGATCGCGTCGATATAACCGGCGAGTACAGTCAGCAAAACGGCAAGACTCATCTCCGGGCCCTTTAGTCGAGCTGCCTTACTTTCCGGCATGAGAATCGATACCTCTCACAAAAAAGGCATTCGCGTGCACCGAATTGACCAACTGAGGAAACATTACAATGTTGAAAGCAGTTGGGGACTTACTCGTTGAGCAACTTATGAATTAGGGAGTGGACACCATCTTCGGATTTCCGGGCGACGTTGAAGGGAATCTTGAAGCCTAGGGAAAACAGCAGGACGTCCGGTTCGTGCAGGTGCGTCATGAAGAAGCGGCGGCATTCGCGGCCTGCGGATACGCGAAGTTCACCGGAAAGCTTGGCGTCTGCATCGCGACCTCCGGCCCCGGCGGCATTCGTTTCCTGAACGGCTTATACGATGCGAAGCCCCTTACTTCCATGACGTGATGGGGACTCACAATCGGGGCGCCTCTCGATGTCTCCTACTAACATTGATACTGACGTTACTGATCATCGGACATTTCATTACACATGGATCGCTCCCTTTCCGGGTCTGTGGGAAGTCGAGCACACTCGGCGTTCAGGAAGCGCGCGGAATCAAACAAAAGTGACTATCTGGACAGGCAACATTGCGATAGGTTAAAACTATGGCTGACAAGAAGAGCAGATCTGATTCATGGCCCTTAATCCGTCAACTTGCCGGTGGCGACTTCGTCGGCTTGGGGAACGTTGCTGCTTCGCAACGAAGTCAGACGCTACAACCGCGGAACGCGTCGGCGGACAAAGCGGTCGCTTCCGTGTGCCCGTATTGCGCGGTCGGCTGCGGACAGCTTGTATATATAAAAGACCAGAAGATCGTCGACATCGAAGGCGATCCCCGGTCGCCGATCTCCGACGGCTGCCTGTGTCCGAAAGGCGCGGCGACGTTCCAACTCGTCACCGGCTCGCATCGCGAACAACACGTCCTCTACCGTCGTGCGCATGGCAAAGCCTGGGAACAGATCCCACTCGAAACCGCGATGGAAATGGTTGCGGAGCGCGTCAAGCGCACGCGCGAGGCAACCTGGGAAGACCAGGACAAAGAAGGGCAAGCGCTCAATCGCACCATGGGAATCGCGCACCTTGGCGGCGCGACTCTGGACAACGAAGAGAACTATCTTATTAAGAAACTCTTCACCGGCCTTGGCATAGTCCAGATAGAAAATCAGGCCCGTATTTGACACTCCTCCACCGTCCCCAGTTTGGGGACATCGTTCGGCCGGGGAGGGGCCACCACATTTCAACAGGATCTCCAGAACTCGGACTGCATTGTGATCCAGGGCTCGAATATGGCCGAATGTCACCCGGTCGGCTTCCGGTGGGTAATGAAAGCCAAAGAGCGCGGCGCGACAATCATCCATGTCGACCCACGATTCACTCGCACCAGCGCAGTGGCGGACATCCATGTTCCGATTCGCGCCGGGAGCGATATCGCCTTCCTCGGTGGGATCATTCACTAGATCCTCGAGAAGGAAGCTTACTTCAAAGAGTATGTCGTTCAATTACACGAATGCTTCCGCGATCCTGAATGAGGAGTATCAGGATGCAGAGGATAATGACGGCTTCTTCTGCGGCTGGGATCCTGAGAAAGGCCAGTACAAATCGAGTAAATGGATGTATGAAGGCGTGGATCCGGAGGCCGCGTCTGGAGCACGCGAGGCGACTGCGGGTTCCGGCAAAGAGCAGAAAAAGCCGATCCAGGCAGAGCACACCGACCTGACGCTTCAGCACCCTCGCTGTGTATTTCAGGTCCTGAAGCGGCACTTTCAACGTTATACGCCGGAGATGGTGGAACAGACCTGCGGCGTCCCGCGGCGCCTGCTCATCAAGGTCGCCGAAACGCTCTGTAAGAACTCCGGCCGCGAGCGGACTGGCAGCATTTTGCTACGCCGTCGGATGGACGCAGCACACGGTGGGCGTTCAATATATCCGCACTGCCTGCATCATTCAATTGCTGCTCGGAAACATGGGACGTCCCGGCGGCGGAATTATGGCCCTTCGGGGTCACGCTTCGATCCAAGGTTCGACCGACATCCCGACCCTCTACAACCTGCTGCCCGGCTATCTGCCGATGCCGAGGGCGAAGCACGACAAAGATTTCGACACTTACAATGAGCTGAACGAATCCCCGTCCGGATGGTGGGGCGAGTTCCGCAAGTACTCGGTTTCCCTATTGAAAGCATGGTTCGGCGAATCAGCCACCGCAGCGAACGGATACTGCTTCGACTACCTGCCGAAGATGACCGGCGACCATTCGCACATGAACACCGTCGTCGACATGGCGGACGGCACGGTGAAGGGCTACTTCGTTATGGGCGAGAACCCGGTCGTCGGAACGGTCAACGGTGCCTTGCAAAGAAAGGGATTACGCGCGCTCGACTGGCTCGTAGTTCGCGACTTCCAACTCACTGAGACAGCCGAATTCTGGCGCGACGCGCCCGAGATCCATCGTGGCGAGATCCGCCCGCAAGATATTGCCACCGAGGTCTTCTTCTTCCCGGCGGCCGCACACACCGAGAAGGACGGCAGCTTCACGAACACGCAGCGGCTTCTCCAGTGGCATCACAAAGCCGTCGAACCCCCCGGCGACTCCCGCAGCGAATTGGACTTCGTCTACAAATTGGGCCAACGGCTCCGCGAACTCTACGCCAACTCATCCCACTCCAAGGATCGGCCCTTGCAGCAGTTGACGTGGGACTACCCGGTCAAAGGAGCGCTCCGTGAGCCCGACGCTGAAGCCGTCCTACACGAAATCAACGGCTACACAGTCGCCGATCGCAAGCCTGTTGAAGCCTTCACAGCACTCAAGAATGACGGTTCAACTGCTTGCGGCTGCTGGATCTATTCTGGCTGCTATAAGGACGGCGTCAATCAGACTGCGCGCCGCAAACCACATTGGGAACAGAATTGGGTCGCGCCGGAGTGGGCTTGGGCCTGGCCGCACAACCGCCACCTTCTATACAACCGCGCCTCCGCCGACCCCGAAGGAAAGCCCTGGTCAGAGCGGAAGGCCTACGTTTGGTGGGACGAGAAACAGCAGAAGTGGACTGGACATGACGAGCCGGACTTTGTCCATAAGCCCCCCTCGTATCGGCCCGGCAAGGACGCCCGCGGCAAAGAGACGATCTCCGGCATCGACCCGTTCGTGATGCAGTCGGACGGAAAGGGCTGGCTGTTTGTCCCTACCGGATTGCAGGACGGGCCCTTGCCGACCCATTACGAGCCGCAGGAATCGCTCATCAAGAACCCGTTGTATGGACAGCAGTGCAATCCCTCGCGCATGGAGTGGATGCGTAAGCAGGACAATCCGTATCACCAGCCATGGGGCGACCCGCGCTTCCCCTATCTCCTCACGACGTATCGCCTGACGGAACACCATACCGCCGGCGGGATGTCGCGATGGCTGACGTGGCTCTCGGAATTGCAGCCCGAGGCGTTCTGCGAAGTCTCCGAAGAGTTGGCTGCCGAAGCCGGACTGAAGAATGGCGGTTGGGCCACCATCCGAACCGAGCGCGGCGAGATCGAGGCGCGCGTCCTGGTAACCAATCGCTTGCGCCCCATCCAACTCAAGGACCGTGTGATCCACCAGATCGGCATGCCGTACCACTGGTCGAGCAAGGGCATCGCGCGCGGGGACTGCCCGAATGAGCTGTTCCCATTCGTCGCCGACCCGAACGTGTCCATCATGGAAACGAAGGCCATCTCCGTGATGATCGAGGCTGGCCGCAAGAGTAAGGAACGGCGCTACATCACGAGCGGCGCGCTGGTTCGCGACCTCCCCTCCCGGGAAGAGGACCGCGACCTGCCCCGGGCGCGGAAGAAGCCCGAATCCGGACACGGCTACAAGACCGAGCAGGTGAAGGAGGGACATACATAATGGAAGCCGTTTTGACGGCGCTGCAGGCCAAAGAGCTTGAACGCAAGGCCGCACGCGACGACACATCCAATCAGTCCAGCCGCAAAGGCTTCTTCACCGATACCACGCTCTGCATCGGATGCAAGGCCTGTGAGGTCGCATGCAAACAGTGGAACCAGTTGCCCGACGACGGTCTTCTGTTCACGGGCATGTCCTACGACAACACCGTCGCTCTCGGCGCTTCGACATGGCGGCACGTCGCGTTCGTGGAGCGTCCTGTCGCGCTCTCGAATCAGGATGCCGGGGCCTTCTCGTGGCTCTTTTCCTCCGACGTTTGCAAACACTGTGCGCGTGCCGGTTGCCTCGAGAGCTGTCCCACGGGAGCAATCATTCGCACCGAGTTCGACAGCGTCTACGTTCAACCCGACGTTTGCAATGGCTGCGGATATTGCGTCGTCAACTGTCCATTCGGTGTGATCGACCGGCGGGAAGAAGATGGTCGCGCCTGGAAATGCACCCTCTGCTATGACCGCCTGAAAGAAGGAATGCAGCCCGCGTGCGCTAAGGCTTGCCCGACCGATTCCATCAAGTACGGCGACATCGACGAACTGTTGGCCACCGCCCGTAAACGTGTCGAGACGCTGCACGAGAACGGCATGACCGAGACCTACCTCTACGGAGCCGACGCGTCATCGCAACCGGGCACGGAAGGTCTGAATGCCTTTTTCTTGCTCGCGGACGAGCCCGAAGCGTATAACCTGCCACCCGATCCCGTTGTCCCCACCAAGAAGGGCAAAGACGCATGGGTGTCCTTCGGGATTGCGGTAGCGGCATTGATGGGCCTCGCGGTTGGCGCCGCGATGGCCTCCACGGAATCATGTTCATGAACGGAAAACAAAGGGTGCGGTATCCCAAGAGTGTGGACCCCGTGCGAACCGACGGTCGCGATGTAAACACAGACGTCGCTGAACTGACTGGAGAAGCCGCCCAGCAACACGTCACCGGAACCGACAAACACCTGAAGGATGTTGCCAGCACTTGGCAGACAGTTCCCGGGGCGAGGGGGCCGGATCGAACTTACTACGACCGCCCGATGCTCAAGAAATCGGTTTGGAGCATCGACATCCCGCTCTACTATTTCCTCGGCGGCGCGGCCGGAGCGGCCCTCACGCTCGGCGCTGCCCTTCAACTCGTCACCGATCGCCGCGAACGGCAGATGCGCCGGCTTTCTGAAGTGTGCCACTGGACGGGCATCATCGGATCCACCGCGGGCGCCGCCTTCCTCATCCACGACCTCGGCCGTCCCGCTCGCTTCCTCTACATGATGCGCGTCTTCCGGCCCACCTCGCCGATGAACATGGGCGTGTGGATCCTTTCGGGCGCCGCGCCGACAGCCATTTCGACCGGCCTGTTGATTAACCGCGAGGGTCTGCTCGGCGATATCGGTGAAGTCACTGGATACATTTCGGGGATCTTCGGCGCCGCTCTCGCAACCTACACCGGCGTCCTGGTCTCCAACACCGCCGTGCCCTTGTGGCAGGCCGCTCGACGATGGATGCCTGTGCTCTTCGCCGCATCGGGCGCCGCGACGGCTGGATCGGTCATCGACGTATTTATCCCCGAGGCAAGCTGCCGAACCACCAGTATCTTCGCGACCACGGGACGCGTCGCGGAACTGATCGCGACGAAGCAGGTGGAGCACGCCGCATTTGTCGTGCCGCAAGTGGGCAAACCCCTCCGCGGAGGCGCTTCTGGTGTGATCTGGAAGACAGCAAAAGTGCTCACAGCCGCGAGTCTCGCCGTCTCGCTCCTGCCGGGAAGGTCTGGCAACCGGATGAAGGTGGCGGGACTGCTTGGGATGGCTGGGTCGCTCCTGTTACGCTTCGCGGTTCACTACGCGGGGGATGCTTCCGCGCTGGATGCACGGGCATCGTTTCATCAGCAACGCGCGAAAGTCACGACATAAGACCGGACCTGGAACAGATTTCCCAGACGCATACCGGCGTCAGACGTTCCGGCGTTGGCAAATGTACCGCCTATCGGCTTCGGCAACCGGGGAATCCCATGATCCCCGCGAGCAGCGGCCATGCTCGGCAGTGCCTGCAGAACTGACCGCAGTTCACTGGGAAGTTTTTCCCACCTGGCGATCTATTGATGTTCCGAAAGGTTGATCCAACTCGCAAGCAAGTGACTTGTACAACTCCGCGCGGCGATTTTACTATTTGGCCAGGACGGAGAGGCGCTCCTCGGTGCGTGTCTCAAACGCGGCCCGTCGTCAAGAGTGAAGCTGCCGCTTGTTTCCCGCGGCCCACGACCGAATTCGCGCGGAAAAGCTGACTACTTTGTGCCTCTCGACCTCCGGTATGGCAATAGAGGTGCTTCGAAATCCAAGCGTAGAATCCGGCCGGTGAGGCAGCAGTCCACAATCTGATTCGCGGAGTGGAGTCGGTAATGGAAGGTTCGCGGCAATGAGGTTATGCCAGATCGCGGGGCAGTGGATCGCCTGCATGGCGATGTGGCTTCTATTCGTTTTCCAGTTCAGCGCCAAGGAATTGCTTGCCGGGGCAGCGGCGGCATTGTTATGCGTCGGAGCGTTGCAGGCTGCTCTTCGAGCCGTACCTCTTTGTTTCCATCCTGAACTGCGATGGCTATTGCAGGGATTCCGTCTCCCGGGAATGATTGCCGGTGACTTGCCAATCATGTTCAGAGCCCTCATACCGCTAGTTTCACTCATAAACGACTCCGGGGCGTATGGCGTCAGGCAAACTTTCAAACAATGGACAATTGCCAGGGTGCCGCCCAGCGGGCACTGACCATTTTCTTCCTCACTACTACTCCCAATTCGATCGTAATCGACGTAGACCGTCCGAATTCCCGATTGCTTCTCCACGAATTGGTGTCCGCTCCGCTTCCCAAATTCGTCAAAAAGCTCCAGGGGTAACGCATGTGGACCTGGACTGCCATCGCGCTTCTCGTCTGTCTCGCCGGCCCTTTCATTCGCTGTGTTCGCGGGGATGCAATGAGCCGCCTTGTCGCTCTCGAAGCCGCCGGTTCCATTGCGGCGGTCGTTCTGCTGCTGCTCGCCGAAGCCTTCCATCGCGGCCCGTTTGTCGACCTCGCTCTTACGCTGGCGCTTCTTGCCTTCGGTGCCGGCCTCGTGTTTGCCCGGTTTCTGGAGCGTTGGCTATGAGCTTTGAAGAAGTCGCAACAACCGTGCTGCTGGCCATCGGCGTCGCCGGATTCGCTATCACCTCGATTGGGCTCGTCATAAGCGATGACGTCTACGATCAAATCCATTTCCTCGCGCCAGGAACCCTGGCGGGATCGCTGGCAATCCCGGCTGCGGTCTTGTTGCACGAAGGCCTGTCGCAGGCTGGCGCTAAGGCCATACTGATTGGCGTCTTGCTGTTCATCTCCAATCCCGTTCTCTCACACGCCACTGGCCGTGCGGCCCGCATCCGGCGCAAGAATCAACTGGCTCTCGAACCAGAGGAATCGATTCCCGCCGCTGGGGAAAAGGAATGAGCGAGGCCATTCTACGCAACGGAATCCTGCTGATTGTCGCCGCCGTCGCGACCGCTTTGGTCTTCACCCGTGAGCCGGCGTCTCAGGCAATCGTAGTGAGCTTCTACGGCCTCATTCTCGGGATCATGTTCTTCGCTTTCCAGGCGCCCGACGTTGCTCTTTCCCAAATCGTCGCAGGAGCGGTAGCGTTGCCCTTGATGATCCTGCTCGCCTTGGCGCGCACCAAAAAGCAGGAGAAAAAGTGACACGCCGGGGCCGCAAGTGTTTCTTCCTGATATCGGCCGCGGCACTTGCGTGGCTGTTCGCCATCGCATACAGCGGCCTCGCCCCGGCGGGGTTCGTTCGGAGCTCAGTATGGCGACCTGGTAAACGCCATAACTGTATCCGAACTTCACATAACCGACGCGGTCACTGCCGTAAATTTCGATATCCGCGGGTTCGACACTCTCGGCGAGGAGTTCATTTTGTTCACCTCAGTGACCGGCGTTCTTCTGCTCATGCGTCGCCGTGAGGATGAGCCGGCGGGCAATCGCGAAGACAAAATCAAGGAGCGCAACGTGCCCCCGGCGAGCGACGCGGTGCGCGTAACAACCCTGCTGCTTATCGCCCCCACGGTGCTGTTCGGTCTGTATGTCGTCACGCACGGCCAGGTGTCTCCCGGCGGTGGCTTTCAGGGCGGAGTCATCCTTTCTACGGCCCCGCTGCTGCTCTACCTTTGCGCAGATTACAGCCAGTTTCGCCGGGCCACTCCGCAGCGGCTCATAGAAGTCACTGGAGCGCTGGGGGCGGCAAGCTATATACTCATCGGTCTTGCCTGCGTCATGTCCGGCGGGCTCTTCCTGCAGAACTTCCTGCCTTTGGGGAAGAGCGGGTCCCTCACCTCAGGCGGCATCGTACCGCTTATCGACATCGCCGTAGGCCTTGAAGTGAGCGGCGGCTTGACCCTGGCAATTCTGGCGTACCTCGAGGAACTGGTGGAAGACAAGGAACAATGAACTACCTTCCATATGTCGTCGCCGCATGGTTATTTCTCATAGGCCTTTATGGAGTCGTTACCAGCCGGAATCTTATCCATCTGGTGATTTGCATCTGCATCATTCAGTCGTCCAGCTATGTATTTCTGCTGGCAGTCGGCTATCGCGCGGGACGTGCGGCGCCGGTGTTTGTCGATATCCCGGCTAACACCCCGGCTGTTGATCCTATCGTTCAGGCCCTAATGTTAACGGACATTGTGGTCGAAGTCACCGTAGTCGCGCTTCTCCTCGGTCTCGCCGTGCAGATTCATAAGCGCCACGGGACTCTCGACCCGGACCGGCTCAGCAAGGTATCAGGGTAATATGCTGCCAGTCTATCCAGTGGTCATACCGCTGCTTGCGGCCGCCCTGCTCGCTGCCTTGACCAAGTGCATTTCGCAGCGGTTGTCACAGGCCATTGCCCTCGCCAGCGCCGCCGCAACGCTCGCCGCCTGCACACTGCTCATGCGGGCCGCGGCAGTCCAGCCGCTGGTTTATTGGTTCGGAAACTTTCGCCCACGCCACGGGATTGCGCTCGGGATCTCCTTTACTATCGAGCCACTTGGGGCCGGACTGGCGGCATTCACCAGCCTTCTCACGATTGCGGCACTGGTCTTTTCTTCTCAATATTTCGATACTGTCGGCAATCACTTCCATTCCCTGCTGCTGGCGTTCCTTGCTGCGATGTGCGGATTTTGCCTCACAGGCGATCTATTTAACATGTTCGTCTTCTTCGAACTCATGAGCGCCGCGGGGTTTGCTCTCTGCGGCTACAAAACCGATGATCCCGGGAGCCTGCAGGGTGCCTTGAATTTCGCTGTCATCAATACGATTGCGGCCTACTTCGTCCTCACCGGTATCGGGCTGCTGTATGCCCGCACGGGCGCTCTGAATATGGCGCAGATGGCTCGCACCCTAGGCGGTGGGCCGCTCGATTCTCTGGTGTTCGTCGGCTTTGCCTTCATCGTATTCGGTTATTTGGTCAAAGCCGCTGTCGCGCCCTTCCATTTCTGGCTGGCGGACGCTCACGCAGTCGCCCCCACGCCTGTTTGCATTCTGTTCTCGGGGGTAATGGTGGAGATGGGCCTCTTCGCTCTGGCGCGGCTTTGGTGGGGCGTTTTCGACATTCCGCTGCATGCCCGCATTCCTGGCGCGGCCTCTCTGTTCGTGATAGCAGGCGCAGTCACAGCCGTTCTTGGGTCCGTGATGTGTTGGCTACAAAACAACCTCAAGCGGCTGCTCGCGTTCTCGACCATCGGCCACGTCGGCCTGATGACCATCGGCATCGGTCTCTTCACTGCCGATGGTCTGGCAGGCACTGCCATCTATGTCATAGGACACGGCATGGTCAAAGCGGGACTGTTCCTCGTTGCCGGTATTCTTTTGCACCGCTTCGAGAGCGTCGACGAATGCGAGCTGCACGGCAAAGGTTTGCATGAACCCTGGACAGCAGCTGTCTTTTTCACCGGCGCCATCGCCTTGGCCGGCTTCCCCACATCTGGACTAGCAGCGGGTGACGACCTGATGGCCGCTTCTGCCTCTGCGGCTGGCTATTCCTGGGTACAGAGTTCTCTCGCTTAGCGTAGGCGCTCTCACCTCGGCTGCTGTGCTCCGCGCGGGCGGCCGGATTTTTCGCGGCTGGGGGCCAGTGCGGGATATGCAAGCCGCTCCCTCGAATCCGGAGAAACAGGAGACGAAGAACGGCCACGAACACACTCCGCTCTCGATGATTCTCCCCGCCGCGGTGCTGGTCGTGGCAGGATTTCTTCTCGGACTCCTTCCCGCGCTCACACCCGCTGCGCGCGTGGCAGCTGCCAACTTCCTGAACTCCAGCTCCTATGTGTCCCACGTGTTGAACGACGCGCCGATGCCGGCTCCCAACCGACTTCCCGCCCGCACCCCTCAGGCAAAACACGGGTCTGATTGCCGTAGCCGCGGCACTGGCCATTGCAGCCGCTTTTCTTTTCAGTCCCTTCGCGCGCGGGCTCGCCAGGACCCTCGATAAGCCCGCTGCCATCCTGCACCGAATGCATAGCGGTCACGCTGGCGACTATGTCGCCTTTCTTACTTTCGGGATGGCCGGTTTCGGGCTGTTCTGTGTTTACTTGTTTGCACTAAGGTGAGAGAAGGGTTATGGGTAACATCTTGCAGTTCGTCGGCCCCAATAGGGCGGTCCAGTTGTTCGGGGTCAAACTCGTCGGCATCAACGCCGAGAACGGCCGCAAACTTTTATTCTCGATTGCGTTCACCGGCGTCGTGTGGCTCCTGGCATGGGGTCTCGGCCACCTTGCAAGCGTACTGCTTCGCCAGCGCTGGCGACGCACAGCATTCTGGACCCGTCAGGGCATTCATCTCTTGAGCGCGGCCATCGGATTGGTTGGGCTCTGCTCAATCTGGTTCGACAATCCCGCAAGGCTGGCGACCGCCTTTGGCCTGGTAACGGCCGGGTTGGCGTTTGCGCTCCAGCGAGTGATTACTGCGTTCGCGGCTTACTTCGTAATACTTCGCGGCAAGACGTTTAACGTTGGGGACCGCATCGTGATGGGCGGCGTTCGCGGCGATGTCATCGAACTAGGGTTCGTTCAGACCACTATCATGGAAATGGGACAGCCGCCGCCAGTGCAAAATGCCGATCCCGCCATGTGGGTCCAGGCGCGACAGTATACCGGCCGGATCGTCACCATCACCAACGACAAAATCTTCGAAACCCCGGTGTTCAACTACACGCGGGAATTCCCGTTCATCTGGGAAGAGATCCTGATCCCGATCACCTACGATACCGACCTCAAGCGTGCCGAGCAAATTATTCTTGACGCGGTTCGAACGCACACGCTGAAGATCAGCGAGATGGGAGAAACGTTTCTATCGGAACTCGAACGTCGTTACTTCGTGAAGCGCAGCGAGTTCGAGCCGCGGGTGTTTGTCCGCCTGACGGACAACTGGGTTGAGCTTTCCGTTCGTTTCATAGCTCACGATCATGGCGTGCGCGAGCTGAAAGACAAAATCGGCCGCGAAATGTTGGAACGCTTCAGGGAAGCAGGTATTGGAATCGCCTCCGGGACTTACCAGATCGTCGGGATGCCGCCAATCAGCGTAAAACTGGAATCCTCGGCCTCACCAGTCAAGTAACGACGGGCCCGGGACGAGTCCTTGCTTTGCGGAATCTCGACGGCTAGCAACTGTTACGGCAGGAGTCATAGGAAGCACATCAAACGACAATGTGCTCGTCATGAAGATTCGCCCCTACTATGGAGAGCCGATGCCGCGTAACTCGATTGATCGAAGTTTTGTTAAGCCTCGGGTTGCGGACCGCCGGTCTGGGTACCGGCCGGCATCAGCCAAAGGGCGGCGATTTCTTAACCCGCCATAAGAAAGTTGTTGCCGCGACTTAGATCTTCTGCAGAAGTGCCTCGGGGGAGGTCCACGGTCCATTAGTTGCACCCGCCGCGCCTCGCGTGTTCGCACGTTACTTAATAACAAATTACTCAGTAAGCACGCGGCTGCATTGCAGGCGGGGAGAGATGAACGGCGCCGCTGCAATTTCTCACTACT
>CAVZRE010000036.1:0-53635 GCA_963777595.1 Terriglobia bacterium
CCGCCTTGCCGGCGCTCTCTACGGTGATCGCCGGCATGGCTGCTCTTCTATACCTTTGGCGGCGCGACTTGAAGCAGGATCGCGCAACCTTGGCGGGAAAGATATGAGACCTTCGATTCCCTACTCCGGCGTAGCGTCTTCCATATCGGGCGAGTACGAGTGGTTCTTCTGGGTGATGGTCGTCGTATGTACATTGACGGCGACGTGCATTGCCTGTGTCCTCATTTATTCCGCTATCCGGTTTCACCGTAAGCACGAGAATCAGATGGGCTCGCAGCGGCGCTATAATATTCCTGCCGAGATCGCCTGGACAGTGATCCCATTCTTCGCCTTCATGGGCATGTTTGCCTACGGCGCGAAACTCTACTTCGATATCGAGCGCCCACCGGACAACGCCATTCCCATCTACGTCGTGGCTAAGCAGTGGATGTGGAAACTCCAACATCCCGCCGGGCAGCGCGAGATCAACGAGCTGCATGTTCCCGTGGGACAGCCGGTCAAGCTCGACGATGACGTCGCAAGACGTCATCCACAGCTTCTTTGTCCCCGCTTTCCGTATCAAGCAGGATGTTTTGCCCGGCGCTACACCAGCATCTGGTTCGAGGCCACCAAGCCCGGCAAGTACCACCTCTTCTGCGCCGAATACTGCGGCACCAAACACAGCGGGATGATCGGCTGGGTTTACGCCATGGATCCGCGCGAATACCAAACCTGGCTGTCGCAGGGCGGCGCCGAAGGTTCGCTGGCCGCGGAAGGCGAAAAGCTCTTCCACCAGTACGCCTGCGCCAACTGCCATCACTTCGATAATCAGGGACGCTGCCCCGACCTGCGCAACCTCTACGGCGCACCTGTCCAGATCAGTACTGGGGACATCGTCACTGCTGACGACTCCTATATTCGCGAATCGATTCTCGATCCGCGCGCCAAAATCGTGAACGGTTTCGCTCCTATCATGCCTACCTTCGAGGGTCAGCTATCGGAAGAACAGGTCATCGCACTGATCGCCTTCATTCGATCCATCGGACCCCAAAGCCACACGCAGGAACCCTCCAGTTCAGGCAGCGCACCCGCGGATTACGGCAGCCAGAAAGGCATCGCTGGACCGGCGCCACCTCGATTTCCAACACCAAACCGGAGACCCGATAACATGATCCTGGCACAACGCGCCTCCCTTACCCAGAACTACCTGACAGAAAAACAAGGCGTCCTGTCGTGGCTGCTCACCACCGACCACAAGCGAATCGCGATTCTCTACACCGCGTCCATCACCGCCTTCTTCTTCCTCGGCGGCTTCTTCGCATTGCTCATGCGCCTCGAACTTCTCACACCCGAAACCAATCTGGTGCAGCCCGAGACTTACAACAAGCTCTTCACAATGCACGGGATCATCATGGTCTGGTTCTTCCTGATTCCCTCCATTCCGAACACGCTCGGCAATTTCTTCATCCCGCTGGTGATCGGCGCGAAGGACCTCGCGTTTCCCAAGCTGAACCTGCTGAGCTGGTATGTCTTCATGCTGGGCGCGGCGATCGCCTCTACGCGTTATTCCGCGGCGGCGTCGATACCGGCTGGACCTTTTACACCCCCTTTAGCACTACTTATTCCAACGCCTTGTCTTGCGGCGGCCTCGGCATCTTCATCGCCGGTTTCTCCTCGATCATTACGGGCATGAATTTCATGGTCACCATCCACCGCATGCGGGCCCCCGGGCTGACCTGGTTCCGCCTGCCTCTTCGTCTGGTCGCTGTACGCGACCAGCCTTATCATGGTGCTGGCCACGCCGGTTCTCGCCATCACGCTTGGCGATGGTTGCGGTGGAGCGATTTGCCGGGTCGGCATCTTCGATCCCGGGCTCGGCGGCGACCCGGTTCTCTTCCAGCACATGTTCTGGTTCTACTCTCATCCCGCCGTTTACATCATGATTCTTCCCGGCATGGGCGTGGTCAGCGAAGTCATTCCTGCTTTTCACGCAAGCCCATCTTCGGCTACAAGGCGGTGGCCTGCTCGAGTATCGCGATCGCCGTCCTCGGCTTCCTGGTCTGGGGACATCATATGTTTGTCGCCGGGACCTCCGTTTACTCCGCCATGGTCTTTTCGCTCTTGAGTTATTTCGTGGCGGTTCCGTCGGCGATCAAGGTTTTCAACTGGACGGCGACGATTTATAAAGGCTCGGTTCCTGGGAAACGCCGATGCTCTATGCCATCGGCTTCGTCGGCCTCTTTACCATCGGCGGAATGACCGGGCTCTTTCTCGCCGCGCTTGGCCTCGACGTCCACGTCACCGATACTTATTTCGTCGTCGCCCATTTCCACTACATCATGGTCGGCGGAACGGTAATGGCCTTCTTGGCGGCGTGCATTACTGGTGGCCCAAGATCAGCGGGAAAATGTACCGGAAGGCTTGGCGAAGCTCTCCGCGCTTACCGTCTTTCTCGGCTTCAATCTGACCTTCTTTCCGCAATTCGTCCTCGGCTATCTCGGTATGCCGCGACGATACGCCGCATATCCCCCGGAATTCCAGATGCTGAACATCCTCTCGACGGCGGGCGCCTCGATTCTAGGCGTAGGATATCTCCTGCCGCTTCTGTACCTGGCGTGGTCCTGGAAATACGGCAAACCCGCGCCCGCCAATCCGTGGCGCGCCACGGGGCTTGAATGGAAGACGTCCTCTCCACCGCCTACGCACAACTTCACGGCCACACCGGTGGTGAACTACCGGCCTTACGATTACGAAGCCATGCAGGAGGAACTGCAACTTGTCCCCTGAAATCGCCGATTACAATCTGCATGAGCAGTTCGCTAACCCTGCGCAACAGCGGGAAACCGCCAGCCTCGGCATGTGGATCTTCATCGTCTCGGAGATGATGCTTTTCGGCGGTCTGTTCATGGCCTTCACGGTCTATCGCATGTACTATCCGCAGGCTTTCGATCACGCCAGTTCAGAGATGAACATTCTTCTCGGTTCCATCAACACAGCGGTTCTGATTTGCAGTAGCTTTACCATGGCGCTGACTGTCTATTTCGCAGAAACCGGGAACCGCAGGCTCGTTACCCTGTTCCTCTTGGCTACCATGTTGATCGGAGCGGTGTTCCTGGCAATCAAGTTCACCGAATATTATCAGCACTACCAGGATCACAAGGCGCCGGGCGTGTGGTTTGACGCCTCTGGTCCAGATGCCGGAAAAGAGCAACTTTTCTATATCTTCTACTTCGTAATGACCGGCCTGCATGCGCTTCACATGTTCGTCGGTGAAGGTCTGCTAGGTGTAACGCTGCTCCGGAACATCGCGGGGGAGTTCACCGCGGCTTATTACACGCCCGTCGAAATCGCCGGACTATACTGGCACTTCATCGACATCATCTGGGTATTTCTCTACGCCATTTTCTATATTTCGGGGTTGCACGGATGACTCCCACTATCTCGCGCAAGACGTATGCGTTGACCTGGCTTGGACTTCTGGCGCTGACGCTCATCACCACACTGATCGGCTTCCTGAACCTTGGTCCCTTCACGATGATCTTCGCAGTAGCATTCGCTGCCTTGAAAGCGTCGCTGATCGCGGCGTTTTTCATGCACGCCCTATTTGAAGCTAAACTCGTTCGAGTAGTCATCGCGGCAGGAGTGCTCTGGTTTCTGATTCTCACTTCCCTCACGCTGGGGGATTACATCACTCGCGGATGGTTGCCGTTTCCGGGTAAATGAGCGAGTGCGGCGATCTCTTTTGGGGAAGCGCGTCGTGCTCGGCGGAATCCGTTATGACTGCCCGGGGGCGATCCGAAGGGCCGTACCTAGGTAACGTCCTAGTTGTCTAACCAACAGGTACGCTCGATATTGGGTAGTGCACGAATGATGTGCTGGATAAAGGTTGTGGGGGCCTTGTCCAGCAGACATGGATTTCGTGTGACTCCGTATATGGGACAGTGTGCGTATTGCGGCGACGATACGAATCTTCACATCAGCGGTGTTCCTGTGTGCCTGGAATGCGACGACTAGGGTCGCGTTCCTCTTAAGAACATAGAAGCCGACCAGCCACCAAGCCGTCAAGGAACGACGGCTGCCGAGGCCGATCAACGAACAACTGAGTACAGCCTTTCGAACAGGAAACCACATGGGTGAACGCATCTGCGTTGTCGTAGACGATGACCGGGCAATTCGCACATACCTCGGCGCGGTGTTGCAGAGTGGAGGAATTCAGAGCTTCCTAGCTGGGAATGCAGTTGAGGCGCTCCGTATCCTCCGGGAACATGGCAGCCAGATTGACTTACTGATCACCGATATTCAGATGCCTGGGAACATGGATGGAATCGATTTGGCCTACTCGGTCAAAACCCGTTTTCCACTCTCCCGGTAATAGTCATTTCTGGTTACTGCGATAAAGTCGCAGAGAGTTTCACCTTTGTCCGAAAGCCATTCAGCGCTAATGCAATTTTGAAGGCTGTCGACGAGGTCATGCCGCGGTATGGGACCGAAACTGCATGGGTGACCGGCGTTCACGCGCCTGGCGGTTGCGAAACTCTTCAGTTTGGGAGAGGACCACGCGATATTCTTGAGCGTGGCCGGGCTCAGTTTGCGGCCATGCTCGGCGTCCAGCATAAATTTTTGGATCGCCTCGGCGAGGTCCGGGACCGGCTTCAGGTCAGCTGGTTTCGTGCCTTCCTCGGTCTGCCGGATGAGTTGCTCAGCCCGTTCCCAGTTGCGAGTCTTGAGCGACTTGCGCTATGGCTCCCCTTCGAGGGCGCCAGTCGCCCCGAGCGGGAATCGGCATTTTCGGCTCATGCGATCATCCGTCTGAGCGCATTTCTCTTGATGCCTGCGGTAAACGGAAAGCATCGGTCACTCCTCGATGGCGTCTGCTGGTTGTTATGCTTCGATCAGATCGGCTGACAGGAGGTCCTCGCCCTCACTCGCGAATGTTCCGAGCGTTTCCGCGTTAAGGATGGTGGGTAATAGCCACAGGTGCAGGTGAGCCGCACTTCGATGGTGGTCGAGGAGAGGGGCGAACCGCAATTTGGGCGAGTTCATAACCTGACCTTTGTACAAAATTGTGTACAGGTCAATCGTACTTGCTGTGAGATATTGAAAATACAAATAAAGTAATGGTGAGCCGGGCGGGGCTCGAACCCGCGACCACCGCATTAAAAGTGCGATGCTCTACCAACTGAGCTACCGGCCCTGAAACGTCGAGGAAGGTGACGCTGACTCCTTACAGATTAACACGGCCCCTCCACCTCAAACGTCATCGCACGCTCAATTACGCAACGCCGGCCGTATCGCATTTAAACTCGCCAGAATCGCTGATCCATTGCTGACGATTGCCGTCATCTGAGGGGTAATCAAGCCTCCCGGCAGTGCCAGGGCCAGCGCGATCGTGTTCATCGCCGCCACGATAAAATAATTCTGTTTGATCAAAGCCAGGCCGGCGCGCGAAATCTCCACCGCCTGCACCAGCTTACGCAGATTGTCTTCCATCAAAACCACGTGCGCCGACTCGTGCGCTACCTGCGCCCCATGCTTCATCGCGATACCGACGTCGGCAAACGATAGCGCCGGCGAATCGTTAATCCCGTCTCCTACCATGGCCACCGTATGTCCCTTCCGTCGCAACTGCTGGACAAACTCAGCCTTCTCCGCCGGCAGCACATCCGCCACAAACTGCGTTAGTCCCAGTTGCCCCGACACCGCCCGCGCCACGGTTCCATTGTCCCCGGTCAGCATTACGGTGTTCCTGATCCCCAGTTTATGCAGCGCCTTCACCACTTCCACACCCTCGCTGCGAATCTGATCGGCGTAGGGAATCAGGCCGGCCACTTTGCCATCCACCGCGAGAAGCAATGACGAGTAGCCGCGATCGTTTAACACGCTCTGATCCCGCAGCGCTCGTTTGGTATCGATCGAGTTCTCACGCAGAAACCGTTCGCTCCCGAAATGCAGATAGTACCCGTTGATTCGCGCCTCCACACCCCGGCCCACCCGGTACTGTACTTCGTGACACTCCGGCACATCAATCTCATCGCGATCGGCTCGGGCGCGGATCGCCTCCGCAACCGGATGCTGCAGACGCGACTCGACGGCTGCCGCCAGGCCCAACATCTTACGCACCCCAAAATGCCGCTCCCGGTAACACAAAACGTCGAGAATATGTGGAGTTCCGGAAGTCAGCGTACCGGTTTTGTCGAACACCATCGTGTCGACCTCGGCCAGTTTTTCCAAATGCGCACCGCTCTTGATCAGGATGCCCTGCCGCGCGGCGTGTGTCATGGATGCCAGCACGGCTGTCGGCGCAGCCACGCGAATGCCCGTACCATAATCCACGATGACGATAGAGGTGAAGCGGCTGATGTCGCCCGTCACCGCTGCCGTTGCGGTCGCCAGTCCCAGCGTCGGCAGAACTAGCCGGTCCGCAAAGCGTTCCGCGTGATTCTGCGTTCGGGTCTCACCCACCGGCGCAGATTCGATCAGCGTCACTATCTGCGCCGCTGTGGTCTCGCTCCCTACACGTGTTGCCCGGATGGTGATGTAGCCTTCCCGCAACCCCGTCGCCGCATACACTGCTTCTCCCTCGCCGCGCAGGACCGGCAGTGATTCTCCGGTGATTGTCTTCTGATCGATCGTCCCGTGGCCCCGAACAATTTCGCCGTCCACTGGGATCATCTCACCCGAATGGACTACCACCACATCGCCGGCAATTAGACCTGAAACCGGCACCGCAACCACCGCTTCCCCGCGCAAGAGCCACGCCATCTTCTTCTGGAACTCCAGCAGTTCGCCCACCGCGCTTTTCGAGCGGGCAGCCGTTAGATCGCGAATCCAGTCCCCTAAGCGCACTAGCCAGACAACGATGCCGGCCGTGATCAAGGAACCCTGGTAGAGGGACACGCCGATTGCCAACACGTCCAGAAAATCGACGTTGAGGCGCCTTTCGCGAGTCAGCACTTTCCACATTCGGTGAGCGATGGGCGAAGCATTCCACAGCATGAGCGGAAGGTTCACCGCAACCAGCGCGGGACCCGTTATAAACGCGAGGGCCAGCGATACCGTAGGTCCGGCGAGCGACCACTTTCGTAGGCCATTCTCCATGTTGCCCCGAGAAACCGGCACCGCATCCACGACTTCGATCTGCGGTTCCATGACGTGCTGCGCGGACCGCATCCGCAGCGTGCGTACCAAGTCCGCGATGGGACCTGGAACGTCATGGTCGAACTCGATCACGATAGATGCGCAAGCCGGGTTACTGCGGATCTTGCGGATGGATCCGGGGGCGGCCAAACGTTCCACAATCTGATCCGTGTCTCTAGTGATTCGGAAGAGTTCGGGAATGTAAAGTCGCAGCCTGCCCGGGACGAAATGCCGGACTTCAGCAAGCATGGTTTGGTTTAGGGAAGCGGCGCCTCATCACGCTTGCTTCACCGGCGGATTAGTTTGACTATTCGGCGGCCCCGCTGTGGAGTGGGAGTGTAGCTCGATGAGGTGGTTTAACGAGAACATTCCGAGCGTTAGCCATACGGGTGTAGATGCCTCGATACCGAGTTCCACGAAAGCGGCTACCGCCAACGCCAGCGGCGCCATCACCTTGAAATCCACGGCATTATTGGTCGCGCGCTTCACGCTGCGATCCAACGCGTCCACCCAGTTGACAGTCGTCCTCGCAAAGTGGGAATGCTGGGCTAGAAACTCCGCTTCACGCGCTACCATGGTCTCGATCTCGCATAGCTCCTCCAGTTTCGGAGCCGCCTCGAGCCTGATTACATCCTGCTGTGAATTCTCGCTTGCCAGGTGTTGTTCTAAGTCCGCGTGGTGGCGAGGGTCATAGTGAATCGTAACGCTGCCAATGGTTTCGTTGATCTCGACATCCTTCACGCCCGCAAGGTTTTCGAGGGCCAACCGGATCGCTTCCATGGCTGCCGGTTTACCCTTCGCCGACGGCACCTTGATCCGCAGCCTTCCTCGTGAATGATGGGCTACGTTCGCCGCGTGTCGCATGCTCCTACTGTTCCAGCTAAGCGTGCTTTGCGGGAGGCACCGGCGTGCTTTCTTCGGCCTTGGCCTCTGCGAGCATATCCTGCACCTGTTCACCCGCTTCCGCCAGCATTTCGCGAGTCTTTCGCACGGCCGTGTACCCGGCCTTCACCGTCGACTTCAGAAACGGACGCATCTTCGGCCCGATTCCAGGGAGCATTGCTGCCGCGACGCCGATCAGCATTCCGGGGATAAGCTCCGTGGAAATAAGGGCCACGCCCACACCCACCACGGCAATTGTCGCGGCTTTGGCTACCATGTCATCGCTCTTGAGGACGCCGTTTTCCGGCGGCATGAAACTCGCAGCGCCATGAGGAGTCTGCTCGTGTTGAACGGCCGGTTGTGAATCACTTACCTTTTTTGACATGTCAGTCCTCCCTATCGACAACTTTGTTACAGATTAGCACACGCAGTTCTCTTTAAGACCGGCTGACTCCAGCCGGTTTACCTCTAGCCTCGCGTTCTCGCACGATCGCCGCGTATTCGTTATAAACGCGAAGAACTTCCTCGGGACCGTCGTGCCGTTCGAGCCTGCGTATCCCGAAGTGGGCCTTCGCCAGCTTCTGAAAATGTTCCATAAAGGCCAGGTTGACCGCTGCGCCGCCGATAGCGCCCACCACCGGAATGGCACCCGCGGCAACTTTCTCCGAAACCACGAGTCCGAATCGCGATCCAATGGCGGTGATCAACTCCACGATGATGGGAGAGGACCTCTGCGCGATTCCCCTCTCGGCGAAAACTCGCGCAGCCTCGCTGACAGTTTTCGAAAGGACCGCCCGGATCGCGTAATAACTGGCCTCGGCCGGCATAGCCGGATTGTCATATTTCGGCCCTAGCGCGAAGACTTCGAGGCACGCCAACCGCGCGCCGGCCTGCCTCAGATCCTCGCCTTCGTTTCGAGCAATCCCGGCGATTGACCGCAGCATCAAGGTCGTGGTAAACGGCAACTCAAGGGCCAGCGTGGCAGCTCCAAAAAAGCCGCTCACACCGCCACTGACCCCGGACATGAGTTTGAAGCCAGTTGCTCCAGGCTCCGGAAGTCGCGAATCCATCTTGTAAAGCGCTACACGCAGCGACTGCCACAAAGCTGTGTGCACTACCCTATGAATCTGCCCTGAGACGCCTTTCGGCAACATACCCAACAAGTGCGTTACAGGTTCACCGGTTAACTCGCTCAATCGCGCTACCAGGCTCGCCCGCTCCAGCGCACACGCTGCCTGCCACAAGACTCTTTGATCGGCAATGTTCAGCGTCGACGCGCTCATGCATTTGTCATAGCACGCCGGGTACCGTCTCTGCCGGCGGTCACCGCCGCGCCGGTTCCACGAGCCCGTGCCCGGTAAGCGGTTTCATCGTCAGCAAGGTCACGCCCATGGCACAGGCTGCTATGGAAATCCACTGTTCCAGAGTAGTGGACCGCCCAGGGGGTTGGCTTCATCATGGGCCCGGACGAACTCAACCAGGAGTCGGGCGATGCCCGAAAGGATGAGATAGAGCGCGATGATGGAGCCTTCTCTGTGTGGTTTTTTCGCGCGATGATAGAGGATACAGGCAGATCAGCGACTCCAACCCGGCTTCGTAGAGCTGCGTAGGATGGACCGGAGTATTCATCGGAGCTCCGTTGGCATCGGGATTGGTATAAGTAACTGCCCAAGGCAAGCTGGTCGGCTTGCCGTAACAGCAACCCGCGGCAAAGCAGCCTAGCCGGCCGATAGCAGTGTCCAATCGCGAGGCCCGGCGCAAAGACATCGCACGTCTTAAAGAACGGCAAGCGTTCCTGCCGCATATAGAAGAATGCGAAGATCAGCGCGAAGATGAACCCTCCGTACCAGATTCCGGCGGATTGCAGTGTGCTGATGGTAAAGATCTGGCTCGGGTTCTTGTGATAGTAGGGGTCGAGAGCGAGCATGAAAAGCTTGGCGCCTACAATGCCTGCGAGCGCACAGTAAACACCCAGATTCATTATGGCGTCGCGGCTCAGTCCCTCCATACGGCCTAACTTCCCTGCCATCCATAATGCGGTCAGGAACGCGAGCGGCCACCAGAACGCCGTAAGTCGGTAAGTAAAAAGTCCCAACTTGGATTAGTTTAGGTAACATGCGGAGGCCTCAACATACTCAGGATGAGTAGTCCCGCGCCGCAACAAATCGCGGTATCGGCCAGGTTGAACGTGTACCAGTGGTAGCTGCCGACGTAAAAGTCGAGGAAATCCGTTACTGTTCCGGCGTGCAGGCGATCGTACACATTGCCCAGGGCACCACCGAATACCAGTGCGACCCCGAGGCCGGTGGGCCGGTCCCAGCGGCGAATGCGAGTAAGCAGCACCGCCAGGATCACGATTGCGAGCACCGAGAAACCGATCAGAATCACGGTACGGAAGTGCGAGCCGGATTGCGCGAAGAGGCCGAAGGCGACACCGGGATTCTGCGAGCGAACAATGTCGAAGAAGCCGGGAATCACCCTCTTCGTGTCCCAGAAGGTCAGGTTAGTTTCCACCAGATGCTTGGTCCAGCGATCGAGCGCGAAAATGCTTAGCGACAGTATCAAGGCGAACCACGGCGGAATGCTTCGACGCCGGTTGTACAGCTGGAACTTAGCCATTCAGATTCTCGCGGACCGCGGAGGAACAGGCGGCACAAACCGTGGGTAATTGGGGATCGGACCCGACATCTTCGGTGTATTTCCAGCAGCGTTCGCACTTCACCCCGGCGGCGCGTTCGACGGTGATCCGCAGGGCCTCGGGCGCACCCGGTTCAAGAACGACCTGGCTCACGATGAACAGTCCGGGCAGATTCGGGCGCATAGCTCTGCAGCAACGCCAGCATTTCGCCACCCGCGTCAATGCGGACTCGAGCTTCGAGCGGCGCTCCGATGAACTTTTCGTTGCGCGTCGATCTCGAGTTCTTTCAGAACTTCCTTCCTCACTTCCATCAGACGGTCCCAGTTGGCAGCCTGTTTCCGATTGTGTTCGTGGAGCCCTTCGGTGAGTTCCGAAGGTTCGGGGAAAAGCGCCGTGTGTACGGTGCCTGCCTGGCACAAGGTGCGGCCAGACTTCTTCGCAAGTGAAGCTGAGGATCGGCGCGAGCAGGCGGACCAGCGCGTGCGCCAGGCGGTAGAGCGCGGTCTGCGCCGAGCGGCGCGCCTTGGATTTGGTGGCCGAGGTGTAGAGGCGATCTTTCAAGACATCGAAATAGACGTTGCTGAGATCGACGGTCGCGAAGTCGTAGACCGCGCGGTAGACTTTATGGAACTCGAAATCGTTGTACCAGATGCGGCTGCGCAGCACCAGTTCTTCGGCCTTGATCAGGATCCATTGATCGATTTCCAGCATTTCCGACGCGGCGACCGAATCGGCTTTCGGATCGAAGCCATGCAGGTTGCCGAGAATGTAGCGGAAGGTGTTGCGCAGTTTGCGATAAGCCTCACTGAGGCGCGTGAGGATGGTCTCGGACATGCGCACATCCTCGTTGAAGGAGACCGACGCCGTCCAGAGTCGCAGCACGTCCGCGCCGTGGTGCTTGATGATGTCCTCGGGCGCGATGACGTTGCCGAGCGATTTGTGCATGGCGCGGCCTTCGCCGTCGAGCGCCCAGCCATTGGTGGCGCACTCGCGATAAGGCGCGCCGTTGCGCAGTCCGACGCCGACCAGCAGCGAACTATGGAACCATCCGCGGTACTGGTCGCCGCCTTCGATGTAGAGATCGGACGGCCAGGCAGGTCGTTCTTTTCGGTCAGGACCGCAAGGTGACTGGAGCCCGAGTCGAACCAAACGTCGAGAATGTCGTTTTCCTTGGTGAATTCCGTCGAGCCGCACTTCGAGCAAACAGTCCCCGGCAGGGATCAACTCGGCGGCGGTGCGCTGATACCAGATGTCGGCATTGTGCTGGCGAATGAGGTCGACGACGCCATCGAGGATGCGTCGGTCGGTGAGCGGCTCGCGGCACTGGTCGCAATAGAAGACGATGATCGGGACGCCCCAGGTGCGCTGGCGCGAGATACACCAGTCCGGGCGGGTCGCGATCATGTTCGAGATGCGTTCTTCGCCCCAACCGGGCATCCACTTGATGGCCTTGATGGCAGCAAGCGCCCGGTCGCGGAGGCCGTTGCGGTCCATGCCGATGAACCACTGGTCGGTGGCGCGGAAAATCGTCGGGTTGTGGCAGCGCCAGCAGTGCGGGTAGCTGTGGTCGACCTTCTTCAGGCCGAGGAGCGCGTGGTGAGAGCTGCAGGATGTCGATGACGATTGGATTGCCTTCCCAAACCGTTTTGCCCGAGCAGTTCTTCGGGGATGACGCCGGGCGCGCCTTCGGCCTGGAAAGAAGCGGCCACGCGCGTCGACCGGGCAATACGTTGGCAATGCCGTACTGCTGGCCGACGACGTAGTCTTCCTGCCCGTGTCCAGGAGCCGTGTGGACCGCTCCGGTTCCTTGCTCGAGCGTGACGTGGTCGGCGAGGATGCCGAGGGAGTCGCGGTCGAGGAACGGATGACGGAACACGGCGTGTTCGAGCCGGGAGCCGGGGAAAGTGGCGAGGACTTCAGGGCTCTCCCATGTGCAATTTTGTGCAGTTTGTGCAAGAAGATCGGCGGCGACAATATAGACGGCATCGCCGACTTCAACCGCGGCATATTCAAACTTGGGATGGTAGGCGATGGCCATGTTGGCCGGGATCGTCCACGGGGTGGTGGTCCAGATGAGGCCGTAGACGCTGCTTACCCGCGAGTTTCGGGATCGATGGCCGCGGGGTCGGAGGTCAGTGCGAAACGAACCCAAATGGACGGGCTGGAGTGGTTGGCGTATTCGACTTCGGCTTCGGCGAGGGCGGTGCGGTCGTGGATGCACCAGTTGACGGGCTTGAGTCCTTTATAGACGTAGCCCTTGATCCAGGAAGTCGACGAACGCACCGGCGATGACGGCCTGGTACTCGGGGCTCATCGTGAGGTAGGGGTCGTCCCAGCGGCCGAGGACGCCGAGGCGTTTGAACTCTACGCGCATGGCTTCGAAGAACTTGGTGGCGTACTTGCGGCAGGCGAGCGCGGATCTCGAGCTGGGAAAGCTTGGCCTTCTTGCCGCCGAGTTCCTGGTCGACTTTGAATTCGATGGGCAGGCCATGGCAATCCCAGCCCGGGACGTAGGGAGAATCGAAGCCGGCCATGGTCTTGGACTTGACGATGAAGTCCTTGATGATTTTGTTGAACGCGGTGCCGAGGTGGATGTGGCCATTGGCGTAAGGCGGGCCGTCGTGGAGGACGTAGCGAGGGCGTCCGGCGCGAGCGGCGCGAATTTGGCCGTAGAGATCCTCGGCTTCCCAGCGCGCGAGCATTTTCGGCTCGGTTTGCGGGAAGGTTGGCCTTCATGGAGAAGGAGGTTTTGGGCAGGTTGATGGAGCCCTTCAGATCGAAGTTTTCTAAGTCCATTTTTTGTCGAGGGATACCTTCATTATACGGGTGTCGGAAAGCCTTCGGCCGTAAATTGGGCAGGCAAAGGACATAGAATCAAGTCTGCATGACAACCGCCTGATGGCCGGCGAGGCCTGGCGCGCTTCGCGGCGAGGAGGCCGCAAAATGCGCAAGTTATTAACTCCAGGCCCCTTGCAGTTGCCCCCGCCGTGTAATTTTATGGCATTCTCCTTTACTTTCAAGTGCTTAAGATGCTAGGCTAGGGGTCGACTTTACAATGCGAACTGTAGACCTGATCCACCGAAAGCGTGGCGGCGAAGAACTTGCGCCCGAAGAGATCGCCTTCCTAGTGAATGGCTATACGTCCGGAGAGATTCCCGATTACCAGATGTCCGCATTCCTCATGGCGGTGTTTTTCAGCGGCATGACGGATCGCGAAGTGAGTGCTCTGACCGATGGCATGATGCATTCCGGCGCGTCGCTGGATCTATCAGACATTCCAGGAGTTAAGGTCGACAAGCACTCGACCGGCGGGGTAGGAGACAAGACCAGCCTGGTGGTGGCTCCGATCGCTGCCGCCGCGGGTGTAATTGTCCCGATGATTTCGGGACGAAGCCTAGGTCATACCGGCGGAACGTTGGACAAGCTGGAGTCGATCCCCGGCTTCCGCACCGACCTCACGGTCGAACAGTTCCGAACCCAGTTAGCGTCCCTCGGGCTGTGCTTCATCGGTCAGACGGAAGAGATTGCCCCTGCGGACAAAAAGCTCTATGCGCTGCGAGACGTCACCGCAACGGTCGAATCGATTCCGCTGATCTCTTCTTCGATCATGTCGAAGAAGATGGCCGAAGGAGTCGATGCACTGGTGCTCGATGTCAAGGTCGGCAACGGCGCGTTCATGAAGAAGCAGGTGGACGCGCGCCGACTGGCGCAGATGATGGTCGGCATTGGCCGCCGCCTCGACCGCCGCGTCCAGGCCCTGATCACGGACATGAACCAGCCGCTCGGCTATGCCATCGGCAACGCGCTGGAAGTGATGGAAGCCTCGCAGACTCTGCAGAATGCGGGTCCTTCCGACCTTACGCGGTCTAAGTCTGGAACTGGCCGCCCGCATGATCTTTCTTGGGCAAGAAGGCGACGACGCTGGAAGAAGCCCGGCACATTGCCGAGACCAAGATGGTCGACGGCTCGGCATACAAGAAGTTCAAGCAAGTCGTTCAAGCGCAGGGCGGCAACGCCCAAGCGCTCGATCGTTTCGAACTGCTGCCGAATGCCACGGGTATGCGTGAGATCACCGCGCCGCGCGCCGGCTTTGTGAGCGCGATCGGCGCCGAAGACATCGGCCGAGCCTCCACGATGATGGGTGCGGGACGGAATCGTAAGGAAGACGGAATTGACCCGGCGGTCGGCGTCATCCTGGAAGTCAAGATCGGCGAGAAGGTGGATTCTGGCGCAGTCCTTTGCCGGCTCTACTACACCCGCGAAGACGGTCTCGAAGAGGCCGCCGAGATGGTGGAGGATGCCTTCCGTATCTCGCAAACCAAGCCTGAACCGCGCGAACTGATCCTTGAAGTGATCGGCTAACCAAATGGACCGTTACCGTGGGCTGCTGGGGCTGATCTTCATTCTGGCGGTCGCATGGGCATTGTCTACCCACAAGAAGCAGATTAAGACCCGGATCTTGTTCTGGGGCTTGGGCTTGCAGTTCGTCTTTGCCGTCCTGGTGCTGAAAACCGGCTTCGGACAGGTGTTTGAAGTTGCCAGCGAGTTCGTCGCCGCACTGCTCCACTATTCCGAAGCTGGCGCATCATTTGTCTTCGGGCCTCTCGGCTCAGCGACAGCACCGCAGAACCTGGGCGTCGTCTTCGCTTTTCAGGTCCTTCCGATCATCATTTTTATCGCCTCCCTTTTCGCGATTCTCTACTACCTCGGCGTCATGCAGTGGGTGGTGAAGGGAATGGCGATCGCGATGCAACGGATCATGGGAGCGAGCGGCGCGGAATCGCTCAACGTCGCTGCCAGCATCTTCATGGGCCAGACGGAAGCCCCGCTGACCATTCGTCCATTCGTTCCCGGCCTGACCGAGTCGGAACTGTTCACCATCATGGTGAGCGGCATGGCGCACGTTTCCGGTGCGGTGATGGCGGCGTATGTGGCGTTCGCCCACGTAGAGATCCGGCATCTGCTGACCGCCGTGATTATGACCGCTCCGGCGACCATCATGCTTGCCAAAATTTTGGTACCCGAGGTGGATACGCCCGCCACAGCCGGCAAAGTGGACGTCCATTTGGAGAAAACTGCGGTCAATGTGATCGATGCGGCGGCACAGGGCGCTGGCGACGGGTTGCATCTTTCGCTGAATATTGCTGCCATGCTGATCGCGTTTCTTTCGCTCATTGCGCTGGTTAACGGCATGCTCGGCTGGGTCCACGCACATGTTGGCGTTGGTTCCCGCGACTCTTCAGCAGATCCTCGGGATGATCTTTGCGCCGCTCGCCTGGCTGATGGGAGTTGCCTGGAACGACTGCGCGTCCATCGGCAACCTGCTCGGCACGCGGCTGGTCCTGAATGAATTCGTAGCTTTTGTCGATCTCGGAAAAATTCGGCCCGCCCTCGATCCCAAGTCGTTCACCATCGCCACCTACGCGTTGTGCGGCTTTGCGAATTTCAGTTCCATCGCGATTCAGATCGGCGGGATTGGCGCACTCGCGCCCAATCGCAAGCCTGATTTGGCACGGTTAGGCCTGAAGGCCGTAATGGCCGGTTCTATGGCGAACTTCATGTCCGCCTGCATCGCTGGGATATTGTTGTAGCTATGAATCCGTATCAGGACGCCCTCATCGCCCTGGAATCTCATCTGCATGTCCGTCCGAAAGTCGCCGTTATCTTCGGCAGCGGACTGGGGGCCTTCGCCGATGAACTGAGCGGCTCCGTTTCGATCCCCTACAACGATATTCCGGACTGGCCGCGGTCTACTGCCATCGGACATGCCGGCCGCCTGGTCGCCGGCAAAATCGAGGGAACCGACGTCGTCGTAATGGCGGGGCGCGTTCATTTATACGAGGGGTACACGCCGCAGGAGGTCACGTTCTGCATCCGGGTGCTCGGGTTGCTGGGCGTCAAATCCCTGGTGGTCACGAACGCCGCTGGTGGGATCGGCAGTCACTTGGGGAGAGGCGGCGTGGTGTTGATCTCAGATCACATCAACCTGCAGGGCACGAATCCTCTCATGGGACCGAATAACGAAGCCTTGGGCGCGAGGTTTCCGGACATGACCGAAGCCTATTCCAGGGCGTACCGGACGATTGCCCAGAAAGTCGCGAGAGAGCTCGGGATCACTTTGCAGGAAGGCGTCTACGCGGCGCTTACCGGGCCCAATTACGAAACTCCCGCGGAAATCCGTTACCTGCGTACCATCGGCGCGGATCTTGTGGGAATGTCCACGGTTCCCGAAGTAATTGTGGCGAATCACATGGGAATTAAAGTGTTGGGGATCTCGGTGGTAACCAACCTTGCGGCTGGTTTGTCGGGAGAGAAGTTATCTCACAAGGAAGTACTGGAGACGGGGGAACAGGTTCGCGGCACCTTGGTCCAACTGCTGAAAGGCATCCTGCCCCGATTGGGAACGGCATGAGCGATGCGTTAGTGGAAGCTGCGCTCGCGGTGCGGGAAAACGCCCACGCGCCCTATTCGAATTTCAAGGTCGGAGCCGCGGTACAAGATGGTTCGGGGCGCATTTTCACGGGCTGCAACGTGGAGAATGCGACTTACGGCTTAAGCGTCTGCGCGGAGCGCGTGGCGATTCTGAAGGCGGTCTCGGAGGGTGCGGGGAAGTTGATGAGAGTCGCGGTAGTGGCCGACACGGATCGGCTGACTCCTCCGTGCGGGGCGTGCCGGCAGATCCTGTGGGAATTCTGCGGCGACGTCGAACTGGTGATGGCCAATCTGCGAGGCAAGTCGGAGACAGTGCAATTGGGAACTTTGCTTCCGCGGGCGTTTGATGCTTCGTTCTTGTAGTGGCGCAGGCCCAAGACCTACTCCACAGCGCCGCTGCACATTGCCCAGATCAAAGCCCTGAGTTACGACGCGCTTGCCCGGGCGCCAAGATTCACAAAATATTCGTAGGTTAACCGCAGTCCTTCTTCGAGGGGCACCTTGGGCTCCCAACCGAGCAACCGGCGGGCTTTGCCAATGTCTGGTTTACGCTGCCGGGGATCATCTTGAGGCAGGGGCTCGAAAACCAACTTCGATTTCGAGCCAGCCAGCTTCCGCACCACCTCTGCAAATTGGAGTATCGTCATCTCGTTCGGGTTGCCCAGATTCACCGGATAGGGTTCTCCGCTAAACAACAAACGATACAGCCCGTCGACCAGATCGCTCACGTAACAGAAACTACGGGTTTGCGTTCCCTCGCCGAAGATCGTCAGATCTGCGCCCCGCAAGGCCTGGTCGATAAAAGCCGGCACGACCCGTCCGTCGTCCAGCTTCATTCTCGGACCATACGTATTGAAGATGCGGGCAATGGTCGTCCGCACGCCATATTTACGGTGGTACGCCATAGTCATGGCCTCGGCAAAGCGCTTGCTCTCGTCATAGCAGGAACGAGGTCCCACCGGGTTTACGTTGCCCCAGTAAGTTTCGGTCTGCGGATGTTCGAGCGGATCGCCATAACATTCTGAAGTGGACGTCAGCAGATAGCGGGCGTGGTTGGCTCGAGCCATTTCCAGCATGTTTCGGGTACCGATCGAACCCACATCGAGCGTTTCGATAGGATATTCAAGATAGTCTTTGGGGCTGGCCGGAGAGGCCATATGTAGTACGCCGTCCAGATGTTCCGATATATGGATTGGGCGGCTGACGTCGTGTTGAATGAACTGGAAGCGGGGCTCGCACGCCAGGCGGAGCAGGTTCTTCTCCGCACCCGTTATCAGGTTGTCCAGGCCAATGACCCGGTATCCTTCGGCGGTCAGCCTCTCACACATGTGCGAGCCGACAAACCCCGCAGCGCCGGAAACCAGCATCGTTAAAGAATCACTCACAAGAGAAGTTTAGCGTGTTGTTAAAGCAGCCAGCTTGCAAGCGCAAGGTAAGCGGTGAGGGTGAATACATCCGTGAGTGCCAGGACCGCAGGTCCGGAGGCTATCTTGGGGTCTAGTTTCCAATAATGGACCCATCGCGGCAGCAGTAGCCCCAGAACTGCTCCTGAGGTTGCGCCAAACAGGATGGAGCCCGCCAGAATGAATCCGATCAAGGGCATTCCAATGGCCGTCCAACCGACCACACCGACGAGAATTCCGGCCGCAAGTCCCAGCACCGGCCCTAAAGTCATTTCGCGCCAGACGCCGCGCCGAGATTCCAGGGACTGGAGCGCAATGCTGACCGACTGCATCGAGACGCTTTCGGCGATACCCAGCACCACCGAAAAGAAGAACGCCAGCGCCACCGTATGCTGCAGCACTCGGCTGTAGGCGCCGGTAATGGCAGCCGCCGCGAGGCCGCTCGCGATGTTGCACAACATCCACGGGAAACGACTGCGAAAGGCCGGCCAAATCCCTTGTTGGGCATTCTCGATGTGTATCCCGAGGATCTGGAACAACCGGTCCGAGGCTTCACGCCGTTCGAAGTCGACGGCCTCTTCGCTGTAATGCCGGATATCGATCACGCCGCTGATCCGGTTTTCTGAATCGACCAATGGCACGGCCAGCAGCTTTCTGCCGGCCATGGTCTCAAAAGCCTCCCGCAAGGTAGCCTGCTCCTGGACGGAGATAACCGGGCTGATCAGAATGTCTCGAATCAAGGTCTGCTCGCTGCTGACGATCATGCGCCGCGCCGGAACGACACCGACTAGCCTGTCACCCTTACCGATGGCGTAAAAGTAGACGATCCGTTCTCCCAGGTGTTCGCCGCGGATGCGCTCGAGCGATTGCCCGACCGTCTCCCAATCGAACAACTGCATATAGTCCACGTGTGCCAGTTCGCTGACCGGTCGGTCCAGGTAGGGGCGGGGATTCAGATATCCGCGTGTTTTGGCCTCTCGCGAGATTGCCGTCATTTAGAATAGAAATTGCGGCCTTTCATTCCGCTGGTTCGAAACCCCCATCTTCTCACCATACTGGGAAATTTCTGGCCCAGGAGGTTCGACTTCTCGCAGTGGCCGGTCGAAGCACGCCTGATTCGAACGGCCCCGGACGCACAGGTGCTGGTGCAGACCCAGTCGCCGGAACACCCGCGGGCGCAGGTGGTATTTGTCCATGGCCTCGAAGGCGCTGGACACGCTGGATATATTGTCAGCATGGCACATGCCTGCTTGTCTGCGGGCTTCGTGACGCACAGGTTTCATATGCGAACCTGCGGCGGCACCGAGCATCTGACGAAGACGCTCTATCATGCCGGCCTGACGGGCGATTTGCTTGAATTTCTCAAACGGCGCGAACGTCCGGAACTGCCGGTCTTCCTGGTAGGCTTCTCTCTCGGCGGCAACGTGGTTTTGAAACTTGCCGGCGAACTGGGCGATAAAGCGCAAGAGTTAATGGCCGGAGTCTGCGCGGCTTCCGCTCCCATCGATTTGGGGGCTTCTGCGCGGCGCATTGGAAAATTCGACAACCGTCTCTATGAGCGCCGCTTCGTCAAACGCATGCGCACTCGTTTGATTGCGACTGGCCGCTATACGGAGGAGCAGTTTCGCCATGCGCGATCGATCTACGCCATCGACGACCAGTTGACCGCTCCCTCCTTTGGTTTCGGCACAGCGGAAAATTACTATGAGACCCAGTCCGCCGGAAAATTTCTAAATGGCATCCGCGTTCCCGCATTGCTGATCCAGGCAAAAGACGACACCTTTATCCCTTTTGCCATCTTCGACCATCCCGCGTTTCGAACAAACCCCAATCTAACGCTTCTGGCGACTACCTATGGCGGGCATCTCGGCTTTCTGCAGCGCCATGGCAGGCGTTTTTGGCTGGATGAGATTGTGACTCAGTGGGTGGAAACCCGGCTGTCCAGCCGCTAGCGGAAGCCGGCCGGGAACAAAAATCCGATGGTCTACGCCGCAGCGCTCCATTTTGTGGTAGCTTTTCCAATTAGCCGTGTTGTGCGGTTTTGACGGCGGAAGCTTGAGAGAGCAGCTAGAGATTCGCTTCTATGGGGATCCGGCAATATGGATAAAGACACGCGCGGCGAGCAGGCAGAGGTGGACACGTTCCTCGATTCCGCTTTGGAAAGCGTCGATCGGGCCGAAGAACTCGTGGTCGACGTGGCCAAGAAGGCGGGAATCAACGAGGACGATGCTCTTTCTCTAGGCATGGCGATCCGCGAGTGCGCCGTGAACGCCGTGGTCCACGGGAATCGGTATAACCTGAATAAAAAGGTTCACCTGACGATCACCCGGACGCCCGAACAGGTGGTGGTCAAAATCGCCGACGAAGGCGAGGGGTTTGAGTTAAAGGACTTACCGGATCCTCTGGCGGAGGAGAATCTGCTGCGCCATTCGGGCCGCGGGATTTTCATCATCCGGGCATTCACCGATGATTTTCATATCCGGCGCTTGTATCCGTCGGGCACGGAGGTGACGCTCGTGAAGAACGTCGCGTCAAATTGAGCGTCGTGGTTGATTTTTTGCAGGTCTAGAACCATAAATTTGGGGAGGGTAACAAGAGAATGAGCATCAAGTTGAGCACTCGGCAGGTTGGCGATGTGACGGTAGTGGACGCTGCCGGACGCATCACGTTAGGCGAAGGATCGAGCGCATTGCGCGATACACTCAGAGACATGGTCGCTAAAGGGCAGAAGAAGATTCTGCTCAATTTGAGCGAAGTTTCCTACATCGATAGTTCGGGGATTGGCGAACTGGTGTCAGGTTTTACCACCGTCACCAACCAGGGCGGGTCGCTCAAATTACTCGGGTTGACCAAGCGGGTGAAGGATTTACTGCAGATTACCAAGCTCTACACCGTGTTCGACGTCCACGACGACGAAGCTTCGGCGGTTCGCAGCTACGCGTAAGACGGGCGGATTTGTCTCAGCCTCCGCCGACAAATTGCACGATTTCGAGCTCGGCTCCGGGCGGAAGCGCGGTTTCCGCCCAGAGATGCTGTTTTACAATTGCGCGATTGAGTTCCACGGCCACGCGATCGGGTCGCAGGCCGAGGTCTGTCAATAGATCGACAATTGTGAGCCCAGGCGCCACGTCGCGCGTTTCGCCGTTGACTCGGATGACCATCGTTTGGGTTGACACTAGATTTCTGAAGCCATTATAGTCAAAGTGTCCCTCGGATCTAAATGCCAACTACTCCAGCCCTCTACTGGTTCCCTGTGCTTTTGCAATTTGCTCTGGCGATGATCATCGCCGCTGCCCTGGTGGCGCTCTCTTACCTGTTGGGTAAGCGGGTAAAAGACAAAGTAAAAGATCAGCCCTATGAGTGCGGTATTACGCCCGTCGGGGACGCTCGCGAACGCTTCAGCGTGAAGTTCTATCTGGTCGCCATGATCTTCATCCTTTTCGATATCGAGGCTATCTTTCTCTATCCCTGGGCGGTCATCTACAAAACGTTCGAGAACAAGTTGTTCGCCTTTAGCGAAATGCTTTTGTTCGTGTTGCTGATTGTGGCGGGCTTCTTCTTCATCTGGAAAAAAGGCGTGCTGGACTGGTCCGGCGATCGCGCGGTTCAGTCCGTGAGAAAATCTTGAATTCCATGACTTCCGAGGAGATAACGTCTTATCCCGATGCTGCTGCGCTGACCGCGGCGAACCCTGAGTATCTAACCGATCTGAAGTTTGATCGCGGCGAACTCACCTTGACGGTACCGGCTGAACATATCGTCGCGGTAGCGCAGATATTGAAGTCTCAGCAGGAATACATCCGGCTCAGTTCCATTACCGGAGTCGACTATTATCCGGCGGAGCCTCGCTTCGAAGTGGTGTATCATCTGCTTTCGCTGTCCCGCACCGCGCGCCTGCGGGTGAAATGCAAACTACCCGGCGGGGAGCCTGAGATCGCCTCCCTGACGGGCGTATGGCGCTCGGCCAACTGGTATGAACGGGAGACGTTCGATCTCTTCGGCATTCGTTTTCGTAATCATCCCGATTTGACGCGCATCATGCTCCCTCAGGATTGGGAAGGACATCCGTTGCGCAAAGATACCATTGTTACGGGATCGCGGGTTTAGGAACGCAATATGGCCACCCAGGAAATCATCGACGACACTCTGCAACTCGAGAATCCGCCGGATCCCGAAGTCGTTCGTCCTAAAAAGATGACGTTGAACATGGGTCCGCAACATCCGTCGACCCATGGGGTTTTGCGTCTGGAATTGGAACTGGACGGCGAGACGATCGTCTGGTGTAAACCGGATATCGGTTATCTGCATACGGGAATCGAAAAAGAATTCGAGGCCAAGACCTACCATCAAGGCGTTACACTCACCGACCGGATCGATTACCTGGCGCCGCTTTCGAATAATCTCTGCTATGCGTTGGCGGTCGAGAAGTTGATGCAGATCGAGATCCCGGAGCATGCGCAATGGGCTCGCGTCATGCTTGCGGAATTAACGCGCTTGAACAGTCATTTGGTTTGGCTCGGCACCCACGCGATCGACATCGGCGCAATGAGCGTGTTCCTTTATTGCTTCCGCGAGCGTGAAGAGATTCTGCGTATCTTCGAGATGTGTTCCGGCCAGCGCATGATGACGAGCTACATTCGTCCTGGGGGTCTGGCGCTGGCGCTGCCTCGCGGCTGGCAGAATCGCGTAAAGAAATTCATCGATATCTTTCCAAGCCGTATCGATGAATACGAAAACCTGCTGACCAACAATAAGATTTGGATCGGCCGGACTAAGGGCGTCGGATTCATTTCCATCGAGGACATGCTGGATCTCGGCGTTACCGGTCCCATGCTGCGTGCCGCGGGAGTCGCCTACGATACCCGCAAGCAATTTCCCTATTCGAGTTACGAGAAGTTCGATTTTAAAGTTCCCACCCGCAAAGAGAACGATGTTTATGCGCGTTATCTCTGCCGCCTCGACGAGATGCGTGAAAGCGCCAAGATCATCCGTCAGGTAGTAGACGGCATTCCGCCCGGACGCTACGCAGCCGACGTGCCGAACATGACACTTCCCGATCGCGAAAAGATGAAGACGCAGATGGAAGCGCTCATTTACCATTTCAAGATTGTGACCGAGGGCTATCGCGTTCCGGCCGGCGAGGTGTACCAGGTGATCGAGTCGCCGCGCGGAGAGGTTGGCTACTACATGGTGAGCGACGGAACGGCAAAGCCGTATCGCTGTCACGTGCGGGGGCCGAGTTTCGGGAACTTACAGGCTGTGCCGAAGTTAATTGAAGGGACGCTGGTCGCCGATGTGATTGCGGCGATCGGCAGTATGGATTTTGTGTTGGGAGATTGTGATCGCTGATGACACTTTCCCCTCAGCTCGAGGCCCGGTTCCAAAAGATCATCAGCAGCTATCCCCAGGGCCGGGAGCGTTCCGCCGTCATTCCGATGTTGATGTACGCGCAGGACGAGATTGGTTCGATCACCGGGGAGCTGATCGAAGAAGTGGCTCAGCGGACGGGCATCAAGCCGCTGCAGGTAGAAGAAGTTATCGGGTACTACTCGATGATGCATCGCAAGCCGCTGGGCAAGTACCACGTCCAGGTTTGCACCAACATCAGCTGCCTTCTCGTGGGCGGGGAAGAGTTGTATCAGCATACCTGTAAGAAGCTGGGAGTCGGCCACAAGGAAACCACGAAAGACGGTCTGTTTTCGGTCGAGGAAGTCGAGTGCATAGGCGCGTGTTCCTGGGCGCCGGCGATTCAGGTGAACTACGATTTCCATCACTTCGTGACGCCGGAGAAGCTGGACAAACTGTTGGACGATCTTCGCAAGGCAAAGGGGCTTGAATAGCATGGCGCTTTACAACGAGCCCAATCCGCTGGAAGTCAGGATTCTTAGCAAGCGCTTCGGCTTGCCAAACGGCGCTTCGATCGATACGTATCTCGAAACCGAGGGCTATCAGGCGTGGCGGAAGGCCGTCGACATGGGCCCGGACGCCATTATCAATGACGTCAAAGCATCGAACCTTCGCGGTCGCGGCGGCGCGGGTTTCCCCACCGGCCTGAAGTGGAGTTTCGTGCCGCGAAATTCTCCCAAGCCCAAGTACATTATGGTCAACGCGGACGAGAGCGAGCCGGGGACCTGCAAGGACCGGCTGCTGATCGAATACGATCCGCATCAGTTGATCGAAGGCATGATGATCGCGGGGCTGGCGGTCGGCTCACAGATGGGCTACGTTTACATCCGCGGCGAATATCGCTACCTGATCGACATTATGGACCGCGCGATCGATGAGGCCTATGCGCGCGGCTATCTTGGAAGCAACATTCAGGGTACCGGCGTCAATTTCGATGTGCGCAGCCATACGGGCGCAGGCGCGTATGAGTGCGGAGAAGAGTCTGCTCTGATGGAATCGTTCGAAGGGAAGCGCGGCATTCCCCGCATCCGACCACCATTTCCGGCGGTGGCCGGAGTGTACCAGTGCCCGACGGTTCTCAACAACGTGGAGACTTTTTGTGCGGTTCCGTCGATCATTTTGATGGGTGGCGCCAATTGGGCTGGCCTTGGAACGCCAAAGAACGGGGGCACACGCTTGTTCTGCCTCTCGGGGCACATCAACAAACCCGGCGTTTACGAACTTCCGATGGGGTTCAACCTGATGCGCATGATCAATGAAGTCGGCGGCGGTATGCGCGACGGCAAGAAGTTGAAAGCGGTAATCCCCGGCGGATCCTCTTGTCCGGTGCTGAAAGCCGACGAATGCGATGTCAACATGGATTACGATTCGGTGGCGGCCATCAAAAGCATGCTGGGATCGGGGGGCGTCGTAGTGATGGACGAAGACACCTGCATGGTCAAGGCGGCCCAGCGGATCATGAAGTTCTATGCCCACGAGAGTTGCGGCTGGTGCATTCCGTGCCGCGAAGGCACCGCCTGGTTGAAGAAAATGCTCGACCGGTTTCACGCAGGCGGCGGACGCCGTGAGGAGATCAAACTGATCGGCGATCTTTCCAAGAATATTTTAGGCCGCACATTCTGTCCGCTCGGCGATGCCGCCGCTATGCCGACCATCTCTTTCGTCGAAAAGTTTTACGACGATTTCGTTGCGCACCTGGACGGCAAGCCGTGCCCCTTTGAAGCCAAGTCACGCCTGGTGACGGCGTAGAGGGCGTGTCACGATAAAGTATGGAAGGCAACGGACAGTCAAATAATGAATCGCGCCTTGATCGGCTGGAAGATGCTTACAACCTGATGATCCAGGATCATGAGGAGTTTCGCCGCGAGCATAAAGCACTACTGACCGCCCAGGTTGTCATGTATGACGAGCACGTCAAGTTGGAGAAATCTCTGACCCGTCTGAGCGAAAAAGTAGAAGAGATCGGGGACAAGCTGAACGGGCTCATCGCCTGGTCGGAGCAAACGCAGCGCGAGAACGAAATCCGTTTTCGCCGTCTGGAAGAGAAGCAATAAATCATGGCTGATCCGGTAAAGTTCACAATCGACGGTCACGAGCTCGAGGCCCCTCCCGGCACGCTGGTGGTGGAGGCGGCCAAGCGAGCGGGGATCGAAATTCCCACCTTCTGCTATTACGAAGGCTATTCCTTGCAGGCCGCCTGCCGTATGTGCCTGGTGGAAGTCGAGAAGATGCCCAAACTTCAGGTGGCGTGTACGCTGCCGGTGGGGCCGGGCATGGTAGTCAAGACCAACACTCCGCAAGTCGTCGCGGCGCGCAAATCGACGCTCGAATTCCTGTTAACCAATCATCCCCTCGACTGCCCCGTATGTGACAAGGGCGGCGAATGCGAACTGCAGGATATGGTTTTCCGCTACGGCGCTGCGGAGAGCCGTTTCACCGACACCAAGGTTCACGTCGACGAGCAACAGTGGTCGCCGGTGGTGTTCTACGATGGCCCTCGCTGCATCCTCTGTTTCCGCTGCGTGCGTGTCTGCAACGAAGGCATGGGCGTGGGAGCGCTGGGCGTCATCAACCGCGGAGTTCACTCACTGATCGCGCCCAACGACGGCGACCATCTGGAATGCGACGAGTGCGGTATGTGCATCGACATCTGCCCGGTCGGCGCGCTGACGAGCGGGGCGTATCGCTATAAGACGCGCCCGTGGGAGATGGAGCACGTCGGCACCATCTGCACCCACTGCTCGAACGGCTGCAAAACGACTTTGGGTGTCCGCAACGACGAGATCATTCGTGGAAATAATCGCGACCGCTCCGGCATCAACGGCGAGTTCCTTTGCATCAAGGGACGTTACGCGTTCGACTTCACCAATCATCCCGAACGACTGACCTCGCCGCTCATCAACGAGGGTGGCAAGCTAGAGCCTGTCTCCTGGTCCAAGGCCATCGCCTATGTGGCGAAAAAGTTCCAGGAAGTGAAGGATCGCGCGGGCAAGTTTGGCGTGATCGGTTCCACCCGCACCACCAACGAAGAGAATTATTATCTGCAGAAGTTCGCGCGGATGGGCCTCGCGACCAACCATATCGATCATCATCGCACCGGCGATGTGGTCTCGCTGCTCAACGCCTTGACTGGCCGCACGGATGCGCTGGCGTCGTCCAACGATTTCTACACTCGGAAAGCTATACTGATTCTCGGCGCTGACCTGTCGGTCGAGCAGCCGTTCCTCGGGTTCCAGGTGCGCGCCAATCAACGGCATCACGCCGCGCGCGTTTATGTCGTCACGCCGAATCCGGTACGGGAAGATCCCAGTGCGACGCGCGCCATTCGCGCAGCTGGTTCGCAGATACTCGAGGCGCTCGGCCAGATGCGCGACGCCCTGGCGGCCGAACCCGAACTGGTAATCGTTTTCGACGACAACATCAAAGGCGATCAGGTTCGCGAACTGGTAGCGTTCGGCGATTCGCTCGGCATCCCCGTTCGCTACTGTCCGCTGGTAGATTACTCCAACTCTCGCGGCGCAATGGATATGGGGCTGCTGCCCGACCTGCTGCCCGGGTACAAGCCCGCGCAACCGGCTGGCATGACTGCGGAAGAAATGATCGAGGCGGCTGACCTGGACGTACTCTGGGTGGTGGGATCGAATCCGCTCGAACACGTGACGAAGACATGGCGCAAGGCTTTCATCGTGGTCCAGGAGATGTTTCTGACGGAGACAGCGCAATTGGCCGACGTCGTCCTGCCGGCTGCCTCAGCCTACGAAAAGAACGGAACCGTCACGAATGTCTGCGGCGAAGTGCAGCAGCTCAAGAAGGGCGCTGAACACCATGGGCGCAAAGCCGGACCTGGAAATCATGGGGCTGATCGGTCGCGAAATGGGACTCGCGAAACTGCTGGGACCCTGGTTCCCGGAGCAGGTCTTCGACGAGATTCGCGCGAGCGTTCACGGGTATAACCTGCCCCTGCCAGTCATCTCCACGGGTGGCGCGGCGCAAACCGTCCCCGTCAATGGTCCCATCAATGTTCCGAGCCGTCCCGAGTTGATCCAATCGGCGCACGATTCGCTTTTCACGTCAGGCAACCTCGGGAAGTATTCTAAAATACTGAATTCAGTTCTTGAGCGGAGATCGGGGGCGGCGCCAGAGCCTCAGGCGATGGAGTCCTTCAACCCATAAATGGACGCGATACAGCAAATACCCGCATTCGTCATCATCACGCTGATCAAAGTAGCAGTGGTGTTGGCGATCTACATGACGACACTCGCCTATTTGCAGTGGGTGGAGCGCAAGGTGATTGCCCATGTGCAGGTACGGATGGGACCTTCGCGAGTCGGTCCTCACGGATTGCTGCAGCCGTTAGCCGACGTGATTAAATTAATTACCAAAGAGGGCGTCCTCCCTCCGCACGTCAACACGTTTTTCTATCTCCTTGCGCCATTTCTGGCCGTATCGATGGCGCTGATCGCGATTTCGATTATTCCGTTCGGCAACGAGATCACTCTCTTCGGCTATACCACGTGGCTGCAGATGACGGACTTGAATGTGGGGCTGCTCTTTATCCTCGCGGTCAGTTCGATGGGGGTGTATGGCATCGCGCATCGCCGGTTGGTCCTCGAACAATAAATATAGTCTGCTGGGCGGTCTGCGCAGTTCAGCCCAGATGATCAGCTATGAGTTGCCGATGAGCCTCGCGATCGCATCGCCGCTGCTGATGCTGGGGACGCTGAGTTTGCGTGAGATCTCGAAGGCGCAGGAGGGATATTATTTCGGTTTCCTTCCACACTGGATGATTTTCTCCGGGCCGTTTCCGCAAGTCATCAGCTTCATCCTCTTCCTGATCGCGGCGTTTGCCGAGACCAATCGTATCCCGTTCGACCTGCCGGAAGCGGAGAACGAACTGGTCGCCGGTTTCCACACCGAATACAGCAGCATGAACTTCGCGGCGTTCTTCATGGCGGAGTATGCCAACATGATTACGGTTTCTTCGATCGCGACCATCCTGTTCCTGGGCGGATGGACGCCGCTTTTTCCGGTGTCTCTCGGTTCCAATTTTGTCGCGCCGGTGATTTTCGCGATAGCCGGAGCGATCTGTCTCTACCATGGTTTGAATCCCGCGCGAAAGATGGATCGCTATACTCTTCCCGTTTTCGCAATCATATTTTTCGGCCTGGCGGCGCTACTCGCCATACCGGCAGTGGCGGATCAACTGATGTCGGTATTCTGGTTTTGCGCGAAGGCCGGGTTTATCCTTTTTGTATTCATCTGGATTCGCGCCACTTTGCCGCGATTCCGTTACGATCAACTGATGAGCTTTCGCCTGGAAATTCATGTTTCCGGCAGCTCTTCTCAATTTGCTGGTGACTGCCCTGATGGTGGCGCTTTTCTCATGAGCGCCTTCATGAGAAAGGCCCTGGCGGGCGTGCCCTTTTAACATGGATCTATTTTTTTTCGCTATCTTTGCGTTTATCGCGGTCGTCTGCGCGATCAGCGTGGTGGTGCAGACGCATCCCGATCGCGAGCGCTCTCTCGCTGATCGGCGTGATGGGCTCGCTGGCGGTCTTGTACCTGCTCCTCGGCGGCGAATTTATCGCCATGGCGCAGGTGATCGTCTACGCCGGAGCGGTGATGGTGCTGTTTGTCTTCGTGATCATGCTGTTGAATGCAGGAGGAGAATCCCGGCGCAAGGGTTCGCTGTTCGCGAAGATCGCCGGCATCCCGTTAGCTGGCCGTTCTGCTCGGACTGCTAGCCTACTTCATCGGCCAGCAGTATCCCAACGCAGGATTGGTCGAATTCGGGGGCATGCAGGACGCCAGCGGGAAGAGCCTGGGGAGCGCGCAACAATGTCGGCACGGCCATCTTTACGACCTATCTTCTTCCCTTTGAAGTCACCTCGGTGCTGATTCTGATCGCAATTATTGGGGCGATCGTCCTTGCCCGTAAGGAGCTGGACTAGATGAACGATCTTCCGTCGATACCCGCGGGGGTGCCGTTTTCCTGGTACCTTCTGCTGAGCGCCATTCTGTTTGTCATCGGAGTTTCCGGTTTCATTCTGCGGCGCAATATCATCACCGTGTTCATGTCGATCGAGCTGATGCTGAACGCGGTGAACTTGAGTTTTATCACTTTCTCTTATCAGCTGAAGCAGGTCAGCGGCCATATCTTCGCATTCTTCGTGATGGTGGTGGCGGCGGCTGAAGCAGCGGTGGGTCTCGCGATCATCGTGACGGTATTTAAGAACCGGGCTACGCTGAGCGTCGACGAGATCAACACTATGAAGAACTGAGCATGGATCAGAATCTTAACCTCAACCTCTGGCTGATCCCGCTGTTGCCGTTTCTCGGCTTTCTGATCAATGGTATTTTCGGGCGCAAGCTTTCGAAGACCGTGATCAATGCCGTCGCGGTCGGCAGCGTGGCGCTATCTTTTCTCTGGGTTCTGCGCGTCGTCATGGCGACTCCAAAACGCCGAAGAAGCCCACATCGAAAACTATTTCACCTGGATTCAGAGCGGCGCTTTCAAAGTCGGGATGGACTTTTCCGTGGACCGGCTGACGGAAGTCATGCTGCTGATCGTGACCGGGATCGGTTCGCTGATCCACATTTACGCCGTCGGCTACATGGCTCACGAAGGGCCGGCTACTACCGATTCTTCGCGTACCTGAACCTCTTCATGTTCTTCATGCTGACGCTGGTGCTGGGCGCGAATTACCTGGTGCTGTTCATCGGTTGGGAGGGTGTCGGACTCTGCAGCTACCTGCTGATCGGCTTTTACTTCCGCGAGAAATTCGCAACCGACGCAGGCAATAAGGCCTTCATCGTGAACCGCATCGGCGACTTCAGCTTTTCACTCGCGATCTTCCTCATCGTGGTAAATTTCGGGACGCTGAATTTCCACGATGTCTTTGCCGCTGCCACGGGTAAGCCCACCGGCATCCTGACAGCGATTGCGCTTCTGCTTCTCGGCGGAGCTTGCGGTAAATCGGCTCAGTTCCCCTTATATGTCTGGCTGCCCGACGCCATGGCTGGTCCGACGCCCGTTTCCGCTCTTATCCACGCGGCCACCATGGTTACGGCCGGCGTATACATGGTTTGCCGCTCGCACGTGATCTTTGAACATGCTCCGATCGCTATGACAGTTGTAGCATTCATTGGCATCTTCACCGCGATCTTCGCTGCCAGCATCGGCCTGGCGCAAAACGATATCAAAAAGGTTTTCGCATACTCCACGGTTTCGCAACTCGGCTACATGTTTCTCGGCGCCGGCGTAGGGGCTTTCTCCGCCGGAATCTGGCACGTGATGACTCACGCGTTTTTCAAAGCACTGCTCTTCCTCGGCGCGGGCAGCGTAATCCACGCCTGCAGCGGCGAACAGGACATGCGGCAGATGGGCGGGCTGAAATCGAAAATTCCCATCACCTTCTGGACGCTGGTCTGCGCGGCTCTCGCGATCTCGGGCGTCCCGGGCACCTCCGGTTTCTTCAGCAAGGATGCGATTCTTTCGGCGGCCTATCACGTGTCGCCTTGGTACTACTGGATCGGCACCATCACTGCCGGCATGACCGCCTTCTATGTCTGGCGCGCCATGTTCATGACCTTCTGGGGCGAATATCGCGGCCATCATCATCCGCACGAATCGCCGCTCTCCATGACCGGTCCGCTGATGGTTCTGGCCTTCCTCTCGATCGTGGGCGGTTTTGTCTTCAAGATTCCGGCGTTCCTCGAACCGCTGTTTGGCGCTGAAGCGCCCGAGGATATGATGCTGGTGGCGATCTCTTCGGGCGCAGGCCTGCTGGGCATTGGAATCGCGTACTGGATGTACGTCCTCAGCCCGACGATCCCCGAAACCATCACTTCTCGTTTCAGCGGACTTTACACCTTGATCCTGAACAAATATTACGTTGATGAAGTCTATGACGCTACGGTCGTCGAACCCTTGATTGATGGCTCTCGTTCGGTCCTGTGGCGGGGCGTCGATGTCGGCCTCATCGACGGGTCTGTCAACGGCGTGGGTTCGCAGGCGCGAGGCATGGGAATGCTGCTGCGCAGGCTGCAATCCGGTAACATCCGCAATTACGCGACTTGGGTGGTTTTCGGCTCGGTCTTGCTGATCGCTGCTATTGCGGCTGGTATGACGGGAGGAATTCGATGACTCTCCTGGATATCGTCCTCATTCTCCCTCTGGTGGGTTTTCTGGTCACGCTGTTCATTCCGCGCGGTAATCCGGCACTGGTTCGCACCTTTACAGTGGCAATGTCTCTGATCACGTTCCTGGTCTCCATCGGGCTGATCTGCAGCTTCAACAGCGATAGCCGCGGGACTTCAGTTTGAACACAATTCCATCTGGATCGACAATCCTCAGATTCACTATCATGTGGGCATCGACGGCATCAGCCTCTGGCTCGTTCTCCTTTCCACTTTCCTGACGCCGATCGCCATTATGGTTTCCTGGCGTTCGATTCAGGAGCGTCCCAAAGAATTCTACGCCTTTCTGCTGCTGCTCGAATTCGGCCTGATCGGCGTGTTCTCGGCATTCGATCTGTTCCTGTTCTACGTGTTCTGGGAAGTCTGCCTGGTCCCGATGTACTTCCTCATCGGCATCTGGGGCCACGACAGGCGCATTTACGCGGCCGTCAAATTCTTCTTATATACGATGGCCGGATCGGTACTCATGCTGGTGGCGATCATCTATCTGTACCAAAGAGCCGGCACCGGCAGCTTTGATTACACCGATATTCTCAACGCGCTTCAGTCCGGTAAGATTGCGCTCACCAGCAATGAAGAATTGTGGCTTTTCCTCGCGTTCTTCCTGGCGTTTGCCATCAAAGTTCCGCTGTTTCCGCTGCACACATGGCTGCCCGACGCGCACGTCGAAGCGCCCACCGCTGGTTCCATTATGCTGGCTTCCGTGATGCTGAAAATGGGAACTTACGGACTGGTGCGATTTTGCGTTCCGCTATTCCCTAACGCCGCGCGATCGTGCGCTCCGTGGATCGTTCCGTTGGCAATCATCGGCATCGTCTATGGCGCGCTAGTGGCGATGGTCCAGCCCAATATGAAGAAACTGGTGGCATATTCATCGGTCAGCCATCTTGGCTTCGTGGTCCTCGGAATCTTTTCCTTCACCCAAATGGGACTCGACGGCGCAGTTTACCAGATGTTGAGTCACGGCATCTCGACCGGCGCCCTATTCGTGCTGGTTGGCTTCCTGTATGAGCGGCGGCATTCGCTCGAGATCGTGGACTACGGCGGCGTAGCCAATGTCGCGCCGTGGTTGTCGACTGTCTTTCTCATTACCACGCTAGCCAGTATCGGTCTGCCGACACTCAACAACTTCATCGGCGAGTTCCTGGTCCTGCAAGGCTCTGCTCAGGCCAATATTTTGTGGACGGTCTTCGCCTCACTCGGCCCGATTCTCGCCGCCTGCTATATGTTGTGGCTCTACCAGCGCGTCTTCTTTGGCAAGGCGTCGGAAGAAGTTGAACATCACATTCCGGATTTCACGAGTCGTGAATGGGCCTGCGTGGTTCCTCTGATCATCATGATGGTGTGGATGGGGACCTATACGCAAACCTTCCTCACACCGGTTACTAAGGCGACGGCAAGGATGCTGGACCATACAACTACGAGCGCTCCGATGCGCGCACAACTTTCCGGAGGAGGCTCCCAGCATGCCCGCTAACTGGATGCCGACTGCGGCAGACTATCTCCGCTTTCTACCCGAAATTATTCTGACACTTGCCGGAACTCTGCTGATGGTGATGGACGCGATGTCCGAGCGGCGAGGCAGTCCGCTTTATGGCAATATCTCCATCGCGGCGCTGGTCGCCGCGATCCTGGCCTCGGTCTATGCCTTCTCGGATCCCGGACCCGCCTTCTCCGATATGCTCTTGGTGGACGGCTTCGCGACGTTCTTCCGTATTCTGGTCATCGGCGTCGGAATCCTGACGGTGCTGTCGTCGTATCGCTACCTGACTCGCGAAAACGCCGAACCCGGCGAATATCATGCGCTGATTCTGTTCTCCGTAATGGGGCAGTGCGTCATGGTCACGGCCAACGAGTTGATCATGATCTTCATCGGTCTCGAAATCTCGTCGATCGCGACTTATATCCTGGCCGGGCTATCTGCGCGACGACAAGCGAAACAACGAAGCCGCGTTGAAGTACTTCCTGCTGGGCTCGTTTGCGACCGCATTTTTCCTCTACGGCGTCGCGCTCATTTATGGCATGACCGGGATCCACCAATCTTTCGCTGATTCGCACGGCAGTCGCGGGAGCATCGCCCGTGTTCGTTGCCATCTCCGCCGCACTGATGCTGGTCGGACTGCTGCTTCAAGGTCTCCGGCGCGCCTTTCCAGATCTGGGCGCCGGACGTCTATCAGGGCGCGCCAGTGCCGGTCTCGGCATTCATGTCCGCAGGACCCAAGGCGGCGGCGTTCGCCATCCTGCTGCGGATCTTCATGACGGCTTTCGTCTCGATCGGTTCGGGTTGGGAGCCGCTGGTCTGGATCTCCGCGCTGCTCTCGATGACCATCGGCAATTTCGCCGCGCTCTCGCAATCGAATATCAAGCGCCTGCTGGCCTATAGTTCGATCGCGCACGCCGGCTACGTGCTGGTCGCGGTGACGGCGCAATCGACGAAGGGTACCAGCGCCGCGATGTTCTATCTGGTGGCCTACGCCATGATGAACGTCGGCGCGTTTGCGGTGGTCAGCGCATCTCGTCGGGGAAGGGCGAAAAACACGTCAGTGTCGACGACTTCGCCGGTCTCGCGTCGCGGCAACCGCTGACCGCGGCCATGCTGACGGTGTTCCTGCTCTCGCTGATCGGCGTCCCGCTGACCGCGGGATTCTTCGGCAAGTTCTATATCTTCCAGGCGGCATTGCAGTCGCACCTCGTGTGGCTGGCGATTCTGGGCCTGCTCAACAGCGCCGTCGCGGCATATTACTATCTGCGGATTCTGGTGGTGATGTACATGAAGGAACCCGGCGAGAATGTGCTGAATCTGGAGCCGCTAGGTCTGGGCTTAAGCGCCGCCCTTATCTTGCCCGCCGCGGGGACATTTATCCTCGGCATCTTCCCGGGCTTGATCCTGAACTTTGCCGGGAAGGGCGCAGTGTTCGCACGCTAACACTACGTTTGTGGCACTGGCATTCGTCATCCTGGCCGTGTTCGCACAGTGAAATCCAGCGTTTCCGGTACACACCCGAAAGTTGACTGTGAAGGTCCCAGTGGACTCTGTGTTACGATGCTAAGTAGGCGAATTCTTATACAAATAAAGGGACTTTCGAGTTGACGCTATGAATTCCGAGGAAGGGCTTTCAGCCCGTGAGAGCGAAATTCTTTGCTCCATAGTTCGAGCGTACATTGAAACCGGAGAGGCGGTCGGATCCCGCACGTTATCCAAGCAGCGCCAGGATCCCCTGAGCCCAGCCTCCATCCGCAACACCATGGCTGATTTGTCGGATGCGGGTTATCTCGCGCAACCGCATACGTCTGCCGGGCGCATTCCGACTGAGAAAGCTTTCCGTATCTTTGTCAAATCGTTACCCGTTCGACCGCCGTCCGCCGCGCACCGGGACAGGATTCTTAGCCGCTTCAACGACGCCGGGTCGGTGCAGGATCGCGCCGAATGTTCATCGCGTATCTTGAGTGAATTGTGCCGCGCGGTCGGCATCGCAGCCGCCTTGCCGACAACTTGCCTGGAACTCGACCAAGTAGAATTTCTGCCGCTTTCCGATCATCGCATTCTTATGGTTTGCGTGACTCGGGACGGTCAGGTACACAATCGCGTGGTTCACGTCGCTCAGGACCTGAGCGGTGAAGACCTCGCGTCCATTCGTAACTACATTAACTGGAATTTTTCGGGCTGGCGATTGCCCGATATCCGGCGAGAACTGCTGCGCCGCATCGAAGAGGAGCGGGACGCTTGCGACCAAATCCTGCAACGCGTTCATCTGCTTTACCACAAGGGTCTGCTCGACGTGGAGCGCAATACGCATCTCCACATGGACGGCGCGTCGAATCTTGTGGGCCTGGACCTGCATCTCACCAAAGAGAAGCTGCGTGACCTGTTCCGGGCGCTCGAAGAAAAGCAGCGCCTATTGGAGATTCTGGACCGGTTTCTGGAACAGTCTAACGGGCTAGGCGTTTATGTCGGGCTCGAAGAAGCTCATCCCGCTATGAAAGAGCTATCTCTGATCGGTCTTACCGTCGACCTTCCGGGCGGTTTAGTTGGCCGGGTCGCTGTTCTAGGTCCGATGCGAATGGATTACGAGCGCGTAATATCGACTGTGCAGCAAATCGGCGCGGTTTTCGCTGCCTTCTAAAACAATTTGAGGTTTTATCCGGCGCCACTTCCAACTGATAATCGATTCGTGAGATTGACGTGAGCACTGAAGAATTCAACATCCCCCACACTGCGGACATGACTGAAGAACGCGATCTGCCCCAGGGCGAACCGGCTGATTTACAGGCGCAACTGGCGGCCCTGACCGACGAGCGAGACAAGCTCCTGAACGAGAAACAGGAGATCTACGACCGCCTGCTGCGGAATCAGGCCGAGTTCGAAAACGCCCGCCGTCGCTCCGAGCGAGAACGTTCGGAGTTCATTCAATATGCCGGTATGGAGATGGTTCGCGATATCCTGCCGGTAGTCGATGATTTCGAACGGGCGCTGCAATCCGGTTCAGCGCTCTCCGAGGGTCCGGCCAAGGATTACATCAAAGGCATCGAACTGATCTACCAGCGCATGGTGGACCGTCTAACCAAGCTGGGACTCGAACCCATGGAGACTGTCGGTCAGGCCTTCGACCCGAACCTGCATCAGGCCGTGGAGCGCGTGGAGACCAATGACGCCCCAGATCAAACTATCCTGGGCGAGTTCCAGCGCGGGTACAGGTTCAAAGGACGCCTGCTGCGGCCCTCGATGGTGCGGGTCGCCGTACACCCGTAATGAAAACGGTGTTGGAGAAATAGATGACCGTGAGCAAACGTGACTACTACGAGGTCCTGAGCGTTAGCCGTGACGCGGACGACGTAACCATCAAGGGGGCTTATCGCAAGCTCGCCCTCCAGTTTCATCCCGACCGAAATCCAGGCGATCATACGGCCGAGGAAAAGTTCAAAGAGTGTGCGGAAGCCTATAGTGTGCTCTCCGATTCCCAGAAGCGTGCAGCTTACGATCGATTCGGACACCAGGGCGTACCCAGCGCGGCCGGCGGCGGTTTCGATCCCAACGACTTCGACCTGGGCGACATTCTCAGCCAGTTTGGTTTTGGCGATTTCTTCGGTGGCGCCGGACGGGGCCGCGCCAATCGCGCGGCGCGCGGCGAAGACGTCCGCTATGACCTCGAGATCAGCTTCGAAGACGCGGTATTCGGAACGACTGTCGAGATCCAGTTACCGCGGACAGAAGCTTGTGATCGTTGCCGTGGTGAGGGTTCGGAGCCGGGGACCGGCCCGGTAACTTGTCCGGCTTGTAAAGGACGAGGCGAGCAGCTTTATCAGCAAGGCTTTTTATCCGTCCGTCGAGCGTGCAGCCAGTGTCGCGGCGCCGGGAAGATCATCCGCAATGCCTGCAAGGAATGCCGTGGCAGCGGGGTGAAACAGGTTACCCGCAAGCTGAAGGTCAACATTCCGCCCGGTGTCGCCGACGGCAATCGTCTGCGCCTCGTGCAGGAAGGCCAGCCAGGGTCGAACGGTGGGCCGTCCGGCGATCTCTACGTGTTTTTGAAGGTCAAGGAGCATCCGTTCTTCGAACGCAGCGAGAACGACCTGCACTGCACCATCCCCATCAACTTTGCGCAAGCAGCGCTGGGCGCCGAGATCGAAGTTCCCACGCTCGGCCAACCGCATCCGTTACGGATTCCCGAAGGCACTCAGGGTGGCGCGGAATTTCGCATCCGGTCGCAGGGAGTCGCTTCGGTGAACGGACACGGGCGCGGCGATCTCATTGTGCACGTCGAGGTCAAGACCCCTACCAAGCTGAATCGCGACCAGAAGAAACTGCTGGAGCAGTTGGCCGCTACCCTCCCCTTGGAGAATGAGCCTAAAGAGAAGGGCTTGTTCGATAAGGTGCGAGATTATTTCTCCTAATTGGAGCCCACTTCCCTGCCCCACGTGCTGGCCGTAGCCGATCTCCGCAAGGTGTACGGAGACACGGTCGCCGTCGATACCATTTCTTTTACCGTCGAACCCAACGAAATCGTGGGGTTGCTTGGACCCAATGGCGCCGGCAAAACTACCACGATCAACATGGTCTTGAGCGTTCTCCAACCTACCTCCGGAACCATCCACATCGAGGGTCTGGATCTTGCCCGCCGCCGTCGCAAAGCCCTTGCACGAACCAATTTCGCCGCCGTCTACGCGCCCTTGCCGGGCAACCTGACCGTCTATCAGAACCTGCGCATCTTCGGCATGATCTACAGCGTCGGACGCCTCTCTCAGCGCATCGAAACTTTGCTTGAGATGTTCGATCTGAAGGCCTTCCGCAATACCAAGTGCGGTGTGCTATCCTCCGGCGAGCAGACGCGGGTATGCCTTGCGAAAGCCATGATCAACCAACCCACCCTGCTGCTGCTCGACGAACCGACCGCATCGCTCGATCCGGCCACGGCACGCGACATCCGGAACCAGATTCGCCGGATCACGGCGGAAGGGAACAACGGCGTGCTCTGGACCTCGCACAATATGTATGAGGTTCAGGATGTTTGTGACCGCGTGCTGTTCCTTTCTCATGGAAAGATTTTGCTGCAAGGCGATCCAAAAACGCTTCCCCGCGAACACGGGAAAGAAAACCTTGAGGAACTCTTCATCTCCATTGCGCATGAAAAGCTTGCCGTCGAAAGCGCGTGAATCACATTGACGTTCACTAGAGTCGCAGCCATATTTCTCCGGCAGTTCTACCTGGTGCGCGGAAGCATCGCCCGGTTTTTGCCGCTCTTCGTCTGGGTGACGCTGGACATGACCCTCTGGGGCTTCATGAGCCGCTATCTCAACCAGGTGTCCTCGCCCAAATACAACTTCGTCCCGGCGCTGCTCGGAGCCGTGCTGATGTGGGACTTTTTTGTTCGGGTGATGCAAGGCGTAACCATGGCGTTCTTCGAGGACGTGTGGTCGCGCAACTTCCTCAATATCTTCGCCACGCCGCTGTCAATTTCGGAATATATCGCCGGTTTGATTTTGTCGAGCATCGCCACGAGTTCCATCGGTCTCGCAGTCATGCTGGTCCTGTCCACCACGGTCTTCGGCTTGTCCTTCTTTGCGTACGGCTTTCTGCTGGTTCCCTATCTTCTAGTGCTGTTCCTCTTCGGCATTTCTCTGGGGATCATCGGCTGTGCCGTAGTTTTGCGCTACGGACCGTCAGCGGAGTGGTTCGTTTGGCCGATTCCGGCGCTGGTCTCGCCGTTTGCCGGTGTGTTCTATCCGCTGTCGATGCTGCCGTCCTGGATGCGATGGGTATCCTATCTGCTGCCTCCGTCTTATGTGTTCGAGAGTATTCGAACCATCCTTGCCGGAGGAAAATCCCCGCTGCAGGGGCTCGCCATAGCCTCCGCATTGGCAGTGTCTGCCGTCCTGCTCGCAGGCTTTGGGTTCACGTTGACCTACCGCTACGCTGTACGGAATGGCCTGATTGCCCGTTACAGCGCCGAATCGGTGTAGCGAAACACAGAGGAGTCTGTGCGTCCGCCTCACGACGGCGGCAGCGCGGCCTTCCATCCCCCCACCGCCAGGTACCGTTGCAAATCCTGCCGCACCTTGGCCAGTTTTGGATCTCCCGCCAAATTCGTAAACTCGTGCGGATCAAGCTCATGGTCGTACAACTCCGCCACTTGTGGACTACCCCACTCCGTGTACCGGTAGTGGTCCGTCCTTACGCTTCGGCCCAACACATTCCTGTGCCGCACCACCGTCGACGCGGCTTTCTTCCACGGACGCTCAGGCTCCTGCAACAGCGGAACCAGACTGATGCCTTCCAGTCCGGAAGGATTTCCGAGACCGCAGAGTTGCGTCATCGTGGGATAGATATCGCTCCACTCCGCCAGTCGCCGGCACGTCACGCCGCGCTTCATCCCTGGCGCGGCGATGATCAGAGGCACATGGGATGCCTCCTCGAAGACCGTCATCTTCCGCCATAGACCGAGATGGTCGTCCAGATGCCATCCATGATCGGCCCACAGAATCACCACCGTGTTATCCCATAACTTGTGGCGATCGAGCGCGTCCAGCAAGACTCCGATCTGCGCGTCGAGAAATGTAGTGCACGCATGATACGCCGCGATGCATGTCTTTTTATCGAGCTCAGTCAATTCTTCGTCGCCGGCAGTATGCGTCAGGGCAATGGGAGGGATGTCCTCGCGGTCGTTTGAGGGAGTGTCGGGCAAGTGTATTTGCTCGGGCGGATACATATCGAAGTATCGCTTCGGCGCGACCCACGGCAGATGGGGTTTGTGGAATCCAGCTCCCAGGAAGAAGGGCTTTCCGTCGAGATGCTGCTCCATGATCTCCACAATCTGACGCGCGGTATGACCGTCCGGTTCGTCCTCGTCATGGTTATCCGTGTGAGTCCAGGAAAGCTTGATGCCGCCTTCTTCTCCTACCTGCTTGCCGTTTGGTCCTTTTTTCCTGCCGCCGGGTTCGCGTCTCATATTCGGCCCGGGTGTGGCGGGTTTGGAGATGTCCCATTTCACCGCATCTGCAAAAGAATCGTGCAGGATCTTGCCGATCCTCGCCGTGAAATAGCCATTCTGTTGGAACCACTCGGGGAGGAATGGGACGTTGCCGATCGTCGTCCGGGGCGCCGTGTTGTTGTCAAACACTCGTGTCGTATCCGGCCGCATACCGCTTAATAGCGCCGTCCGCGACGGATTGCATAGCGGATAGTGGCAATAGGCGCGCTCGAAACGCATACCGCGGGCGGCTAATCTGTCGATGTTTGGCGTCTTGGCAACCTGATCGCCCCAGCACCCGATCCGGGTGTTTAGATCGTCACACGCAATCATCAACACATTGGGTTTGTTCGCGGCTCCGCTCAACAGGAAGGGCGCGGCAGCGGGCAGTTTGAGGACATCACGTCGAGAGAGGCCGGTCGGCATAGCATCACCCTATCACAGCGCGGCTGTGTGTGGCAGGCTTAAGCCAGTGCCCGCTCCCAGTTAGACCATCCACGCCAAGTGGCGGCTGGAAAGCAGCCCTTCTCCGTACCGCAAGCACCTTCCGCGCGGCGCTCCGATTCCCAGGCCGTAGTAGACTCCTTAATCTGTTTTTTGGGTCGATCCTAATGCCTGGCGCAACTTCTCCAGTCCATCCACTCCGGTGAAGATCAGACACCCAGCGGCCAGAGGTGCGCTGACGCCCGCCATCGCCAACGCGACGCCGAATTGCTTCTCCGGACCCAGTATCCATCCGGTAATCAGAGGCGCTGCGGCCCCCGCCAGTTGGGAGACGGTGTTGAGATACCCAATCACCCGCCCCACCAGGTTTGCCGGCGCCGCCTGCTGTGATAACGCCCAGAAGTTCGAATTGCCGATTCCAGTCGAGCACACCGCAACCATTAACACCGGAAGCACTGCCCCGCGATCGTGCAGTACCAGTAGCAGCAAGACCGCTCCGGACCCGATATAGCCGGCCGCACAGAACCACAGCCGAACCTGAAAGGCTGAGCCCACACGTTTCACCAAATGGTCGGCTAACGACCCGGCCCCGATATTCAGGACGGCCATGGCGAACAAGGGTGTCGATAAGACGCGCCCCATCTCGGTCGTCGTGAACCCGCGAGACGATGTCAGGTAGGTCGGCACCCAGGTCAGCAGGAAGTACCAGAAATACGACGAAAGGAAGATACCTGTTGTCATGGCCCAGAACGCAGGCATACCGATCACCTCACGCCACGGTAGCCGCGCCGCCGGGAATGCCGTCGGGGTGCGTCCATCGTCTCGCGGTGCAAGCCACAGCCAGAACGGCAGCCATAGCATCGCGCCCAAACCGGTCATGATGAACATGGCTCGCCAGCCGAAATGTTCGATCAACTGCGTGCCGAGGAGAGCCCCCGCCGCCGGTCCGAGATTCTGACCCGCGATGTAAATCCCGATCGGCAGTCCCGCTTCCGCGCCCGCGAAATTGCGCCGGATAAACGACATGCTTGCAATCGGGCCTACGGATTCCGCCAGTCCCAGGACCATACGTAATACCAGCATTCCCGCCAGGCCACGGCTCAATCCTATTGCAGAGGATGCTAGTGACCAGATCAGGAACCCGCACGCGTATACTACGCGAATTCCAATGCGATCGATAATGGTCCCAGCCGGAATCTGGAACGCCGCATAGGTCCAGAAAAACGCCGAGAGCAGTAGTCCCATCGAGGAAGGCGGAAACCCGAATTCCTTCATGATCGATGGAGCCGCAATTCCCAGATTGCCGCGATCCACGTAGCTGATGACAATGCCGGCGAAAATTAGCGCGACGACCACCCAGCGGCGCGTCATGTTTTCGGCTGGGCCTTGGGACGCGTTTGGAAATCCCATTTCGCGAAATCGTCGAGAAAGCGAACCACTCCTTGCGCACCCGCCTCCAGAAACCGGGCCCCTTTCTCCGGCGTCGCAAATTCCGGCATGCCGATGACGCCCGTCTCGGAAAATTCGTCAAACTCCGCGATCAGGAAATAGGGCTCGGATTTCAGCATGTCGATGGTGCGATAGCCGCGCTCCTCGCTGGGTCCTCCGCGGGCGGCTTTTGACGTGTCGACCAATTCCGGATGCTTCGCCAGCATGACCGACGTCTCCATTTCGCAAGCGTGTCCCATGCCGCCCGCCGGCGATTCGCGAATTGCCGAAAACTCCTGCGAGGCGAGGTTCCAATAGGTTGCATAGGCGATATAGAGGTCTTTGAACTCCTCGAATTCGCTCTTCAGTTCGCGCAGTGCCGCCTTACACGGGATATCGTTGCCGCCATGGCCGTTGAGCAGCAGAATTTTACGCGCGCCAATCGCCACCAGCGACCGGCAAATGCCGCGAATCATCTCAACATAGGGCATCAGGTCGAGGCTCACACAGCCGAATCGACGGTGGTGCGGCGAGTGCCCCAACCACTGCACCGGCAGCAGCACGATGCGGTCAGAGCAAAGCTCCTCGACGCGCTCCGCGATATGGCCGATAATTAGGGAGTCGGTGAACAGCGGCAAATGTTTGCCATGCTGCTCCAGCGACCCCAGCGGCACTACAAAGATCCGCTCTGACAGCGCCGGAAGTTCCGGCCATGATACCGTTGCTAGCCGCATAGTTTTGTAACACAGGCTTTAGGCTGTGTTCTGTCTGCTTACGCCACCGGAAATTGAGGCTTGGCCGGCGCCTTGTAGGTCACGCTCAAATGCGGCGTTTCCAACCTCGCGTGACTCTGCGTTTTAGAGGTGAGGCAACTCTCCAGAATCCCGCTCACCAGCAGCGTGCGATCCACAGGATAAGGCGCTGCGCCGCTCGCGAACATTTCTTCTACTTTATGCATCAAACACGCCGAGTAGGTTACGTTCGGTTCCGGCGTCAGGAGAAACTGTGTCGATTGAACGCCCGCGCCCTGCAACCGCGCCGCGAAATTGAAATCCTTCAGCGCGCCATTCAGCATCAACAAGGTTGCCTTTAGCCCATCGCGATATTCGATAAAATACGCCGCCGGATTCGTCGCCAGCTTCTGCAATTCTCCAGACCCGACCAGGTCCTGCGTGCGTCCGTCAGCCACCGACGGTCCCAACGGAGTGTCGCTGCGCGAAAGCGCGGCTATCAACAAATCCCTGGAATAACGGCCATCCTGTCCAGCTTTCCAGACGGCGTCGCCTTCGAGCATTTGCACCGCCTTCACGCCGGTCTCGCCATGCCCCCGGCGCTCGACCATGCACTGCAACCCTTCCAGCGCGTGGAAATCCATGGGATCCGATCCGCCCTCGCCCACCATCAGCGCTTCCTCGATGCGGCAGCCAAGCGGCAACTCAATCGCCGGCAAACGCCAGGTCACCGGCAGCGATGAACCCGCGAGCATCGGAAACTTCATGCGCCGCGAAGTCTCCACCATCTTCTTGGCCTTCTCGAAACTGTAGGAAAGGTGTTTGTCGTTGTAGTCCGGCACAACCCGTCCATCCTGCTCGAACACCTTCGCGCATTGTTCAAAGAATTCGTAGCGCGGATATAGAATCTGACCTTTTTCGTTGCGTGGATAATTGCCGTGCTCGCCGATCGTGAGCACCGCGTCGACCGCCAGTTTGTCGCCTCCGCACCGGAGCGCCTCGGCAATCGTCGGATACACTTTGAAGCCGAACTCATTGCGCGCGCGCGCCGCTGAGGTCGCCCTCCGGTTTCTGATCCACATAGAGAGACACTACTTTCATGTCCGGCATGTGCCACCCGCCTTCGAGCGGGTATCCCACCAGGAACCGATCGCCCATATGCTGGCCATGCGACAGGTAACGATAAATCGTGGTGATGATCGCGATGCGCTTCGGCTGGGGGCCTTGGGCTGCAGCAGTTGCGGCCGCGGCGGCTCCGATAAATTCTCGTCGTGTCAGCATTCTCATGTCCTCCAGAAAGTCGATTCTTTGGTGGGTTGGTACCGGATGGCGAGGTGCGGAGTCTCCACCTTCGCCTTCCGGTACAGGCTCTCGACCCCCGCCGCCGTCAGACCCGTCGTTAACAGCGTGCGCTCCACCGGATACTGCGCCTTACCGGTCAGGTACATATTCTCTGCATGATGAACCAGAGGGCTGAAAAAGCTGGCCAGCGTCGTGCGGCCGTCGGGCATCGGCAGATACATCTGCGTGGACCAGGGTTTGCTCTGCCCTTCAATGTACGCGGCGAAATTGAAATCCCGGATCAGTCCGTTCAGCAGCAGCATGGTGCACATTAAGCCATCGTTATGTTGGTAGCGATACGCCACGGGGTCTTTCACCAGACGCTGCATGTCCGCCAGACTGGGGAAGATATCGTTGAATCCCGGACGCGCCGGCGTCAACGTGTGGCTCCGGCACAGTGCCGCTTTCATTAACTCGGGTGGCCAGACATGGTTGTTCAATGCCTCCCAGAAAGCCGGCCCGCGATACGCTTGCACCCACTTCACGCCAACCTCGGCTCCGCGTCGCCGCTCTACCATGCACTGAATCGTCTCCAGGGCGTGGAAGTCGTAGCTGTCGACGCCTCCGTAGCACAGCGCTTAGAGCTTCACGCACCGGCGCGCCCATCGGCATGTCGACCGACGGCGTGCGCCACGTGACCGGCAAACTCGAACCAGCCATGAAAGCAAAACCCATCTCGCGTGATGTGTCATACATCTTACGCGCCCACTCCCAATTCCACGAAAGATGCTTATCGCTAAAAACTGGCACGGACCGCCCGCTCTTCCGGAAGACATCCACGATGCTCATGAAGAACTCGTAGCGCGGATATTTCGTCTGCCCCATCTCATTCTTTGGATAGTCGCCGTGCTCTCCAACCAGCACCACGCCGTCAACCGCGAGCTTATCGCCGCCAAGCGTGAGAGCTTCGGCAATTGTCGGATAGATCTTCATCGAAGGATGCCGGGCGGCGCGTTCCCGGCTGAGATCGTTGGGGCCGACCTGGTCGACGTACAGCGATACCAGATCCATCTCCGGACGGTGGTGCGTACCGTTCCAGCCATACCCATCGAGAAACCGGTCAATGATGTGTTGGGTATGGGAGTACTTGAAGAACTTAGTCGTGACGCCGGCTAGCTTGGGTCGCGCGGTGCTCATAGAAGATCATTATTCCAGATCTTCCGCAAAACTGCTGTCATCGCTGCAAAAAGGGTTACCAGCAGGGTCGCCAGCAAGGTGACCAGGACAGTCGCCGGCGCCAGCGCCACGGTGTTCAGAATATCGGACGTTCGCGGCCAATCCGACAGATACCAATGCGTTAATTCCCGCAGCGAGGACCGCGCGCCGGGAAATCCGCCGTAGAGAGGCATCAGTTTCGCCACGTAGGTTGCAGCCAGAATATAGCCCCAGAGCACCACGGTCGCCGAGGAAGTCCAGCGCCCCAGCCGGCCTGATCTCTGGCAGCCCAGTAGAGCCATACAAAGTAAAGGAGTCATAACGGCCTGCAGGTACCACGGTCCGGTAATCGTCAACGCCCCTTTGGAGTACATGTAGAGGCTCCCAATGGCATAGATCACGGCAACCCAAAACGCTGCCACGGGCGCCCACAAAAACAAATCCCGCCGAAGTCCACGCCGCATCGTCCAAAGCGCCAGAGCAATCCCCAGTAACAGCAGGAGCAAGTTCATCGTGCTCACCGAGAAATCGTTGAACGAAGCATTCCCCATCCAAAATGCGCCGCGCGCCATGAAAGGGATGGTCTTCAGCCAAGGAATCGACAGCAGCGCTCTCAACGCACCGCCAGTAGTCACTCCATTGGTAGCTTCCACATGGCCGCTGACATCCCCGTACAAAATAAGATTACGAACGTACCACGGACCCGCAAGGATAGCGGGAACTAAAAATAAGACCATCAACCCGCGACCCGAAAGCTTCCCTCGCCGGTGCCACAGCAACGCGGCTAAGACGTACAACGGCCCGAAGACCAGGAAATAAGCTTTCGTCAATAACCCCGCGGAAAAAATTCCGCCGAACCACAGCGCGCTTCGTGTGGAACGCTCTCGATGGCACCGTAGTGCCCGGATAATGAGCCAGACGGCCAGTGGAACCGCAAGCCAGTCGTTATCTACATGGGCGACGGTCGCCCAGAACATCTGACATGAGAACGTGAGGAATTCGAGCGCCGCGACGAAGCCTTGATCGAGACCGATTTCCCTGCCCAGCGATTCCATTCCGCGGAACATCAGCAGCACGCATGCTACCGATAGCAGCAGCCTCAAGATCCAGACCCGCCGCGGCAAGCTGACGCGTTGCATCAGTTCATTAGGAACCGCCATCAGGAAGTATGCGAGCGGGGCATGTTGAGCCTCGTAGTTCGTCGAATATTGATCGCTCTCCCGTAACCTCAGCTCAGAGGGAATGCGTTCAGCGGCAGCCCGAAGCTCATGCCTCGTCGAGCTGTCTAAAGCGGCAAATTGCTCGAATGTGCGGACGCCTTGCGTATCCTGAAGGTGCAGGTTCGCGATCATCAGATAGCTCATGGGCAGCAAAACTAAGGACGCGTTGATATCGTTCGAAAGCCCTGTCTGCCCAAGTACGGGGAACGCGTGGTGGGCACCAAGATACTGCACATAACCGTAATGGAACTCCTCGTCGATGCCCTCCCATAACGGTAGGAGTGAAACGTAGAGCACGGCGTTCATCAGACCGTAAATCAACAACAGCGCGCGAATGTAGCCGGGACGCAAACACCTATTGTCCGTCCTTGTGGTCAGCTACACGTGACGCGGACTCGAGTCTTTGCAGTTTCATCAACACAGGAATCGATTAGCGCCCGCGTTTAGCTCCCGTCGCGTGCCCATCCCTTCAAAGATCCCAGACACACCCGGAGGAAGTGTCACGACAGCGGACCATCCGGCTCCACGCGGACTGAAATCCACCTCAATAGCGCCGTGGGGATGAGGCACGGAACCCCGCGCAGCCTTCAACTTGCCCAGATTGGGCCGCACCGAAACACGGCTAAATCCAGGCGCGGCGGAGTCGATTCCGAGCACCGTCCGAAAGATTTCAATGTTGGGACTGGCGCTCCAGGCGTGGCAATCCGAGCGCGGCGGATCGTCGGGCCGCTCCTCCCACTCGGCGAACGTGGTGAGGCCGTGATCGATCATACCGCGCCAATCGTCCAGCAGATCGAGATAACGATTCCCTTCGCCCACCTTATGGACAGCCTGGTGAAGATAGAAACGGAAGAAAAAGGTCGCTTGAGCGATTCCGGGCTCACTCAAAATCCGCAACACCAAATCGTGGGCGGCCTTTTCGGAAATGAGATTGCCTAGCACGGCCAGCGTATTCGTATGCTGCGAGAATTGCTCCTTCCGCGGCGTATCGGCGTACATGTGCCGGCCATTGTCCCAATACAGCTGCTGCGCGGTCTGCCGGAGCTGCTGCTCGCGGCTCCGGTATACCGTCGACATCGCCGCAAGCCCCAGTTTGGCTTCGAGGTCCGCGGCCCAGCCATAAGCCATCATCAGCAAAAGATCGAACGGAGCCGACGAGCCATCCTCTTCCTGCGGCGCTTCGCCGTTGGGCCATGACGGCACCCAATCAAAATAGCGCCACCAGGGCAGCGGCTTCAACGAGCCGTTCTGCTTTTGATAACCCTCGAAGAAACTCAGCACCGCGCGCACGCCGGGGAGCATTTGCCGCAAGAATTCGGGATCGTCGACATACCACCAGTAATCGTGCACCATCCCGATCCACCACAGCGAAAAACCGGGAATATACTGCTCCAGCCGCGTTGGATACCGGCTCATCGTGGCGCCGTCGCTTTGCCGCGAGTCGTTGATCAAATCGATGGCATTGCGCATCAACCGCGTGTCGCCGGAATTGAAGATCGAAATCAGGCACTGCGTCCGGGTGTCGCCGACATATTGGAGTTGCTCGTAATAGGGGCAATCCATGTAGGTCTCGTGGGCGCACAGACTGGCAGTCCGCCATCCTACATCGAGAATCTTGCCGATGTCTTGCGAGCCTGCTTCGAATACTGCTTTGCGTTCGAATGGATAGCCCACATGTGTACAGCCTAGGTCGTTGATCACCAGCGGCTGGTCCTGAGTCGTCACATCCAGTTCAAGATAACGCCAGGTACGCCACCAGAGCGGACGGAACGTGCGGCGTTCTTGACCGTCGGCGACGAACTCGTCGTGGTAGCCGATCAGTTCCTTCCCCTCGATCTCGTTGCGATTCCCTTTTTTGCAGGCGCTTTCCTCCAGCAACCTGTTTCACCAATGTCTCGGCATAACGCAGTTTTACGATGATCACCTTCCCGCCGCTGACACTCAGGACCATCCTGATCGACCACGAGTAATCAACTACTCGTGGTCATCCGGATAATACGTGAGTGTCAGCGGCGGGAAGGACGGCATCGTAAAACTGCGTTATGCCGAGACATTGGTGAAACAGGTTGCTGGAGGAAAGCGCCTGCAAAAAGGGAATCGCAACGAGATCGAGGGGAAGGAACTGATCGGCTACCACGACGAGTTCGTCGCCGACGGTCAAGAACGCCGCACGTTCCGTCCGCTCTGGTGGCGTACCTGGCGTTATCTTGAACTGGATGTGACGACTCAGGACCAGCCGCTGGTGATCAACGATCTAGGCTGTACACATGTGGGCTATCCATTCGAACGCAAAGCAGTATTCGAAGCAGGCTCGGAAGACATCGGCAAGATTCTCGACGTAGGATGGCGGACTGCCAGTCTGTGCGCGCATGAGACCTACATGGATTGCCCTTATTACGAGCAATTGCAATATGTCGGCGACACGCGGACGCAGTGCCTGATTTCGATCTTCAATTCCGGCGACACGCGGCTGATGCGCAATGCCATCGACTGATCAACGACTCGCGGCAAAGCGACGGGGCGACGATGAGCCGCTATCCATCGCGGCTGGAGCAGTATATTCCCGGTTTTTCGCTTTGGTGGATCGGAATGGTGCACGATTACTGGTGGTATGTCGACGATCCCGAATTTTGCGGCAAATGCTGCCTGGCGTGCGCGCGGTGCTGAGTTTCTTCGAGGGTTATCAGAAGCAGAACGGTTCGCTCAAGCCGTTGCCCTGGTGGCGCTATTTCGATTGGGTGCCGTCATGGCCCAACGGCGAAGCTCCGCAGGAAGAGGATGGCTCGTCGGCGCCGTTCGATCTGTTGCTGATGATGGCTACGGTTGGGCCGCCGATCTGGAAGCCAAGCTGGGGCTTGCGGCGATGGCGACGTCTACCGGCGCCGCGAGCAGCAACTCCGGCAGACCGTGCAGCAACTCTATTGGGATCAGGCCGGCACATGTACGCCGATACGCCGCGGAAGGAGAAATTCTCGCAGCACACCAATACGCTCGCGGTGCTAGGCGAGCTCATTTTCGAAAGGCCGCGCACGATTTGATGTTGCGGATTTTGAGTGAACCCGGAATCGCCCAGGCCACTTTCTTCTTCCGCTTCTATCTTCACCAGGCGCTGTCGCAAAGGTGGGGGAAGGGAATCGTTATCTGGATCTGCTCGACGATTGGCGCGGCATGATCGATCACGGCCTCACCACTTTTGCCGAATGGGAAGAGCGGCCCAACGATCCGCCGCGCTCGGATTGCCACGCCTGGAGCGCCAGTCCGAACATCGAGATCTTCCGGACGGTGCTGGGGATGGATTCCGCCGCTCCCGGATTCAGCCGTGTTTCGGTGCGGCCCAATCTGGGCAAGTTGAAGGCTGCGCGGGTTCCGTCCCTCATCCCCACGGCGCGATTTAGGTGGATTTCAGTCCGCGTGGAGCCGGATGGTCCGCTGTCGTGACACTTCCTTCGGGTGTGTCTGGGATCTTTGAAGGGATGGGCACGCGACGGGAGTTAAACGCGGGCGCTAATCGATTCCTGTGTTGATGAACTGCAAAGATCGAGTCCGCGTCACGTGTAGCTGACCACAAGGACGGACAATAGGTGTTTGCTCCGGCTAGTTCGCGCGTGCTGTTGATTTACGGTCTGATGAACGCCGTGCTCTACGTTTCACTCCTACCGTTCGGGGAGGGATCGACGAGGAGTTCCATTACGGTTATGTGCAGTATCTTGGTGCCCACCACGCGTTCCCCGTACTTGGGCAGACAGGGCTTTCGAACGATATCAACGCGACCTTAGTTTTGCTGCCCATGAGCTATCTGATGATCGCGAACCTGCACCTTCAGGATACGCAAGGCGTCCGCACATTCGAGCAATTTGCCGCTTTAGACAGCTCGACGAGGCATGAGCTTCGGGCTGCCGCTGAACGCATTCCCTCTGAGCTGAGGTTACGGGAGAGCGATCAATATTCGACGAACTACGAGGCTCAACATGCCCCGCTCGCATACTTCCTGATGGCGGTTCCTAATGAACTGATGCAACGCGTCGGCTTGCCGCGGCGGGTCTGGATCTTGAGGCTGCTGCTATCGGTAGCATGCGTGCTGCTGATGTTCCGCGGAATGGAATCGCTGGGCAGGGAAATCGGTCTCGATCAAGGCTTCGTCGCGGCGCTCGAATTCCTCACGTTCTCATGTCAGATGTTCTGGGCGACCGTCGCCCATGTAGATAACGACTGGCTTGCGGTTCCACTGGCCGTCTGGCTCATTATCCGGGCACTACGGTGCCATCGAGAGCGTTCCACACGAAGCGCGCTGTGGTTCGGCGGAATTTTTTCCGCGGGGTTATTGACGAAAGCTTATTTCCTGGTCTTCGGGCCGTTGTACGTCTTAGCCGCGTTGCTGTGGCACCGGCGAGGGAAGCTTTCGGGTCGCGGGTTGATGGTCTTATTTTTAGTTCCCGCTATCCTTGCGGGTCCGTGGTACGTTCGTAATCTTATTTTGTACGGGGATGTCAGCGGCCATGTGGAAGCTACCAAAGCGAAGGTGGTGCGTTGAGAGCGCTGCTGTCGATTCCTTGGCTGAAGACCATCCCTTTCATGGCGCGCGGCGCATTTTGGATGGGAGATGCTTCGTTCAACGATTTCTCGGTGAGCACGATGAACTTGCTCCTGCTGTTACTCGGGGATTGCTCTGGCGCTTTGGACGATGCGGCGTGGACTTCGGCGGGATTTGTTTCCTGGGCTCCCGTGGCAGCTTTTGGGTTGCCGTGATCTATCCGTGGGAGCCTCTACATGTACTCCAAAGGGGCGTTGACGATTACCAGACCATGGTACCTGCAGGCCGTTATGACTCCTTTACTTTGTATGGCTCTACTGGGCTGCCAGAGATCAGGCCGGCTGGGGCGCTGGACTTCCTCGGCAACCGTGGTGCTCTGGGGCTATATTCTCGCTGCGACCTACGTGGCGAAACTGATGCCTCTCTACGGCGGATTTTCCCTCCACGCGGCCCCTCGCTGCGGGAATTAACGCATTGGTTCTGTGTGGGTCCTGGCCGCGATAGTTCGATATTCTGAACACCGTAGCATACGACGGCGACTGTCCTGGTCACCTTGCTGGCGACCCTGCTGGTAACCCTTTTGGCAGCGATGACAGCAGTTTTGCGGAAGATCTGGAATAATGATCTTCTATGAGCACCGCGCGACCCAAGCTAGCCGGCGTCACGACTAAGTTCTTCAAGTACTCCCATACCCAACACATCATTGACCGGTTCTCATGGGTATGGCTGGAACAGTACGAACCACCGTCCGGAGATGGATCTGGGTAAGTGTGTGCGTCCACCAGGTCGGCGCCAACGATCTCAGCCGGGAGCGCGCCGCCCGGCATCCTTCGATGAAGATCTATCCGACATTGCCGAAGCGCTCACGCTTGGCGGCGATAAATTAGCGGTTGACGGCGTGGTGCTGGTTGGTGACACGGCGATTATCCAAAGAACGAGAAGGGGCAGACCCAATACCCGCGCTTCGATTTTTTCATGAGATCGTGGACGTCTACCGGAAGAGCGGGCGATCCGTGCATGTTCAGCGACAAGCATCTCTCGTGGAATTGGGAGTGGGCGCGGAAGATGTATGACACGTCCCGCAAAATGGGGTTTGCCTTCATGGCGGGTTCCAGTTTGCCGGTCACTGGCAATTCCGTCCGTCGACATGCCGCTCGGCGCGCCGGTCCTGAAGCCTATGCGTTGTTATGGTGGCGTGACAGCTACGATTTCATGGCCTGGAGACCATCCAGTGCATGGTCGAGCGCCGACGCGGAGGCGAGACCGGCGTGAAGTGGGTGCAGGCCTATCGCGGCGCCGCTTCTGGGAGGCGATGAACGAAGGAGGTCTGGCCACCCGAGCTAATGGAGGCCGCACTGTGCCGAAGCCACACGTTGACGCCGGCGCGCCCGGATTCAACGCTCTTTCCCAGTCTGGCGACATGCGGCAGCTCGTGAAAGACCCGGTGGCCTATCGCTACCAACACAACGATGGCTTAATATGCACCATGCTGCTGCTGAGTGGCCTGATCCGGGATTTCAACTTCGCGCGTACATTGAAGGGCGGCGCAAAACCTGGTCCACGCAGATGTATCTCCCGATGCCGGATGGCCGCACCACGCTGGCCAGCTTCTTCAGCCCCTGGTTACAGCATGCAGAGAATATGTACCTGACCGGTAAGGCGCAGTATCCGGTGGAGCGAACACTGCTAACCACGGGACACACGGCCCGGGGTCGATAGCCTGTAGCGGAGGCAGAAGGTCGAGACTCCGCACCTCGCCATCGTACCAACTCGCCAAAGAATCGACTTTTGGAGAACCTGAATGCTGAACGGCGCCAATTTATCGAAACCGCCGCGCCGCCACCGCTGCAGCCCAGGCCCCCAGCCCAAGCGCATCGCAATCGTCACCACGGTTATCGTTACCTGTCTCATGGTCAGCATATGGGTGACCGGTTCCTGGTTGGATACCCGCTGGAAGGCGGTGGACATACCGGAATGCGGGTAGTGTCGCTCTATGTGGATCAGCACCCGAAGGCGATCTTGCGGCCGCGCGCCAATGAGTTCGGATTTAAAGTGTACGCGACGATTGCGAACCTTAAGTCGGAGGCGACGCCTGGCGGTCGACGCCGTGTTCAGCGTTCCCGAGCACGGCAATTATCCCCGCAACGAAAAAGCCAGCTCAATATCCGCGCTACGAATTCTTTGAACAATGCGCAAAGGTCTTCGAGCGGAATGGCCGCGCCGTACCGTAAAACGACAAACACC
>CAVZRE010000037.1:0-16603 GCA_963777595.1 Terriglobia bacterium
CGACGTGGCAGGCGTAGTCGGCATGCATGCATTGCGCCTCGCGTCGGACACGCCCAGCGCGCTGCTCGATTGGAACAACAATTATGGGGACGATCCCGATAAAGCGGTTTGCTTCCATTGCAGCAATCTACCGAAGCATTTCTTTGCCGACGTACGTATGGATTACCAGGAGATCATTGCGGGAACCGTTGGAAAGCTGAATACTTTCGGCACTTGTGTCGGCCGTGTGAAAGCGGGCCCGATGAGCTATGCGCGCTTCTCGACGCACGACGTGACCGGCAGGATTCGCGGATACGTGGGGGAGGGCGAGTTTACTAACGATCCGCTGAATACCTTCGGTGGAGCGGGCGTGGTGAAAATTCCGCAACTACAGCATCTGCTACGCTACATCTGCGAACAGGGCTTCGAACATCATGTGGCGGCGAACTTCAGCCATTCGGCCGGAGCTGTGTACGAGGCAGCAGTCAAGTATCTTGGTTGGGAAGTGTATTGGCACAAGTAAAACAATATGGCGATCGTAGCTGGCGTTGATTTCGGCACACTTAGCGTGCGGGTTTCCATCGTCGACTCCCGCAAGGGACGCTTAGGCTCGGGCGTAGCCGCATATCCGCTGCATCGCAAGAAAGAAGATCCAGATTACGCAACTCAGGCCCACGTGGACCACCTACAGGCGCTGCCGCTTGCGACGCGCCTGGCGATTGACGCCGCGGGCATCCCCGGCGACCAGGTGGAAGCTTTGGCGGTCGATACCACGGGGTCGAGCGTCATCCCGGTCGACGCTAAACTTGAGCCGCTTGACGACTATTATCTGTGGTGTGATCATCGCGCCTGGCGAGAGGCGGCCGAGATTACATCAGCCGCTGCGCAATCCCGAATCGAAGCCATCGAATGGTGCGGTGGGACGTACTCGTCGGAATGGGGCTTTTCCAAACTCCTCCACTGGCTGCGGAATAATCCGGGGAAACGCGACCGGATGGCTGCGGCGCTGGAACACTGCGACATGGCTGTCGCGGTGCTCTGCGGAATCAAGGATCCGGCGAATGTCCCGCGCAGCATTTGCGCCATGGGCCATAAGTGGATGTGGAACCCCAAGTGGGAAGGTTTTCCATCAGCGGAGTTTCTTTCGGGCGTAGACCCTCTGTTGCAAGGCATCGCGGCCAAACTCGAAGGACGCTATTTTACCAGCGATATAGTTGCTGGGTCTCTCACCGCGGAATGGGCCAGGAAGCTTGGCCTTCGCGCTGGGATTCCAATCCCCGTCGGAGCGTTCGACGCTCATTGGGACGCCATTGGGGCGGGCTGTAAGATTGGCGACGTTGTCAACGTGGTCGGCACCTCGACCTGCATCATGGCCGTGGCGGAACTGCCCGCATTGATTCCCGGGGTGTGCGGAGTGGTTCCAGGCTCTATCCATCCGCGCCTCGCCGGAGTCGAAGCCGGCCTTTCGGCTACGGGGGATATCTTCGACGCGATCGCCCGGCGCGCGGGAACAACCGTGGCGGCGCTCTCCGTGGGCCTCGATAAGTTTCGCGCCGGAGAGACGGGGTTGCTCCGTCTTACCTGGGATAACGGCGATCGCACGGTGCTGGTAAATCCGGAACTCGGCGGAATCACGCTAGGCTGGAAGTTGACGCACACCGCGCAGGATGAGTTGTTCGCCGCCATTGAAGGCACGGCATTTCACACTCGCATTGTTTTAGAACGGATGGAAGAGCACGGCGTGCCGATCCATCGCGTCATCAACGGCGGTGGCATACCGCAGAAGAACCAGAGCTTGAATCAAATTTATGCGAACGTTTTAAACAAGCCCGTCCTGGTTCCGAAGACAGATGTCACCAGTTTGGGCTCCGCCATATTCGCATTCCTCGCGGCCGGAACGTTCAAGACCGTCGAAGCGGCGCAGGCGGCGTTATGTCCCGAATATCGAACAGTCGAGCCGGAGCCAGCCTCGGTCACGGTCTACGAAGAGCTGTATCAGCTTTACCGGAAACTCTATTTCGCTTTCGGGCGTCCGGGAGCGGCCCCAGTCAATGCGGGCGACGTACTGCCTGCCTTGCGCAGGATCTCCACGGAAGCAAGGAGCCTGGCGCTATGCTCGAACAGCTAAAAGAACAGGTTCTCGAAGCCAACCTCGATATCGTGCGCCGCGGGCTCGTGCTGTATACATGGGGCAATGCCAGTGGGATCGATCGGCCCACTGGACTGGTCGCCATTAAGCCCAGCGGTGTGCCGTACTCGGAAATGAAAGCCTCCGACTTCGTCGTCACCGATCTTGACGGTAAGGTCATCGAGGGCAAACTGCGGCCCTCCTCCGACCTCGCTACGCACCTTGCGCTTTATCGCGCATTTCCGGCTGTCGGTGGTGTCGTGCATACGCACTCGCGCGCAGCCACGGTCTGGGCCCAGGCGGGTCGCGAGATCCCCTGCCTGGGCACAACTCACGCCGACTATTTTTACGGCAGCATCCCGGTGGTGGGCCCGCTCTCGAACGAGGAGATTCGCGGCGATTACGAATTGAATACTGGGCTCGCCATTGTCCGCCACTTCGTTGGAATCGATCCACTATCGATGCCGGCAGTGCTCGTCGCAGGACATGCCCCCTTCACTTGGGGCGAGGATGTGGCGAACGCAGCTCACAATGCGGTGGTGCTGGAAGAGGTCGCCGAACTGGCTTGGCGTACCCGCACGCTGAATCCCGCGGTGCAGCCCATTGCGCGGGATGTGCTCGATAAGCACTTCCTCCGAAAACACGGCCCGAACGCCTACTACGGCCAGAAGTGAAACAAGGAAAATTGACCATGAATTGGAGAACTTATATCCATGAAGACCGATAGACGGCAGGTGCTCGGTACGCTGGCAGCCTTCGCGCTGGGAGCGTGCTCGACCAAACCCGCCAGTGAAACCAGTTCTACCACCCCTGCGACTCCGAGCGTCAATATGAAAAAAGATCACTTCGGCCAATTGCATAATGGCGATCCGGCCGATCTCTATACCATGACTAATGCCAACGGGGTGTCCGTGGCGATTACGACTTACGGCGGACGCGTCGTCTCCGTTAAGGTTCCGGATAAGAAGGGAGCGTTTGCCGACATCGTGCTGGGCTTCAACTCCCTCGATGGCTATCTGAGCGACAATCCATACTTCGGCGCATTAATCGGCCGCTACGGCAATCGAATCGGTAAGGCGCAGTTCACGCTGAATGGCACGGTTTACAAGCTGGCGGCAAACGACGGACCCAATTCCTTGCACGGCGGCAAAATCGGTTTCGACAAGGTGCTCTGGACAGGCGCGGACAAGACCACTTCAGATACGCCTTCGCTTGAGTTAAGGTACACCAGCAAAGATGGGGAAGAGGGTTATCCAGGAACGCTTGCCAGCATAGTCACATACTCCTTGACGCCGCAGAACGAGCTCAAGATCGAGTACAAAGCAACAACTGATCGGGATACCGTTCTTAACCTGACGAACCATAGTTACTGGAATCTGGCTGGAGCCGGCGAGGGCGATATCCTCGGACACGAAATGACAATCGCGGCGAGTAAGTTCACTCCCGTCGATAAGACGCTCATTCCCACCGGCGAATTGAAGAGCCTGGATGGCAGCCCGTTCGATTTCCGCACCGCGACCGCTGTCGGAGCCCGTATCGACAAAGATGACCCGCAGTTGAAGTTCGGCATGGGTTACGACCACAACTGGGTGCTCGATTCCACGGGAGGTTCGATCACACGCTGTGCGCTGGTGCATGAACCGAATTACGGCCGGACCTTGGAAGTATCGACCAATCAACCCGGCCTCCAGTTTTATACCGGCAATTTCCTGGACGGAAAGATTAAAGGAAAGGGCGGCAAAGTCTACCCGCGCCGAGGCGCGCTGTGCCTGGAAACGCAGCATTTTCCGGATTCGCCTAACAAACCGAACTTCCCATCTTCCGAACTAAAGCCGGGCCAAGAATACAAATACACCACGATTTACAAATTTGGAGTTGCGTAAGGCTGCAGTCCGTTCCGGTGTGAGCAGTTGCCGTTTGTCCACCTATGCGACGTCGAGATTTCTTATCTACCGCGGCCGCTGCGTTCGTTGGATCTCGCAAGACAAAACACATCGTCCTCTTTACCTCGGACGGCGTACGGTGGCAGGATCTCTTCACGGGAATGGATCCGCTTCTGATGAACCAGAAGGTTGCTGGGATGGGTCCGGAGTCCGCGAACCTGCGGCGCCGGCTCTGGAGACCAACCGCGGAAGAACGCCGGATCGCGCTGATGCCCTTCTTCTGGAACACCTTGGTTCCCCGCGGCGTACTTATTGGCAACGTCAACCGTGGCTGTTCCTTGCAAGTGTCGAATCGCTATCGCGTATCATATCCCGGGTATTCCGAGATCCTGACGGGACGCGCGCAAGACGACGTAATCCGGAACAACGATCCCATTCGCAATCCCACTCCAAGCTTTCTGGAATTTCTGAAAAGCCATTCCAAACTTACGTCGGAGCAGGTCGCGGTCTTTGCGTCTTGGAATGTCTTCCACTCCATCGCCGAAAGCCACGCGGGAAGTATCTTTGTAAACGCGGGATACGAGGCCTGCGGCTTACCGAAAAATTCCCCGAAAGTCGCTCTCCTGAATCAACTCCAGTCGGAAGCGAGATTCATCGATCTCACTTCCCGCCACGACGCTTTCACCTTCGGTCTCGCTATGGAGTATCTGGACAAGATCCAGCCGGAACACCTTTTTGTCGCATTCGACGAAACCGACGATTGGGCGCACGACAAGCGCTATGACCAGGTCCTTGCAAGCTTGCAGTATTTCGACCGGACGTTGAAGACATTATGGACCTTCATCCAGAATTCGCCGAAATATCGCGACCGAACCACACTAATTGTGACCACCGACCATGGCCGCGGCAGCACTTTGGGCGACTGGTCGGATCATGGTCCAAAGGTGCCTGGCGACGAGCAGATATGGGCTGCATTCATCGGTCCCGACACCCCGGCGGCCGGCGAACTCTCCAACCGGCCTGCCCATTTTCAGCGCGACATCGCGCCGACCATTCTTGCGTTATTGGGTGTCGAGGCCGGGGCGTATGCCGGTGTAAAAGGGGTCGTTATTCCAGAGGCAATCGCAGCCTGAAAACAAACTTTAATCCATCTGTGATAATTTAAATTGCGCATTTGCTATTGTGCGTGCAGGATTTTCCAGGTAATTTAAAAGGTTCCTACTCTGCCACATGACCACAAATGGCACGCCCAGCGATCCCATCAGAAATATTAAGGATCCCCTTGCCTCTCTTATCGGTGAAATGTCGGATGGCGCGTTGATCGCGCGCGGCGTCGATGGCGTCATCACCGAGGTGAATCGCAAGTTATGCGATATATTCCGTGTAGCAGAGGACCTTTTGGTTGGTCAGAATGCCGGCCGGTTTTTGCCGATGAATGAACTGGGCAATGTTCAGGGCGAAGCGGTCAGGCGTGAATGCCGCGTTACGCGAAGCGACGGCACTCACGCCCGGGTAGACATCGGTGTGACACCGTTACAAAACGGAGATTTTATGGCTGTTCTAAGAGAGTCGTCCGATCGTCGATCGGCAAAGGGCGGTGCTATGGACGATCCACTCTTTCGTGCATTATTCAATGCTACGCCCTTGCCTATGTTCGTGTTGGACCGCGAAAACTTGCGGTTTGCCGAGGTCAATGATGCGGCAGTGGAACTCTACCGCTACAGCCGCGAGCAGTTCCTGCGGCTCCACCTCGCGGATCTCTCACCGGTGGAGGACGTTCCCCGGCTATTGATCCGCTGGTCAGCCGCCACGCCAGAGGCGAATGAACTTGGCGAATGGCGCCACCTCACAAAAGATGGCGAAAGCATTTCGGTGCGGCTGATCGCGGGCGGTGTACAAAGCGCCGGACGCAATCATGTGGTTATGGTATCCCTGCCTCTGCAGCAGCAGAACCTCCCGATTAGCCCTTCCGAACCGATTACGGATGTTACGCGTGCGATTCTGGATGTCATCAGCTCTCCGACGATTGCGGCGGATGTCGGCGGGAGGCTGATGCAATTTAATCGCGCAGCGGAGAACCTGACCGGATATAAAGCCGCCGAAGTCCTCGGGAAACCTGTCTGGGAAATATTTTTAAAGGAAGAACAAGCCGACCGGATGCGGGGGGAATTTGAACGCCAGTCCTTCCCTGTTTATTTCGAAAACCAGTGGGTGCTGGCCGACGGCAGCATTCGGGATCTAGCCTGGTCCAGCACGGTCGTCCGCGATGAACATGACGCAGTCTCGTATATCGTGAGCTCCGCGACCGACACCACCGGACTGCGCACCTCTGAGTCGGCGCTGCGCAAACTGTCGGCGCGCTTGTTTCAAATGCAGGATAATGAGCGAAGAAACCTGGCCCGCTTTCTGCACGACACGATTGCGCAAAGCCTGGCAGCGCTGAGTATGAGCCTGTCTCTCGGCGCGAGCGATGCCAAGAGTATGCAGAGCAACCTGGCGCTACTCGAGCGATGCTGCCGCGACGTGCGGACCTTTTCCTACATGCTGCACCCCCCGCTGTTCGACGAACTGGGGCTATCCGCAGCCTTGAAATGGTACCTCGAGGGATACGCGCGGGATAGCGGCCTCAAAATCGATTTTCAAATTGATTCCGACTTCGGCAGGCTTCCCCAGGAAGTGGAGCATACCCTGATGGCGGTTGTGCAGGAAAGTATATCGAATGTCCGGCGACATTCCGGGAGCCCGAATGCCGCGGTCCGGTTGACACGAGACGGCAGCGGCGCGTACGTCGAAATCGAAGACTATGGCTGCGGTTTACCTGCTGAAGTGGAGCGCAGCCTGGCTAACGGTTCCATCGAGATCGGCGTGGGCATGACGGCGATTCGCGAGCGACTTGCCCAAAATCTTGGAAATTTGGAGATTTTTTCGTCACCTCAAGGTACACGTCTTCGAGCGTTTGTGCCTGTCCGGAGAAACTAAAAGCTAATGGAACGTGAAATCCGACTGGTTATTGCCGATGATCATGAAGTCGTTCGCCGCGGTCTGGTGGCGATGCTCGAATCGAATCCGAGTTGTAAAGTGGTTGCGGAGGCTGATAACGGAGAGACGGCAATTGAACTGGTGAAGTCGCACGCACCCGATATTGCCATTCTGGATATCTCCATGCCGGGGCGTCTCGATGGTCTGGCGGCAACGCGAGAAATTTCGCGCGAAATGCCAAAGGTCCGGGTCCTGATCCTGACCATGCACGCCAGTAAGCAACTGGTTCGCGAAATCCTGGAAGCCGGCGCGCGCGGCTATGTGATGAAGTCGGACGCGGCTCGCGATCTGATCAAGGCTATCGATACGCTTCTTGAAGATAAGCTCTTCTTCACCCAAACCATCTCCGAAATCCTGCTGGACGGATTCCTCGAAAAGCCTCAACCGATGCGCCCGGAGAACCTGCTCACGAAGCGGGAGACTGAAATCGTCTCGTTGCTGGCGCGCGGCAAGAGCAATAAGGAAGTCGCCACCGAGCTGAACATCAGCCTGCGCACTGCTGAAACGCATCGCGCCAATATCATGAACAAGCTGCAACTTCACTCGGTGCAGGATCTGGTGCGCTACGCAGTCAAAAATAAATTGGTCGACCTGTGACGTAACACTGCACGCCTTCCTGTGACAGGCTTCGGCCATTCTTACATCCGGTAGTACACCGCTCCCCCGGATACCAGGCTTTCAACGCCGTCTTCTACACTGAACTGGACACTTCAGTCTGTGCCGTTTCCAGCCTATGGCTAAACGTCCAGCAGCGGAGCCACAACTCGATCCAGTTCGTCGTCCGTGAAATCCTGCAATTGGATATCCCGGTGTAGAGTCCAGTGTTCGATATGCTCGAGCGATGCGCCTGGCGCAAGCTTCGTCAGAGGCCCCAAAGTCTCGATTTCAAGCATATCGTCGCGCGTAAAGGTTTCGTACGAGCAGCCGAAGTCCGCATATGGAAGCCTGGCATCCGCCGTCGTGCGTTTGACGAACAGGTCCGTACCCAACAGATATGCTCCCCACGTGTTCGGATTGAAATGTCCTATCTTCTGCGGCGCAGCATTCTCCGGAACCTGACGCAGCATGAAATATTTCTTGGTGAACTTCCAGCGAGGATCGCTGAGGTCCGTGAACGCCCACATCACCAGAGGGTGCGTCGGAGGCAGGATGTCAGGATGCTTGCCACGCGGAGGAAATCCCGTGATCCCCACGCCGCGCTGCTCCATCATCGACACTGCCCAGGCCGCAGCTTCAATTTCCCAGAGAAGAGTATTCTTGATGCGATGACGCACTTCCACCGCAGTGCCCGTCGGCGCGAGTATGACGGTGATTTCTTTCTGCAGACCCGTCATCGCCTCGACCGGCTGTATGGCGGTGAGCGCATTACGCGCAATCACGATTTCAACTGGCCCGTTGTCCGGCGCATACGTTCTGGGCGCCTCTTCCGGCGCGGCCCAAATACGATGACCGCCGCGCAGCATCCACTCGCTCTCGCCGGATTGGCCCATCGTCTCTTCGAAATTCTTGAAGAGATTCTGGCCGTTCAAAAAGCCGTAGCGCATAATGCGCGGTCCAATGTCGCTCGTGACAATGAGATCCACTTCATCATTCGAGATACGGTAGCAGTTCGGCCAACCACCCCAAGCTTCTTTTTCGATTTTTAGCATAAATCTTACGAGGACAGACGAAAGTCTGTCACACAAGGCATAGAATGGCGTCGACTGCGCGCCCGGTCTTTTTTCCTTCTATGTGAGTAAAACCAGCGTTGATAGCCAGCTCCCGGTACTCCTCGAGCGTCCTCTCTTTTCCTTCGGTGCAGATCAGCATGCCGAGCGACTGCATCAACGCGTTCACCGGACCTCTCTTATCCGGCTCCAACAACCGTTCCGCAATCAGCAGCCCGCCGCCTTCCGGCAGGCGCTCGCGAATGCGGCGCAGCAAAAGTTCTATCTTGGCTTCGCTCCAATCGTGTAAAATACGCCCCAGCGCATACAGATCGCTCTCCGGCAATTCGCCATCAAAGAAATCGCCTGCAACACAACTGATGCGATCTTTCGCCGTGGACTGGCCTACGATTTCGCGGGTCAGCGGAACCACGCGTTCCAGATCCAGTACTACACCCTGCAAAACTGGATAAGCCTCGCAGGCCGCTATCGTCAGATGTCCCGTAGCGCCACCCAGGTCTACCAATCGGTGAAACCTGCTCAGATCGAAAGCCCGCACCACCTCGGGAGAGCTGAGCACGCCGAACCCGTGCATGCCCATGATGAACGTGCGCATATTCTCTTCCGTACGGAAAAAGTGGTCGAAGATCGGCCCGGGTGTGCCGAACGTCTGCTGCCAGCGATGGGTGCCTTCGCGGATGGCATCCTCGAGATTCCCCCACATGGGGTACAGTGCCCGGTCCGAATACAGAATGTAACCGATCAATGAATGCGGGCTGTCCTTGCGTAAATAGACTTCCGCCACCGGCTGATTGTAGTAAGCCTCACCGCGTTTTTCGAGTAGTTCCAGTCCGACATTTCCGTCGAGCAGCCGTTCCAGCGCATCGGGATTCACATGCAGCGCTTGCGCCAGGCTTCCGGCGGTCGCGGGCAGAAGGTCATAGATACCTAGCGATGCCGTGGTGAACATGGTCTTGGACCACCGAAAGGCTTCGATCAGGCGATTGACAGGTTCAGGATTCGGGAGGTTCGTGGTCATTTCTTTGCCGGCCGGAAATGATCGTGTCCCAGGACGGGCAGCGGCTTCCCGTCCAGCAGCACTCCAGTTTCAGGACCTTCGAGCATAGTACCAATTCGAGTGAGCGGAATGCCGTGAAAAGTTGCCGGGACCCGCGATCCCGGCTTCGTCGTAAACAGCAATTCGTAATCTTCTCCACCATGCAGGATCTGCTCTAAACTAGCTCCACGAAATGCTGGAATTCCATCGATCGCCGCAGACGTTCCCGAAGCCTTGCACATGCGGGCGAGATCAATCGAAAGTCCATCGCTCAGGTCCATGGCCGCGGTAGCATGCAACGCCTTCCGCAGATACTCGCCGAGTAAGACGCGAGGCTCGGGCCGCAGATGACGAAGTCGCGCCGCGCCCCGCTGCGTAGCCAGTCCAAGCGCAGAGCCACCAAGCATGCCCGAGACATAGATACAGTCGCTCGGACGAGCTCCACTGCGCAGTAAAGCCGTGCCACGCGGAACGACTCCAGCGCAAACGATATCGCAAGTAATTTGCGTTGCGTGCGAGAGATCGCCGCCGGCCAGGACGACGCCGTGCATTTCCGCCAGACGGAGTAAGCCGGAATAAAAGCCATCGATCCATCTTCCCGGACTAGCCTTCGGTAAAGCCAGCGAGAGCAGGCAGAATGCGGGTGCTCCACCCATGGCTGCAATATCGCTTAGCCCGCGCGCCAGCGCTTTGTGTCCAATGTCCGCCGCGCGATGCGTGGATCGGAGGAAATGCACACCTTCGATAAAAAGGTCCGTTGTCAGTAGTAGATCGTCAGCGGCGCCGCGTCCCCGGTAAATGGCGCAGTCGTCCCCAATCCCAGTAACGATCCTTGAACCCCGAAGCGAGCCAATGCGAAGCTTGAGCCTCTCGAGTATTTCGCTTTCAGTCATCGTGGGGCGGATGCCCTCGTCCGTTGCGACGCCCGGTCGCTTCGAGACGACTAGCGCACCGAAACTAGACCCGCGAGCGTCCCTCAGCGCTCGAAGTCTCTATCTTCGAAGGCTTTTTTACAGCCGATTCGAACCTTCTGAGCTGATCGGTCACGCACACCAGGAACATCGGCTGTCTCGCGGCCTTCATCACTTCGATGATACGCTCCGGCTTATCTTCAAGGTACACCGTTTTACCATCCGTGAGCAGGTGCATCTCCGACTCACCAAGCAGCGCTTCGCCCAGTTTCCGGCTCATTTCTTTGTGAAGGTAGCGAACCACACGCCGAATCCGTTGCAGCGAAAAACCCTTCCGCCGCAGTTCCGCGATTACCGAAACTTCCACTACTTCGTGCGGCTCATAAACACGGCGATGGCCGTCCTGCTTGGGCGAGACAACGTTTTGTTCGTCCCACCACTGCAATTGCCGGAGGCTCACACCGGAAATCTCCGCCACTTCACCGCTGGTGTAAACTTCGCCACTTGGAAGCACTGCCGGACGCCGATTTTTTGCGCGTAACATTTTCCGCTACCTTTGTTCCAGAAATAAGGGGCCTTACAGGATTCTACTGTACTTGAAACAGTTGTCAAGCAGGTTCAACCGAACCTAACTAACGTCGGGAGGCGCGGCGAAGCGGAAAACTTCCGGCTGGGCAGCCCGCAGCCAGTCTTCCACGCGCAAGATGATGGAGTCCTGTAGCGACCCGGCATTGAACGCAATCTTCTCATTGGCCGTGACGGAAGTATCCGCGTACAGTTCAAACGGCAGGATCGGCGACCCGAACGGCGGCACGGATCCGGGCACCAGTCCGGTCAATTCCAGAAGCTCCGCAGCCGTGGCGAAGCGCGTCTTCTTGACGCCGAACCTGTCTCGAATGGCAGCCGAATCGGCCTTGAGCGAGGCGCTCAGGACAAACAGGCGGAAGACGTCGCCAGTCTTCATCAGAAGGGCTTTGCCGCCAATCCGCAGATCTTCTCCTCGAGCTTTGGCCGATTCCTCCGACGTGAAAGTCGGAGCATGATGGACCTCGCGAAATTCAATCGCCAGGCCGCGAAGATGTTGACGGATGAGTTCGAGCGTGTTCATTAGTGTTGCCACCACACATAGCCGACGACGATGAAAACACCCGCCGCAATGGCAGCTCCATGAGGCAGACGCAGAGCTTTCGCGCTTTTTACGTCAAGGTCTTCACGCTTCACGTGAGGCGGACGGAGGTGCGCGATCTCCGAGACGATATAGCCCACATTGCTGAACGTGCTGCCCAGCCGTCCTTTCGATAAGGCCAGAAAAACTCCCGCAATCGCCCCGATAATGACCGACGCGAGAAAGATATAAAACCACCAGCGCCATCCTACCAACGATCCAATCGCAGCCATAAACTTGACATCGCCGGCGCCCATCGCATGCAGCAGGTGGAGGACAAGATAGATGCCGAAAGCCGTGAGCATCCCGAGCCCCGCGAGAGCCAGGCCTTGTAATCCGTAAAGCACTCCGTTCAGTCCGAATCCGGCGATCAACCCCGACAACGTCAACCAGTTGGGAATTCGCCGCGTCCGTAGATCCCAGATACCGCCGAGCGCCGCCAGGACGAAAAGCGCGCAAATAATTGCAGGAGCAAGTGGCATTAAGCCTATAGTAAGGGATGAATGGATCCCTATCGTATTCCCCCGCACCGTATTCCCCCAACCCGCCGCGGGGGACGCCGGACTCCCCTCGTCGCGCTTGTGATCATCGTGCTCGTCGCATTGTTCGCGGTGCGCTGGGGCGCCTCGCTCCTCATCGATTACGAGTGGTGGAATGAACTCGGCCAAGTCCATACCTGGCTTGACTATTACTCCTACCAGACCATACCGGTGGCCATCGGAGCCATCCTCGCCGCGGTAGTTCTGTGGTGGGCCCATCTGCGCGCCCTGAAATTTTCCGGCACTTTCCTGAAGGACCATCCTCTCTACGCCAAGCTCGCCGCACTGGCCGCCATCTTCCTCGGTTGGATCATCGCCGCTGCCAATATCGATAACTGGACCATCATGCGCTACATCGGCAGCCGGTCCTTGCCTCCCGCTTCCAACGCCTGGCACGATCCCATCTTCAACTTGCCCCTCCACTTTTATCTCTTTGATCTCCCGTTTTATGAGAGCCTGCGTCAGTATGTGCTCGCCTTGACGATCGTCTCCATCGTGCTTTACTGGCTCTGTGCCCGGGGCTGGCAGTTGCGAGACCAATTTCCGGATCTCAGCCATCCCCAACAACTGGACCTTCGTTTCCTGCGCTTGACCGGCGGCCTCGAATCCAAGTACCTGAAAGGGGCCGGCGCGGTTTTCCTCCTCGCGATGGCCGTCAGATATTTCCTGGGCCGCTACGAAATGGTCTGGAATGAGCACGGGTTCATGACCGGTGTCGATTACACAGACGCGACCGTGGGCCTCCCCTTGCAATGGCTGCTGGTCTTCGCCGCCATCGCCGCCGCCGTTCTCGTGGTGTTGGGACGTTGGATTCCAGCCGCCTTCATGTTTTTGGCTGTGCCCATAGCGGGTGTCGTGCCGGCCTTATTTTCCAGTATCTTCGTCAAGCCCAACGAGATTACGCTCGAAGCGCCCTATATCGACGCCCACATCCGCGCCACGCGAAGCGCCTATGGTTTGGAGACGACCAAAGAGATCAGCTTCGAAACTTCTCCTGAAGCCACGCTGGACGTAAACAAGAACAAAGCCCTTCTCGACAACGTCCGCCTCTGGGACTGGCAGCCGTTTCACGATACCGTGATGACCACCCAGGCGCTGCGCCCTTACTACGTGTTCAACGATACGGACGTCGATCGTTATTCCATCGATGGCAAGTTTCACCAGGTACTGCTCTCCCCGCGCGAGTTGGACATCAACCAACTTCCCCCGGGTGCGGCATCCAGCTGGGTCAATCGTCACTTCACTTACACACATGGTTACGGCCTGGTGCTTGCCGAGGTGAACAAGATCACACCGGAAGGGCTGCCCAGTTATCTGATCGAAAATATGCCGCTCCAGATCCGGACCCCCAGCCTTAAAGTCGTGCGTCCCGAACTTTACTTCGGGGAGACCCAGGACGATCCTGTTTTTGTGCACACCGAACAACCCGAAGCCACTGGTGCGGATCAGCAATCGCACTACGAAGGCACGGGCGGTTTTCCCATGTCATCGCTGTTTATGCGCCTCGCGGCATCCATGCAGCAAGGCGATGCGAACATCCTGCTGACTAATTATCTGACGCCCAACAGCCGCATGATGATTCGCCGCAGATTGGGCGAGCGGCTCGATGCGGTTGCCGGATTTCTGGCCTGGGATCCCGACCCCTACCTCGTCATCACCAAAGAAGGACGCCTCGTTTGGATCGTCGACGGCTATACCACCTCCGACTCTCATCCATTTTCCCGTCGCGAGGATTTGGGCAACGTCGGTACCATCAACTACATGCGCAATGCCGTCAAAGCGACCATCGACGCTTACGACGGGACCACGCACCTCTACATCTTCGCGCCGGATGATCCCATCATCCAAGCCTACCGGAACCTGTTTCCGAATCTCTTCCTGCCGAGTTCCGCGATGCCCCCCGACCTCCGGGCTCATGCGCGTTATCCGGAGGTTCTCTTCAACGTGCAAGCTGAGTTGTATCGCACCTATCACATGACTAACCCGCAGGCTTTCTACAACAAAGAAGATCTGTGGGACCTGTCAAGTTTCATCTCCGGACAGGGACAGAAACCGGAAACGGTGAAGCCGACTTACCTCGCCGCCACGCTGCCGGGAAGTGACAAAATCGAGTTCGTACTGCTGACCTCCTTCACGCCGCGTAGCAAGCAGAACCTGATCGGCGTCATGATCGCCCGCTGTGACGGCGAACACCTCGGGGAACTGGATGTTCTGAAACTGTCCAAGCAAAAGATGACGCTCGGCCCGATGATGATTTCCGCGCGAATCGATCAGGACCAAAACATCTCCAAAGATCTGACCATGTGGAACCAGCAAGGCTCCCAAGTGATCCGAGGCCAGGTGCTGGTGCTCCCGATCGACGATACCTTTCTTTACGTCGAGCCCATTTATCTGAAGGCGTCGCAAGCGCGCATGCCGCAGCTGCAGAAAGTGGTGTTGGGCTTAGGCGACCGCATCATCTATTCGGACTCTTACGACCAGGCGCTCGCCGAACTGGCAGGCAATTCCGAGACAACGCCGAACGCCCAACCAGAGACCACAAGCGCCGGACAGCCGGTATCCACCGGAAATCCGCCATCCGGAAATCCAGCCGTCAGAAATCCGGCCATCGTCCAGGCGATTCGCGAGCACCTGCGCAAGTATCGTGAACTGGCTGGCCAGGGACGCTGGGCTGAAGCCGGAAAAGAACTGGAAGCGATCGAGGCCGCTGTCAAGTAATCGGCCCGCAGAGTCAACTGCGCGTTTTTTTATCGGTTCAGCTCAATCTTGACACACCACCAGCGCTAGTGATATATAGTTATATATCACTAGCATGCGGCTAACGATCAATCCCGCCGGCGAACTTCCGATCTACCGCCAGATCATGCATGAGATCATTCAAGCCATCGCGGGAGGCCGTCTCAAGCCTGGCGAGAAGCTCACCTCTCATCGCGATCTCGCCGAACAACTCGTCATCGCGCCCCTGACCGTCAAGAAGGCTTATGACGAACTCGAACTGCTCGGTTACATCGCGACGCAGCGCGGGCGCGGAACCTTTGTGGCCGCAAAGCTCCCGCCGGTGAATCGCGCCGGCCGTCGTGAACAACTCAAACAGACTGCCCGGAAGATGCTATCCGAAGCGTATCTCGGCGGTCTCAACCTGCAGAATGTAGTCGAAATACTGCAAGAAGCCGACCGCGACTTGGCAGCAGGCCGCGAGCCGGTCACTCAGGACACAAAAGAATGAAACCCGTACTGGAAATCGAAAAGTTGATCCGGTCCTACAAGAAAGGGAAGCCGGTGCTGACAGGCGTCAGCATGACGATGCACGAGGGCGAGGTGGTGGCACTCTTAGGCCGCAATGGAGCAGGCAAGACAACCCTGATCCGGATCGTCATGGGTGTCCTCTATCCGCAAGGCGGGTCGGTGAGCGTGTTTGGCGTATCGCCGTTCAAATGTTCCGTGGAAGTGAAGCGCCGCATAGGTTTCGTGGCAGAAGATCAGGTATTGCCTCCGCGCTCGACTGCGGGCGAACTCACCGCCTTTTATCGCCATCTTTTTCCGCAATGGGACGCCGGACTCGAGAGACAGCTTCTCGACCGATTCGGCATATCGCCCAAAGCGCGGATCGGCGCCTTGAGCAAAGGACAAGCCCGTCAGGTGGCGCTGCTGCTGGCGGTATGCCATCGTCCGGAAATGCTCATCCTGGACGAGCCCGCCGGCGGACTCGACCCCGCAGCGCGTCGCGAGTTTCTGGAGACATCGATCCAACTGCTCAACCGCGAAGGTTCGGCGATTCTCTTTTCCTCGCACTACATGACCGATGTCGAGCGTTTAGGCGGACGCGTGGTGCTTCTCGATAACGGCAAGGTACTTCTGAATGAGGAACTCGATCACCTGCAGGAAGACTTCTGCATCGCCATGCTACCGAAGAGCTCAGCGCCGGATGGAGCAGCCCTTGAGCGGGTTCCCGGTTGTCTCCGGGCCCGGCCGGTCATGGAGGATTGGCATGCGGTGTTTCGGGGAGATCCCGAGGAAATTGGGGCAAGACTGCACCAGACACTCGGCACCAACGGCGCGCGCTGCGTCAGGGTTCCGCTGGAAGAACTGTTTGTAGAACTTGTGGGACGGACTTCGGGCCGTCATGAGGAGTAGCCATGCTTTACGAATTAATCAAGCGGGATCCGGCCTGGCGCGTTACGCCGAAACTCGCCCTGGCGAGCGCGATCCTTGTACCGCCGATTGCCGGATCCAGATTCTCGTTCATGACACTGATT
>CAVZRE010000038.1:0-24774 GCA_963777595.1 Terriglobia bacterium
AGTGGCGATGAGAAAATCGAGATGGAGACCGCAGGACACGCTGCTACAGTTTGTATGAATGATTGGCGGAGAAAACGTGCGATACTTATTGGGGATGATACCCAACACAAAACGGTGCGCTCACGGGCCATTCTTCGACGCTAGCGCGGACAATTTCCCGGATGGAGACAGCGTCCATTAATTCGTCTCGACTTCCTTTTCAAGAGATGTAATGGGAGGGCATATGATTCATCGTGCGCGGCGGAAGAAAACTGCTGCGCCTTGGTTAGGGTCCCGATTTACTTTTTAGCTGGCGCTTTCTTGAGAAGGGCTTTCTTTGGCGCTGCCTTTGCCGGGGCCTTCTTCACTGTGCTTTCTTGGCTGGAGCTTTTTTCGAACATCCTGCCTTCTTTTTTGCTGCGGTTTTCTTAGTGGTTGCCACTATAATGATTCTCCCTGGTTACTAGTGTAGTGTATTGACACGTCGTTATCTATTGACTCTTAAGAGATTCTTCAAGCCTTTAGACTGGGCGAAGAAGGACCTCAAGAGTGTGCAGCATCGGCTTCCCGGTTTATATTAGGAGATGCTAGTAGCTCTCGCCGCCAGTTCTTCTTTGCGGATTTCGATGCCTCCCGAGCATCCAATAATTTCGAAATGGCGCACCGCGTTCGAACCAGAAAGGGCCCGTATTCAACAGTGACTAACCGTAGAATCGCAGCAGTTCTCGTCTATAGCCTGAGCTGCTCTTCCATTGTCGATGCTCAGTCCGTGCCGGTGCGCGATACCACTCCGCCGACCGATCATCGTTGGTTCAGCAGCTTCACGCTACCCTATTTGCCCAGGCATGTACGCCAGGCGAATTTCACGGATTCGCCCCGCCTGGCATCGCTGCTGCGCGGTGGCAAACTTTATCTCTCGCTTGACGACGCCGTCGCCCTGGCGATCGAGAACAATCTTGACGTCGAACTTCAGCGCTACTCTTACCCCACCGCGGACTCCGATGTATTGCGGGCACAAGGCGGCGGCGCCACGCGAGGTTTGCCGCTGATCGTGGATCTCTTACCGCAAGGTGTCGGGGGACCCCAGAGCCCGCTCCTCAATCTTCCGGCGACCGCCTCCACGCCGACCACTACTTTGAGCACAACGCTGATCGAGCTCTCGGCGATCATTCCCGGCCAAAGCAATTCGTCCATCTCCACGGGCTCACTTTCTGCTGGGTCGCCGATCCCGCAGTTCGATCCCGCGATTACCGGCAGCGTTATGGCGCAGCATGCCACCTCACCCGAAGCGGATTCCCTGACCGCGGGTGTGCCGGTCTTCAACAGCAACATCACCACCGGCAACATCGGATTGACGCAAGGCTTCAGCACCGGTACTTCCATCAACGCAGGTTTTAACAGCCTGGCGCAAAGCTCCAATGCCATCAACGCCACTTACAATCCATACGTAAGCTCGAGCCTTGGTATTACCGTGACGCAGTCGCTGTTGCGCGGCTTCGGCCCCAGCGTGAACCGGCGCTACATCCGCATCGCGAAGAACAACCAGAAGGCCTCCGACCAGTTGTTCCGGCAGCAGGCGATCGAAACCGTTACCGGCATCACTTACCTTTATTACGACCTGGTCAGTCTGCTTGATGACGTAGAAGTGAAACGGCAGACACTCGCTACCGCTCAGAAGCTCTATCAAGACAACCAGGCCAAAGTGGAACAAGGCACGCTCGCGCCCATCGAACTGGTTCGCGCGCAAGCGCAAGTTGCGGCCGCGCGTCAGGATCTCGCCAACTCCGACGGCTTCGAACGACAACAGGAGCTGATCGTCAAGACGCTACTTTCGCGAAGAGGGACTGCCGATCCTTTACTTCGCGAAGCTCGTGTCATACCGACTACGCCTATCGAAATTACGCCGTCCGATGATGCGACGTCGGCGCAGCAGTACATCGACGAAGCCTTTCAGAACCGTCCGGAACTTGCGGGCGGCCGAATTCAGATCGAGAACACCCAGATTGCCATGAAGGGGTCGCGGAACGAGATGCTGCCGCAGCTTGACGTGGTAGGCACGGTGCAGGATGGCGGCTTCGGCGGCCAGCCGAATTCGCTCAATCCGGCGATTGCGTCAGGCGTTTCCACCACAGCGGTGGATCAGGCCCTGGTAGGAGGGTTCGGGGGAACACTCGAACAGATTCTGGCTCACAACTATCCGACCTACGCGATCGGAGTTCAGCTCAATTTGCCTTTGCGGAATCGCATTGCGGAAGCCGACTACATTCGCGACGAGACCCAGCTCAGACAATCGCAAATCCTCTTGCAGCGTCTACAAAATCAGGTGCGCCTGGAGGTGGAGGGGGCGATCATCGCGCAGTCTCGCACACGCGCAGCCTACGAAGCAGCGGTGGAAGCGCGCAAACTACAGGAGCAGTCGCTGGAGATCGAGAACGAGAAGTTCGAAAACGGACTTTCCACGACTTTTTTGGTGCTGCAGTATCAGAGCTATGTCGCGCAGGCCCGCTCTACTGAAGTGGCGGCGCGAGGGGCTTATGTGAAGGCCCGGACGGCTCTGGAACGCGCGACCGGCCGGACCCTGGACATTCACAATATCAGCTTTGAAGAGGCGCAGACCGGAATGTGAAGCGTCCACCGTCTGCCATACCAGCGAGTCCCGCGCCAGGTACGCCGGCGACACCGCGACCCTAAGATCAAGCAGGCGAGGCTACCAGGGGCGAGACGCTCGAGTTTCGGGGCCCGGGCGCGACGATTTACTACACCCTGGAAATCTGTTTCTCCTGATCCCCCGGCTCTTGGGCGGCGGGATCAGCCCGAATGGTCGTGAACGGCCCGAGTCACGGGCACCGCCAAAGTGCATGGCCTGCTGCTTATCAGGCCGGGAGATCTGGTTGGTGGAGCGACTTCGCCCAGTTTCCCCCTGAACATCCCGGCCACGAGGGGGGAACCTCCGCGTCACCGAATTCGACTACCACCCCCAGGCGGCCGACCGGGCCTCGCGGCGAGTTGGAACGTCGGCAAGGATGAGTTCGAGTTCATCGAGCTGAAACCCTCGGCTATAATTCCCGCAGAGCTACCTTGGCGGGCGTGCACGTTCGACGGCCGGCGTGGAAAGTTCGACTTCACCGACGCGACGATCAACACGCTCGCTTTTTCGGGGCCTCGTTGTTTCTTACATCGATGCCTTCACCTCCCTTCCTGGGCACCGGGCTGCCGATCCGGGTCCGTATGGCCAATGCGCTGGGCAGCCTGAATAACCTCTCGAAACAAAGGCGAGGAGTTAAAGCTTTTTGAATTGAGCACATTGAGGGACTTCACCTACAGCGATTCCGCACCCTGGCCGACCCAGGCCGACGGCTGCTGCGTTGCTTTTCGCTAGATCATAAAGTCGCTGGGGCGACCAGCGATGCTGCCCACCGGGGTGCCAGCGTGCTGACCGGCGGCAACCCCTGCATACCGACAAACACCTCGCCCACGGTTTCGAGTATTGCCCGCGCAGGCCTATCGACGAGGAGCACGAGCAGCGGCGGCCTCGCCTTCACCAACCCATCCGACGCCGAGACCGCTGCCGCGGTGCTCGTCATCACCGCCTAGTTCGGTCAACGACTTGCTCCTGCCCGTCGGGAGTATCGTGCCTAGGTGGGTCTGGGGCACGAACCGGACGATCAAGCTACCACGCCCGCCGCGCTCAAGAGCGGCGGCGGTGACGATCACGATCCTGGTCAAGTACAGCTCCACGGGGGTCCCTCCACCACCAGCTTCGCGCCGGACGGCCTCAACGCCTTGTGACTACCCCTGCTGGTCGGCGCGGTTGATCCCTACACCACGGCCGAGGACACGCCGCTGGTTGTCGCGGCGGTGACCGGCGCGTGGCTAAACGACTCCATGACCCTAACTGGCTTCGTGCCTACCGCCATCCAGTCGGCCAGATCCTAGCCCACGGCTCGCTCTACGCTCAATGCCGATGCTCATTCCGTCTACACCCCGGCCGCGAACTACAACAGGACGGCAAGACACATCAATCGGCCTAGCGACGGCATCGCCACCGTCCCGTTCGTCAACGTCGGGCTCGCACGATCACTGTCTTTACTCCACCTGGTTTTGCTGGCACTGATTGGTAAACAAGGCCTTGTGACGAACTGGGACCACCCTGGAGCTTCACGCCCAATCGTGATCGACGGCGACCTGCCCAACCACAGGCTCACCTTCTCACTCCATCCCGGAATGCCCCGCCGGAGCGAGCATCGACGCGAAGACCGTGCGGCGTGTTGCAGACCCCTGACCGAGGCCCAAGGCCCCGGCACGTACCACCATCACTGTCCGCGTGGTCGAGGCGCTATCCGGTCCATGCCACGAGGACGTTCCCAGGGTCACTGTCAACGAGGTCAACTCCGCGCCTTTCGATTCGACAACATCGGCCCCGCAAGTCATCGACGAGGGCTCGCTGTTGTCGTTCCCGATCGCGGCGACCGACCCGGACCTGCCCAGGCACAACGTTCACCTACAGCCTCGACCCCGGCAGCTCCCGCCGGCGCGAGACCACCAACGCCCAGACTGATGCCTTCTCATGGACGCCGACCGAGGACCAGGGACCGGGCACGCTCTCGATCGCGGTCCCGGCCACCGATAGCGGCTCGCCGAGCCTGTCCGGCACGGCCACGATCCATGTCACCGTCAACGAGGTGAATACCAAGCCGGTCCTCGCGACCATCCCGGCGAAGGCCGTCGATGAGGGGCCACGCTGACCTTCACCGTCTTGGCCGCCGATGCGGACCTGCCCAGGCAGACGCTCACCTACAGCCTTGTGTGGAGATTGTCTGGGGCACGTTGATCGACCCGGAATTCGGGCGTCTTCTCCTGGACGCCGACCAGGGACCAGGGGCCGGGCCGTTCTGAGGTGGTCGTGGTCGCGTCCGACGGTGCGCTCTCCGACTCCAACAACTGTCGCCATCACCACAACGAGGCCTACCGGCCGCCCCATTCGCCCGCGTACCCTGAGCAGTCGGTCGTCCAGGGTGGCACCATCACCGCCGCGTCGGCCGCCTCCGACCCCGACCTCAACACCCTGCGATATGGCCTCTACTAGGTTCCCGTTGCCGCGCGGACCATCAGCATGGACGGGGCTCTTATTCCCTGGCTCACGCCCGCACAACCGCCGGGCCGCTATCCGATCATCGTGCGGAGTGACCGACAACGGCACGCCCAACATTTCGACCGCGCACCCTCTGTTCGTCACGGGTCAGCGCCTTACCGCCCCCGGCCATCGACCTGGGGAATACCGCAACGCCGGTCGCGGTCGGCACCGACGGGCCGCGTTCAAAAGGGACTGCATGCTCGCCTGCTGGGGCGGTCTCCGGCACCGTCGATTACGGCGACGGCTCGGGCGCTCCGGCCGCTCACGCTCCACCGGAGCGGGCGGCTTCGCCCTGGATCACGCCTACCCCCAGGGTGGCAGTCTACGGGGTCACGGTGGAGGGTCGTGGGGATCTCGGGCACGGCCGCGACGCAGGCCCTGACGGTGAATGTGGCCTCGGCCCCGCTCGTCACGGTCGTGCCGGGTCCGCTCTCGACCACGAAGAAGGGGATTACCTCGCTCGTCCTGACTCTTCACCGCCGCCGTCAACACCTCGCAGGCCGGGAACGCCGCGAGCTATCGCCTCGTGATATGGCGGGTAAGGACAGCAAGAAGTTCGGCACGAAAGACGACAAGGCCGTCGCAATTGGAAAGGCCGCTTACAACACCTCGACGCACGCCGTCACCCTGACCGTGGAAGAAGACGATATTTTTCTTCGCCATCCGGCCTGCTCATCGTCCCGAGCGGCAGATCTCACCTACTTAATCGGCCGGGCGATCCCCGGAAACCGCGACGGCAACCCCGGGGCCGACTCCAGGCCAACGGGGGACCCGGACAATCGGCGCCCTGTCCGCTCGCATTGAAGGCTTCTCCGCGGAAAAGTCCCCCATCATTAACCCACATCTAAAATCAACATACCGAGGCTTCTTTTATGCCCCACAAACGACCCGCTGCCGCTCGGTTTGCGCTTTGTGTCGCCCGCGTCGTCGAGGTGCTGCAATTGTGCCCGCATGCTCGATCCCTCGCACCAACTCGCTCGCCTCCGGGGATCGGTCCCCCGTTGATCAGCGTTGAGGGGCCTGTTCGCCGAGTATAGCCGATCGATGCTGGGCACGCCCTGGACCAATCGGTTATTCGCGGTGATCTGGCCGATTATTCTGACCAGTCTTGTGCCCGGCACCCGGCGGCGAGCGAGTTGGTACGAGGCATCGAGCACGCGGGTGCGATTCCAGCGCCTCGACGACGCGGGCGACGCCTTGCACGAGCCGAACGGCGGCGGGGGAGAGGTTGGGGCATGAGAGACGCCTCGGGATGATGGGTGGAGATCTGGGGGAATGATGGGGGACTTTACCGCGCCGACTTCTTCGATGGGCGCGGAACAGGGACGCCGATTGTCAGGGTCCCTCAGGTTCGCCTGGAAGTTGCCCCCGGGCTTGCCGTCGCGGTTGCCGTCGATCGCCCGGCCGATCCCGTCGTATGACATCTGCTGCTTGGGACGATGATCAGGGCTGATTCCGCCGGTCGGCAGCTTCTTCTTCCACGGTCAGGGTGACGGCGTGCGTCGAGGTGTTGTAAGCGGCCTTGCCGATTGCGACGGCCTTGTCTTATTTTGTGCCGAACTTCTTCTTGTCCTTACCGGCCTGGTCACGAGGCGATAGCTCGCGGCGTTCCCGGCCTGCGAGGTGTTCACGGCGGCGCTGAAGTTTTAGGACGAGCGAGGTGATCCCCTTCTTCGTGGTCGAGAGCGGCCCCGCCGTGACCGTGACGAGCGGGGCCGAGGCCACATTCACCGTCAGGGCCTGCGTCGCGGCCGTGCCCGAGATCCCCACGACCGTCCACCGTGACCGTGTAGACCGCCGCCCTGGGGGTAGGCGTGATCCAGGGCGTAGCTGCCGGCTCCGGCGCAGTGCAAGGAGCCGGACGCCCGAGCCGTCGCCGTAATCGACGGTGCCGGAGACCGCCCCGGCGGGCATGCCCGGGGTAGCTAATGAACGTGCCCTGTCGGTGCCGACCGCGACCGGCGTTGCGGTATTCCCCAGGTCGATGGCCGGGGGCGGTGCGGCGGTGACCCGTGACGAACAGGGTCTGCGCGGTCGAAATGTTGGGCGTGCCGTTGTTGGTCACTCCGTACGATGATCGGATAGCGGCCCGGCGGTTGTGCGGGCGTGAGCCAGGAAATCCAAGCCGCGTCCCGGTTCACGGTCCGTGCGGCGATGAAAATCTGGTCGAGGCCATATCGCAGGGTGTTGAGGTCGGGGTCGGAGGCGGCCGACGCGGCGGTGATCGTGCCGCCCTGGATGACCGACTGCTCAGGGTACGCGGCCAAAATGGGGCGGCCGGTTGACCTCGTTGACCGTGATGGCGACCGTCTTCGAAGTCGGAGAGTGCGCCGTCGGACGCGACCACGACCACGTTGTAACGGCCCGGCCCCTGGTCCCTGGTCGGCGTCCAGGAGAAGACGCCCGAATTACGGGTCGATCGACGTGCCCTAGGTGATTCCCGCGCGAGGCTGTAGGTGAGCGTCTGCCTGGGCAGGTCGGCATCGGCGGCCGAGACGGTGAAGGTCAGCTAGGCCCTTCATCCACGGCCTTCGCCGGGATGGTCGCGAGGACCGGCTTGGTATTCACCTCGTTGACGGTGACATGGATCGTGGCCGTGCCGGACAGGCTCGGCGAGCCGAAATCGGTGGCCCGGACCGCGATCGAGAACGTGCCCGGTCCCTGGTCCTCGGTCGGCGTCCATGAGAAGACGCCCGTCTGGGCGTTGACGGTCTCGGGCTGGCGGGGGCTCCCGGGGTCGAGGCTGTAGGTGAGCGTCTGCCTGGGCAGGTCCGGGTCGGTCGCCGCGATCGGGAACGACAACAGCGAGCCCTCGTCGATGACTTGCGGGGCCGATGTTGACGAATCGAAAGGCGCGGAGTTGACCTCGTTGACGGTGAGCCTGGGAATGTCTTTGCGGTGTGGACCGGATCCGGTGTCGGCCACGCGGACCGTGACGTAATACGTGCCGGGGCCTTGGGCCTCGGTCGGGGGTCTCACTAGAGGTTGCTCGGTCTTCGCGTCGAGGTTCCTTCGGCGGGCGCTCCGGGATCGAGCGAGAAGGTGAGCGTGTCGTTCGGCAGGTCGCCGTCGGTGGCGAGCGGGCGTGAAGCTGCAGGGTGGTATCAGTTCGTCTCACGGCCTTGTTTGCCGATCGGTGCCAGCGCGACCGGGTCGAGGATCGACTGTGATCGTGGGAGCCCGACGTTGACGAACGGGACGGTGGTGATGCCGTCGCTCGGCCGATAGGTGAATCTGTCCGTCCCGTTGTAGTTCGCGGCCGGGGTGTAGGCGGAATGAGCCGTCGGCATTGAGCGTGGAGCGAGCCGTGGGCGGGCATCTGGCCGACCGCACTCCGGCCAGCGCGTCGCCGTCGGGGTCATCGAACGTTTGGCCAGCACGCCGGTCGCCGCCGCGACGACCAGCGGCGTGTCCTCGGCCGTCGTGTAGGAATCGGCCGCGCCGACCGGCGGGTGTACTCTCACGGCGTTGATTCCGTCAGGGGCGAAGCTGGCGGTCGAGAGCCCCCCGTCGTGTGTCCTTGACCAGGATCGTGATCGTTGCTGTGCTGTTCTTGAGCGCGGCGGGCGTGCGATCTTGATCGTCCGGTTCGTGCCTCTGACCCACCTAGGCACGATACTCCCGACGGGCAGGAGCAAGTCGTTGTCCGTACTGGGCGGTGATGACGAGTGCCGCGGCGGCGGTCTCGGCGTCGGACGGGACGGTGAAGGCGAGGCCGCCGGTGCTGGTGCTCCTCGTCGATGGGCCTCCGCGGGCGATGCTCGAAACCGTGGGCGAGGTGTTCGTCGGAATAGCCGGGGTTGCCGCCGGTCAGCACGCTGGCACGCCAGTTGGCGGCGTCGGGGGTCGCCCCAGCCGCTTGATGTTCCATCGAAGCGCAGCGCCGCCGCCGTCGGCCTGGGTCGGCCAGGGTGCGGAATCGCTGTAGGTGAAAGTCCATCGTTGCGCCCGAGGCCCCGACGTAGTTGACCTCCTCGCCCTTGCTTCGAGAGGTTATTGAGGCTGCCCAGCGCATTGCCATACCAGCCCGCGATCGGCAGCCCGGTGCCGTAGTCGCCAGGTGAAGGCATCGATGTTCTTGACGACGAGGAGGCAATGGTGCGGGCGAGCGTGTTGATCGTCGCGTCGGTGAAGTCGAGGGTGCGATGGCGGCCGTTGAACTGCACGCCCGTCGAGGTTGATCTCCGGCTTGTCGCCGAGGTTTTCAGCTCGATGAACTCGAACTCATCCTTGCCGACGTTCCAACTCGCCGTGAGGCCAGGTCGGCCGCCTGGGGGTGGTAGTCGAATTCGGTGATGCGCAGGTTCGAAGATGTGGCCGGGATGTTCAGGTTGAAACTGGGCTCAGTTGCTCCGCCGACCTTATGTCCCGGCCTGTGTAGCTGCGGGCCGTCACTTTGGCGGTGCCCGTGAGCGTGATCGGGCCGTTGGCGACCAGCGCCGTCGGGCTGATCCCGCCGCCCTAAAGATGGTTATTAATGTGCCCTATTCGAGGGCGAGCAAATCGTCGCGCCCGGTGTCCTGAGTCTCTAGCGTCTCGCCCCTGGTGAGCCTCCGCCTGCTTGATCTTAGGGTTGCGGTGTCGCCGGCGTACCTGGCGCGGGACTGGCGGAATGGCAGACGGTGGATGTTTCACATTCCCGGTCTGCGCCTCTTCGAAGCTGATATTGTGAATGTCCGAGGGTCTGGCTGGTCGCGCGTTCCAGAGCCGTCCGGGCCTTCACATAAGCCCCTCGCGCCGCCACTTCAGTAGAGCGGGCCTGCGCGACATAGCTCTGATACTGCAGCACCAAAAAGTAGTGGAAAGCCCGTTTTCGAACTTCTCGTTTTCGATCTCCAGCGATTGCTCCTGGGGTTTGCGCGCCTCCACCGCTGCTTCGTAGGCTGCGCGTGTGCGAGACTGCGCGATGATCGCCCCCTCCACCTCCAGGCGCACCTGATTTTGTAGACGCTGCAAGAGGATTTGCGATTGACTGAGCTGGGTCTCGTCGCGAATGTAGTCGGCTTCCGCAATGCGATTCCGCAAAGGCAAATTGAGCTGAACTCCGATTGCGTAGGTCGGATAGTTGTGAGCCAGGATCTGTTCGAGTGTTCCGCCAAACCCTCCTACCAGGGCCTGATCCACCGCTGTGGTGGAAACGCCTGACGCAATCGCCGGATTGAGCGAATTCGGCTGGCCGCCGAAGCCGCCATCCTGCACCGTTCCTACCACGTCAAGTTGCGGCAGCATCTCGTTCCTCGATCCCTTCATGGCAATCTGGGTGTTCTCGATCTGAATTCGGCCGCCCGCAAGTTCCGGACGGTTCTGAAAGGCTTCGTCGATGTACTGCTGCGCCGACGTCGCATCATCGGACGGCGTAATTTCGATAGGCGTAGTCGGTATGACACGAGCTTCGCGAAGTAAAGGATCGGCAGTCCCTCTTCGCGAAAGTAGCGTCTTGACGATCAGCTCCTGTTGTCGTTCGAAGCCGTCGGAGTTGGCGAGATCCTGACGCGCGGCCGCAACTTGCGCTTGCGCGCGAACCAGTTCGATGGGCGCGAGCGTGCCTTGTTCCACTTTGGCCTGGTTGTCTTGATAGAGCTTCTGAGCGGTAGCGAGTGTCTGCCGTTTCACTTCTACGTCATCAAGCAGACTGACCAGGTCGTAATAAAGGTAAGTGATGCCGGTAACGGTTTCGATCGCCTGCTGCCGGAACAACTGGTCGGAGGCCTTCTGGTTGTTCTTCGCGATGCGGATGTAGCGCCGGTTCACGCTGGGGCCGAAGCCGCGCAACAGCGACTGCGTCACGGTAATGCCAAGGCTCGAGCTTACGTATGGATTGTAAGTGGCGTTGATGGCATTGGAGCTTTGCGCCAGGCTGTTAAAACCTGCGTTGATGAAAGTGCCGGTGCTGAAGCCTTGCGTCAATCCGATGTTGCCGGTGGTGATGTTGCTGTTGAAGACCGGCACACCCGCGGTCAGGGAATCCGCTTCGGGTGAGGTGGCATGCTGCGCCATAACGCTGCCGGTAATCGCGGGATCGAACTGCGGGATCGGCGAACCAGCAGAAAGTGAGCCCGTGGAGATGGACGAATTGCTTTGGCCGGGAATGATCGCCGAGAGCTCGATCAGCGTTGTGCTCAAAGTAGTGGTCGGCGTGGAGGCGGTCGCCGGAAGATTGAGGAGCGGGCTCTGGGGTCCCCCGACACCTTGCGGTAAGAGATCCACGATCAGCGGCAAACCTCGCGTGGCGCCGCCGCCTTGTGCCCGCAATACATCGGAGTCCGCGGTGGGGTAAGAGTAGCGCTGAAGTTCGACGTCAAGATTGTTCTCGATCGCCAGGGCGACGGCGTCGTCAAGCGAGAGATAAAGTTTGCCACCGCGCAGCAGCGATGCCAGGCGGGGCGAATCCGTGAAATTCGCCTGGCGTACATGCCTGGGCAAATAGGGTAGCGTGAAGCTGCTGAACCAACGATGATCGGTCGGCGGAGTGGTATCGCGCACCGGCACGGACTGAGCATCGACAATGGAAGAGCAGCTCAGGCTATAGACGAGAACTGCTGCGATTCTACGGTTAGTCACTGTTGAATACGGGCCCTTTCTGGTTCGAACGCGGTGCGCCATTTCGAAATTATTGGATGCTCGGGAGGCATCGAAATCCGCAAAGAAGAACTGGCGGCGAGAGCTACTAGCATCTCCTAATATAAACCGGGAAGCCGATGCTGCACACTCTTGAGGTCCTTCTTCGCCCAGTCTAAAGGCTTGAAGAATCTCTTAAGAGTCAATAGATAACGACGTGTCAATACACTACACTAGTAACCAGGGAGAATCATTATAGTGGCAACCACTAAGAAAACCGCAGCAAAAAAGAAGGCAGCACCCGTAGCGAAAAAAGCTCCAGCCAAGAAAGCAGCGCCCAAAGCCGCAGTGAAGAAGGCCCCGGCAAAGGCAGCGCCAAAGAAAGCCGTTGCCAAGAAAGCGCCGGCTAAAAAGTAAATCGGGACCCTAACCAAGGCGCGGCGGTTTCTTCCGCCGCGCACAATGAATCATATGCCCTCCATTACATCTCTTGCGACTCGACTCACGGGAAAAGGAAGTCGAGACGAATTGATGGACGCTGTCTCCATCCGGGAAATTGTCCGCGCTAGCGTCGAAGAATGGCCCGTGAGCGCACCGGCTCGTGTGTTGGGTATCATCCCCGATAAGACTCGCACGTTTTCTCCGCCGATCATTCATGAACTGCTGGCGGCGTGTCAGGATCGCGGTCTCCATCTCGATTTTCTCATCGCCACTGGAACGCATGCAGCGATGACCGAAGCCGAGAGCGCCTATTTTCTCAAGACCGCGGGACATGAAGATCTTTTCCGTGACGCGAGGATCGCCAACCACACGACGGACCCATCACATCTCGTTAGCTTGGGAACTTTGGAAGCGAGCACGGTGCGCGAGCTATCAAATGGCTTACTGACCGAAGAGATTCCGGTCCGAGTCAATCGCCTCGCACTCGAATACGATTTGCTGGTGATTATCGGTCCCGTGTTTCCACACGAAGTGATCGGCATGAGCGGTGGCTGGAAGTATTTTTTCCCGGGCATCTCGGGGGCGGAACTCATCGATCATTCGCACTGGTTGGGCGCCCTTCTCGGCATCAGCAAGATCATTGGGCGATCCGAAACTCCGGTCCGCCGTCTGGTCGAACGCGCCGGAGAAATGGTGTTGGCGCAGCGGCCCGTCTTATGCTTCAGCCCGGTGATCAGCCCGCGCGGCTTACATGGCTTATTTCACGCCGATCCGGTGGCATCGCACCGCGCCGCGGCTCGTCTGTCGCGCGACGTCAACGTCGTGTGGACGGACCGCCGGTACCAGCGCATCGTCGCGCAATGTCCGACGAAATACGATGAGTTGTGGACTGGCGGCAAACTGGCCTACAAGACACAGGAGGTGGTGAAGCAGGGCGGCCAAATCGTGCTGCACGCTCCGCGCCTCGACTTGATCGCGCCACAGCATCCGGAAGTGGAAAAGATCGGCTATCATTGCCTGGACTATTTCACCGGCCAATGGGATCGCTTCAAAAATACCGAGCGGAGTTCACTCGCTCATTCGACGCATGTCTCGGGCCCTGGGGTGTACGTGAACGGCGTAGAGACGCTCAATGCCAGGCGGGTGTTGTCCTCGAAGGTCCCCCCCGAACACTGCGCGTCGATCAACCTGGATTACCTGCCGCCAGACTCCATCGACTTCTCCACGCGCCAGCCATTCGGTGACGATGAAGATACTCTATGGGTGCCGATGGCGGGAGAGCAGTTGTACCTGCCGGGAGACAAGCGGGCGGAATTCGAGGGGCAGTAGTCTTCAGTTATCAGTTTTCCGTTCCACTGTGCAGGACTTTCGCGATTTACGAGTTTGGGTTTTGGCGCATGAGGTCACTCTCGCGGCTTACAAGGTCACAGCCGCATTCCCACGCGATGAGGTGTTCGGTCTGACGAGCCAGATCCGCCGCGCTTCTTCGTCCATTGCAGCGAATCTCGCCGAAGGGTGTGGTCGGATGGGTAACGCCGAATTCGCGCGGTTTTGTTCTATCGCGATGGGTTCGGCAAGCGAACTGGATTACCATCTGCTATTGGCGCGAGATCTGAAGCTGTTGAAATCCGAAGACTATGAGGACTTAGCCCCGCGCGTCTCCGATTTAAAACGCATGCTGACAGGCCTGCGCAAGAAACTGAAAACTGACGACGGATAACGGACGACGTCCGCTACGCCACCCGCTCCCGGGCAGTTTCGAACTCGGAATACGGACCCTTGAAATCTTCGACTTCATGATGGTCGAAGTGCCAGATGCGGGTCGCAACTTCGTCCATCAAGTCCTGATCGTGGGTCACCAGCAGCACTGTGCCATCGTAGCGCTGCAATGCGATGTTCAGGGCATTGATAGCTTCGAGGTCCAGGTGATTGGTGGGCTCGTCGAGGACCAGGAAATTCGGTTTCTGCAGCATCAGACGGCAGAAGATCAGGCGCGCCGCTTCTCCACCCGATAAAGCGTCCGTCACCTTTAGTGCGTCTTCGCCGCTGAACAACATCTGGCCAAGCACGGCGCGCAACTCAATTTGCGAAGCCATGGGATCGTAGTCATGCAGCCACTCCAGAAGCGTTGCCCCTCCTCGAATGGATTCACGATGATCCTGCGAGAAGTAGCCCACTGAGACCTCATGGCCCCACGTGACCGTCCCGGCATCAATCGGAAAAGTGCGTTCGGCGTCATCGATGAAGCCGGTAGCATTCCGGATCAGCGATTTCAGCATGGTGGTCTTACCGGCGCCGTTACGTCCGATGAGCGCGATCTTTTCTCCGCGGCTAATGCTCGCCGTAAACTTCTGGAACACCGGCACACCGTCGTAGGATTTCGAAAGGCCTTTCACTTCGAGCGGATGGCGTCCCGAGGGACGGTCGATCGAGAAGCGGATGAACGGGCGCTGGATATTCGAACTCGCAAGTTCGGAAGTCTGCAGCCGCTCGACTTCTTTCTTGCGCGACATCACCTGCGAGGAGCGGGTACCGGCCGAAAAGCGCGCGATGAATTCGTTCAACTGCGCGATCTTCTTCTCACGTTGGGCATTCTGCGCTTCAACACGGGAACGGATCTGCGTCTTCGCAAGCACCATGTCGTCGTAGCCGCCGGTGTAAGTAATGACAGTTTCATAATCGATATCCGCAACATGCGTGCAAACGTCGTTCAGGAAATGCCGGTCGTGCGAGATGACGATCAGGCAGCCTTTGTAATTGCGGATGTAGTCCTGCAGCCAGCGAACGGACTCAAGATCGAGATGGTTGGTCGGCTCATCGAGCAGCAGAACGCCGGGTTCACCAAACAGCGCCTGCGCCAGCAGCACACGAACCTTCTGGCCGCCTTGCAACTCGCCCATCTTGCGGTCGTGCAGCGTTTCCGGAATGTCCAGGCCGTCGAGCAGCACCGCCGCATCGCTTTCCGCCGTGTATCCGCCCTCGTCGCCAACAATGCCTTCGAGTTCGCCCAGCCGCATGCCGTCTTCATCGGTAAGAGTTTCGGGATCTTTGGCATACAGTTCCTCACGCGTTTGTAAGGCGGCCCAAAGCGGGGCGTTGCCCATGATCACCGTGTCGATCACGCGGAAATTATCGAACGCGAACTGATCCTGACGCAGCACGCCCATCTTCTTCGGTCGCGTAACCGAACCCTTGCCCGGGTCGATCTCGCCGGTCATGATGCGCATCAGCGTGGACTTCCCCGCGCCATTCGGGCCGGTGATGGCATACCGCCGGCCGGGAAGGAACGTAACTGTGACGTCCTCAAAGAGAACCTGCGCTCCAAAGCGCATAGAGATATTGTTGAGAGACAGCAAGGGCGGAGAAGTTTCCTATTTAGATTGCCGGAATGTCAGCGTTACAAGGCTGAGAGATTGGCTAACTACCAGTATAACGTAACACCCGCGTCAGCCTGTGTTACGATGCTTGTCACAATTAATTTCCGATGTACCGCGAGTAGATGCTGCGCGCTATAGATACATCGGTAGTACCTTTAATGATCGCGCGGCCGTCCGGGAAGATAGTGATGTCATACGCATCGATCTGAAAACGCAGGGCGAAATCGTTTGCGCGCACCTCTCCTAACCTCCCCAACTTCAACTTCAGTTGCGCCAGATCCAAAGGACGCCCACGATCGTGAATCTGGACCGCATTGCGTCCGCACAAGCTCACCGGCGCTCGGCGGCTTCTCTCCAGATAGTCGAACGCGCGCGCGCCGCAGCAGGGACATTCCGGGTCGCGCGGCGGTTGGGCAAGGTTTCTCGACGAGCCTGCCCATACATCGAAAGTGACCATGCGCAGATCGATTTCGCTTCCGCTGAGCACCTTCATCGCGCCCGCTGCCTGCCAGGCTCCCACCACAGTGGTCACCGGGTTCAACACGCCGGCAGTCTCACAAGTTGGCTGATCCCCGGAGGGCGGCGTGGGGTAGATGCACCGGAGACATGCTCCCTGCCCGGGCAGTACGGGCATGCTGATGCCGTAGCTGCCGACGGCGGCGCCGTAAATCCACGGAACTGAACTCTGCACCGACCAATCGTTGATTAGGTAGCGCGTCTCGAAGTTATCGGTGGCATCGAGGATGACCCCTGCCCCCTCGAACAATTCAGCGATGTTGCGTGCGTCCAGATCCTCCACCACGGCGCGAATCTCGATTTCGGAATTGATGGCCGTGAGCCGCCGTTGGGCCGCAATGGCCTTCGGCAAACCAGCCGCGGCGTCGCACTCGTCGAACAGAATCTGCCGCTGCAGATTGCTCCGCTCGACGTAATCCCGGTCGATCAGGGTTAAGCGTCCGACACCCGCGCGGGCCAGGAGCATGGCTTGGACGCAACCCAGCGCGCCGCAACCGGCGATGACGGCATGTGCTTCCGTCAACCGGGCCTGGCCGTCGGGACCGATGCCGGGAAAAAGAATTTGTCGCGAGTAACGGTCATCCATGGGGCTGCGTCCCGATCGTATCAGACCTTACGTTACGATGGTCAAGGTGCGAGCGGGTGCTCTTATTCTCATTATCGCCGCGTGGACACTGGCCTATGCAGGGGACGACAGCTCGATCAACCCACCTGTGCCCGCGCTGGCAGGCACTTCACCGTACGAAGGTCAGCGCATTCTAAGCATCACGTTTGTTCCCGCGCGACAGCCCCTTCAACCCGAAGTCATTGCCAGATTGCTGCCACTGAAGACGGGTGAACCGTTCCATACTTCCGACGCTCGTGAAGCCATCCAGAAGCTCTACGCAACGGGCCGCTATGAAGACATCGTCATCGATGCCGGCCATCCCGGTAATCCGGTGAACGGCGTGGCGATCACTATCACCACCCACAACAGCTGGTTCATCGGCCGCGTAGAGATTCAGGGCGACATTCCCGAGCCGCCGAACGCCGGCCAGCTAGTGACTGCCAGCCGTCTCGATCTGGGCCAACCCTTCGAAAAAGACAAGGTCAAAACCGCCTCGGAGAATATGGCCCGGCTGCTGGTCTCGGATGGATTCTACGACAGTCACATCGACTCGGATTTGGAATATGACGATCTCACGCAGGAGGTCAGCATTACCTTCTCGATTACCGCGCGGCATCGGGCACGGTTCAGTTCGCCCGTGGTTAAAAGCGACACCCAGGTCCTGACCGAGGAACAAATCGTCAAGGCCAGCCGCTGGCATTGGATTCTGATACCGAAGTGGCAGCACATTACCGTGCAGCGAGTCACGACTGGCGTCGAAAAAATCCGCCTGAAGTATCAGAGTGCCAACCGGCTCCTGGCCACAGTGACCCTTGATTCGCTCGATTACCATCCCGAAACCAACACGGCGTCTCCGCATCTGTCGGTAACGGCAGGGCCGGTGGTTGACGTGAAAGCCAGCGGCGCAAAAATTTCAAAGAGGCGCATTCGAGACGAAGTTCCCATTTACGAAGAGCACACCGTCGACCGCGATCTGCTGGTTGAAGGGCAGCGCAACCTCCGCGACTACTTTCAGTCGCAAGGCTATTTCGACGCGAAGACTACATTTCAGGAAGGCCGGATTACGCATGGCAAACAGGAGATTGATTATCAGATTGAGCCTGGAACGCGTCATCGTCTCATGGCGGTGCTGATTAGCGGAAACCATTTCTTCAACACTCACGTTCTCCGGGAGCGAATGTTGACGGCTCCAAAATCCTTCGAGATTCGCCGCGGCCGCTACAGCGACGCATTACTCCACCGCGATCAGGACACCATCACCGAACTATATCGCGCCAATGGTTTCCGCGACGTCAAAGTTACTGGACGGGCAGTCGACGATTATAAGGGGCGGCAAGGCGACATTGCGGTATTTCTCAATATCGACGAAGGCGCTCAATGGCTGGTCGGCAAGCTGACGATCACCGGTCAGGAGAAGCTGGATCTCACCGCGGTGATCGCGAAGTTAAGTTCGTCAACCGGCCAGCCATTCAGCGAGTTCAACGTGGCCGCCGACCGCGACACCATTCTGGCGCGGTATTTCCGTAGTGGCTTCGCCGGTGCGACCTTCGAATGGAGTTCCATCCCTTCCGAACAGTCGCACTCCATGGATCTGGAGTTTCATATCAGCGAAGGGAGGCAACAGTTCGTGCGCGAGGTCCTGGTGGAAGGCCTGCACACGACCAAGGAAGAGCTGGTGCAAAAACAGCTTCACATCAATCCCGGCGACCCGCTATCACCCATCGCGATGGCTGAGACGCAGCGAAGGTTGTACGATCTCGGTGTGTTTGCACGGGTGGACGCCGCGGTGCAGAATCCGGAAGGCGACGAAGACAGCAAGTACGTTTTGTACCAGGCCGAGGAGGCGCACCGCTACTCGATCACCGGCGGCGTCGGTGCCGAACTCGCGCGCGTCGGAGGCAGCACGGCGCAGGCAGACCTGACCGATCCGGAAGGCGCGACGGGCTTCAGCCCCAGAGTCTCGCTCGACATCAGCCGCATCAATGCTTTTGGCATCGGCGACACCATCACCTTGCGCAGCCGTCTTTCGACCTTGCAAAAACGCGCGGCTCTCGATTATCTTTTGCCGCGCCTCTTTGGGAATCGCGACCTCGATATCGATTTCTCGGCCCTTTACGACGACTCGCGGGATGTGCGGACGTTCGGCGCCAAGCGAGCGGAAGTCGCGGTGCAGATTACGCAACGCCTGACCAAGCCGGTCACGCTTTTCTACCGGTATGCCTTCCGCAACGTAAGCGTCAACAACCTCAAAATCGCTCCCCTTCTGGTGCCGCTATATTCCCAGACGGTACACATCGGCATCTTTTCCGTGAACATGGTCCAGGATCGTCGCGACGATCCTGTCGACGCGCACAAGGGCATCTACAACTCGTTGGAACTCGGTCTTGCCGATCATGCCTTCGGCTCGGCCAGCGATTTCGCCCGCATTCTCGGACGCAACGCTACCTATACGCCTCTCGGTTCAAAATTCACACTCGCGCGCCAGACTACTTTTGGCGTTCTTCCCGCGTTCCACATCCCAGCGAATGCCGACTCGACCGATCCCCTGCCCATCGCCGAACGTTTCTTCGGCGGCGGCAATCTTTCCCATCGCGGTTTTCCGGAAAACCAAGCTGGCCCGCGCGACGCGGACACGGGGTTTCCGCTGGGTGGTTCCGCGGAATTCTTCAATAATACGGAGGTGCGCTTTCCTCTATTCGGCGAGAACATCAATGGTGTATTGTTTCATGACATGGGGAATGTCTACTCGAGCCTCGGCCAGATGAGCTTCCGCGTGAATCAGTCCAGCCTGAGCGACTTCAACTACATGGTTCATGCCGTAGGCTTCGGCGTGCGATACCGGACACCCATCGGGCCGATTCGCCTGGATCTTTCGTACAGCATCAATCCTCCGCGATTCAACGGCTTTTCAGGAACGTACTCCGATCTGGTCAATTGCACCGCAACCAATACCTGCACGTCCGCAGTACAGCAGATCAGCCATTTTCAATTCTTTTTCTCGATTGGGCAGGCCTTCTGATGTTGTCGCGTCTCGTGTCGCCGCTGCTCTTGTTTGCTTCCGCCGCAAGTGCCGTGGTCGTCGACAGGATTGCCGTTACTGTCGGGAATCAAGTTATTACGGAAACTGAGATTCTCCAGGACATTGCGCTCACCGCGTTCCTCAACGGCGACAAGCCTTCCTTCACTCCCGAAAACAAACGCAAAGCTGCCGAACGAGAAGTGGAACAGAAACTGATCCGCAAAGAAATGGACCTCGGACACTATCCAGAAGCCACGGAGGATCAGGCCGCCGAGTTGCTCGACAAGACCGCAAAAAATCTCGGCGGAGAACAGGAAATGGAACGTCAATTGGCCGCCGACGGCCTCACCGTTCGCGATCTCGAGCAGCAACTACTCTGGCAATTGACGCTGGTCCGTTTTATCGACCTGCGCTTCCGTCCCGCCATTCAGATTAGTGCCCAGGAGGTGCAGCAGTATTACACCCGCGAAATTCTTCCCAGACAGAAGCCGGGACAGCCGATAAGATTGGCCGATGTTCGCGATGAGATCATGGAGACGCTCTCGGCCCAGCGCGCGGACCAGCAACTTGACGAATGGCTGAAGCATGCCAAGGCGATCACCCGGATCGAGTATAAAAAGGAGGCCTTCGAGTGAGCCGTTCCTTACGGATCAGCCTGATCAGCGTTGTCAGCTTGGCGGCCGTGGCGCTGCTTGTCGTGATTGGCGGAATCTCCATCCTGCGGAGCGACTGGTTTTTCCAGCAAGTCCGGCAGAAAGTCATCGGAGAGCTGGAAAAGTCGACCGGCGGCAAAGTCGAATTGCGCGAGTTTCATTTCGACTGGAATACACTCGTCGTGGAAGCCGGCGGCCTGGTAATTCACGGCACGGAATTGCCGCCTGAGGCGCCTCTGCTCCGCGCCGGGAAAATCACTATCGGGCTAAAACTTATCTCCCTGATGAATCGGCGTGTGGATGTCGCGTCCGTGGATCTTGTCGCGCCGCGAATGAACCTGATTCTCGCCGCTGATGGCAGCACCAACATTCCTCAACCGAAGAAGCCCCAGCCCCATAAGAGCATCGATCAGCGGATCCTCGATATCGCGATCGGCCGGTTCGGCGTTCATGATGGAATCATACAAGTGAAGGCCGCCGGCCGTCCTCCGACGAAGTTGCCGTGGAACGTAGCGGGCGAAAAACTTCGTGCCACGTTGAATTACGCGGCCAGTACCTATCGGGGCACCGTCTCCCTACAGCCTCTACTTGCGCGCTACGGGAATTTCGGGCCAGTCGATGCAACGCTTGAACTGGTGATCCTGTTCGAGCGTAATCATCTGCAGGTGAGCAGCGGAAAGTTCCGCACCGCGGCCTCGCAGATTGAGTTCAGCGGCGACGTGCGAAATCTCACCGCTCCCCAAATCAGCGGCAAGTACACCGCTCAGGTAGCTGCCGAAGAAGCCGGACGATTCCTCGCGTGGCGCACGCATCAGAGCGGCTCACTGCAGGCCACTGGCGAGTTTCGCATCAATGGCGCCGAGGATTATCGCATCACCGGCGGACTGCGGGCAACGGACCTGACCTATCGCGATCCCGATCTCCACTTTGACCACGTTCACTTGTCCTCCATATTCGTTGCCACTCCCAAAACCATTGAGATGTCGAATCTGCATGCCGCCTTGTTGGGAGGACAGGTCCAGGGGCATGCCACCTTGACCAACCTTGATCATTTCGAAATCAAGGGGATCCTGACAGGCTTCGTCGCGACCTCGCTGGCCGACCTCGTGCACACAACGCCTCCGCCAATCGACGCGCGGATCTCGGGACCCTTTGAGGCGAGCGGTTCCATCAGTGCACTCAAGTACAGACGCCTCGACGCTTCGGCGCAACTGACCCTCTCGCCTTCCGGTACAGGCTCGGTGTCGGGTGGCTTTATCGATGCCCACTACGATGGTCAGCGGCAATACGTGGATCTGGCAAAATCGTTCGTCGCTCTGCCGTCCTCGCGTGTCGAATTCTCCGGCGGCCTGGGAGTTCAACCCGGCGGTTACACGGGACAGCTACAAGTTCACCTTTCGTCCAGCAACCTGGCCGATCTTCTCACTTTTGCCCCGGCGATCAAGTCGCTTCCCGTCACGCTGCAGAAAGGTTATGCGGAATTCAAAGGCACGGTCAACGGCGCGCTCGATTCTCCCACTATTTCCGGACACGTCAACGCAACCAACTTCCTGATCCAGCAACAAAGCGTCGAGGCCTTTTCGGCGGATGTGAATGCGTCTGCCAGGCAACTTCAGATCCGCAACGGCGCGCTGGCTTACCAGACCATGCGCGCGCGGCTTAACGGCACGCTGGCGTTGCACCAGTGGAAGCCCGACAATCAGTCCGCGGTGACGGGCAGCGTGTCCATGCAAAACGCCGACATCGCCAATTTGCTCGCGCTGCTGGGCCAGTCGCACATCGCCGTTAAAGGATCGCTGACCGCCGAAGCGCAGGTGAACGGAACCCTGTCCGATCCACGCGCTACCGCAACTCTGCACGGAGGAAAGGGTGTGGCCTACGGTGAGCCTTTCGATCGAGCTGCAGGCGTCGTCACATATGTGAACGGCGGGCGGCAGGACTTCAATATTGAAGTTGATGCGGCGGCAAGAAAGGTGACCCTCGCCGGGTCTTTCCAACATGCTCCGACTGATTTTCTGAGTGGGACGATTCAGGCCAATCTCACGACCAACGATCTGGCTCTCCATCAGATCCAAACGCTTCGGAAGTACCAGCCTGCGGTGGGAGGGATAGCGCGCGGCGCCGGCGATTTCGTGCTGCAGCTAACTCATGCACAATCCGGCGAACAGGTTGAGCTCACCAGGCTCAACGCCGACCTGTTCACTCGCAGTTTTGCAATCGACAACAAAGAGTTGGGCGATGTACACCTTACTGCCCGAACCGTGGCTGGTCAGCAGACGCCTATGATCGCAGTGCAGCTCGAGGCCGGCGTCGCGCACTCCTCGATTCATGGGACCGGCAACTGGCGCCTGACACCCGGTTATCCTGGGTCCGGCGAAATAACCTTTAGCAAAGTGAATCTGGCAGAGGTTCGAAAGCTGTTGGCGCCCCACGCCACAAGCTTGACGTCGCTGGGTGGCTCGGTCGAAGGCAAGATTACGTTCAGCGGTTCGGCTGAGACGCCTCGCGCCATGGCCGGCACGCTGGAGATTCCGAAACTCGAGATCCGGCCGGAACCAGGCGGCGAAATACCCATTCCTGCCAGTCTGCGTGACGTGGTGATCCAGAACCAGGGTCCCATCCGCGCCGCCATGACGAACGGCAACATCCGGGTGGAGACGGCGCGTGTGACAGCGCGTTCCACTGACTTGAGTTTGGCCGGGACCGTCAACCTGGGCGCCGCGTCGCCCCTCAATCTTCGCACCAGTGGGAATCTCGATCTCTCAATTCTGCCCATGTTTGAGCGAGATCTGGTCTCTTCGGGGACCGTGGCTGCTTCCGCGACCATCCGCGGCGCCTTCGCGCAACCCGAAATTCTAGGACGCCTCGACGTCAGGAATGCGAGCTTTAATTTTGAGGGTCTGCCCAATGGGCTTTCGAATGCCAATGGCACCGTCATATTCGACCCCACGCGCGCCACGATCCAGTCGATGAGCGCGGAAACCGGGGGCGGAAAAGTCAACCTGACGGGCTTCCTGGCCTTTAGTAATGGACCCATGGCACTGCGCCTGGAGGCTGACGCCAAAGAAGTGCGAGTCCGCTACCCAGAGGGAGTCAGCACCGTGGCCGACGCCAGCTTGCGGCTCATAGGAACTTCGGAGCGCAGTACGCTTTCCGGGACGATCACCGTGGTGCGCAGTGCGTTCAACGCGCACACCGATCTGGGTCGGATACTGGAGAACGCGGCCGCGCCGGTCCAGACGCCCGCCGTGCAAACCGGCCTCGTCGGCAATATGCAGTTCGACGTCGACATTCTGACCGCTCCCAATGTGAGCTTTCAAACGTCGCTTACCCAGAGCTTGCGGGCGGACGCGAGTCTGCGTTTGCGCGGGACCCTTTCCAATCCCGTGCTGCTCGGTCGCGTCAATATCAGTCAGGGTGATCTGACATTTTTCGGCAGTAAGTACACGATCAATGAGGGCGCAATCTCGTTCTTCAATCCCGTTAAACTGGAGCCGGTCTTGGACGTGAGTCTGGAAACCCGGGCCCGGGGCGTGGACGTGACCATCAATGTTACCGGCCCGTTGAACAAGCTGAACGTCAGCTACCGTTCGGATCCGCCGCTGCAATTTTCCGATCTGGTGGCGCTCCTTGCAACCGGCCGCACACCCGACAATCCGACACTCGCCGCCAGCAATCCCGGCACGCCGCAAAACTGGCAGGAGATGGGCGCCTCGGCGTTACTCGGACAGGCAATCGCCAATCCGTTAGCCGGAAGGCTGCAGCGATTCTTCGGGGTCAGCAAAATCAAAATCGATCCGCTGCTGACCGGAGTCGCCGGCAACGCGCAGGCCCGCGTGACCATCGAACAGAACGTCACCCCCGATATTACCTTCACCTACATCACCAACGTCGCCAGCAGCACGGGAAGCGCTCAGGTAATCCGCGCCGAATGGGACTTTGCTCGCCATTGGTCCGCGGTTGCCATTCGCGATGAGTACGGGTATTTCGGAATTGATTTCCAATATCGGAAAAGGCTGAAGTAGTTTTCAGTCGTCAGTTATCAGGTTTCAGCCCAGACAATCTCATCCGGAGAACGAATGGTATGGTGGTCGGATGCCGGTGGAATTCACGGCCCCTTCAATTGAGGCCTCCAGCAAACGCTTGTTACCGTGGCTGGTGGCCGTCGCGTTCTTCATGGAATCGCTCGACACGACCATTTTGAACACGGCTGTGCCCGTCATCGCCGGAGCTCTCAAGGTCGCGCCGCTCAGCATGAAATCGGTTCTCGCGAGCTATACGCTGAGCTTAGCCGTATTCATTCCCATTAGCGGTTGGATGGCGGATCGATTCGGAACACGCCGGGTATTTGCTTCAGCGATCGGCTTGTTCACGCTGGGTTCTTTCCTCTGTGGCATGTCGAGCAACATTCATCTTCTGGTCGCGTGCCGGATTTTGCAAGGCTGCGGCGGAGCCATGATGGTGCCTGTCGGACGGCTCACCCTGGTGCG
>CAVZRE010000039.1:0-16902 GCA_963777595.1 Terriglobia bacterium
GACCCCCGGGAATTTGTTAAACGGAAATACCGGGCTCTTCACGAATACCTGGCCGACAGGCAGTACACCCAATGAGATCGGTGCGCCGCCGGCGGCTCCTCGAGCGCTGCCAATATCGACCAGCCCCCCCAGGTCTTTGAGCTTCTTGCCGAGCATCAGGTGCACGGCGATCTTGGGTAAGGGCACGCCGGTCGCCTTGCTGACATACGGCACCGTCCTCGAGGCTCTCGGATTCACCTCAATGACGTAGACCTTGCCATCCTTGATCGCGTACTGCACGTTCATCAGTCCGATCACGTTCAACGCGCGCGCGAGCCTGACGGTGTAGTCTTCGATAGTCGTCAATTCAGCCGGTCTGAGACCCTGCGGCGGAAGCACGCACGAACTGTCGCCCGAATGGATGCCGGCTTCCTCGATGTGCTCCATGATGCCCGAGATCAAAACGTCTTCGCCGTCGCACAGGCAGTCCACATCCACTTCAGTAGCTTCTTCGAGGAACCGGTCCACCAGCACCGGGCGCTCCTGCGAGAAGCTGACCGCTTCGCGCATGTACTGCCGGACCGTGTCTTCCTCGTAAGCGATCACCATCGCCCGTCCACCGAGCACATAGCTGGGGCGCACCAATACCGGATATCCCAGGCGCCGCGCTACGCTGCACGCCTCTTCCACACTGGTTGCGGTGCCGTTCTCAGGCGAGGGAATTTGCAGATCGTCGAGCAGCTTCCCAAAGAGTTTGCGGTCTTCAGCCAGATCGATATTCTCCGGATCCGTCCCGATCACCGGCACGCCGAGCCGCTTCAGCGGCAACGCGAGATTCAACGGCGTCTGCCCGCCGAATTGCACGATGACGCCGTCCGGCTTCTCCACGTCCACAATGTTGAGAACGTTTTCGAGCGTGAGAGGCTCGAAGTACAGCCGATCGCTGGTATCGTAATCGGTCGATACGGTTTCGGGATTGCAATTCACCATAATCGACTCGACACCCGCCGATTGCAGCGCGAAAGACGCATGGCAGCAGCAGTAATCGAACTCGATTCCCTGCCCGATCCGATTCGGGCCGCTCCCCAGAATCATCACCTTCTTGCGATCCGTCGGGTTGGCCTCGCACGTCGATTCGTAGCAGGAATAAAGGTACGGCGTGAAGCTTTCGAACTCCGCGGAACACGTATCCACCCGGCTGAATACAGCCTTCACACCGAGCGATTTCCGCTTCTCGCGAACCGCCAGCGGATCCACTTTCCAGGACTTGGCGATCTGCGCGTCGGATATCCCGCACCGCTTGGCGCGCAACAGGAGATCGCGATCCGCCGTCTCCAGCGTGTACGCGTCGAGGCTGCGTTCCAGATCCACCACTTCCTTCACCTGCGTCAGGAACCACGGATCGATCGCGGTCATCTCGTGGACTTCTTCCACCGGGTAACCGCAAGAGAACGCGAAGCGGATGTAGTTCAGACGATCGGGCGTCGGCGTGATCAGCTTCTTGGCGATCAGGTTCCTGTCAAACGTTTCGGAGCCAAACGCCTTTCCGGTTTCGAGGCTCCGAATGCCTTTCCACAACGCTTGTTTGAACGTGCGGCCGATCGCCATCACTTCGCCGACCGACTTCATCTGCGTGCCCAGCGTGTTATCCGCGCCTGGGAATTTCTCGAACTGCCATTTCGGAATCTTCGCGACTACATAATCGATCGTCGGCTCGAAACAGGCAGGTGTGACTTTGGTGATGTCGTTCCGAATTTCATCAAGGCGATATCCGACCGCGAGCTTCGCGGCGATCTTCGCAATGGGGAAGCCCGTAGCCTTCGATGCCAGCGCCGAAGAACGCGAGACGCGCGGATTCATCTCAATAATCACCATCCGGCCGTTCTCCGGATTAATAGCGAACTGCACGTTCGATCCGCCGGTGTCGACGCCGATTTCGCGCAGGCAGCGCAGTGCGCCGTCCCGCATCATCTGGTATTCGCGATCAGTGAGCGTTTGGGCCGGCGCCACCGTGATGGAGTCGCCTGTATGCACGCCCATGGGATCGAAATTCTCGATGGAGCAGATGATGATGACGTTGTCCGCGAGGTCGCGCATCACCTCGAGTTCGAACTCCTTCCAGCCCAGAGCGCTTTCTTCCACGAGCACTTCGTGGACCGGCGAAAGGGTGAGGCCGCGCTCGAGGATCGTGACCAGATCCTCGCGGTTGTATGCGATTCCGCCGCCGCTGCCGCCCATCGTGAAGCTAGGGCGCAGGATCACCGGAAAGCCTTTCTTCTCCGCAAATGCCAGGCCTCCTTCGATGTTGGTGATGAGTTTCGAATAAGGCGTCTCCAGCCCGATGCTGCGCATGGCATCTTTGAACAGCAGGCGGTCTTCCGCCTTCTTGATGGCGCCGATCTTCGCGCCGATCAACTCGACGCCATACTTATCGAGCACACCGGTTTCAGCGAGTTCGACCGAGAGATTGAGGCCCGTCTGGCCGCCCACCGTGGAGAGCAGTGCGTCAGGCCGCTCGATCCGGATGATCTCCTCCACATATTCGCGGCTGAGCGGCTCGACATACGTCCGGTCGGCCAGTTCCGGATCGGTCATGATGGTCGCCGGATTCGAGTTCACTAGGATGACTTCGAAACCGTCGGCTTTAAGCGCCTTGGTGGCCTGAGTCCCCGAGTAGTCGAATTCGCAGGCCTGTCCGATGATGATTGGCCCCGAGCCGATGATCAGGATCCGGTGGAGGTCGTTGCGGCGAGGCATTAGCGCGAGCCTCCTTTGTGTTCCTGCATCAGCTTGACAAAGTCGTCGAACAGATACAGAGAGTCATGCGGACCGGGCGCGGCTTCCGGATGGTACTGTACGCAGAACGCCGGATAGTTGCGATGCCGGAAGCCTTCGAGAGTCTGGTCGTTCAGGTTCACGTGGGTGAATTCGATCTCGGACGCTTTGAGCGAATCGGGCTCGACCGCGAATCCGTGGTTGTGCGAAGTGATCTCCACTTTTTGCGTGACTTGGTTCAGCACCGGATGGTTGGCGCCGCGATGCCCGAATTTGAGCTTATACGTCTTGCCGCCGCACGCCAGCCCCATAAGCTGGTGTCCAAGGCAGATCCCGAAGATGGGAGTGCGGCCCATCAGTTTACGAATGTTGTCGACTTCTGTTTCGAGCGGCTCGGGATCGCCGGGACCGTTCGAGAGGAACACGCCGTCAGGTTGCAGCGAGAGTACGTCCTCGGCTGAGGTCAGCGCTGGAACCACCGTGACGCGGCAACCGGTATGTGCCAGCCGCCGAAGAATGTTGCGCTTGATTCCGTAGTCGTATGCGACCACATGATACTGCTGCGGCGCGGGCGCGCTGAGAACCTCGGAAGGAGAACAGGCGTCCACCGTTTTACTCCATTCGTAACGTTCCGCGGTCGTCACGCGGCTGGCAAGATCGAGTCCCGCCATGGACGGAATCTCCCGCGCTCTGCGGACCAGCACTTCGCCGCTCGATTCAGTAGCCGACAGCACACCGCGCATCACCCCTTTGGTGCGGAGATGGCGGACCAGCGCGCGAGTATCAAGCTCCGAGACAACCGGGATCTTGTTGCTCGCAAGAAAATGCCACGCGTCATCGTCGGATCGCCAGTTGCTGGTAAGCGACGAGAACTCGCGCACAACCAGCCCTTCGATCCAGGGTTTGACGGCTTCATTGTCCTCGATGCTGGTGCCGTAATTACCGATCTGAGGATTGGTGAGTATGACGATCTGACCTGAATAGGAAGGATCGGTGAAGATCTCCTGGTAGCCGGTCAGCGCAGTATTGAAGACCACTTCGCCCGACCGCTCGGCGGGCGCACCAAAACTCCGGCCCTCGAAGACGCTGCCGTCTTCCAGGGCGAGTATTGCAGATTCCAATGTGTAGATTCCTCCTGGCCGTGGGGGTGTAACTCTTAGTTTAGCGGATTCCAAAACATAGAGCCACGAAGGCACACGAATGTGGGATTTTGTTGGTTAACCGGCGCGTTAGCGTCTGCGGCGTTACCCAGCGCCTTGCTCCAGGCCGTGAACTCCGCCAAGTGAGATTCCGAGCCGGCGCGGCTAACGTAGCAGAGTGCGGCTTTATTATTTGAGGGTCGTCCTTAAGCAGGCCGATCGCGGTGTTGCAGTTCTTGTACAAGAGGCCCCTCGCTCATCCGGTCGTATGGTTATGGTCTATGCATAGTCGAGCGCTCTCGTCGCCTCAAAACCCGCACGTCCACTCTTGTTTTTCCATCAGGATTTCGAACTCGTCCTGCCCGATGCCGTAGAGTTGTTTCATCGAGCGCACGTGACGGATCGTCACTGTTCCCTGTACTCTGGAGGGGAGGCCAACGACCATGACGTTAGCGATCGACTTAAAGGACGAGGAGATGAAGTTACTCAGTGCCAAAGCCGGTGCTGCGGGTTTGTCCGCCGAGCAGTGCGCCGCTGAGTTCATCAAACAAGCCCTCGCATCGCCGCAAGCTGGGACAACCCTCCCCTCCAGGATCCGCGAAATCTGGGGTGACATGCCGGATGAGATCCGTGCGAAGCTGCCGGCGGACGCCGCCGCCCAGCACGATCATTACATCTACGGTGTTCCCAAGAGGAGCGAGTGAAGGCCGTCTTTGCCGACACGTTTTACTGGAGCGCGTTGACGAATCCAGCAGACGCCTACTTTCGAGAGGCTCTAAGGTTTGACGATCTGCTCTCGACCAGGAGTGTTTACACGACTGAGGATGTGCTCGGCGTAGTGTTGACGTTCTTCGCGGCAGAGCCGTGGCTGAGGGACCGCGCGGTGAGGATGGTGCGGGAGATTCTCTCGGACCCTGCAGTACAGGTTATTCCGCAAAGCCATGAATCGTTTCTGGCCGGGTTAGATCTTTACGCGGCCCGGCCCGACAAGAAGTATAGTCTCACCGATTGCATCTCGATACTAGTCATGCGGCGGTTTGGTGTGACGGATGCCCTGACGAACGATCAGCATTTCGAGCAGGAAGGGCTCCAAGCGCTATTCCGTTAAAATTGTCCGAGGCAGATACCCGAGGCAGATACCGAAGATGGGCGTGCGGCTAATCAGTTTACGAATATTGCCGAATTGTGTTTCGCGCGGCTCGGGACCGCAAAGCCGTTCGAGAGAAACACGCCGTCACGTTGCCGCGAGAGCATGTTCTTAATCGAGGTCAACCGGAACCACGGCGCCGGGGCAACGAACGCGTGATACTGCCCTGGCGTCGTCGCGCTGAGGAATTTGAAAGGCGAAGCTACACGTAGTCTCTGCCTAACAGCCTCACGCGAAGACGCCGAGCGGTGCGAACTTGCCCTTCAGCACCGTAGGCGCACCCTCAAACTTCATCCACTCCTGAATCATGGTGGCGTAGACCGACCGGAAATCGGCCGTCATCTGCAAATCCCCGTTGGAATCGAGATCGGTGAGGCTCGGATACTTGCTATACATTCCCGGCTTCACCTTCTCGCCCAGAATGTACATCGGGGACGCAGCGCCGTGATCGGTGCCGCCACTCTGATTCTCTTCGACGCGACGGCCGAACTCGGTGAACATCATGAGTGCCACATCCTGCGATCTCCCGATCCGCTTCAGATCCTTCTGGAAACCTTCGAGCGCGTCCGCGACGTACATGAGCAATCCCTGCTGCGCGCCGGCCTGTGCGGCATGGGTATCGAAGCCGCTCATGTTGACATAGTAAACGCGCGTCGGGAAGCCGGCGTTGATGAGCGCCGCGACTTTGCGCAAGTCCGTCGACAGCGTTGCGGCAAGACTTTCCGAACCGTACGACACCGGCGTCTTATAGCTCGCTACCGCATCTCGGACCTTGCCCGAACTGCTCTGCGCCGTGCGTGAAATATCGCGAACGAATGCCAGCGTCTTATTGGCTTTGTCGTCGTGCGTCTCGAGAAACTCCTGATACACCGGCGCTTGTGACGGATCCCCGGCGCGCACGTAGCGTCTCGGATCGGAGAACACTACCGGAGCATGCCTCGTCGACGACACCGCCAGCGACTGTTTGGCGGCGATGTTCACCAGTAAGCCCTGCGTCGGCTCGGGCCAGCGCGCGTCAGCAAAGCGTCCGACCCATCCGGTGGACTCCACTCCGTTCGGCACAGCCGTATGCCAGTATTCCATCGATGTGAAGTGGCTACGATTCGGATTCGGATAGCCGCAGCCCTGCACGATGGCAAGTTTCCCGTCGTCCCACAGGTGCTTCATGCCATTCATCGAAGGATGCAGCCCGATCTCGTCCGTCAATTTGAGAACGTTCTCGGCCTTGATAGAAATCGTGGGGCGCTTCTTGTAATAGACGTCGTTGCGATACGGGACCACGGTATTCAGTCCGTCATTGCCTCCGGTCATCTCGACGACTACCAAGATCCGTTCGGGAGCGCCTTGCGCTGCGCCGAAGTACGACTCGGCAGCCATAGCGGTTGCAGTGTGCTCGAAGACGAAAGGCATGGACAAACCGACGCCGACACCAAAGAAACCGGTGCGCAGAAAATCGCGCCGGCTGGAACAGGATTTGCATTCAAATTCGTTGGCCATGAGGTTCTCCTATGCAAGCTGATATTCCGGCATGCTCAGGATGAGCTGCAGGGTTTCGCGCAGATCGGTTTCGAGTCCCGCTCGATTGAAATCAATGGTCCTTTGGCCGAGGCGTTCGCCAAGATATTCGACGAGTCGCGCGCGGTCGTTAGCTGCCAGTGGCACGGAAAGAAATCGGTGGCCGAAATAATCGACGACAGCTCCAGTATCTTGGGCGCCGGAAGTGCGAATCATCCCGACGAGGTCGACTTTCGCAACCACCGGCGGGTCACGCTTGACCTTCTTCAACGTGAGAATCGCGCCGTTATAAACGCCTCGGAAAATGTTGTAGCTCTGATCCGAGTAGGTTTTACGGCTGAAACCGGAATCATTCTTGTCCAGGTCGGGCGGACTCGAGTAGTCGCCGTTTTTGGCCATCTCGTTCATTCTTTCGTAGGCCGCCTGCCCGATAATATCGGCAACGTAATCGAGGGGCCGGCGCGTTGGCCTCGGAATCTCTTTCGGGAAAAACACATAACGCGAGAAGTTTTCCCGGTCCAGCATAGTCGCCGGATTCATCCAGGTACGCCCGCCTTTCCAACCCGCGACGTTGGGCGGAACGCAAAGTGCCTGGCCCAAGCCGCCCGTGGTCTCCTGGAACGCGGGAACGGTCGGCATCTCGGTGATGCCGAGCTTCTTGTAAGTGGAGACGACCAATTGCACCGGACTCTTGATCTGCGTGCCCATGGAAGACTCGCTATAGAAGTCGCGCGACAGCAGTATCGTTTCGAGGAGCGGCGTCATCTCGTAGTTGTTCTTGCGCAGCACCACCGCCAGCTGCTCTTCGAAAGCCGGACTGATGTCGTCACGGACCAGATAGCGATACAGTTTGCGCGAAATGAAGCGCGCGCAGGAAGGTTGTTTGAGCAGGATCTTGACCACGTCCGCGCCGTCGAAATTGCCGGTTTCTCCGAGTACCGTCTTTTCGCCGTCGTCGTGCAGCGCGGCGCGAATGATGAACTTGTTCCCGTCGAGTCCCCAACCGGAGAACGAGCGGGCCGCTTCCTTGATGTCCTTCTCGGTATAGTTTCCGACGCCGAGCGAGAAGAGTTCCATGATTTCCCGCGCGAAGTTCTCATTGGGATGGCCCTTCACGTTGAGCCGCCCGTCGAGGTAAATCGACATCGCCGGATCTTGCGTCATGGCGAGCAGCAATTGCCCGAAATTGCCATTTCCCAGTCGGCGATAAGTGTCGAACTGCGCCATCATTTTGCGATAGTCCCGGACCTTGTCGTTCTCGTTCGCGAAGTGCCCGTGCCAGAACACCGACAGCTTTTCTTCCATCGGCCGCTTTGTCACTAACATGCGCTGCGCGAAGTAAGAGGTCACGCGCCGGATCTCGAAATTATTCGAAAAGCGCAGGTAGTAGCCGTAATCGATGGCCGGCTGCATCCACATGGTGCCCGGCTTCCTCTCCAGCTTGATGCCGTTGAACTGGCCCATCATCATGCCTTGCTGCCGTCCCTGGCCATCAGTGGGCGGAACGAAATCCGCAGAAGGGAAAATGCCCGATGGCTCGAACTCCGGCATACCGTCGTTCGGTGTGAGTTGCCAGCGCACCAGTTGGCGGACCGCGACCTGCGGCGTCATCTTCGCGAATTGCTGAATCTCTTCCGGTGTGCCGCCGAAACCGGCGCGCTCCAGAAGGTGGGCGGCTCGATTGTAATTCCATTCGGCCGCGCTGATGGGAGTCAAATCATTCTCCCAGACCGGCGCACCGCCGGATGCCGCGGCCCACAGGCACAGCGTTCCCGCCAGGCCCGCACAAAGAATACCGGGCGCCTTACCCATCTTCATAACTTTTTTCATAGCTGAACCTCACTCGGGCCCCAAACGCGATAGGTGCCCTCTCCGCGAGAACACTTGTGTGACTGCTAGGTACCATATCTCGAATCGATAATGAACGCAACGGGTCGTCTACTTCGCAAGATCTACCGTCGTCCTGCAGGGTGCATGAATATCCCGATAGACGGCTCCGGGGATCGTCACCTTCGCGATGCAGGCCGGAGCTAGCGTAGCGAGACGCCCAGCCCGGCTGCTACCAGCTGGACGAGAGTCGGCCACTGCGGCGCATCCTGAACGATCTTGGGGCGAAACCCGCCTCGTGCGCAGCACGCCATCGTCCGATCGAAGGCCAGCGGGCCCATTCGTCGAGCGAAAAAGATGAACGGCTCGTTGCGCAGATCGCCCACGCGTAATGACCGTTTACGAGCTAAACGATGAGTTCTCGGCAGCACCGCTACATAGGTCTCCTTGAATAGCGTCGTCATCTGCATCCCCTCGGTAGGATCTCCATCCCGCAGGAAGCCCAAGTCCAGCGTTCCATCGAGCAGAGCCGCAATCTGGGCCTGCGTGCTGAGTTCGCGCAGACGCAGTTCCACCTTCGGATAACGGCGCCGGTAAGTCTCGATTGCGATCGGAAGATCGGCGAATATCACCGAGCCGCTGAAGCCCACCGTCAGAGTGCCTTCTTCTCCGCGGCCCAGCCGTCGGACCTGATCGAGGTCGTCTTCCACTTTTTCCATCGTGCTCCGCGCTCGACCGGCGAGAAGTTGCCCCGCCAGGGTGAGTCTTACGCCGCGCGTCGTTCGGTCGAAGAGGCGGTGACCAGCCGTTTGATCTGCTGGCTCAACGGTGGTTGATATCGTCATTCATACCGGCAACGTATAAATCAGCATATTTAAACTATTAGACATCTGAAAGCTACCGCCGTAAAGTTAGGGTACGGAGGAAACAGAATGACTGCGGCCGGCTCGGATCTGATCATTCGCGACTTTATCCCGGGCGACGAAATCGCTTTCCGGCAGCTCAATGAAGAATGGATCGCCCGCCACTTCGCCATGGAACCCAAAGACCAGGCCATGCTCTCCGATCCGCGCGGTTGCATTCTCGAACGCGGCGGCAGGATCTTCATGGCCGTTATTCAAGGCGTAGCAGTAGGCTGTTGCGCGTTGCTCGCCATGTCGCCCGGAGAGTATGAGGTAGCCAAGATGGCCGTGGCGGAATCCTCGCGTAGGACCGGCGTGGGGCGTGCCCTGCTGGAAAGTATCATTGCTGAAAGCCGCGCAACCGGAGCCACGCGTCTGTATCTCGAAACGAATTCGAAACTTGCGCCGGCCATTCGGCTCTATGAAACCGTCGGCTTCCGGCATCTTCCGCCGGAACGCATAGTCCCTTCCCCCTACGCGCGCGCAAATGTATATATGGAGCTCAACCTCTGAAGCGCGGCCCGGCATCCACCAGATATGGGCGAGCCGCCAATGCATCCAGCGGCCGCGAGACCAACTTCTTTTGCTGCTGAGCTGCCCCCGCCGGAGCATCCTCTCCAGAACTCGAACCTCTTACTTGTTACAATGAGCCCGAAAAGGAGTCTCGGTGTCTGATCCAACAACTCGCAGATTTTTCCTCGGAGCCTTAACCGCCGCGTCCGCGGTTCGTGTATGGGGCGCAAATGACAAAGTCAACGTCGGCATCGTCGGCCTCGGAGGCCGCGGTAGCGCCCACCTCAATATTTATTCCAGCCTGAACGAGGCACAGGTCGTCGCCCTCTGCGACGTCAACCAGGCCGCGCGCGAACGGGCCCAGGCAACCCTGGCGAGAAAGAACCAGAATAAAGCCAAAGAATTCGAGGATATGCGGCAACTGTTCGCCGATCCTCAGGTCGAAGCGGTTTCGATTGCCACTCCAAACCACTGGCACGCGCTCGCCGCTATCTGGGCGATGAAGGCGGGCAAAGACGTTTATGGGGAAAAACCGGCATGCTACAACATCCACGAAGGCATGCGGATGGTCCAGGTCCAGCGCGATAGCAAGCGCATCATGCAGGTAGGCTCGCAGCATCGGAGCTGGCCGTTCAAAATCAAAGCCATCACGGCGCTGCAACAGGGCTTGATCGGCAAACTCTACATGAGTAAAGCGCTGTGCTACAAGCTGCGCCCCTCCATCGGCCACACGCCTGACAGCGCCACGCCCGCCGGCTTGAATTGGGATCTGTTCCTCGGCCCCGCGCCGATGCGGCCCTTCAACCAAAAGCGCTTCGCGTACTACTGGCACTGGTTCTGGGATACCGGCAACGGCGACATCGGCAATCAGGGCGTGCACGAAACCGGCATCGCGAGATGGGCCCTGGGCGACCCTGGTTGGCCCAAAACGGCGATGGCCTTCGGCGGCAAGTTCGGGATTGATGACGACACCGAAACGCCCAATACCCTCACGGCCGGCTTCGGCTACGGAGACGCGCAACTCGTCATCGAAGTGCGCGGCAAAATGACCAACGGAGAAGGGGTCCGGCAGTCTCGCGTAGTCACGGCCGGACCGATGGCCGGCGGACGCGGTGGACGCGGCGGCGGGCAGCGTCCTCCGGAAGGTGCGGCTCCAGCAGCGGCGCCTCCAGCCGCTCCCGCGCCTACACAGGTCGGCCCCGCGGCCAATCCCCTGAATGTCGCTGTCGGCGACCTTTTTTATGGCAGCGATGGTTGGGCCGCGATGAGCGACCAGGGCTTCCAGGCCTACAAGGGCGATTCGAGCGAACTGATCATGGAAGAACGGCCCGAGCGTGGCCCCGGCGGCGATTCTACGGGTCTCCACATGCAGAACTTTCTGGCGTGCGTGAAATCCCGGCGGGAGCAGGATCTTCATGATCCGGTCGCCAACGCCGTGCCAAGCGCCGATCTCTGCCATCTGGCGAACATCAGCTACCGGGTGGGTCGCTCGCTGAAAATCGAGCCAGGTTCCATACCCAAGTTCACGGGAGACTCGGAGGCGAACAAGATGATCACTCGCCCCGTTTATCGCAAGCCATACGAAGTGTAGCGGAGGAAACCTGCGGGCTTCACTGGACGCCACCGCATCATCGTGGCCGTTTCATTTTGAAGCCCGTTGTCGCTTCCGTGTAATCCGCGGTGTAGCCCGCACGCTGCACCGGATGCGTCGCCAGAAGGTCGAAGAGTCCTTCCTTCAGATAAGCGCGATCGATGTGCACCCCCACCACTTCTCCGATCGTTAGGTACTGGTCAATCGGCGTGCCGTCGCCGCAATGCAGCTGTACAATTTGCACCAGCTTGCATTCAAGCGCTGCCGGGGACCCTGCCACCCGCGGCGGCATGACCACCCGGCTCGGAACTGCGTCCACTTTCGCAAATTCGAATTCGCTGTCACCATGCGCCAGGGCCGCGGACGTCAGGTTCATTTTCTCCGCCAGCGCGCGTGTGGCTAGATTGCAAACAAATTCACCGGTCGCCTTGATGTTGGATACGGTATCTTTCCACCCGGACGAACTGAACATGACCATGGGCGGGTTGTCGCATACGGCGTTGAAGAAGCTGTACGGCGCGAGATTCAATCGGCCAGCGGCGTCTCGCGTCGAAATCCAGCCGATCGGTCGAGGGGCAACCATCGCCTTGAACGGATCATGCGGCAGACCATGGCCTTTCGAAGGCTCGTAGAAATGAAAATCCGGCATCACGTCCATCCTATGTAACGGCGTCTCTCGCTTCCACGCCTCAGCCGCAGCTCGCGCGCAAACCAACGAATTGGCTTCGAACCGCAATCTGCCAACAATCCGTGTCCTGTGCACAAAGATGCACAAACGAAAAAACCACCTTCAGGTCCAAGGCACCGCGAAAACATACAAAAGACACGTCTTACGTGAAATTGGGTTCGATCCGCAAAAATGGCCAAAGGACTACCAAACCCGGCAAGCCTTTTCCCTGACCATCGGCTGGCCCTCCTTGCAGGAAAAGGCGCTGGAGAACTCCGGCATGTTCGACACTGTCCCGTTCACCCGGTATTGCGGCAGCGAGTGCGGATCGGTTGTCGCCTGCAGCCGTTCCTGCTCCGGACGCGCGTTGTCGCACCAGATCTGCCCAAAGCCCAGGAAGAACCGCTGTTGCGGAGTGAAGCCGTCGAGCTTGCCCATCGGCTTCGCCGCCAGTTTCTCCATCAGCGCCATGTACGCGATGCGAGCGCCGCCGTTGTCCGCGGTGTTCTCGCCCAGAGTCAGCTTGCCGTTCAAATTCACATCGCCAACTTTGAAGCTGCCGTACTCGTTGACGAAACACTGCGAACGTTGGTCAAAGGCCTTCGCATCTGCCTGCGTCCACCAATCCGCCAGGTTGCCTTTGGAGTCGAATTGCCGTCCCTCATCATCGAAGGCGTGCGTCAGTTCGTGCCCGATCACCGCGCCGATCGCGCCGAAGTTCGCGGCATCGTCGCCTTCCCGACTGAAAAACGGCGGCTGCAGAATCCCGGCCGGAAAATTGATGTTGTTCATCTGCGGATCGTAATATGCGTTTACCGTAGGCGGAGTCATCTGCCATTCCAGTCGGTCAACCGGTTTACCAATCTTATTCAGATCGCGGTGAAACTCAAACCCGATCGCTCGGATCGAATTTCCATCGGCGTCATCGCGAGAGATCTGTACCGACGAATAGTCTTTCCACTTCTCCGGATAGCCGATCTTGTTGGTCACCGCATGCAGCTTTTCGAGCGCCTTCTGACGGGTCACCGGCGACATCCAGTCGATTTTCTGGAGATCCTGTCCCATGGCCTGCTCGATGTAATGAACCATATCGAGTGTGCGCTGCTTGCCTTCCTGTCCGAAAGTACGGTTGACATACTCCTGGCCCAGCGCTTCACCCAGTTCGGCATCTTCCATCTGAATGCAGCGCTTCCATCGCGGACGCATCTCCTTGGTTCCCGTCAAGACCGTGCGGTAAAACCGGAAGTTCTCGGCGACGAAGGAAGATGGCAGTAAGGGCGCCTGGCTATGCACAAACTGCCAGGTCAGATAAGTCTTGATATCCGGGTTGTCCGGCGACTTCAGCAACGCATCCATGGCTTTGAAAAAGTCCGGAACGGCAACATTCAGCGACTGGATAGGAGGAGCCTTCACTTCCTTTAAATAGGTTACCCAGTCGAATGCCGGATCGAGGGTCTCCAATTGAGTCAGGGACATGCGGTGATACACGTTGGCCGGATCGCGACGTGCGGTCACGTCGAGCGACCCTTTCGCCAAAGCAGTCTCGAACTTCATGACCGAGTCCGCCTGGGCATCAGACGCCGCGGGCGCGGTCCCTAACAGCTTGAAGATAGCCGAGAGGTGCTTCACGTATTCCTTGCGGATTTCCTTGGACCGGTCGTCATCTTTGAAGTAGTAATCGCGCTCCGGGAGACCCAGGCCGCCCTGGTCCGCTTGTCCGATCACCTCGGTCGAATCCTTGAAGTCCTGGCCAGACGAAAAATTGAACAGCGCGTTGACGCCCATCGCGTGCAAACGTCCCAGTTCCTCCGCCAGGCCGGCCTTGCCTCGGATTCCCGCAATCTTCGCCAGTTCGGCTTTTAAAGGGGTTATTCCGAGGGAGTTGATGCGGGCTTCATCCATGCACGCCGCCCAATAATCGCCAACCTTTTGCTCGATCGGGGTGCGGTTCGGCGAGGGTTGCGAATCTTTCTCGGCGATTTCGTGCAGCACCTCCCGATTGTGCTCCTGCAACTCGTCGAAGCGACCCCAGGAAGCCTGATCCGCCGGAATGGGATTGTTCTTTAACCAGGTGCCGCAGGCATACTGATAAAAGTTGGTACAGGGGCTGACCGACCGGTCGATTGCGCCGGGGTCGAATCCCGGAAGAGAGTTGATGGTGGCATTCTGGCTGCCGCGCTGCGCCATCCCGGCCGCGGCAAGGCAGAGGAAGAGTGAGGTGATTCGGATAGGCCCCATAGGACTATTCTACGGAAATGTGGGGCCCTTCAGTTCCTCACATAATCTAAAACTTGACCTTTCACACCATAAAGTTGTAACCTCGCTGCGAAGCCTGATGATTCTACCTCAAACGTATCTTGCCGCACTTTGCCTCATGATCTTCAGTATGCTCTGCTGGGGTTCCTGGGCCAATAGCTTCAAATTGACCCGGCATTGGCGATTTGAATTGTTCTATTTTGACTATTCCCTGGGCGTTCTTGTCGCCTCTTTGATCGCGGCGTTGACCTTTGGCACGTTGGGGTTTGATGGATTTTCCTTCCTCGATGACCTCAAACATGCCGGCTTCCGTCAGGACTTCTGGGCACTGGTTGCCGGCGGAATTTTCAACCTGGCGAACATGTTGTTGGTAGCGGCCATTTCCATCGCCGGTATGTCCGTTGCGTTCCCGGTGGGAATCGGGCTGGCCCTGGTCATCGGCGTCATCTGGAATTATTCCATCAACCCCACGGGGAACAGGGAACTGCTGTTCGGAGGTATGGCCGTGATCGTCGGAGCCGTCATAGTTGACGCCTTGGCCTACCGCAGTTACGCCTTTCAGCGTTCGCGCCAGGCGGCCCGCGAAGGCAAGGCGCGCCAGGTGCGGAAATCCATGAGTACGAAAGGAATCATCATCAGCCTCGTAGCCGGAGTTCTGATGGGTTCGTTTTTTCCGCTTCTGCAAAACGCGATGGCTTCCGAGATCGGATTAGGTCCCTATTCAGTTGGTTTCGTCTTCGCGATAGGAGTTTTCTTCTCAACGTTTGTGTTCAACCTGGTATTCATGAACCTGCCCATCGACGGGCCGCCGATCGAAATCACCGAATACTTCAGAGGCGGACTGAAGCACCACCTTCTGGGAATCATGGGCGGTATGGTCTGGGCAGCTGGGCTTATTTCCAACCTGGTCGCGTCTGCCGGTGAGGGGAACGCCAAGGTTGGTCCGGCGGTCAGCTATGGAGTGGGACAGTGCGCCGCCATGGTCAGCGCCTTATGGGGCTTACTCGTCTGGCGGGAGTTCGCCGGCGCCGACGGCAAAGTGAAAGGCCTGGTAGCCTGCATGCTCGTGCTCTTTATTGGCGGGTTGACCCTGGTCTCGATGGCGCCGTTGTATTAGTCTTCAGTCATCAGTTTTCAGCTTTCAGCTCGGAGGACATTCGCTACCAGTTGATAACTGAAGACTGTAGACTGACAACTTGAATGATATCCTCGCTTCTATGGACAACCGGCGTTTGACTGACGTGGGTGGCACTTCCGGAGGTCTCGGGCACTTTCTGATGGGTTTCATCATGACGTGTGTCGGAGGGTACCTGCTGACCGACCAGGTGAGCGTAATGGGTTCATATTGGAACTTCTGGGGAGGAAATTCCTTCGGGATCACGCTGATTCCGATGTTGCTCGGCATCGCGGTGATTTTCTTCAACGGAAAAAGTACGCTCGGCTGGACGCTGACTCTTGCCGGTGCGTTGTTCATCCTCGCCGGCGTAATTACCAATCTGCACATCTACTTTCAGCCCACCAGCCTTTTCAACACCATCCTGATGCTGATCCTGCTCGTAGGCGGCCTCGGCCTGATCCTGCGCTCCATTCACCCGCGCCGTAGCGACTTCACCATTCCGAACTAAGCGGCCAGCCGCAGCCGCGGAAGCTAAACTGAAAGCGGACGACGGATAACGGAAAACGGATAACGGTCAAACCATGGCGCTCGTTCTTCTCCACGCGTTTCCCCTCGATAGCCGGATGTGGGGACCGCAGAAATCATTCAACCCGATCACTCCCGAAATCCTCGGCATCGGTTCTATCAACGACGCTGCCGACCACGTGGCGCGGTTGCTCGACCAACGCGGCATTGATCGGGCAGTCATCGGCGGCCTCTCCCGTGGCGGGTATATCGCGCTCGCCTTCGCGCGGCGCTACCCCGATCGTCTCAGCGCTCTCATTCTCTGCGATACCACCGCCGGCCTCGATGACGAGCAGGCCAGGCGCGGCCGCTTACAAATGGCTGAACGGCTGAACAGCGAAGGCAACGCCTTTGTTCCTGATATCATGCTCCCCCGCCTGCTTGGCGACACCTCGTTTCGGGAGCGCTGCGAACTCGTGGAAGAAGTCCGCAACTGGATACTGGCCCAGGATCCCGGCGCGATTGCCGCCGCCGCCATCGGCATGGCTGAACGCGAAGACTCCCGGCCCGCGCTAGCGTCCATCAACGTTCCCGTGCTCGCCATTGCGGGCCAACAGGATAGTGCGCATGAAAACACCCGCGCTATCGCGGAAGGCGTCCGCAATGGCCAGTTCGTCTCCATCCCGCGCGCCGGACACCTCAGCAATCTCGAGCAACCGGACCAGTTCAACGCCGCGCTCCGGCGTTTCCTCGAGGAGCACAAACTGTGACGGCATTCCTGGCTGATCCCATGTCAAAACGCCACGATCCCGGACCCGGCCATCCCGAATCGCCCGCGCGGTTCGATGCCGTGGTCAAAGGCCTCGCCCAGTTTCAACTCACGCCGTTTACCCCGCGCTCCGCGACCGACGACGAGATTGCACTCTGCCACACCCGCAGCAAGACCAACCGAACCAAAGGCAACAAAAAA
>CAVZRE010000040.1:0-284690 GCA_963777595.1 Terriglobia bacterium
GGATGATGCCATGGTGCGAAGATAGGGCAGGGACGGCTCTAACCCATGATTCCACAGGGATATCCACACGTGTAGAAATTGAAATAAAGAACCTCTCCGTTCGTTTGACTATATTGCAGCCTTACCGCCCCGCAGGGGCGGCAGGATGATCATATCTATATCGGAACCCTTTATGGCAGAAAAATCTAATTTGTTCGAGTACACGGAAGATAGTATCAAGAGCCTGGACTGGCGGGAGCATATCAGGCTTCGCCCCGGGATGTATATCGGGAAACTGGGTGATGGCAGCAGTCCTGACGATGGGATTTATGTCTTGCTCAAGGAGGTGATCGACAACTGTATCGATTCGATGCCGTCGCGCAGGGCTGGTCGGCGAGTTCGAGATCCTGCGTCGCCCCGGCTTCCTGCATGTGATAGCCGGAGATCGAGATCGAATTGAACTTCGGCATGACTTGGCCGTGAACGCGAAGATGTCGGCGACGATCCGCATCGGGCCGCCGGCGGATAGATGTAGGTGTTGCGGACCATGAACTCTTTGAGGATGTCGTTCTGGATGGTGCCCGACAGCGCCGCCGTGCGGCACGCCCTGCTCCTCGGCGGCGACGATGAAGAGCGCCAGGACCGGCAGCACGGCGCCGTTCATGGTCATCGAGACGCTCATCTCGTCGAGCGGGATGCCGTCGAACAGGATCTTCATATCGTCGACGAAGTGGATCGCCACGCCCGCCATGCCGACGTCGCCGACGACGCGCGGATGATCGCAATCGTAGCCGCGGTGGGTGGCGAGATCGAAGGCCACCGACAGGCCCTTCTGCCCGGCGGCGAGATTGGCGCGATAGAAGGCGTTGGAATCCTCGGCCGTCGAGAAGCCCGCATATTGGCGCATGGTCCAGGGCTGGGTGACATACATGGTGGGATAAGGCCCGCGTCCGGAAGGGCGCAACGCCCGGCCGGGTATCGAGGAAATACTGGACGTCCGCCAGATCGGCCGGGCCGTAGAAGGATTTGATGGCGACGCCCTCGGGGGTGAGCCATTCCTGCGGCAAAGCCGGAGCCGGCGAGCCGACCGGCGAAAACGGGACGGTTGCAAAATCGGGCAAATTCCGCATGCCCGCCAGCCTAGCACCGGGCGCGGGGACGGGGAACTGGGCGGAGGCGCCCGGGACGGTCCCGCGTAACGGCAGAGCGGTCGGAACGCTAGTTTTTTCACCAAAGAGCGCCCCGATCGCGTGAAATAAGCGTATTTTGCCTTTTGACCACTGCGTGACGGTTCAATTTAACCGGGGAGAGGGCCATGCATTGTGTTTACAAGGCGCGCCGCCGTTGGTTTTATTGCGTGGGGCTTTTTACCCGCGCTGACCTGCTCGGAGCGCTTCGGCGCTACCGGCAGAATCGGCCGCAACCGTTAAAGAGCTCGTGCTGAGCGCGTCTGAAGATGCAAAAAACCGAATTCGCCGAACAACTGAGGCGGGACAAGGGTCTGCCGTCGGAGCAACGCACGGTTCAGCGCTATATCGCGTGTGCCGCAGCGGCCTGTGAACACTACGCTACGGCGCTACAAGGCATCGCCTCGACACTGCCGCCGAAATTGCGAGAGTTACCGACGATTGTCACCCAGGCCGCTCAAGGATTGCGCCACTCGCAAACAATCAAGGAAGCCTCTGCCGTATTGAAAACCGCCATCGTTGCAGTGCAAAAGCTGATCCAGCTCATTCGAGCGGATGATCCTGACGGGGCTTCGACTGAGCGGATCGAGGCGGCGTCCGTCAGTCGAACGCCTCGGCGTGTTCAATAGCGGATTGGAGAGAGCGGCGAGTATTTGATCCGCCAGAGACGACTTCGCGATATTTCTAGCCGTTCAACGACCGCCTCACCCCGCGAACGGCGCGAACCTTCTGGCCTGCGCGAAGGCGGCGCGGGCGGCGTCTTTGCCGATGCCCTGCACGCTGAGCGCCTCGAAGGCCGCCTTCAGCTCCGCCGGCGCGTCGGGCGCAGTCGTCGCCTCGCTGGCGAGCGTCCTGCGCAAAGCCGACGCGACATCGGGGTCGGGCGCCATCAGCGCGGCCAGCGACAGCGCCACCGCCGCGCGCGGCGCCTCGCCGATCCGTGCCAGCCGATAGGCGTTGTAGAACCGCTTCAGCGCGCGCGGACGCGCGCCGATCAGCGGGCTCGCGGTCTTGAGGAAGCCGATCTCGGCCTCGTCCAGCGGTTCGGCAAGCGCGGAGCGGCCGGGGTCACCGAGCGGCGCGGCGGCGCGGGCGGCGGCGAGAGCAGGCGCAACGCCGGCCCTCGTGAGCGCGGCCGACGTCGTAGACGAGTTCGAACAGGCTCTCGGCGATCTCGCGCGGGTCGCCGAGGCGGGCGAGATCGGCGGCGGCGACGATCGCCACGCCGGGGCCGGCGAGCCGCACGGCGGCTTCGAGAAGCGGCGCGCCTCCGCCGGCGCCAGCGCGTCGAGCCGGTCGATGGCGAGCATGATCCGCTGCGGCGCGGCGCCGCCGGCCGCCATGGCGCGGCCGAGTTCGGGCAGAAAATCGCGCGCGGCGGGCTCGCCGCCTTGCGCGCCGGCGAGGAAGCCGGCGGCTGGGCGCGCGTCGCGACAGGCCGCCGCCGGCCCGCCGCGCGAGCGCTTCGGCGCGCTGCGTCGCGGCATCCGCCTCGACTTGCAGCGCGGCGACGCGACGCTCCAGCCGCGCGGCGCTGGCGTCGAGCTCGCGGCGGCGCTCGCGCATATCGATGTGGAGCATCCGCAGGCCGCGAAACAACAGGCGCGGTAAACTCGCGGCGCGCCAGACATTGAGGAACAGCGCCAGCGATACCCGCCGACGACCAGCGCCTCGATGGCGTATTCGAGCGCCTCGTCGTGCGCCTTCACCCCGTCGAGCGCGGGCGCGAACTGGGCGCTGAGCGCGCAGCGCGTCGTCGGCGCCGGCGTGCGCAGCCAAATCACGCCAAGGCGAGCGCGAAGGCGAGGAGCGGCGAGCAGGATGAGCCGGAGCTGGCCGCGATAGGCGAACATGGCGCGCAGGAACACGCTGAGCCGCGAGCTCGGCCGCGCAGGCCCGCGAGATCGCGCACGAAGCTGCGGAAATTGCGCGTCCGCGTCGCCCTCGACGAAGCCGAAGCGCCGCAGCCGCGCCTCGATCGACGCCGCGGCTGGCGCGGGCGAACGCGTCGACGCGCGAGCCCGGCGTTTCGAACAGCAGCGATTCGGTGATGCGGGCGCGCGTGGCCTTCGACCTCGTCGCGCGCGCGACGCTCCTGCTCCAGCCGGCGCGACGATCTCGTCGTGGCGTTCGGCGGCGGCCGCGGCGGCGTGGCGGGGATCGATGGTCGCATGCGCGGCCTCGTCGGCGAGCTGCGGCGTAATCGCGCCGCCGTCGCGCTCGAGCGCCGCGAAGACCGCAGCGGCGACAGCGCTCGCGCGGGTCGCCGCCGGCGAGGCTGGCGTCGACCTGGGCGACGACGACCTTCGAGAGAGCGCGCGGACGCGGCGGCGCGCGCGCGCGCCTCGACGCCTCGATCAGCCGGCGCAGCGCAAAACTCTTGCCCGCGCCCCGGCCGCCGACGAGGCCGAGCGCGAACGGCGTCTCGGCGTCCGGCGACAGGCAGAGATCGGCCAGCGGGCGCATGGCCTCGCGCGACGTTCCAGAGATCCGGGCCCTCGCGGCGGTCGGACAGCAGCGACGGCGCCGGGCCCCGGCGAGCCGCCGGCTGCCGCTGCGCTGCCTCTTTCGCGCAATTCGCGCGCCTCATGCACAATTCCTCAAACGCGCATGAACGTCAGCGCCGCCGCTTTTGTCTCGCTGGCTGCTGCGCCGCAATGGCTGACCGGTCCAAGGCCCGCGCCTGCGGAAAACTTTGACGCGGCCCGGCGCGAGCGGTCTAAGGGCGCTATAGAGCCGCGCCCGTTCGGCCGCGCGCGCGGCGCCCAGGTTCCTGTAACCCCATGTCGCACGATATTCGGGTCCGTTCCCGCCGCGAACGCGCCCGGCCAGAGGCTCACGGCCGAACATGGCCGCGGCAATTTCTGGGTTCTGGCGCTGGGCTCGGTCGGCGTCGTGTTCGGCGACATCGGCACCAGCCCGCTCTATGCGCTGCAGACGGCGCTGGGGCAATTCAAGACGGCGGCTCGGCGCCGCCCGAGGTGATCGGCACCGTCTCGCTGATCATCTGGGCGCTGCTGATCGTCGTCACCGCCAAATACGTGCTGTTCCTGATGCAGGCCGACAACAAGGGCGAAGGCGGCATCCTGTCGCTGAGGCGCTCGCCCGGACCGCGATCGGCAAGCGGACCGGCATCGGTGTTCCTGCTCGGCGTCGCCGGGCGCGTCGCTGTTTTCGGGCGACGCCATCATCACGCCGGCGATCTCGGTGCTTTCGGCGCTCGAGGGCCTGAAGCAGGTCAACGCCGAGCTGACGCCGTTACGTGCTGCCGGCGACGCGTGGTCATCCTGATCGTGCTGTTCCTCGCGCAGAGCCGCGGCACGGCGGGCGTGGCGGCGTTCTTCGGCCCGATCATGCTGGTGTTCTTCGCCGTCAACGCGCGTGCTCGGCATGATGCAGATCCCGCACGCCTGGGGCATCCTGCAGCGCGCTGAGCCCGCTGCCCGGCGTCGGCATTCCTGTTCGGCGCACGGCGCCGATCGGCTTCATCGTGCTCGGCAGCGTGTTCCTCGCCGTGACCGGCGCGGAGGCGCTCTACGCCGACATGGGCCATTTCGGCCGCCGGCCGATCCAGGCCGCCTGGCTGTTCCTGGTGCTGCCGGCGCTGATCTGCAACTATCTCGGCCAGGGCGCGCTGATCCTCGCCGATCCCAAGGCGGTCGAGAATCCGTTCTATCTGCTGGCGCCGGCTTGGGCGCTGCTGCCGCTGATCCTGCTGTCGACGGCGGCGACGGTCATCGCCAGCCAGGCGGTGATCACCGGCGCCTATTCGCTGGTCGAGCCAGGCGATCCAGCTCGGCCTGCTGCCGCGGCTCGAGATCGTCCACACCTCCGACACGCAGGAAGGGCAGATCTACATTCCGCGCATCAACCGGATCCTGCTGCTCGGCGTGCTCGCGCTGGTGCTGCTGTTCCGATCCTCCGACGCGCTCGCCAACGCCTATGGCATCGCGGTCGCCGGCACGATGGTGACGACGACCGCGCTCGCGTTCTTCGTGGTCTGGAAGCTCTGGCGTTGGCCGCTGTGGGGCGCGCTGGCTGCTGATCTGCGGCGTTCCTCTCGATCGACATCAGCTTCTTCATCGCCAATCTCTACAAGGTGTTCGACGGCGGCTAGGTGCCGCTGCTGCTCGGCGCCGACGACGTTCGTCGTGATGTGGACCTGGTCGCGCGGCAGCGCGATCCTGACGGAGCAAGACCCATCGCGATTCGATCCCGATGGCCGATCTGATCAAGATGCTGGAGAAATCGAAGCCGATGCGCGTGCCGGGCACGGCGGTGTTCCTGACCAACGACGTCGCCGTCGCGCCGTCCTCGTTCATGCACAATCTCAAGCACAACAAGGTCGTGCACGAGCGCGTGGTGATGATGTGCGTGCGCAGCGAGCCGCGCCCGCGCGTGCCGCTGGCGCAGCGCTACGAGATCGAGCAGCTTTCGCCCGATTTCATCACCGTGACGTTGCATTTCGGCTACATGGAGCCGCCGCGCATTCCGACCGCGCTCGCGGCCCTGCGCAAGGTCGGGCTCAAGTTCGACATCATGACGACGTCGTTCTTCCTCGGCCGGCGCACGCTGAAGCCCGCGCAGAATTCCGGCATGCCGAAATGGCAGGATCATCTGTTCATCGCGCTCGCCAAACAGGCGGCGAGCGCGCCGGACTTCTTCCACATCCCGTCGGACCGCGTGGTCGAACTCGGCGCGCAGATGAAGGTCTAGTCAGACGACCCGCGCGACGAGGCGCGAGCGCAGCAGCAGGCCGGCGGCGAGGTAGCACGCGACGCAGGCGACCGAGCCGGTAACCGTGAATTTCACAAGCGCCGGCGCGTCGATCGACCGCCACGCCAGCGCGACGCCGACCAAGATCGGCGGATGGATGATGTAGACGAGATAGGCGCGCCGGGCGAGTTCGCGCCCCAGGCGGCCGGGCGTGGCGAACCGCCTCTCGAACAGGGTCAGCAGGCCCAGGATGAAGCCCCAGGCGACGAACGGCTCCCAGAAGGCGTAGGCCAGCGCCTGCGCGTTGAGCCCGCCTTCCGCTTTGCCGCCGAGCCAGGAGACATGCGCGCCCAAGATCGCCACGGCGGGAAACAACGGAAATGCGATCCAGCCGATGCGGAGCCAGCGGCGCTTTACCGGCTCGGGAACGGTCTCCAGCCATCGGGCTCGCGCCGCGGCGCAGCCGGCGCAGAACAGCACGACATACGAGGCGAAATAGCCGATCTGGAGAAAACCGACGTTGACCCCGACCGGCCATGCAAGGCGCAGGACAAAGGCCGCCGCCCCGGTCGCAAGCGCCGCGCCCAGGAGGGCGGCGTCGCTCGGAAAAGCCGACGCCGACGGGCGGGGCGGCCGCAGGCTGCGCCACGCGGCATAAGCGGCGGCGAACAGGAGCAGCGCCTGCGCGAACCACAGCGGCCCCGGCTCAAATCGGGCGTGGACGTATTGCCAGACCCAGGCGCCCACGAAGCTGCGCCCTTTGGCGGTCCGCGCAAGCGCGACGGTGAGCGGGTGCAGGAGCAGCGCATAGACGACAAGCGGCAGCCCGAGGCGGAACAAGCGGCCGCGCAGGAAAGCCAGCGCGCCGCGCCGCTCGAAAGCGACCGGCGTGTAATAGCCCGCGAGCAGAAAGAACAGCCCCATGAACCAGGCTTGGTTGGTCGTGCAGAACAGGACGAGCAACAGACTTGATACATTCGGGCCGGGAGGGATCTCCTGGTAGTACCAACCGCCGATGGCGCCATAGGTGAGCGCCGTATGGTGAAACACGACCAGCGCCGTGACCGCCGCCCGCAGCACGTCTATGCCCGCGGCGCGCGGAACGCAGGGGGCCGCCGTAGCCTGCAAGCTCGCCGCAGGTGTCGTCATGCCAACGTGCCTTGCGCCGCCTTCTTGTCTTTTTTGGAGCTAAGGCCGTTCCAGCCCCTCGGCGACGAAGGCGACCCGCGCGCCCGTCGCCGCCGCGTGAACGAGGGCCGTGGGATCGCCGCCTTTCGCCGTCGCCAAGGCGCGCTCAAGCGCCTCGCGCCGCCACAGGATCACGCTCAAGGGCGGCGGCGCGCCGCCCCGGCGGGCGATGAACTCGGCGCCGTCGAAAGTTCGATCGGTGAAGGCGATGGGCGGCTCGCGGGCCTTAAGCGGGTTCGGCCGCAGGTAGATCGGTCGTCCTTCGTCATCGGAGGGCTGGCTTTCGCAGAACGCGAAGGCCGCGAGAGGTTCGGCGGCGAGCGCGCCCGCGAGCAAGGCGAGCGCGCAAGGATCGGAGCAACCCCGCGACGGAACGATCCAGACGAAATCGCCGCCCGCCATGGCGACCGCTTGAGACAAGCCGTGCGTCACGCCCAAGCCGAGCGACACGTCGCGGTCGGCGGCTTCGGCCTCAGCGTTGACGACGTCGAGCGAGTCTTCGCCGGCGTCGAGCACGACGAGTTCCGAAATCGGATGCGTCTGTGCGAACAACGAGCGCAGCCGCACGGTCGGGAACGGCCCGCCGTCGTGCAGCACGAAGACGGAGACTCGTCCCGCCTCCGGCTGCGGCGGCGGCGGCGCCCGGTGGATCGCCCGCGCGGCGGCGTTAAGATAGGCCGCGCCGTAATGGACGTCGGGTTCGAGATAGGCGGCTTCGGTCCACTCGTTCCAGGCATTGATCGCGACGATGCGGGCCCCGAACAGCGGCTCGGCGCGTGAGATCAGTTCGCGCAGCCAGCGCTCGAACTTGCGCGGCGTAGATCCTACGAGCGTGAGGCCCTGGCCCTGCCGGCGCGCATCGTTGTCCCACGAGGGAACGGCGGTCTTGATCAGCGCAAACTCCGGCGGCGCTTCGCTGAGGCTCGCGGCGACAACGTCGTCATAGGCGAAAGCGTCGGCCTCGAACGCCTCGTCATAGACCTCGAGCGCGTCGTAGATCTGCGGCAGGCCCTTGGTCAGCTTGTGCGGCGGGAACTCGATGGCGGCATCGAACCCGAGATAGTCCGATGGCACAGCACCTGCAGTTTTGGTGGTTCCCTGAGATTCAGCGGGGCGCGGCGGCGTTGATCCTCCGGTCCGCTGCCCGGTAGGGGTTGCCCATCAGGCCGGGCTCCCCAACCGGGCGTTATCACCTTCCGACGCAGGGTCTTTACATTCGAGCCAGTTCGATGGCCAGGCTATCCAGGCTCTGACTCCAGCCTGCCTCCATGCCCGCCAGCATTTGCGGCGCGAAGGAAACCAGGCCCTTGGCGCGCGTGTGCAGCGTAAGCTTGGTCCGGCCTTGATCCTCTTCGAAAAGAACCGTAGTAAACCCTTCGAGCAAGCGATTGCCGTCGACATCAATGGCGTCGTTGGTGAAAGCGAGTTTTTCGGATGGCACGATTTCCTTATAGATGCCATGGCAAGGGTATTCCCGGCCGTCCGGAGCCCGCATGACAATCCGCCACGCGCCGCCGACACGGAGATCCACTTCGCATATGGGATTGGTAAAGACGCTCGGCCCCCACCAGCGCTGTAGATGTTCCACCTTCGTCCACGCATCGAATACCAGTTCACGCGGCGCGTCGAATACACGGGTCAGAACGAGTTCCCGTTCCATGGCATTGTCAACTTCTGTTGTCATTTCTCTTTTCCTTTGTTCTTCAGTTCGATTAAGTAATCTTCCAGGCGATCGAAACTCTGTTCCCAGAAGCGGCGATAGCTTTCTACCCAATCGGCAACATCTTTCAGCCGGCTTGCCTCCAGTCTGCAAGGCCTCCATTGGGCTTCACGGCCTCGCGAGATCAGTCCCGCGTGCTCCAGAACCTTCAGGTGCTTGGAGATGGCGGGCATGCTCATCGCGAACGGATTCGCCAGTTCGGTTACGGAAGCCTCCCCCAATGCGAGGCGAGCGAGGATCGCGCGCCGGGTGGGATCGGCAAGAGCGGCGAGAGTACTGCTCAATTGATCAGATTCCATTTGTGCTGAACTAACCATGTAAATAACTATTTGGTTAAATAACCATCTAGTTAAATAATAAAGAAGTCCAAACTGTTAGTCAAGATTATTCGGGGAAAACTAGAAAAAATTCCAGCACTCTTCCAGGGTGTATGCTAGTGACTGTCGGAAAACTCAGAATGGAGATACCGGTTTCAACCAGCCATAGTCGCTTACGAGCCGCTCCTTTAATAGAAACGCCTCTATCGCCTGCCCTGTCACCGTCGATCGTTTGAACAACCAAGTCTCGGTCCGTCCGATCGTTAACCCCTGCATTCCCGCCGGGGCTCAAGCCTTCCATTTTTCAGCCCGCCAAAGGACAATCTGTGAACCTCACCAATATCGAAAACTCCGCGTCTGGCATTATGTCCAGCATCCCGAAGGGCTTACGGGTGCATCTGATCAACCCAAGCGACATGTCGTTTGGAACCGCGGTGATCACTCCCCGCTGGCTTTACGTCCTGGCAGCCGCAACCCCCGCCCCTTTCGGAGATGCCGTCATCTGTGACGAAACTCTCGAACAACTGGATCCCGCAAGCATCCATAACGGCGATATCGTCGGAATTGGGATCCACACCGGCAACGCGCTGCGGGGATACGAGGTCGGTAAGCTGGCCCGTTCGCTAGGGGCATGGGTTATCTATGGCGGTATCCACGCGTCGCTCTACCCGGATGAATGCATCGAACTCGGCGGTGCGCATGCCGCGGTCAAGGGTGATGGCGACGTCATCTGGGCTGAAGTTCTGTATGACTGTCTGCGCGGCGCTCCGCGTAGCCTGTACGACGGCGGACGTATCGAGCCGGAACAGTTCCTTGCAGCGCGCTGGGATTTGATGCCGACCGCCAGTTACATGTGGGCTTCCGTTCAGACCATACGCGGTTGCGCCAAGCACTGTTCTTTTTGCTCCGTGTGGCGCACCGATGGACAACGTCCGCGGCAGCGCGCGTCCGACGGCGTCATCGGGGAGATCGTGGAACTGCGGCGCAAAGGTTTCCGCTTTATCGCCTTAGCCGATGACAACTTTTATCCGGTTACTAAAACCGATCTGCGCCTGGCCCGGCAACAAGGCAACCCGGAACGAATTGCCAATCTGCAGTCCATTCGGGATGAGCGATTTGTCCTGATGGAGCGGCTCGCTGCCTTGCCCAAGGACATGGTCTTTTACACCCAGATCACCATGGAAGCCGCCGAAGATATCGAGTTCCTGGACGCGATGAAGAAAGCTCGTATCATGGGCGCTTTGGTGGGAGTCGAGGCCGTAACGGCGGAAGGCTTGAAGTCCGTATTTAAGGACTTCAACTATTCGGGTGAGGGCCTGGTAAAACAGTTGCAAACCTTCCGGGAGCACGGAGTTCATGTCCTCGGTTCCTTTATTTTCGGACTGCCCACCGACAAGCCGGACACCTTCGACGCCACTGCCGCGCTCGCGAAGCGGGCGGATATAACCTTCGCGCAGTTTGTCATGATGACGCCGTTTCCGGGCACGGTCGATTTTCAAAAGTGGGAAAAGTCGCAAGAGGAAGATCCTAAGATGGTCGGTGGCGTTCCCCTTACTCGCTACTGGCTGATCCCGGCGCATAGCCGTCCGAAGATGCTGACGCCGCATGGCTCCATGAGCGCTGATGAGATTCGCGAACGCACGCAGGGAGTCTGGGACAGCTTCTATAGCCTCGGCTCCATCTGGCATCGTTCCCGCTGCGTCCCCAATCTGCGTGGCCGTATGGCTTTCGTGCTCATTTCAAGACTATACCGGCAGATGTACGCGAAGACCGGGATCTCCACCGATAGCGCCCGGAAATCCAACTGGCTCGCCCGCTTGATCGCGAAACCTTGCCGCATGCTCTTTCAGGCCAAGCCGATGCCGGATTTACAGGTTCCGGAGATTGCCGGAAGTTTGGAAACGGTCCTGGCGACGCAGGAATAGACAGCGGGGCTGGTTTCGCGCAGCATATTTCGATAAGATCATTGTTCGATAATTTAGTTCGGGAGTCGAACATGATCACTTCCCCGCGTTGGAAGCCCGCGATATTGGGCGTTTTTTCGGTCCTCGGCTGTCAGCTTGCCCTCGGACAAGCGCCTGTCAACGGCTGTGACCCGCCAAACTGGACGGCAGCACAGGACCATCAGAACATGATGGACCAGTTAGGCATTCATGCCCTGCGTCCCGGTCCGAGCGGGAGCGACAAGGCTCCCAATCACGCCAATTACGACGAAGCGAAGGCCAATCCGTTTCCCGATTTGCCGGATCCACTCACCTTCAAGGACGGGCACAAAGTACAGTCAGCGAAAGATTGGCCGCGGCGTCGCGCGGAGATCGTCGAGGACTTCGAGCGGGAGGTACTCGGCCGCGTCCCGGCAAATGCGCCCAAAGTGACCTGGACCGTGACCAGTACAACCGATGCAAAGACCGGAATTTTCCCGGTGATCAAAAAGCAATTGATCGGGCACGCGGAGAACTCATCGTGCACGCCAATCCGTGTAGAGATCGAGATGACGCTGGTGATTCCGGCCAATGCGAAAGGCCCGGTCCCCGTCATGATGATGTTTGGGAGCGCGGCTTTTCAGAAGCGGATGGCGGACATGATGGCCGCCCGACCTGAACTAAAGGCAGCTCAAGGGAGCGATCCGTCCTCCGCGGAACAACTCATCGCCGGTGGCTGGGGATATGCGCTCATCGACCCTGGCAGCATTCAACCGGACAATGGCGCGGGTCTTACCAAAGGGATTATCGGGCTGGCGAACCGGGGTAAGCCTCGAAAGCCTGAGGATTGGGGAGCACTGCGGGCATGGGCGTGGGGTGCTTCGCGAGGTCTCGACTATCTCGAAACCGATCAGGCAGTGGACGCAAAGCGCGTCGGCATCGAAGGCGTTTCCCGTTATGGAAAAGCTGCCCTCATCACCATGGCTTTCGACACTCGCTTTGCCGTGGTATTGGTGGGCTCCTCCGGAGAAGGCGGCGCCAAACCGCACCGTCGCAATTTTGGTGAAGCGGTGGAGAATCTGACTGGTTCCGGCGAGTACCACTGGATGGCCGGCAATTTCCTGAAGTACGGTACGTCCGAGAGTTCGTTTGGAAGCAGGAATCCCGGCGACTTGCCGGTCGATTCGAATGAACTGATTGCGCTTTGCGCACCGCGGCTGACTTTCATCAGCTACGGAATTCCTGAAAAAGGTGACGCGAAATGGCTGGACCAGCCGGGGAGCTTCATGGCAACCGTTGCCGCGGAACCCGTCTTCCGGCTCTTGGGCGCGAAGGATCTGGGGGTCGCGGACGATTATCATACCGCCAAGATGCCGCCGGTCAATAACGGACTTCTGGAGGGTCAGCTTGCCTGGCGCCAGCATGACCGCGGACACACCGATGCCCCGAACTGGAAATTCTTCATTCCCTGGGCGGACAGGTTCCTGAACTACCATCCGGCGCCCTGGCAACTGCCGGCGGATCAGCCCGTCTTTCGCACCGATCCCAACTCCCTGGTCGCCCACTCGCAGCTACTCGTGAAGGCGAAGCAAGGCGGAATCGACGTCTACTTCGAAGGCGATTCCATCACGCGCCGTTGGGGCGCTACCGACTACCCCGAGCTGCTTTCCAATTGGAAGCAGAATTTCTCCGGCTGGAATGCGGGCGATTTCGGATGGGGCGCCGACCGGACCCAGAACATCATCTGGCGCTTGGAGAACGGCGAGTTGGATGGCGTGAATCCCAAGGTTGTTGTGCTGCTCGCCGGCACGAACAATCTTGGCAGCCGTTCGGCTGGAAACGATTCTGACGCCGGAGTCGACGATGTCACGCGAGGATTACAGGCGATTGTGCGCGTGATTCGAGAAAAGGCTCCCGCGGCGACAATCGTTCTGACCGGCATCTTTCCTCGCAACGACAACATGGCTCTCATGCCTCTCGTCAACCGGGTCAACAGCAATCTGTCCAAGTTAGCCGATGGCCGGCAGGTCCGCTATTTGACCATCAACGACAAACTCGCCGGTGCCGATGGAGCGTTATTCGAGGGAATGATGAATGCCAGAGATAAACTTCATCCCACGGCCAAGGGATATCAGGTTTGGGCAGCTGCACTAAAGCCTGTCCTCACTGAGTTGCTCGGTCCTCCCGCTCAGACAGATCACGCTCCGCCGCCTACGGGCGATCCTGGCGTGCGCTGATAGCGGACGAAAATCTGCAGTCAGTCGCCTGGCGATTATTGATTCGCGGCATCGCTATCGCGTGGCTGGTCGACAGGGACGTCTCAATAGCCGGCGGTATCGCCAACATTCTCCGGCGCAGCCGCCTGGACCTCAACCTGCACTCCGCCTTTAAGAATGGATTGCCGGGCAGCCTCCAGCAGTCTTTCGTTATATGAACTGTTAGCGGGAGTAGCCAGAATTCCTTGCTGATCGAGTTCGCGCAGCATTGCCTGCCGTTTCTCCAGCGCCGGCTCCGCGCCGACACGCATGCAGTTTGCCAGGATAAACTCGACTGACCGGTAGCCGTAACCGACCGGCGTAAGCCCCGGCCCTCCGAGGTCGACATATTGGAAATAGTCCGGACTCGGTTCGGCATAAACCGTCGCTCCCGGATCGCCGGATGCGCGCGTATACGAGTACTTCAGGCCGCGGTATTGATCGGAGTGGTCGAGCATCGCTCCGTTATCGGCGCCTTTGCAGTACATCGTGAGGCCTTGGGTATTGGTTCCGGGCGCGGCGTCGGGAAATGAGAGCGAATTCTGCACATTCAGCGCAGCACCGTTATTCCAGATGACTCGGGCATCGGTCCAAAGATAACCCGTCATTGCCGTTGGGATAGCGATCGGGAATCCCGTACACGCTAACGGCAACCGGATGCAGACCGGTAATGAATGCCACGAGGTCGACATAGTGGCAGCCGATGTAGGCGAACGCATCGGAGTTTTCCGTAGTGCACCAGTTCTGAAAGTTGGAATGCCGGTAATACCATTTCTCCATGAGCCGCGCTGTGCCCAGCCGAAAGTCACCGAAGAGTCCCGCGCGATATTTCCGGCGAGCCATCAGACTACGATCGTCGAAGCGCTTATGATATTCGATTCCTACCACCAGGCCGCGATCGTAAGCCACTTGTTCGATCTCCTGCGCCTGGCTATAGCTCAGCACCAGCGGCTTGACGCAACACACATGCTGATGGTGCGTCAGCGCCGTCATCACCACGTCGAAATGCAGTTGATCCGGCACTGCGGCGACCACAATGTTGCCGCGCGGCAGGCTGGCAATCGCTTCGCGAAAGAGTTCGGGCTGCGGCGGCCCGTCCTGTCCCGGCCACCATTGAAATGATTGGCCGGGAAAGGCTTCCCGCAGGGTCGCGGACCCGGCCAGCGTGGCTAGGGTGGAATAGCGCGAGGCGCTGACCGCGACATGTTCCACGCGTCCGGCGCGTTGCATATGCCAGACCGACGGCAGGATCTGATCATGGGTGATCATGCCTCCGCCGACGATCAGGACGTTGGGACTAGAGCCGCTCATAACGTTTTTTCACGCAGGGCCTCTTCAAGGACACCGAGGCTTTCGCGTAAGGCTTCCTCGTTGATCACGAGCGGCGGGCAGATCTTGATCGTCCCTCCCCCGAAGCCAACCGGACTGAAGAGCAGCACGCCTTTCTCGATGCAGGCCTCGATGACATTCCAGGCCAGATCGCCATCGGGTTCCTTAGTTCCCGGCTTTACGCAGGCCACGCCGGCGACCAAGCCTTTGCCGTCAACGCAGCCGATTTGGGGAAAGCGCTCTTGCATGCAGCGCAACTCCTGATGCAGGATCGCCCCCATGCGGGCGGCATTGCCCGCCAGATCTTCCCTTATCACCAGGTCAATGGAGGCGAGCGCCGCGGCGCAGCAGACCGGATTACCTGTGTGCGTCGAGGTCATGCTCCCCGCGGGATGAAGGTCCATGATATCTGCGCGTCCTACGACCGCGGCCAGCGGCAACGAACTGGAGATCCCTTTGCCGAACGTGCTGAGGTCTGGAACGATCCCGTAGTGCTCGAAGCCGAACAGCGTGCCCGTGCGTCCAAAGCCGGCCTGTACTTCGTCGCAAACCAGCAGCGCGCCGTTCGAGTTGCACCACTCACGCAACGATTGCATATACTCCACTGGAGCAAAGGCTCCACTGCCGCCCTGGTAGGTTTCGAGGATCACGCCGGCGACGTTCTTAGCTTCTACTCCATGTTCCCGCAGCGCGCGTTCGAAGCCGGCGAACGAAATGTCCTCTGTCCGAAAGCCATCGGGAAACGGAATCTGCACAAAACCCGGATCGAAGTTGACGATCCAGTCTTTGAGCGACGGGATCCCGCCCGCTTGTTGCGAACCGAGCGTGCGGCCGTGGAAGGCTTTCTCGTACGACACGATCACGTTCTTCGCGCGTCCGCCGGTACGAAGTCCTTCGGTGCGGCAAAGCTTGATGGCGCACTCGACCGTTTCCGAACCCGTGGTCAGCAAGAAAACCTTTTCGAGCGGAGCGGGAAGCAGGGACGCGATGCGTTTGACCAGTTTCGCGCGAATTTCGCTTGGGAAGCAATAGTTCGTCAGCAGTCCGGAGTTGGCCTGCCGCACCACTGCATCGATGATCTCCTGTCGGCCATGGCCTGCGTTGGTGATCAGCACTCCGGAAGACCAGTCGATCCAGCAGTTGCCCCAGCGATCGTAGACCTGGAAGCCCTCGGCGTGATCCCAGATAACAGGCGGTTGGCCGCGCATCGCTACCGGCTCGATTTCGTGAAGTGTGCGTAGCACCGGCAGCGATTCCGGCACCGGTAGATCTGTTACAATTTGCCGGTGCTTTGTTTTGACTCGCGCTACCGGGCGAGGTACGAGTGAATAGTCTCTGCTCATGATAACTTTTCCAATTCTCTAGTATGATTTGTCTGATTGGCAACTGATGCAGCCGGCGACCCGGAGGTCGCTTGCCCCACGGAGGAATGTTTTGAGGTTTGTATGGTTGTTATTACTGTTACCGGTCGTACTCTGCGCACAGGTCACGCCGCCGCCGGCTAACGGCGGCTATGTGGGAAGTGCTGTCTGCAAGGCTTGCCATCCCGATGTCTGGATGAATTTCCCCAAGAATCCGCATTTCAAAAGCGTCGCGTCAGGGAAGGAGACGGCGGCAAATACCGGTTGCGAAGGTTGCCATGGACCGGGCGCTGCGCACGTGAAGGCGGGCGGTGGCAAGACCACTATCCCCCATGCCTTCTCCCTCATGCAACCGGCCCAGATCCTGGATGATTGCCTCAGATGCCATGCCAAGGATATTTCTCGTGCCAATATCCGCCGGTCCGTCCACACCGATGCGGACGTGGTGTGCTCCACCTGCCACTCGGTTCACAAGGCCCAGACTCCCAGATTCCTGCTCGCCAAAATGCAAAAGGACTTGTGCTACCAATGCCACGCGACCGTACGAGCGCAGTTCGACATGCCAGTGAAACATCGCGTCAATGAAGGCGTGATCCAGTGTTCCGATTGCCACAACCCTCATGGGACCTTCGCGGCAACCTGGCGAATGGGCTCCCGGCCGATGGTCGACCAGACCGCCGGTAGTGAAGAGGCATGCATCAAGTGTCATCAGGACAAGCGCGGACCTTTCGTCTACGAACACGCCGTGATCCGCGTGGACGGCTGCGAAAGCTGCCATGTTCCGCACGGCTCGATGAACAGCAAACTGCTTCGCCGTCCCGTGGTCTATACGCTTTGCCTTGAATGTCACAATGGCGCGGGTTCGGTTGGACTCCAATCGACCGGCATACCAACGCAATCGAGTTCCCACAATATGCTCGAGTCCGCAGTTTCAAAATTGCACTCTGTGCCATGTCCGCATCCACGGCTCGAATGCCGACTCGAATTTCTTACGGTGAGGACGACATGAGAACACTACTAATTTCAGTCCTGCTTCTCCCCGTGCTTGCCGCTCAGGAAACGGTTGCTCCCACAACGGGCGAACAGGTCGGCTCGCCTCGCGGTGAGAATTCAGGGCGACTACAACATCATACAGTCGTGGGAGCTGGGATATCGCTATAGCCTGATCGGCGGCGACGAAGGCAAGTATCGCAGCGACGTCAACTACGGCAACGGCGTAAGACTCTTGAGCAGCTATCTGACGATCAATTCTAAGGACGGCCACGGCAAATACTTCGATGAGATCGTGCTGACCACACAGGGTCTGGGCAACGATCCCTACGAATCCGCCACGCTGCGGGTTCAGAAGAACGGTCTCTACCGCTACGATATGCAGTGGCGGCTGAACTCCTACTTCAATCCGGGACTCGATACGGCGGAGGGCCTGCATCTCGAGAATACTCAACAGCGCTGGCAGGATCACGACCTGGTGCTATTTCCGCAAGGCAAGATTCGCCTCAAAGTGGGTTACAGCCGTAACATGGAAGACGGCCCGGCGCTCACGACCACCAACCTTTTCGAAAACGAGCGCGGCAATATTTTCACGCTCTTCAGCAACGTGAAGCGCGAATATAACTCCTATCGCGCAGGGGCGGATATGGAAGTGATGGGCTTCAGGATCTCGGTACTGGGCCGCTGGGAATTCTACAAAGAAGATACGCCGTATAGCCTCGCGCCTCCCTCGACTGGCCTGCTTTCCGGAGTAACTACCTTGAGCAGCTTTTATCGCGCGACCCCGATTCACGGCTATACCCCAGGCTTTTTGATGCATCTTTCCAGGGAGCAGCGCAAATATGCGATCAACGGGCGCTTCGCCTATACCGGAGGCAATCACAATTTCGTGATGAATGAAAACGCAGTCGGGACAGGGCTGCTCGGCACGGAGAACCGGCTCGTCATCACCTATGGCGACGCCAAGCGGCCGGTAACTTCGGCGGACCTCAACATGAGCTTACTTCCCAACCGATAAGCTGACCATTACCAATAACACTTCGGTAGACGATAACCGTATCGTAGGCAATTCCTATTACGAGCAATTTGACCTGGCTTCGTTGACAGCCACCACGTTGAACTTTCAGTATCTGGGCATCACGCTGGTGACTAACTCGACCGACGCGCACTATCACGTGACGAAGAAACTCGATTTCTTCACCGGTTATCACTATGCGAACCGCAGCATAAAATCGATTCAATCCGAGACCGATCCGGCGACGCCTTTCGCTAACACTGTATATACCCAATCGAACACGCTCTATGCCGGAGTCGCCGGTGTGAACTGGATCATCGCTCCTCCGCTGCGGCTGCACCTCGAGACGGAAATTGGGGTCAACAATAATCCTTTTACGCTGGTCACCGACAAAAACTACCAGAAGATTGACGGACGGCTTCAATACCGGCGCAAATCGATCTTTGCCGCCGCCGGCTATAAGCAGACTTACAACAACGATTCCATCACTTTGACTTCGTACGCGTCCCATGCACGGAATTACTTTGCCAACTTCACCTGGGCCGCTTTGGACTGGGTTTCCGTCGACGCCGGTTATTCCAAGATGCATCTCGATACGTTGGGTGGACTGACCTTTTTCGCCGCCACGCCGCGCGACTACCTTGGAAACCGGCGAATCGCTCTACATCAGCAACATCCATGCCGCAAACTTGGGCCTTCGGTTTTCCCTGAAGAAGCGCGCGGACCTATATCTTGGCTACAACATCACCATGGACACGGGCGATGGCCGGTCAGCATTATTGCCTACCGGTACGGTAACGGCTCTGCTCTACAACGTGCAGACGTTCCCGTTGAATTTCCAATCTCCGCTGGTTCGGCTGACAATTCCCATAACCAAGAAAATCAAATGGAACGCAGGCTATCAGTTTTACGATTACGAGGAACAGTTCGGCCTCTATTCGCAGCTGCAGAACTACCACGCGCACACGGGATACACCAGCGTCCTCTGGGCATTTTGAGGACGCGTCACCGCTTTCGCACTTCCAACTCGACCGGCCGGGCCAGCGATCCTACAGCGGGATCATAATATTCGTACACTCGCGACAGCAGCGTCCGCGCGCGAATCGGATATTTGGCGCGTAAGCGAAATTTCAGCTTAACCGTTGCCCCCGCATTGATCGAGTCGAAATAGAGAATCGCCTGCGTCGCCGTCAAACTGAACTTCTCCAGACGTCCGCCTTTCTGACCCGCTGTTTTCTCCTGGAACGTCTGCAGATCTTCGCTCAGCAGATCGAATCCCGGAGGAATGCCTAAATCGACCATCACCATGTTGGCGGTTTTATCCAGATTGTTTTTTACCGTCGCAGTGGCCGTCGCGACATCATCCTGCGCCAGACGCTCGCGATCGTACGCTACATCGATGGACAAAGCCTCTTTCGCGCTCTTATCGCTCCACGGAATGAAGTAGCGTCCCACCACCTGGTACGCGAGGCCGCCCTTGCCTTCAAAGCGAATGCCGACGGTGTTGGCCCTGGCGTCGATAGCCTTCAGGACAAACTGATGCAGTAAATCGTTGTTATCCTGTGTGAGCGTCAATTTCTCAACCGGCTTGCCGTTTAGCGTGACCTCCAGAACGCCGCGCACATCCGCCGCGCCTTTTTCAGTCGACAGAAGCAGCGCGCGCAATGCCATGATCGTCGCTTGCGTAGTGCCCCACGTCCCCGACGCGTCCTTCTTCGAGGCAATGTAGCTCAGCGCCTTGCTCGCCGTAGCCGAGGCCCCGCCCCACTTCAGCAGAGCCTGCACTGCGAGTCCCGTCGTCTCGATGCTGGCACTCTCGCCGCGCGCAAACACGCCGGTCTCTTCCGCGTTCCACCAGGCTTTGTCGTCTTTCTCGATCCGCGCATCGAGCAGGAGTTGCATGGCCTGACGCGTGAACTCGCGATCCTTGCCGGAATCAGCGGCGAAGTTGGCAATGACTGCCAGGGTGTACGCATCCGCCTTCGCGCCCATATGCTGTGCCACAAATTGCCGGGCCTTTTCGACTGCTGGACCCTGATAACCCGTATTTCCCAGCGACCAGGCAATGTACGCGGTGATGCGCAGGACGTCCGAGTTGTACCGGTTGGTCGCGCCTTCGTTGATGAAATCCGTATCCGGCTTCCAGCTTCCATCCGCTTGCTGCTGCCCGGCCAGCCACTGCTGTGTACGCTGAATCAGTTTCGGATCGACGTCGTGGACTTTCGACATATCGAAAAACTCCATCAATCCGTAGGAGGTCAAGATCTTGTTTGCGGGCGCTCTCCCGAACCACGAGAATCCGCCGCCGGGAACCTCGAACGTCAAAAGCCGCTGATATCCATTGCTGATGTACCCTTCGGCCTTGGCGTGGACTTCCGGAGTGAGCTTGTTGATCCGCTTCATGTAGTCGAGCGCCAGAACATTGGGGTAGGTACTTGACGAGGTCTGTTCGAAGCAACCGCCGGGCATCCGCAGGATGGCGTCCATCCCCTCCACCACCTGGCTCAACGGACCAGGATAGAGGCGCACCAGAATTTTGCTCGCATCCGGAATCGCGCTCGCAGGGAAGCTCATCTGGTGCTGCACGGTATTCTCCAGGCGGCCGTTGAACACCTGCGTCTGTTCGCGCCCATCGGGGATCACTTCGATCTCGCGCACCACGATGTCCGCGCGACCTTTCATATTGGCCGCAAGCGTCAGCTTGAACTTACCGATGCGTTTGGCTTCGACCGTAAATTGTGCACCGCCCACGCGACCGGAATCGACCGCCAGGTTCTTTTCGGCTGAGTCGTCCACCAGCCGGAACCAATCATCCGTCTGGAGTTTTAGATTGATGTCGCCGCGCGCTCCCGAGTAGTTGTACGCCGCCACGGGAATCGAGACGCGGTCGCCTTGTGTGAGCGTGACCGGGAGGTCAAGGTCGACAAAGAAATCCTGGAAAACTTTCAAGCTCGACGTCCCGCTGCCCAGCGCACCATGCGTCGTAGACGCCATCATAGCCATGCGCCAGGTGGTAATGGAGTCCGCCATCGGAATCGTGACGCTGGCGCGGCCGTCTGCATCCGTGATGATTTCCGGATTGATATAGAGCGCCTCCGGGAAGTACGATCTCACTCGCGCGGCCGGCGCTTCGGCTTCCTTCGCAAGTGTCCCGGTGCTGACGATGTTTAGGCCCGCACTCGGCTGAAATGCCATAGGAGCGGCCATCGGGACAGGCGCCATCTCTGCTCTCATCATGCGCAGCCCGCCGCCGCCTCCGTTCAGAGCGCCCCGAATCATGGGCCGGCCCGGCGCAGCCATCACGTCACCTGCTAATTGCATAACCATCACTGCGTCGTTCACAGACCCTACGGTGAGCGTGGTCGACAGTACGACGCGGTCTCTCACATGTAGGGTGAACTTCCTCTTCGCCGTCTCAAATCCCATCGCCGACACTTGCACTTCATAATCACCCGGAGGCAGAGCCGCCAGATTGAACTGTCCCGTCGCGTCGGAGGTGGCTGTCCGCGTCGTCCCGGACGACACGTCGCGCAACGTTACAGTAGCGCCGCCCACGCCTGCCCCGGACTGGTCCGCAATCGCGCCCGAAACATCTGCGCGGCCATTGATCGGACCTCGATCGTGCTCGATCTTGATTTCGACAACGCCGGCCGTAGGATGCCCCATAACCTTATTCGTCCGCACCTCCAGATAGCTGGATAGATCATCGGCTGAATCGAAAAGCTTGTCGGGACCCGCGCTACGTACCAGGTAGTAGTTCTTGGAACCCCAGGGTTTTCTTTCCACTCGCAGACCGTCTCCCCACGCATCGAACGCTTCCGGCGCAGAAACTCTGCTCACCCGTGTCATGACTTTGGTCAAGTCGCCGCCCTCCGAATTCTGCCCATAAGCCTTCGTCAGCACCGCCGCCAGCTCGCGAACCTGCCCTTGAAAATGCGCTTGATAGCGAGAGAAATATTCGCCGTACTTTACCCGCGACACCGTGCGCCCGAGCTCGGTTTCAAACTTGTTCTGGCTCACCAGCTCCGTCGCCGAAAATAAGGCGCGCGCGGCCTGGTCACGCTGATTGAGCCTGGTCATATTCACAACATCCGGCATGCCGAGGGAATGGATCTCGTAGCGTGGTTTCATCAGCTCCTGTTCGAGGTAGAAGAACACCTTCGCAAATCCTGGTTGCTTCTCCGCCAGGGCGTATACCGCTTCATCGACCACCTGCAGTCCCAACGCTGCCTGCACTCCTTCTCCGCGCGAGTTGGTCACGCGAAACCGTACCCGCGCCTCGTCTCCAGGCTTATAGCTCGCTAAATTCGTGGAGGCTTCGATCTTCAGTTCATCCGCGGGTTGCACGAACACCAACCGGTGATCGCCCGCGGGACGCGCGTCGCTGCCGAACAAATACGCGTTGAAATCAAGCGTGCCTGCAAGGTCGGGCGTGGCGTTCAGGGACAGCGAGGCCCGCCCGTTCACGATCTCCACGTCACGGGTCAAAACGGTTTGTCCCTCTTTCACCACATCGAGATACGCCGTCCCGCGCTGTTTCGTCGAGAAGACTCGAAGGTCGATGCGATCTCCGGCGCGAAATACTGCACGCTCGGTTCGCAGCAGGATCTGATCCGAGCCGTCCCGCACATCGAGGCGTATCGAACTCGCCGCGTGGTTGCCCAACTTGTCGATAGCATCAATGTCCAGCTTCTCTGCCGCGCCCGCCTTGATCCGAATCACCGCGACGCCTCCGTCATCGGTAGTGACATTCTGCTCCGGATTTCCCGCCGCCCGAACCCGTATATTCGCCGCCACAGCGGGCGTGCCATCGGGATAAGACGTCAGAATGAAAACCTGATTCTCCAAATTCGCCGCGAGCGTGCCTCCTTCGGGAACGGCCGTAATAAGGAAGGGGTTTTCGCTCACCGTGACGGGCTCGCCGCGCGTCTCGGAATGTCCCGCGGCGTCTTTCACAGTCGCTTCGATCAACACCCGCGCTGCACCCTGGCTGAGAGGCCGTCCGGCGAAATACTTCGGCAATCGAATGTCGAAACGGTATGCTCCGTCCGCGTCCGATTTGCCCTGCACCGATCCCACTTCAAATTGGCTAACATCCATGCCGGTGCCTTTCACCGTCACGTCGGAGCCGCTCACCGCCTTCCCGAAAAAGTAGTTGGACCGGACCGTTCCGGTCACATGATCCCCAGGCCGGTAGCCGCGTTTCGCCGCAGCCGGAAAAATCGATCGCCACTTTGAACTTCGGCAGCACATACTTCTCGACGTTCAACGCAATTTCCGCGGGCTTGTCGCCGGATTCCATTACTGCGCGCAGATGGTACGCTCCCAGATTGACTTCATCCGCCAGCGCGAATTCCGCTGATGCAACGCCGTACTTGTCGGTCTGCGTGGCCTTCTTGAACACTTTATTACCACGCGGATCTTCTACCTCAAACGTCAGCTTGCGTACTGAAGCAGCTTCATGATTCGATCGATCGAGCGCCAATGCGCGCACGTGAATGGTTTGGCCAGGCTGATAAATAGGCTTCTCGGTGGTCAGCAGCACGGAGACTTTATCTTCCAGGCGCACCTGCTCGGTGAAGTCCGTCGAGCCGATCGGCGTGTCCACCACGTAGCGCATCGGAAACCTTCCCACCACGCCGGCCGGAAAACGGAACTGCGCTTCGGTGGTCCCGCGGCCGTTGAGTTTTCCTGAGAAGAGCACCTGAGGATTCTTGCCGGACAGAACCAATTCGATGCGCAGCGAACTGACGCCCGGAACCGGCTCGTTCTTCGAATCCGTCACCACCACGCGGACCCCCGCAACCGCGCCGGTCAAGTAGGATTGCTGGCCGAGGATATGAATGACGGGAGTGCGGAGGATCTGCGAGATCGATTCCGTCCCCTCAACAACCGGCGCCTTTTCACCGTTGTAAATAAAGCGATAGCGCAGCCGCTGCCACGCGAGATCGTCGGCGCCCACTGCCTTGGCGAGCTTGAGATCCGCCTGCCAGGATCCCTTGCCTCTCATTAGGTTTACCTCGCGTTGCATTTTTCCGAGGCTCTGGTCATCCGGATCCAGGACCTCCAACGTCAGTTGTCCAGCGCCGTCTCGAATCGCGTCATACGGAATGTTGCAGTGCACAAGCCCGTGCGAATAGGTTACGGTCGGCGGTTCGCCTTTGGCGGCGGGAATAAAGATTAGGAATAGCGCGAGAACAGCGGTCTTCATGAGTGCGTCTCCATCTCACTGAAGAGATGCCGCCGCACATCCATTCCTTGCAATCGCTATTTTTTCTTCTTCGCGACCGCCGGCTTCACGTCCAGTGGAACGATCAGTTGCTCCGCTGGAATATCCACCTTCGCGCCGTTCTTTGGAATATCCGCTTTAGCGGACCAGAGAATGCCATTGACCACTACCTGGCGAAGATCGCGATTGTTCCAATTGCGATAGTAATGTCCTCCGCAAAAGCCGAAGCCGCGGCCGCCGTCTTCCCGCTGTGTCGCCCAGGCGACCACTTCCCGATTGGGTTCATTGGGAGGCAGCAACGCGGTCAGGATTGGCGTGACCCGCTTATCATCCGGCCGGAAGCGAATCTTGAAATACCATTCATCCTCGCCTGCAAACGAGTTCCAGCCGCGCGAAATCGGATGTTTGGGCGTCGCTTGCTTGACGGCCACATAATGGACCGGGTTTTGTGAGTACCCGCTCTCGTAAAATCCGCCGAGCCACTCCAGAAACTCTTTGCCGCCTTTGTCGCGCGGCACTTCAATGGCATAGTGCAGACAGGAGAGTCCGACGCCCTTCTTCATCAGCCGGCCGATTTTCTCCAGATGGTCGCCCTGGATGATGGGATGATTCGGTCCACCGTCCATATAGAAGACGAGCGCATTGGCGCCTTCGAAGATGGATTCGTCAGCCGGCCACCCGCCGCGCACGATCTGCGTCTGGACGTCCTTGTTCAACCGCAGACATCTGTCGAGAATGGTAATTCCGGCGTTGTATTCATGCTCTCCGGGAGGATGGCTGGGCTTGCCGGCAATCAGAACGATCTTAATCGGGTTCGCCGCGCTTAGCGAAAAAACGGTGCAGAAGGAAAGTAGAAAAACGGAAATGATTCGATGCATTCCCGCACATTGTAGCGTGCTCCCCCTTGTGCGACAGACCTCAGTCTGTCAAGCGCAGCCTAGGCGACGATCTCTTTGGCCACCACGCCTGCCACTTCCGTCAAGCGGAAGTCGCGTCCGCCATAACGATAGGTGAGTTTGGTGTGATCCATGCCGAGCAGATAGAGCATGGTCGCATGCAAATCGTGGATATGCATCTTACCGTCGACCGCCGCGCCGGAGAGCGCATCGGTGTGGCCATAACGCATGCCGCCCTTCACGCCGCCCCCGGCCATCCACATCGAATAGCCGCGGTTATTGTGGTTACGGCCGTCGCTGCCGGTCGTGGTGCGTCCGAACTCTCCGCCCCAAACGACGAGTGTGTCCTTCAGAAGATCACGCTGCTTGAGATCCGCGAGCAGCGCCGCAATGGGCTGATCGATCCCGCGCGCATTCTGCTGCATCCGCTGGCGCAAATTATTGTGATGGTCCCAGCCATTATTAGAGATCTCGATGAACCGCACCCCGGCTTCCGACAACCGCCGCGCGAGCAGACACTGCGTGCCGAAATCGCGAGTCGCCGCATTGTCGAGGCCGTACGCCTGCTTGATCGGCTCGGATTCGCTCTTGATATCGAGTACGCCCGGCACCGCGGTCTGCATGCGAAACGCCATCTCGTAGGATTCGATGACGCCTTCGAGTTCGCTATCTTTCTTCGCCTGTTGAAGGTAATCTTTGTTGAGCGTCTGGATCAGGTCGAGCTGCTTGCGCTGCTCATCGCTCGTCATTTCCGGATTGGCGATGTTGGGTAGCTTGCCATTGCGCGTGTCGTATGGCGTGCCCTCGTAAGATGCCGGAAGAAATGCCGACCCGAAATTCTGCGCGCCGCCCTGTCCCGCCGGATTGATCGTGATGAATCCAGGGAGATCCTTATTGTCAGTGCCGAGCCCGTAGACCACCCACGCTCCCATCGAAGGCCGGACGAAAGTGAAGCTGCCGGTATGCAACTGAATGGTTGCGGTGGGATGCGCGGGACTATCTGTAGTCATCCCGTTCAACAGGCACAGATCGTCGGCATGCTTCTGCAGATTGGGGAAAAGATCGGAGATCGGAATGCCGCTCTGCCCGCTGGGAGTGAACTTGAAGGCCGGCGGCATCAACGATCCGGACTTCGCCGCCGCCAGTTCGGGACAGTAATCGAACGTCTCGTACTGGCTGGGCGCGCCCTGCATGTACAGGAAGATCACGCGCTTGGCTTTGGCTGGAAACATCGGAGCCCTCGGCGCCAGGGGATTGACGCTCAGGCTCGCAGCCGATGCCGCGACGTTCCGCAGCGCGAGATAGCCGAAGCCACACGAAAGAGATTGAAGCAGTTGGCGGCGATTCATACTTTAACTCCGGTAGCGGAACTCTGCGCTGGCGAACAACGCCTGGTACAAGTGCTCCCAGGCCACGGCATCTGAAGCTTTGACAAACGCGAGGGAACTCGCCATTTCCGGTGCAGTGGGCGCGCGGCCCAGCACTTCACGATAGGCTCTGATGACCCGCGCCTGAGCACTCGACGCCGTATTACTGAGCAACTTGTTGGCTGCGGCTTTGGCCTGCTGGATGGCGAACTTGCTATTCATCATGAACAGCGCCTGCGTCGGCACCGTGGTCACGTCGCGCACACCTTTGGTTTCGCTCGGTTCGGGGAAATCGAAAGTCTCGAACATCTCCGGAAGAAAGTTGCGCACCACCGGCACATACACCGTGCGGCACTGCATGCTGACCGCGTAATCCTGGGGGACCCTGGAACCGCGGCCCTTGAGATCGAGGCTCCGCCCGCGCCGGAATTCCATCACCGGAGACTCGGCCGGCGGTTTCAAATCCAGCCGTCCCGAAATCAGCAGCAGCGAATCGCGAATGGCTTCCACTTCCAAACGCCGGCGATTAGCCCGCCATTGCAGGACATTCCCCGGATCGATATTGTCGTTGTGTTCGCTGTCCGCTGAACTCAGGCGATAGGCGCGGCTGAGCACAATCTCGCGGACCATTTTTTTGGTCGACCATCCCTCATCCATAAAACGCAAGGCAAGATAATCGAGCAACGCCTGATTGCTGGGCTTCTCTCCCATCGCGCCGAAATTATCGACGGTGGCGACGATACCGCGTCCGAATAGATGCTCCCAAATGCGGTTCACCGCGACCCGCGCCGTCAAAGGGTTGTCGCGGCGCGTGAGCCATTGCGCCAACTCGATACGGCCGCTTTCCTTAGGACCTATCTGCGCCTTCTCTCCCGGCTCGCTCACCACTTGCGGAAACCCGCGCGGCACCGTGGGACCTAATTCCTTCACTTCGCCGTGGATATGGATTTCGCAATCCGCCGGGCTTTGGCTCTCTCGCACCGCCATCACCAGATCCTGCGGCAGGGGAAACTGATCGAGCTCGTTGAGAATACCCTGCGCCACGGTGCGAAGCTTCTGACCGTTGACGCCTTTTTTCTTCTTTGTCGCCGTGCCCGGATCTTCAGGAGCCAGCTTAGCCATCGCTTTCCTGGGATTCTGCTGCAGTTCGGTAATCTCCTGCTGCAGTTCTTCCCAGCGCTCATGTTTGGCAGGATCGGGCAGGAACTCCGGCTGCGGCTCGCCCGGAGCGTAATTCAGCTTCGCCAGCAGATTCACGTTGAAGTAGCTGGCATTGTCTTTCGGACGCCGCTGCAGCCCGGACAGCATTTCGGTGCTGCGGAAGATGCCCGCCATGGCGTAGTAATCGGAAGTCGGAATCGGATCGAACTTGTGATCATGGCAGCGCGCGCAGCCGACCGTCAGGCCCATGAAAGCCCGGGTCGTCGAGTTGATTTGCTCGTCCACTACGTCCATGCGAAACGTAGCGGGATTTTGCTCAACCAGGTCGTGTGAACCCAGCGCGAGAAAGCCCGTCGCGATCAATTGGTTATTGTGCTGGTCCACCGAATCGCTAGGCAGGAGATCGCCGGCGATCTGCTCGCGCACGAACTGGTCGTAAGGCATGTCCTTATTGAACGCATCGATGACCCAGTTGCGATACCGCCATGCGTATGGAAAAGGATAGTTGCGTCCGCGTCCGACCGAATCGGCATAGCGCGCGACATCCAGCCAGTGCCGGCCCCAGCGTTCGCCAAAGCGGTCGGACGCGAGCAGCCGGTCGACTACTTTTGCGTACGCGGTCTTTGGTTTTATCGCCCGCAAACGCGTCGATCTCTTCAGGCGTAGGGGGCAGTCCCGTAAGATCGAGGGTCACGCGGCGGAGCCACGTCGCACGATCCGCGTCGAGCACCGGTGTGACGCGTTCCTTTTCCATGCGTGCGAGCAGGAAGCGGTCAATCGCCTCGGACGACCATTGCGCGTTCTTTACCTTGGGGACAACCTGTTTCTGGGGCGGCTTGAAACGCCCAATATTGACGGCCCTTTTCGATATCGATGCTGGAAGGTTTCAAGGCCGTTTTGGTCTCGGTCCGCGGATCGGGCGCTCCCATCGAGATCCATTTTTCAAAATCGGCGATGACGGCGTCGCTCAGTTGGCCGGAGGGCGGCATTTTGCGGCCTTCATAACGGATCGCATGGAGCAGGAGACTGTCGTCAGGCTTTCCGGGGACGATCGCAGGGCCGGACTTCCCGCCCGTCAGGATGCCGCTTCGCGTGTTCAGGAACAAGCCACCCATGGGCGAGCCCGAGTCGCCGGAGTGGCACGCGTAACAGTTTTTGACGAGGACTGGACGGATTTTGGCTTCGAAGAATTCAGCGCCATTATTGTCGGCGCCCGAAACTAAAGGGGCACTAACAGCTAAGAGCGCGGTAATCAAGATCTTTTCAGTCATACCCGTGCCTGATATTCTACCGAACACATACCTGCTTCCGGGAGTTCCGAAAGTAAAAGCTCTTTTACAACTCATTTGGGCTTTCCGGGATTTACCCTTGGTTCCGAACTACAAAGTAAAATGGAACTCGGGTACAACATGCGTAAATCCTCCGAAAACACCCTTGTTAGTCGCCGGACCTTGCTGGCAGCCGCGTCAGGAGGTCTTTTGATGGGAGTACGGGGAGCGGCTAAGTCCCCGCGTCCTGGTTGTCAGGCCAACGGCTGGAATCTCGATCCCGCGAATTTTGATCTATTGCTCACGGCCATCCGCGAAATGAAGGAGTTGGGCTTTGAGGGCTTCGAAACCAACATTCGATTCCTGCAGCCGCAACTGAACCGGCTGCAGGATGCCCGGGCAGCACTGGATCAAATCGGCCTCGAGTTCATTGCCGCCCATACCAACCTTCCCGATTACGTGAAATTGGGCATGGACAAAGCCGGTGACGAAATCACCAAAATCGCCGGACAGGCTCGCCAGTTTGGCGCACACGCCGTGGTAGTCAGTCACAGGGGACTCTCGCAGAATGGCGAGTTTACCGAAGAGGCCCTCGATCGCAAAGCTCAAATGCTGAACCTCGCCGGACGCCGTTGTGCGGACGCCGGACTGGTTCTCGCCTATCACAATCATCAGCCGGAATTCCGCAACCACGCCGCCGAAGAGAACGCCCTGCTGCGCAGCACCGAACCGAAGCTGGTTTTTCTGATGCTCGATATCGGACACGCCTGGCTGGCCGATCCCGATGCGATCTCCGTCTTCGCAGCCCACCCCGATCGCGCGTTCGGCGTGCATGTGCGCGATTTTCACAACCGCGTCTCCGTACCCCTGGGACAAGGCGAATTCCCGTTGCGGGAACTGGCGCAAGTGATTCGCAAAACCGGCTGGAGCGGATGGCTCATCGATGAAGAAGAACGCGCCAATGAGGCCGACAAGCCCGGCATGAAGGCCACCGGCCCTTCGCGCAAAATGATGAAAGAGATTTTCGGCGTCTAACCATGGCTCCTCCCATTCTCAGCAGCCTCGCCTACGGTAACTCCTACCTGCAAATCTGCGCTCCCGGCGACCGGCTCGTCCCTCGACAGGCTGAACCGATCGTCGACGAGACCAGCGCGATCGTCGATGCGCTCAATCACCCCATCGGACGCCCTCCATTGAAAGAAATCGTGCATCCCGGCGAGCGCGTCGCGATCGTCGTCAACGACATCACGCGCCTGACGCGCACCGACCTGATGCTCCCTCCCATCGTCGAAACCCTGAATGCTGCGGGAATTCCCGATCGGGATATGTTCATCATCTTTGCCCTGGGAATTCATCGCCTGCAGACCGACGAGGAGCGCAGGCTCATCGTTGGCGAGGAAATTTACTCCCGTATTCGCTCGTTCGATCATGTCGCGACAGACGATGCCAGCCTGGTGGAAATCGGCACGACGAGTTTCGGAAATCGCGTCGCCATCAACCGCGAAGTGTGGGAAGCCGATCGCATCATCCTTACCGGCGAAATCATTTACCATCTCATCGCCGGTTATTCCGGTGGACGGAAGAGCCTGGTTCCGGGCGTCGGCGGGTTTCGCACCACCACGTTTAATCACAAAATGATCTTCCATCCGGACTGCCGGTCAGGCAAACTGGATGGCAACCCGGCGCACGAAGATCTGCTCGAAGCCTGCCAGATGGTGGACCCGGATTTCATTGTGAACGTAGTGCTCAGCCCGGAGGGTAAGCTGATCCGCGCGGTGGCCGGCCATTACGATCTGGCGCATCGCGAAGGATGCCGCACCGTGGACCAGATGCTGCGGGTGGACATCGCGGAACCCTACGACGTCGTGATCGCGTCCGCCGGCGGTTTTCCGCTGGACATCGATTTGCGCCAGGCGCACAAAGGCTTGGAAAATGCCTGCCAGGCGCTTCGCCCCGGAGGTTCGATTCTCTTCTACGCGGAATGTCCCAAAGGCGCCGGCATAAAGTCGTTCGAAGACTATGTGCGCCTCTATCGCGACGATCGCGAGATGCAGGCAGCGCTTGACCGTGAATTCGTGGTGGGCGGGCACAAGGCATGGTGGGTGGCGCGATTGGGACGCCTGTTCAATGTGCACCTGGTCTCCGGCCTCGACTCTGATTTCGTCCGCCGGTGCCACTTTGTCCCAGTGTCACCGGACGAACATCAGCAAGTCCTGCAAGATCTCCTGCACGATGCGGGACCCGCAGCGCGAGTCTGTGTCGTCCCCTATTCCGGCTTTACCCTGCCGCAAGTTTTATAGATTTGTAGAGGTTAACTCCCGCTCGGCAGGCGATCCAGATTTCCGTCCCGATCGAAAGCCAGAGGGAAGGCGGCCCCTTCGATTTCTAAAGCCGGATTCTCTTCGATCCGCGGCCGGAGGTTCTCGCTCATCGCCAGGCGTCCTAACTCCAGGGAGTTGCGGATCCAGGCAATCGTGACCTTCTCGATGTCCGCTTTACCCACCGTCTGCGCCAGCATCTCGATGCACTTTTGATCCGATGGGTAGTGGATGGGAACCCGGACGGCCGCGAGGGAACCGGAGGTTGTGGCATTCACCCAAGTCGACTCCGGATCGATCTTAGCGAGCAGCCGGTCATGAATCGCGTCCGCCATTCCCGTCCCGACAGCGTTGCCGTGCGTCGCCGCGGAGAGATCACGCAGATAGATCCGTTCGACGCGAGGAATGCCGGGCCAGGGATTATACTGCCCGAGCACCCCGCGGTTGACGACCTTTGTGTCCATGCCCGTGCCGCTGATATCTTTGCCGATCTCGTCGAGCATCAGAACGTCGACGGCAGGCACGGGAATGCGCGCCATCCACGATTGGACCAGCGTGAATAGCTTCTCTTCGCCTTCGATCAGACCCGCGGCCGGCAGGGCTGCGATGCGCGCGGTGCGGTGACTTGAATCCTCCAGAATGGCCACACCGCCAAGGATCTTGCCTGTCGCGAGATTCTGCTTCGCTGCCTCACGAATCACGTTTTCCATCCCGAGTGACCGCGCATGACGATGGCAGGAGCGCGCGCCGTCGATCTTGCCTAATCCGATTGCGGCCATCTTGGTCACGCCGCTTTCGACAGGACCCTGGAAGCTGGTGTGCCACTTGACGCGATTGATCAATAGAATGCCGTCGCTCGCCATCGCGCTTTGGTCGGCAAAAGTTTCAATCCCGGATTCCGTCGTGCCAGTCGAGACCGCGTCCATGCAACTGACTACCGGACATCCCATAGTGGTTTCCTCGATGCCATAGCGGACCAGCACCTGGCGCTGGCCTTCTGCCGTCGCTCCTCCGTGACTTCCCATCGCGGGAAAGATGAAAGGCCGGAAGCCGCGCGAGAGAAAGAATTCGACGACACTCTTGACGATGGCCGCTATGTTGGCAATGCCGCGGCTGCCCGCTCCAATCGCGATTCGCGATCCAGGCGGAAGGTGCGCGGCTATGCCGGCAGCTTCCAGTTCGTGATGGATGGTTTCGCGGAGGTCCTTCAGGCGTCGATCGGGAAAGTGCTGTTTCACCATGAGAAAGCGTGGAAGAGTCGTCACAAGAACTATTCTGGCAGGTCGATTTAGGCGGGGACGAAGCGCACAAAGCTACTTCGCCGCGGCCAACCCCAGCGCTTTGCGGCTGATCGTCGTCAGTGGAACCTCGTGATGAGCGGTGTCCATCCAGTGGAAGCCCTCCGGAATCCGTTTCAGAACTCCGGACTTCACCTCTACGTCGAAGACCGTGTGGACGATGGTATGGCGAAACCCGCCGTGATGCCGGACGCCGGTGAGGCCGGGCAGGTCGCCCGTCTCAGGCAGTTCCCAGAAGCCGGCCATTCTCGCGGCATTCGGAGGCCGGCGGCGAAGCAAGACCTGATCGCCGCGAAAGACCACCGCGACTGACAAGGTCTCGCTCTTCGATGAGTGGCGCTTCAGTTTGACAGGAAGTTCTCCCGTCCGCCCGGCTGCGAGCGCAGCGCATTCCCCACTCACCGGGCACAGCAGGCAGCGTGGATTGCGGGGAATACAGCAAGTCGCGCCGAGTTCCATCATGGCTTGATTGAACTCGCCGGGATGCCGCGGATCAAGTGTTTGCTGCGCGAGCTGTTGGAATCGGCGGCGCGTCTCGGGTGCTCCGATATCCCTATCGTCGTTGAAGACCCGGGACAGCACGCGGAGCACATTCCCATCCACCGCCGCGAAGGGCAGATCGAACGCGATGCTGGCCACCGCCGCCGCCGTGTAGTCGCCGATTCCGGGCAGCGCCCGCAATTTTTCATGGGTGTCCGGAAACGCTCCGGCCTCAGCGATATGTCTCGCCGTCCGTTGCATGTTTCGTGCCCGGGAGTAGTAGCCCAACCCGCTCCATAACGCCAGCACTTCGGCCTCGGGCGCGGCGGCGAGTGCCTCGGCTCCGGGAAACCGCTTGAGAAAAGCTGCGTAATACGGGAGGACCGTCTCGACCCGGGTCTGCTGCAGCATAATTTCAGATAACCAGATCCGGTAAGGATCTCGCGTCGCCCGCCATGGAAGTTCGCGGCGCGACTGCACGTACCAGCGGAGCAGGAGGCGGCGGAACTTGACCCTCGATGTCACAGTTCGGAGATGACCTCCACAAACTCGGCAATTACCCTGTATCGCGACTCGAACTCGTCCGGCGTCAGATCAAAGGCTTCAAACTCAGGATTGAGCGGCTCCAGCCGGATGCTCTCGTTCTGCCACTCATATTCAGGTGAGCGGCTCTTCCGGCTGGTATAGCGTTTCACCGTGAAGGCATTGCTCGATCCGGCAGCCTTGATTTCCTGGATCAGCAAACGCTTCCCCTGACGCGTACCCACCACGGGGGCGCGGAAGACGCAGTAGCTGCCATCAGGAATCAACGGCTCCATCGACCGGCCGACGACCTGCGCCACAAACATGCCCTCGGTTACCCGGAGCCCTTCGGGCGCGCGCAGCCAGTCCAGCTCCTCGACTTCAGCCTCTTCGCCGAACCGTGTCGCCGCGGCGCGCAGCGAATAGAGCGGCACGTGGGTGACGTATTTGCGAATCCGCGCGTCGACATGGGTGTCGAAGAGCCGCTGCAGAGTTCGGGAAGGATTGACCACCGCGACGGACTCGCGATCGCTGATGCGCAGCAAGCCCGACAGGCTATCTTCTAACGCTTCGAGGAACGCCGCAGCGCCTGTCTCCCGGATGCGAAACTGGAAGTCGGCTTCGAGGCAGGCTAGATATTCCTGGTCGTCTTCATCGGCTCCCAGAGCTTGAAAGTCCTCGCGCAGTTTGAGCTGCAATTCGTTGTTCTTCGGGTCGAAGAGCAGCACCCCGATTGGCGTCACCGGGCGTCCGGGCAGGGCGAGGCTCAGGATCAGAAACTCAAACAGGCTTCCCGTTGCGATGGAAATTGGCGTGCCCGCCAAATACATATTCCAAGAATACCGCGCAGCCTTACTTCGCGGAATCTAATTCCGCTCCCGTAGGACTAGGATAGTAGCCTGAACGGTACCGGATCTTGACAGTCGGCAAGCTCGGCACAGTGACCTTGATCTTCCTATAATCGGCGGGATTGAACTTCTGGCCGCCGCTGCTCGGAGTGTAGCGAATGATGTACTGCGTGGTCACTTCGCCGGCAATGTGCCCGACAGCTTTGATGATGCCGTTCGAAAGTTCGGCTGCATAGCCTCCGGTTCCAACCTTGTAAGCGTAATTGCCTTCGTCCGACGGAGTCGACAGGTAGCCCGACACGTCTTGATAAAGGTTGTTGAGCGGGACCTCGACGCGTCCCCCGGTCTGGTCGGTAAGTTGCGTCAGGTTTTCTTCACCGGTACTGGCGAAACCGAAGGCCGCTGTGCTAACCGCGTAAATGGTCACCAGATTGCGCTGTGCCAGTTCCAGAACTTCCTGCAAGCTATGCTTACTCGCCGTGTCGTGCCCGTCGCCGATAATCACAATGACGCGCCGGGGTTCGTAAGGTTCACCGTGAATCACGCTTCGCATCGTGCAGGATTTATAGATCGCGTCGTACAGGGCGGCGCCTCCGCCCGGCTTGAACTCCTGGATCTTCTGCACCATGGTTTCGGGATCGTTGGTAGTGTTGACTACCAGTTCAGCCTCGTTTCCGTAGGTGACCAGATAACCGTTATACCGCTTGTCGCCCGGGAGCATCCCTTGAATGAGCTCGATGGCGGCATCCTGGTAGATTTTCCAATGAATCCGCATGTTATTGCTCATGTCGAGCAGAAAACCTACGACCACCGGCTGGCTATGCTCGCGCGAGAAGTAATCGATCTTCTGTTGTTCGCCTTCGTCAAAAATCCGGAAATCCTTGGCTTCGAGGTTAGACACAAACCGGCCTTTATCGTCGGTTACGGTCACGGGCACGAGAACCTCCCGGACTTCGGACTTGAACGGCACCTGGGCCAAACAGAGGACAACGGTGAACGCAAAAATAACAACCCGTTTCAGCACGATACCCCTATGGTAGCGCGCCTGCGCAAAAGGATCTCGATAGCTGCCCGCACACGATCCTCTTTATCTGTATTGCCGCCATTACATGGGCGCGCGAACTCATGGGCGTCAGGAAGAAACTCTTGGTGCCAAGCGTAATCGATGCCGCGGTCCAAAAGGTGAATCAGAAGCGGATCACGAACTCGAAGGATCTGCGAAAACTCCGGACCATCCTCCCCGATGCCTTGGCTCGGGCGCATTTTTTCAGCGAGATGGGCGACCTGGAATCCGCCCAGCTCCGAATTCGTCCGGCTAAAAAAAGGGCTCCGACGGACTCTTGAACAACCTAGAAACGGCCGTGGAAGCGATGAAAAACGTGCCCCGGACGATGCTGCAGGAGCTGAAGGGCGATTCGGATTTGATGAAAAAAACTCGAGCACGCCGAGAACCTGCTTAAATCGCTTCGGAAGGCGCTCACATGAGTTGAAGCCGCGGCTTATTTTGAACATGGCGCTGATGTAGTTTTGTCGTGATTGAGGCCCCAAGCTGGAACCCGGAGCCTCGATGTGGCAATGAGCCCGTCGGCCACTACGGTTTGCAGAACACTACGTCTTCAAGCTTATCAAGCTGGAGGAATCCTGCAATACCCCGCGAACGTGAAAGGACAGGCACGAACCCGCCGGGCCTAAAAGCCCCCCGGCAGAAGGAGGCTTGTTTATGGACGTTCAAGTAACTTGCATCACTAAACCGCACCCGCAAAGTTCCCACGAGCACATCAGCCATCTTGGGGACCCAACCGCGGGCTGGACTTGGCCTCGTGAGAAGGTCATTGAGAGCATGGACAATAAAACGAATACCTTTTATGTGATCGATCCGCTCAACGGCAAGCGCACGATGGAGGTGTGGTACGCGAAGCAGGCAAAGCCCCGTACGTACGCACTTACGCAGACGGCGACTGGAACAACAACTTGTTGTCGTTGAACCAGTGTCCGCTGCGCTAGTCTTCGCCCAGGCTCCGGCCGCTCCACGCGTTTTGGACGCGGGCGGCCGGATGGCGTGCCGTCCCTGGCAGGAAGAGGCAAAGAGGGTGAAAGTTCACTTGTGAACGAGTAAACTCTTAAACCAGATGCAACACGACATCGTCGAAAAGCTCAGGCCGCTTATGAATACGCCCGTGTCCACGGAGGAACGGGTGGTCTACATCTTGGTTGAAGTTCGAATACTGATGGACCATGCGAAGTTGCCGGAGACGGTGTTCCAAACGCTACGGCTGCGTTGCCGATGTTCAACCAGTACGACATCGACGACCTGAAGCACTCGAGCAGCGACGGCCACCGCGTCGAAACGCAGATCCACACCATCAATGCTAGGCACGGCAGCAAATACTTCGGGTTGAAGAAAGGCGTGAGCGCGTATACGAGCAAGGAGTGAGCAAGACGCAACTGGCGAGGCGACTTGGCGTAAGCTTGAGGACGCTATACCACTGGATGGAGACCGAGCGGATGGAGCGAGATTTGGACGGTTCAGTTGTGACATATTCGTCGCTGCCGGGCCTCGTGACTCCTGTGACCACGCCTCGATGGCGGGGTTCACACGCAAAGTTGTTTATATACAATGAATACGGTAAATCTGGCGTCGACCATTATTTAGGGGAGGGAACATGAAGGGAACATCTTATTTGGCGTGTGCGCTAGCCGTAACCTTTTTCGTCGGTTTTGCCTTGGCCGAAGTGAAGGTGCTGAGCTATCAAAGCCCGGGTACCTTTTCGATCGTCGGCACGCCGGGCCACGGACTGAGCAAAGATTTAGCCACCGAAATGAATGAAATTGGCGGGCCCGGAGAAAAAATATTCAATGGAGACGGTACCGCTCTGACAATTCAGAAAATCAGCGGCGACGGTAACGTGACGTTGAATCGGTTTAAAAATATCGTGATTATCCAGAAGACTGGAAGGGGCGAGCTGCATGTTAACAATTGTAAGTCTGTGAGTGTTGCCAAGCTCGATGGATCGGGTGCAGTTTACTTCGCATGCTCTTCCGCCCAATTTGTCGATAATAAGCGCGGCGAAGGAGATATCTATTTTCGTGGCCAACGACCGACGATCTCGTCGATGAGCGGCACGGGGCGCGTGATTGCATTGAAGTAGGGTCCCTACAGATCAGAAGCGATCGGCTATTCCCAATCATTTTTGCCGTCAGGCGGCAGCGCAAAGAGTTAGATATCAGCGGAAGTGCTTCCCCCGGCGTTGCCGCAACGCCGACGGGCCACGCCCTGAGCTCAAGCACGGCAACGCCGCGCGAGAGTTTGCCCGCGCGCCGATCGGCGCCCCCGACGAGCTCGCGTGCTTTTAGCGCTCCGGAGTTTCATCAGCTTGCCCAGGTGCCGCCGGCGGCCCGATTGGTTTGCGAACACTGATAATGCCAAGACCCGCCGAGCAGCAAATCTGGAACGAATGCTCCCGGATGATCGCTAACGCAATCATCATGCAGGGTCAGCCAGGAGATCGCATGCGATTTACCGATGTGCAGCAGGCTGGGGCATCAAAACGATACCTTCGCCGACAACTGGAACTCTCGCGGCGTCCCGCGCCCTGTCGCGTAGTTGCTGATCGTGGTGGTAATCACGCCGAAGCTGGCTTGCGACACGTCTGCGTTGGGCGCACCGTACTGGGCGCGATTAAAAAGGTTGAACACATCGGCCCGAAAGCGAACCCTTGCGTGCTCGGTGAGTAAGACGTCTTTCGATAAGCTGAAATCGACGTCCGAAATACCAGGCGCGCGGAAGGCATTGCGGCCCAAATTGCCGAATGTTCCCGAGGCAGGGGTGGAGAACGCGGCGGGGTTGATCCAATCCTGCGGCACTGATCCGGCAGCGGGAGTCAGCGAGATACCAGACACATAGTTCGGGCGCTCCGACCCGCTGATCGCATACTGACCCGGCACGGATGCGTTCGAACGATCGATTGTAATATTGACCGGGAGGCCGGTTTGCCGGCTGGCGATTACGCCTGCGGTCCAGCCGCCGAAAAGGGTCCGGGCCAGACCAGAGCTGCCGGGATACCGCTTGCCGGTCCCGAAAGGCAATTGATACACCGCTGAGAGATTGAACATCTGGCGAACGTCATCATCGCTGCTCCCCCTGTCGCACGAGCGGCAGAATGAATCCTGGGGAGTATCCGATTCGCCGCCTCCGATGCTGCCGTCGTTAATCGAATGTGACCACATGTAATTCGCCGACAGCAGAAATCCATTCTGAAAAGCTCTGCGAGCGTTGAATTGCAGTGCGTGGAAGGTGCTGTTGCCAACATCTCCGCGCCACGAAACCGGCCCGAACGCCGGGTACGGCGCCACGCCGGTCGCTGGATTCACCAGATTGACATAAGTCGTGGTCAAGACATCCGTTCCCTTGTTGCCGAGGTAACTGGCTGTTCCCACGATGTTCAGCGGCAACTTTCGCTGAACCGAGGCTGTCCATGCGGCAATGGAGTCGTCTTTGCGGTTGCGATCGAGATCGCGCGGTGAAACAACGCCCAGTCCGCCTGCTTCGGCGTATTGTAAGAACGGAGTCAAAGGATAGGAGAGTGTCGGGAATGCCGTGTTGCTGAAGGAGTAACGATCGACCGTATTGGAGATGGGAAGGTTCTGGTCGTCTTCCTGGCCATCGGTGTGATAAATGCCCGCGCCCACGCGAAGCACGGTATCGCCATGGGCCCATGCAATGCCCAGGCGGGGGTCGAAATCGTCGTACCGGGGATGGAAGAACACCTCTGTTCGAGGGCAGTAGCCGCCGCAAGTGGCAAAATCGAATGGAACGTCATCGTTACCGATGGCATGTAGCGCATTGAAGAAGTTATAGCGAATTCCGGCCGTGATCGTCAGATTGAGAGTCGCCTTCCATTCGTCCTGAGCATAGCCCCAGTATTGAGTCTTGCGCTGCCTCACGAGAGGCAGAATTGCTGTATAAGAGGCCGAACCCATGTTGTTGTTCAGAAAAGCCGTGGCCGAGGTATAAGTCAACGTGCCGCTTTGGGATGTGCCCTGATTGAGGAGAATCCATCTCGTCTCAAAGCCGAACTTGAACGTGTGCTTTCCCTTTGCCCAGGAGAGATCGTCGATCAGATCGAAACTCTTGGAAGGATAATCGGTGGTGGAAGAGCCCGTCAGTGAACTAAAGCCGGACACGGCGAGTCCAAACGGCAGCGGTGAAAGGTTCGCCGTGTGATAGATGGTTTGATTGATTCCGAATTTCACTTCGTTGATGACGCGTCGGAGTGAAAGCATGGAAAAGCTCCACAACGCCATTGTTGTATTTGGTGTCGTACTCCGTCCTCACCGTAAGTTGCCCGCTAGGAATTGTTTCTACCGCCTCATCCGAATTGAAACGGACGAACGCCGTGGTCCTTTCGGAAAAGTAATAGTCGAGCCGGATCATCCCCGAATCCTCGTTGTCAACCTGCCTGCCCAGCGCTTGATAATTCCAGACATTGGGATTTGAGGTCGGCGAAGTGCCAGCTGGATATGCCTGCAGGGCTCCAGTCAATATGGGCGAGGCGATCTCCGCCTGCTCCAGAAACCGCGGACTCGGCACGAGTCCAATCTGCGTTCCGTCCAATCTTTGACGAAGACCTTCGTAGTTAGCGGAGAAGAAGGCTCGGTTGTGGACAATGGGGCCGTCGAGCCCCGCGCCGAACTGATTCAGTAGAAATGGGTCGGCGGACGATCCATCGAACGGAGACCGGGCATCGAGGGCATCGTTTCGCGCGTAATCAAACAGCTGCCCATGTAAGGCATTCGTGCCGGAAGGGGACACTACGGACACTTGTCCTCCCGCCGTCCCACTTTGTGCGTCAGCGCCGAAGTTTTGCGACTGCACGCGAAATTCGCTAATCGAATCGAGCGGTATGTTCAGCCTCATGTACTCCCGCTGCTCCTGGTTGTAAATGGCGGTCGCGTCGACGCCGTCGAGCGTGAGATTATTGTCATCCAGGCCGTGTCCCGCGAATCGTATGGTTCTTTGATCGGCGGCCCCGTTGTCAATGGCTCCGGGAGCGAGTGCTGTCAAGGTCGCCCAATTTCTGCCGTTGATCGGCAAATCATTCACCTGAGCCCGCTCGATCGCATCACCAATCGTTGCGTCGACCTTGTCGAGTTGCACCAGAGGCTCCGCTACGGTCGTTTGCTCCTTGCCGTGCGCGACTTGTAGTCGGGCGTTCAGCGTGCGGGTTTGACCGACCATCTGTTCCACCTGCGCCACGGTAAAGCTCGCGAAACCGGCTTTTAGAAACTGAATGCTGTAGATGCCCGGAGGCAGATCCGGCAGCTTATACATTCCGACTGACGTGGTCAAGGTCTCTCGTTGTAGTCCTGTCGCATTCTGTGTAGCGCGGACCCTGGCTTCGGGAACGCGATTCCCTTGCTGGTCGACTACCGTTCCTGTGATCGCGGTACGGTCCACCTGCCCAAGTAATAAGGGGCTCGAGAGGAAAAGCCAGGCAAAAAGCAGTGCGATGGAGTGCCCGTGTTTCATAAATACTGAGTCTCGCATTTCATTGCTGCACCATGGTGAATTCTCTACCAGCCTGTTATCGATTTGTAGCTTGGACGCGCAGCGCCAGGGATAGATGTTACTTGCCGCAGACCGGCGCCCTGCCGGTATCTGGCTTGGACCAGGCATCCCAGAGTGACGTTTGTCTTCCATCGGGACAGATGGCGATGGCCTCTTTTCCACTCTTCGTAATGTGCAGAACGGCGCCGTCGCTTTCGTGAACGCCCTCGCTCATTCCTGTGTCGATGAAGAAAATCAGCCCAAATCGTTGAAACATTTCTCCTCTGTGGCGTTTTACTCCGTCGGCGAAACGAATCTCCGTAGGCACGTGCCCCTGAACGATATGGTTGACCCCCATGGCATGAGCCCAACTGGCCAGAAGGTGTTTCTCATCCTCTACCGGCAAGCCGGAATCAAACCATGGTTTTCCATCTGGCGAAGGGCGGCCTTCGAGAGGCGAATCGACGCCCACCAGTTCAGGAGTGCGGTAGCCTTCCCGTTCCACGCCGGCGCGTACATCGGACGAAATCTGGGAGAGAGTACGCCCACTCGAACGGCCGGCATGAGAAAAGAACCAGCCGTCGACGCGAGCAGCAAAAGAGAGCGAACAGAGAAAACTGCCGATGTCCCCCTTGCATGCGGCGACATCGGCTGGACGGATGCCCGCGGCCTTTAACTGCCGGGCGAATTCGGCCCCTTTCGCGGCCTCGGGATTGGCGAGGAACTCCGCCTCGTGATTACCGGCGAGAATGACGACATCGCCTCCGGCCTGCCGCGCCTGCGCGCGAAGGATTCGGTAGAACTTCAGGACATCGAGCGCGCGCGGTCCCTTGTCAATCATGTCGCCGGTACTGACGAGGACGGCGCGGCCCCCGCTCCAATGAGCATGTTCCGGTTGCGCCGGCCTGCCTGCGATGATTCCCGCCGCATCGAGTGCGCGGACGAGATGAACATAATCGCTGTGGGCATCGCCTACGGCGAACACGTCCGCGGTGGTATCGATTTGAACCACCACGGGATTCTTCGTCCAGTCGCGGACGCTTACAGGGCCCGCCGGCGAAAAGAAGCGGCACCAATGTACAGAGGACGGAAAGCAGTCTCACTAGCGTACAGCTTACCGCTTCGGTGCGTAGAGCCGTTTGCCGATCATGTGCGCGAGATACGGACTCGAAGCGTACTTCGCACATTGTAGGCCCGCACGTACAGCGCGCCGTCAGCAGCCCTGCGCCCGCAACCCTAGCCGCACACTCGGCGGATCGTTTCGGCCGCAGGCGACAAGTTCTCCCTTTACGGCGATTAAACTGGAAAGTAGATGCGCGAAGTACTGATCCTTATCTGCTGCGCGGTCGTTTCCGCGGCGGCAGGGAAGTCAATTCGTGATATTGACTGGATAGAATTTTCGTATCCCCTACTGAAAACCGATGGCGTGCCAGGAGATCTTCGCTGGATGGAACCCGGGGCGAAGCCCTCTGTCTCATTGACCGACGGTCGATACGTAGTGCCTGACAATTGCGCCGACGACAAACGCTTGTGCGCTTCGCTTACTTTCGACTCCGTTAACTATGGCGCGCTTACCGGAATCGAGTCGCCAGTTGCGGCGGTAGTCCTGACGTATCACACCGGCGGAACGGCGCATTGGCAGTACGTGTACCTGCTTACGCTGGAGTCGGGCAAGCCACGCCTCATGGCGTGGCTGAGGACTGGATCGAGGGCGGATCAAGGGCTGCGCGATCTTTCGATCATTGCCGGGAACCTCGTACTGGTAGTCAACGATCCCGAGAAGAGACAAGGCGATTGCTGTTCAGCCGGAACTATAACCACTCGCTACCGTTGGTCAGGAACTTCTTTTGCAACGGTTGGGCAGCCCGTCTACAAGAACCATCCGCGAAGCCTCGTTGCGCCAAAGCTGCGACCGTGGTCGAGGTTCTCATTTGCAGGGGCGTAGAATTGTCTTTCTTAGATAGCCAGATGGCGAACTCCTATAAGATGGCCCTCGAGGACGCCTCTGCTGAGCGCAAAGAAGTCATTCGGCGGCAACAGGCAAAATGGTTCGCTGATCACCGCCGGACCTCAGTGGCCGACAACCATCTGGAAACGAGCTACAAAGGCCGTGTCCCATCCGACTCAAAACTGGCTTCCGCCGCCTTCCAGACGCGCGACGATGGCCTCTTTTCCCGAGCGACGAGAATGCCAGCGGTGACCAGGAAATAAGCCGCCAGCGACCAAGAATCGCGACTGCAGCCAGACCCAGGCACTCTAGGAAGAAGGGCGAGGGTTCAGGGGCCGCGGCACTAGGGGTGGTGCTCGACACCAGTGTGATCTGCGGAGCGCTTGAAGAAACAAAGTCACGAGCGCCGGAGTCCAACAGTACCGTGCCTAGGATTCCCGGCGGGTAAGGTTGGTTGCTGAAGGCGCAGTTGGGGTCCAATGCGGTCGCAGCGCCGACACAAAAATTCGTAAAAACGCCGGGAGTTCCAGCAAAATCAAGACTGGAAGCGCCTCCGCCCGGAGCAGTGTCGTACGAAAAGAGGGTCACCGCCTGTTGAGGCAAATTATAGGTAAAAAATCCTGGGGATTCGAACAGCACGGCGAATGAGTCAGATCGCCCTGCTCGATGAATCCATTAGGCTCCACGATGCCGGTGAACGTGCCGGTCAGCACGGTATTCGGGGCTGCTGCTGAAATCCCCGCTCCCGGCGCGTATTCGCCCCAGCCAGTTTCGGTAAAAGAAAACGTATCGATGGTCTCTCCATGCGCCGGCATGGACAGCGAGGCAGCCACGGCTAACCCCGCGAGAACCAGCGTGCTTTTGAACATTATTTTATTCCTCCTGTCCCTGGAAGCGACGATTCAGCCGGGATCCCCTCACAAAGATTTCAGCGATTCCTTTCACGAGGCTGTTGAGCGAAAAACTACCGCCAAACATGTGCCTACTATTCCCCGGCCGCCGCTTTTCTCCATTTTCGAGAGGACATCATCCAGTGCCTCGTAAGCAGCTATCACTCTGGGCCGTGTGCCGGTAGATAATATCCTGATATGCAGATGCTCATTAGACCCCTCGCCTTGTACCTCCTCTTCTGCGTGGCCGGCGCTCACGCCCGCGTCACTCGCGTGGTGGTAGAGAAGCGCGAATCCCCTGCGTTTGGGGGGCAGTTTTACGGCAAAGCCGGTGCTTACGAAATCCTCAGCGGCCACTTCTACGGCGAGATCGATCCAGCAGACCCCCACAACAGCATCATTAACGACATCCGATTTGCGCCTCGCAACGCTCGCGGAAGGGTCGAGTACAGCGCCACCTTTTCTCTGGCCAAACCCATCGACATGTCCAAATCGAACGGCGTCCTCTACTACACCGTTCCAAATCGCGGCCGCGGTGCCCCCGCGGGCTCTAGCGATGGCCGCGTCAATCTCTTAAGCGGATGGCAGGGCGATCTCCCTCAGCCCGTGGGCGCGCAATCCATCGTTGTGCCCGTTGCGCGCAACCTCGATGGCTCGCCGCTAACCGGCCCCGTGATCGAGCGGCTGATCGATCTGCCGCCTGACTCAACCACCGTCGACCTCCGCCTTACCCCGTACCTCGGGCTGACCTACCAACGTCCCCTTACCCTCGATACCACGAAAGCGCAGCTCCTGAGGCGGCCTGCGCCGGATGCATCGTCCACGCCCGTTCCTCCCGCCGACTGGGCTTTCGCCGATTGCACCACGACACCTTTTCCGGGAACCCCAGATCCAGCCAAGCTGTGCGTGAAGGGCGGCTTCGATGTCTCCTCCGAGTACGTGGTCATATACACCGCGAAGGACCCTCTCGTCCTCGGGATCGGCTATGCGGCCACCCGAGACCTACAGTCGTTTTTGCGCTACGGAGTACGCGATGACTCCGGTGCACCCAATCCGCTCGCCCAAAGAATCAAATGGATCATTAGCCGCGGAGACTCACAGTCCGGCAATTTCATCCGCAGCTACATCCACCTTGGCTTCAATCAGGATGAAGCGGGCCGCATCGTCTGGGACGGCGCGAATCCACATATCGCCGCGCGCCAACTCGCGCTCAACTTTCGTTTTGCCGTCGGCGGCGGTTACGCTGCCTTGTTTCAACCCGGCAGTGAAGGTGTGTTGTGGTGGAGCGATTACCCTGATACCGCACGCAAACGCCCTGCCGCCGGGCTTCTGGACCGCTGCACCGCCACCAAGACTTGTCCCAAAATCTTCGACACGTTCGGCGCGGTCGAATTCTGGTTCCTGCGCGAGTCGCCAGACCTCGTTGGTACGGACGCCAAGTCCGACATTCCGCTGCCATCCAACGTGCGCCGCTATTTTTTCCCCGGGACCACCCACGGGGGCGGACGCGGCGGATTCAACACCACTCCCGCCGCACCGCCGAATGGCTGCACGCTTTCCGCAAACCCGAACCCCGAGAGCGACACCATGAAGGCTCTCACCGTTGCGCTCATCGATTGGGTGACCAGAGGCGTCGAGCCCCCTCCCAGCCGTTACCCGCAGCTGACCGACCTCCAGCTCGTTGCCGCAAACAAAGCTGCGATGGGGTTCCCGGATATCCCCGGCGCGCCTTCGCCCGATGGTTTGCTGAATCCGGTCGTTTGATTACGATTTCGGACCCGACTTCAACTACCTCGATGAGTCCGGCTTGATCACCCGCCTGCCTCCCGCCGTAAAACGAGTACTGACTACGCTAGTGCCCAAAGTCGATGCCGATGGTAACGACTTGGGGGGCGTGCCGTCCGTCTTGCGCCAGGCGCCCCTCGGGACCTACACGGGTTGGAACGTCATCGCCTCCGGTTTCGACAAAGGCAAAATTTGCCGTCTGAACGGCGGCTTCATCCCGTTCGACAGGACCAAGGCAGAGCGCACCAGGTCCGGTGACCCGCGCCGTTCACTCGAGGAGCGCTACGGAACTCATAGCGCATACGTTGATCTTGTGAAAGCCGCGGCTGAGAAGGCTGTCGCGGAGCGCTTCCTGCTCCGCGAGGATGCCGATCGTTTGATCGCTGAAGCTACCGCGAGCGACGTCCTCGTCGAGAAAAAAGTCGAAAGAAAAGTCGAGAAAAGGAGGAGATAAGACCGGCGGTTGCGCAGCGGTTGCCGCGCCGCGAACGGCCACGAAATTGCTCCCGACTTTCCGGCCAGAGAGCGAGAATCCCCGCGCGGAACTCTTGGGTCGCATTCCCAATCGGAAATACTCAAGGAGAAACGCTCATGAACCTGTTGCTGATAATTTTGGTACTGCTGATACTGTTTGGCGGTGGTGGCGGCTATTATTACGGTGGTCCTGCGATGGGCGGTGGAATCGGCGGGATCCTGCTCGTCATCCTTATTGTCTACCTCCTGATGGGCAGACGGCGTATATAAAACATACGCTCCAATACTTTTTTTCCTTTGAGTCGCTAAAGGTGCTCATCTGAGAGAAGGGCTAGTCTGAGCCCTGTAGATGCAGGGTTCAGACCTTCCGTTGTAAGCACGAGTATGCATGAGCTGGGTGTCTACTCCCAACGCAGTGCCCGCATCGGATCGATGCCGGTGGCGCGGCGGGCGGGTATGAAGCCGGCCAGTACGGTTACCAAAACAATTCCAAGCGAAGCCCCGGCCATGGTGAGCAGATCGGCCGGCTCTACCCCGTACAACTGTGCCTGAATGAGCCGCGTCGCGCCGTAAGCGCCGGTCAGACCGATAGCCACTCCAATCCCGGCGAGCGTCATAGTCTCGCGAAGCACCATCCACATCACCGAACTTTGCCCTGCGCCCAGAGCCATCCGGATCCCGATCTCACGCGTGCGGCGCGAGACCATAAACGCCATCACGCCATACAGCCCGATGGTGGCAAGCAGCGTCGCCAGGCATCCGAAAGCAGTCGAGAGCGTAGCCAGCAAACGTTCGGTCAACAGAGAGATCTCAACCTGGTGAGTCACCGTGCGCATATCGTGAGCCGGCACATTGGCGTTCGTACTCTGCGCGGCGGCGCGTACGGCGTTGAAAACCTGGACGGGATCGGCGCGCGTGCGAAGATAGACCGTGCCGGAATTAGCGAAGCTCATCTGTTCCCTCGGGATGTAGACCTCATCGGGAATTTCGTCGCGCATGCTCTCGTACTTGGTGTCCGCGGCGATGCCGACAATCAGGATATCGATCGGCGTTCCGGGATCGATGCCCATGCCGATGTGGCGGCCGATAGGATCACCCTCACCAAAATAAAGTTTCGCGAACTTCTGGTTCACAATTGCTACCTTCGGCCCTCCGTCGACGTCGCGGTCGTCGAAATCGCGGCCCCGCAGCAAAGGAACTTTTAGCGTTTTGAAGAACCCGGGACTGCAATACTGCATATGCGGGTCGGGACGTTCATCGCGCTTGGGTACGTAGCCTTCGATCGTCACCCCACTGTCCCATTCATTGTTCTCGAGCAGCGGCACAACCGCAAACGTGTCGGATTCGACGCCCGGAATATCGCGCACCGCGTTGTGCAGGCGCCGGTAATAGGCCGCGACCCAGTTCCTGTCCGTGGAGCTCATCGTCGGATTGACATCGAAGGCAACCAGGTTTTCGACGTCAAAGCCGGGATTCGTCATTTTCAAATTGCGCAGGCTTTCGAGGAATAGTTCCGCGGCAATCAGGAGCACGAGGGATAGCGAAATTTGCGCCACGACCAGGCCCTTGCGCAAGACCGGCGAGCCCCCGTGAATCACAGCGCCGGCCTCGTCCTTCAGCGTGCCCGCCAGCTCGGGGCGCGTGGCTTGCAATGCGGGAATCAATCCGAAGAGAATGCCCGCAACCAGGGCGACCGCGAAACTGAAGGCGAGCACGCGCCAATCGGGCATTGGCGAAAGCGAAAGGGGTGTGCTTCTGAGCGGCATGTAGCTGAGCAGCGCACGGTCAATCATGACAGCCAGACCCACGCCGCAAAACCCTCCGGTGGCCGCGAGAAGCAGGCTTTCCATCAGAAGCTGCCGGATCAGGCGTCCCCTGCGCGCCCCCAACGCCAGACGCACCGCTATCTCTTTTTGCCGCGCGGAAGCCCGGGCGATCAGCAGGTTTGCCAGGTTCGAACAGGCAATCAGCAGGACCAATCCAACGATACCCATAAGCGCAAACAAAGGCTTCGAATAGACGCGGCGCAGATTCGATCGGCCCCGCGATCCGGGCATCACCTCCAGGTACATCCTGAGGAATTCCTCCCGGACCAGCGGCGCGGCTTTGGCGAACGGCTTTTCCAGGACTTCCTGGTTGATAATCTGGTGGAACAGCGGCTGTAGCCCCGCTTGCGCTCCCGCGATCGTAACGCCGGGCTTCATCCTGCCGAAGACCTCGATCCATCGAAAACGGTCGTTAGTCAGGTTCGTGAAATTGGTGTGCGGCAATTCATCGCGCATGGTAATGGGGATCCGGATTTGCGGTGCGCGGCCCGGCTCGACACCATCGAATCCCGCCTGGCTGACGCCAATAATGGTGAGCGCGCGGCCATTCACAATAATTTTTTGCCCCACGATCTGCGGATCAGACGCAAAACGGGACCGCCAGTAACCATAACTGAGGACGGCGAGAGGATGCGCCCCTTGGATCAGGTCGTCGGCTGCATTGAAAACCCGTCCGGCGGCTGCGCCGATGCCGAGCACCGGAAAGTAATTACCGGAGACCAGGTCAGCCCCAACGAGTTCGCTGCGGCCTTGAAAGCTCACGGCGACGGTCGTGGGGTACGTGCAAAACATTCCGCTGAAGAGTGTGTTGCGGTCGCGGATCTTGCAATACATAGGATAGGAGAGGCGGTCCTGACCGTTGTTTCCGCCATAATGTTTGCCGCGGCCGGCCAGCATGACGATCTGCTCGGGATCTCTTACCGGAAGAGGCTGCAAAATAAGTTGATTGATTAGCGTGAAGATAGCTGTGTTGGCGCCGATCCCAAGGGCCAGCGATAAAATGGCGACCGTCAGAAAGATGGGCGACTTGAGCAGGGTGCGAAGCGAGTAACGGAGATCTTGCGCGAGTCCGGTCATTGACCGTTATACTGCGCAAATGTGTAAAAGTTACGCGCCGGGTCGACAATTTCCTGGCGCGCGGCAGCGCGACGCACCGCCACCAGCTCTCTTCCGCCCCCTTCCAGGAACTCGCGATCGCGAGGTCGCGAAGCAGCCGAGCCGATTTGGTAGAAGATGATAGAAGCATTCATCCTCGCGTTCGAAAGGGCTTAAAGTGAGAACTCTAGTGCTTGGCATGGCAGCGTTGCTGGCGGTCGCATTCGCAGCGGAGATAGCATTGATCCAGCCCGGAGACTTGGCGGCGCGGTTGGCTGCGAAAGGTGAGAGTCCCGCGATCTTTCATGTCGGCCCCAATTTTCTTTATCGTGGCAAACACATCCCGGGAGCAATCTACGCCGGCCCGGCCTCCAAGCCCGACGGCCTCGAATTACTCAAGAAGTTCGCCCTCAAGCTTCCACGAAACCGCGAGATCGTGCTTTACTGCGGCTGTTGCCCATGGAGCCGCTGCCCTAACGTCAAGCCTGCCGTAGAATTGTTAAAACAGCTGGGCTTTACTCACGTGAAAGCCATGTACGTCGAGAATGACTTCGCCCGTGACTGGACCGAAAAAGGCTATCCTGTCGAACTTGGACCGGCCAGAAAATAAACTCTTCCACTGACCTTTCACCTCGTCCGGCCAAAACGGCCCTAAAAAAATTGTGTATTTGTTGTCACGTTCTGTCGCGAAGTGTATCTTCTGCAGTGATGCTCGAAATAGTTTCGGTTGAAAGGCCGAGAAGCACATGAATCCATTTCCTGCCGTTGATCCAATTCCTCTGCCTGCTCCTGTCTGGTTTTTTAAGGTTCTGCATAACCTGACTTTCGCCCTTCATCTTGCCTCCGTCGAACTACTGCTCGGCGGTCTGATGCTCGGGATTATGTTCTCGGCTCTCGGTCGCGTGCGAGCTTCCCGCGACATGGTTCAGGCGAGCGGCATGATCGCTCACCGGCTGCCCACCGTGATGACGTTCCTCATCAATCTTGGCGTTCCCCCCTTGCTGTTTGCGCAGGTGCTCTATGGGCGCGCGCTCTATACCAGCAGTGTCCTGATTGGGGCTTACTGGATTTCCGTGATCTTCCTGCTGATGGCCAGCTATTACGGGCTTTATTATTCCGCCAAACGCGCCGAAGCCGGCAACTCCTGGACTGCTACAGGCTTGGCGGCGCTCCTGTTGGCCCTTACGATTGCCTTCATCTACTCGAGCAATATGACATTGATGCTTCGGCCCCAAGTGTGGGCCGGCATGTATCGCTATAGCCCGAGTGGCGTGCAATGGAATACCGGCGATCCGTCTCTTTGGCCCCGTTGGCTGTTTTTCGTCCTGGGATCGTTTTCCTCAGCGGGTGCGGCGTTGCTGCTGTTGGCACAGCGGGCTCACTTCGAAGACAGTCTGCGGCGCTTTCTGTTTCGCGGCGGTGGGGCCGCAATGACCGCCGGTCTGCTGTGTCAGATGATTTGCGCGCGGATGATCATGGCTGCGCAGCCCTCGGGAGTAGTTGCAACCGTCATGCAGAATGGAATCTACCTATCTTCGGCATATCTCTGGGTTGCTACCGCCGGGGCTGGTACCGTGCTTGCAATCTGGGCTGCTCTCAGTCGCGTCCCACGAACCTACACGGCCGTCTCCTGTGCCCTCTTCGTATTTCTCAATATCGCGGCGACGGTGATGGTGCGCGACGGAATTCGCGACGTGACCCTGCGGATCGCCGGCTTCGAAGTTTGGGACCGCCAGGTAGTCACCAACTGGTCCGTGGTGGGCCTGTTTCTGGTCCTCTTCGTGGCCACCTTGGGAGCCATCGCTTACCTGATTCGCGTTGTCGCCAAAGCCCGCCTCATGAAAGAGACATATGCCTGACTCTACTACTATGCAGACACCGCAGAGGCGGGATCTGCTGCAGATCGGTATGGGCGCAATGGCTGCCTGCTACGCCGCTGCCTTGGGATACCCGATCTATCGTTACCTCGCTACACCCGCGGTTCGGTCGCGATTGGAAAGTGAGATTACTTCCGTCGCGATTCCCCAAAATCATTTGCCCGATCCGGGGGCTGCGACCATGTTCTTGTTTGGCACCCGCCCGGCCATGTTGATCCATCACGAAGGTGGAAACTGGGTAGCGTTCGACGCCGTGTGTACTCATCTCGGATGCACGGTGGGGTATCAGCCCGACAAACACCGCATCTTCTGCCCCTGTCATGGAGGCACGTACGACGAAAACAGCGGCGACGTAGTCGCGGGTCCTCCGCCTAAAGGACTCAAGGCATATCACGTGGAGGTGACCGATGGCCACGTCATCGTTTCCCGAGCCTGACGCTGGAACGGGAGTGTGTAGCCAGCCAGGCGGCGTCTGCCACTGGATCGACGAACGGCTGGGCGTGTCCGCACTGATCGAGTTAGCCCGGCACAAGAGCGTTCCAAGGCATAAGCACTCTTTTTGGTATTACTGGGGCGGGATTTCCCTCCTCTTCTTCTTCGTCCAGCTATTTACCGGCATCCTGTTGCTGTCTTATTACCGGCCCGGCAGAGAAGCCTACGACTCGGTTCGCCAGATTACCTATGACGTCGATTTCGGCTGGCTGATCCGCTCGGCACATTCCTGGTCGGCGAACTTGATGGTGTTCGCGGTTCTCACTCACATGTTCTCTGTCCTCTTTATGAAGGCCTACCGCAAACCGCGCGAATTCGGCTGGTGGACCGGACTCATGTTGCTCGGCCTCGTCATGCTGTTCGGCTTTAGCGGTTATCTTCTGCCCATGGACTTGCTCGCGTATTTCGCGACGAAAGTGGGGCTGCAGATTCCGAGTTCGATTCCGGGAGTCAGCGTGTTGGTGAGCGACCTCATTCGCGGCGGTGAACAGGTGGGTGAAGCCACTGTGCAGCGCTTCTTTGCCCTCCACGCGGTTATCTTGCCGCTCCTCTTCCTTCCCCTGTTGGCATTCCACCTGTTTCTGGTCCAGAAACACGGCAATGCGGTTCCTCCCGGCGAAGCCGCTCGTCCCCCCGCGGAGCGCCGCACCATTCCATTTTTTCCGAATTTCCTCGCGCAAGACCTCGCCATGTGGCTGATCGCCTTGAACGTCGTGACCATCCTGGCGACCCTCTTTCCCTGGGATCTTGGCAAACCGGCGGACCCGCTGGCGCCGGCGCCCGAAGGGATTCATCCCGAGTGGTATTTCATGTCGCAGTTTCAACTCTTAAAAGTGGTGGGCCGCTGGATTCCCGGCTATTTCGGTGAGATCACCGGCGTGGCCCTGTTTGGCGCGGTAACGGTTTTCCTCGCCTTAGTCCCGCTGTTTGACACGCAAACTAAATTCGGCGACCGGGGCCGTCTCACCGCCTGGCTCGGCGCCATGATCCTCGGCGGCATGATTGTTCTCACGATATGGGGGTATGCCGCGCTGTAGGCCGGCCATTAAACTATGAATTATCCAACCTGGGATGTCCCGATCATCGGTAGTGTCTGGGTGATCGGCCTCATCGCCATCTTCCATGTAATGATTTCGCAGTTTGCCGTGGGCGGCGGCTTATATCTTGCCCTCGCCGAAAGAAAAGCCCGGCGCGAAAACCGCATGGATTGGATGGTCGCTATCCGTCGCCACTCGAAATTCTTCCTCATCGTGACGGGCGTTTTCGGAGCCGTCTCCGGCGTTGGGATCTGGTTTGCCATCGGCCTCGCCAGTCCGGAAAGCACCAGCGCGTTGATTCACAATTTCGTGTTTGGCTGGGCGATGGAGTGGTGCTTCTTCCTGGTGGAGGTCGCCACCGCGATGGTCTATTACTACACCTGGGACCGCGTGGACGCGAGGACTCACCAGAACCTCGCTTGGCTCTACGCAGGCACTTCGTTCGGCACACTCGTCATCATCAACGGAATCCTGTCTTTTATGTTGACGCCCGGAACCGCCTGGCTTTCGGTAGCAGGCACCGGACAGGAGGCATCACGCTTCTGGCAGGCATTTTTTAACCCGACCTTTTGGCCGAGCCTGGTCCTGCGCTCGCTGGTGTGTTCATCCCTCGCCGGCGTATGGGCGCTCATCACCGCGAGCCAAATCGAAGAAGCCGGCCTCAAGGCTGAAGTCCTCCGCTGGTCCACGCGTTGGTTGATGCCGTCGTTCGCGCTCATGCCCCTGGCCTTTCTCTGGTATCTGTCCGCGGTGCCCGAAAATAGCCGGCACTTGATTCAAGCCGGCGTGAGCACCATCGGTTCTGGCCTGTTCACCCAGGTAACGCGCGCCATTCTGGTGACCGGCATGACCTCGGCTACCATCCTGGCCATCGTTTACTTCCTGGCGTGGCGCAATCCGCGTGACTTCAGTCTGGGACACGCCATTTCGGTGCTCTTTCTTGCGCTGGCTGCAACCGGGGCCACCGAACACGCCCGCGAAATGATCCGCAAACCTTTCACCGTCAGTCAATACATTTACTCCGATGGCGTCCGCCGTTCACAACTCGCTGGTCTCAATTTAGTCGGATACAGCGCCGCGAGCCCCTGGAGGAACGCAATTCCCGAGGGAGAGTTGATGTTTCGCGGCCAATGCATGAACTGCCATACAGTCGATGGGTACCGGTCCATGCGCCGGTTGATGAATGGCCGCGATCGCAAGGCGATCGGCAACATGCTGACCGTCCTTCACGAAACTCCGGACTCGTCGCCTTACAAGCACTTCATGCCGCCGCTCGCCGGAACCAAACCGGAGATTGAAGCCCTCGGGGATTACCTGGACAATCTGGTCAACAAGAGCCCGGCTGTCGTGGCACAGTATTCAAAGGCGACACCCTGATATTCTGAGGTTCGCCGGCGGCTGTCCCAAACCCGAAACCTACGGCATCTCGGCGGTCAGTCAACGGACGGATCAACGCCGTGCAGCCGCTCCCGCAGTTCCGTTTTCCAACTTCCGGCAAGCGGAGCATCGAGCGCGACCTGGACCCGCGCTGGATCCGGAGCGGGATCGCGATACAGTTTCACCAGTTCGGCGACGGTGATGCCGTCCGGGACCCGCGATACCGGAACAATCTCATCACCTGCGCCCATTTCGCCTTCTTCCACGATCGAAAAGTAGATTCCGGACCGGCCGCTCAGCCAGAATCGTTTCACCATATCCGGCCGCCCGAACCTCAGAGCCAGCTTGAAACACGGCATCCGCGGTTGCGATACCTGCAGCACGCAACTGCCAATCCGAAAACGATCGCCGATCTGCGCTTCCTGCTCAATCACGCCTTCAGTGGTCAGATTCTCGCCAAACACTCCCGGCGGGAGATCCATACCCGGAAATTCTTCATGCCAGAAACTGTAATGCTCGGACGGATAAAGATATAGGGCCTTGGCTTCGCCGCCGTGGACCGTCAGGTCAGCCTGCTGGTCGCCGGCCAGATTGAAGCGACGGAGAGCGACGCGCCCCTCCACGGGCGACTTCCAGATAGCCGTGAGAACTGGCCCGCGCGGCGTATCCACCTGCCGGGGGCGTCCGACATTCAGAGAGAGGAGCTTCATGCGATGAACTTACAGGATAACCGGAACCCTCACAACCCGGACTACGGCGCGGGGGCACTCTACTCGTGGCGCAGCGCCTCCATGGGATCCACCCGCGTAGCGCGGAGCGTGGGCACCACCGATGCAAATAGCGCGACCACCGCCAGCACTCCTGCAACTCCTGCAAATGTCGCGGGATCTGTTGCCTTGACACCGAAAAGAAGGCTGGCGAGAAACCGCATCAATCCCCATGCAGCCGCCAGTCCCACCGCGACACCCAGACCGGTCAGTGTCATGCCCTGACCCAGCACCAGCCGCGTGATCTGCCCTCTTCCCGCCCCCAAAGCCATCCTGATGCCGATTTCCTGCGTCCGCTGCTCCACGTTGTAGGCCATCAGCCCATAAATTCCCGACGCCGCCAGCAGCAGAGCCACGCCCGCGAAGACACTCAGCAGCAGCATGTCGAACTGCTGTCGCGCCGTCGATTCTGCCAGGTACTCCTCCATCGTTTGCACCTTCAGGGGCAGCAATGCCGGATCGATTTTCACGAATTCGCGTCCGATCGCTTCGGCAACCGTCGACGGCGGCACTTGCGTGCTGATGACCCAGCTCAACGGAATAACACTATTTGCCAATCGCGTCAGCCCATCGTTCACCTGAGTCGCAGGCACGTACATCACGGCGCGGATATTTTCCTGCAACCCGCCTTCATGCACGCTCCCGACGATCCCCACCACTTCGCGCGGTGGTTCAGCGAAATCCGATCCAATCTCACGCCCAATCGTGATCCGCTGCCCGATGGGGTTTTCCTTGGGCCAATACTTCTGTGCGAAACGCTCATTCACCACGATCACTCGCGGCGAGCCCGCCGTATCGCGTTCATTGAACCCCCGTCCGCGCAAAACAGGAATCTTTAGCGCCTGGAAAAAGTGCGGTGAAATAGATCGCCAGTACTCATCCCCTTTCGTGTTGCCTCCGGATCTCCGTTCAATCTCGAACGACAAGTCCACATCGCCCTGGGCCGGCAGGACCGTGCTGCTCGCGGCAAACTGCACACCCGGAATCGCCTCGATTCGCGCACTTGCCCGCCGGATCATGTCGGCAACATTGGCAGTCGAGTTATAGCGCGATCCCGCCGTCGATGTTCTCATCGTGAGTACATTGTGAGTCTCGAACCCGGGACGCACCGCCCGGATTCCGGCGAAACTGCGGATCGTCAGCGCCGAGCCGATCAACAGCACCAGGGCCAAACCAATTTCGCTGACCACCAGCAGCCCCCGCACCCGATTGTGCCGCAGGCTGGTGGCTGACCGCCCGCTCGCTTCCTTCAGCACGGATTGTACGTCAAGACGCGAAATCTGCATCGCCGGGAAGAAGCCGAACAGCAGGCCGGTCAGCGCCGTAATCGCGAAGAGGAATGCGAGGATGCGCCAGTCGATCGCAGACAAGGACGCAGTCCCGTGCAGAAGATCGTTGATGCGGGGGATGTTTCCAGGACTCGCAGCCAGCAGCGCATGCACTCCCGCGATCCCTAGAAATAGTCCCGCCACGCCTCCCGCCGAAGCCAGCAGCAGACTCTCCGTCAGCAGTTGACGCACGATCCGTCCTCGCCCCGCGCCTACCGCGGTCCTTATCGCGATCTCCCTCTGACGGGCCGCGGCGCGCGCCAGCAGAAGATTCGCCACGTTGGCGCACGCCATCAACAGCACGAAGGCGACGGCCACCGATAGCGTTATCAGTGCCGGCTTGATGTTCCCCGAAATAGCTTCCCGTAGCGGAATCACCGCGACGAATTCATCTTTATCCATCTCTTTCGGATACTTCGCGCGATAGCGTTCCCCAGGATCTTCATCTCCGCGCGGGCCGATGCCAGAGTGGCGCCCGGTCGCAGACGCGCCGCGGCAAAAAGATAGTTCGCATGGTTCTGGCTATTCGGGTCGGCCTGAACGGGGAGGTAAAGGTCGGCCGGCGGATCGGGTTGATAGGTCTCCGGCAGAACGCCAAGCACGATATAGGGCTCCGAACCCAGCAGAATAGATTTGCCGGCGATATGCCGGTCACCTCCCCAGCCGCTCTTTCCACACGTGAAACGTGATCACCGCAAAGCGTCCCGCATTCGGTAAGTCTTCAGCGGCAGTATAGCTTCGGCCCATCACCGGCGCGACACCAAACACATCGAAGAATCCCGACGACGCGTGGATCGCGGTGACCGCATTCGGCCGGTCCTCGGCCCCCAGATTCAGGCTGACCCCCCCGAAATCATAAATCGCCATCGCTTCGAATGCGCTACAGTTGCGCCACGCCATAAATCGGGTAATCGATACGGAATCGCCGCTCCCCTGCTTGAACTGCCGTTGGACTCGCATGATGCGCTCGGAGTCGCGGAAAGGCAGAGGCTCGAGCAGCACCCGATTGATCACCGAGAAAATCGCCGTGTTCGCCCCGATCCCGAGCGCCAGCGCCAGCACCGCAACAATCGTGAAGCCGGGGCTTTTCACCAGCAGGCGGATCGAATGGCGGAGGTCGGAAATCAGGATGCTCACAGAGGCTATAACGGGCCGCACAGCAGGCCGGTTCACTATATTATGGGCCTTGTTTGGGTTAAGATTGGTGACGCAATCATTTGAAAAGGAGTCCCCAATGTTCCCGATCCGCACGATCCTGTTCCTGATGAGCTTTGTGGCCGGCGCAGTTCCGTCGATGGCACAGGCGCCCACCATCATCAAACGCCCGCCGCGTCCCGTTCCGCCGACCCGGGATCCCCACACGCCCGGATACGTTACCGCGAAAGACTTGCCTGACGGCGAAAACCCTCCCGCCAACCAGGACGGGAACTTCATCCTCGGTCCCACCCACACTCCCGCCCCGGAAATGACCGTGAAGGATGGCGTCCCCCAGGGAGCCGTCTACAACTTCACCATGGATTCCACAGAGAGCAAGATCTATCCCGGTATCGCGCGTGAACCCAACACCTTTGGCTCAGCCGACCCCAATGATCCCGCCAAAATCATCGTCACTACCAGCCACCCCGCTCACTACACCAGGAAAGTGGCTGTTTACGTCCCCAAACAATACGTCCCTGGAACGACCGCACCATTCATCGTCGGTGCGGACGGGCCCGACCGGCCGCTGTTCACCGCTTTGGATAATCTGATTGCCGAGCATCGCGTGCCCGTCATGATTGCCATCTCCATCGGTAACGGTAGCGGCGATGCACAGGGCAGTGAGCGCGGCCTGGAATACGACACTATGTCAGGGTTATATGCGGAATTCGTCGAAAAGGAAGTCTTGCCGTTGGTGGAGAAACAGTACAACGTGAAATTGACGAAAGATCCCGAAGGACGAGCGACCATGGGCGGCAGTTCCGGCGGCTCTTGCGCGCTCATCATGGCCTGGTACCACCCCGAACTCTATCACCGGGTCTTGACCTATTCCGGTACCTATGTGAATCAGCAGTGGCCCTCCAATCCGAAAACCCCCCATGGCGCCTGGGGCTTTCACGAGAACATCATCCCCAATAGCCCCGTGAAACCGCTACGCATTTGGATGGAGGTTGGCGACCGGGATAATTACAACCCCAATGTGATGGGGGACCACATGCATGATTGGGTCGTCGCCAATGAGAATATGGCTAAAGTCCTGGCCGCGAAAGGCTACCACTATCAGTTTCTGTTCGCCCGGAATGCGGGACACACCGACCGCACCGTGAAACAACAGACTCTACCCGAAGCCCTGGAATATGTCTGGCAAGGCTACCCGATCGCCGGGCCGAAAACCTCACGGTAGCCGAGCTCTCCGCCCGGATTCCCCTGCTGCTGAAACGCAGAACGGACTCGCATCGCCTTGCCGGTTGCGATGCGGGTCCGTTCCAGTTTCTTTCAACAGCCTGCTAGTTCGACGAGTCGTCGCGGCGTTTCAACGTCGGACGTTCGTCGGAATCGGTCTGAGGCTTGCTGCTATCGCCGCTGTTATCGTCGATCGGACCGCTGCCGGAGCTCGGATTGCGGCGCAGGCGCGGACGGTTGGCATCCTTCGAATCGTCGATCTTGCGATGATTCTCAAGCGAATACAGACGAGCCTTCACATCGTTGAACTCTGAAGTCGTCACCACGTATTCCGGCTTGGCCTTCAGATATTCCTGGATGTTTTTCTGGGCCGCCTTGATGCGGTCGTCCGTCATCGGGTGGGTCGAGAAGACTTTCGACATAGTACCCGGCTTCTTCTTCTCCAGAGTCTGGATCTTCTCGAAGAAATCTACAAACGCCGTGGGATCGTAGCCGGCTTTGTACATATATTGCAGACCCAGGAAGTCCGCTTCACTTTCCATGCTGCGGGAGAAGCTGAGGAAGCCCATCGGAATCGCCAGGCTCGCGCCTTGCCGGATCGCATAGCCGGTCCAGCCACCCATGAAGATTAACGGGATGGTTCCGTATGTTAATCAGCTGTCCCCGAGTGGCCTGCTTTGTCCCGTGCCGCGCCGCCACATGCGCGATTTCATGCGCCATCACGCCGGCGAGTTCCGCTTCGTTGTCCGCTTTCAGGATCAGGCCCGAGTTCACAAAGAAGAATCCGCCCGGCAAAGCAAACGCGTTGACCTCAGACGATTGCACCACCTTTATCGTGAAGGGAACTTTGGCGTCGGAATTGCGCACAAGGTTCTGTCCCAGACGGTTCACATATTCCGCGACGGTCGGATCGTCCACTATCTTGGATTGCCGTTCCACCTCCTGGGCGAGTTGCTTACCCAAGGCGATCTCCTTATCGAGAGAGTAGAAGTTCACTCCCTTGCCGACGTCGCGATTGCCGATCGCATCGGGATCCTTCTCTTTATCATCGGCAAAAGTCGGGGGGACTAACGACAACGACGCGACGACTGCCAGGAGCGCCACACCGGCGCGCCCGCGAAAGTTGAACCACGTCATGGAAAATTCTCCTGCTTGCATTATAGACCTATTGTTGTGCTGTTCTGGCTACAGGTGAGTACGCAGTTCACACCCGGCAGGTTACACGAGTTTAATCTTGTTTTGGGCGAGACGGGCGAGACCGGGAAGACGGATGGGGCCCATCAAGTAACTCCGACGGGACCTATGCCAGTCCGGTTACCGTTCATCCTTGGCGTCGGGCTTCTTCAGAAGCGTCGGAGCCGCCTTGGCAACCGGCTTTTTGACACTCAGTAGCCCCACCAGCCGCGCTCGGACAGCTTCGTATTCTGAGGTATTGACTACATATTCAGGCCGCGCCGGAAGGTTCTTGTCGATGTTTTGCTGCGTTTTAGCCAAGCGGTCCGCAGTGAGCGGATGGGTATTGAACAACTGTGACACGGCGCCGGGATGTTTCCGCTCCGTCGCTTCGATCCGCTCGAACATGTCGATTGCGGACGTCGGGTCATAGCCGGTTTTATACAGATACTGGATCCCCAGCATGTCCGCTTCAGTCTCGAAATCCCGTGAGAACTTGAACATTCCCGCAGGCACTGCAACGCTGGCCACCTCCCGCGCAGCAAGGCCGGGAAGACCGCCCAGGAAGATCAACGGGATAGTCGATGCGTTCAGAAGGTCGGTCCGGCTGACTTGGCGTGTATAGTGGCGCGCGGCGACGTGCCCCAGTTCATGCGATAGCACCGACGCCAGTTCCGACTCCGATTCGCTCAACCGGACCAGGCCCGTGTTCACGAACAGAAACCCGCCCGGCAGCGTGAAGGCATTGACCACGTCATCCTCGATCACCTTCACCGTAACCGGGAATTTTACGTCGGAATTGCGTACCAGCTTCTGTGTGAGACGATTGATGTACTCGCAAGTAATCGGATCGTTCAGCAAAACAGCCTGCCGCTCTACTTCGATCGCCAGCTGCTTGCCAAGTGCGATCTCTTTCTCGACGGAATAGAAGTTGATCCCGCCATCCACCTTCCGCTGGCCTATGGCTTCCGGATCTTTCTTCTGGTTATCCGCGGCAAACGCGACTAAGGTCGACAACAGCACTGCCACCGCAATCCGACCCATCGCGTCTCCTTTCCCGGCAAAAATCGAACTCCTTTCCAGCATACGATATATAATTCGCCCAGGTGACGCGCGTCCTGGAATTCCGGTTTCATTGGTGGGCTATGGCCCTGCTTTTCGGTTGTATTCTATATGCCGCCTTGCTTCACCGCGAACCCGATCCGCGTTTACAGGTACAGATCGATCGCCCGCTGATCCCCGCCGGAGGCGCCACGGCACGGCTCACCATCACCGGTTCCATCCCGCTCGAGCCCTCAGGCTTGACTGCCGTGATAAGCGAAGGCATCCATTCGGCCAGGGTCGCCCGAACCTATTTTGATGCCGGTGCGTGGCACGTAGCCGTCCAATCGAAAGCGCTGCCCGGCATGGCCAAAGTTACGGTCCTGCTCCCGCCTTTCGCCCCCGCCTCGACCCAAATGACCGTGGTGGCGAACGATAGGGACTCCGTCGGGGATGGCACACCGGATGTCCTTCGCTTGAACGATCCCGCCGATATCGCCGCCTTCCGTTCCTGGTTCACCTTTCTGGCCGAAGCCCAGTTCTTCCGCGAAACGTCGACACTGCCTCTCGACATTTCCGATTGCGCCGGCTTGATCCGCTACGCCTACCGCGAGGCGCTCCGGTCCCATGACGGCGGGTGGTCGAAGTCTTCCGGCTTGCCCCTGATCCCCGCCCTCGCGCCGGTTCGCAAATACGAATATCCCTTCACTCCCTGGGGAGCCTCGCTATTTCGGACCGGTCCCGCGGCGCTGGCCGAGTTCGCGGACGCGTCCACTCTCCTCCGTTACAACACCTATCTGGTTTCGCGGGATATCCGGCAGGCGCGGCCCGGTGATTTGGTTTTCTTTCACCAGGATGACGCGGCGATGCCCTATCACTCCATGATCTACTTAGGTGCTAGCCAAATTGACGATTCCAGCGGCCCCTACTTGATCTATCACACCGGACCGGCGCATGGCGCAAACGGGGAAGTCAGGCGCCCGGCGGTGGCGGAATTGCAAAAACATCCCGATCCCGCGTGGCATTTGAGGCAGGAAAATCCGCATTACTTAGGGGTATATCGTTGGAACATTCTTCGGCAGTAGGGCCGCTCCTTCAGGCTCGCACCCCAATCAGGATCATCGCACTTTGCCTCATGATGGCAACGGCGCCTTTACTCTGCCAGGACGAAGAACGTCCCTTCTTTGCCTTGAACAGCAACCGGACCTTCGCGCCCGGTGAAAAGCCTACCATCACGGTAACCGCGAGCAACGTCCCGGACCTGGCGTTTCGCGTCTACAAAATCCGCGATCCCTTTCAGTTCTTCCAGAATCTGGAAGACCCTCACATGTTTGGCGGCCAGGCACAGCGACCGCTGCACGAAAAGACCTTGATCGAGCGATTCCATACCTGGAAGCAATCCCTGCGCGACCAGGTGCGGTGGGGCGTCCGGCATCAGTTCACCGATGCCGCGTGGAAGGACATGCACCCATGGCGAGGACCCAAGGACAATCGCAGCCACGGCCCCACGACATTCGCCACCGCGCCCGTGCTGAATTCCCAGCAACTGGTGGCGTCCTGGCAAACCCACATGGCCGCGGATCGCGACGGCTGGCAGACAGCCACAGTTCCGGTGGAAGTGACCCAGCAGGGCGTCTATCTGGTGGAAGCCACGCGGGACGATCTGCGAGCCTTCACCATCGTCATGGTCTCTGACATCGGCATCATCAGCAAGACCACCAAGGGCCACGTCGCCGGCCTGGTGGCGAAACGCTCCACCGGCGAACCCATCCCAAACTGCGACGTGCTTCTCTGGACTGCCAAGGGTTCCAAAATTGGCCTCAAGACCAATCGCGACGGCATCTTCGACCAGCGGGTCACTCTTCCGCAAGGCAGCGAGCCACAGCCTTTAGTGCTCGCCAAAATCGGTTCAAGTTTTGCGGCCGGCTCTCTTCCCGGCTACTCGCTGATGAATCGCGCCGACGACTATAGCGGCTATGCTTACACTGACCGTCCGGTTTACCGTCCCGGCCACCAGGTTTCTTTCAAAGGAATTGTAAGGTCCAAGCAGGGCAACGTAAATCAGATTCCGGCGTTGAAGACGATTTCAGTCGAAGTCACGGGCCCGGAAGACAAGAAGGTCTACCAGAAGTCGCTCGACCTGGACGCCTTCGGCTCGCTGGCGGGAGATCTGACGCTGCCGAAGGATGCGCCGCTCGGCACCTATCAGATCGTCCTGCATACCGGCGAGAGCCAGGTCGGCGGAGCTTTCGAAGTCGAGGAATACAAGAAGCCCGAATACGAAGTCCGCGTCACCCCCACGAAAACGCGCGTTCTGCAAGGCGACAATATCCCGGTCACCCTCGACGCCAAATATTTCTTTGGCGAACCCGTGGCCGGCGCGAAAGTGGAGTACGTGGTGCACCGTTCGAGATATTGGGACTGGGGCTACTACGGCGAGCCGGATGACGACCAACCGCAGCAGATGCAGCAGGACTACCAAGGCGATGCCGACGAGCAGGTGCTCGACGAAACCGGGACGCTCGATGCGGACGGCAAACTGCAGGTCAACATCCCCACCCAGGTAGACGAGCACGCGATGGATATGCGCTACCGGATCGAAGCGCGGGTCACCGACGCCGGGAATCGCGAGATCACCGGCACTGGCTTCGTACTGGCCACTTTCGGCAGCTTCCGGCTCAGAATCTCTCCCGAAAAATGGTTCGTTTCGGCGGGCACGCCCGCGGGCTTCAATGTTTCAGCCGGCGATTACGATAACCATCCGATCAGCACGGCGGTCACCGTGGATTTGATCCGGTTTTCGTGGCGGGACAAAAATAGCCAAGTCGTAGCCAGCGCCGCCGCGCAGACCGATGCGCAGGGAAATACGCGCGTGCAACTCTCCATCCCCAAAGAGGGCGGCGGCTTCGAGGTGCGGGTAAAGGCCAAAACGCCGGAAGGCCGCCAGGTGCTCTCGTCGACCTGGATCTACTCGGGAGGCGCGGATTGGGACTTCGGGGAGGGCGGCGAACGGCGCGTCCAATTGGTCCCGGATCAGAAGCATTATGCTCCCGGCGATACTGCCCACATCCTCATCATCACAGGCGTGAAACACGCGCGAGTGCTGGTCGGCATCGAAGGCGCTTCGCTTTCCCAATTGCAAATGGTGGATGCGAACGGGCCGTCCGTGACCGTCGATATTCCCATCACGGCCGAAAGCTCACCGGACATTTTCGTCTCGGCCAGTTTCTTCTTCGATAACGAGTTCTACAACGGATCCAAGATGGTGAAGGTGCCGCCGGACGATCGCAAACTGTCGGTGGAGATCAAGAGTTCGAAACCTCAATATACCCCCGGCGAAGCCGCGCAGTTGACCGTGGACGCGAAAGATGCGGCGGGCAAACCGGTCAACGCTGAGATCAGCGTAGGCGTAGTGGATGAAGCCATCTACGGCATCAAACCGGATACCACCCCCGAGGGCATCCAGATCTTCTATGGGACCCAATACAATACGGTCCAGACCGATAGCTCGCTGAGTTATTTTTTCCACGGCGAGGCAGGGAAGCGGCGTATGCAGTTAGCGGCCCTGCGTCCCCACCGCGGCTTCGCGGCGCTCAAACCCGACCGCCTCGTGGTGCCCAAAATTCGCAAGGCCTTCCCCGACACTACGCTGTGGCTGCCGAAGCTGATGACCGACGCGAATGGACACGCAGTCGCCAACTTCAACTTCCCCGATTCCATCACGGCTTGGCGCACCACCGCTCGCGCCATCACCGCCGATACAAAGGTGGGCGGCGCGGTCTTGAAAACCATCGTGCGCAAGAACGTGATCCTCCGGCTGCGTGACTCCGCGCTTCTTCACCATGGGCGACGAGGTTACGATTTCCGCCATCGCGCACAACTATCTGACCTCGGCGAAACAGGCAAAGATGACGCTCGACGTCAAGGGCGTCGAGATTCTGGATCCCGGCCCGCGGGAAGTCACCATCGATGCCAGGGGCGAAATGAAGTCCGACTGGAGGGTGCGCGCGACCACTCCCGGCCAGGCCACCATAACCGGCGCGGTCCTGACCGATGAGGAATCGGACGCCATGGAATTGCCGCTACCGGTGAATGCCTTCGGCGTCAAGTTATCGGAAGCGAGGTCCGGTGCAATTGCAAATGCCGGCGCCGCGGACATCGCGATGCAGTTTCCGGGGCAGATTGTCCCGCAATCGAGAGCTCTCGACGTCTCATTCAGCCCGTCGGTCGCGGGCGCGATGTTCTCCGCGCTCAACTATCTCACGGAATATCCCTACGGCTGCACCGAGCAGACCATGTCGAGCTTCCTGCCCAATGTGATCGTCACCCATGCGCTCCGGGAATTGAAGGTTTCGACCGATGTCAATCCGGAAGTCCTCGCGGCCAAGTTGAAGGCCGGCCTCGAACGGCTGGGAGAATTCCAGCACGAAGACGGCGGGTGGGGCTGGTGGAAAACCGACGAAAGCGAAGTCTTCATGACCGCTTACGTCGTCAGTGGCTTGTCGCAGGCTAAGGCCGCCGGGGTCGACGTCAACGCGGAGTCCCTTCAGCGCGGCTTGAAATGGCTGCGCGCCGCCTACGACAAAAATCGCGACATGACACCCGATCTGAAGGCTTATGTCGTCTATGCCATGGCGCAATCGGGAGCGCTCGATGCCCAGCCGCTCGAAGACGCGTGGAGCGTCCATCAGAAGCTCTCGTCCGATGGAACCGCGCTGCTCGGCCTGACGTTTGAGCTCGCAAAGAATGCGGATCGTGCCGCGGCCCTCGCGCAGCAACTCGAAGCAGCCGTCAAGACCGATGAGCTCCACGCATGGTGGCCCTCCGATCGCGACTATCTGATGGATTATTGGTTCGATACATCATCGGAAACTACCGCGATGGCGCTGAAATTCCTGTCGCACGTCAGGCCCGGCAGTCCTCTGCTGCCGAAAGCCGTGCTCTATCTGATGGACCACCGGAATGGCTATTACTGGTATTCCACCAAACAGACCGCCATGGTGATCTTCGGCTTGACCGATTATCTGAAGCAGTCCGGTGAATTGAAGCCCAACCTTCAAGCCACCATCACCGTCAACGGTAAGCCCGTCTTGACCAAAACCTTCGGTCCGGCTGACGCGCTGTCTCCGGCTGCGGCGAAGGTGACCATCGCGGCTGCGGATCTGGCGGGCAGCAACTTGATTCATGTCACGGCAAGCGGCACGGGACGGCTTTATTGGTCCGTGACCGAACGCTACTATTCCACTGAAACCCAACATGTCAAAGAAGGCAGCACCGATCTCAATTTGCTGCGCGACTACTACAAACTGACGCCGGAGAAGTCGGGCGATCAGATTGTGTATGCTCTCGATAAGGTTGCCGGGCCGCTTTCCGTCGGCGATGTGCTGGCGGTGCGATTGACCGTCACTGGAAGCTCATGGCGCTATCTGCTCGTCGAAGATCCGATCCCCGGGGGTGCGGAGTTCATCGAACGCGACGACCTCTATAAGCTCAAAGACCAGCCTTCGTGGTGGCACTACTACTTCGATCGGCGCGAATTGCATGACGATCGCATGGCGCTGTTCCGTTCGTATTTCTATAACTCGCAGGAACAGTATTTCTATCTGCTGAAAGTCGTCAATCCGGGCAAGTTTCGAGTGAGCCCGGCGAAAGTTGAGCCAATGTACCAGCCCAAATACCTGTCCACCACCGAGCCCAGGGACATCGAATTCAAATGAAACGGCTCTGGTTGATTCAAGCTGCCGGGAACGCGCTGCTATTCTGGTGCGCTTTCTCATGGCTGGGAATTCGGGATTCGCGCGGCTGGCAATTAGCGGAGACGGCGGTGTTCGGTCTGGCGGTCTTAGCATTATGGTTGTGGCTCCAGGACGGCACCTTCGTCTACTGCGCCGACCGATCGCAAGCGCTGTGGGGCGCATTTCGCAAAGCCCTGAAGACGCTCGCGGTATTCTCGGCAGTCGCCATCGTTTTCACGCTTCTCGTCTGGGCGCTGGGGAAGCTCGACAACCCCTTGACCGCGGCGGGACAAAGAACTGCGTCGTGGCTGACGTTTCATCTGCGCAGGCCGGTCAAGCCCGCGAGTTGGGTGCGGGGCTATCTGGCACTGCTCTGGGGCGTGCGATGGATTGTGCTGCCCGCCTTGATGCTGCCCGTGGCTGCCGGCGCGGCCCGCAACGGCATACACGGTATGTGGGGAAAAGGTAGCAGGATTTTCTGTCTCGAATACCTGATTGCTTTGGCGATTGGCGTCTACCTTCCGGGCGTGCTCATTAGCTGGGTGCCTCACTTCGTTGGAACCGCTCCGCAGGTCCTGAGCTTCATGCTGCGTTTCGGCTTCGCCTACGTCCTCATCGTCACCAGCTGGCTGGCGGTGGTGTTCTTCACTTCCGACCGCCGCGCGTAACACAAACTTCAGTGCGGCATGCTTCCGTCACCCGAAAGAAATGGAAGATCCGTCGAATCCCAAAAGGAGGAACGGAGTACAATCAGGAGTAATGGCGGCCACTAAACCTCTGAACATCAAAGATCCTGAAGTTTACAGGCTCGCCCGTGAAGTTGCGAACCTCACTGGAGAAACTCTCACCGACGCGGTTCGCCATGCGCTCCGTGAACGCTTGGCCCGGGAACTTCAGCTGCGGCCTGACCCTCTATGGATTGAGAAACTACGCGAAATTTCCGATCGTTGCGCTGCCCGTCCGGTAATCGATCCCCGGTCCGATAACGAACTCGTGGGCTACGACGAATTCGGGATTCCGCGGTAATGGTGCTCGATACGTCCGCCGTCGTCGCTATCTTGCAGGCTGAGCCGGAGCGCGATCAAATGCTCGAAGTGCTTTCCAAAGATCCGCGCCGGCTCATGTCCGCTGTCAGTGTGCTGGAAGCCGCAATGGTATTAGAGAGCCGCTATGGCAACCCGGCAGGTGCCGATCTGGAACTGTTTCTCTTCGATGCGGGCGTGGAAATTGCGCCGTTTGACGCCCGGCAGGCAGAAGTCGCCGTCCGTGCCTGGCGCAAATATGGCAAGGGCAGGCATCCCGCCCAATTAGATTTCGGCGATTGTTGCGTCTATGGACTCGCGAAAGCGACCGGCGAACCAGTGTTATCGAAAGGCGACGACTTCCCGCGAACGGATATTGGCTGCGTAAAACTGCCCAATTGACCGCGTAAAGGATCGTAATTTTCGCCGCGCACACCGAACTTTCCCTCCTCAACTGCGTTCAACATGGGTGTAGATGTTCATGAAGCAGAATATCCTAGACGCTCTCGCCCAGATCAAGCAAATGTATCCCGCGCCGCCGCCGGAGTCCATGACGCGGACTTTGACCGGACTGCTGATCGGCACCGCAGTTCTTGCCACGCTCTTTTACCTGCTGGAACATTGGGTCCCGGAGCAAACCGATCAGCCGGCCCTCCGCCAGGGCGCCAAAGTCGACTTCATCTACTGGTTTTTCGATGCGCTGTTCACCAAGCGGCTCGCGACGTTAGCGGCGGTTGCTCTGGTCATCGCGGCAGTAGCCTTCAAGATGCCGAGATTTACGCTGGCCTCGCATCAGCCCCTCTGGCTGCAGACCATCGAGACCTTTCTGGTCGCCGATTTCTGCGGCTACTGGTCGCACCGCATGTTGCATACGGTTCCCTGGCTCTGGCGTATTCACCGTGTACACCATAGCTCCGAACGTCTCGACTGGCTTGCCGCCGCTCGCGTCCATCCGCTCGAGACCGTTTGGTCGCGGACCATCTCAGTGCTCCCGCTTTTCCTGCTCGGCTTCTCACCCAAACTGACGGCCACCCTTGCGGGCCTTCTCGCCGTCTATCCCATCTTTATCCACTGCAATGTGCGTTGGGGCTACGGCTGGATCGGCTATGTTGTCGCCAGTCCCGCCTTTCATCGCTGGCATCATTCCGCCGATGCCGCCGCGCTCAACAAAAACTTCAGCGGCTTATTGCCGCTGTATGACTTCCTCTTCGGCACCGCGCATTTTCCGAAGACCGGCAAGCCTGAGCGCTATGGCTTGGCTGGTGAGGATGCGCCCGAGAGCTTCACCCGGCAATTGCTGTGGCCTTTTCGCGCCTAGCCTAGCAGCCTGTGGCAGAAGTCAACGCAGGGCAAAGGCCTACTCCACAAGGCTTGCAAGCCATTGATTCTTCTTCGTGGAGCAGGCGTTTTCGCCTGCTCCTGGCCGTTGGAGAGACTTCTGTCACAGGTTGCTAGCCGCGGAACCCGCCGTCACGTCGGATCCAGCTCAATCGCGACATCTTTATATTCATCGAACAATCCCGCGTTGTGCATCTGCCAGGCAATCGGACCCGGCTTCCCCGCCGAGGGATCTTTGAATTCCAGCACTTGAACGAATTGGCTGCCCGGAGGCTGGGCGACCGACATCCGCGCGGTTCCCGTAGCCGCGTCCGCCAGAATCTCGACACGGCTCCAGGCGTGGACGTCGAAACGGTTCTTGTTCCCGGTCTGGGTCAACGACGCAAACTCCCCGCCGCCATTGTTATTCATCCCCGGCCGGTAATCCCAGTGACCGCCATTCGGAGGCTGAAGCTGTATACCGCCGAGCGCATCGAGAGGCTTCTCTCCCGGCTGCGGACGCTTGCAAAAGATCAAAACGCACGCCTGGTGGTCCGGATTGCCCGAGACATGCCGCATCGTGAACGTAAGACGGTAGCGGCCGAAGTCCCTGGCGGTGTAGATAACTCCACGTCCGGTCCCCATGCTGACCATCGCCCCATCCTTCACGGTCCACCCGGTGAGAGAACTCTTGGCCAGCTCATCCGGAAAGGCGTCTTCCAGCAACATCTTATTCAGTCTCTGCAGTTCAAAATCGTGCGGATGCCGCTCGAGCAACTGCCTCGTCTCAGGGCGCAGCGTAACGTTCTGAAAGCGTGCCCTGTCGTAGATCGAAGCCCCGGCGATCACTTGATTCAAATCCTTCACCAGCCGCGAGATTGCGGCCTTGGCATTGGTGCTGGAGTAATCGGCGAGATCCGCCTTCACCGGCTCGCGCAGGAATTGAGACACCCCGTTCCGCGCCTCCATCAGCTTGCGTACGAAGCCGGCCGGATCGGTGATTGCGTCCCCGGTCAGCGACGTCGCGCTGTTTTCCACTTGAATCCATCCGTCGAGCGTCTTACCGTCGAAGAGAGAAGTTTCCGGTTTCGCGATTCCCATCACCCGGGCCGCCGCCGTCATTCCGCTTAACCTCACCAATTTTCTTCGGCTGAGTTGCCTGTGCATGATGGTCGCATGATATCCGAAAATCGGCCGCCGTGAAGTAAACTCCAATTTGTGGCATGCTGAAAAGTGACCCACCTGAATACCTCTCAGTCCAGCCTGCAGGCCATGCGGGAAATCCTGAAAGCTGCCCGTTTCGCATCGGTCAAACATGTCCGGCAGAAGCGCAAAGGTGCAGCCGCGGAACCCTACCTGAATCACTTGATCGAAGTCGCGGATCTGGTATCCATGGCCATCGCGGCGCCGGATGCTAACGTGATCGCCGCGGCTTTTCTCCACGACACCGTCGAAGACACCGAAACCAGTCACGAAGAACTCGTGGAAATGTTCGGCGCCGATATCGCGGCCCTGGTGGGCGAAGTCACGGACGACAAGTCCTTGCCTAAAGCGGAACGCAAACGGCTGCAGATCGAACATGCGCCGCATCTATCCGCAAGGGCCCAGACCATCAAAATCGCCGATAAGATCTCCAATTTACGCGGCATCCTCTTCACGCCGCCGGAAGATTGGGATTTGCACCGCAAGCAGGATTACTTCGCCTGGGCTAAGCGCGTGGTAGACGCCTGCACCGCCCCGAATCCCTTTCTTAAAGCGGAATTCGCGCGCACCTTCGCCCAAGTCCAGGAACTGGTCGAGGATTAACTTTGCCGCCGCGAGCACTGATATCATGTTCGCCATGTCTCAACTCGTACTGTTGTTTTTGACTGGCGCCCTCTTCGCCTGTGCCGCCGACCTGCCAAGCAAAAAGTACCTCAACCTCGCGGCCGTCAAGACCTTAGTGGCTGCCGCGGAAGCGGAAATGCAGAAACGCAACGTCCACGTTACAATCTGCATCATGGACGATGCAGGCAATCTGCTATTCCTCCAGAAAGGCGAGGGCGCCGGGTTAAATACCGTCGTGTTCGCTCAGAAAAAGGCGAAATACGCGGCGCTGTTCGGCAAACCTTCCAAGGCCGCCGCGGATACGCTGAAAGCGGGTAATCTGGATATCCTGGCGTTTCCCGACGCCTTCCCCAATCAGGGCGGCCTTCCCATCAAGGTCGAAGGCAAAACCATCGGCAGTATCGCCTGCAGCGGCGCGGCGTCTGCAGTGGACGAAGCCATCTCTCAGACCGCCATCGATGCCTTGCTCAAGTAAGCTACATCAGCGCTTTTGCGAGAAACGAGTATTCGTCCGCCGTTTCGCCGATAATCTTCGTCACCGGTTTGCCGCCCCCGTGACCGGCCTTCGATTCGATACGGATCAGTATCGGCGCATCCCCGCCTTGCGCCCATTGCATCGTTGCCGCGTATTTGAAGCTGTGGCCCGGTACCACCCGGTCGTCGTGATCGGCCGTCACGATAAATGTCGGCGGATACTTCGTCCCTTTCTTGATGTTATGCAGCGGCGAATATTTGCGGATCGCCTTGTATTCTTCAGCATTGTCGGACGAGCCGTAATCGGTCACCCATCCTTGCCCAACGGTGAATTTTTGGAAGCGCAACATGTCCATCACGCCGACGCCGGGAAGCGCCGCGCCGAAAAGCTCGGGACGCTGGTTGAGCACCGCGCCGACCAGCAGACCACCGTTGCTGCGTCCCTCAATCGCCAGCTTCGCGGGCGAAGTGACCTTTTGCGCGATCAGATACTCCGCCCCGGCGATGAAGTCGTCAAAGACATTCTGCTTACGCAGTTTGGTGCCGGCCTCATGCCATTCCTCGCCATATTCCGACCCTCCCCGCAGATTGGCGAACACATAGACGCCGCCCATCTGCAGCCACGCAATCACGCGCGGATAGAAGGCCGGAGTCAGCGCGATATTGAAGCCGCCGTATCCATAGAGAATCGTCGGATTGTGCCCCGTCATCTGCGTTCCCTTGCGCGAGATGATGAACATCGGAATCCGTGTGCCGTCCTTGCTGTGATAGAACTCCTGCCGGGTTTCGAATTGCGCAGGGTCGAACGAGAGCTTGGCGGCGCGGAAGAGCACTGGCTTGCCTGTGGCTACGTCCAGGCGAAAAATCGATGGCGGATGTGTGAACTCGCTATAAGTCAAAAAGATTTCCTTGTCGCTCTGCGAGTACGACGACCACCCCGCGTGACCGAGTCCGGGCAGCGCGATGTCCTGCACCGGCTTCCCCTCGAGCGAATAAATCCGTGCAATGCTGTGCGCGTCATGCAGGAAAGAGCAGACCAGCCGGCCGCTCGCCAGGATCGCGGTTTCCAGGCTATCCGCTTGCTGTGCCACCACCGTGCGCCACTGCGCGGGCGAAGGATGCTCTAAATCAATAGCAATGATTTTCGAGCGCGGCGATTTGTCATTCGTGAACACATAGAGCAGGGATCCAATATTCCCGATGACCTGGAAGGATGCATCAAACCTTTCCACCAGCGGAGTGATCTTTGCGCCGGCCTTCTGTAGGTCAAGATAGGAAAGCGCATTCTGGCCGCTGGCGCCTTCCGCCAGATAGACGATCAGGTAGTGTCCGTTCTCAGTAATATCCGCGCTCAGCCGCAAAGCCGGGCGATCGGGCCGCTCATAAATCAGCGTGTCTTTCGACTGATCCTCGCCCAGCCGGTGATAGTAGATTTTGTCGTGTTCGTTGGCTTGCGTCAGCGCCACGCCCGGCTTAGGCTCCGGGAAACGGGAATAGTAGAAACTCTTGCCGTCGGGCACCCAGGCGATGTTGGAAAATTTCGTCCAATGCAGCGTGTCGGTGAGATCCTTACCGGAGCGGACATCGCGAATTTTGACGATCGTCCAGTCGGACCCGGCTTGGGCAATGGCGTACGCGACCAGCGCACCGCTGCGATCCGGAAACAGGCCGTCAATTGCGGCAGTCCCGTCCGCCGCAAGTGTGTTCGGATCGAGCAGGACGTGAGCGGTGCCCTCGGGTCCGTCCTGGTAATAATACACCGGCTGGTTCTGTAGCCCGGTATTGTGCGCATAGAAAATCCGGCCGTGTACCTGGAGCGGTTCGCTATAACGCTCATAGTTGTAGAGATCGGTGAGCCGCCGGCGCACGGCTTCACGCTGAGGGATGGAATCGAGATAGCTGAACGTGAGTTTGTTTTCAGCGGCGATCCATTTCAAAGTTTCCGGTGAATCGACGTCCTCCAGCCAACGATAAGGATCGGGAATCTTCTCGCCGAAATACGTGTCCACGTGATCGGACCGGCGGGCCTGTGGATACTGCAGACGAACTTGTGCGGATACAACGCAGGCCACCGCCAGGCCCAGGGCGAGATAGGTTGCGTGAGGGTGGAGCATGGTTATCAGTTTCGCATGCGCGATAAAATCTACCAATGCGCCTGATTCAGTTGAATAGCCCGCACGGACGAAGAATCGCACTGGTCGACGAGCCCCGGTTGCGGCTCCTCGATGGCTTCAATTCTATATACGAACTGGTTCAGCCCTGCGTTGCCTCCACGCAGCAAATCCGCCCCCTCATCGAGCACTGGATATCGCCGCATTCGCTCGATTATGAAGAGGTTTACGCCCAACGCTCGGAATGGAAGATTCTGCCGTCAGCGGATCATCCCACCGAACCCTCGCGATGCCTGGTGAGCGGTACGGGTTTGACTCATATGGCCAGCGCCAGGAACCGCCAGGCGATGCATGGCAAGCCCGAAGACCTGACCGACAGTATGCGCATGTACCGCTGGGGCCTCGAAGGCGGACGCCCCGCCGAAGGCCGGATCGGTGCCTCGCCGGAGTGGTTCTACAAAGGGTGCGGAAACATTTTGCGCGGCCATGGCGACCCGCTCACAGTCCCTCCCTATGCGGAAGATGGTGGCGAAGAACCCGAGATCGCCGGCGTTTATGTCATCGACCCCGAGGGTCGCCCGAGGCGCATCGGACTTACCGTGGGCAACGAATTCTCCGATCATGAACTCGAACGGCGGAACTACCTCTACCTCGCCGCATCCAAACTGAGAGAATGCGCAATCGGTCCGGAGTTGGCCATCCATTCGGATTTCGATTCCGTGCCAGGGGAAGTCTCCATCGAGCGAAATGGAGTTTCGCTCTGGTGTAAGGCCATTCGCACCGGCGAAAGCGCCATGTCGCATAGCCTCGCCAACATCGAGCATCACCATTTTAAGTTCGCAGCCCATCGGCAGCCTGGCGATCTCCATGTGCATTTCTTCGGTGCGGACGCCTTCAGTTTCGGAGATGGCGTTCGCCTGGAAGATAGCGACGTGATGCAGGTGCGGTTCGATGGCTTCGGCCGCCCGCTGCGCAATGTGCTGAGGCGAAGTGGCGCCGTTGAAACCCTGGTGACGGCCACGCCCCTGTAGCCACCTTCCGCGTCAACTCCACCTAGAACCCAATCGAACTGCCCACCACCACCTGATGCTTGCCCGCTTCACCGGCGCCCAGTTCGAGAGCAAACGAAGCGACCGCGTGTCCCCCATACGTGGGACAATCTTTTCCTCCGGATGGACACGGCGGAGTGTTGGCCGAGATCTCGACTACTTTATGATTTGCGTCCATCCAAATAATATCCAGCGGGATCTTACAGTTCGCCATCCAATAGGGGTAACGGCCCGCTTGGCCGTGAACGAATAACATGCCATGGCCAACGGGCAATTCGGTCCGGTACATCATGCCGCGCTCCATGTCCTCCGCGTTGATCTCTACCTCTGCGTTTACTTGAAATCCGTCTGGCAGGGTTACCGTACGGTTCGTAAGCGCGGTCGAGCCGCCCGAATCGTTCGATTGGCAGCCCGTCAGGAGGAAAGCGCTCAAAACCAGAAAAAGACGCATGAAGTAAAATGATACTTCCACCTGAAGATCAGGACGAAACAAACATCGCAGGCGATCGTCTGCTTTACGCGGACCTACCATGATTCTACGGCGCATACGGCTGGCGCTCGACATGATCAAATTCGAGCATTCCATTTTCGCGCTCCCTTTCGCCCTGACCGGCGCTCTGCTGGCCTTTCGCCAGAGTGGCTTCTCCGCGGCCCGGGACTGGCGTGTCATTCTCTGGATCGTCGTCGCGATGGTTGGGGCGCGCTCCGCTGCCATGGCGTTCAACCGGCTCGTCGACGCCGATATCGATGCGCGAAATCCTCGCACCAGGATGCGCCACATCCCCGCCGGATTGCTGTCGCGCAGCTTTGCCTGGGCTTTCGTCGCCGTCTCCTCGCTGCTGCTGATGTTGGCGGCTTGGGAATTGAACCCGCTGTGCTTCCACCTCGCCCCCCTTGCCCTGCTCGTGGTCTTTACCTATTCGTTTACCAAACGCTTTACTGCGTTATCCCATCTGGTTCTCGGATTCGCCCTGGGAATTGCACCCGCTGCCGCCTGGATCGCAGTTCGCGGCTCTCTCGACCCCCGCATTCTCCTGCTGACTGCGGCCGTGACCTTCTGGACAGGGGGTTTCGACATCATCTATTCGTGTCAGGACTACCAGTTCGATTGCGACACGGGACTCTTCAGCCTTCCTTCCCGCGTGGGGATCGGTCCCGCACTCTTGCTCGCCCGTGGACTGCACGTGGCCATGATCGTCAGTCTCTTGCTGCTCGTGCGCCTCATGGCTCTGGGACCCCTCGCGCTGGTGGGCGTAGCCGCTGTCGGCGCGCTCCTCATTTACGAACATAGCCTCGTGAAAGCAAATGATTTATCCCGCGTCGACGCGGCCTTCTTCACTATGAATGGTTGGGTCAGCGTGCTATTCTTTGTCTTTTGGATGGCTGACGTTTTGGTGAAAGTATGAAGGTTACCTTCGAAGATTCAAGACTGAAAGCGATTCGGGACCGCGTAGAAACCGGCGAGCGGCTTTCGTTCGCCGACGGTGTCGCGCTGAATCGCACTTCGGATTTGCTCGGGCTCGGCTATCTCGCCAATCTCGTGCGGGAACGCCTGCATGGAGACCAGACTTACTTTAATGTGAACCGGCACATCAACCCGACCGATGTGTGCGTAGCCAGTTGCCGGCTGTGCGCCTTCGGCAAAAGCGCTAAAGATCCGAAAGCCTACACCATGTCCCTTGAGGAAGTGTGGCACCGTGCCGGGGAAGGGTACCGTGAGGCCGTCACCGAGTTCCACATCGTCGGCGGACTCCATCCGCAGCTCAATCTCGAGTGGTTCTGCCAGATGCTGCGGGGACTCAAAGAGCGTTACCCGCAGGTTCACCTGAAGGCCTTCACCATGGTCGAGATCGGCTATTTCGCCAAGCGTGAAAAGATCAGCAGCCGGCAGGTCCTGGAGCGGCTCAAGGATGCCGGGATGGATTCGCTGCCGGGCGGCGGAGCGGAAATCTTCAATGATCGCGTCCGCCGCATCATTTGCGACCACAAACTTACCGGTGATGAGTGGATCGAGACGGCGCGCACCGCGCATGAACTCGGACTTCATTCCAATTGCACCATGCTGTACGGCCACATCGAGAACGAGGAAGATCGTGTCGACCATCTCGTGCGCCTGCGCAAGCTACAGGACGAAACGGGCGGCTTTGTCACTTTTATCCCGCTCGCGTTTCACCCCTCCAATACGGCGCTCCAGCACATCCCCTCTACCACCGGTTTTCTCGACCTGAAACAGATTGCCGTCGCCCGGCTGATGCTGGATAACATCCCTCATATCAAGGCATACTGGGTCATGATGAGCGCCCGCATCGCGCAGATTGCCCTGCGCTTCGGGGCCGATGATATCGACGGAACCGTCGTCGAGGAAAAGATTTACCACGATGCCGGTTCCACGGAGAGCCAGTCGCTCCGCCGCGGCGACCTGTTGCGTCTCATTCGCGCGGCAGGGCGAGTCCCGGTGGAGCGCGATACTCTCTATCGGCCGGTGGAGCGAACGGAAAGCGCTTTCACCGTCCTGGTCTAACCCCGCACGCAATACTCACGGAATTCGGGTAGGAAGACCAAAAGTTTTTCCACGACTCCGCCGATAGAGTACTCGTGAGCACCCGACGTGCCTTGGCGCCATCCTTCATTCTTATTGGGTCGATCTTCGCATCGATCCCGCTACTCTGGGCAGATCCCGATTCCACCGCGCAAAATACTCTGGCGCCGGATATTACCGCTCTCAGTCTCGATCAGCTCATGAACCTGAAAGTGACGTCGGCTTCCTTGCACGAGGAGACTCTGCGGGACGCCCCCGCTAGCGTTACCGTAATTACTGCCGAGGAAATCCGCACCTTTGGTTATCGAACTCTAGCCGATGCGCTCTCCTATGTCCAGGGATTTTACATCACTTCCGATCACACCTACTCCTATGCGGGCGTTGGAGGGTTTTCGCTGCCCGGCGACTTCAACACCCGCCTCATCGTCATGATCGACGGACACAACATCGCCGATAACCTCAGCGGATCGAACGGCTTGGGCCAGGATTTCCCTCTTGACCTTGAGCTTGTCGAGAGAATCGAAGTCATCCGCGGTTCGTCTTCAGCTCTTTATGGCAGCAGCGGCATGCTCGGTACCATCAACGTGGTTACCAAACAGCCGGACAAGGTAAGTGGCATCGGCGTGCGGATGGAAACAGGTGGGGGAGACCGCAAAATCGGCGTCAACACCTCCGTCGCTTTGGGAAGGGGCGCCACCCTGCTGCTTTCGACGTCCATCTTCAATAATCCGGGAGCCCAGCAGCTTTATTTCAGCGAGTTTGACTCTCCCCAGACAAACTTCGGTCGGGCGGAAAATATGGACGGCGAGAAGGGCTACCACGTCTTTGCCGATCTCAAATTCGGCAACTGGGAATCCCTCGCGGTCATCGGCGACCGGGTCCAGATTCAACCTGTCTCCTGGAGCAACGTTATCTTTAACGACCGCGGCACAAGGATCGAAAATTCGCGCAGCTTCTTCGAACTCTCATACAAAAAGAACTACTGGGGAGATCGCGCTCTCAGCTGGCAGACGTCCTACGACGAGTACAGATATCGCGGAATCTACCATTATCAGGAGGACGACGGGGTCGAAGAGAATCGCGAGGACGATTATGGAAATTGGGTCAAGTCAAAGATTAGCTATCGCTTACCTGACTCGAGCACGGGTTACCTGACCCTCGGCGCCGAAGGTCAGATTGACATCCGGGCTTCAGGGAATATATCCGAAACTCAGCCCGTCACGATTCAGCTCGCATCGGGCAATCTGCCGGATCGTTATGCCGGTTTCTTCGTGCAGCAGGAGTGGTCATGGGGCAGTCATTGGGAAATCAATGCGGGCACGCGCTTCGATTGGTCCGAGCTGAAACGCAGTTCCATCTCCCCGAGGGCCGCCGTTATCTTTAAACCCACGCCGAAAACCACCTTCAAGATCCTTTATAGCCGCGGTTTCCGAAACCCCACCGGCTACGAAATGTACTACAGCGACGGTGTGACACAAATTGCCAACCTCGCTCTTCGACCGGAGACCACGGATACCTATGAGTTAACCGGCGGATACGACTTCACCAAGCGGCTGCGCATCGTGGCATCTCTCTATCGCTATAAGGTAAACGACCTGATCGAGCAGATCTATACCCCGTCAGGCCTGGACCAATTCGTCAATGCCGATCATGTCAAAGCTTCGGGCGCCTCGATAGAACTGAACTACCTCCTTCCCAAGGGTGTCGAACTGGCCGCCAGCCTCGAATGGCAGCGCTCCGTCTTCGGTTCAGGCACCGTCTTGCCGAACTCTCCTGGTCAGGTGGGAAAGCTTCGCGCGACGATACCGCTATGGCGTCAGCGCCTGACCCTGGCAGCCGGGCTCCAGGTGCTTGGACAGCGCCAGACATACGCCGGAGCCACCTTGGCAGGTTACTTTCTGCCTGAGCTCGTTGTACGGACCAAACCACTTCCGGGCGGTATCGAACTGAGTGCTGGAATCAAAAACCTTTCTAATACCTTCTATCGGGATCCAGCTGGGATGTCGAGCACAATCGATAGCATGATTGAAGCGGGCCGGAGTTATTATTTGAACCTCACCTGGCACAGCCCTGTGGAAGCCCGCGTCAAGGCGCCGGGACACTCCTCACCTTAGGGCTCTGCCATTTGCCCGCAAGGCGCATCAAGTTGACAGCCCCCGCGGTCAATACTCCGGCACTGACGGCGATACGGTGGAGCACTCCCTCTTTAGCCAACGGATTTCCAACCTCGCGGATATGCTCCGGCCTTACACCAATGCCGACAATCCGCGCCGTGAGGTGCTGTATTCCCGGTATCTGTGTCGCAACTTTAAATTGCCACGGCGCTTTCAACTCTCCCGGGCGCTCGAAAACATATTTGAATCCCTTATGCGCGTTCACTTGCACAAACTGCGTCACACGTGTCGGCAACTCGCGCCGCCTCTGGAGCTCTTCCAGCAGTTCTTCGGTAACACCCCGTTCGCGTAGCGGCCCTGCCAGCAGATTCGCCGTCGCAACCGCGTCCTGAATCGCCAGATTGATCCCCACGCCTCCCGCCGGAGACATAGCATGGGCCGCATCCCCGATGCACAGCAATCCCGGACGGTACCACTGCTTCAGACGGTTAATCTGCACCGTTAAAAGTTTGATCTGCTCCCAATCCTGCACCTCGTCTGCCCGATCCGCGAGGTAAGGAGCAATCCGGACAATGGCTTTCCTGAACGCGTCCAAACCCTCGCGCTGGATCGCTTCGTAAGAACCTTTGGGAATAATCAGTCCCGCCTGAAAGTAGTTCCCGCGATTGATCAAAATCAAAACCTTGCCGTAATTGATGTTCCCGAAGAGCTGATCCGGATCGGAAGTTTTTCGGCTGATGCGGAACCACAGCACGTCGATCGGCACGCCGGACTCAATCACTTCCATCTGCGCAGCCTTCCGCGTCACGGAGTGGCGTCCATCACAACCAATCACCAGATCCGCGCGAATTTCTATGTTGCCCCCCGGCGTCCGGACTTCGACTCCCGTGACACACCTTCTGTCCTCCATCAGCCCCACAGCCTCATGCCGCATGCAAAGACGGAACGTCGGAAAATTCTTGGCTTTTGCGGCCACAAAGTTCAGAAAGTCCCATTGCGGCATCAACGCGACAAACTTGCAATGTGCGGGCACATACCGGAAATCGGCGGCTTGGAAAGAGAAATCCCCGAACACTCCGCTTACCGACGTCAACTCCTGATGCGGCACCTTCAAGAAATCCTCCAGCAGCCCGAGTTCGCGCATCAGGTCAAGAGTAGAAGGATGCACCGTATCCCCGCGAAAATCACGAAAGAAATCGTTGTGCTTCTCGAGTACCGTGACTGGCACGCCCGCTCGCGCCAGCAGGAAGCCCAACATCATTCCCGCAGGTCCGCCTCCGACTACGCAGCAGGTGGTTTCAAGTCTTTCAGTCGGCATACCCAACCCGCTGCATTTCCCATACCGCCGTACGGAGCATAACCAGCTCGCCTAGCGCCCCCGCTCCCGGCTGCGTAGCAGCCGTAAATCTATGGGTGTTGATGCCCCGGCTCGGGATCATTTTGCCCAAGATCGAGCGGCGTTACCGGATCCAGGCGCACCCAAAGCAAAGCTCCAGTCAAATAGACCAGCGCGGCCAGATAAAGAGGAGCGTTCCAATCGTTGTGGGCGAGGCGCACCACCCGCGGCGTGATCAAAGCGGCGAGCGAGCCTCCCAGATTGCCAACCATGTTCATAGCTCCGGCCAGCGTTCCCGCGTACCGGCCCCCCAGATCCATCGCCGCGCCCCAGGAAGGCGGCATGGCAAGATCGTTGCAAAAACTGGAGAAACCGATCGCCAGCATCACCGGGACCGCGCTGTGAAATCTCGTCGCAGTAAACAGCAGCACGCTGGCTCCCACGAACCCCGTGATCGACATGGCGCGCCGCTGTTGCCCGATTCCCCCAAGTTTCTGCGCCACGTAACGCGACGATTGGCCGCAAAATAGAGATCCCAAACCTCCCAGGAAAAGCGGTAATCCATTCAGAATCGCGCTCCGCGTAATATCGATGCTAAGGTGCTTGTCCATGTACGTCGGCAGCCATGTAATGTAAAAATACCAACTGAAAGAAAGAGAAAAATATTGCAGGCAAAGCAGCCACGCATCCTTCGAAGACAGGAGCTTGCCCCAGGGAACTTTGTGCGCATGCGACGAGAGTTTCCGGCTCGAAGCGATCAGCTTTCGTTCCGCTGCGTTCAGACTCGGATTATCATTGGGATCATCTCGAAACCACCAATAAAAGGCCGCGGCCCAAACGATACCGATACATCCGAAGAGACCGAACGCCGTTCGCCACGAAACATATTTCAACAACGTCACCACCAGCAAGGGAGTAAACGCGCCGCCCCATCGCGCGAAGAGCCAGATGATCCCTTGCGTGCGAACCTTCTCTTCCTGCGGTAGCCAGATCGAAAGGGCTTTCGTAATGTTAGGGAAGCATCCGGCTTCGCCAATTCCGAATAAAGCCTGGCAGAGCAGCAGCGAACTGAAGTTCCAGGCGCGTCCCGTGGCAAACGTGAAGAACGACCACCACAGCACGATTCGCAGCAGCACCGATCGCGGCCCGATTCGGTCGCCCAGATAACCGCTGGGAATTTCGAACAGCGCGTAGCACGCGACGAACGAGAAAAGTATCCAGCCCAATTGTTCGTTGTCGAGATTCAGGTCCCCCTGGATTCTGCTGGCCGCGCGGGAAAGCGCCACCCGGTCGATGTAGCTGAAGATGGCAAGGGAGACTGAGAAGAAAATTACCCAGTAGCGGACATGCGTTGGACGTTCGCTGGCGGAAACGAGTTCTGATGCTTGCGTTGCCATAGGCTAATGCATCACATCATGCCACGGCTACAGATGCAAGTCCGCAATGGAACTCCACCCCCCAACCTTGTAGAAAAATAAAATTCGCAAGGCAGAGCATGAGCGCTTGACTAGATTCTTGGGGGCCTGACTGATTTCTGGGGGGAGTCCGAGAGAGAGTTAGAAACCGGCGGGGGCTACGATTGCTCGCCGCCTACCCGCCGGTCGCGCCACTTCAACTGCCTAAAGCATAGCAACTCCAGAAATGAAAAAGAAGAAAAATTAATCTGGCGTTGGGAGAAGTAATACAGTCGGGAAATCGCCCACCTCTCAGGCTGGTGTTTCTTCCAGCCTCAATAGAAACGCGCTTCTGACGAGTCGGGGACACCGTGATGGGACCCTCGATTACTGTACCGCGATAGACAGAGTTTGACTCCCGGTAACTGTTCCGAGGCTAAGCGTAATGGGCGCGGCGTTGTTGGCTGCGATCTGGGGAACGACCACGTTAATCTGCGTCAATGGCAGCGACAACGAGTCCTGTTGAGCGGCCAGAGTTCCGGCGCTGCTGCGCATCCATCGCCAGCGGCGCGGCTAAAAGAACGGCCGCGGCAAAAAGCCATCGCTTACTTATCCCCATAATCCACCTCTTGTTAGTCGAACTATTGAATATCCGACACCTTGCCGTCAATAAAAATCACTTTCGAATCCTTGTAAAAGTAAATCTCCTTGCCGCCGGCTCTGCCAATTCTTTCCGGTTGTCCGTAAGCCGCCACTACCTGTTCCTTTGTGTCACCCGTCGACACCGTCCTGGGACCCGCAGCCGCAGGTGGGGGAGGCGCCGGAACCAAAGGCTGCGAAGCCGTCGGAGCGGATGCCGCGGGTTGCGGCGTAAACGTTACCAGCGACACCTCGGCCCGCGGATAAGTACGTACCACATCGTTCACCAGAAAGCTGACCTGTCCAGCATCGACGCCGGCCCAGCTACCCGTCACGGTCGTGCCATTGCGCAACGTGAGGGTGTCGGCGTAAGCCGGCGCCAACAACAGGAGGAGCGCAGCCGCCGATCGAACCTTCATCGTGCGCCCCCTTGATCGTTGAGCACGACCGGCTGAGTTAGTTTATAAGTAAATCGCGTCTCGGACGGGATCTCGGCCGGCTTTCTCCCCATCACATTCCCGATTCCAGCTCCGAGTCCACCGCCCGCCACGGCCCCGATTCCGGCGCCGAGCCCGCCACCCGCAGCCGCTCCGATCGCAGCTCCGGTGCCTGCTCCAACTGCGGCCCCGGTTAGAGTTCGTTTGGCCCGCGAGCCGCTCTGGGAGTCGACATTGCCCGTTTCCACTTTGATCCGCTGCCCGTTAACAACCACCGCGATCACAGTAATGGATAACGAAGCCCGGCTCATCTTTGGATTTCGGGCGTCGGTGACTCGCAGGATAGCGTTCGAGTTGACCGGCACCACCGTCACACCGTCAACCACCACCGGATCGTCCAGGCTCGCGGCGTATTCTTTGTACAGGTCGGCCGTTTTCGAGTCCAGGCGGTCAATCGTGCGAATGGCGATCTCCGTGCCAACCGGAATGGTGATGCCCTGCGGATCGATGCGGGCTGGCTCCGCCGAGGTGGTGACAGCAGGCGTGCCATCGAACTGGATCGACTGGATCTGATCGATCGGAATCGTCCGGGACGAATCGAGCAGTTTGACTCGAATCTCCCACTGGGTACCGGTCTCCACCAGCCCCGACATTTGGCCGCCATCTTTCAACGTGACGAGATCGGCGAAAACGCACGTTCCAGGCATCAGGCAGAGCTGCCAGATCACCTGCACCAGAATTCTTTTCATAGACGCCCACCCTCCCTACGGAAGTGCATTCCAATGGACCACGCAGCGCTTCTGCGGGCCGGAACTTTTGTTCTTGAGAATTAATCTTTGCGTCTGTCCTTCGCCGGGCGCCAGGCGCGCGTCCCAAATTTTTGTGTCATAGTCGAGCTGCATTTTCAAAAGCGGCACGTTCCGGAAAACGTATTCAGCGTTCTGCGGGATCGGGCCGCCCGTGCATGCCAGAGTGCCCGACTTGGCTCCATCGTAAACCGGCGGCGCCAAAGGGGCAGGCGCACGTAGTGTCGGTTGGGGTGCCCGTGCCGATGCGATTGCTACCGGCGTCTGCACCGGGTCACTGCCGTCTGCCGGCGCGGGGGGACTCAAAGGCGCCCGTCGCGCGCGGCCGCTTTGCGGTTGGCTCGATGCGCCGGGCACACCCCCATTCAGGCTCTTCAGCCAGAGCTGAGCCCGGTAGCTTTTCTCTTCGTCGCCTCCATGAAGATCCTGATTCAGAAGTGTCTCCGCTATCCCGCGGTAATGGGGAAGGATCTGCAGGGCGTCCCTTCTCCACGTCAAGGTGTCCGGCATGTCTAGTAGAATCCTGCAGACCGCCTGTGCCTCCGCCTGTGTCAGTTCGGGCGCGGCGCCAAGCAGATCGTCGAGCAACGGTTTGGCGCTGTCCGGATAACGGAACATCAGGTCTTCGAGCAACGGTGCGTAGGTGGGATTCAGGGTTGCCTGACGTCCCTGACGCCATGAAAACTCGACTACCGATGAAGCGACTCGCGCGCTCGCCAGCGGCGCAATCACTTCCGTCAGCGTTGCTCTTCCATTGCCTTGCCACGCTGCAATCAGTTCCTCGTCGAGAATGTCCCTGTACCAGGCGAGCAAGCCGGAAATCGTATCAAGGGTCTGTTGTCGATTGCTCGCGTTGACATTCTCTAACAATGTCCTGATCTTCTGACGCGCAACGGCGTCCGGAAACGGCGGAGGTCCCACCACCTTAAACTGTGCCTCGGCTGTCATAGCCGCCGAAAGCGCCGAAAGAATGATACATACGGCGAGACCCCTCGCGAAACGTCGCCATCGCGAAATTCCTGTACCGCCTTTCCGTGCGGACGGTAAGATTACTGAATCCAAGTTAGTGGCGGCGCGACTCATGGTAATGCCGGCTAAATTTCGAATCTTTATGCTTGTTCACTCACGTCGCCCCTGGATACTAAACAGAATAACCTCTGCTATGCTGTGCGGCAAATTCTTTTTTCTTATCGCGGATAAACTTACTTCTGGGGCTGCCGCTTTTCCCACCCCGCTTTGAACAGCGGGATATGATTTTCCTGCTGATAAGGGTGCTTGAGAATCTCCTCGATATTCAGATCGAGCCCAAGACCCGGCCGGTCGGAAATCTCGATATAACCGTTCACAACCTCCACTGGATGGGTCACAATCTTCTTCTCCCAAGGCTCGTTAAACTCGTCGAAAATCTCGTGAATAAAGAAATTGGGAATCGATGCGTTCAACTGCACGCATGCCGCCGAACACACCGGACCTTGTGCACTGTGCGGCGCGATCACGCCGTAGTGCGCGTCCACCATGTCGCAGATCTTGCGCGTGGCAAACAGCCCTCCAAGATTTAAGGGCTCCGGTTGAAGAATGTTGACGCAGTCGTATTTGAGTAATTCGGCGAACTGCTGCTTCGAGGATAGACTCTCGCCAGTCGCAATCGGCACCGGGCTCCGCCGGGCGACCTCCACCATCGCCGTAATGTTGGCGTGGTGTACTGGCTCCTCGAACCACGCCGGCCGGAACTCAGCCATCGCTTCTGCAAACTGGATCGCCGTCGGGACGTTGAACCGGCAATGCCCTTCTATCAGCAGGTCCACTGACTTGCCGACGCTGTCGCGAACCGCCCGGATAATGTCGATCGCCAGGTCGAAATCGTCCCGCGAGACCATCCGCCACGCGCTGCCGAATGGGTCGAATTTCAGCGCGGTGTATCCGCGGCCCGCCACGTTCTCAGCCTTCTCGGCGAAACTCTCCGCCGTGCGGGGCCCCCGGTACCACCCATTCGCATAAGCACGCAGTTTCTCGTGGCACCGTCCCCCCATCAGGTTGTAGATGGGCTGGTTGCACGCCTTCCCGATGATGTCCCAGAGCGCAATCTCGATAGCTGAAACCGCGCACATATGGATCTGCGCGCCCTCCGAATAAACATCTCGGATCAGGCGCTGGGATATCGTCTCCACCTGGAAGGGGTCCATCCCGATAATCAGCGGCTTCAACTCGTGTATCGCCGCTTCGATGGTGCGGGCGAAGTAGTTCAGGGTTCCTTCACCCACTCCGTAAATGCCCTTGTCCGTGATGACTTTGGCGAAGAGCCAGTTCTTCCAGGGATTCCCTGCGATATAGGTTTCGATGGCAGTGATGCGCATGCGTTAGAAATATCACACCGAAGTAAGATATAACTACAAGCGGAGGCTTATGACTTCACGCAATCGATTGCGATTCGTCTTCGCATGGCTTCTCACGCTCATGCCCGCCCACGCCCAGACAGGCCCCGGGTCTGACGCGGATGTCCGCAAGATCCTGTCCGACCGGATCGATCGCGACCATCAGGGCGTCGGCATTGTCGTTGGAATTATCGAACCGGAGGGCGCTGCGGCGGAGCGCCGTGTCATCTCGTATGGCACTCTCGATCAGGGTGACAAACGCCCGCTCAACGGCGACACTCTCTTCGAAATCGGCTCCATGACCAAAGTGTTTACGTCGCTGGTCCTGATGGACATGGTGCAGAAGGGCGAAGTAAAGCTCACCGATCCGATCTCCAAATTCCTGCCGTCGACTGTCAAAATGCCTGAACGGAACGGCAAGAAAATCACCCTGCAGGATATTTCCACGCAGAGTTCCGGACTGCCTCGCCTGCCTTCTAACATGGCGCCGAAGGACATGGCCAATCCTTATGCGGATTATTCGGTAGACCAGCTCTACCAGTTCCTCTCCGGCTACGAACTCCCGCGGGATCCCGGCGAAAAATATGAGTATTCCAATCTCGCCGTCGGGTTATTGGGACACGCTTTGTCCCTGCGCGCAGGCATGGACTATGAGTCGATGATCAAAGCTCGCATCACCGGTCCGCTGAAAATGACCAGCACCGGCATCGCTCTTACGCCCGACATGAAGTCCCGCTTCGCCGTTGGGCACAATGGTCAGCTCAAGCCGGTGCCCGCCTGGGACCTTCCCACGCTGGCCGGCGCCGGCGCTCTGCGCTCCACGGCGAACGATATGCTGACGTTTCTGGCTGCGAACCTTGGCTTCGAGCGCACGCCGCTTGCCGCCGCTATGGCCGCCGAGATTTCGATCCGCCGGCCCACGGGAATGCCCAACACGGAGATCGCCTACGCTTGGCATATCACCACCAAGGACGACCATTCCATCATCTGGCACAACGGCGGCACCGGGGGCTATCGAACTTTCATGGGCTTCGATCCCAAGACGCGCGTAGGAGTGGTCGTATTGTCGAACACCTCGACGGCCGTGGGCGTCGACGACATCGGCCGCCATCTCATCAATGCCGCCTTTCCGCTCGCCACGTTCGATACCAAAGAACATAAGGCCATTGCGGTCGATTCGAAATTACTTGACGGTTATACCGGCCGCTACCAGCTTGCGCCGAATTTCATCCTCAATGTCATGCGCGAAGACGACCATCTCTATGCGCAAGCCACCGGCCAGGGGAGATTCGAGATCTTCCCTGAAGCCGAAAAGGAATTCTTCGCCAAAGTCGCTGGAATTACCATTACGTTCCATACCAGCCCCGACGGCAAGGCGAACGCTTTGGTCTTGCACCAGAACGGGATGAATACCCCTGCCAAACGCCTGGAGGGCGAGCCCGAAAAACCGAAAGAGCGTAAGGCCGTCGCAATCGATGCTGCCGTTCTCGAGGGCTACACCGGAAACTACCAGGTGACCCCCGCCATGATTCTCTCCGTCACTCGCGACGGCAATCAGCTTTTCACGCAGGCCACCGGACAAGCCAAGGTGGAGGTGTTTGCGGAGAGCTCGAAGCAATTCTTCCTGAAAGTAGTGGATGCCCAGTTGACCTTCCTGACGGATGCTCAGGGCAAAGCGACCGCCGTCGTCCTGCACCAGGGCGGTATGGACATAACCTGCAAGAGAGTCCCTGCGGCGTCTACCCAACCTTAATCGAGACGAGGCGCTGGTGATCCGTAAGTTCGGTCGGATAATCGCCCGTATAACAGGCGTAACAGAATTCGTGTCGGTGGTCGGAAACGGCTTCCCGCAGTGCCCGAAGGGACAGGTAGGAGAGTGAGTCGGCCTCCACGAACCGGCGGATCTCTTCGGTAGTGCTGTTGGCCGCGATCAGTTCACTCTTATTCGGCGTATCCACCCCGTAGAAACACGGCGACACCGTCGGCGGACAGGAGATGCGCATGTGTACTTCTCTCGCCCCTGCCTGTCGAACCATCCGGACAATCTTGCGGCTGGTCGTTCCGCGGACAATCGAGTCGTCTACCAGGATGACGCGCTTTCCTTCGAGCAGATGCCGGATCGGATTCAATTTCAGCTTGACGCCGAAGTCGCGGATCGCTTGTGAAGGTTCGATGAACGTCCGGCCGACATAGTGATTGCGGATCAGCGCTTGCCGGTAGGGCAGCCCGGACTCCGTCGGAGTAGCCGAGAGCCGCCGCCACACCTGAATCGGGTACCGGAACCACGATATCTGCATCGGCCGGCGCTTCGCGCGCCAGTAGACGCCCCAGCATCTCACGCGATTGCTGCACCGGACGCCCGAACACGATGGAATCCGGCCGCGAAAAATAAACATGCTCGAAGACGCACTGCGACAGCGGCTGCTCCGGTGCATAGCGCTCGCGAGTCACCCCTTCCGGCCCCACGATCACCATCTCTCCCGGCTGAACATCGTTAAGATAAACCGCGTCGATCAGATCGAACGCGCAGGTCTCCGACGCGAAGACATAGCAATGCTTCTTACCGGTCGCGCTCTTTTGTCCCATCGCCAGCGGACGGAAGCCATGCGGGTCGCGCGCCACGATGATGCGGTCCTGCGCCAGGAAGACCAGCGAGAACGCCCCTTCGAGTTGCAGCAGCGCATCCCGCAGCGCCCCGGCCAACGTCCGTTCGCTCGAGTGAGCCACCAGGTGGAGCACCACTTCGGTATCGCTGTTCGCCTGGAAGATCGCGCCCCGGTCTTCGAGCTCCCGCCGCAGTTCCAAAGCGTTGGTGATATTTCCGTTGTGGGCCACCGCGATCAGGCCCTTATTGCATGCCACCGAGAATGGTTGGGCGTTCAGAATGGCCGTGTCACCCGCTGTCGAGTAGCGCGTATGGCCAATGGCATGATCGCCGGGAAGCTCGCGCAGAACCGGGTTAGTAAAGATATCCGCTACGTGCCCCATCGACTTTCTGGGTGTGGATCTCCTTGCCGTCCGATGTCGAGATCCCAGCCGACTCCTGCCCCCGGTGCTGCAGGGCATAGAGCCCGAGATACGCCAGCTTGGATGCTTCGGGATGACCATAAATGGCAACGACGCCGCACTCTTCTCGGAATTTATCAAGCATTGGGATGTAGGAGTTGTAGGAACGCGGATTCGAAATGCCGTTGAAGTTCGGATGTGTTGGCTTGGATCAAGATTTGGTCCGCGTTCCGAATTTGTAACCGCTCTTTCATTGTAACGCCGATCGGAGTGCAGGCCACCTCAAATCTCTTCGCAATCGCAAGGACCTTCTCCGGCTCCGCCGTCGAAATCAGGATTCGGGACGGCCCTTCGTGAAACAGCAGATGCTCCGGCCGTAGGTCGGACTCGACCGCGATATCGGCCCCGATTTGACTCGTCGAGCTGAGAGTCGCCGCACAGCCAAGTCCGCCGTCGCTGAGATCGTGCGCGCTTTCCGCCAGCCCTTCCGCTGCCACGCTTCGCATCGCTTCGTGAACCCGTTTCTCGTAAGCCATATCGAGCTTCGGAGGCAGCCCCCACAGCGTGCCCAGAATCACCTTGGCATATTGTGTTCCGCCGAAACGTTGGTCGTCCGTCTCCCCCAGCCCTCCCAAAAGAAGCAGCGTCCGTCCTTCGTTCTGGAACTGTTTCGGGACCGGTTTGGCCGTCGGCATCAGTCCGATGATGCCCAACACCGGCGTCGGATAAATACCCTCGCCCAGCGTCTCGTTATACAAGCTGACGTTGCCGCCGGTGATCGGTGTCTCGAACCATTCGCACGCTTCCGCTATGCCTTCAATCGCTTCCACAAGCTGGGCCATCACTTCCGGCCTCTCTGGATTGCCGAAGTTAAGATTGTTGGTCGCCGCGATTGGCGTAGCCCCCGCCGTCGCCAGGTTGCGGCAGCATTCCGCCACATTCAGCTTTGCGCCTTCTCGCGGGTCGAGGTAGCAGTAACGGCCATTGCCATCGAGCGCCATCGCAATCGAAGTCTCGATCTCCTTCACCCGCACAATCGCCGCGTCGCTACCCGGACCCGCAGTCGTGTTCGTACGGACCATATAGTCGTACTGCTGCCAGATCCAACGTTTGCTGCACAGGTCCGCCGATCCAATCAGCCTGAATAGATCCCCATTCAAATCTGCACCGCTCACAAATGCGGGAGCCGTCATGGCAGCCGTACGCAGTGGTGCGGTGAACGGCCGCTGATACCGTGGAGCTTCGTCGGCCAGCGCACGATTGGGAATCTCCGCCACAGTCTGCTTCTTGTGGCGCACTCGCAGTAGGCCGTCAGCCGTCACCTTGCCGATCGTAACGGCGTCCAGTCCCCATTTCTTGAAAACCTGGAAAACTTCGGCCTCTCTTCCCTTTTCCGCGACCAGAAGCATGCGTTCCTGCGATTCCGATAGCAGCATTTCGTACGCCGTCATCCCCGTCTCACGCTGCGGGACCAGGTCCAGGTCGATCTCGATTCCCACTTCCCCCCGGCTGCCCATCTCGCACGAGGAAGAGGTCAACCCCGCCGCGCCCATATCTTGAATCGCCACCACCGCGCCGGTCTTCATCACTTCAAGGCACGCTTCCAGCAGTAGCTTCTCCAGGAACGGGTCACCCACCTGCACATTCGGCCGCTTCTGTTTCGATTCCTCCGTGAATTCGGCCGATGCCATGGACGCGCCGTGAATTCCATCCCGCCCCGTCTTGGCTCCCACATAGATCACCGGGTTGCCGATCCCCGACGCCTTCGCGTAAAAGATCTCGTCTTTGCGGCAAACTCCCAACGCAAAGACATTGACCAGCGGATTGCCGTTGTAGCACGGCTCGAAGATCGTTTCGCCGCCCACCGTAGGCACTCCGAAGCAGTTGCCATAATGCGCGATCCCGGAGACCACGCCTTCGATGATCCGCCGGTTGCGCGCCGCGATGATCGGGTCGGCATCCGTCAGGGAACCGAAGCGTAGCGAATCCATCACTGCAATGGGACGCGCGCCCATCGTGAAGATGTCGCGTAGAATGCCCCCCACCCCGGTCGCGGCGCCCTGGAAAGGCTCGATATAACTCGGGTGATTGTGCGATTCGATCTTGAAGCAGGCCACCCAGTCGTGCCCCTCTGCGTCTTTGCCGATCGCCACGATACCAGCGTTCTCGCCAGGCCCTTGCACCACCGCTTTGCCCCGCGTCGGCAGCTTCTTCAGATGGATACGCGAAGATTTATACGAACAATGCTCGCTCCACATCACCGAAAAAACGCCCAGTTCGGTGTAGCTGGGTTCCCTTCCCAGAAGCGCCACGATCTTTCTGTACTCCGCGGGCGTAAGCTGATGTTGAACAATAAGTTCGGGTGTAATGGTCATGGTAGACAAGTGGCTTCGGCAGCCGCGAACATGGACTCGAATACTCCTCGCCCTTCGTACCGAGCCCATCAGCGGATCGCAGGCGCGTTCCGGATGCGGCATCATGCCCATCACGTTCCGCCGTTTGTTGAGTATTCCCGCTATGTCACGCAAAGAGCCGTTAGGATTATCGAGATAGCGGAACACGATCCGGTCTTCGCCTTCGAGTTCATCGAGCGTCCGCTCGTCGGCGAAGTAACAGCCCTCCCCGTGCGCTACCGGCAGGTGCACCACTTTGCCTTTCTGCAGGGAGTTGGTAAACGGGCTCTCCGATGTTTCCGTCCTCAAGGCAACTTCCCGGCAGACGAACTTGAGCCCCGCATTGCGCAGCAGCGCCCCAGGCAGCAGATGCGATTCGACCAGAATTTGAAAACCGTTGCAGATCCCCAGCACCAGACCGCCCTCATCCGCAAACTTGCGGACGGCTTTCATCACCGGCGAAAAACGCGCAATCGCGCCGCAGCGCAAATAGTCTCCATAGGAGAAGCCGCCTGGCAGGATAACGGCATCGACATTGCCGAGCGTCGCCGAATCGTGCCAGATGAACTCGGCCTCGTGGCCCAAATTGTGTCGCACGGCGTACCACGCGTCGTGGTCGCAATTGCTGCCGGGAAAGACAATCACACCGACCTTCATGTAGCGCCTCGTTTCATTGGGGGAGTCGTCTTTATTTTACCTTGCTAAATCAGACTGATATCGAGTTCTTCAGGAAGTTCGGGCTCAGGCGCTGGTTGAGAAACCACCGTCGCTTTCAAGGCTTCCGGTTCAGGGAAGAAGATCTCCTCAATCGCCTTCCCAAACACACGCGCAACCTCGAATGCCAGCGGCAGGCTGGGATCGTATTTCAAGGTTTCGATCGCGTTCACAGTCTGGCGCGAGACCCCCAATTCCTGCGCCAGTCGCGCCTGCGACCAGTTGTTCTCCGCCCGCAGCACTTTAATACGATTCTTCAATTCGCTCCGGATAATTGTACACGTGTCTTAACTTAATGTAAAGTAGCCTTTACCATAAGTCCGCAACCGTACTAAAGGCGTACTGCGACAACCCGAAGCCTTCGATAATCGACGTGCCACTTGCCCTCGTAGAAAAGCGTCGGCCGCAGCGCTTCTTCAATCGCCGAGATCGCGGCGCTACGTCGATCCTCCGGAATCACCCCAAGTGCCTTTTGCTGGAACATCAGCAGCCATTGCTCCAGGCCGCGGCTCGGATCCTCGAGCTCGGTCGGCCGGTCGAACAGTGTTGCAAATCGGACTTCGAACCCCTCCGATTCGAGCAAAGTCGAGTACTCGCTCACGCTGGGAAAATAGAAGGTGCTTAGCGGATCCCCTGAACCAGCTTGGATCATCGCCGCAATGACTTGCCGGTTATTGCCCTTTCCGCCCAATTCTGCGACCAAACGCCCGCCGGGTTTCAGCGCCCGATATAATGCCTGGACCACGGAGCGGGCATCCCGAATCCAGTGCAGCGCCGCATTAGAGAAAACCGCGTCGAACGGCTCCGGACTCGCGAAGTTTCGGGCGTCGGCAAGTTGGAATTTCAGCTTTGGGTAGTTCTGCCGCGCTTGACCGATCATATCCGGAGAACTGTCGATGCCGTAAGTTTCGGCTCCGGCAGCGGCAATCTCCGCGGTCAACTGTCCGGTCCCGCACCCGACATCGAGGATGCGCTCGCCCGGTTGCGGATTGAGAAGGGGAAGCAGCGCCGCGCCATATTTCCAAACAAAAGCATGGCCGGCCTCATAAAGACCAGCATCCCAAGACGGAGCCCGCATACTAACCTTCAAGTTCTCCAACGGTTCATAGTACCGCAACCATCTTGTAGAGCAGGCCTTTGGCCTGCGTTGACGTGTCCGCGACGTCGGCATAATTAGCCGAATGCCGGCATATCGAACGCAATCGTCCCGTGCGGCCTAAAAAATGAAACAACGCCGCAGAGCGCGCAGAATATCCTTCATCCCCGGTCGCCCCAGCCAACTGAGCCGCCGCGAAGGCCACCAGTCCCGTTCCAGTGGCCACATCCACGACGCGCTAGTGAACTTCGCGACGGTCGTATTTCCCGCCGCACCTTACGAAGCCACAATAGCCTTCTTGACGGCCTCAACAATATGCGATGCGGAAATACCGAATTTCTGCAGCAGTTCCGCCGGCTTACCGCTGTGTGGAATTTCCCGAACGGCCAGTTTCACAACTCTGAAAGCTTCCGTCGAGACCGCCGACGCAACGGCATCGCCGAGTCCACCATGTTCGTAGTGGTCCTCCACCGTGAGTATGGTCTTTCCCGCGGCGTGAGCCGCCTCAATCAAGCCCTCTCGATCGATAGGCTGCACACTAAACAGATCGATGACTCGCGTCTCGATGCCCTCTTTTTTCAACTGCTCATAAGCCTCCAGCGCCTCGAAAAGCGTGACCCCGCCGGCCACGATCACAGCCTTATCCTGGTGGCCTTCCCGCAGCACCTTCAACTTGCCGATCTCAAACTGTTCCTCGGGAGAGTAGAGGATCTTTGCGTTCGGCCTGCCTAAACGCAAGTAGCAGGGCCCCTTCCTCTCAGCCGCCATCCCGGTGGCTTTCCAGCTACTGGTCGCATCGGAAGGATAGAGCACCGTAAAATCCGGTTGAGCGCAGAACATCGCCAAATCCTCCAGACCCATCTGCGAGGGACCGTCTTCCCCGATCGAGATGCCCGCATGCGTTCCTGCCAGCTTGATGTTTAAATGGCTGATCGCAGCCATGCGTGCGAAGTCATATGCCCTGCTAAAGAAACAGGCGAAAGTCGATGCAAACGGGATCTTCCCTCGTGCCGCAAGTCCCATCGCCATCCCCACCATGTTTTGCTCCGCGATATAGCTCTCGAAAAAGTGGTCCTGCTCAGCTTTTTCGAACTCCTCCGTGTACGTCGAATTCCCAACATCGCCGTCGATCGCCACCACCTTGGAATTCGCCTTCGCCAACGCTGCCAACGCATCTCCGAAAGCCTTCCGCGGAGCCACTTCTTTTCCGCCCACCGCGTAGGGAGAGTTCCCCAGCGGAGAGACTTGCGCCTCTTGCGCCGGCTGCGAACTCTTTGCCGGCAGCTTTGGCTTCCATTCCTCCACCTTGCCTGTCAGCTTTTTCTTCAGTGCCTCGATCACCTTTGCGGCAGCGTCTTTGTCGAGCACTTTCCCGTGCCAGTTGTCGGCATTCTCCAAGCCCTCCAATCCTCGCCCTTTGAAGGTCTTCGCCAAGATGATGCTAGGCCGGTCGGTCTTCTGCTTCGCTTTCTCGAATGCGTCCAAAATCTCCTGGAAATTATGACCGTCAATCGGGATTGCATTCCACCCGAATGCCTCCCATCGCCTCTGGTAAATCTCGAGGTGATGCTGCAGCATGGTTGGCCGGCTTTGACCCAGACGGTTGATGTCGATAATCGCACAAAGATTGCTCAACCCGAGAAAACTTGCCGTCTGCGCAGCCTCCCAGATCGATCCCTCCGCCGACTCACCGTCACCCATCAGCACATAAACTCTTTGATCGGTCTTCTCCAGCTTCTTCGCGTTGATTGCGATTCCGACCCCTACTGACAACCCCTGCCCCAGCGAACCCGTCGCCGCATCGACGAAAGGTAACTTCGGAGTCGGATGACCCTCCAGGTCGGAGTCGATCTTCCGCAGAGTCAGCAACTTCTCTCTGGGGATATATCCGGCTTCTGACCACGCGGCGTAAAGTAAGGGCGCAGCGTGGCCCTTCGAAAGAACAAACACATCGTTCGCCCGGTCATGCGGATTTTTCGGGTCATATCGCATCACCGAGAAAAATAGGGACGCCACCAGGTCTGCCGCCGAGGCGCAACTCGTGGGATGCCCGCTGCCCGCTGCCGTCGTCGACTCCACCGAATCGATCCGGAGTTGCGTCGCCTTCTCCTCCAACATCTGTAATGTAGCTTTTTCGACTTCTACGCTTTCTTGAACCGGCATAAATATAGCTCCTACGCCTTGGATGGCAGAAAGGCTGGGAGGATTTGCCAGAACTTTATTCCATCCATTTCGCACAGCCGGCAGAGCGCGTTTTCGCACCTTCAGCCGATCCGCCGGTTTTCGGTCACGGCCTCTTTTCTCGCCGATTTCACAATCGAATCAATAACTAACGAAAAATCCTCCCGGCCACTCCGCCCGCACTGCTTCACAATCAAGTCGAAAGATCTGAATTCGAGATCCTTCCGCGGCACAGGCGCCCCCTCGTCTCCGTGCAATTTATCCGAACAGAAAAGGATCACACCTATGGCAACGCCAGCTCAAATCGCAGCCAATCAAGCCAACGCGCACAAAAGTACCGGACCCAAAACGCCCGAGGGCAAAGCCAAATCGTGCCGGAACCGGCTCTCCTGGGGCTTCAACTCCAACACCATCGTCATCCCGGGCGAAGACCCGAACGAACTCCGGTGCCTGCTCGAAGACTTCATGGCTGAGCATCAGCCCGCTACCGTCACCGAGCAGATCCTCGTCGAGAAAATGGCGCAGAATCACTGGCTGGCTCTCCGCGCTTTCCGCCTCCAGGGCGAGACTTTCCTGACCCAGAAGCTCCGTTGCGAAGAATCCGGCATCCCCAAAAACCTCGGCCTCCTCATTCGCTATCACACCTCCGCCGAACGTGCCTTTCATAAGGCTCACAACGAGCTTCTAAAGGCTAAGAAACAAAGACAAAACTCCGAATTTGGGTTCGAACCGCAAACCTTCGGCGAGCAGGTCCAGCCCCCGCCGGAAGCAGCCCACGAAGCACCTCCAAAACAGTCAAAATCGCATACCACGGCTCCCATTTCGCCGGCCTTTTCCAGAAACCCGGGTCTTCCCTCCTTCACCCCGGACGAACTGGACTTTGAACTCTCTCCGGAGGCCCTCGAATACTTCAAAAAAGTCGGCTGACACCGCTCTTCGACGCCGGACTTCGATCGCCTTGCCGCCCACAGCGGCCGAAGTGTGCCCAAGCCCGCCTCTCCGGACCCAGCTTCGCTCCTTTGCTCATCCATGCTGCACCGCGATACGATAGTTTGCGATGAGACGAGGGATCGTTGCCGCTACATTCCTGACGCTGCTCGGCGTCGCGTTTTTGACCACCAGTTCGGGCCAGCCAGGCAAGGTGCACCAACTCGCGCCCGGCGTCTACTACCGTGAAGCGGAACCCGCCAAACACATCATTGCCAACAGCGGCTGGGTCGTTTTCCGTGATTATGTCCTGGTGATCGACGCCAATTACCCCTGGGGCGCCAAGGAGATCCTCAACGATATCCGCGCCATTACCACTAAGCCGGTCCGTTACGTCTTCGACACCCACTACCATGCCGACCACCTTTTTGGCGACAGCGTGTGGGTCGACGCGGGAGCCACCATCGTCTGTTCCGCCGAATGCACTGAAGAATCCAAGCGCAAAAATCCAGCCGCCTGGGCCGGCGATAAAGGCGTAGGCGACGTCAGTCTCAAGCCCTACCGCCTCGAACATCCGCAGCAGAGCTTTCGCGGCAGCATGGTGTTCGACGATGGCGAACATCGCGTCGAGTTAACTCGCATCGGTCCTGCCCATACCTTGGGAGATTCCATCGCGTATCTGCCCAAAGAACGAATTCTGTTTACCGGAGACGTTTGCGTCAATGCCGCAGCCAATAATATGGCGGATGCGGACGCGAATCCGGATGGCTGGCTGCGCGCTTTGGATAATATGTCGACCAGGGATGTTGCCATCCTGATCCCTGGTCATGGAGACCCGGGCACAACGGCGACGCTCCGTCTGCAGCGGAACTACCTTGCCGCAATTATCGACGGCGTGCGAGGCGCGATAGCAAAGAACACCCCGGAGGCCGATCTCGAAAAGTCCTTGAACTTGACCAGCTATGCGCCGCAAGGTTCGGACGTGCCGCATAATCAGGTCTGCATTCGCGCCGTCTACGCCAAACTATCGAAGTGATGGCCCGAGCACCCCTCCTCCGGCCAGCATCCTGACTGCTCCCGATGGCATACTGGGAGTTGAACCGTCTCCGAGTCTGTGCAGTAAGCTTTTTGAATACCTGTCCGTTGGTGTGGGGCCTGCAGCAGGGCCCGCAAAAGGACGCATTCGAACTTTCCTTTGAGATCCCTTCCGTGTGTGCCGAACGGCTGGCTACCGGAGCCGCCGATATCGGCCTCGTACCAGTCATCGAAGCCCGGCGCCAGGGTCTCGAGATGTCGCCGGGCCTCGGGATCGCCTGTAGAGGGCCCGTGCGCAGCATCCTGCTGGTGTCGCATGTTCCCGCGCCGGCGATTCGCACCGTTGCCGTGGATTCCAGTTCCCGAACCTCCGTCGCCTTGACGGAACTCATCCTGCGCGAGCGCTTCGGAGTCGCGCCCCATTTGATTCCACTTCCTCCCGAACTCGACGCCATGTTGCGGGAGGCAGATGCAGCGCTCGTGATCGGCGACCCGGCCCTGCGTTTCCATCCCGACGAGTTGCCCTATCACGTCTACGATCTCGGTCAGGAATGGCTGTGGCTCACCGGACTGCCCATGGTTTTCGCCGTCTGGGCCGCCCGCCCCGGCATCATCGCGCCTGAAGTAGTCAGCGTCCTCGACGCTTCCTACCGCTTCGGCAAGCAGCGCATGGAGGACATCATCTCCGTGGAAAGCGCGCGCCGGGGCTTTACCGAAGAACTCGTCCGCCAGTATCTGACGCACTACATTCACTTCGAATTGACAGCAGAATATCAGCAGGGATTGCGGCGATTTCTGGAAAGCGCAAAATAGTCTTTAAAATCGGATGCCCACCAGAAATTCGGCTTGGTTCAATTCCGAGATCCCGGCAAACTCGCTGGAGAACTGGCGCGTGTAGCGAATCTCGGGCGAGATCTTCAGGAAAGGTACCTTGATGTCCGCGCCAAAGCCGAGCACCAGTCCGGCATCCGTGGTCTTGACGATGGCGCCCGGCTGGCTTGGCAATAGTGACGCGGCTTGCTCCAGATTCATCAGGTGGTCGAACGAGAGTCCGGCTTCCGCGTAAGGCCTGACCAGCGGATATTTGCCGATGTGCTTTTCCAGCAGGACGGGGAAGCGCCACTGAGACCCGGAGACATTCGTGGCCGCCATCCCGGGCAGGGCCGTTGCGATCTGGTAAGCCACTGGCCGATAGAGTGCATCAATCTCCACGCGAAACCCCGCTGGAAGATTCACCTGAAACGATGGTCCAATCGTAAAGAGAGTGCTGTTCTTCAGATAGTTGATCCCGGCGATCGTCGTCGTCTCGGTAACATCGGTCAGCGGCGTGCCGATAAGTAAACCGTACGAGAAGATCTCCCCGCACGCGGGTGCGGCTAACAACAGAGCCAAGAGAAGCGGTCGCATTACTCTCCTATGACGTGGAGCACCAGGGTCCGGTTATGCGGAATCTTGCGATGCTCGAAGACGTAAATGCCCTGCCATGTTCCGAGCGACATGTGCTTGTTCTCGACCGGAATTGTCAACTGTGTCTGGGTGAGCGCCGACCGGATGTGCGATGTCATGTCGTCCGGGCCCTCCAGCGTATGCCGGTACCAACCCTCGTCCTCGCGCACCAGCCGCTCGAAAAATTCGTTCATATCGAGCACCACGTCCGGATCGGCGTTCTCCTGAATCACCAGCGACGCCGACGTATGCTGGATGAAGACCGTCAGGATGCCGGTCGAGATCTCGAGCGAGCGCAGCCACCCCGCAATCTGGCTGGTGCAGTTGTAAAGTCCCTTGCCGCGTGTCGCTACCGTGATGTGCTTCGTAGCCTGTTTCACGTGGTGTTATTCAACCGTGACGCTCTTCGCGAGATTGCGCGGCTGATCGACATCGCAGCCCCGCCGTACGGCAATGTGGTACGCCAACAACTGCAGCGGAACAATCTCGAGAATCGGCAGCAGCAGTTCGCTCGAATGCGGGATCACGATACTGTGGTCCGCGATGCTGGCCGCTTCCTTGTCGCCTTCATTCACCAGCGCGATCACCACGCCTTCCCGCGCCCGCACTTCCTGAATATTGGAGACCGTCTTTTCGTAGAGAATACGGCTGTTGGGATCGGATTCGTCGTGCGTCGCCAGCACCACCACCGGCAGCTTTTCGTCGATCAGCGCGTTGGGCCCATGCTTCATCTCACCGGCCGGATAGCCTTCCGCGTGAATGTACGAAATCTCCTTCAGCTTCAGCGCGCCTTCGAGCGCAATCGGGAAATGGACCCCGCGACCCAGGAAAAGGAAATCGGTAGCGCGGAACAGCTTGCGTGCCAGTTCCTCGTAATGCGCATCATGGGAGAGCACGGTTTCCAGCTTGCCGGGCAAACGCAGCAGTTCCTGCACCAGGCAGCGCGAAGTCGCTTCGTCCAGCGTCTCGCGGACCTGCCCCAGATACATGGCCAAAATAAACAGTGCGGTCAACTGTCCGGTGAAGGCCTTCGTCGAGGCCACGCCGATCTCCGGTCCCGCATGCGTATAGATCGTGCCGGAAGCTTCGCGCGTGATCATGGACCCGACCACGTTGCAGATCGCCAGCGTCTTCGAGCCCTTCGATTTGGCCTCTCGCTGCGCGGCAATCGTGTCGGCCGTCTCGCCGGACTGCGAAATCACGATGGTCAGCATGTCGTCGGTTACGATCGGATCTCGATACCGAAATTCGCTGCCGTAATCCACTTCGACCGGCATCCGGGCCAGCTTTTCGATCATGAATTTGCCGGCCAGCGCGGCGTGCCAGCTGGTGCCGCATGCCACGATCCGGATCTGCCGGAATTCCTTGAACTTCCTCGGAGAGATATCCATCTCATCCAGGAAAATACGTCCGGTCTCCTGCCCGACGCGTCCCAGCGTCGTATCTTTAACCGCCCGCGGCTGCTCATGAATCTCCTTGAGCATGAAATGCTTGTACCCGCCCTTTTCGGCCATGATCGGATCCCACAATACGTGGGAAACCTGCCGCTTCACCGGATGACCCAGGAAATCGCTCAGCCGGACACCGTCAGGTGTCAGTACGGCCATATCGCCGTCGGCAAGGAAAAACATATCGCGGGTATGGCTTAGGATCGCCGGCACGTCCGAAGCTACGAAGTATTCGTGATCCCCAAGCCCGATGACCACCGGAGGCCCGGATCGCGCCGCCACGATCTTGTTGGGGTCGAGCCGCGACAGTACGGCCATGGCGAAGACACCGGTCAGTTCCTTGACTGCGGCCCGAACCGCTTCCTCCAGGTTGCCCTTGAAATGTGTCTCCACCAGATGGGCGATAACTTCAGTATCCGTCTCCGTCTTGAAAACATGTCCGTCACTCAGCAGGCGCGCCTTCAGCGAGAGATAGTTTTCGACAATGCCGTTATGTACCACCACAATATCGCCGCTGCAGTCGCGGTGTGGATGGGCATTTTCTTCCGTCGGACGCCCATGCGTAGCCCAGCGTGTGTGCCCGATTCCACAAGATCCGTCGACCGGGTCCATGCGGATCACTTCTTCGAGGTTACGCAGCTTGCCCGAAGCCCGGCGCACAGAAAGCGGTAAATCCGCATTGGAGATGGCCAGGCCGGCTGAATCGTAGCCGCGGTATTCCAGCCGTTTCAGACCCTCTAAGATAATTGGGACAGCTTTACGGTCCCCAACATACCCAACAATTCCGCACATAGATTCATTTTAGTGGCAGTCGGGGCGGTTTCGCACAGCAAGACGACTCATTTGGTCCCATGAGTCTCTTGTTGGTACTGGGAATCCTGAAGCGGCTTCGAAACTCCGGTTTCCCGTGCCGGCGCTTGGATGCTCTCTTCAACAGGCCCGATGTAAAACCTCGCGCTCCCGTTCCCCTGACCCGGACCCTCGGTAACAACGGCGCACTCCTTGCAGCTCTTCACCCCGTACTACCGGTACAAGGAAAAAAATATGCAAGATCTTCTAGACCGCGAACCAAAAACCGCTTCGCAACCACAGCACCGCGAAGGACCCGTTGCCCGCACGATCGAACAACAGACCGCCAAAATCCCCTCGGACACGTTTCTATGGGCTGCTGCGGGCTCCATTGGCGCTTCTCTTTTGTTCATGGCCCTGGGCGACGAAAAGAAGGCCAATTTCATCGGAAACTGGGCGCCGACTCTCCTGATTCTCGGCCTCTACAACAAAATGGTGAAGTTGCACGGGTCCGATTCCGTTTAGCCCACCCTCAAAGTTATACGCTCGCTAGCTTCACTTGTCTCCATACGATATCCAGATCCGTCGCGCGACTGCTTCACCAACCCCAGGCTGGCTGTAATCGCAAACTCCCTGGGGAAAGATCTTCTTCAGTCGCGCGACCTGGGTATCGGTAAGCGTCTGATGATAGTCTTTCGGGTCCAGCGGCTTCAAAGCGCATTTCTCGGTCTCGCCGATGAGAGACTCGCCTGCCACCAGCCGTGGATCCTGAAATGGCGGATACAATTCGTCGCATCGCTTGGCATCAGTAATCTTTTCCTCCTTGGAACCCCAGCAGGCATCCACCAGATCTGCCGGCTTGTTACGGGCGATCTTCTCTAGAACCGGCTCCGTCGACTTGTCGGCGGCAATGCTGTCGAGCCATTGGTCCATGGTACGGACGGCATTAAATCCGCGAGCTGGATTCAACAGCAGGACTTGGTTGCCGGCGCTGCCATTGGCGTGCTCCAGGCGAAGCCTCACTTGCGCGGAACGCATCCGGTCGTGAGGATTGCCCTCCAGATCCCCGTAGCGCCGGAAGTCGATGATGGGAACTGACCCAAGGCCGCCTCCACCCGTGTCGATGCGCCCCGTCTCGTAAGCGATATGAAGTCCTCGTAGGTCGCCGGAAGAACGTGCCGCGCCAAGATTACCGTCGGCGTCGAATCCGCCGATCAGCTCGTTCAATTCCAGAAACTGGTCGGCGCCGATTTTGCCATCGTTAAAGGCGCGCAGCCCGTACTGTACTCCGACGTTGTCGAAGATCTGTGGCGCCGCGCCGGTCTTAGGATCGCGCCCGTAGATGTTGGCTTCGTTGTCCTGCAGCGAGCAGCGGACGCCGTTTGGATTCGTCACCGGATCATAGACCTTCTCCTTAGGCATCGATGGGTTGCACGCGGCCGCCCGCATCCAGCCTGGAGCGCCCCCATTGCGGCTCTCGCAAAGGCCCCACGACCCGTAGCCCGCGACCGCCAGCCGCTGCTCGGGTGTCAGCCCGCTTTTCATCGCGCCCGCCACGCGGCCAATCAGCGCGCAGTCCAGGATCGGCTCTGCAACCGAGGTGTGGTCGGCAAAGCTCGACCCGGGGATGATACCGTCGAGCAGCCCCGGATAATTCTGCGCAATCAGGTACTGTTGAATCGAGCCCCCGGAGCCGCCGGTCCCGATAGTATGCACGGGAACTCCGAAATGCTTTACAAAGTACTCCTTCACCATCATCAGTGTTTCGGCATTGATGACGTCATTGGCGTTCGTCCCGTAAACGTCCAGGGTTGAACCTGCCGCGGCGTAGCCCGCCCCGACAGCGCCGAGATCGAGCGGCGCAGGCGTCTGACCCTGCCGGAAGCCCGTCCCGCATCCACCGCCGAACGAATACACCAGACGCCCGTTCCATCCAGGAGTGCTCGTCCAGGGATCCGGAAGCGGCTGACCCGGCTGGTGCAGAAAGGCGATTCGGTAGACACCGCGGTTGATGGTTCCCGTCTCCACCCGGACGATAAACTTCAGTCGTGTGCCGTCGGTCGTGGTGGTCACCGCTACGTCCGGCGGTATCTCTGCCGAGGGATTCAGCGGCAGGTATCCAGGTCCCAACTCTCCGCGCTTGGGCTGCCTTCGCGCTTCTTCCGGCGTCAACTTCTTCGTCGACCGGTAGAAGTACTCCACCCGTGTGGCAGCGTTGCAATCGGCATCCACGGCCTTTTCCAGACCCGAGAATTCGGTCTGGCAGACGAATGGCTGCTGATGCGGGCCGGAAAATACGGGCCCACCGATCGCATGATTGATGAGCTTGATTTTCTGCGTTCCATGTCCGTCGCTCACTTGCAGGACATTGGCGCCGGGTTGCAAGCCTTCCACTCTGCCGACGAGCGTTCCCGCCGTCCGGCCTGGGCGAAAACCGTTCGCGACCGGCTGGTTGTTCAATCGCACTTTCAGCGAGTCAGGCGATGCACCCATGACCTGCAACAGCGCGCTTCCCCCGCTGACCATGTCCGGCCGCCCGGATAGAACCTTCAAATCGAGCTTCTCACCAGATAAGGACAAAGCAAAGGACAACGCCAGGCAAACCGCCGCCGGCGCTGGCCGGATTGTTGAAATGCTCATGGTGCTAACAGCTTATCGTGATCCCACAGGGTTCGAAAGCCCGGGGTAGTAATCTCCTCAGCCATCGCTTACATATGTGCCGTATGAAACATAACGGGCGGCCCGGGAACGCCTCAACTATCTCCAAAAACCGTTGCGTCGCGATAACGATTCTTGCTACCGTCAAAACTCCTGGTATGCGCGATCGACTGCCGTATTCCATACCAGGCAGATGCAGACCAGCACCTTGGGTTGTGTGTCCCGAGCGAATCAACTTCAGTATCAGGCAATCTGCCAATTTCTGGCAAAGACCTTGCTTGTCTCGGCCGCGATCATGATTAATCCCGTAGCCTGCGATTGCCGCAACAAACTCCTGAACCAATCTGACGAGGATTACATTGACTAGCTCCGATCCTATTCAATCCGCCGCACACGCGCTCGAAACGCCTGTCCAAAACCCGGCCACTGTCGACTCGCCCGCGCCGGTTTTATTGTCCCCATGCGAAGGCTATTTCTGGCGTATAGAAGAGAGCTTGCCTGGAGCCTACCGCAATGCAGCGGTGTTCCGGCTTGACGGCTTTATTGAGGAGAGCATCTTCGGCGAAGCCATCGATCACCTCCAGCAGCGCCACCCGAAATTGAGGGCTGAGGTTGTCCGCGGTCCGGACGGGCGCCTTCGGTATCGTTCCGGCCGCACGGCGCCACCCATCAGACGAGAAATCAAGGATTATGAAGGGCACGAGTGCCCGTGGAGGGAAGAGGGAGTCCGGCTATTGCAGATTCCAACACCAGCCGCCGGCCCGTTTATCGCGATCACCGTCTTTCGAAATCGGGAGCTGAACAAGTCCGTCCTGCTCATCAGCACGCATCATTCAATCGCCGACGGACCTTCGGCGATGATGCTGGTAGACGATTTGCTAACCGAGTATGCACGCATCGAGGCGCAGTCCTCCGCGCCGGCTCGGCCGGCTCTGAATTTGGTGTCCCTGGCGCGCGTACGTGAAACCGTTAACTGGCGAAATCGCTGGTGGCTGCTACGTAGATTCGTCAGGCTGCGGCTGGAAGAGCGGCGGGCCCGCCAGACTCTGCTTCCCGAATCTCCCCAACTGCAACGCGTCCCTCAGTGGGAACACTGGTGCTTTTCGCCCGAAGAGACATCCGCGATGGTGCGGCGTTGCCGCCAGGAAAAAGCCTCGCTGGTCGGCGCGCTCGTCGCAGCGGCATATTGCGGTCTTATTAAATGCCTGCCTGACTCGGAGGCATTGTTCCGATCGCAAATGCCCTTCAATGTGCGCGAGTTGGCGGAAGGGCCGGCGGGCGAGATTTCTCCCTACGACATCGGTTGCTTTGTGAGCCACATGAACGAGTTCCACCGTGTGACGAAGCAGACTCAGTTCTGGGATCTGGCACGCTCCACCACAGAGTCGGTTATCGGGTTTTTCTATCACGGCGGACCGTCACTGGCCTACAATCTGACCGCGCTGACGGAGAAGCAGATGCTTACACAAGCCGCTTGCAAGCTCATGCCGTCCGGCGTGAAGCGTCCAACAATGTTGGTTACGAACTTCGGCAACGTGCGGCTGGGCGAGAAATACGGGAGCCTGCATGCGCGTGAAACCATCACCACGTTTAATAATTTCCTCAACGGGCCATCCCTTGCTATGGCGGGTCTTATCATGGGAGGGCGGTTGAACGTCGGATTTGCGGGCGCCTCCCTGGAGCCGGCTTTCTGGCGCTTCCTTCGCGACGAGGTTCGCGGAAACCTGGACGCGATGACTAAACCCGCTGCCCGGGGCTGAGGATCCTGACCGTCCCAAGTCGACTACGCGGCGGTGAGCCGGACTAAGTGGTGCTGATCCCGTCCGAATGCACGCTTGCCGCCAATTTACGCAGCTCTTCTTTCAGGACTTTCCCGAAGCTATTCATCGGAAGGCTGTCCACGATATACACGCGCTGCGGGACCTTGTGATTCGGCAAGCGCTCGTTGCAATAAGCTTTGAGGTGATCTTCATCCAGCCGCCCATTTGCCCGCGGCACGACGAAAGCAGCAATAGCTTCTCCGAGCAGTTCATCCTGCACTCCGACGACGGCCGCGTGGAGCACCTCCCCGTGCGTGGAGATGGTTTCTTCCACCTCTTGAGGGCTGACGCGATTGCCCATGGATTTGATGAAATCGCGCGCCCGGTCCACAATGTACAAGAATCCGTCGCTATCCACGCGGGCGATGTCTCCGGTATGCAGCTTGCCATTGCGGAAGAAGCGCGCCGTTTCCTCCTGGCCGCGCCAATAGCCGCACGTGATGTTAGGACCTGAAGCGACAATCTCGCCCACTTCATCCGAGCCTGGCTCAACCGGCGAGCCATCCTCTTTCAGAACTTCGAGCCTGGTGGATGCCAGACCCCGCCCGATGGAACCCAATTTGGTGGCGAGCATCTCGGGCTCCAAGTATGACAACCGGGCGGTGGCCTCGGTCTGGCCATACATCACAAAGAGCCTGACAGCGGGAAGCGCCGCGGCCAGTTCGACGATCACCGGCCCTGGCAACTTCCCGCCGGCCTGCTGCAGCCATCGCAAGGCCGGAAAACTGCGTCGAGCGAAACTGGTCTTCCGCAACAGAATCTGATAGGTGGAGGGTACGCCGGCGAAACCCGTGCAGCCTTGCGCCTCCATCTCGCCGAGAACCTTCTCTGGAAACATAAAGGAGCTGCACACGACAACCGATCCACCCGTCCGCAGATGTGTGTGGAGAATCGAGGCTCCAAAACAGTATGAAAGCGGCAATACCAGCATCGCCCGGTCTTCACGGGTAAGACCCATGTAGAGCATGATGTCTGCCGTGTTGCATTGAATGTTCCGGTGTGTCACCATCACCGCCTTGGGCAGGCCAGTCGAACCGGAAGTGAATGAAAGAACGGCCAAATCCACTCCGGGATCTATTCGCGGGAAGGCCGGTGCCGGTGCCCCGTCACTGGGAGCTGCCGGCATGCCAGCCACGGCACTTTCCGGCAGCAGATCTACGGCGAGGCCTGCCGCCCATTCCCGGGCATAGCGGTCATACTTCTGCTGGACCAACGCACAGCGCATTCCGGCCGCCTCGATAATAGCCCGGAACATCTTCTGATCTGTCCCTGGAGGGAAGGGGACGGAGCACAGCCCGGCGCGAATGGTCGCCAGGTAAGCGACAACGAAGAAGGGCACATTATCGGAATAGAGGCCGATCCTCTCACCTTTCTGGAAACCGCGAGCGAGAAACACTCCCGCCAGCGCTTCCACCTGGGCGCGCAGGGCACCATACGTCAGCACCTGATCCCGAAACAACACCGCCGGGCTGGAATCTTCCCCAACCGAGAGAAGCCACACAGCGAGATTATCTTGATCACTGCACTTCATAACGCCCCAACTGCCGTGTGCCCACCAACGGGATCAACCGCGGAATCCTTTTTTGGCCAAGACGTCCAGAATGTCCTGAACTGTCGCCATTTCCATGATTTCATCCACCCCAAATCGCAAACCGAACTCCTTCCCGAGAGCGGAAACCATGTTCATATGACCCAGCGAATCCCACTTCGGCACGTCATCAGGAACAGTATTGCTGGTGACGTCCTCGGAGGGGACGGCAAATGTCTGACTGAATACGCGCGCTACACGGGATAGTGTGGTCATCAAAAATCTCCAATGGAATGGACTCTTAGAATAGCGCGATTCAATTCCCCCGCTCCAGCGAAACGCTCCCGGCAAATGTGCCTATAACCTTACCGGGCGGCGGAGAAGCGGATGTACGTCGGGATGGGTGAAAGATGATGAATTTCGACGCCAACTGGATGAGGTGGTGAAACCCGCCGACCGGCGCTAAGATCCGAATCGTGACAGTTTCGGATTGGTTCAATTTCCAAGCCGGTGGTACGCGACCTTCTCTCCGATCGCGATGGTATCTTCCCACTTCTCGCTGCGAATGTGGAGCGATCCATCCGCTGCGCTGGTTACGTTCACAATCTTTGCCCGAGCTGGACCGGGCTCCAGGACGACGACAAAACGAGCGGCGGTGCCATATCTCCGGACGATGGTGTAAGGAACCTTGACCAGGAGATGTGGGCCCAGGCCAAGGCCGGTAAACACCTGCGTCGGGCTCCCGCTCCCGAGCACCCACAGGTTCATCTCTTTGCCCCCTTCCATGTCAAACCTGGTGTGGAAGTCGCCATCGATGTGGGCCGTCTGATTTTCCGTCAGGTGCTGGTAGCCGTCTCGCTGCGGAAAGCCGTTGTAAGGAGCGAAAGTTCCATCGGCGTGCTGTACGCCGTAGTTGTGATAGCTCAGATCGAAATCATGCTCTTTGCCGTCGGTCGACCTGCCGGTGGTCACTTCGAGAACATAGTCAGAAGTCAGCAGCGCAGTCCGCTGCAAATGGGCGTTCTTGTAGACAGGACCCGCATCGGCGGTCACCGCGGTAAACTCCGGACCGGTTTGCCAGAAGAGCAGTTTGCCGGTCGCCTTTGCCTGAACCGTCTCATCCACGCCGATCGTGTTATGCGCGACGGTCATGCGGTCCCAGGTGAAATGGCTGGGCACACCATACTTCTGGGTGCCGGGATCGACGCTCATGACCATGCCCTTGGCGAAGATAACGTCATTCAGCTTGTCGTTATGTCCATGAGAGCCGCCGTGAGCCCCGAATTTCATCATCTCAGTGAGATCTCCTGACGGCGCGCGGAGCGTCGCCAGCCCGGCAATGGGATAAACTGCGCTCTTGGGCGGGGGAAGGGATGACGCGTCGATCGAAGGCACTCCGAAGAGAAAGGCCTCCCGGCTGTCGCGATTATTTTGCGCATCGATAGCGGCAAACGACGGATTGTGGAGTTCGGTGTAGGCCATCTCATAGAGCGGACCGCGTTCCTTGAGAATATGTTTTCCCCCGTTAGCATCGTTGAAAGCCGGTGTCGTTCCATCGGGCCACATCTCCGCGAGCGGGGAAAGGAACAGCGCCTCCAGGTTTGGTTCCTGCGTCCAGAGATTGACGCCGGAGCGTTTGGACATTTCAGCCATTAACTCCAGAGGCTTGATGGCGTAGAACTGATACCCCAGTGCGCCCTCGATCCAAAAACCATCGACTACGTCGTCCTTCATCTGGGCGCGAAATCCCGTCGGGCCGTCGATCGCCAGATCGATCAGAGCCTTATCGTTCAGCGTATAACCCGCTGCGGCAATCCCGCCGTTCTTCCAGGTTTTCATGTTGGGGGTACCGCCATGCGTGTTGGCAATGACGATGGCAGCCGCGTGCAGTAAATCCTTTTCGATATGCGTACGTTCCGCCGTTGTGAAGACGCCGGTATCGCGCAGCAGGTCGTAGGTCCAGGCGATATTGATCAGCCACTCCGCCTCATCGAGAGTCTGGGCGAATACCCGACCGCCTTCTTTGTCGCCTACCCGGCCCATGATGCCGTGGATTGGATAACTCGCATACCTGTCCGCGTACAACTTCAGAATGAGCGCCCCTTTTGCAGCATCCGCATGGTCTCCGCTGAGCCGGTAAGCGAGAGCCGAATTGAGCGCGCCTTCGGCCAGGGCGAACGCGCGGTCCTGGTAGACGATCTGGTCATAGGGAGGGCCGGAATAGTCTTTACCGTTATCCGGGCAGATATTGTGATTGGGCGGTTGGAAGCGTAGCTCCGATCCGGTGTCGGGGCAGACATAGAGATGCGCCCATTGTCCTCCTTCCGGAGGCAACTCCAAGTCTTTCAAACCAAACTTCGCCTCATAGGATTGAGGGAACGCCGCTGCCTCCTTGATAATCTTGTCCCGTTGTCTCTTGGCCCAGGGCTGGGTGCGAGCGAGTTCATTCAGGCGCGGAAAGTCTTCCGGTCCGAGTAACAGGTGTGGCGCCGTTTGGGCAAGCGCTACCGCCAGGGAGAGCCGGATTGCAAGCAGCACAATTGCCCGGCAGGTTGTTCGGATTAATATCCGATTCACCGTGACAGCATGGTCAATTGCGTTTGACATGTCTTTTTGATTATAGAGAGCCGTAGCGGAGCCGCACGAAGCAAGCAAGCGTTCCCACGCGCCCCGGTCAGCGCAGCCTGACGCTATGGCGGTGTTGAAACCTCGATCAATGTTCCGATGGGCTTCTTATGCCTATGAGCAGGCGGCAAACGACCACGCGCCATTATCGCTTTGCTGATTCTCCCGGCTGTCCGAAGATGAAGTCCGAGTCCTTGCCGCCGGTGATAAAAACCGGCGTCTGCAGGCCGCCGAATTCCTGCTTGACATCGCTCGAGACTTTGTCCCTGATGGCTTGAAAAAGGTCACCCGTGGAAATCATCCCCTGCGATGCGCGGAGCGCTTCCAAGAAATAATACGCAAAGACCCCGTTGGCGAGTTTCGCGGAGTCATACGCGTTTTGTCCGGCAGCGCAGGAAAGCATAATTTCGAGCCCGTCCCGCAAAGGAAGATTGACAGGCGGCGACCAGATTCCCGGGGAGAGGCCGTCAAACACCACCAGTACCCGGCGAGCCTGAAGGCGCTTTCTCAGCGTCTCGTAAAAGTCAATTATTTGGAGCGAGGTGGCGTAGAGAAGTACTGGTGTCGAAACGTCGGTATCGTAACTGACGAAAGACGACGCACTGTGTTCACCCTCCCGCGCGAAGCCATGCGACGAGAGAAAAATCACCACCTGATCGTCGGGTCCGGCGAGCGTGCAGAGCCTGTTCAATGACGCTTGGATATTGGCGGTCGTCGCAAGCTCATTGGTAAGCATGAACACGTGATCGGGTGAGAAACGTCCGATCTGCGGGTCTTTCAGCAGCGCCCCAAGGTCCATGGCGTCTTTGGCGGCGAATCGTAAAGACGAAATGCTGGATTGCGCAAAGTTAGAGACGCCGACGACCAATGCCCATTTGTCGCGCACGATGCCGGCCGTTACCGGCTGATGCCGTGTAAAGACGAAATCCCCTTCCACATGCCCCGAATTGCGAATGACGTTGTACTGAGGAATCTGATCGCTGCCGCCAACCACCGGCTGCCGGATACTGTGGAATAAATCTTCCGCCGTGAACGCGTCCTCCGCGGTATGCGCGAGACTGGCCAGCAGTGCGCCGGCAAAGACGGAATGGCCCCCGCTGCCGCTGTCCGCAACAGGTTCGATGCCGCCGCTCGAGATCAGCGTGCGCGACTTGCTCGCCAGCATCTTTTGGAGATAAATACCGCGGTCATCGGGACGCGTGCGAATGTTGGCGTCACGCGTGATGCCTCCGGAAAAGCAGCTGTCGGAAATCACCAGGACATGCCGGGCCGGCAGGACGCGCGCGCTGGTGGTAATGTCGTCGGCAATGATCCAATTGGCTGAGGAATCCGGCTCAGCATCGAACGGCAGCCAGTAGGCTTTATCCGCATCGCGATCATACTGGCCGTGTCCGGCATAGTAAATGAGCAGGTTGTCGTCGCTACGGAGACTGCGGCGATACTGGCTGACTGCATTCAGAATATTGGTTCTTGTCGCCTCGTCATCCAGCAGAGTTTTGGTCTCGAAACCATAGCTATTGTGCAGGATCCGGGCGATCGCTTTCGCATCCGAGACCGCAGTCCCCAGCGGGTGAAAGTGCGGATATCGATCGATCCCGATCACCAGTGCGTAGTACCCGCCGTTCTGAACGGAATCGGACCCCGCGCGCGAAGCTGGAACCGTCCCGCGCGGTGCCTGCGCGGCAGCGGTTAGAGCGATCAAGAGACTGAATGCGACTCTTGGCGTCATGTAGATTCCCCTCCGGCGTCCGGTCCTCCACATTTTAACGCAGCGTTCCTGCGCTTAGCGCTTCCACACCAACACCCTTTTCCGAGCGTGTTGAACGGGGGAACTTCGCCTGAGCGTGGACGGAATCTATTGTCACAACAGTGCTTCCCACCATGCCGCGCTCCCGGCTGTGCATCAGCCGCAACGTTCTCCGCCCGTTGCTAAGGAAAACTTTGGCGACTCCGGCGTGCTTGAGGAATTTCCCGGTACCTGGGATACGGTACTCTGTCTGAATGCTGGTTACAAACTCCAACGGCGGTTATTCATTTTTGAAAGGCATCGCGCCTTATTCGGCGGGGGTTGTGGCGAACGCCGGTTTCGAGATCGAGCGGGCCCGGATGGCCAAACCGCTTCCCATTGCGGAAGCTTTTGCCAGGCTGGATGCCCACCTAGCGAAGTTAGAGCGGCCGCCGCAAGCTTTGTGCGGGATGGAACTCCGTTCTCCCAGCCCTTTCACGTTCAAAGGATTTAACGACTTCAACGCTGGTTATGTCCATTTTCTGGAAAAACGCAATATTCTGCTGAACGGTTTGAATCCGGTGGCGCGGACCAATGTTGCGCCCGAGATCGGCGGCCCGTCAGAACCGGTCGTGTATGCATTTTCCTACACGGTTCCAGCGCGTGACGCGGCCCGTAGCTTTATCGTTGCCGGCGCGGGCGAATTGCCCGAAGGCTCGCTCGATCCGCATGATGTCGTTCGCCGCGGCGAGAATTCGTTGGACGCCTTGACGGATAAGGCCCGGTTTGTGCTCGGGCTCATGCACGGACGCCTGGTGGGTCTCGGCGCATCGTGGGACGAGGTGTCCGCGGTGGACGTCTATACTGTTCACGACATTTCGCCCTTCCTGGCTTCGTTGATCGTGCCGAAGACCGGTAACGCTCCTAACGGAATCACGTGGCATTACACGCGGCCGCCGATCGCCGGCATCGAATATGAAATGGATATGCGCCGCTGCGCCGGCGAGATCGTTCTGGCCGTGTAAAGTTTGGCATCGGCCCAACTGCACCAGATGGCGGCGCAAATCCACCGCTCCGCGCGCACAGCCAGTCTCTAACACTCGCCTTTTCAAGCTCTTGCGGATTGGCCGCAGGCTTGCAATTCATTCAGGCGTAAGGAGGGCAAGAAGATGAAAAAGGCAATCGCAGTCATGATGATTCTGGCGGGCAGCTTGGCCGCCGCTCCACGGGTGACGTTCGGAATCGGTTTTGGCGTACCCGCGCCGGTGGCTGTGGTGCGTCCTGCCTGTCCGGGACCGGGTTACAACTGGGTAGCCGGCTACTATGCGCCGAGCGGCGTTTGGGTAGGCGGATACTGGGCCCCACCCGCAGTGATCGTTGCTCCGCGGTTCGAGCATGCACGTGTCATAGCGCCTCGCTTTGAGCACTTTCGGCGGTAAATCGCGTTTGAAAAAAGGCCCGCGCTGTGGTGATTCACGACGCGGGCCTTTTTCTGTCTGCGAACAGCCGTCGCCGATGGGCTACTGTTGAAATCATGGACTGGCAGCATCATGGCGTCAAAATCGTACCGGCCGGCGAACTGGACCCGAACACTCCACAGACGCCCGGGATGACACGCGCAGCCGCTATCACTTACGCCCGAACGGGCGCAAGTAAACTATGGGCAGGTACGGTGATCGTGCAACCCGGGGCGAAGACCGGACCCCATCACCACGGCGAACTTGAAACCGTACTTTACATCGTGCGAGGCCGAGCGCGCATGCGATGGGGGAACCATCTGGAATTTAGCGGTGAAGCCGGACCTGGTGACTTTATTTTTGTCCCACCGTACGTGCCGCATCAGGAGATCAATGCTCTCGCGGAACAACCCTGCGAAGCGGTCGTGGTGCGAAGTGGCCAGGAACCCGTCGTGGTGAACCTTGACGTGGAGAGTCCCGAGTCCGGCAGTGCGGGCTCGTTGCCTGGTTCATTCCATCCCGAAGCCTAGCTATAGACTAGGAGCCTGTGGCAGAGGTCAACGCAGGCCAAAGGCCTACTCTACGCGGGACTGCACCAGTTCGCCCAGCTTCACTTCGGCCGATATCCCGAGCTTTGCCGGCACGGCGACGGTCAGCGGGACGTCGACGTTCTTACAGACCGTCTCCGTGCACGCCTGGCCGCGAATGCGCAGCTTCGCCGGACCTGCGCCGGCCGGGCGGATCTTCGCGGCGAAGATTACGTCGTGGTCGTAGCCGAAGCTGAACATCCTCAAGTTAGGGCGGGAGAAATCCTTGGGCGGCGATTGATGCCACGGGCCCTCTACCTGTAGTCCGGTCGACAGCGATCTCGGTCGAGCGATCCATGCTCAGCGCGGGTTTGCCGGCCAGCTTCTCCTGCACCCGCTGGACATTGTCCAGCGCGAAGGTGTGCCAGCCCTGTCCGAGGTTCGCGCGGACCACCAGGTAGGGACCGTCCACGCGCGCCGTGTACGAGATCACCAGCGCGTCTTCATGCCGTACTTCGCCCGGCTGCGACCAGTCAGCGGCGCATGCCAGCTGACGGCAAACAGAAGCAGAATCGTGCGAGTCATTTTCGGAAGCTCAATACGTAGGTCTGGAGCGGCATCGTAATTCGTTTGCCGTCGCGGATGACCTCCAGCTTAGCCGAGTCGCCGGCCTTCGTGTGCAGCTTGAGGTAGAGTTCCGCGGTGTTGGCGAAGTCGTCGCGTTCGACGCCGTCGACGGCGACGATCACGTCGCCTACGCGAAGGTCATGCGAATTGCGGACCTTCGCCATTTCCGAGACGTACTTCACCTGGCTGGCAAAGCCGTCGGGTTTCAGGCCGAGCTTCTGCTTCTCGTCGGCGGTCAGCGGACGATCCTCGAAATCGAGGCGCGGGTCGACGCTCGACTGCCGGAAGCGCAGGTCGGTCCACCACCATCGCGGCGGTAACTCGACCGTCAGGTCGACGGACTGGCCACCGCGATCCACCGTAATCGCGAGGCTCTTGGCGTGGCGGTCGACCTTGTCATATCGATACTGCACGTCGCCGAAGGTCCAGACGGGGACGCCGTTCCAGGCGGCGATACGATCGCCCGGCTTCATCCCGGCCGCGGCCACGGCGCCGGTGGCTTCCTTCACGACGAGACCCTTCGGCACGTCGAGCGAGATCCCGATCGTCTTGATATCGGGTGAGCGGTAGAGGTGGCGTCAGTTTGTCCAGCACGCCGTCGCGCTCGCGCTGGATATTCTGGAAATCGCCGATCAGATGGCACTCGACGCATTGCCGCTGCGCGAAGGTGCGTTCGACCAACAGCGGCATTTCGCGCGGGAACAGCGGTTTCGGGCGCTCCTGTTTCGGCAGGCTTCCCCTGCAGGTATTTCTGATGAAGGACGAGACCCTGTTCCAGGGCGATGCGCAGGCTGTCGAGCGAGTTATAGGTGTCGGGCGACTGCGATTCGCGCCCGCCATAGCGCATGTAGATCTGCTCGTCGGCGTTCAGCACGAAGAAATAGATGGCGTTGTTCCAGTCGCGGTCGAACAAGCCGATGTCCACGTCATCCATGCGGACCACGCGGACACACACGTACTGGCTCAGCACCTTACCCAGCGGAGAATCTTTCGGCGACAGCACAACCTGTGCGTCGAATACTCGACCCTCCATTCAAGCTTCGCAGCGGAACTCGAGAAAGACCGGCTTCTTCGCCGCCTTTGCGTCCGCCAGCGCCTGATGGTAGTCGCTCTGCCAGTCGATGAACTGCTCCTGGGCGAAAACGGCGGGTGCAAACAAAGCGGCGAGGGCGATCAGACGCATCATGATAGGTCCAGGATACATCTTCTTGACCGCGCCTTGCTCGGCCTTCGGCTACGAGTAGAGCTGGCGAAATCCTGGCGTTGTCAACGGCACAGGCGGGCTGTATTACGAAACGCCTAACACGATCGTGTGCGGGCATTTCGGGACGGGATGTCCAGTGATTTGATCGAAACCGCTTCGCGGTACATCGATTCCAATTCGCGGAACGTGTAGGCGTCGCCTGAAACGGTCGACATCAGCATCGTCATACTGAACGCGGCGGCCATCGGGGGAGTGACGCGATCTTCGTTTGGCACGAATTCCAGCGTGGCCGCGCGTCCGCCGGGCTTCAGCGCCGCGCGCACTTTCTTGAGCAGCCCGATGCAGGCCGGCACGTCAAAATGGTGAAGAAAATTAGTGATCAAAACGATATCGTAGGGGCCGCCGAAATCGACGTCGAACGCGCTGCCCGGCAGGGCTTGATAGCGATCGGCCACACCGGCTTTTGCGGCATTGGCCTTGGCCACATCGAGGACCGCGGCCCAATCCGTGGCAACGATGTGCGCTTCGGGATGCTGCTTCGCCACTTCGATCCCAAAGAGACCATGGCCAGCCGCGATGTCGAGAACCTGCAACGGTCCGGTGAGGCCCTCGAGCGCTACGGCACCGAGCGGTGCGGCCAAGGGAGCCATCATAGGCGCCATGCTGTTGGCGAACTCCACCCAGATGGGATTCTCCGGTTCGACCGAGCCCTCGCCCGCCAGGTTAGTGCGTCCATTGCGGACGATGTCAGCCAGGTGCTGATCGCTGTCCGCCATCTGCGGGTTGCCGAGAAAACGCGCAATAGAAGCGAGACAAGCAGGAGACCGCGGGTCGAGAAAAGCTGCGCTGGCCGGCGAGTGCTGGTACAAACTGCCTTCCTTCCGCAACAGACCGATGATGGTGAGATAGTCGCATAGGATGCGCATCCCGCGCGTCGAAGCCGAACACTTCTGAGCTAATGTCGCAGCGTCGGACGGTCCGTCTCCTACGGCGCGAAAGAGGTCAAGTTCAATGGCGGCGCGCAAGGCCGCGGTGCGCTGATGCGCCAGCAAAGTGTCGAAAATGAGAGCCGGCGATGCGTCCTCAGGGCGAGGCGTGGTGGCCATGGTTCCACTACCTTATCATCCGGTGACGGCTGTCGTCCTCGGACGGCCCCATCAGCAATTCGGGAGAGAAAACGGATAGGGACCGTGCGAGCATATCGAGGTCGGCGCCCTCCGAAATCGGGATCTCCTGTTCGACCCAATTGGAGAGGGGAATGTTGCGGAAGAAGATCCGCTCCTGCCGTACGAGCATCTTGCGAGTAACGAACAGGACCTTCTGTTCGCGCACGTAATGACGTTCCTCGATTCGCAGGTCCGCCAGGAAGTCGTCGAGAGCTTTGCGCCGCGTGGTTTCCTCTACGCCTTGCATGGTTCCCTGAATGCCTTGCTTCTGCGCTTCCAGGGTCGCTCGCGTTTCCGCAAGCTTTTCCCGCTGTCTGGCGAGACGGACTTCCATCCGCGAATGCATAATGAACCAGACCAGCCCGCCTGTTGCAATTGCGCACAGGCTGGACCACCCCGCCACCAATAACATCAGGTTCATACTTTAAGATTACCCTTACGCGCCGTCGATTTTCTGGCCCGACACCAAGTATCGCAGCCTGCCAAGTTTAAATGTGACCAGGGCGCCCAGTATCGCTCCCAAACGGTACTTTAATTTGGCAGAAAAACCATAATACTTTCCCAGGAAGGTTGCGGTTCCAAGCTGGCGATCGGCCGCAAACTCCGCACGCTCGTCCGACGTTTCAGGGCGGTGAATGGCCGTGGCGCCATCTACGATCACGATCTTCTTATTGGCCCGGCGGACCTGCATGCTTAATTCGATATCGCTACCATAATTTCCGTAACGTTCGTCGACATTGCGCAGGGCATTAAGCAGAAAGCGCCGGACCATGATCGCCGCGCCGCTGACAGCCGGTATCTCGCCAGGCTTGCCAGGTCGAAGAGGTGGATCGGGATTCGCGGGTGAGGGGAGATCGCGAGCTTGCGGAACGGGCCGGCCGGCCTCATCGAGCAACAAAGGGCACGCGGCTCCGGTTTCGATGTGTTGCTCCAGCTCGGCACGCAGCAAGGCGACCGCGTCAGGCAGGATTTCGACATCCTCGTGCAGAAATAGAACATACGCGTCATCCCTTGCGCGGATGCCGATGTTCAAAGCTTTTGTGAGTCCGAAATTCTGGGGTAAGCGGATGAATTGGGCAGCGGGAAATTCGGCTTCGAGCGAGGCGCTTCCATCCCGCGAACCGTTGTCGACCACAATGATCTTCATCGCGGGATTCTCTACCCCGGCGTTCAGCGCCGAAAGACTGGCGCGCAGCCGGTCGACTCGATTGCAGGAGACGATCACCACGGACACCTGTTCGACAGGCTCCGGCGCCTGTGATTCGGTAGTTTCAGATTTACTCTTCAACTCGCCATTCTACCGTTCTCCGCAAGCCGTCGAAAATACTTTTGCGCAACGGCGACATCCCGCAGGATCTGCGCCTTCAGATCGGCGGGCGAGGGAAATTTGCGTTCGTCGCGCACTCGCCAGAGAAACTGCACGCGAATCCGTTCCGGGCGCGGCTCGGTTAAAGGCTCCAGCAGGAAGGTTTCGACGCTGGTGTCGTGGCCATCGAAGGTCGGACGCTTTCCGATGTTGCTGATGGAACGCCATTCGCGGACGGAATCGAGATCGAAGGTGCGGGTGACGTAGACGCCGTCAGCCGGCCAGACCTCGGTCAAAGGCTGTAGGTTGAGGGTCGGAACGGTCTTTTGCGATCCGATTCCGTGTCCCTTGACGACCGCGCCTTCGAGGGCGAATGGACGACCCAGGAGGCGGCAGGAGCGGCTGATTTTTCCGGCCAGAGTCATCTGCCGAACGAGGCTGCTGCTGACTCGCTCGCCGCGCACGTTCACCGGCGTGATCAGATCGACTTCAAAGCCGAAGTTCTCGCCCAGCTGCGCGAGAACTTTGGTGTCGCCAGCCTGTTTGTGGCCGAAGCGGAAGTCTTCTCCGACCAGCACCGCGCGGACTTGCATGGCGTCCACCAGCACGGTTTTGACGAACTGCTCCGGCGTCCAGCGCGAGACTTCGGGAGTGAACGGCAAGATGAGAACTTCCTCAATGCCCAGGTCGCCCATCACCTTGGCGCGCTGGTCGAGGGTCATGATGATTTTGGGCGCACGATCCGGCGCGACGATCTTGGCGGGATGGGGATTGAACGTCAGGACTGCCGCTTTCCAGCCGTGTTCGCGGGAGAGGGAGGAGATGCGTTTCATCAGGGCCTGATGTCCTACATGTACGCCGTCGAAATTGCCAATCGTGGTGGCGCACGGGCCGAAGTCGGGTGGGATTTCCGCGAGGCTGCGGGTGACGCGGATGGTCAAGTTGCCCGTCCTTGTTCGCCATTCGTAAACTCCGTTCGCCCCGGTGTGACGGCGTTAACACAAACTTCAATCTCAGCCCGCCCGAGACGTTGTCTGCCGGCGGCCTCAAAAGAACTCATGCCGGCACCTGGATCTCAAGGCCGTCGTAGGCCAGAAAAACGTTGGGCGGGAGCGCGAGTTCGGTCTTCACGTGCGGCAGGTCATGGCAGATGTGGGTGAAGTACGTTCGGCGAGGCTGCAAGGCGGACGCCGTTTCGATGGATTGCTGAACCGTCGAATGAGTCGGGTGGGGCTTGTGGCGGAGCGCGTCGAGGAAAAGCACGTCGAGGCCTTGCAGCTTTTCCATAGAGCTTGGGGGGATGCCACTATGATCCGTCAAGTACGCTGCGTTGCCGAAGCGGAAGCCAAAGATGCCGGCCTTCCCATGATCGATCGGCACAGGCGTAAACCGGACGCCGAAAATATCGAAGGGCGAGCCGTCGAGTTCGTGCAGTTCCAGTTTCGGCACATAGGTGTTGCGCGGAGTCTCGTCGAAGACATAAGAAAAAGCTCTCCGAATCACCTCCAATGTGTCACCGGACGCGAAGATGGGGATGTGCTGATTTTGGCGGAAATTGAACGGACGAACGTCGTCGAGACCCATAATATGGTCCGCATGGGCGTGGGTGTAGACGACCGCATCGAGGCGATCGACGTTGGCCCGCAAGATCTGGGTTCGGAAATCCGGAGTGGTGTCGATCACCACGTTATGGCCTTCAAAGGCCACCAGTATTGATGGCCGGAGACGTTTATCGCGAGGATCGGCCGAATGGCACACGGCGCAATGACAACCCACGGTGGGTACGCCGACACTGGTGCCCGAGCCCAGGACCGTAATCTTGAACGCGGGTCCGCCGCTCATGCTTTGGCTGACTTATCGGCAGTTTGCACGAAGCGGAAGCGCAGCTCGGTAATGGAATTATCGAGCAATCGCTGTTCCTCGAGGGAGAGATTGCCTCGAGTTTTTTCCTGCAACATCGCAAGCATATCGATGAAATGGCGGGCGAGGTCCAGATTCGGCTGGGGCCGGTCTTTCTCTTCGCCGAAATGGAGCAAGCCAAGCTGCATCTCGACTTGAAAGCGGAAAGTGGCTACCAGATACTCGAACGATGCCGGAGGAATAGGAACTTGCCCGGCCGCTGGATTCTCAGCTTCTTCGTCTGCGTTAGGGGCGACAGGAGTTTCGTTTTCACTCATCTCAATACTCAGAATACACCGTAGGCCCAGCTAGAGGCTGCGTCCAGGGCGACCCCGGAGACATTTCATCATACGGTGTGAGCCGCGATTCCTGGTGCCGCGAAGAAGCTCGAAACCCGATCGAGGCGCGACGGTTAGGCGCGATACCGGCATCGGCGGTAGTCTTGCGTCATGCGACCCCTTCGGTATTTCATCAACATCACGTTGGACGGGTGCTGCGATCATCGTGCAATGTCCACGGACGAAGACCTGCATCGACACGCCGCTGAGAGCCTCGGCCGGGCCGATGCCCTCCTCTTTGGCCGGGTGACTTTCGAAATGATGGAGGCAGCGTTCCGGGGGCCGGTGCCGACGGGAACGAGGCCTGATTGGATGGCGCCCTTCGCCAAGGCGATCGACGCGGCCAAGAAGTACGTTGTGTCGAGCACTCTGGACCGGGTCGATTGGAACGCGGAGTTGGTGCGCGGGGATCCAGGAAAGGCTGTCCAGCAGCTCAAGCAAGAGCCGGGTAAGGGACTGCTCGTGGGAGGCGTGAAGCTCCCGCTGGCGTTGGCGGAGTTGGGATTGATCGATGAGTACGAGTTTGTGGTGCAGCCCAGGCTGGCGGGCCACGGGCCGACATTGTTCGCGGGGCTATCGAAGCGTATCGACTTAAGACTCGTGAGCCGGCTGGAGTTCGGGTCGGGGGCGGTGGCGATGCGGTACGAGCCGAGAAGGTAGCCACGTCGCGCCAGCTAACGGGTCTTTTGACGCCGAGTGCGTGACTCCGCGCAGCCATCGATGTGCGAGCTGCTGCTAATCAACAGATAATCCAGCACCTCGAAGTGGTTGTCAGTTTGCCCGTAATCTCACTGTAAGGAGGGTCAGATGACCGGTTTTCACCATATCCTTTTTCCCGTGGATTTCTCCGAACGGTGCCGGGCGGTGCGACCTTTTGTCCAATCGCTGGCACAGAAGTTCAATGCCAAAATCACGCTGCTGCACACGCTTGGCGTGCCCCGCGGCTTTTACGGCGGCGTCGATGCCAGCTACCCCATTGCCGTGGATTGGGATGCCATGAAGGACGACACCATCGACCAACTGCAGAAGTTTCTTGCAGTGGATTCGTCTTTCCAACCAGAAGTACGGGCGGTGGTTGCCGTGGGCGAAGCGGCTGCTGAGATTGTCGATTACACAATGGCCAATGGCGTCGACCTGATCATGATGCCGACGCACGGTTACGGTCCTTTCCGCAGTATGCTGCTGGGGTCGGTAACTGCGAAAGTGCTGCACGACTGCGATTGTCCTGTTTGGACCGCGGCGCATACCGACACGCCCTCCATGCCACAGCACAAAAAATGTGAAAACGTGATGTGCGCCGTGGATACGACGCCGGACGCGGTACGGCTGATCGGCCACGCCGCAATGATCGCTGACTCGCTGCACGCAACCCTCAGGCTGATTCATGCAGTGCCGCCAGTGGATCACACACCGATGACTCGCTTTGAGGACGTGTTCCGGGCGGATCTGATGCGGATCTCCCGCGAGTCCGTGATGAACTTGCAGCAAGAGGCCGGCACGCATTTTGATCTCTGCATGGAGATGGGGCCGGTGTCGAAGGTTGTGTATGCCGCGTCGATGCACCATGAGGCGGATTTGGTGATTATTGGTCACGGCCGGATTCATGGCACGCTCGGCCGGCTGCGGACCAATGCCTATTCAATTATCCGCGAGGCTCCTTGTCCGGTAATGAGTTTGTAACTGGGTTGGGAATCGCCGGGGGTTGCTATGCAGCCTGCACGGGGAGAATGGCCAATCTCCACCGGCGGGCGATACGCCGGAGCGCAAAGGGACGCTGCAGTGTCCTACAATAACGTTTCAACCCCATGTTTCGCAATATTTGTCTCATTTTTGTATTTGCCCTGGCTCCCTCGTTCGCGCAGGCTGTTCGTTTGAAGGTCGATACCAGCACGGTGGTGCAGCAGATCGATCCCAAGATCTACGGCCAGTTTCTGGAGCACATCTATCACTCCGTGAACGGCGGTGTCTGGGGCGAGGTGGTATGGAACCGTAGCTTCGAAGAGCGCTTCAGTCCCGAAGACTGGCGGATTCGCGCGGTGGTGTCCTGGCGAGTCCGGCGGACGTCGAGAACGCAGTCCCGTTTCGATCGGCTCAGCGGTACCGTGGACAGACTATGATCTTCTTTGCCGGACATGCGGCGGACTGGCGGCGAAGGCGCACTGTAAGTCGGCGTAGCGCGCCCAACCGGAACGGCCTGACCACTCAGCTTCGATGGCAAACAGGTCAGGTCATCTGATGCAGAAACGCCCCTGCGCGCACACGCGGACCCTGCGCGCTTGGCAAACGGCCGTTGGTACCGGCTTCCACGTGCGAGTCGCAGGAAATCAACTCCAGGCATTCGTCAACGACAAACCCCTATTTCGATGCCAAGATGGAGGCCGCAGCAAGGACAGGCTTTGTCGCGACCGATTCGGCGGGTGCGGAATTTCGGGCGATTCGCGCGGTCGGCCCGACCACACCGTCCTCTTCGATCCTTTACCTGCGCCGGCCCGCCACTGGAAAGCGATCGGCGCGGGCGAATTGTCGCTCGACGCCGACCAGCCTTTCAACAGCAAATTCGCTGAAAATCGCCGGTGGCGCGGGCACGGGTGTCGCGCAGGAACACTTCTGCGGTTCGCAGAGGGCGACGTCTTCCGCGGCTCGCTCTTGGTGCGCGGCGAATCCGCCGGCGGCATTTCCGTCCGCCTGATGAGCGGCCGCTACGTGCTGGCGCAGAATTCGTTCCCGCCTCCCGGCAAAGACTGGACGCGAATATCCGCTCGCCTCAATCCGGAAGAAGATTCCGCCAACGCGACGACTCGAAATCGTCACCCGCGGACGCTGCCACAGTCTGGATCGACCAGGTCAGCCTGATGCCGGACTCCTTCAACGCCAACGGCGGCTTCCGTCCCGACTTGCTGAAAGCCATCACGGATTTACAACCCTCCGATGATCCGCTGGCCCGGCGGCAGCTTCATCGCCGATTATCACTGGAAAGATTCCATCGGCCCGCAGAGCAAACGCGTCGGCAAAGACGGGTTGGGACGAAACTCGATCCTTTATCTTTCGGCATTGACGAATTCATCAGCTTGTGCCGCAGGGTGGGTGCGGAGCCGGTCGTGGTGATCAATAGCGGAGGCCGCAATACGATCCGGCGGACCGTTCGAAATATGTCCAGGATGCTCGCGACCTGGTGGAGTATTGCAATGCGCCGGCCACCTCGAAGTGGGGGAAGGTCCGCGCGGCCAATGGCCATCCGGAACCGTTTGGCGTCAAGTATTGGGAGATCGACAACGAGATCTGGAGGATGAAGGCGCGACGATTACGCCGAGATGCTGCGGCAGTTCGTCCCGGCCATGAAGCAGGTGGATCCTACGATCAAAACGATCGCGTGCGGCAGCGGTCAGCTCGGAGGGCATTGGGCGGAAGGCGATACGCGGTGATCGAGAAAGCCGCGGACCTGGTCGACTATCTCAGCGTTCATCACTACGAGAGTGCGGACCACTTTGCCGACGGTCCTGCCAATGCCGAAAAGTTTTTCGCGACGCTGGGTGAGCGAATTCGCGAGATCCAAGAATCCGAATCTGAAGTTATTCGTCTCGGAGTGGAATGCGCAGATCGACCGACTGGCGCACCGGCCTCTATGCCGGCGGCATTTTGAACTCCTTCGAGCGGAGCAACCTGGTGACCATGGCGTCTCCCGCGCTGTGGCTGCGGCAACGTCAGTGCGCCGGCGTGGGATAACGCGCTCATCAACTTCGATAACCGGTCATGGTTCCCGGCTCCGAATTACGTGGTGATGAAACTGTTTCACGATCATTTCGCGCCCGCGCTGTTGAGGGTGGAAGGCGAGACTGCGGGACTGAGCGTGGATGCGGCAAAATCAGCGGATGGCAGGAGCGTGGTGGTCAAGCTGGTGAACCCTTCGGATGCGGCTCGCGAGGTGTCGCTGGAACTCAACGGCTTTGTCTCCGGCAAGACATCCTTTCAGCTGGTTGCGCCCGATAACCTGAACGCGCGAAACACGCTGGAGCATCCCGATTTGGTTCATCCGGTTGCGGCGAAAGTGGCAAGCAATCAGCGGAGCTGTCACGATCGCGATGCCGCGCTGGTCCGTGGGCGTTTTGGAGATCGCGTCAGGGGGGCCGGTCGAACAGACGAAGGTTCATGAAACGATTGCCAAGCCGGATGTCCTGACGCTGGCCAACGGCCAGCCGGTCCGGGATGCGCAGACGTGGTGGAAATCGCGCCGTCCGGAGATTCTGGAGCTTTTGGAGACGCAGGAATACGGTAAGATGCCCGGCGGTAGAATGGCCACCCGGTTCACGCCAAAGTATCGTCTCGACCTGATAGACCGTAAGGCGTTGGGCGGCAAAGCAGTGCGGAAGCAAGTTACGATTTCGTTCAACGGCCTGGAGAATCCGCCGCAACTGCACTTGCTGCTCTATATTCCCGCGAATGCGCTGGGCGGGGCTCCGGCGGTCCTGGGACTGAACTTCGCAGGTAATCAGACGGTAGACGCGGATCCGGGAATCCAGTTGCCGGAGACGTGGGTGGTGGATCCCGCGGCTCCGAAAGGCGCTAAGCCCGGTGAGAAGGTGCCGCATATTCTGGTGCGCGCGGGAGCGGACACGCGCGGGAAAGCGGCTTCGCGGTGGCAGATCGAGAAAATTCTGGATCGGGGCTATGCGGTGGCGACGATGTACTGCGGTGACATTGAGCCGGACTTCAACGGCGGCATCGACGACGGCGTACGCGCCATGTTCCTGGGAGCCAGACAGGAGAACGTGGAGCCCGACGAGTGGGGAGCGATTGGAGCGTGGGCGTGGGGCTTGAGCCGCGCGCTCGAATACCTGGAATCGGATTCGGACATCAACGGGCAGAAGGTCGCGGTGATGGGTTTCTCACGTCTCGGAAAGGCCGCGGTTTGGGCCGGCGCGCGGGATCAGCGCTTCGCCATGGTGATTTCAAACGAGTCGGGACAGGGCGGCGTGGGGCTGTCGCAGCGCAAAGCCGGAGAGCGGCTGGAGCATCTGAACAACGCTTTCCCTTATTGGTTCGCGGGCAATTACCGGCAGTATATCGGGCGAGAGGAGACGTTGCCGGTGGATGGGCACATGCTGTTGGCGCTGGTCGCTCCGCGGCCGGCTTACGTGGCGAGCGCGGAACTCGACTCGGGGTCCGATCCTAAAGGCGAGTTTCTCGCGGCTGTCGATGCGTCGCGCGTGTACCGGCTGTTGGGGAAAAAAGGCCTGGACTCTACTGAGATGCCGGGGTTGAATCAGCCGATCTCCGGCGATATCGGCTACCACATCCGGTCAGGGAAGCACGACGTAACGGCCTACGATTGGGATCGCTTCCTGGACTTCATGGACCTGCACTTCGGGAAGTGAGAGGCGCGCTCTATTACTTGTCGCGGACCGCGGTGATGTTGATGTTGTGCTTCTCGAGCGTCGTGCCGGTGGCTTGCTCCAGGGCGATGCGCGCGTTGCTGAATTCCACCAGGGCGGCTATTTCAGTGGAGTTGGCGTTGGTCAAGTCGCGCTGCGCCTGCACTACCAGATAAGGTGTGGAGGCTCCCAACTTGTATTTCTGCTGTTCGGCCGAGAGCAGTTGTTCGTTCAACCTGCGGCTGCGAAGCGCGGCCTCATATTTCGCCCGCGACTGCTGTAGCGCGATAACCGCGTTCAGGACATCCACCTGGGCCTGGTTCTCATCCTTGCGGGTGATGAGCTGGCGCTGGCGAAGTTGGAGCTGATCGATGCCGAAGTCCCCCTGGGCTTGATTGTTGCGCAGCGGCCCGGTGATGGCGACTCCCCCAAGTTCGCTTGGGAAATTGCGCCGGAAGACCTGTGCCAGCGTATTCCCGGTGCCGCCCACCAGATAGGGATTGGGCTGGAGGGTAAAGAAAGGCGTAACCAACGGGTTTGGCTTACCGGCAAGGCCGGATTGGGTTTGCGAGGCGAAGACGGGCATGGTCGGGAGGAGTCCGTTCCTGGTGCCGAGGGCGGAGACTTCGGCGGTCTTGACGGACGCGCGTTCGGCGGCCAGGTCACTGCGATTTTTCACGGCCAGTTCCACCAGATCCTTCAGGGGCGGAAGTTCATCGGTAGCCGGAATTTCGATACGATCGAGGGGGACAATCGGCGTGTTGGCGAGCAGCGGGTCAGCGATACCGGTCCGGCTGATCAGGTTCTTGAGCTGCAGTTCCTGCTGCTCTAATCCGGTTTGCGAGAGATCGAGGTTCTGCCGCCCGGCCACCACCTGCGTTTGCGCATTGGTGACATCGAGCGGGGTCAAGGCGCCGAACTCCAATTGTTTCTTACTATCCTCGAAAAATTGCTCGGCAACGTCGAGCGCGGTGGTTTTCGCTTTCAGGTCTTCGTAATCCGCGACCAGTGCATAGTAGGCGTCCAGGACGTTGACCACCACTCCGATCACCTGGGTTTTGAAATTGAGGTCAGTAGTCTGAAGGTTGATCTTAGCGACATTGATATTCCGCTCGTTGACGGAAATGCCGAAGCCGCGGAGGAGATTGTGTTGGGCCGAGATCGCGAGGCTGCCGGCTGTGGAGGGATTGAGGACGTCGGTCGGCGAGTTCTCACTGAGGTAGTTGTCCTTGTAGGTGACCGTGACCTGGCCGCCGGTGAGAAAGCCCTGCTGATAACTGCCCGTGGAGGCACGAGTGTTGGAGATAAGCGAATCGGTCAGACTCTGGGTGGTATTCTGCTGCGGCGTGGTCTGGTGGCTAAACGCAGTACTTTCCTGGAAGGACGGGTCGAGCACGGCTGTGACAGGGCCAACCTGGGAGACGGTGGCGTTATTGGTGTTATTGCCGGTTCCGCTGCCGCCTCCTCCACTGACTCCTGCCGCCTGCTGGCTACCTACGACGCCTTGTCCGGAGGCTACCGAGAAGGCTTGAGACGAGGTGCTGGGAACGCCGGCTAACGCTCCGCCGGCCTGCGCCCGCTCCACCTGCCACTCGGCCGCAGGCTGATTGTAGCGCGCCACCTCGATATCGATGTTGTTGTCGAGCGCGAGTTCGACGGCATCCTGAGCAGTGAGATAAAGCTTGCCGCCGCGGATCTTGTCTTGAATTCTTCCGGGGTTATTGAGGCGGGCGGCCGGCAATTGGACGGGCCGGTAGGGACGCGTGAAGATGGCGCTCTGCGGCCGCAAGGGTTCGACAGCAGCGTTTTGGCCGAAAAGCTGGGCACCGCTGCACAAATAACTGAGGGAGAGGGCCATTAATTGGCGGAGGGTCTTCATTTATGCACGCCTCCCACGCCCGCACGGGCTTCGTCGATGGAGATGTGGTTGGTTTCGAGGGTGTTCCCCACGGCTTGATCGAAGGCGATGCGGGCATGACTGAAGTTGGCCATGGCTTGGACTTCGGAGCTCTGGGCGTTGGCCAGATCACGCTGATCCTGAACGACTTGAAACGGTGTGGAAGCGCCAAGCGACAGCTTCTGCTGGTCGGCTTTGAGGGTCTCTTCCTGAAGCTCACGCGCTTTCACAGCGGATACGAAGCGGGCACGGGCCTGTTGAAGTCCGATGACGGCATTGCGCACATCGACCTCTACCTGGTTGATGCTTTTCTGCAGACTCAATTCGTTCTGGCGGAGTTCGACGAGGCTGGTGGCGTAGTCAGACTGCGCAGCGCGATTGCGCAGCGGAATGTTGAGAGAGAAACCAGCGGAGTAGTTGGGATAGTTGCGGCGGGCGATCTGGGCCAGCACGTTGCCGTAGCCGCCGGCGAGATAGCCGAGTCCCGATTGATCGGCCCCCAGCGGAGTGAGCGTGCCCGTCAGGCCGTTATTGGTTAATTCGGCGAAGGCCTGGAGACTGGGCTTCAGCGAGTTCTTGATGCCCACAAGGTTCAGTTGATTGCTCTCTAAATTGATGCGGCTCTGCGCGATTTCGACGCGCTGTTTGACGGCCTCGCTCATGACCTGATCGAGCGGCTTCATCTCGTCCTTATCGGGAGCTTGCAGTTTGTCGAGCGGCACGACATGGACGTCGGCCAGACCCGCGGCTGCGACTCCAGAACGGCAGAGCGCATTCTTCAGAATGGTTTCCTGCTGCAGCAGATTGGTCTGGGCGATGACCAGGTCCTGTTTGGCGGCATAGAGTTGCGACTCGGCGCGGGTCACTTCGATTTCGGCCAGCGAACCGAACTGGACCTGCTGTTTGTTGTCGTTGTAAAGCTGCTGCGCGGTGGCGACAGCAGCCTCGCGCGACCGCACAGCTTCGACGAAGCTCACCAGGTCCCAATAGAGGTCGAGAACCGCGGAGACTGTGGTGATGACCTGCTGACGAAACTGGAGGTCGGTCACTTTCAGATTGTTCTTCTGGACGCGGATGTTGCGATCATTCACGGCCGGGCCAAAGCCCTGGAGCAGGTTTTGCGTCATCTGCAGGTCGAGGTCGGCGGTAGTGTACGGGTTCAGATTGAACTGAGGGCTATTGAGCGCGATATGGTTGCTTGAATATGTAAACTGCGCGTTTAAACCGAAATCAAAGTTTTGGATATATTGTGCCTGGTAACTGCGGACGGTATCGATCAAAGCCGTGGTTCCGGTGAGGACGGTGTTGCTCTGGGGCGTCGTCTGGTGCTGGAAAATGGCGTACAGGGTGAAGGTGGGATCGAACGAGGGGATGGCGGGACCCAGTTGGGTCACAATTCCTCCGCCGGAACTGACGCCATTGCCGGCGGTGCTTGCCGAAATGCCGCCGTTGCTGACGTTCACGCCTTGCAGGCTGACGCTCTGCGGGCCGGCCGCCACGCCTACGCCCACGTTGCGGAGAAGGCCGCCGGCCTGAGCGCGGCGGAGGACTTCGCGGGCCAGCAGCGGACCGTAGCGCTGCACTTCAATATCGATGTTGTTCTCGATCGCAAGCGCGACGACATCCTGGGCAGACAAATAGAGATTGCCGGAGCGGAGCAGCGAATCGAGGCGAGACGAGTTGTTCAGGTTGACCGGAGGCACCGATCTGGCGCGATACGGATTCGTCAGCCGGCTTGCCAGACCGTGACGAACCGGCACAGGGTCAATGTGAACGGCACTCTGGGCAAAGACGGATGGAACCGCAAGCAGCAAAGCGCACAGCAGCATCTTGCAGCGCCGGGACATACGGGTGGAGTCAGTTTGAATGTGCATGCACTCAAGTCAAATCGTTCTTTTATGGGTACTGATACCATTAGAACGCAAAGCGCCGGGCGTTCGTTCCGTGATAGCCGGACCAGACTCCGTCAGGGGGTATGTGATCGAATAAAAACGCCGGCGCCGTGTTTCCGCCGCTTTGTGCTACTGGGCTAGTTCGATTGGTTTTCTATTATAGGGAGTTGCAACGTATGGGGAGACCATGCTCTCGTGGCCTTCCAGATCGATGGCTTTGACGCCTAAGATGACGTCGTCGATGCTAAGGCCGGGGAGGGTGAACTCGGTCACTTTCCCGGCGAAGATTTCGTGATCCCAAAACGGGGCGGTGGTAGAGCGGACGACGATTGCGTAGCCGGCCAGGTCCTCGGCGGGCTGAGCATCTTTCCAGCGCAGAATGGCATCGTACTTGGAGGCGCCGCGCAGGAGGTTTGGAACCTTGCGTCCTTTCGCTGAGCCGGTCAGGATTTCTCGCACTGTTTGCGGGGGCGATGGCGCGTTGGCCAGGCTGGCCGCCGCGGCCGCGTTGATGCGCGCGACGTTGGCGGTGTAAGCGGCTGAAGCGACCTGGAAGGTGTCGTTGACCGTGTGCTGGACTTTCAGGTTTTCAGCGGCGGAGGTGAACCGCACCGCGGCGAATCCGGCCGCATTGAAAGGCGTGTGATCTCCTCCGCGGCTGAAGCGGTCGGAGCGAAAGACGAGGCCGGCCTGGAATCCGGGGACGTAGCGCTGCGCGGTGTCGCGAATGTAGCGGGCCAATTCGCGCGAAGTGGAATCGGCCGGGTCCTCGGAGAAGACGTGCACCAGGCTGCCTTCGGAGCGGCCGTCGCCGGAAGCTTCGCAGCCGACGATATCGTTATTGAGCACGGCTTCAATATGGTCGCCCTGCTTCTTGGCTTTCTCGGAATAGAGCGAACTTCCAATGAGGCCGATTTCTTCGCCGGCGAAGGTGATAAAGACGATTGTCTTTTCAAACTTGTATTGGCTCATGACGCGGGCCAACTCCATAACCAGCGCTGCGCCACTGGCGTCGTCGGTTACGCCGGGAGCGGGCGCTTCGATGGATTTGTCGAAATCGATGACATCGTCGGCTGCATCGCCGCCTTCCCCTCCTGGAGGCGGTGCGTTGGCCTTTCGCACGATGTTGAGCGAATCGTAGTGGCCGCTGACGATGACGCGCTGCTCAGGGTGAGTCGTGCCGGGGAGGACGGCGATGACGTTGACCACCTCGACGTCGCGAAGGATGCGGGTGCCCTGCTTCTTGACCTTGTAGGGATCGAAGGAGACTTCGAGTTTAGGACTGTAGCTGCGGAATTGCTGTAGATCCACTGGCGTGCTGCGCCGATGCCGCGATCCTTTTGAGTGGGGTCGGAGAAGTTGCCGCGCGTCTCGAAGGAGGCAAGCTTCTTCATGGTAGCGGCGATGTGGTCCTGCGAGATTTCTTTAACGACTTTTTGGATCTCGGGATCGATGCGGGCTATGGTTTGGGAGGAAAGAGAAGTTGACAGAAAGAAGGTGGCTGCAACGCAGCCGGGGAGACCACGGAAGATGATGCTCTGCCGCACGGATTTCGGCGAATTTTGCATATTATTCAAACATTCAAGGCAAGTTGGGCGGAGGGACCCGGCGTTTGGTGGCTTGTTCAAAAGCGAAGGCCAGGTCAATCAGGCGCGGTTCGCTGCAGGCCATACCGGCGAAGCTGACGCCGAAGGGCGCAGGCTTCGGGCTGCGAAGCTGTCCGGGAACGGCGGCGTGGGCGCATTCGGAATCATGCCGAAGGGAACGATGACGGTCGGGATAGCCGGGCTTAGCGGAGATCGCTGCGCCGTTTGGGCCCGGGAAAAGAAGCGCGTCAAGCTGATTGGCCTTCATCACTTCGTCGATTCCGTGAGTGGCGCTCAGGGCGAGGTCTTTAGCGCGATCCAATTCATAGCGCGCTCGGTCGGCTTCCACATCCATTTCGTCGGAGATGTCGAGATTGCGATTGGCCGTATTTGATGGCGCCGGCTTTGAGTATGAGTGATATTCCATACGCGCAGTTCGGTCAGAGTCTTAACCGGCGCGGAGGGACCGAGCGGAGGCCAGCCATTTATTGAAGTCGCGCTTCATGCCGTATTTCAGCACGACCGAACAGTTGGCATCCTAACCCTTGCCATCGTTCGCACCGGAGCACTGGTTCCACAGCAGAAAATTATGGTCGGGGTCGGTGGTGACGATGCTCGGAATATCGGCCGGATCGACGATGATTGCGCCTTGCTGTTTGAGGATGTCGATGGCTTCGGCCATGACCTCGGCCTGCTCCGGAGTTGAGTCCGCCGCGCGGCCTGAGTGCTTGCCGTCCGGAGGCGTGACCTTGTCGTAGTAGAAGGCGCGCGGGATGCCGATGCGCGCGCCTTTCAGGCCGTCGGCCTTCAGGAACGGCGTGTAGTCGCGGCCGGGCGGCGGCGTGCACATGGTGGTGGCCGGATCGTTGGGATCGGGCGCGGCGCTTTCGAGTGCGCCCAGCATGATGGCAGCGTCGGTGACGGTTTTCGCCATGGGTCCGGCCGTATCCTGGTCGGCGGTGATCGGAATCACGCCATAGCGGCTGATGCGGCCGATGGTGGGCTTGATCCCCGCCAGCATATTCTGATTCGAGGGACTGAGGATGGAGCCGGAGGTTTCCGAGCCGACGTTGCCGGCCCAGAAGCTGGCTGCCGTGCCGATGCCGGAACTCGAGCCGCCGGTCATCAGCGCAGGGCGTCCATCAAAGGTAGCCTCGCGCGGGATCGCGGCGGGGGTCGTACGGGTTCATGCCGAACCCGCCCACCCCGTTGTAATTGGCGGGCATGGGAGTAGGGCGCTCCGGCGACCCAGTTAGCGAGTTCCGTCATGCCGGTTTTGGCGATGATGATGGCTCCCGCGTCGCGCAGGTTCTTGACCAGCGTGGCTTCGTAGGGGGGAAGGTAGCCGTCGAAGGCGAGCGCGCCCCCGGTGGTCGGCAAGGTCGGTGGTGAGGATGTTGTCCTTCAGGGCGATCGGGATACCGTGCAGAGGGCCGCGAATTTTGCCCTGGGCTCGTTCCCGATCGCGTTCGATGGCCTCTTCGATGGCTTTGGGATTGACTGTGAGAGCGGCGTGGAGTTTGTCTTCGTAGGTGGCGATGCGGACGAGGTATTGCGTGACGAGTTCCCGGGAGGTAACGCGCCCTTGCTCCATGGCGGTCCGCATGTCGGCTATGGAGGCTTCTTTGATCTGGAAGGCGGGGTTGGTTTGCGCGGCTAGAGGCAAGAGGAGGGCCAAGGGACAGACCCAAGGCCAAACCGCGAGTGTCAACACGAGGGGTCTGCTCCTATGGCGCCGCGCAATTCTTCCAGATAGCCTGGGCTGCCGGCGCGGGCCAGTTGGTCGCGGGCGATGGAGAGTTGCCTGGCGATGTTGATGTTGATCGCCGGCAGCCCTTCGCGGCGGAAGGCTTCGAGGGCTGCGACACGGCGCTGCCACATGGCGATATCTTTTCGCTGTTTGACGCCGAGACGCTCCCGATACCAGTCGCTAGAGAGCAGAGCTTCGCGCGTGAACATGGAGCGTACGTCAGGATCGTCGATGCCTTTGCCCTCCCACGCGCCGTGAGCCATGATGTGCAGCAGCGCGCGGATGGGCGGACACGCGTCGTCCACGCTGCCGTCTTCGAAATAGTTCAGGGCGACGCGGCGCTGCGCGTCGACAATGGCATCCACGCCCTCGACGAAGGACGCTTCGTCTTGTATCTCGGGCTTCAAGAGCTCTTCGGGAAATACGGCCGCGGGCATCTCGAATATGCGTCCGAGGAAACGGTCGACGAAAAGCGACGTGATGCGATATCCCAAGCGGCTCGACAGCACTTTGCGGCCGGCGAATTCGCGATCGTCCACTTTTTCGAGATAACCGTTCCCGATCAGGAATTGCGGCTCGCGCTCGCTCACCCGCATGCGGCACCACAATTCCGGGACAAGCATGCTGTTGTCGTGGTCGACGCGATAGTTGGGCCCGATGTGTCCCGCGGAAGTGGTGAAGGCCGCGTAGCCGGTCAGGATCGCCGAGACCAGCGCGTTATTGACGTCGATCACTGGGGGCAGGGCGTTGAACGGTCCTTTGGTCAGCGCGCCTTCGCTGCCAAAGCCGGTGGTGGAGGGCGACTTGCCGGTCAGGCTGCAGATGAAATCCATGAACAGCTCGGGCAGTTCCTGATAGTGGATGGGATTGTAGACGGCGAGCGGCGGTACACCGATTTTTCGATCGGGCGGATTGTTGCGGCGTCCGGGGAGAACGGCATGAACGGGGAACCAGATTTGCTTGTCGACCGGGAACTCGCGATTCATGCGGGTCCCCATTTCGGCGAGGTGCGTTTCCCGCGGATTTTCCAGATCGGGTCGTTTCTGAAGATAGCGCGGATTTTTCGAAGGGCTGCCGTCGACCATGCGCGGGTGCGCGGACGAAACGACGTACGCGAGCCTGCCGTCTTCGGGCTGGGTAGCGAAATCGTTGAGCAGTTGCTTCATCGGCGCGGTGAATTGATCGAATTCCGCGACGTGGTCGACCAGCTTACGCGCCTGTTCGAGGTTGAGCGGCTCGAAGTTGGAGATGAAAGTCCGAGGCGAGGCCATGTCGGCTTCCGCCTGCGCGTCGAAACCCCGATGGATGGCGTCATCGGGACGTTGGAAGAGGAGGGTCTCGGTAGTTCTGCACCAGTTTAAAGCTGGGATTCAGATACTCCGGGATCGAGGTTAGTTAAAGCGTTCGCGAGGCAGCACGACCGACGCGGTGATGTCGTCCTCGACCTGCACCTTGTCGGCGGGACTGAAGTCGGGCCGAAGTTTAAAGATGCGCCAGGAGCCGTCGGGATCCCAGCCTACGCGGAGGTAATTGCCGAGGAGCTTCTGATTGCGATACTTGAGTTCATGGCCAAGGGCTCCGTTGATGCGATCCACGGTGAGGTACTGACGCCAGTTATCGCCCCAATCCTGGCGATAATAGCGTTTGATGGTGATGAGCAGTTGGCGAACGGTTTGGGGCAGCTGCTGAAGCCACTGATTGTGCGCGTCGGTGTATTCGGGCGATGGGGTCATCAGCTTGATGACTGAGCCGAGCGATCGCGTGGGGCTCAGGATGGGGCGCTGGGCGCGATCGGCGGCGGGCGGCTTCTTATAAATAGTGGAGAAGTCGCGGCGGAGGATCTCCTCTACCGCGTCCATATCGCGATGATAGTCGCTGACAAAGACCGGTCCTTTGAGGACGATGCGGCGATGGATTTGGAGATTTCGCTTTTGCCTCCGCCGGAGACGGTGCAGGGTTTGTGACACAGAGTGCCGTCGGCGCGGGATGCGACCAGCCGCCAGAGCGTGCCACCGGTTTGTTTGCGGAGGCGGATTTTGGTGCCCCAGGGGAGCACGTAGACGTCGCCTTCGCGTAAGGAGAGCGAGTGCGTTCCCTCGGCGTGCGGCCACTTGACCCAGCCGTCGCGGACGCTGAAATCGGAATTCTCAGGGACGTAGAAGACGTCGGGGTAGAGTTTGTCGATGGCGTAGCGTTCGGGCTTGATGTCCACGCGGTCGCCCAGATGGCTCATGGCGTCTTCGAAAGTAACGTTCTTGGTGAGGACCGTGCGGCCGGCGTAGAATTCCTGGCCCAAGACGTAGGCGGGGAAAGCGATGGCGCCGCCGGCATGTTCCTCTTCGCAATTGCCGAAGAGATTGGCGGCGTAGCTGATCTGGGTTTTGACTTCCTTCTTGCAATAGCCGTAGTAATTGTCGGCAATGATGGTGACCATGACGCCGCGGCTGATCGCGGCAGGCGAGTTTGAAGGCGCCGCCGCCGTTGTAGGCTTCGTCGGGATCGCGCCAGCACATGCCGTCGCGGCGCTGGCGTTCGGTGGCTTGGTCGTAGTGGGGCAGGCCGAGGTCCTTCTTCTTGACGCCGGCGAGGTGCGGCGCGAGGATGACGCAGCCGGTGTGTCCGCTCCAATGCACGGCGTCGAGCGCGGCGTCGTTTTCGGGAAGGTAGGGATCGCCGCCGTTGCCGAAAATGCCTTCGACGAAATCGAGATTGCTGACCAGGCTGGCGGGCGCGAAGAAGCGGATCTCCATGGTGCTGCTCGGGATCGTCGCGGTGTTGCGGGGCAGACGAGCGGGCGCAGAAGAAGAGTGACGAAGAGGCGGACCTGCTTCTCCTGATTGGCGGTGAACGGGAGCGCCAGCACGTCTTCCGGCGGATGCAGCGCCATGCGCAGGAGCGCGGCGAAAGCCTGTTTGGGAACGGCGATTTTGTCGGCCGGCACGGGCAGGCCGCCTTCGACGATATGGAAGATTCCCTGCGTGGTGCGGCGATCGCTTTTGGGATTGTGCAGCACGCCTTGCGGAACGCGATAGGAGTTCAGGTATGGCGATGCGAAACTGGGTGCGTCAGGCGGGAGCGACATCTCGCGGGCGAGGCCCAGGCGGTCGAGCACAAAAGTGCTGGAGGGTAGACGAGGGGCGCCGTCGGGGCAAACTTCGCTCAGGTAGGAGTCGAGAAAAGCCTGGATGCGGGCGTCGGCGGGGCAAAGCCGGTCGCCCAGCAACTGGTCCTTCTGATAATAGTTGCGCAGCAGCGGTCCGGCGATTTCGAGGAACACGGGGTCGGCCGTCGAGCGGCTGGTGGGCTGTCCCAGAGCGGCGAGTTTCAGGTTGATGTAGCGATCGAGTTCGTCAGTACGTGAATCGGCCATTCTGTCCTATGCGTGGCGTCCACCCGACGTGGGGCGGACCTATGGATTGGTGGTCTGCCCGGCAACGAAAGTTACCGAATATTTAGGCTAGCAGAAGCCGGGAGTAGAAGCGTACGGAACGTGACGGCTCACGGGCGCGTCATTAATGCCGTAACATTGTACTGAATCATGCTGTCTAGTATCTGGCTAATCGCCAGCCTTCTTTGCGTTTGTATGACGCCGATGTACGCTTCGGAGAGGCACGAGGAATTTTCAGATTTCACGACGCCTTTGCCGCTCAAACAAGGAGACACTTTGATTGTGGGCTTCCTGGGCGGCTGGCAAAGGTGGAATGCGCCCCGCGGTGTCCGGAACATGGCGCTGGAATTGCGCGATATGAAACTGCCCGGTGTTTTCGTGGAAACGGTGGAGAACCACAAACGCGAACTTGCCGCGCAGTTGGTCGAGCAGGCGTGGCCCAAGGGCGAGGCGCGGGCGGCGCGCGTAATCCTCTATGGACAGAGTTTCGGCGGCATGGCGGTGGTCCGGTTGGCCGATGAACTCAAGCGTAAAGGAATTCCGGTAATGCTGGCTGTGATGGTGGATGCGGTTGGGCACAACTCTCCGATCCCTCCGAACGTGCGTGCCGCGGTCAACTTTTTTCAACGCGGTTCGTGCCCTATTTGCGGACCTCGTCAAATCCTGGCGGAGGATCCGAACCGCACCCAAATCCTGGGAAACTTTGAGTGGGATTACCGTCACAAGAATATCGACCTTCACACTGAGCCGTGGCTGCGGCGCTTCCTGGAGCACGATCACGAGCAGATGGAATTCGATCCCGATTTGTGGGCGCAGGTGAAAAAGCTGTTAGTGAAAGCCGCGGCGCACTAGACGGCAAAAAGATGGTCAAGGCGGCGAATCGAACGACGCAGTTTCCGAGACCGGCAATCGGTTGAACGTGCGCTTACATTCCTCAGATGAAACGCGCCCGGGATAGCCAAGATACCCGAGCGGCGTCGTGTTCTTTTTCGTCTTACCCTGTTACAGGCATGGCTCTGTAGTACTGGTAGCCCGCGCGTGCGACGCAAATGGTGGTTTCTGCACGTTCCCCACGCAACGATTTCTGTTTCGCAGCAAATAACGACTCCGGCATTTGACAGTTATCCATACGCGGCGATAGACTGCAGGGTATCTTAGTGAGGTTAGTCATGTTCCGAGTCCGAACAGTCGTCATCGTATTGTCTTTGTGGATTGCGCCGGCATTAGTTGCGCAATCGAATCTCGCCTCCATCAGCGGAGTGATTACGGATACACAAGGAGGCGTCGTGCCGCAAGCTCGCGTTACCGCGATCAACGTCGCTACAGGCGTGCTAACTCCAGTAACATCGAATTCCGCGGGTTTCTACCGGGTACAGAATCTCGAAATCGGCAAATATAACATCACTGTCGAGCATCCCGGATTCCGTAAGTACGATCGTGAAGGGGTTACTCTGACCACGGGTCAGGAGCTTGGACTGAATGTCAAACTCGACGTAGGCGCGACGGAGCAGGCGGTCACCGTGACCGGAGAGGCTGCGGCGATCGAGACGCGCACTTCCGATCTCAACACGCTGATCGAATCCAAAAGCATCGACTCGTTACCGCTGGGCAATCGACGAACGCTCAACGTCGTGGAATTGACAGGCGCGGGAGTATTTGTTTCCTATCCGAACACGCCGGCCAACGTTACCCCGAACTTTAGCCTGGCCGGCGGACGCACCCAAAGCCAGATGGCTTGGATTGATGGCGGGAATGCGCAAAATATGCGCATGGGCGTGTCGCAGATCAACCTCGACCCGCCGGTGGAAGCGGTCGCGGAGGTGAAAGTTCTGAGCAACAACTATGCCGCGGAGTATGGCGGGTCGGCGGGCGGCGTAGTGATCGAAACAACGAAATCCGGCAGCAATCAGCTTCATGGGAGCGCTTATGAATTTTTGCGCAACAACGATTTCGACGCGCCGGGGTTCTTCGCGCCGGTGGTCAACGGACATAAAGTGAGTCCGGAGAATCGGTACAACGTTTTCGGCGGCACCGTCGGCGCTCCCATTCGCAAGGACAAGACTTTCGTCTTTTTCGACTACGAGGGTCAGCGCCTGGTTACAGGCTCCACGTCTACGCTCACGGTCCCGACTCTATTGCAACGGGCCGGCAATTTTTCGCAGACACTCACGGCGGCCGGTAAGTTGATTCCGATTTACGATCCTAATACCACCCAGTTGGTCAACGGAACTTATGTCAGGACTCAATTTCCCAATAACATTATTCCCGCAAGCGAATTGAATCCGGCGGGCGTGAACATTTTGAATTACTATCCGCTGCCTAACCTGGCCGGAAACCTGGCTGGCGCAAATAACTTTAGCGGGAATGAGGCAACTCATTCACCCGCGAATTTTTATATGGTCAAGATCGACCATAACTTCAGCGACCGGGATCGAATCACCTTCCGGTATATGTATGTGACGGGGCAAAGCAAGCTCTCGAGTATCTATCCGCAGAATGGCGCGGGAGATCCGACCAACACGGCACTCAACACCAGCGCATATTACTACGGCTCCTGGACCCATGTAATCAGCCCTGCTCAGATAAACGATTTCCGCTACACTTTCAATGGCCGGTTATTTCATAACTTGAGCCAGGGCTTAGGCGGAGATTATCCCTCGAAGATCGGGTTACAAAGCGTCCCGGATACGGCCTTCCCGACAATCGCGGCTTCGGGATTCAGTACCCTGGGCGCGGCGCAGCAGGAGCGCTTGCAGGATCCGATTCAAAGCCAGCAGGTTGTGGACAACTACTCCTGGAACAAGGGGCGGCACGCCTTGAAGTTCGGGTTCGAAGGGCGGCGTTCGTACAACAAGGATATTCTGCTGAGCTCGGTATCCGGCTCCTACTCTTTTGCCACTACCCCCACCGGGTTGCCCGGCAACGCGGCCACTGGGAACGGGCTTGCGTCTCTGCTGGTCGGCTTTCCCACCTCATTCACGGAATTGCAGACCGAACCGCTGCTCCGCCACACCTGGTATTTGGCGGCATTCGCGCAAGACGACTGGAGCATTACGCCGAATCTAACTTTCAATATCGGGTTGCGCTGGGAGGTGGATACTCCTGAAATCGACCAGAACAACCGGATGAATAGCTTTAACGGGAGCGCGATCAATCCAGTATCGGGGACGCCGGGCGTGGTGACCTTTCTGGGGTTGAACGGCTATCCCTCCGAACCCTATTCGACGCACTGGAACAATTTCGGACCGCGCTTTGGTTTCGCGTGGAAGGTGCTGGGATCGGACAAGACGGTGGTGCGCGGCGGTTACGGCATATTCTACGCGAACCCGTTTGATGCGGGGGTGCCGAACGTGAATGCTTTGGGATTCAGCACGTCCGCCTCCTTATCGACGCCCAACAACGGCATCACCGCTCCCTTCCTGCTCAATCAAGCCGTGCCGGTCGCTCCGGCGTCGCCTGTGTTGAACTCTTCTTTCGGCGCGGTACCGGTGGGGGCGACGACCAATACGGCCGTGACTTACTTCGATCCCAGCCGCACGGAAGGATATTCGCAGCAGTGGAACCTGGGGATTCAGCGCCAGCTTCCGGCTTCGATGACTTTGGAAGTTACGACGCTCGGCAACGTTTCGCACAAGCTATCGGTATCTGCGATGCCGATTAACCAGATCCTGCCGTCGGTGCTGGCAACCGGGTGCGACACGCAGGTGTGCCGGCCGTATCCACAGTTCACCAACGTGTCGATTCAGAACCCGACCCTGGGCGATTCCAGGTATGTCGCCGGGATGGCGCGTCTCGAAAAGAGGTTTTCTCACGGGCTGAACTTTGGCGTGAACTATACTTATTCGCAATTTCTCGGGAACATTAATAATCCCGGCTCATCATTAGGCAGCGATAACAGCACTTTTTCGAATTACTATAACCGGCGGGCCGACTGGGGTCCGAGTCCAAATGACGTCCGGCACCGGGCGGTGTTCAATTGGGTCTACGAACTGCCTTTCGGTACCGGCAAACGGTGGCTGGCTTCGAATCCCATACGGTACGTGGTGGGCGGGTGGTCGATCGGGAGTGTCGCCACGGTTCAGTCAGGAGCGCCGGTTACGATCCTGACCCAGACGAATAACTGCGACTGCTTCTCGGCCGGGGGACAGCGGCCCAACGTTACGACCAATCCCAATTTGCCTTCGGGCCAGCGCAGCGTGGCGATGTGGTTCAACACGGCGGCATTTTCCCAGCCGGCGACATTTACTTTCGGCGGCGAAGGCGTCGGAATGGTGCGCGCTCCCGGGGTGGTGAATGTGGATATGTCGGTGTTACGTAATTTCCGCATTACAGAAAAGGTTCACGCGGAATTGCGCGGGGAGTTTTTCAATGCCCTGAATCACACCAATTTTGGGCTACCCGGGTTGTCGTATGGATCGTCGGCATTCGGCGTGATCAGTACATCCGGGCCGGCGCGTCAGATTGAAATTGGAGCGCGAATAATTTTCTAAGGAGTGGACGCTAGTTTTCTGAGGCGCGTCCCGCATGGTCGATCACCAGGATTTCAACCGGGCCTTTTTGCGGTTCGAGCTTCAGACCTAGCTGTTCCTGTAAAGCCGTAAAGAGAGAAGGACCGTCGACAAGCTGATCGACCTCCGTGGAGTTTTTGCGTTCCCCCAAATCGGGAGCCCAGTCCAGGGTGAAATCGAATTCGCCTTCCAGCCCTGTTTTATCCAACACGGAGCGTCCCAACTGCCCTTGCAGAAAAATCCTGGCGAAGGAGGCAACCGATATTTTTTGGCAGGTCAGATGATGGCCGTTGGTGACCAATTCGGAGCGATCATCCTTGGAGGGCCGGAGTTTAGGGCCGTTCTTCGCCACCAGGAGCGCGAAGACGGGCAGTTCCCTACTGGTTCGGTGCAGCGTAAGTTGGAAGCGATCGGACAGGAGCGCTTGCACCCGAAGCCGTGTTGCGGCGGTACCGTCGCCGGATTCGGACTTCGCGAGAATATCGTAGCGGTCCGAGTCCAGCCAGTTGGGGCCGCCTGAAACCTGGTAATCCCGGACGTCATAAGCGCATTCAATCAAAGTTTTCAGCGTCACATTGGTGGCGTTCAACTCACCGGCGGGCGCCCTGCGGAAGCCGCTGTTCTTGGCCCCGGTTTGGTTCGGTTTGATGGATGCAACGTCAAACGCCTGGGCGCGCGCGAGGGAAGCAGGCGCCATTCCGGCGAGAAGAAATGCGGCGATTAAGTATGTAATTGGCACGAAATGCTCCTCGGGTTTGACGATGTTGCCCGAGGAAAGTCGCTTGCACGTTGCCTGCGTCGATGCTTACAAGGTTATCTCGAAATCTTGACTTTGTTCGATTCCAGACATAACATAAAACAGATTTGTAAATTAGGTTAGCTCGTTGTAAACGCCCGAAAGCCGTTTCGCGCCGCGGAACGTTCAGTTTTCACCGGCCTTTGCAGTTTTTGTGTTCTGCGTCCGGTCGCATCGTTTGCGGTAGTTTCGGTCCGCGTGGACTCGAGGAGGTCAATGTGAGACGTATCTTGTTTGCACTGCTTGCCCTGGCAGCAGCTCTTTCCGCGCAGGAATTTCGCGGTACATTCAGCGGCACCGTCACGGATGCGACGGGTGCGGCAGTTCCCAAAGCCAAAATAATCGTCACGGAAACCCATACAGGTTCGAAGACTACGGTCGACTCGGAGGCTTCCGGCGCGTATACGATTCCGTTCCTGCCGCCGGGGCAGTACGATATCTCGGCCGAGGCGCCGGGATTCAAACAGTATCTGCGTCACGGCCTGAACTTGAGTGCGGGTGACAGCCCTACGGTGGATATTCGCCTGGAGATAGGAGCCGCGAGTGAATCGGTAACCATCACGGCCGACACTCCGATTCTGGAAGCATCGAACTCGACGGTCGGCCAGGTGATGAGCACCAAAGAAGTCGACTCTCTGCCGGTGAACGGCCGTGTCCCGATGATGTTGGGCAATCTCGCGTTCGGCGTCATTTCCACGTACGAGCCGGGTCCGGTGCGTCCTTTCGACAACAGCGCGCCTAACGAAATCAGTATTGGCGGTGCGCCATCGGGGCGCAACGAAGTGCTTCTGAATGGAGCTCCCAACGCGGGCCAGACCAACCAGATGGCCTATAGTCCGGTGCAAGACGCGGTGTCCGAAGTCCGGGTCAACCTGTTTGATATGGACGCGGCGTACGGTCACACCATGGGCGGCACCGTGAACGTGATGACGAAGAGCGGCGGCAACAGTATCCACGGCGCAGCTTGGATTTACAATCAGACTTCCGCGGTGGATGCGAATTCATTTTTTAACAATTCGTCGGGTAAGCCGCGCCCGCCGTACCACCAGAATCAATACGGTGGCATGGCCAACGGCCCGATATTCATCCCGAAAGTTTTCGACGGCAGGAATAAAGTGTTCTGGTTGTTCGCCTATGAAGGTATGCGCGATTCGGACCCCGCCAACTCTCCGTTGGAGACCGGCAGTCCTGAGAACTATGCCACCGTACCGACCGCCGCGGAGCGCACCGGCGATTTTTCGGCGCTGCTGAAGTTGGGCGCAACTTACACGATTTACGATCCGTCCACGGGTGTGCTGGCGGGAACAGCGGTTTCGAGGACGCCGTTCGCCAACAATGTAGTTCCCTCGAGCCGGCTAAATCCGATCGCCGTGAACCTGATGAAGTATTTCCCCTTGCCCAACACGCCTGGTCTGAGCAACGGAACCCAGAATTTCGCGATCAATGCAATTGACAGTGATGGTTACGACAACGAAATGGGACGCCTGGATGTGAATCTTGGCGATAAGAACAGACTCTCATTCGATGCTCATCACAACTATCGGGCACAGAATAAGAACAACTTCTTCGACGATCCGGCCACGGGCAATTATCTGTACCGGATTAATCAGGGCGCGGCACTTGACGACGTTTATACGATCAGCCCGACCTTGTTCGCCGATTTCCGTATGAGTTGGGCACGCTACATCGAAAACCACGCTTCCCCGGCCGATGGAATCGACCCCGCGTCCATCGGCTTCCCGTCGACTATCGATGCTAATTCGAAGTTCCTGATGCTGCCGTACATCACTTTCAATACGAGTGTCAGCAGCGCCGGCGCACCCGGAGTTTCCGCAGGCGCCAGACCCGATTTCGAGCCGCTCGGATATAACGGCGACAGTACCAATTTCAATGACATCTTCCAGGTCTTTGGAGACGTGGTGAAGGTGCATGGGAATCACACCTTCAAAATGGGAATGGATGCCCGTGAATACAGGTGGAGCGGTTACACGTTCGGCAATCCCTCCGGCACATATGGCTTCGACTCCGCCTGGACGAATAATCCCGCCACGAGCAACACAGCGTCTCCTCTTGGACAGGAATTTGCTTCTTTTCTACTCGGACTGCCGGCCAGCGGCAGCCTTGACGTCAATACGCAGAGCACCGTCCAGGCGAAATACCTGGGCATGTTTTTCAACGACGATTGGAGGATCAAGAGTAACCTGACGATCAACATGGGCGTACGTTGGGAGCATGATTTCCCGGAGACCGAGAAGTACAACCGGACGCTGGACGGGTTCAATCCAACGGCGGTGAATACCATTTCGGCGGCAGCTGCGGCGGCATACGCTGCCAGTCCGAACGCCTTGCTTCCCGCGAGCGCATTTCACGCGTTGGGCGGCCCGACCTACGCGAGTTCCAGCAGTCCGCAGATCTACACGGACAAATCGAAGATCTTCAGTCCGCGCGGTGGGTTTGCCTGGACGCCAACAGCGCTCCACGGCAAAGCTGTTATCAAAGGGGGCGCCGGCATCCTGGTGGATCCTATCCTGCTGCCTATCTCCGGATCTTCTCCCGGGGTCGGCGGCAGCAACCAGATTTACGCCACTCTCAATCAGCCGGGTTTCAGCCAGAATACGGCCATGACCGTGACGGGGAACAACTACCTGACGCCTTCGGCCACACTTTCGAATCCCTTCCCATCAGGAATTTTACAGCCGTCCGGCTCGCTGTTGGGCACCGCGACCAATCTGGGCTCATCTATCGTTTTCGTCGATCCTCACTTACTGAATCCGTACGTGGCTCGGTGGGAACTCAGCATCCAATATCAATTGCCAAAACAGTTCGTCCTGGAAGTCGCTTACATCGGCAACCGGGGTAATCATTTGCCGATCGTCACGCAATTAGATGCCATTCCGGCCCAGTACTTGAGCACATCGCTGTTGCGGAACAACACTCTGGTGAACACACTGAGCGGCACAACTGCCAATCCATTCAAGGGACTGCTTCCTAACTCCGGTTCGCTGAATGGTTCGACGGTCGCTCTGCAGCAACTGCTGACCCCATATCCGCAGTACGCGGTGCCTGCCGTACCCTCGCCGGGAACTCCGGCAAATGGCGTTCTGATGCAGGAGAATCCCGCGGGCAGTTCTTATTACGAGAGCCTGAACGTACGGCTGCAAAAGCGGCTCTCCAATAACCTGACGCTGTTGAACAATTTCGTCTTCAGCCGGCTCACGGATCGTTTGGCCTACCTGAATGATTCCGACCCGGCGCCTGAAAAGCGGATTTCGTCCGACTCGCGGCCGTTGCGCGACGTTCTGGCGGGCACCTATTCGCTGCCCATCGGCCGCGGCCGTATCGTCAATTTGCAGAACCGGTGGATCGATGGTTTAGCCGGTGGCTGGTTGCTTAGCGGGACGATGACTTTGCAGTCCGGTCCGGTGATCACCTGGGGCAATTACATCTATCTGGGTGGTCCGCTGGACTACAACGCCCACCAACCCAACGGCACGGCTTTCAACACCAGCCAATTCATTACCGCCAGTTCGGCTCAGCTGGCCGACAACATCCGCACGTTCGACAATCAGTTCAACAATTTGCGGCGCGATCCGACAAAGCAACTGGATCTGTCCCTGATCAAGAACTTCAAGATCATGGAAAAAGCCACCATCCAGATTCGTTTGGAAGGCTTCAACGTCACCAATCGCGTGACCTTCGGCGCTCCCAATACCACTCCGACGGCCGCGGCTTTCGGCACCATTGGGACGCAAGCGAATACTCCTCGAAGACTTGAGTCGGCTCTCAAGCTGATCTGGTAAGGCATTCGGAAAAATTCGCTGAATCAGAAAGAGCAGCCGCTTCTGGCTGCTCTTTTTTTGATAGACTCGCATCACCATGAAGCGTCGAGATTTTCTGAAGGCAACAGCCGCCTCCGCTGCCGGCTGCCTTTTTCCTGCTCCTTATCAACGGCTGGCCGCCGCACTCAGGAAGAAAGTCAAAATTACGGACGTCAAGTGCATGATCGTCCGCGGCACCTGGGATTGGAATCTGATTAAGATCGAAACCGATTCCGGCCTGTACGGTATCGGCGAGGCGTACTGGGGCTGGGGCGTCAAGGATCTGGTGGTCAACAAAATGGCGCCGATCATTAAGGGCGAAGATCCTCTCAACGTCGACAAACTCTATACCAAATGCTGATGGAAAGCGCCGGGGCAGGGGCCATCGGGGGCGTCACGATTACCGCGGCCAGCGGCATCGAGATTGCGCTTTGGGATCTGTGCGGGCGGATCCTTGAAACGCCGGTCTGCAATCTACTCGGCGGCCGGTTCCGCGACAAGGTTCGCTTCTATCGCACCATGCAGGTGGTGAGCGATGTCGACGATCCAGCTTCCTGGCGCGACAAGGTACACGAAGCCCAGGCCGAAAAATGGGGCTGGACCGCTTTCAAATTTCAAGGCGACGGCGTTCCGAAAAAAGCCGATCCGCAATATCAGGAGCCCGGCCACGATCTGTACACGAAGGGACTCACGCATCGCGATCTCCGGCGGATCGTGAAGGGTATGGAAACCATCCGCGAAGTCCTTGGACCCGATGGCGATTTCGGCATGGACCTGCACTGGCATTACGATTCGCGCGATGCCATCGAACTGGCCCACGAAGTGGAGCACACCAAGCCGATGTGGCTGGAAGATCCGGTGCCGGCTGAAAATGTGGAAGCGATGGCGCGCGTCACGCACGCAGTCAATGTGCCGATCATTACCGGCGAGAATTTGTATGGACGGCATGGTTTCCGCAAGCTAATCGAGACCGCAGGCCTGCGATGGCGTGCATCTCGATATTCCGAAACTCGGCGGCTTGCTGGAATCGAAACGCATCTCCGATTTCGCCGATCATGTATGGCATCTGGACGCGCGGCGCACAATCCCGCAAGTCCGGTTGGCACCATTGCGTCGGTGCATGCGGCGTCTTCCATGCGCAACTTCCGCATTCACGAACTGGCGAATTATATGAGTTGGTGGCCGGACCTGGTGATCAAAGAAGGTCCATTCTGGGATAAGGGCTATTTTATATTCAGGACAAGCCCGGGTATGGCGTCGAGATCAATCCCGACGTGGCTAAGGCGCATTTGGCCCCGGGCGAGGTTTGGTGGGGTTGAGGTAGGGGCGCGGACGGAGATTTTCGGGAGGAACATACCAGCTGCTGGTGTACCCTGGGATCATGTTCCGCCTCGTGCGAACTGTGGCGCTTGCCCTGGTATCCGTGGCCTCCATCAGTCATCTCCTGGCAGCCGACCCGGATCGAAACTTCTCCGGCAAATGGATTCTGGATTCTCGTGCCAGCAATACGCAATCGTTATCCGCGCCGCAGCCGCGTTCCCTAACTTGCGTTCAGGATGCGCTCCTCAAATGCTCCGCGACAAGTGCGGACGGAGCGCCCATCGATTGGACCTACGATCTGAATGGCGCCGATACCCGCTATCGGCTCGTCGATGAAAATCGCAGTAGCAAAGTGAAGTGGGAGGGCGCTGCTCTCCTCGTCAACACGATCGTCTCGGGGCCCCGCGACTACAGCATCCTGGATCGCTGGACCCTTTCATCCGATCGCACCACCCTTACCATCGGGCGCCAGATCATGCAGTCCGGAGCGGAGAGCGAGGGTACGCTGGTCTACCGGCGTGAGGGTGCTCCTGGCCCGGCGAATGCTCCTGCTCCTCCAGCCACATTCACCAACAATCCGTCTCCCAATCTGCAGCCGCCGGCCTTGCAGCAACCTCCTGCGCCGTCTTCGGCGGCCGAACTCGTCGTTCACGCGGGAACCCGCATCCCGCTGTCGTTGCGCAACGCGATCGACACCAAGCACTCACATGAAGGCGATCGCGTGTATCTCGACAGCATTTATCCGGTTGTCGTCAACAATCGAGTCGTCATCCCGAAGGGCAGCTACGTCAGCGGCACTCTGACCACCAGCAAACCTGCGGGCGCGGTGGGGAAAAAAGGTGAATTGTTCATTCGCTTCGATTCCCTGATTCTGCCCAACGGCGTCACGCGGGACTTCCGTTCCCGGCTGGCATCCAAGGACTCGGGGAAGGGGAAAGTGGATCCCAATGAAGGCACGATCACCGGCGAGCGCGACAACGCCAACACAGCTAAGACGACGGCGGAAGGCGCGGGGATCGGAGCCGGAGTGGGTGGTTTGGCGGGTGCGGCCTCGGGACATGCGCTCGGAGGACTGGGCATCGGAGCAGCGGCCGGAGCCGCAGTGGGTCTCGCCACCGCGCTTGGCCGGCATCACCCTGACGTGACTCTTCCGCGCGGTACGGTTGTCGAGATGTTGCTCGACCGCGACCTTTTCTATCAGCCATCCGAACTTGTGCGGTGACCTACCTGGTACCTGGGCGCGTCCAACTGCGTCCCAGACGAATTTGGCGGCGACCGGGACTTTAGCCCGTCAGCTGCGCAATACGGGCACGCAACCGTGTTATGCCACACTGGCTTTCTTCGACCTTATGCTAGAAAGGATGCCAGGTCTGGTGCGTTATCTCTCGCGGGTCACGTCGTCGGGTGAGTTCATTCCGGAAGTGGATGGTATCCGGTTCCTCGCGATCGCAGCGGTGCTGATTTTTCACACGACCATCGACATATACTCGGCGCACGGAAGACCAGGCACCGGCTGGGCCGAGAATCATGGGATCATTCTCCATTTGATCGGCCTCGGCTGGTTTGGCGTCCAGATTTTCTTTGTCCTCAGCGGATTCATCGTGGCGTTGCCGTTCGCCCGCCACGCATTGCAGGGTTCCGCGGAGCCAAGCATCGGACGCTACTTTCTTCGCCGGCTGACGAGAATCGAACCTCCGTACGTTTTGTCGCTGACCGCCATGTACCTGCTCTCCTGCACATGGTCCGGCAAATGGTCGGCTAACCTGCCTCACCTGGCAGCCTCGCTGTTTTACTCGCATCAATATATCTACGGCGAGGGCAATCCTTTCGACGGCGCGACCTGGTCGCTCGAAGTCGAGGTTGGTTTTTATATCCTTGCCCCGCTGCTGGCGGGTGTGTATTGGATCCGCGGCGACCGTCGCCGCTGGATGGTGCAATTGTTCGCGATCGGAGCCATGGAGCTGGCGGATCGGTGGCTGGTCCATCGCGATTTCACGAGAATGCACAACCTTGTGATTGCGATGCCGTTCTTTGTCGCGGGAATGCTTCTGGCGGATCTCTATGCATCGGGGATCGTCCGCCGTTCCGCAACCATCGGCTGGGACTGCGCCTTTGCGGCGTCCGTGGTGCTATTGGCGGTATCCGTGCCGTCGCAGCTCTTTTGGTTTACGCCCTTGATCGTCATTTTCATGGTGGCGGGGGTTGCCGGCGGCCGGATCGCAAACCGGATTCTACGCCTTCGTGCCGTTACGGTTTTAGGCGGCATGTGTTACACCATCTACCTTTGGCACCTGTTCCTGCTATATCTTCTGCCGGCATCCGTCAAACAGCACCTCGGACCATGGAATATGTCCGGGCCGCTCTATTTGCTGATCGCGGTTTCCAGTGTGGTTGCCTGTTGCGTGCCCATTTACTTATTGATCGAGAGGCCGTTCATGAATGGCCCGGGGTCGCGGTACATCGAGAAGCAGCTGAGGAGTTTTCCCTTCTTGCGAATTCCCGGGATATGGAAGCTGGCCGACTGGCGTTTGCGTCCCTGGGGGCGTCCGCGGTGATCGCACTGCTAGTCCTGACCGTTTTGGTGAGCACTTGCTCGGGCCACCTGTTCGCGCAAGTCCGATCACCGTCTGTCCCACTGTATTCCGTCAGGCGGATGGCAGACGGTAAACAATGGACAACACGCAATCTCAACGTGAAGACCGTCCCGTCCTACTGCTATGACGATTCGGAAGCGAATTGCACCCGCTATGGACGTCTGTACACCTGGGAGTCTTCGCGGCGAGCCTGTCGATCGCTTGGAGATGAATGGCGGTTGCCTACGGACGAGGAATGGCGGCTATTGGCGCAACACTATGGCGGAATCAGCGCGGATTCCCAGGATCATGGGAAAGGCGCCTTCACGGGCCTATTAGCGGGAGGAGATGCGGGGTTCAACGCATTGCTCGGTGGTGGCCGGTCCCCAGACGGCCAGTATGCCCGGTTGCAGGCCCATGGCTTTTATTGGACGGCCTCGGAGAACGATACGGCCAGTGCATGGTTCTACAACTTTGCGAAGGGTTCGCAAGGGCTACATCGTCAAAGCGGCGGCGAAAAGGAAAGCGCCTTCTCTGTTCGCTGCGTCAGGAATTGATTTGCCAGAGTTCGCGTAGTAGCGTGATTCCCGTTGCCCAGGCCGATCGGGAGTTGCCGATCGCAGCCGGGGCAACGGCGCATCAGGCGAGTGTTCCACTTCACTGCCTGACGCGACAGATGTTTCATTGCCTCTACTTTTATCTGGCGGGAGTTGCCAGGTAGCTGTGAAATAAACCGTCAACGCTTAAGGCGATCCCGATGATTTCCCCCGCGGAATTAATGGAGCACGCTGTGAACAGATAGAGCGGCGAACCGGCGGGCACGAGGCTGTTGAGGTCGGTCATCACACCCTTATGCCAGAGGAATGCCCGCGGATTGAAATTCATATCGAGCGACACACCAACCACATCGCCCGGGTCATTAATCGCGATTGCCGCGCTCCCGAAATCCCCTGAAACCGTGCCGAGATCCTGCATGCCCGTGCTTCTGGTCCACAAGAAGGCATGAAACGCCTGGTCGCCACGTAAATCCGAGACGCCGACTACTTCAGCGTTGTTGTTGATGAAGGCGGCGCTAATTCCTTGTCCGTGCCCGGTTCCGCCGAGGTTGCCAAGATCGGTGACAATTCCGTTTTCCCAGAGTAACGCGTGGTGCGGTTGCAGATTGAGAAGGCTGATTGGATTGAACGCGGCGCAAACGCCGGATGCGCCCACGGCCTGCCCACTCTCATTCACCGAGTAGGCTGCTCCGTCGAAATCTCCGCCGACGGTCGGAAGTTCCTGAGCGCTCCCGCTTGTCCAGAGGACCGGCTTGAACTGGTATATCTGGGGCGATGGACAAGCCGTATCCCGGCGTGAGGTTTCTGTGAATCCTGCCACCTGACCATGACTGTTGATCATGTAGGCGGTGCCGCTCTTGCCTCCCAACGTGGGCAGCGGGGTCATCAGGCCGAACTGCCAGATGAACGGAAGGCAAATATGATGAGTACCGAAGCCGCAAAAATCTTCGCCATAGGGATCGGTGTCGGACGTTTCCGCCCAACCTACGACCTGGGCCTTGACGTTGACGCCGTAGGCCGTACTATTGGTGCCTCCGAAGGTGCCGACATCGCTCTTGAATCCGCGATACCAGAAGACGGCGTGGTAGCCTCCGGCTGAGGCGGCAGAAGCCCCGCTTACCAGTTCGTTGTTGGTGACGTAGAACGGTTGGCCGGCTGGGCCTACCGGACCGAGATCCGTGACGTTATAACTTGGCGTTTGTGCCAGCAACAGGGCGGCAAACAGGTTGCCGGCCACAAGCGAACGCGAGATCGTTTTCATAATCATGTTCCTTTCCTTTCAGTACGCGCAGTCCGGCGAATTCCCTTTCGGCTCGGAAGCGATTCACTGTCTCCACCGATTTGCTCTTTCGCTGATAGATAGGGAAAACGCGGGCGAAGAGTTACACGCGAAGTGCACATTCAGCTAAAATCAAAAGTCCCTGGGGTGTGAAATGGCCGCGTGTCCGGTTTGTAGCGCCGACTTGAAAGCCGGAGATCCAGCCGGCCTTTGTCCGACGTGCCTGCTCGCCGGCGCACTTGGACCCGGTTCGACGTTCGGCGATACGGAAGCGCAAACGGCGACCGTGAATGTATCCGAGATGGCGCCCGGAAGTTTCGGACCTTACCGTATCCTGCGAATGCTGGGCGAAGGCGGCATGGGCACGGTCTATCTTGCCGAGCAGACCGAGCCCATCCGGCGCCGCGTAGCCCTGAAGGTGGTGAAGGCGGGCATGGACACCAACCAGGTGCTCGCCCGATTCAACCATGAAAGGCAGTCCCTGGCGCTGATGGAACACTCCAACATTGCCCGGATCCTCGACGCCGGAGCATCTTCTCGCGGACGGCCGTTCTTCGTGATGGAGTACATCGAGGGCGAACCTATTACGGCTCATTGCGACCGGCGCCAACTGACCGTCGCCCGGCGGCTGGAACTTTTTCTGCAGGTCTGCAGGGCCGTGCAGCATGCTCATAACAAAGGCGTCATTCACCGCGACATTAAACCCTCGAACGTTCTGGTAACCGTGGAAGACGCCAGGGCGATTCCGAAGGTGATCGACTTCGGGATTGCCAGAGCCGTCGAAGCGGACGATGCCGGGAAGACGCTCGCCACGCAGTTTGGCCAGATGGTGGGCACCCCTGAGTACGCCAGTCCGGAACAGGCGGATTTGGTTACAGGCGAGATCGGCACGGCTACCGACGTGTATTCACTTGGCGTCCTGCTGTACGAGTTGCTGATCGGAACGGTCCCTTTCGATGCGGTGCGGCTACGGCGAGCCGGTTTTTCCGAAATGCTTCGCATCATCAGAGAGGAAGAACCGCCTGCGCTATTGCAGAAGCTCACTGCCGGGCCTGATGCGGAAAAACTGGCCGCGCGCCGGAGTGTTGATGCAGGCGCGCTAAAAAAGCTCCTGCATGGAGACCTGAACTGGATCGTCAGGAAGGCTCTCGAAAAGGCGCCGCAGAACCGGTATAGCTCACCCTCGGAGCTAGCGAGCGATATCGAGCGGCACCTGAGTGGACAGCCGGTCCTGGCCGGTCCTCCGAGCCGGATTCGCCGTATCCGATGGCCACTCGCCGCGGCCACGGGGGCACTGGTTCTGATCGCCGGCGCCTGGCTGATCAAGCGCTCTTTCGATTCTCCGCCCCAACCTGCCATTACCAGCATAGTCGTTCTAAGCGATCCCGCCAATGACTCGGGCGATTCGTCATTCGACGGTTCCTTTCGCCAGACGATCAGCTTTGAGCTGCAACGCTCGGCAAGCCTAAACGTGCTTCCGGACCGACGCGTAGCGGAAATTCTAAGCGAGATGCGCAAGCCTCCTGGGACGCGCCTGACTTCGGATATCGCACGCGAGGTCTGTGAGCGCACTGGGAGCGCAGCCTTCATCGAAACTTCTTTGTCTAAAGCCGGCGCCGGGTATTTGCTAACCCTTCGCGCCCGCAACTGCGCGAGCGGAGATCTCGTCGGCGAAGAACAGTCGCAAGCCTCCGGCAAGGATGAAGTGCTCAACGAACTGCGTCGGCTCACCTCGAGACTTCAATCGAAAGCGGGTCGAACGTTCAGCGCTCTCCAGAAAAACGCGGCGCCGCTCATGGAAGGCACCACAACATCTCTCGAGGCGCTGAAATCCTTCACCGCCGGAGCGGAACGCCATACCGCGAGCCCTGCGGATTCCTTACTGCTTCTCACCAGGGCGGTCGAACTCGACCCCGAATTTGCGCTGGCGTACGCCTGGCTGGGCCGGAGCTACGCCGATAACGGTCAGCAAAGCCTGGCCATGAAGAGCATCCGGGAAGCTTATCGGCTGCGCGGCATGGCTTCCGACAAAGAGAACTATTTCATCACCTACAACTACAACAGGGAAGTATTACGAAATCTGGAACTCTGCCGCCAGGTGTGTATGGCATGGATCGAGAAATATCCTCTAGAAGCCAATCCTCGCGGCTTCCTTTCCGGATTGACATCGAAGGGCACGGGGCAGTACGAAAAAGCGATCGAAGAAGGGGAAAAGGCCATTGCTCTCGACCCGACATTTATGGTTTTTTACCAAAATATCGAAGAGGCTTATCTTTCGCTCAACCGACGCGACCAGATTAAGGCGGTGAGCCAACGGGTAGCCCAACGGAGGCTCTCTTCTAAAGAGAAATCGCCGGTATTGTTTTTCGCCGCGTTCCTGGATAGAGACCAGACGGCCATGGCGAGAATCGGCGCTGAATTGGCCGCCAGCAAGCCTTTGGGCGATGCCGAGCATCTTCAGGCTCTGGTATCCGCCTACGAGGGCCGGTTGCAGCGCTCGCGGCAATACTCCGCGCAAGCCGTCAATCTGGCTCGTCAAGCGCATTTCGCAGAAAGGGCCGGGCTGTACGAGGGAGCGGCTGCGGTCCGCGAAGCGGTCTACGGCTATCCCGAAGAATCGGCGCAGCACGCGTTAGCTGCGAAGCAACTGGCCACCGGACGCGATGTGGATTTTCCTCCGGCATTTGCCCTCGCCCTGTCCCGCAATTCAGCCTCGGTGCTGCCAGTCGCCGTCCACCTGGAAAAGGAGTATCCCGAAGACACCTTCGTGCGCTTCAACTACTCGCCGGTCTTGCGCGCGCTGGTTGCAATGCATGAAGGAAATCCATCCAAGGCAATTGAACTTCTGGCGATATCCAAGACCTACGAATTCGGGCAAACGGGCGTGAGTTTGTACTACTGGTACGGCGCGCTCTATCCGACCTACGTGCGCGGCCTGGCCTACCGCCAGCTCCATAAGAATCGCGAAGCCGCCGCGGAGTTTCAGAGAATGCTGGATCATCCTGGAATCCTGCTGGCCGACCCAATTGGCGTGGCCGCGCGGGTTCAGCTCGCACGTGCGCTGCGCGATGCCGGAGAAACGGCCAAAGCGAAGGCGGCCTACCAGGATTTCCTGGCGCTCTGGAAAGACGCCGACCCGGACCTGCCTTTGCTTCGGCAGGCTAAGGCTGAGTACGCCCAGTTGTAACTTCTTCGCGGAGAAATGCAGGCTTCAAAACGTCGACGCACCATTGCCGGAAACTGGTCGGCGTGCTGTTCCCGGCAGTTCGAGGTTCTGAGTTGTCGAGCCCGTTGTCTTTTGCCGCGAACATCGCTGTCAGACCCTGCGCGACGGCTTCGCTCGCACCGAGTTTGATCAATTGGGCCTTGTAGGACTCACCGGGCACCGACTCGAAACGAATCGGCTTGGCGAGCACATCCGTCATAATGCCAGCCATGTCGTCGCACGACAAGTCCTCCGGCCCGAGCACTGCCATGCCGCCCTGGCCTGTCCACGATCTATCGAGAAGAAGGTTGGCGCCGCAGTCCGCAATGTCCCGCGTCGCCACCAGTGGAGCCCTCAAGTCCGGAAGCTTAGGAAAGAAAAACACGCCTCGATGCTTGAGCGAGTCAACTTGTCGCAGCATGTTCTCCATGAAACCGGGGCACCACAGAGCGCGGAAATCGACGCCGGTGCTTTCGATCTCTTCATCCTTCGCAAAGGAAGCACTTACGTGGCCAGCATCCACCGCGACGCGACGTCCGATCCCGGATACTGTAACAACTCGACGCACTCCGTGACTCTTCACCGCGCGGCATACGGGACGGGCGAACCGTAGATAGCACTCCCTGATGTTGCCGGCAGTAAACGAGGGGGGCACTACGAGAAAGAGGCTTTCAGCGCCTTCGAGCGCTTGCATAACAACGCTCTCGTCATCGCTCGAACCCTGTACGATTTCCACTCTCGCCCGGACATTCGCGTCGAGCCTGGCTGGGTCACGCGCAATCACTCGTACAGCCGCGTTGGCGGCGAGAAGATTCTGCACGACCTTCGATCCGATATCTCCTGTGGGCGTGGTGACGACTATCATTTCTATTCCTTGTTCGATGCAAGCGACCCCGACGACTGTGATTGACGGGCTGTCGCGACTTTGTTAAAACGGAGAGATTCTCCGCATTAACAGATTAACGGAGAAAGTCTCCGGTTGCAAGCATTTTGGCTGAATGGCGAAGAGACCTCAGCATTCTCGCGTAAGAAAGCCGCGTCCGGATGCACAGCGGAATCGCGAGCGCATTCTGGAAGTGGCGAAGGAAGCGTTTACACGGCTCGGCGCAAGCACAAGCCTGGATGACATCGCCACACAAGCGGGAGTTGGACCGGGGACTCTATACCGCCATTTCCCTACGCGAGATGCCCTGCTCGAGGCGGTGTATCGGACCGAGGTGGAAAAGCTTGCGGCAGCCGGACGGCGTTTCGCCGAGCTCATGGAACCGATTGAAGCGCTGCGTAACTGGATGCTGTTGTTCGTGGACCACATCGCCGCAAAGCAGATCATCGCCCCCGCACTGAACTTGAGCTTCGGAGACCCCTCGAAACTTTATGCAGGCTCTCGCGCGCAAATCCGGGGAGCGATTGAGGCGCTGGTACAGCGCGCTATCAAGAGCAAAGAGCCAGGAGACTCGTTGAGATCCTCATTAATGGTTCACGCACCGCCAAGAGCAGCGCCGTTAGCGAACCCCGGGTTTAATTCACCGGAGCAAGCGCGCACCGGCCGAATGTGATATCTTTTTTAAAAGTACTTTAAACGGTAAAGGATAGGCGAATCTTGTACCCAAAAACTGAAATCAATTTCCGCTCGATGATGATGACGCCTGCCGCTCTTGCTCCAGTCGCCATGTCGCTCATCGCATTAGCGCTCGTCCTCGCCCATGTCCTGGGCGATGTTGCGGCCTATGGCCATATTGTCCGCCAAGCCGACGAGGGGGCTACTGCCCATATATGGCAGCTGCTGATGGTTGGACAGATGCCAGTGCTGGTGTTTTTCGCGGTCAAGTGGCTGCCGCGGGCTCCACGGCAAGCGCTATATGTCCTCGCGTTGCAAAGCGGCGCTGCGCTGGCATCCATTGCGCTCGTCTTTTTTCTCAACCTATGAAGGGCAACGCTGGTGAGTCGCCGTCGCGCTATTCATAGATTCGCCAGCCGCGCTGCCTGGCTGCCTGCTCTAATTGACGGAATCCCCTCGACTCGCTGTCTTTGCGAATGAGTGGCCCGATGCTGCTCCCGCAAATCGTTTGCGGAATGACCGGGTGGGGCAGTGGCAGGATTGGCGCGGGTCTGGCAGGATTGGCAAAATTAATCGAGGAGAGGAGATTGCCGGTATCGCTCGACGTCTCGCGAGTGGCCAGCGGCTTCACGTCAAAAACCGATTCAATCATTTTCAAGACTGACGTATGGTCAAAGACGGTATGATCGACGGTCGGCTTTGACGGAACGCCGACGGTCCAGGGCGAGGCAACGATGCAAGGGCACCGGCAGCCTAACAGAGCCTTACCGTTCACCAGATCGGTATCGGTGTTATTCGGCGCCAGAGCTCTCGGCGGCGGAACGTGATCGAAGAACCCGCCCCACTCGTCATAATTCATCACGAGGACAGTGCTATCCCATTCCGGGCTGGTTGCGACGGCCTTGTATACCTGCGCAACGAAGGCATCGCCGTTGCGGATATCGGACTCCGGGTGGTTGTCGTTGGCGGTATTGAGGAGGAGCGTGAAGCCGGGATCCACGAACGAGACTGCGGGAAGAGTGCCATGCGCGCAATCGGATAGAAAGTTCGAGAACGAGTGGCTGAATAGGAAAGCGTCGATAGGAAATAGCGCCAGGAAAGGTATATTGCCGTAGTAGTAACCGCAAGTTACGCCCGCCTCGGCGCAGTGATCGAAAATCGTGGGATAGAGACAGAGCGAAATACTGTCGTCCAGCCGGTCGGTCTGACCACAAAGCTGAAAGATGCGGTTGGGAAAGGTCGGCCCCAGGATGGAGGGGAAGTACATGTCACAGGTCGTGAAATTACGGGCGAACTGAGACAGGAACTGGTTATCCGTTTCCTTGTAGTAGCCGATCGCGTACGGGTCCGCGGAGGATGTCTTCATAAAGCCATCCATGCGGCCGCCGTCGACCTCAGTGCGTCCTCCCTCGTAGCTATGATCCGGATCGTTGAAGCCGCAGCCGGTCCAATCGGGTGACAGCTCATGCGTTGTATGGCTTACGCCGTTGACGTCCTGGTAGGTCAAACCGGCTTGCTGGCCGCTGGCATTCGGGAGCCAACCAAGAAAGTGGTCGAAGCTGCGGTTCTCCATCATCAGCACGATGATGTGTTTGATTGGCGACCCACTCGCCCGTAACACTTCACGGCTGAGCGCGGCTGTAGCGGCCAAGCCGCCCGATGTCTTAAGAAATTTTCGGCGATGCACCTCTTGTTTATACGTCAGGAAAGTGAATAAGTGTTGAAGAAAATGGACGGGGGCGCCTGAGAGAAGAGCAAACTTTAACCCACCGGGACAAAGGTTTACGAATGCAATACTTCCGGTGGGGTTTCCGACCGAGTCGATGGCGTACGCGCAACGCGGTCCCTATTTCATTGCTTCTATATTTCGAATAGTATAGAATTATGGTTACCTTGCCCGATAAACCAACTGAAGACGAAATCACGCGCTTTGCCGATATGTTCTCCGCGATGGGAACCGGCCCGCGCTTGCGGATTATGCGCCTGCTGCTCTCTGCTCATCCTGACGGCATGGTAGTGGGCGACATAGGGAACGATCTCGGCATCGCTGCTTCGACGCTTTCACACCATCTGGAGAAACTCAAAAATGAGGGTTTGGTGAAGGTGCGGCGAGAAGGCACTTATCTTTGGTATTCGGCGAATGCGGACGCCCTTCAGGAGCTATTGGGCTTCTTGTACGCCGAGTGCTGCACCCGGAACAAAGCCGTGGAGCCAAAGGCGATTGTACGACTGTGCCGTTGAAGGCTTTTTCATGACTCAATCGATAGCTCCGCTGACTGTCGGGTGCGGGTTGTGCCCCGGTCGCGTGTCCGAAGAAAACAAACTAACTGAAAGGCAAAACAATGGAAATTAAAGATGTAGTGAAAGAGAAGTACGGACAGGCGGCGCTACGCGTCCAATCGGGTGGTAGCTCCTGCTGCGGGGCAAGCGCCGCGCTTGACGGCTGCTGCGACCCGATAACATCGAATCTTTACGACGAACTGCAAACCGGCTCTCTGCCCGAAGAAGCGGTATTGGCTTCGCTCGGCTGCGGCAACCCTACGGCGCTGGCCCAGCTCAACGCAGGCGAAACCGTCCTTGATCTCGGCTCCGGCGGCGGCATCGACGTGCTGCTTTCGGCGCGGCGGGTCGGCCCGACCGGCAAAGCGTACGGCCTCGACATGACTGATGAAATGCTGGCGCTGGCGCGCAAAAACCAGCGCCAGGCCGGGGTGGAGAACGTGGAATTTCTCAAAGGCGAAATCGAGCACATCCCGCTCCCGGACAATTCGATCGATGTCATCATTTCGAACTGCGTGATTAACCTCTCCGCCGATAAGGACCGGGTGTTTCGGGAAGCCTTCCGCGTTTTGAAGCCGGGGGGACGCTTCGCCGTCTCCGATGTGGTCACGCGAGGGGAGGTTCCTGACGGAGTGCGGCAGAACATGCTGCTTTGGGTCGGCTGCATCGCAGGCGCATTGCAGGATTATCAGTACGTCGCCAAGCTCACCAAAGCAGGCTTTGACAGCATCGATATTGAGCCGACGAGGGTTTATAGCATCGAAGACGCAAGAACCTTTCTCAGCGGGCAAGGCATCGACGTGGACGCCATGGCGCCCGCCGTAGAAGGCAAGTTCATCAGCGCCTTCATCCGCGCCACGAAGCCCACAGAGTGCTGTGCACCGGGTTGCTGCGGGCATTGACTACCGGTACCTCCCACAGGTTAGCTCGTTGTGATGCGTTCTTCACGAAGCCTGCCCTCGTCAAAACGAGCCGTGGATCACCAGGCCGCCAGCGGGAATCCCGTTTCGGTTTCGAGCGCCATCAGCCGGTTGTACTTGGCCAGCCTCTCGGATTGCGTAATCGAACCCCCCTTAAAATGGTCTACGCCCCACCCGACCGCGAGGTCAGCCGGCCAGCTATCTTCCGTATCGCCGCTGCGTACGCTGAGCGTCACTTTCCAGCCGGCGCTACGGGCCGCCAGGTAAGCTTCCGCCGCCTCGGTCAGAGTGCCGCATTGATTCACCTTGAGCAGCAGCGCATTGGCCGCGCGAGATTTGATCGCACGCTGGATGCGGGCGGTTTGGGTCGCCAGCAAATCATCTCCGAGCGTCAGCACATGCTTTCCGAGTTTGTTCAGGAGCGCAGGCCAATGGTCCCAATCGTCCTCGGCAAGGCCGTCTTCAATACTGACGATGGGGAATCGCTCCACCCACGTGGCAATCAGCTCGATCATCTGACTGCTGTCGAGTCTAGCGCCGCCGAGAGTATAGGTGCCGGCGTCATGAAAATGAGTTGACGCGACGTCGACAGCCATGGCCACATCCCGTCCCGGTTCATAACCGGCTCGCTCGATCGCCTGTACCGTGGTGCTCAACATCAGTTCGACGCTGGCAAAAGGGGGAGCCAGACCGCCTTCGTCGGCGCGCAACAGACGCATGCCGTACCGTTCGGCGCAAATGCGCGCGGCCGCCGCGTAGACGTCGTAGGCCATTTCGAGCGAGCGTGAGATGGTCGGTGCGGACATCGGCACTATCAACGCGTCCTGAATCTCCACCTGGCCGCCGGCATGCATCCCACCGCTGAAGAGATTGATGGTCAAGCGCGGCAGAGTGGACGGCGCCGCATCAATCAGGGCGGCGAAATAGCGCCATAACGAGAGAGCCTGTTCCGCCGCTGCCGCGCGCGCAAACGCGAGCGAAACGCTGAGGATCGCGTTGGCTCCCAAGCGCGATTTTTGAGACGTAGCGTCGAGTTCGATCAGGGCTCGATCGAGATCCGCCTGCCCGGGATACTCCCGTTGCCGCAAGAACGTGTTGATCTCCCGATTCACGCCGGCGACGGCCAGGAGGCACCCGAATCCGCCATACCTGCGAGGATCGCGGTCGCGAAGTTCGTGCGCCTCGGCGCTCCCGGTCGAGGCTCCGGACGGAACTGACGCAACTCCGCTCGCGCCACTCGCCAGGGTGCAACAAGCTTCCACGGTCGGACGTCCACGACAGTCCAGAATCTCGCGGGCGACAACACTTTCGATTAGCGGCAAGCCAGCTCCTTTTCAAACGCGTCGATCATGGCGGGGATTTTTGACGGGGCATCTCGCATCATTGCCAGCACGGCCGAGGCCTGACGCGATCTTTCACCGGAACCAAGATACTCCAGCGGCGAGCGGCCCCAGACCCGCGCCAACAAGCAGGCAAGCGAGTGCCGCACGCAGCGCGATTCGAAGCACGTGTAGGGCTCCAAGCCATAGCTTTTCCAGAAGACGCGGCCAGCTTCCAGAAATGCAGGCCGGAGAGGCGGCAGATGGTGAGCTTTCGACAAGAAGTGCGCCATGGCGAACCCAATATCGAACGCCGGATCGCCAAAATGCGCCACTTCATGATCCAGCAGCACCATCCGGTCACCATGGATCAACACGTTCTTGGGACTGAAGTCACCGTGCACAAGGGAAACATTTGTGGCGAGTGTATCGTCGATTAATGAGGCGATGAAATCGACGGCCGGCTCCGCGCCAGGCTGCTGCGCGGTGTACCTGTAATACGGTTCGATGCGTAACGTCTCGAAAAACGTCTTGTCCTGAAACAGCGGCCGCAGTTCCCCCGCGCGAGCGCCCGAGTTGCGATGGATGCTGGACAGCAACTCGCCAAAACGGCTGACGTGCGCGGCCTGCAAATCCCCACTCAGCAGCATGCTTTTCCAATTGGAATGTGGCTGAGGGACCGCCTCCATGGCGATGAGATGCTCCTCCGCATCTTCGAAATAAAACTCCGTAAAGGCGGCCTCCGGACCTAACTTCCGAAGCCAACGCAGAGCCAGAGCTTCGCGATGAATGCGTTCGGGACTACTGAACCAATCAACAGCCACACGCAATTTGGGCAGCGACTGCTTGATGACCATGGAGCGCGCACCCTCGCACTCGATCAGCACTGTCCGGCTGGAAACGCCGCCCGCCAGCGTCCGCACGCGCGGCTGACTCCCGCCCAGGAGGACACCGCGCCTTCGCAAGTAGGCAATCGCTTCGCCAGGTTTTTCGATATCGAGAACTTCGGCCAAACATCGATTATCATCGAAGTTGACCCGCCGACAGTTTGTCCCACTCGCCGCATCGGCTTTCGCGTCTTCCCCGCAGCCTTCCCTCGCCATCACCATGGACGATGTTAACTGGCGTCTAATTCCGGCGCCCTATGCGGATGGCGCCTGCGAAAAGATTCTGGCCGCTCTCAGGCAGCATGGAGGATTGAAGGCCGCGCTGTTTGCCGTCGGGCAGAACGTCGATAACCCGCAGGGGCGTGCGATTCTGGATGCCTGGAATCGCGACGGCCACCTGCTCGGGAATCACACCTGGTCGCACAAAGTCTATAACTCAGTCGAGACCAGATGGTTCGAGGAGGACATTCTCAAAAATGAGATGCTCTTGAAGGGCAGGCCGAATTTTCGCAAGTTTTTCCGTTTCCCTGCATTGAAGGAGGGAAAGACGGCGGAGAAGCGCGATGCGCTGCGGAGCTTCCTCGCGGAGCACGGATATCGTAACGGCCACGTGGCCATCGATGCCTCGGATTGGTACTACGACCAGCGTCTGCGGGCGCGTCTGGCCGCCGAGCCGGGTTTCGACGTGAATCGCTATCGCGAGCCATATCTGAACCATCTCTGGGATCGCGCCGGATATTACGACGGGCTCGCTCGAAAAGTATTGGGACGCAGCATCCCGTCCACTCTTCTGGTTCACTACAACCTTCTCAATTCGCTCTTTCTGGGCGACGCGCTGTCGATGTTCCAGACTCGGGGCTGGAGCTTGATCGCGGCTGCGCAGGCATACAAAGATCCAGTCTATGAACGCCAACCGCAGATCGCACCAGCCGGCGAGAGTCTGATTTGGGCCCTGGCAAAAGAGGCCGGGAAATTCGACGCGGTGCTCCGCTATCCGGGAGAAGACGATGTCTACGAGAAGCCAATCCTGGACCGCCTTGGGCTGTAGCGGAGCGCTTTCCCTTTTTATGGCATCCCTACGCCCTCCGCTCTCGCGGCAGGAGCTTGAGACGGGCTTGTTCGCCGCTAGCCGACAACCTTGGATCAAGCCGTCTTAATTTACGCTGACTGCTTCCCGCTCAGTGATCCGGCGCTTCACCGCGCGCACGATCTTCTTTACATTCCGGCCATTGGTCAGCTTCTTTCCGAGATTCATCAGGGAGCGCGGCTTGGTGTAGAAACGCCAGTAGGTTTCCCGCTGGATGCGGGAGAGCACACTGGCGGACAGCTGCTTGTTATGCACGATAGGGAACAGCTGATCGAGGGCTTGTTTGCCGTCGCTGTCCATCTCGCCGAATCGCCCGTTCAGCATGTCGGTACGTAGTTTGGTTCCTTTGAATGGGGAGACGATGGATACGAAGATGGTGTCGAGAGGCGCCTGGATCGCGAAGTCGGTAGTTGCCTGCACCTCTGCCAAGGTCTCGCCAGGGAAGCCGATCATGAAAAAGCCGCTGACTTCGATGTTATGCCGGTTGACCCAGTGAATGGTCTGCAGAGCTTTGTCGATCTTCAAGTTCTTGCGAATCAGCTTTTGGAATTTCTCGGACACCGTCTCGATCGCGATGGCCATGAAATGCGTGCCTGCTTGTTTCATCAGCACCACCAGTTCCTCGTCGAAGCGATCGCCCCGGACACCATTGGGAAACTGCAGGTGGACATTCAGCTTGCGCTCGATAATGCCGCGACAGATCTGCTTAGCGCGCTCGGGTTCGAAGTTGAAGATGTCGTCGACGACCATGAACTCGCGAACGCCGAAGGTATGCACCAGCCATTCCATCTGGTCCAGCACCGCTTGCGGCTCCATGCCGCGGAACTTTTTGCCGTGAATCTCGTGGCAATAGGAGCACTGATAAGGGCAGCCGCGGCTGGTGATGAACTGGACCGCGCGCTGCGATTTGGGAAAGTGCCACGGGGAGTCGAGGAGAAAATATTTTTCGAGATCCAGCAGGTCGTAAGCGGGGCGCGGGAGGTCGTGAACGTTGGGCACGGGTGAGGCGGCAGCAGGCACGACAACGCCCTCCTCCATTAACCAAACCCCTTGGATTGCATGCGGCCGCCCGCCCGCCTCTATCTGGTCGAGCAGCGCCGTGAGTGCGATCTCGCCTTCTCCGACCACCACGTAATCGACTACGCCGGTGCGCAGGCATTCTTCGGGATCTCCGGAGGGATGTGCGCCTCCGAATACTATCTGAATGCCCGGATGCGCCGATTTCAGCCGTTTGGCTTCCTCGACCGCGGCTGGAAACTCACAGGTCATACAGCCGATGCCGGCAACGCGAATGCAGTGTTCGCGAATGAAGCGATCGACGTAGTCGGGCGTGACTCCGTCGATGACCATGTCGAGGATGTGCACTTCCCGTCCGGCCTGGCGCAACCATCCTGCCAGGTGGATGTAGTTCAGCGGCACATTTTGTATGTACCGGTTGAACGGCGCGGGCGGTCGGACGAAGGCAAACATCTAACGGCTATTGTCGCTGATTTAACAGCTGGATGGTTGGTTGTCAGCAACCGCACAATCTCCGGCTTGCTGCTTCCGTTTATCTGGCGGTATGACTTGACCATCAGGGTAGCCGGTAATAGACTCGCTGCTACCATGTCTCTCCCAGTCGAGCCAATCACCTGTATTGTGTGCTCCCGTCGTACAGCTGTGTGGATTTTCCTGACCGTGCTGGCACTCGGAATCGCATCGCAGTCCTTTGCGCAAGTGGCGGGATCAGCGTCGTTGAGCGGCACGATACGCGATGAAGCCGGAGCGCAGGTTCCGGGCGCGGCGATCGTGCTTACCGAAGTCGCGCGGCATCTCGATCGCAATTCCGTGTCGAATGATGCTGGACGCTTTGCTTTTCCGAACATCCCAGCGGGCGCCTATACGTTGACGGTGACGAAGGCGGGGTTTGAAATGTACCGCCTCACCGACATCCGGCTGGAGGTGGATCAGCAGGGAGCGGTAGAGGTTGCGCTGAGGGTCGGCGCGGTGACTACTACGGTGGATGTATCGGCGAAACAGGAGGTGCTGCTTGAAACCGAGTCGAACACCATCGGCACGGTGGTCGATTCCGAGCGGATTGTCGAGTTACCGCTGAACGGACGGAACCCGCTGCAGCTTGCACTGCTCGCGGCGGGCGCCAACGACTCGAATAATCGAGACTATGGCAATAACCAGACGGGCCGAGCGGATCGGGCCGTGGTCATTGGAGGCAATCTGGCTGCTAATACCAGCTATTTACTCAATGGGATCGTGGTTCGCGGCAGCCGTTCGACGGAGCTGACGGTGCCGCTGTCGCCGGATGCCGTCGATCAGTTCCGCGTTCAGCAGAGCTTTTTCATGCCCGACCAGGGGCCGGGTCCGGCAATCGTCAACTTCGCGACGAAAGGCGGGACCGATACGTTCCACGGCACAGTCTATGAGTTCCTTCGGAACGAGGATCTGGACGCGCGCAATTACTTTTCGCTGCCGGTCCCGGACGGACTGCACAGAAATCAGTTCGGCTTCACGCTGGGCGGCCCAGTGAAGAAGAACAGGATCTGGTTCTTCGGATTGTACGAAGGCTACCGCCAAGCCACAGCATTCACGGCCCGGGCCTATACGCCCACGTCTTCGATGTTCTCCGGCAACTTCCAGGCGATACCGCAAACGATCTATGATCCGGCATCTTTCAACTCTCAAACCGGAACGCGATCGCCCTTTGCGGGCAACACCATTCCGTCGAACCGCATTAACCCGGTTTCGGAGAAACTGCTGCAGTATTACCTCCCCGGCGCAAGCCTTGCCGAACTGCCGAGCAACCTCTTCCTACAGCCGCGCAACACCGACAACGGAGACCAATACGGCTTTCGCATCGACGCCTCGCTGACGTCGAAACAGACTTTGTTCGCGCAAATCATCAAACTCACTTCGGATCTGGTGAACGCAGGCGACTTTCCTGCTTCCGGCTCCTTCTATCCGGCGAATACCGGTCTGGCGATGCTGCAGCATACCTGGACACTCACGCCGACACTGGTGAGTACGGCCAGATTCGGGATCGTGCGGAATTCGCTGTTATATGCGAACCAGGGCTCGACCCTGGGATCGATTCTTCCCGGTATCGGCATTGTGAATACAGACGACACACGCGGGGTGTCGGGCGTCTCTATCACGGGGTATACCGCTTTTGGACATGCCGCGGGGGATCTGGGCAACGTCGACAATGTCTACCAATTGGATTATGGGCTCAACAGCATCCGCGGCCAGCACAATCTGGTATTCGGCGCAAATCTCCGGTACTACCGAACCTGGCAGCACAACTCCAACGCCAGCGCGTTAGGAGCCCTGGCCTTCCAGAGCCTCTTCACAGCCCAACTGCAAGCGAATAGCAGCGGCCAACTGGTACCGCTCGCGAATAGCGGGAATGCGTTCGCAGATTTTCTGTTGGGCACGCCGGCGACTGCCACTCTCGCGGGGTTGCCGAGTATTCCCTATCGCGCCACGGAGTTTCTACCGTATGTGGCGGATACCTGGAAAGTCACGCGGGGGCTCACGCTGAATTACGGGATCTCCTGGTTTAAGGCAACGGTGCCGAACCCGGTCGGGCGGTACCACGAATGGGCGCATGGTTTCGACTTCTCGACGGGACTGCTCACGTATGCGGCGTTGGGTCAGATCAATCCCGAGATCGTGCATCCGCACAATCTGGACTTTACGCCGAGGTTGGGATTCGCGTGGCAGCCATGGTTTTTGCACAATACCGTGGTTCGGGGCGGGGCAGGCATTTATTACGCGGACTATCAGCTTGGCTGGACGCAGTGGGGTATGGTGGCGCCACCGTACTCGAATTCAGCCAGTTTGAGCAATGTTGGTTTGCCGGTTCCACAGTACGTGCTTGGCCAGAATGTTTTTCCGGCGTCTCCCGCTCTTTCGTCGGCAGTGACTCCGGGTTATGCCGCTACGCTCAAAAACGCCGCGCCCTTTCTGCTCGATCCCAATTCGAGAATTTCCTACATGCAGCAGTGGAATCTCACGGTCCAGCACACCTTCCGGCAAAACGATCTGCTGGAAGTGATTTACATGGGGAGCAGCGATCACGATCTGCTCTCGCGCTATGACGCGGATGAGTGCATCCCTGCCCTCCCGAACCTGCAATGCGTGGCTTCCACACGCCCTTATCCTCAGTACGGGAGCCTGCTCGAGAGCTTGATGTCCGGGAACTCCTCGTACGAGGCCCTGGCGGCAAGGTTCGATCACCGCATGTCATCGGGCTTGAACGCGCGCTTCGAATACACTTTCGCGAAGGCGTTGACGGATTCAACGGAAGCCAACAATCCGCAGATCGGAACATGCCGGGCCTGCGAAAAAGGACCGGCCAGCTTCAACGCGGCCAATCGGGCGGTGTTGAGCCTGATTTACGACGTGCCCTTCGGGCGCGGGCGTCAGTTCGGGGCAAGAACGTCACGCCTGATCGATGCGGCTGCGGGAGGTTGGACGGTTTCGGCGATCGCTTCCTTCCAGAGCGGCATCCCGGTGGCGATCACGGCTCCCAACCTTACAGGCGCTGCCTATGGCCAGGAGCGGCCTAACCGCATTTGCAACGGCAACGATTCCGCTTTTTCCGGCAATCTGCGTGGCGACGGGTTGAAGCAGTTCAACACGGCGTGCTTCGCCAGTCCCGCGTCGGGATATTTCGGCAACTCGGGATGGAACGTTCTGAATGGTCCCGGGGTGAATAACTGGGACATCGGAATCCAAAAGTACTTCACGCTGTCGGAGCGCACCCGGCTCCAGTGGCGGGCCGAGATGTTCAACGCGTTCAATCACGCGCAGTTCGGACTCCCCGATGGAAATGTAGCCGATCCGGGCTTTGGACTGGTAGCGTCGGCGGGTAGTCCGCGGCTCATCCAGTTCGGCTTGAAGCTGCTTTATTGATTTACGTCGAGTGTTTCATGGGACGATTAAGGAAGAGGTTTTCGTATGGCTGCAACTGCCGAAAAACTGACGCTTGCGGAGTTCGAACGCCAGTATGGCGATAGGAAGCCGTACCACGAATTCTGGTTTGGAGAAGCTGTACCGAAAGCTATGCCTACCTGGCTGCACGGTTTATTGCAATCGCTCATCGCCGCTGCCCTGCGCGAGGCCGGATATAGAGCTGGTTCCGAGGTAAAGCTGAAAATTAGTTCGGACTTCGAGCCGATACCCGACGTAATCGCGACGATCGAGCGAATCGAGCTACCTTATCCAACCACGCCGGTGGATGTAGTGATAGAAATCCTCTCGCCGGACGATTCTTTTCAGCGTGTGTTACGAAAGTGTAAGCTGTATTCCTCGTGGGGAATTCCAGTTGTAGCGGTCGTTGATCCGGAAGACCGTGAGGGCTGGATCTGGGACAAAGAGACGGACGGCTTGAAGAAAATTTCCTCTATCCGGCTGGAAAATGGTCAAAGCATATCGCTCGACCAGATTTTCCAGCAATTGGATGCAGATCTTCAGTAGCAAAAGAACGCAGACTAAAGTCCGCGACACAAAATCGGCTACGATGCGACGGGCGTGCCTTTACCTTTAGCGGCGCGGGAAGTCTTGTATTTCTTCTCGAACTTGTCCACGCGGCCGGCAGTATCGATCAGCTTTTGACGGCCGGTGAAGAACGGGTGACAGTTGGAGCAAATTTCCACGCGAATGTCGCCTTTGTGAGTGGAACGCGTTTTAAACACGTTGCCACAGGCGCAGATTACGTTGAGCTCATTATAAGCGGGGTGAATTCCAGCTTTCATTTGAAGGGAACCTTTCAGAACTTCCAGTGTACCAAAGATGTGCAAACCCCCGTGCTCTCCCAGGAGCACACGGGGGTCAGGTAGCCTAAATTAACAAAAAACCTGAGGCAGGGACTTCACCGTGACGAAGCAACCGGTCCACAGGAACTTAAGCTCCCTCACTGATGGGGGAGCAGCGACATAGGAGCGGTCAAACGAGCTTTCGGCCACCTCGTAACGGTCTACTACTGTCTATCATTAGTTCTGGACCACCTCCTTCTTCAGTGATAATTTCAAGCTAAAGCCATCTGCTCTTTTTGTCAATAGCGATGTTGAAATTTCATCACCTCGCTTACAACGTGTCGTGTCTCACCGTCGGAAGATCGCTATTAATTGTGTCACCGGAGTACTGCACTCTTTTTATGAGAGCGTAGCGAAAACGTATATGATGCTTGGGTGACCGCCGTAGAAACTCCATTTCGGGGAGCGCGGGTGCTACCGGGATTCCTGACCTCGGGATTCCTGTTCGCCATGCTGGGCGCATTACTCCCCCGCTGGGGGTACCACATCACGCCGGATTACCGGACGATCGGCGGATATTTCTTCTGTCTCGCGCTGGGAGTGATTGTCCCCACCGAGTCTGCGGCCGGCTTCATTCGCCGGGCCAGCATTTCGAACCAAATGGCGGCCGGTTGCGGCCTGGCGACTTCGTCGCTGGTCCTGTTGGCTTTCATTCCACTCGAAGCGTCTCCGTTTTGGCGCATGTTCGGATTGCTGCTGGTGGGTCTCTCGGCAGGCCTGATCAACTCCGCACTCTTCGCCGCGCTCAGTTCGGCCTATACCCGCGATGTAGCGCGGGCCGTCAGTATTGGCGGGATTCTGTTCGGCGCCGGGTGCCTGACGTCGGCACTTCTGGTGGCATTGACGTTCTATTCCCTCTCGGTGACGGGCGCCTTGCTCCTCCTGGCGGTCGTCCCGGGCGTATTCGCGTTTATCTACTACCGGATGAATATTCCGGCGATCGATACCCAAGGGCAGCCGTCCATTCAGGATGCGATCCGGGATTTCCGCAACTTCGGGACTGTCGCTTTCGCGCTGCTGCTGTTTTTTCAGTTCGGAAACGAGTGGGCGCTTGCCGGATGGCTGCCCATGTTTCTGATCGAGCAACTCGGCATCAGTCCCAAGACGTCAATCCTGATGCTGGGTTTATATTGGACCGCGCTGCTGGTGGGGCGAGTCGTGTTGTTTGCGATTCTGCGGCGGGTGGGTCACGGCCGCCTGCTATTTCTCAGCGCCTCAGGAGCAGCCTTCGGCTGCATTCTGCTATTCTTCACCAACAACCTTTTTGGCGCGACGGTGAGTATATTGATGATCGGTTTTGGATTCGCGGCTATCTATCCGCTCGTAGCGGAGCAGATCGGCCGCCGGTTTACCTACTATCACCCCGGCTTATTCAACGGGATTTTTTCTCTCGCGCTGGCGGGTGGGATGCTGGCGCCGGGGACGCTCGGGCTCTTCGCCGACCACTACGGGATTCGCATGGTGGCGGGGCTTCCGCTGATCGGCACCCTGATGGTGGTTGGGCTCGTTCTCATGATCTGGCTGGAAAGCAAGGTGACCGGGCGCTGATGAAACTGAACTTGATAAAGCTCGCAGCTTACGTGGGGTGTGCGGCGCTCCTCTCGCTCGGCATCCTCGCAGCGCCTCCGAGGGCGCGCAAGAAGGCGCCTCCGGCCCCGGTGAATTCCTCGCCTCTGGAGGAGCAGATCAACGCGATCCTGGCGACCCCAGCGGCCAAGAGTGCCGACTGGGGCATCGAGATCCGTGACCTTAAAGCCGACAAGATTCTTTACTCGTCGAACGCGGACCATTTCTTCGTCCCCGCGTCGAATACCAAGCTGTTCACCACCGCTTTGGCTCTATCGCGCCTCGGTCCCGGCTATCGTTTTCATACCCGGGTGCTGCTCAGCGGACGCGATCTGGTGCTGGTGGGCGCCGGCGATCCGAATCTTTCCGGCCGGACGATCCCCTATGAACCCAACCTTCCCGATCCGGCGCCGCTGGCCGCCATCAATCAACTGGCGGACGAGATTGCGGCAGCCGGCATCAAACACATTGAAGGCAACATCGTCGGTGACGACACGGCATTCGTTTACGAGCCGTACCCGCCGGGCTGGGGACTCTCCGACACGTACGATGACGATGGAGCACCCGTCAGCGCGATCTGCGTCGATGACAATGTGGCCAGGTTGCAGATCGTGCCGGCGCTGGCGGACGGGGCCCTGGTGGAGGCATCATGGCAGTTGCCCTTTGAACCATTCCGCATCGACAATGCCTTGCTGACGGATAGTGAAGGCCGTCGCACCCTGCACTTTCAGCGCCTACCCGGCAGCCGGGAGCTGCGGATCTGGGGTAGTATTCCGCCGGGGAAGGACCTTGCGCCCCTTTCGCTGGCTGTCGACGATCCCGCGCGGTTTGCGGCCGAGGCACTGAAGAATGCGCTGGTAAGCCGTGGCATCCCCTGCGACGGCCCTGCGGTCGCGCGGCATCAACTGCCCGGTGCACCTCCTCTGGACCCTCTAACCGGCAGCCAGATCACCGAGCGCGTGTCGGTGCCGCTGGTCGAAGCTGCGCGGGTTGTCGATAAGGTAAGCCAGAATCTTCATGCGGAAATACTGCTCCGCGATGTGGCGCTACGGTTGACCGGCAAGGGAAGTCGCGAAGGCGGGCTCGACGCCCTGGCGCATTTTTTGCAAGGAGCCGGGGTGGGTTCGGACGATTACCAGTTTAGCGACGGCTCCGGCCTTTCGCGTTATAACATTGTCACGCCCCATGCCATTGCGTTACTGCTGCAGTATATGGCGGCCGGGCCGCTTCGGGAGTCGTGGCTGGGTCTGCTGCCTGTTGGCGGGGTGGACGGCTCTCTCCGGCTACGTTTCCGCACGATCCGGCTGCACGCCGAAATCCACGCGAAAACCGGAAGCCTGACCCACGTCAGCGCACTTTCGGGATATGTGGTGCGAGAGGACGGATCAAGCCTTGCTTTTTCGATTTTGGTGAATAACTTCGGAGCTCCGGCGAGCGTAATTCACGATATTATTGATAGAATTTGCGAAATCCTACTTTAGAGTGAGGCGTAACGAGGGCCTCCCGCGCGGGTCAAGGGTGACCGCCCTACTCCGGAAACCCATGACGCGCGGAAAACAGTGGATCAGACGCAGGCCGATCCACTGTTTCTTATAATGGCTTAAAAGCCGGACGCTACGCTGTCCTGGTGAAGCACCAGTTTGGTCCTACTTCCGCCGATTCCGATATCGAGGAGTTTGTACTTGTCTCCGCTCATCTCGTATCGGACGATGGTAGAGCTGTATTTCTTGTCAGTCGATTCGGTTTTCACCTTGGTTTGTACCGACTGCTTGCCGTGGCTGATTGTCGCGGTGTTATCGTTGACTTCGACTTTATAATCTCCCGGTTTCAGTTCCTGTCCGGCAACAACTGTGGGCTTCAGCAAAGTCACATGGTAAGTGGCTGCCTGTCCCACCGCGCCCATGGTAAGGGCCGCAAAGGTTAGTAATGTAGTTTTCAGTGTCATTTGAGTAGTTCTCTCATTCGACCAACTTCACTATATAACCACTAAGGAACAAGTGCAACACAGAAGATGCTCTATGTCATACTCTAGGGTTTCTGTTCTGGGGGAAGAAGGTGTGTAAATAGAAAATAGCCACGGAGAACACGACTGAGGCAGATAACTGTTCTGCTCTTCGTCGTGTATCCGTGGCCAGAAGGCTTTAATTTACGCGGACTTGCGGCCTATGCCTTCAAAAGGAGGGTTTGACGGCGGATCAAAAATGGCGCAGCGAAAACTGACGTTAACGAGAGAAGGATCCAACTCGCGGGCTCAGGAACTCCACTGGCAGCAACGCCAACCGTGAAGCCGTTGTAATACTCGCCCCCGACGGTCGTCCAACTTATGGAACTGTAAGTGCCGACGAACTCAATTACGCCGTTACCTTCCATACCCGCCAAGGTATTGCCGCTGATCGTAAAACATGTAGTGCAGGCGTTGGGGGTTTGCGCGAAGACGCCCGGTCCATAACTTAGCAGCACCGGGGTAGCATTAAAAATATAGGACGCTGCGCTGCCGGAGGAACCCAGCGTGGCAATATCAAATACCGGATTCAGAACGGGTACCGAGAAGGTGACGGTATCCGTATACTGGGCATACTCAGCCAGCATAATCACGTCGAGGTTCGTCGGCGCAGTCACCCCGGTTGCGGCGGACATGTATTCGGCATAATTCCAGAAGTTTGTACAGGCCCCGCAATTGACCTGGGTCGAGTTCACCACCTCGCCGGTATAAGAAACGTTCACGGTACCCTGCGGCGTAGTGATTGTTCCAGTTGCTGAACCATTCACTGCCGGCGGCGTGGTCGGACTTAGTGTGTCAGCCGTCCAGTCCGTGTAGTAATAAATTACTGACGCTTGTGACGCAGGCGTGCTTAATGCCCATATGCTCAATCCGATAACGGTGGGCAAAAGGCGGTTTCCTTTAAGATACATTTTTGGCGCCGCTCCTCCGGCATTTGCTCGCCTGAATAAAGACGAGACTTAAACGCATATTGTCGGCGACGACCAACAACGTTGTTGGCGTAGACTCTCCTCAAAGTCAGGCCGCGCGACCTCTCGCTTATTGTATGCAGACGTTCCGGAATCCGTCAATCAATTTGTTTGCAAAATCCGGAAATTACTTTAACTAGGAGCGGTAATCAATCCTTTTATTTAATTCAGTGGTCCTGTTCGTTGGATACGCTCAATACCTCTGCCCGTCTGACGGCATAAATCTTCTGCAGTTGGCGGCACAGCTCCGCGCCCAAATCCTCGGGCTTCTCGTCCGGACCGTGCTCGACCACTACCTTGATATAAACGTTGCTTCGCATACTGCTTCTATACTAAGAGCATGGCCTGTGCCCCCTGCAACACCGGACGCGAAGAATGTCACACCGCAGGCATCCACAACGGAATTGGCCTGATTTCTTTGGCGGTGCGAGCCGATGCGACAGCGTGAAAATGTTCCCCAGAAAGAGGACAGAGACGTGCCCCGCCGCGACTTCCCGATTTCCGACACCTTGCTAGTGACGCGGTTCGAGACGCGCGGGGCCGGCTCAGGCCTTTTCTTCTTCGTATTCTTTGCCTTGCTACCGCGTCTGGAGGGCTTGCTGAAGACGAAAGAAAAGAGCCAGGAGCCGCGCGAAGCTGCCACGCTCCTCCCCTCCTGATCGTCATGCGTTCCGGGATAGTCTTCTTCGCTCACGGGTCAAGCGTGGATTCCGCCAATCAGGGCGTTCGTACCGTCGCCGCGGAAGCCGCGCGGCAGGCCGGTGTCGATCATTATGAGGTCGCGTTCCTGGAACTCGCTCATCCGACCCTCGAAGAGGCAGTGGCTGCGTTGATCGCGTCCGGCATCGAACGGATCACCGTGGTTCCATATTTCCTCACGCTCGGCATTCACCTGCAGCGGGACTTACCAGCGATCGTGGGGAAGATCGCCGCGGCCTGCCCGCGCATCCATATAACTGTGACACCGCCGCTTGACGGACATCCCGGGCTGGCTTCCCTGCTTGCAGATCGTGTAAGGATGGCGGGATGAAGACGTGGAAAGCGCGGCTTCTCGAAACGCGGGACCTTTCGCCCTCGGTCCGCCATTTTGAATTCGAGCTTCCCGAAATTGAGCGCTTCGCCTTCGTTCCCGGCCAGTTCATGTCTCTGACAGGAACCATCGAAGGAGACGAGGTTACGCGCGCCTATTCCATTGCCTCGCCGCCGTCCGGCAACCGATTCGCGCTGTGCCTCAACGAGGTTAACGGGGGCCGTTTCTCTCCGCGCCTGTTTTCAATGAGGGCCGGTGACGAGGTGGACTGCCAGGGCCCCTATGGAGCCTTTATTTTCCGCCAGCCCCTGAGTGATTCCATCCTCGTAGCGACCGGTACCGGAATCGCTCCATTTCGATCCATGCTGCTCGACGGGTTGTGTGGGCGAACGGACCACCGTTTCACCTTGATTTTCGGGGTTCGTCACGAACACGGGCTGCTTTATCGCGAGGATTGGGAAACGCTCGCCCGCGAATATCCCAACTTCGATTTCCGCCCCACCCTGACGCGGCCAGGGCCGGATTGGAGCGGACGTGAGGGCCGCGTGCAGTCCCATGTTCTGGACGCGCTCGGCGACCGGCGTGACGTCGACATCTACATTTGCGGCCTTAAAGAAATGGTGAATGAGGTGCGCGCCGCACTGAAGAATCAGGGTGTGGACCGCAAACGGATTATCTACGAACGCTACGATTGACGCGGGCCCTGGCAACTTTTTGCCGAGGAGTTGGCTGCTGAATATTCTTTACCGGCCGATCCCGAAGCTGCCGCCATAAGGCCAAACGGTGTATGGGCAGGTGCCATATAACCGAATAGACCTTCGTATACTGCCATTAATATATCGATGGATTCAATCGAAGAATTCATCGATACATCATGAATTTAAAATATGTAATCGCTGAGCGCGCAGAAATTTGCGGGCTTCGCGGCAGTCTGAAAATGGCGTAGGCCGCAGCTGCGCGGCCAGGGATAATCTGTTCCGCGGATGGATGGGCAAGATCAGTTGGGAGGAGGCACGATCACATCAATCCCGGGGCGCACTCCATACGCCGGGCCCATTTTCCGATAGTCCGTCAGTCCCAGCGCGCCCCAGTTCCAGACCACCTCGCCGCTTTTTAAAGTCATCTCGCAGACGAGCCGCTCGGTTCCTTCGAGCCGGCCGCCGTAAGAGTCCGAGAAGCCGAAGTGTCCTTGTAGCAGCTGCCAGACTGCGACATCCGCCGTCGATCCAACCGTCAGATGTCCTACTTCGGGATGGTGAATGACCTGCGCTGGATTCCATGTGGCCCGTAAGACCACGTCCTTGAGAGGCATCCCCATAGCCAGAAACTTCGCGAGGAGGGTCGGCATGTCGCACAGCGCCTGGTTCATGCTGAGGCCATGCAAATCGGTGGAGATGGTATCCGGCCAGAAGCCTTTCTCGATCGCAGGCGCGGCGTTGCGGAAGAGAAAGCTCGTCTGCCCGTGCCCGACGTCGAATCTTACCCCGCGATCCCGGGCCTGCTGAAGATACGGGTAAAGCTTACCGTTCGCATCCACCCAGGGCACTGGCCCACGAAACATATGCGTCGTAATATCACCCGGACGGAGATGGCTGGTGACCAGCTGCCAGTAGGGCCGTTCTGGACGGAACAAACCGAAGTCGACCATCACGGGCAAATTCGACAATCGTCCCGCAGCCACCGCGCGATCCACCGAGGTCCAGTCGGGATTATGATAATGCGCCGTTTTCACCCCGACTACGACGCCGGGGTACTTGCTCGCAATTTTAGCAACCTCTTCCGGCTGAAAATCGTCGGGAACCTGCTCTGTCACGTCCGCTATCATGCCCAGCCCGGCGATATTGATAAAGGCAAAGACGCGAGTGTGGGCGCGTTCGATGACCGTGTGATAAAACGTTTCGAAGTTGCGCCATCCCGAACTGCCGGCGTCCACCATAGTGGTCACTCCGCTGCGAAAACTAAAACTGTCGGGATCAACGCTGTTGTCGCCGGCCCACGCTCCCTGTATGCCAGTCGTATGGAACACGTGAACGTGCATATCGACCAATCCCGGTGTGACGTACAAACCGGTAAGGTCGACGACAGTCCGCGCTCGTGAAGGATCGAGGTGAGGCGCGACGGCCGCGATTTTGCCGTCGCGTACCGCTATGTCGAGCACGGCGTCCAGATTGTTTTTGGGATCGATGAGGTGGCCGCCACGCAGCAGCAAAGTATAGTCAGTCTGGGCGGAGGCAATCCGCACCGCAAGGATAGCCACCGCCAGAGCTTTGGGATTCCTGAGAGTTCGGGTCATAAACAGCCCTCGCGCAGCAGCCGTCTTGCAGACGATGGCGCCTTTCTGCCTGACTACCGGTCATCGATCCGCACCGTGTGACGAAACATCGGCAGGGGGCTGTCCAGGAGGAACTTCGTGGGGACAAGCTCACGCCGCGATGCACGAATCCAAAGATTTCATCCCTATCGATGGCCAGGACAGCAAACGCACTTAGAGTCAAAAAATTGGCATCCGGCGGACCTGACTCCCGTCCGCCGGTATTCGGCAACAACTACGAGTGTATTTAGCGGCGTTTCTTGCCGGCAGCTTTCTTCGGCGCAGCCTTCTTCGGCGCAGCCTTCTTGGCGGCAGCCTTCACGGGCGCTTTCTTGACTGCCTTTTTGGGAGCTGCCTTGGCCGCCTTCCTGGGAGCAGCTTTCTTAGGCGCGGCCTTCTTCGGAGCGGTCTTCTTAGCCGCCTTCGGCGCCGCTTTCTTCACTGCCGCTTTCTTGGGCGCAGCCTTGGGAGCAACTTTCTTAGGCGCGGCTTTTTTCGCCGCGGTTTTGGGAGCAGCTTTCTTAGGCGCGGATTTCGCGGCTTTCTTCACCGGCTTCTTGGTTACTTCTTCCTTAGCGGGCTCTGAAGTTGCCTCTGGTTCCGAAGAGACACCCGCCTTCGGCGCCGTCGCAGGAGTCGAAGCCGGCGCGGGAGCATCTTCCTCGTCGTCTTCTTCCTCGTCTTCTACCTCGCCGTAGTCGTCCAGCTTGGATCCTTTGTCATCCTTATCGTCGTATCCAGGGAAGTCATCCATCTCTTCTTCGTCCTGAGGAGCCAGCATCAGATCATCCAACATTCCGTGAACCTCCTGTTTTGGGTCCTGCCATCAATAGCATACATGTTTTTCGCCAAATCGCAACACGAAACCGCGTTTAAAAAAGCAGGAATCGCGGGCAACCCTGTTACCGCGACCTTTCCCGACATGGGCCGATTCTCCGGTCACCACACATACGCGAGTCTATTTCCTCATGCATCAATAACTTCCCAAGCACTCCGTGCGAGAACCCTGATGCCGGATGCTATACCCGAAGCAGAAGAGGAGATTCCTGTGTTACCTAAAAAACCACTTGCCAACGTTCGCGCTTTTGCGCACAGAACAGATTCGGAAAATGAACCGGGCCCAGGATTCGAGGCCGCCAGGCACGCCGTCACTGGCCACGTAGTCATACAGTCCGGCGAAGATATGCGGGCGTTCGAGCGCTTCACGGCTGAAATTGTTAGTGACCTTACGCCTGAGACTGCCGTGGAACGCCAGCTCGCTCATCTTTATGCGCTGTACCAATGGCGCATCAATCGCGCCGCAGCAATCGAAGACACGCTGTTCAGCATCGGCCTGATGGAAGGTGTCTCAAGAAAAATCAACATTCGCGAACCGAACGCGCGCACGGCTGTCAGTCATGCCACCACGTTCCGAGGGCGGGCGCGAGTGTTCGAAAAGATCGCCGTTTACTCGCAAAGCCTGCTCGCGCAGAGCATCAAGTCGCTCGCCCAGTTGAAGCGGCTGCAGGCGCAGCGCAAGAAGCAGGCCGCCGGTGATATGACGGATGCCGCTTGTCTCTACCTTTATCACCGGAAGCAGAATCTGAGCTTCGATCCGAAGGAAAATGGCTTCGATCTGACGCTCGAGCAGATCGAGGATCATATCCGCCGTACGGATCTGCAAAGTCATGCCCGGTCCGCCGATAAAGTCGCCGCCGCCACCGTATAACGGCCAATCACGACAGCCTCCCGGTAAGGCCGGGCCGATGCACGCTTGGGATGCCCTCCGCCAACGCCACTCCCTTCCGGACTGGGCTAAACTAGATCCAGTTTGGCGCGATTTTCGAGCGCCCTTCCCCACTTTCAGCTATGAAGATTTCCTCACAAATCGCCTGGGAGTATGACCGCCATGCTGTCGCGGGAGGGCATCGCCTTTTTGCCGCCGGGGGAATCGAAGTCGAGCTCGACCCGGCGGGGACCGTCATGTCGCGGATTAACGGGCACCGCGTCATACTGCGGCTGAAGGGTGCGCTGCTCGAAACCACTTGTACCTGCAGTGATTTCCGCAAAAACGACGCCTGCGTCCATATCTGGGCCGTGTTGTTGAGGGCCGAAGAGCAGGATTTACTATTTCCCCGCCCTCTGGGCCGGGTCAATCTCGACCGCAAGGATGGCGAGCCCGTCCGGCCGCCTTCCACCGGGGCGCCACCGCGCATGGCCCGCGAACCGAAGCCCAAGGCCCCCCCTCCAAGACCCAAGAAAATTTGGAAAAACCGGGCGGATGCGCTCGTCCGAGCCGCTCATCAGGATCCGGCGAACCGCACTGAATGGCCCGAGACTCGCGTTATTTTCTACAACCTTCGCGTGGAAGGGCCGACTGATACCGATGTTCGAGTCACGGTGCTTTACGCCGACCCCAAGAAGAATGCCAAGGGTCTGACCAAGCCACGGCCGCTCAACCTCACCTCACGCCAACTTGACGTGATTCCCAACGAGGTGGATCGGGGCATCCTTCGGACGCTCGCCGGCGCGCATGAAAATAGCTACTATTCGACCGCCAGTCCCGTCTCCTCCTGGTCGCTTTATCCGGAACTGGCGCGTGAACTCCTGCCGCGCATTTGTGCCACTGGACGCTGTGTCCTCGAGAAGTACGGTGAAGGCGAGCAGCCTGCGCTGCTGTGGGAAGACGAACCCTGGCACTTCTCTCTTACGGTTGGGAAAACGTCCGGAGACAAGAGGAACGATCATTACAGCGTGAACGGAATCTTCACCCGCGGCCTGGAGAAGAAATCCGTGAGCGATCCCGTCATGATTGTCGGCGGATCGCTGTTATTCACTTTCAACGCCGTCGCTCCGATCGCCTGCCAGATTTCTCCGGAATGGATTACCAATCTCCGCATCAACGGCCCGCTCATGGCGCCGGACGATGAGTGGGAGGATCTTGCCGCAACCCTCATGGAGGCTCACCTTCCGGCCGCTGTCCTGCCTGAAGAACTGCGCGCTGAAGAAGAGACGGTCGAACCGGTTCCCTGCCTGAGGGTGGAGGCCCGGACTTTTTACTACCGCGGCAGTGAGGACGTCGGCCTGCTTTCCTTCGATTATGCGGGCGTAATCATTACCTCCGACGAGCAACGTCCAGCGATCCTCAGGCCCGGGAAGAAGCTTCTCGTTCGAAACCTTCAGGCTGAAGAGCGAGCCGCAAAACGTCTCGAAGAGTTCCGGTTGGCGGATTCCACCTACGATCCCAGCCACGCCTCAGGTTGGGTCATCCCTTCGGACAAGCTCGGCAGAATTGTTTTCCATCTCACCAAAGAAGGCTGGCGGATCGATTTCAAGGGCAAGCAAGTCCTGCAACCGACCGAGACCAGCCTCGACATCACCTCGGGCATCGACTGGTTCGACCTGAAGGCCACGGTTCGCTTCGGAAAGCATAAATATAGCTATCCGCAGCTGCTCAAGGCACTGGAGACGGGTAGCCCCACCCTCATCCTGCCCGATGGAGAAATCGGTTTACTGCCCGACGAATGGATTCACCAGGTTGGCCGGCTGACTTCATTGGGCCGCAAAGAAGGCGACAGCTTCCGCTTCGGAACCAATCAGGCGGGCATTCTGGATGTGCTGCTCGCCGACCGTCCGGAAGCGCGCTGCGACGATACTTTCGCGAAGGCTCGCGGCCGGATGAGAGCTTTCGAGGGCGTCCGCGCAGTCGAGCAGCCCGCGGGCTTCACCGGCCAATTGCGCGACTACCAGCGCGAAGGGGTCGGCTGGATGGAATTTCTGCGCGAGTTCGGCTTCGGAGGCTGCCTGGCGGACGATATGGGCGTCGGCAAGACCGCACAGGTGCTGGCGATGCTGGAAACCCGCCGGGTGCTGCGCGCCTCGACCGGCCTTCCGCCGTCTATCGCGGTGGTTCCCCGCTCCCTCGTTTTCAACTGGAAGCAGGAATCCTCGCGCTTCACTCCGGCCCTGCGCATTCTCGATCACACCAATCCCGATCGCAACCTGGACGAGATCGCGAACCATGACCTGGTGATCGTGACGTATGGTACCCTTCGCCGCGACATCATCAAGCTGCGCGAAATGAAGTTCGATTACGCCATTCTTGACGAAGCGCAGGCGATTAAGAATGCGGCCAGCGATTCGGCGAAGGCTGCGCGCTTGCTCGACGCCAACCATCGTCTGGCGCTCAGCGGGACCCCGGTGCAGAACAGCCTCAGCGATCTCTGGAGCCTATTCCAGTTCCTCAATCCCGGGATGCTGGGCGCTTCCAACGCTTTCAAGGCGGCTGGAGGTTCTTCCAAGGATCCTGAAGAACACACCAGGGGACTTTTCTCGCGTGCTCTTCGCCCACTCATTCTGCGGCGCACGAAGGAGCAGGTAGCATCCGAATTGCCGCCCAAAGTGGAATCCATTCTGCACTGCGAGATGGAAGGAGAGCAGAGCAAGCTTTACAACGAACTGCGCGAGCATTATCGACAGGCGCTGCTGGGCGCAGTCGATGAGGGCGGCATGGGCAAAGCGAAAATCATGGTGCTCGAAGCACTGCTGCGGCTACGCCAGGCCGCGTGCCATCCCGGACTGATCGACAAGAGGCGCGTCGACGAGCCTTCCGCCAAACTCGACACTCTTCTCGCCCGACTTTCCGAAGTGATCGGCGAGGGCCACAAAGCCCTGGTTTTTTCCCAATTTACCAGCTTCCTCGATATCGTCCGAAAACGCCTGGATAAGGACTCGGTGCGATATGAGTACCTTGACGGAGCCACCAAGGATCGCCAGGCGAGAGTGCAGCATTTCGAAGAGGATCCGGATTGCCGGCTTTTCCTCATCAGCCTGAAAGCCGGCGGCGTGGGACTCAATCTCGTCGCGGCCGATTATGTCTTCCTGCTGGATCCGTGGTGGAACCCCGCGGTGGAAGCACAAGCGATTGATCGCACCCATCGTATCGGACAATCGCGTCACGTTTTCGCCTACCGCCTGATCGCCAAAGATACGGTCGAAGAGAAGGTGCTCGCTTTGCAGGATAGCAAACGCCGCCTGGCCGACGCCGTGATCAACCAGGACAATAGCCTGCTGGCCCAAATGGGCCGCGAAGAGCTCGAATACCTGTTGTCTTGACACTTGCCGGCATGCGGGAGTACATCTGGAGGCGTCTGCCGCGGAGCCACCAGCCCGCAAAAAAAACGGCGTCGACTCACGTTTAAACTCTTTTGAGGGGATTTATCGGCTGTTGACGCCGTATTCTATGCGAAGGACCTTAATGCGAAAATACTCTACCGCACTCTTTTTGTTGTACACCGGACACGTCTTTGCCCAAGGCCCGGTGATTACGGGAGCAGTCACTACAGGCAACCTCGATACGTACTTCGGCCCGGGAACGACCATTTTCATCTATGGAACGTTCGCACAGTTCGCGGCCGGGAGGGATTTCACGATCAGCGTAGGGAGTGCCAGCGGCGGAATCCAGATCGCGGACAATACTTTATTCATCACAGCGCAGATTCCGGTCAACGCTGCGGCCGGGCTGCAGAACCTTGTGGTCACCTATCAAGGTCAGCCGTCGAATGCTTTGCCTATCACAATCAATAGCCTGGCACCGGAATTTGCGGGCACGAGCGTGAATATCCTGGGATCGTCCGCGCCTCCTGTCTACAGCCCCTACCAACCCTTTGCCGACGCAAACACCAACATACGCATCACGCCGACGAATCCGGCATCGCGCGGCGAACCACTCTCGGTGAGCGTTTTCGGGATCGGGACCGCGGCGCCCGCTACCGCCACCATCACGGTCGGCGGACAGTCCGCGCAGACCGCGCAGTACTCAACTGCCAACACAGGTTCGGCAAGCTACGACTTTTTCGTGCCGGGTACCGCGCCGTTGGGGGACGATCCGGTGGTCCTGACGATCGGCGGAGTGAGTACCGCTCCTGTCAACATCCCGGTGGGAACAACGCCCATTATCGGCGCAATATTAAATGGCGCGAACTTCAAATCGTCTGGGGTGGCCGCACCCGGATCCATCGTCTCAGTCTTCGGCGCGAGCTTCGGCACGTCGGACAACCTTGTTGCATTTCCCGCGACGAGCGTCAACTCCACCAGCGTCCTGTTCGGGACCACGGCCGCGCCCATCTTCGCGCTGGCTGCGAAGGAGGGACAGATCAACGTGCAGGTGCCGGCTGAACTGGCGACGAGCGGCACGGTCAACGTAACGGTGCAGACGCCGTCGGGGACGAGTGCTGCGTACACTTTGCAACTCGCGCCCTCGGCGCCTGGCATCTTTTTCTTCACCGATCCGGCACTGCCGACCCGAAAGAATGCGGTCGCGGTAATCGCCAACACGTCGTGGTTCGCGATGCCGACCTCAACTGCCGGCAACCTGGGACTCGCGACTACCTGCAAGGCCGGCGCGACTTGCGGGCAACCCGCGCACCCGGGCGACTTTCTACAGATCTACACGACCGGACTGGGACTGTCGACGCCGAATGGAGACCCTGCCGGCGCAGGGCTGGCATCAGGAACTCTTGCGCCGGCGAGCGGGAATCCGCTCTATTTGACGGTCGCGACGCCTACCGTATCGATAGGGGGAGCGCAAGCGACGGTGCTCTTCTCCGGCGTAGCTCCCGGGTTTGCGGGGTTGTATCAAGTGGATGTACAGATTCCGGCTTCGGTCGCGGCCGGCAGCGACGTTCCGCTGCAGATTGCCATGCCTGGAGGCGCTGCGGACACGGCCACGATTGCAGTGACCACGCCGTGAAATTAAGTCCCTGGCTGACTTGCGTCCCGCTTCACCCATCGGTAGGCCGCGCGCGAATTCTTCCAGAAATATTTTTCCTGCACCGCACGCGGCTTGGCGCCGACATACTCGTGGACGATGCGAAAGATGTGCGGATACTCGGCCAGGGAATCGCTGTTCGGCCAGTCGCTGCCATACAGCACGCGATCCTCGCCGAAGATCCCCCAGAGTTCATCCAGCAGCCCGCGATAAAATCCCAGGTCCTCGGGCACGCGGCCATTCACCTGCCGCAGCACCGAGGAAATCTTCACGAAGACTTGCGGCCGCCTGCCTAATTCGTGCAGATCGGCATAGTAAGCTTTTTTTGCGGCGGCTTCCGTGGGGATTTCGAGCTTCGGCAGGTGGTCGATTACGATGCGCAGATCCGGCACTGCATCGCTGGTATGCAGCAAGCCTCGAATCAATGACGGCGTCGGATTCGCGGAGTCGAGTTCCAGGCCGGCCGCGGCGAGAAGCTTCAGATCCTCCACAAACTCGCGTCTGGAGATCGCCTTATCGAGATCGTCGGTATGTTTGTGGCCGCCGCTCTCGCGTTCCCACAAATTCCCGTAGCGAATGCCGCGAAACAGGGGATTGCGATGGAAGCGATCGAGGTGCTTGCGAAAGTCCGGCGTGCCGGGCTCGATATCGCCGACCGTCCCGACGAGGATCTTATCCTTCGCGGCAACATCGAGCACCCACTGGTTGTCTTCGAGCCAGGGACTGGCTTCCACTTCGATCGCGCCCACGATCCCGAACTGCAAAGCCAGCTTGCGATAGCGTTCCGGCAGCGCCGTTTTATACAGGACGGCATCTGTCTTGGGAGGCCATGGCACGCCTTGGGGTCGCGATACATCGAACAAATGAATATGCGTGTCGATGACCGGAATGGGAGGGTTCTGCGCCGAGGCCAAGCTAGTCAACGAAACCCCCGCGGATGATTGGAGAAAAGTTCGCCGGTTCAATCCGGCCATTGTATACCACGCCTTATTTGCCTGCACCGGCCTTGGCTTCACGGCCTTTGCTTCGCGCAGCCTGCCGGTGGCCTCGACCTACAGGTACCCAAGCGGCGAAGAGCTGCGGTCCGCGGCGATTCGCTTACCGGGTTGCGACGGCGATCAGCCAGATGTAACTGATACAAAAACAGAGCAGAGCGCCGAATCCCAGCGATTGGTTACGGGTATAGTCGAAACGGCTATAGGAATGCGGATCGTCAGGATGGTGCAGATGATATTCGTAGTTTAAGGCCAGCAGGATCATGAAGAGCACGCCGTAAATAATGCTGATCGCTACCAGAAACAAGGGCGATGCGAAGGCTCTCAAGGAGCGCGAGTTGGCCGGGCTGAAGTTGAGAGAGCCGACCAGCAGTACGATCGACCCGGCAGCCAGCCCCAGAACCGATTTCGTAATATCCAGGTACATGGGAAGCAGCCGCTTGCCAAATTCTCCGTGCTTGCCTCCGGGATCGAAGACGACCGGCTGTCCCTTGGTCTTTAAATAGACCGCGAGCCAGATCAGCAGAAACAATCCAACTGCGGTTGCGACTCCGGGAAAGCCGGGGAATAACATGCCTAAGGATACAGGATTTGCTTAGCGTGGGCGACTGGAGAGTTGTTGAATACTATATGTCCCTGGCCGAAGACTTGGGGTCGCTGTATTTCCTGAAGGTCTGCCGTGCGCCTGGAAAGAGGGGCGCACGTGGGTGAAATTGCGCAGTGCGGAAAAATGCCACGGCGATAATCCGCAGCATTGCGGGCAATTAGGGTCAAATCGCGCGGTCGACTAAGTAACTCCACTATCTCAAGTTAGATGCTTTCAAGGACCGACTCATTTACAACTATTGACAGAACATTTATAGATCGTCTGTGTTCGTTTGTACAGGAGCCTAACTAACCACATGGTCATGGATACCGAACTACTAACTCACTTAGCTGCGACGCCTGTGCAGACGAGCGCGATGACGGCGCTCAACGTACTCAACGAAGCGTATGATTACAAGAGTTCCTTTTCACGCGGACTGCGGATCGATCTGAACGGTCTGCGAATTCTGCTGATCTCGGGGACGGCCAGCATCGACGAAACCGGCAAGACAGTCCACGTTGGAGATTTTCGTGCGCAACTACGCCGCACGTACTATAACATCACCGGGTTGCTGGAGTCGGAAGGCGCGACCTGGAAAGACATTGTTCGAACCACCTGCTATCTCCGGGACATCGATCGGGACTACGATATTTTCAATGACGAGCGCACCAAGTTCTTCAAGGAACAGGGTCTCGACCCGCTGCCGGCTTCGACGGGCATTCAGGCTCATCTGTGCCGTCCGGACCTGCTGATCGAAATCGAAGCGATCGCAATGTTCCGCACTGAAAAATGCGAGTGTAAGTAGTTTTGGGAGGCTATCGTGGTAACGAACGCTCCCGTAGCGCTTCGATCCGCGACTCTCAAGTGGGCTCCTGATTCGTGGATGTCCAAGCCGGCTCTGCAGCAGCCGGCTTATCCGGACCCTCTGGAAGTCGACTCTATTGTCCGACAGATCGCGTGCCTGCCTCCGCTGGTCACGTCTTGGGAAGTTCGTGAGCTCAAGACGCAACTGGCTGAGGCAGCACGCGGTCAGCGTTTTCTCCTTCAGGGCGGCGACTGCGCAGAAAGCTTTGACCTATGCGACGCTCCGACGATCGTCAACAAGATCAAGATTCTGCTGCAGATGGGCCTCGTCTTAGGGCATGGCAGCGATGTGCCGGTGGTGCGTGTGGGTCGCTTTGCGGGCCAGTATGCCAAGCCGCGGTCGGAGGACCTCGAGACTCGAAACGGACTTACCTTGCCCTGCTATCGGGGCGATCTGGTGAATCGCCGTCCATTCACCTTGGCCGATCGTACCCCCAATCCGGCATTGATGCTGCGCGGCTATAAATGCTCCGCGCTGACCTTAAATTTCATCCGCGCGCTGGTCAATAGCGAGTTCTCGGCTTCCAGCCATTCGGAATATTGGGACTTGAACACGGTCCGGCATTTGCCGGCGGTAGAAGAGTATTACTCCATCGCCGCCAGTTTGCCGGATACGTTCTTTAGCCGCGCCGAGTTCTTCAGTAGCCACGAGGCGTTGCTGCTTCCCTACGAGCAGGCACAGACCCGGCGCGTTCCACATAACGATGGGTGGTACAACCTCTCTACGCATTTCCCGTGGATTGGGATGCGGACCTCCGATCCCGACGGCGCGCATGTCGAGTATTGCAAAGGCATTGCCAATCCGATCGGGATCAAGATCAGCCCCGCGATGACTGCCGAGAGGCTGCAACGGCTGCTGAAGGTTCTCGATCCAAGTGACGAGCCCGGACGGATTACGTTGATTCACCGATTGGGCTGTGAGCATATCGAGAAGCACCTTCCGCGTTTGATCGAAGCCGTGCGGCAGACGGGCAAGACTGTCCTGTGGTGCTGCGATCCGATGCATGGGAACACGCAAGTGACAAAGGACGGAATCAAGACCCGGCAGTTCGAAGATATAGTTTTGGAAGTCAGCCAGGCGATGGATATTCACGCGGACATGGGCAGCCGCCTGGGCGGTATTCACATTGAACTGACCGGTGACGATGTCACTGAATGCGTCGGAGGACCGCAGGGTCTCACGGAAGCAGATCTGAAGCTCGACTATCGCTCATTGGTCGATCCGAGGCTGAATTACGAGCAGTCGCTCGAACTGTCCCTTTTCCTAGCCCGCAAAATGCGGCGCGCGAGGCATCCGCGAGTGATGGTTCTCAATCGGCGGCGATCCTAATTCTCTAAAATTCGCTAAGATTGTCGCATCCACACTATGCGACCTGTACTGCTCTTTCTGGCGCTTCTGTTAGAGACTGCGACCGGCTGGTCTCAGCCTCATAATCGGGGATACTACCGTTTTCCCACGGTTTACGGGCAAAACATCGTCTTTACCGCTGAAGGGGATCTCTGGGAAGTTGGGATGGAGGGTGGAACTGCCCGCCGACTGACGTCGCACCCCGGGGACGAGACTCACGCCGCCTATTCGCCCGATGGGAAGACGCTGGCGTTCTCGGCCGACTATGAGGGACCGACCGAGGTCTACACCATGCCCGCCGAGGGTGGTTTGCCGTCACGCCGCACCTTCGACGGATTCAGAGCCACCGTAGTGGGCTGGACGGCGGCCGGCAAAATTCTCTATGCGACGAGCCGCTATTCGACGCTGCCGTCCGTGCAGTTAGCCACGGTCGACATGGATAAGCAGGTTGAACTTGTGCCGCTCAGCCAGGCTTCGCAAGGCTGTTACGACGCGCGAGGAGACCTCTTCTTTACGCGGCTCCCGTTCCAGGGCAGCTATACCAAGCGATACCAGGGCGGGTCGGTCGAGAATTTGTGGAAGTATACGGGCAGCGGGGAAGCCGTTCCGCTGACTGGCGACTTCGCCGGCACCAGCAAGAATGCAATGTGGTGGAAAGGCCGGGTCTATTTTCTTTCTGATCGCGACGGGACCATGAACCTCTGGTCCATGGATGAGAATGGCAAAGGGCTCAAGCAGCACACCCGGCATCAAGGCTGGGACGTGAAGAGCGCGTCGTTAAGCCAGGGACACATTGTGTACGAGATGGCTGCGGATCTGTATGCCTATGACATTGCGGCGGGCACCGACAAGAAGGTGCCGATCGAACTCTCTTCCGATTTCGATCATTTGCGCGAGCATTGGATCAAGAATCCTCTGGACTACATTACGTCAGCGCACCTCTCGCCGGATGGCACGAGTGTGGCGTTCACGGCGCGCGGCAAGGTGTTTGTAGCGCCTGTCAAGAGCGGGCGTTTCGTGGAGATTCCGGCCCGGCATCCAGGGCGTTACCGGGATGCGCGGTTTATGCCGGACGGTAAGTCACTGCTGATCCTCTCGAGTGAAACCGGAGAGGTTGAGCTATGGAAGACCCCGGCCAACGGAACCGGTGCCGGTGAACAGTTAACCACCGATGCGAAAGTCTTGCGCTGGGAAGGTATTCCGTCGCCGGATGGCAAATGGATTGCGCACCAAGACAAAGATAACCAGCTTTGGCTGTTGGACACGGCCAGTAAATCGCAGAAACGGATTGCCACGGTCGAGACGAGCGGCGACACCGATCTGCAATACGAGAGCGTCCGGTGGTCGCCGGACAGCCGGTGGATCACCTTTGCAGAGGAGGCGCCCAACCTGTTATCGCACTTGGTTCTCTACAACGTGGAGACCGGGGCCAGGACGCCGCTGACAACGGATCGCTACGACAGCCACTCGGCATCGTGGAGCCGCGACGGTAAATGGATCTACTTCATCTCCGACCGCGCGTTGCATTCGGTGGTGCGTTCACCGTGGGGTGTGCGGCAACCGGATCCGTATTTCGACCGAAGCCAGAAGATTTATCTGCTGGCGTTGAAAAAGGGGCTGCGGTCGCCGTTTGAACCGGCGGACGAGTTGCATCCCGACAACACGGACAAACCCGCGGACAACAATAACAAGACTCCAGCGATTCCAAAAGTGGACATCGAGGTGGACGGGATTGCGACTCGGCTACAGGAAGTTCCAGTGCCGTCTGGAAATTACAGCGATCTGGCGGTTTCCGACAAGCGGCTGTGCTGGCTGGACAACAATCCTACGACTCCGGGCAGGGGCACGCTGGAATGTCTGGATATCGCCAACAAGGGCGCGAAGCCGGAGACGATTCTCACCAACACCCGGGACTTCGAAATGTCGGCCGACGGCAAGAAACTGTTGCTTCGCCGACAGCCTCCGACGGTTGCGCCAGCGCCTCCGCCTCCGCCGGAGTTCTTCGTAGTCGACAGCAGTATCAAGGGATCGTGGCTGTTCTCAGAGCATCAGGTAGATCTCAAGAATTGGACCTTTTCCGTGGTGCCGTCCGACGAGTTTCGCGAAGCGTTCGTAGATGCCTGGCGTTTGCACCGCGACTACTTCTACGACCGCAACATGCATGGCGTGAACTGGAAGACGATGCGCGACAAGTACGGCGAACTGGTTGGGCGGGTGCGCGACCGGGAAGAGCTGAGCGACCTGATCTCGCAGATGGTGGCCGAACTTTCGACGCTGCACACCTTTGTCCGGGGAGGAGATCTGCGGAAAGGGCCGGACCAGGTGCAGTTGGGAACGCTCGGAGCGCGACTCGAGCGCGACCTCGCGGCGGGCGGGTACGTGGTGCAACATATCTATCTCTCCGATCCGGACCGGCCCGACCGGGCATCGCCACTCGCTCGCCCTGGCGTAAATGTTAAGGAGGGTGATGTGCTGCTCTCGATCAACGGCGAGGATCTGTTGAAGGCCGATCCGGGAGAACTGCTGCGCAATCAGGCCGGCAAGCAAGTGCTGTTACGGGTGAAGGCTAAGGGCGGGATTGAGACTTGGGCGACGGTGGTCAGGCCACTCAACATGCAGCAGGATTCGGATCTGCGCTACGAAGAGTGGGAATACACGCGGCGCAGGGCAGTGGAGAGCGCCTCTTCGGGCAGGATCGGCTATGTGCATTTGCGCGCGATGGGCACGAACGACATCAATCAATGGGTGGAGGATTATATTCCGATCTTCACACGGGACGGCTTGATTATTGATGTGCGGCACAACCTGGGCGGCAACATCGACAGCTGGATTCTGGACCGGCTGATGCGGAAGGCGTGGATGTACTGGCAATCGCGCGTCGGTCATCCGACTTGGAATATGCAGCAGGCATTTCGCGGACATATGGTGGTGCTTTGCGATCAGAATACCGCGTCGGATGGCGAGGCGTTCACTGAAGGGTTTCGCCGGCTGGGCTTGGGCAAAGTGATCGGCATGCGGACGTGGGGCGGAGAGATCTGGCTCAGTTCGCAAAATTTCCTGGCCGACAAAGGGATTGCGACGACGGGCGAAGATGGAGTGTTCGGGCCCGAGGGGAAATGGCTGATCGAAGGGCATGGAGTGGAGCCGGATATCGTATTGGACAATGCTCCCCATGCCACGTTCGAAGGCAAGGACGCGCAGTTGGACGCTGCGATCGAATATCTGCAAAAGCTGATTCGCGAGAAGCCGATTCCGCAGCCGCAGCCTCCGAGGTATCCGGACAAGTCGTTCAAGTATCCGAGCGAGGGGAACTGATAAAGCGATTCAGCCGCCGATAAATGCAGATGAACGCCGTTTTTTTGGGAATGGACCTAGCGGCGGACATCTGTGTTGGTCGGCGGCGAGCGCCGTTACGGTTTCGCTACCACCTTGATCGGAATGGCAGGAAGGTAGCGCGTGATGGTTTCCTTGCCGTTTTTCAGCACGCCCATGATGATCACGTTTTGGAGCAGGCCGGGCTTAGCGTCGGCACTGACGCTGATGTTGACCGTAGCTTCGTCTTTGTCCGCGGGCAGGAAGATGGACTTCATGGTGATGCCGTTGGCAACGCGTCCGGCGCTTAGGTTCAGCGCGCCTTTGGTATCCGGCATACGCTTCACTTTGATCACGACCGGCACTTCAGAATCCTGCTTAACCTCGAGAACTTTGCCCTCAACGTTGCTCTGTAGCGAGTAGGCGGCCGGCTTCAGCACCGAGAGCGCCAAGCGCGCGGTGGGCATGAAATGGGTGTAGGCGAAGGCTTGCATGACATTCTCGGCGGTCTGAGCCCGATGGCGGAGGGTCCCCGCTCCAACGGGAACCGTGCCGTAGATCGCGGGCTCTACGATGCCGGGCGGCGCGTCGGGAGGCGCGGTGATGGTCACACGTCCTTCATCCTGCCCGGTCTGAATGACGGCTTCGCTGGCCTTGAAGCCCGGGGGCAGGCCTTCGACGTCGAGGTGGATTTCGCCGGCGAAAGCGTCTTTCCGGATGGCGGTGATGGTGATGGCTGCCGTATCGCCTTGGCCCAGACGCGGATTATCGGGTACGATGCGCAGCACGAAGTCCGGCTGCGGCGGCCCGATGCTCAGGCGATAGGCATACTCTTCGCCGCCATTGCCCTGTATGTCGCGCAGGCGGAGGGTATACACGCCGGCGGCGGCGAAGGTGAAGAGGATGCGCGAATCGGCATGATGAGTGGCTGGAGAATCGGTCAGGTCGACGAAATCGTCGTTTTCCGCGAGCTGATTGCCTTTGGCGTCGAGTAAGGTAAGAACGGAATCGAGCGGCGAACCCAGGCGGCGCGCCATGGTCTCCATGACCAGCTTCTCGCCCTTCTGCACGGTGAACTGGTAATAGTCGATGTCGCCCGGTTTCTGGATGCGTCCATTAATAACAGCCGGAGGCGTGACCTTCTGGGCAGTTTCCGGAGTATCGTTGGGCTCGTGCTCCATCTCATCGCAGTGACTATCGACCAGGAACGGCAATCCTTCGATCGCGAGTTTGCCGGGCTCTTTGGGTAAGTCGAGGTCGAGCGTGTTTTTGGCCAGGTTATAGCCGTGAAGCTGCAGGTGAACCTTGGTTGCGACTTCTCCGCCTAACGGGAAGATATCGGTGACATACGGCAGTTGACCAACACTCAGGCGATAGATGAAGTCGGGCCGGCCCCGGTAGATAATGTCACGCAACTCGACAGTGTAGTCGCCGTCTTTGGGAACTTCGAGATACATCACGGGATCGGGACGGGTGCGGAAATCGTCGGCATAGGCGACCTGCTCGCCTTGGGCGTCATAGACGGTCAGGCAGGGGTCGAACCAGCCGGGTACCGCGTTGGCGATGAAAGGAACGATAGCGCGTCCCAGGACAGAGAGTACCAGCTTTTGGCCGGCCTGCGCGTGGAACCGGAAGTAGTCGCGGTCGGTGTCGGTGATCTGTCCATTGACGAGCACGGGCAAAGGGGGAAGCACTTGCGGCTGAGCCTTATCTGAGTTCGGCTCGACTTCATTGATTTCGGGAAGGTCGCCGACATAGAAGCGGAAACGGTTCGATACACCGCCGGCAGTGATGAGCCGGATTTCGCGCTCCGTCAACTCGGCATCCGGCGCGATGGCTAGTTCCAGGCTGGCGTGGGTGGGATCTTTGAACGCGAGGACGCGTCCCGAAATGCCTTTCCCGCTGACCCAGACCGAGGTTGCGGCGACGTCGCCGCCAAGGTCGGTGCCGGTGGCGATGGCCGCAACAGTCGTGCCGCGGCGTCCACCGGCGGGAAAGACATAAGTTAATAGCGGTAGGGGCGCTTCGAGCGGTTTGATTGCGGGAGGGGCTATTTTGGCGGGCGGTTTCGCGGGAGGCGCAGCCATGGCAGCCCAGGCGAGCAGCGGGATCAGAAGGTAGTTCGACGAAGGCGTCATTTCAGTGTAGCCAAGAGCTTTCCAGTGGTTCCGTTCCAGAGCAAGACTGCGCCGGAGGCGCTTCCAGACGCGACGCGCGAGCCATCCGAATTCACGGCAACAGCCTCGACCCAATCGGTATCGCCGGTCAGGTTCGAGAGAAACCCGCCATTCTGATTGAGCACGCGAATGTTCTTATCGGAGAGAGCCACCAGCAGACGCGGCGCCTTGGAGCCTGCGCCGGGTGCGCTAAAGGCAAGTGCGGCCGGGACGCCGGGTCCAACGTCTACCGGCCGGGTCGCACGGAGCAGAGTGGCTCGCCGCGCAGTCTGCTGCGCCGTCATGTTTTTGGGGTCGCCGGCAGCTTCGGTGCGCCAGATGCGGATGACGCGTTCGGAATCCGCAGCGTCCGTACTGCCGATCGCCAGGATAAGAAGCGTGCCGTCGGGGCTGAAGGCTACGCCATTGACGGGGCCGGCCGGATTTTCGGGAAGGCGGGTGAGCGGCTTCCATGAGGCGTTGACCTCATTTCCAAGCGTCCAGACTTGAGCGGTGCGGTCGGCGCTAGAGGCGGCCATCAGTTTTCCGTCAGGACTGAAAGCGATGCCGCGTGACCCAGCCGCTCAGGTCCTTCAACGTGGTAACGATTTTGCCGTCAACCGAATTCCAGAGACGGACGGTGCCGTCCGGCGCGCCACCGGCGACCCATTTCCCGTCGGGACTAAAGGCCACGGCATAACATTCATCCTTTTCCTGGTCGAGGGTGAAGAGCACGTGCCCGGTCGCGAAGTCGAGCAGACGGATGGCGCCGCTACGTCCCGGGTCTCCTTCAGCGATGGCGAGTTGAGCGCCGTCTTTAGAGAAGGCGAGGGCGCGCACGCGTCCGATCAGGCCGGCGATACGGCGCTCGAGTTTGGCATTGGCGACGTCCCAGATGAGGACTTCCCCGTAGCCTCCGGAGGCTAGCCGGCCGGATGGATGGAAGGCTACTGCCGTGACTGGATTCGCCGGGGCGTCGACGGAGGCGGCGAGGACCGAAATGGCGGTAGCAAGACAGCATGCCAATGGCCTACTCCACGCGGTCGTTACCGAGTCTCACACCAACTCCGTCAGGAGGCCGCCGGACTGCACATTTCCCGAGCCGATGGGCGTGACGTAGGCGGTGCATCCCTGGGGGTGCGGCAAACGGCCGGTGGGGTCGATTCCGAGCAGTTTGTACATACTCGCCGAAAGATCCCAAGGATAGACGGGCCGGTTGACGAGATTCTCGCCCCGTGCGTCGGTTGCGCCGAGAACCATGCCGTGTTTGAATCCGCCGCCTGAGACTACGGCCGAGAAACAGTTGCCGTAATGATGACGTCCGCCAAACCATGGCGGCTCCATCGAGATTCTGGGGGTGCGTCCGAACTCGCCGTACCAGGTGACTATGGTGCTGGGAAGCAGGCCGCGATCCGCCAGATCCGACAGCAAAGCTGCGTAAGCCGCATCGAGGATCGGCAACTTCCTGTTCATGGCTTCGAAGTTGTTGACGTGGGTGTCCCAGCCGCCGTCGTTGACCGTGACAAAGGGAACGCCGGCTTCTACCAGGCGCCGCGCCAGCAGGCAGGACTGGCCGAACTGATTGCGGCCGTATTTATTGCGGACCGCATCCTTCTCCTCGCTGAGGTCGAAAGCCTTGCGCGCATCGCCCAGGATCAGGCTGTAGGCCTTCTCCTGGTACTCGTCCATAGCTTTGAATTCGGGCTGGCTTTCGGTCTCTCTGGCGAGGATGTCGACAGATTTGAGGAGGCTGCGGCGTTCTTCCATGCGACTCTGTGTCATCCCCTTCGGCGGGACGATGCCCTGTACGCGGAAGTTGGGATTGTTGGGATCGCCGCCAGGAGCGAAGGTCTTGTAGTTATTGCCCAGGAAGCCGGCTTCCGAAAAGCGTCCCAGAGGATTGGTGAGTGTGACGTAAGGAGGCAGGGTCCCGGTGTAGCCTTTTTCCCCCTTCTTCAATGCGACCACCGCGCCCATCGCCGGATAAACCAGTTCGGCGGCCGGCATGGTGCAAGTCTGCATGATGTACGCCGCGGTCTCGTGGCCGTTGTTGCCGTGGGTGATGCTGCGGATGATGGTGTATTTATCCGCTTGTTTGGCGAGCAGCGGCAACAGTTCGCTAACCTGAATGCCCGGAACGTTGGTGCCGATCGGCCGGCGCAAGGGTCCCGAATAGTCTTCACCCGCCTGAGGTTTGGGGTCGAAGGTATCGGTTTGGGTCGGGCCGCCGGCCATCCAGAGCTGGATTACCGATTTGGCTTTGGCTTCCGTGGTCAGGCCCGCGGCTTTCATCCGGAACCAGTCCGCCAGCGTAAGGCCGATCAGACCGGCGGCTCCCGCAGTCAGAAAATCGCGGCGGCTCGTACCGTCGTTCCACATGAGCTTGTTGCCTTTAATGGTTAGCATGATGAATCCTCGGTCCAAAAACGCATTCCAGACATCGAGAGAATCCGACTAGGCGCCGAGGAACACAGATGAACGCCGATAAAATCTTTCTTTTGGCATCCGTGTTCATCTGTGTTCACTGGCGGCTCGAGGTGTTTTCTCAGAATGCTTCTCAATGGTTGAACAGGAACTCCTTGGTGTTGAACACGGCCCAGACCACGTCCTGTACGGCGGCCGGGCGGGTGGTCGAATTCTTGGTGAGATACGCAACCAGCTTCTGTTTCTCATCAGTTGACGGGAAACGCGAGAGCGTCATGAGGTAGATCTCGTCGACCAGTTCGGGATCCTTCATCTTGGCTGCCAGCATCCGTTTCAAACTCGGACTCGAGGCCAGTTTGCCGGCTAACTGTTCCGAGTTGAGCAGATACAGCTCCTGCCGGAGCGAAGCCTCGGAGCTGCGCTCGGATTCATAGGGAGTGTCGCGTCCAGGCCGGCCAAACAGGTCCAGAAAAGTGCACGTCGTGTTGCCGTCCGAGATCTGTTCGGCGCGCATACCGGACGGCCAATTGGAAAAGGGCTCCGGAATGATGCTCCAGAATTTCTCGTAGGTTTCGGTCGTCAGCGAAATCGCGTCGAGCATTTGTTCGGCGGTGAGCCGATGAATCGGGTAATGGGAGAAATGGCGATTGTCCCAGGCGTTCCATTGATTGGGCACCGAAGAAGTCTGGTATGTGCGGGAATTCAGGATCAGCCGGTAGATATGTTGCAGATCGTAATTATGGGTGACTAGTTCCTTCGCCAGATAATCGAGGAGTTCAGGATTTTCGGGGGGATTGGTGGCGCGCAGGTCATCCGGCTCGTGGACAATGCCTCGTCCCATCAACCAAAACCAGATCCGATTCACGACGTTCCTCGCGAACCAGGGATTGTCAGGCGCAGTCAGCCATTGGGCGAAGCGGGCACGCGGGTCTTCTTCCTTGGCGACTTCCGGCACGGCACCGGTCAGGAACTTCGGGGCGACAACCACGCGCGACTTGGGATCGCGTAGGCTGGCGCGAACGTCGGCATAGACGATCTCTTCTTTCCATTCGAGCGTCGACTTGTACTTGATCTTGGAGAAGAAGGCGGCGAAAGCGAGATCGTCCTTCATGTTCCAGTTCTCGGTCGGATGGCTGTGGCAGCGGGCGCAACCTACCCTCGCGCCCATGAAGACCAGCGCCGTCGTCTCGCCGATGGTCTGGGGATCGTGGTCTTGCATGGCACGGTAATAATTCACGGCCGGGTTGCGGAAATCGCTGCCGTTGGCCGTGAGCAGTTCGGTGACGAGCTGATTGTAGGGCTTGTTCTGAGCCAGGCTATCGTGCAGCCATTTATAGTAAATTGCGACCGCCTTGGGCCAGACCCGCACCGGATACTCGCTCTTGATACGTAACAGGTCGCTCCACTTGAGCGCCCAGAAATCGGCATACTCGTCTCGTTGGAGCAAGCGATCGATCAGCCTGGCGCGCTTGCCGGGCGACCGGTCATCGAGGAACTCGCGCGCCTCTTTCGCCGTCGGCAGTACTCCGATGGCATCGAGATAGACTCGGCGCAGGAAATAATGATCGGCTGCAGGTTCGGACGGCGGGATGCCGAGCGATTTGAGTTTGGCGGAGACCAGGTCGTCAATGTGGTTATTCGATTTGAGCCGGGGAAAATCGACAGGCAGCGGTTGAGGGACATGAAGGAGGCAGACCGCTGCCTGTCCCAGGTAAGTAACGGCGATGGAGGCTTCGCCGTACTCCTGTGCGCGGACGACTCCCTTGGCGATGGGGATCGTCTTAGGGTCGGCTGCGCGATAAGTCGCTTCGCGGGTAACGTCTCGCCTGGTTCCGTCAGAGAACACGGCAGTCACGAGAAGGCGCTGGGATTCACCTTTGGCGAGGTTACGCTCCGCGGGCGCGACGCGAATACCGGTCAGCGCGGGTTCTTTGGGGATGGATGGGGAGGCGCCGTCCTTCAGCCAGGCAAGCAGCGTTTCGTGCTCGGCGGAGGCTGGGTCGATGACTTTGCCGCCGCCATGAGGAATGACGTTTTCCGCTTTGAGCAGCATCAGACTCTCCGCCGGATCCACACGGTTGATACGGCGTCCGCCCGCGGCGCGAGCGAGCGCGTCATAGTCGGCGTCGGGATCCCCGCCGAAGAGCGAGAGCTTCAGTCCGCCTTTGCCGGCGCGGCTGCCGTGGCAGGCCGTGGCATTGCAGCCGGATTTTGTGAAGAGCGGACGAATATCATTCGCGTAAGAGGCGGGAACTTCGCGGGAACGCTTGACCGTAACGGAAAGGCTGATTTTCTTAGCGCCTTTCACCGATACGGCTATGGTTGCTTTTCCGTCACTAAGGGAGGTTACAATCCCTTGGGAAGATACCGCGGCAGTTTTGGCGGCGGAAGACTTATAGCTGGATTGGGAGGTCAGGTCGCGAAGGGAACCATCGGAGTAAGTGCCGGTAACCAAAATCTGTTGCGCACTTGCTCTTCCGTCTAAAAGGATTTGCGAGGGTTCTGCCTGGATGGACACTAACTTGTGCGTCGAAGCAATCAGCGAAACTTGGATGAGAAGCGCCAGGACGAGCGTGCGCATAAGTCTTCACAATGAAAAACACTTTGCCTCCTCATTAGTTCTGTAGTGAATCTGGACAGCTTGGAAGAGTAAGTTGCGTCAGATGACACTTAGGAGATGTGCCACCTGGCCGGTGAGGATTGTGGTTGAGGTGAAAAACACCTGGCAAATACGGCCCTGTTCCTCCACAGAGCCGCATTGCCAGGTATGTCAAACGCAAACGGAAGGAGGACCCCGGCCGAACAACTGGTCCGGAGATCACCCAGATATCAAGTAATGCGCAAATCACGATCGAATTTGGGCGGCAGGAGAGATTTTTTTTCGAAATCTTGCTTGAATTAAGCGCTGACCGTTGTGAGCCTGCCGAAATCTATTCCAGGTAGAATACTTCGTGCAGCATGGCGAAGCGCTCGCCCGGCAGCTTATCCGGTACCGGCTCGAAGAGGCGTCCCATGAATTCCTGCCAGCGCTGGTTCACCGGGTCGCGGTCGAGTTCGTCCCAGGCCTTTTCGAAATCGTCGACCTTGAGGACGAGCGTCAGGTCCTGGCCACGACGGAAGACGGAGTAGTCGGAAATACCCACCGCCTTCAACTTGGCCAACAGTTCCGGCCAGACGCGCTGGTGCTCCCGGTCATACTCTTCGATGGCATCGGACTTGATTCTGAGTTTGAATGCGTGTCGGGGCATAGATTTTAGTGGGCAAGGTTGCGGCAGTGGTGCGCGAAGTCATCGTACACGGCGTCCCAATTGGCGCGCGGCTCGGGACGGTAGGTCTTGGGCGGGAAGGATCGCCAGACAATCTCGCGGCCTTCCGCGATCGACATCAACCGCTCCCCGTCCGACCATCTGCATCACCATATTGCCCAGTGCGGTCGCCTCCAGACGGGCCCGCGACACGCGCTTGCCGGTAGCGTCGGCGGTGAACTGATTGAGCATGGAATTCTGCGAGCCTCCGCCGATGACGCGCACCTCCTCGAACTTCGTGCCCGTCAGCGATTCCAGTTGTTCCAGCTCATAACGATACTTGAGCGCCAGACTCTCGATGATGGTGCGGGTGAACTCGCCGGGAGTGGACGGTTCGCACTGATCGGTTTGCTTGCAGAAATTGCGGATGGCGCGCGTCATATCGGAAGGACGGACAAACGCGGGCGCGTCCGGATCGATCCAGCGGGATAGCGGCGGCGCCTCAGCTGCGGCATCGAGAAGTTGCGGGTAAGTATATTGTTCGCCGGCGCCGGTCCACGCATTCCGGCAGCCTTCGAGCAGCCACATGCCGGTAATGTTCTTCAGCAGCCGGATGGTGTTGCCGACACCGCCTTCATTAGTGAAATTGAGACGCCGGGCCTGGTCGGTGACGATAGCCGAAGTCACTTCCGTGCCCAGCAGCGACCAGGTCCCGGAACTCAGAAATGCGGTAGTCCCGCCCGCTTCCACAGCGGCCACAGCGGATCCGGTATCGTGACAGGCCGGCGCAATCACGGTAGTGAATGCCAGATCGTGAGCCGACGCCAGATCCGTCCGGAGGCGGCCGATTTCGGTTCCCGGCGCGATGATGGGGGCCAGCAGATGCGTCGGAATGTCGAGCTTGTTCAGCAGATCGCACGCCCAGTTCCGCGTCCGCCAATCGAGAAATTGAGTGGTGGACGCGATGGTGTACTCGCACGCGACTACGCCGGTCAGCCAGAAGTTCAGCAGGTCCGGCATGGTGACGAGGAACTCGGCGTTGTAGAGCAGATTGGGAGTCCGGTGCGAAGCCGCGTAGAGCTGGTAGAGCGTATTCAGCGCCATGAATTGGATGCCGGTCTGCTCGTAGATGCGCTCGGCCGTAAGTTCGCCGGTAACCTTCTCCACCATGCCATCGGTGCGGGCGTCACGGTAATGATAAGGATTTTCGAGCAGCGAGCCGCCCTCGCCGAGCAGTCCGTAATCGACGCCCCAGGTATCGACGCCGATGCTGTCGATGCGGTCCGCCTGATGCCGCGCGATATCGAGCGCGCGGCGCATCTCGAACCAGAGGCGCGGCGCGTCCCAGTGCATCTCGCCGTTATAGTGCACCGGATCGTTGGGAAAGCGGTGCAGTTCTTCCAGCTTGATCAGTCCGGAGTCCAGCCGGCCGAGGATCGCCCGCCCGCTGGTGGCGCCTAGATCAAAGGCGAGGAAATTTTTGGGTCCCGGCAGAGGCCATCGCCTAAGCGTAACTCGACACGGCTGCCATGTTGCGCGCGCCGCGCTCAGCCGAGATCTTTTCGAGGTAGCCGCTCTGCCGGAATCCGGTGAGCGGATCGGCGGCCAGGCCCTTGGAAACCGCCCAGTCGCGATCATCGGGCGCACATCGGTGGCGAATGCGTCCCGCAGGCAGTTTTCCGCATCCACCAGGTCGCAGTTCTGCTGCAAGCACGGCGAGCTTCTCGTGATCGACCAGCGCAGCCTTGGCGTAGAGTTCCATGGCGGTCGTGACGGTCTGAATCATGGCCTCGATTTTGCCCTTCAGATTGTGGCTCTGGTCGATCATATAGGCGATGTCGGCGAGCTTGCCGGTCTCGAACTCGAACATGCGGATCTCGTGGAAGATGCGGAAGACCTGGTAGGGATCGATGGAACCCATGGTGAGGTCGTCGTCGGCATACCGGCGATCGTTGAAGTGGAAGCCGCCGAGCATGTCGACGTCGAGCAGCCAGGCGACGATCTGTTCGATATTCTGCGCCTGATAGTGGTGGCCGGTATCGACCAGAACCTTCGCGCGCGGTCCGGCCGACTTGAGCGAGCAGCAGCGCCATGCCCCAGTCGGCGATGTCGGTGTGATAGAAGGCGGGCTCGAACGGCTTGTATTCCACCAGCATGCGCTGATTGCCGCTCAGCTTGGCGTGGGTCGCCGCGAGGCCTTCCTCGAACCACTGCTTGCGTTTGCGGATACTTCTGCGTGCCGGGATAGTTTGAGCCGTCCGCGAACCATAGAGATAGATCGCGGCTGCCCAGACGCGTCTGGATCTCGACGCTGTCGAGCACATGGTGCAGCGCTGCCTGGCGCACCTTGGGATCGGGATTGCCGAAGGAGCCGTGCTTGTAGATCTGGTCCTGAAAGACATTCGGATTGATGGAGCCGGGGCGCACGCCATAGCGAACGGCCAGGTGCTGGACCTCGGAGACGCTGGCCGTGCCCTCGGGGAGATCCCAGAGAACGTGAAGGGCTACCGTCGGGCAGACGCCCGGTCCAGCGATGCACTTCTCCGGCATCGCTGAATTTTTCCTCCAGCGTGGAGGCGGCGGCAGCCTGGAGAAACTTTCCGAAACGAGTTCCGGTATTGGCGAAACCCCACGAAGGGAGCTCGATCTGGAAGCGATTGAGCGCGGCGGCAACGAGTTCCGATGCTTTAGTGTGAGTCACGGTTTTATCCACCAATATTAGCCCACGGGGGGCGGGGATCGGGTCAACCACATTCGCTCGCTCCCCTGCATTTCCGCAATGCGTAACCGCAGTTGCATTGGAAACGCTTGCTAACCTTCGATTTAGAAGGATTGCCACCCTGGTAACTGCCAGGAAACACTGGATAGACGCAGAGACCCTACGTTACGCAATGCAAAACGCGGAGTCCCGCTGGCGGGTAACTGCGGGGTCAAACGCTCTCCTAATTGGCGGGAGGAGCACCCTTGAACTTTGCCCCTGAATACGGTGCGCGATCCCAGAAGTCAGTGTGCGGATTGGTAGCTCGCGGGTCTTCCGTGGCTTTCATCCATTCCTCAACACGGGCTGCGAGTTCGGCTTTCACTTTGGCGAACTGCGGCAGCGCCGCGACATTCTTGACCTCGTCCGGATCGCTCTTCACCACATACAGCTCTTCCGCCGGGCGTTTTCCGAGGCACAGATCGAAGTACGGCTGGGGCTTATCTTTCATCAGCATCTGTTTGGTCGGTGAATCGTCGACATCGCCATACGGACCGACGGCCCAATAGAATTCCGGATCGCCTGCCGGCCAGCGCTGTGGTTCGAAATTGCGCAGGTAGAGATAATCTGCGGTGCGAATTCCGCGCACCGGATAGCTCAAGTCGCCTTTCCGTACGTTGGCGTGGCGTTCACGCTCCAGGAACATCGACGTACGTCGTTGCGAAGAGAAGAGGCTCGTGGTGGTCATGACCGGCGGTACCGGCAATCCGGCCGCTTCAAGAAATGTCGGCGCGAGGTCGCCGAAGGAGACGTAGTCGTCGCGCACCTGGCCGGGTTGGATGCGTCGAGGGTATCGTATGGCCAGCGGAGTCCGGACGCCCAGATCGTAGCAGTTTCCCAAGCCGCGGGGGATCTGCCAGCCGTTGTCGCTAGTCATCACCACGACGGTATTGTCGAGTTCCCCCTTGGCTGCTAATGCCGCCAGAATCTGTCCGCATTCGAAGTCGAACTGCTGGACCTCGCAGTAGTAATTGAGAATGTCGTCGCGCACCACCGCCCGGTCGGGCAGCTGCGCGGGGACTTTGACGCGCGCAGGGTTCATTGCCGCTTTCCGTTCCTGGCCGCGATTCCAAGGGACATGGGGATCATGGCTGCCGAACCAGTAGCAGAAGGGCTGGCCGGGCGTCCTGGCCTTCAGAAAGGCTTCAAAATCGGGGAAGGATACGCCTGCCGGATTATGTTTCCACCCGGCCTTCTCGGGAGATCCGGGGCCCCAGCCTTTGTCGGAGAAGCCGGTCAGATAGCCGCTCTTTTCGAGCAATCCTGTATACGTTGGAACGTCCGGCGCCATGTTGCCGTAAAGATTGGCGGCTTCGCCCAGGCGGTGGGCGTCCTGGCCGGTGAGCAGCAGCGCTCGCGAGGGCGAGCAAGACGGGTTCGGCGCGAAGGAGTGGGTGAACACCACGCCCTCCTTCGCCAGCCGGTCGAAGGTGGGTGTATGAATGACGGGATCACCGTAACAACTGGCGTGGGGCCATGCCCAGTTGTCGGCGAGCATCAGGAGGATATTGGGGCGGGTCGTCCGGGATTGCATGGCTGCCGCGCCGTAAAGAAAGGTTCGCCTGGTAATGGGCATGGATTCAGGAGGGATTATACCTGAGGCGCGACGCCCTTGCAAAAACAGCCACCCGCCGCGCCGGCGAAGGGCCCCCGGTGACAAAAAAGACGCTCGCCTGTCGTACGGGAGTTGGGAATCAGGCGGCTTGTCCCACGAATTGCTTCAGCCAGTCCAAGAGCTCCCTGGCTTTCTCAGGACTGTCGGCCTCAACCGCCAGCCGTAGCACCGGCTCAGTCCCGGAGAACCGCAGCAGCACCCAGTTGTCGTTCTCGAGATACAACTTGGTGCCGTCCATGTGCGAGATTTTCACCACTTTATAGGGACCCACCTGGGTGCTGGGAGCCTCGCGCAGATTGCGCGGCACGGCAATTCTCATCTCCGGCGTGGCCGGGAAATTTTCCTCGTAATCGTAGAGTCTTCCGGTCATCGCATAGACAGTTTCGAGCAGTTGAGAGATCCTCTTGCCCGTGCGGGCCAGCATCTCGACGACCAGCGCTGACGCGAAGATCCCGTCCTTGCCGAGAATGTGGCCGCGGATTGTCAAGCCGCCGGAAGATTCGCCGCCCAACACGGCCTGGTGCTCCACCATGCTCTGCACGATGTGTTTGAAGCCCACCGGAACTTCGTAACATTCCTCGCCCAGGAGATGCGCCATGCGATCGAGCATATGAGTGGTCGACAGATTGCGAACTACGCCTCCGCGCTCGCCGCGCACTTCGTGCATATACCAGTAGAGCAGGAGCAGAACGTCATTGATGGAAATATATTCGCCGTGCTCGTCGACAATGGCGATGCGGTCAGCGTCTCCGTCCATAGCGAGGCCGATATCGTAGCCGCCTTCGCGAAGACTCGATGTCAACATCCGCAGAGCTTCGGGATTGGGGGCGGGAGAGCGGCCGCCGAACAGGGGATTGTGACGTTCGTGAATGAAGGTCACGCGGCAGCGGGCTTCCGTCAGCACTGTGCCGAGCGTCAACTGCCCGACACCGTACATGGGATCGACGATCACTTTCAAAGCGGCTTTGCGAATCGCATCCAGGTCGATCAGTTTTTCGACGGCATCTACGTACTCATTGGTGAAGTCGCCGTGTTGGACGATGCCGGCGTCGAGTGCGATATCGAGTTCCAGCTTAATGACATCGCCTGGAGTCAGGCGGTTGGTCTCGTCCTCGATCTGGCGAGTCTCGTTATCGAGCAGCAACGCTCCATCGCCGTGGAAAACTTTGAGGCCGTTCCATTCGGGAGGATTGTGACTGGCGGTGAATGCGAGCCCGTAGGCCGACCCGCGAATGGCGGTGGCGTAGGTGATCAACGGGGTGGGAGCGTCTTCGTCGAGCAGCACCGCGGGAATGTTGTTGCCGGCGAAAACTTCGGCCGAGGCTTCGGCGGCCTGACGGGAGAGAAAGCGGCGATCGTAGCCGATAATGACGCCCTGTGATTCGTGACCCTGGCGCGTGATCTCGTTCGCCAAGGCCTGGCTGAGGCGGCGCACGTTTTGCATGGTGAACCCCTCGCCGATAATGGCGCGCCAGCCTCCGGTGCCGAAAGTGACCAGATTCTGCTCCTCCTGGCGGCGGGGACGGAAGAGGCGTTTCTGCACGATGAACTCGGCGTGTGCGAGGTCGGCGGGCGAGTTGATGCCCTGGACTTCATCCTGGTCGTAGAGGCGATAGCTGTCGACGCGGAGGCGAGAACGGATCAACTCGTGGACGCAATCGGTCAGACGGTAGTCGCCATCGCCAGGAGAGGGCGAAAGCCGGGCAAGAGCCGAGAAGATGACACCGGCAGCAACGGCATAAGCTCCCACGTTGAGTTCCCGGATCTCGCGGACTTCGGCCGAAGCTTCGGTGTCTTCGATGATGTCGATGATTTGGCCGCCGGCGTTGCGGATGATCCGGCCATAGGGCAGGGGGTGGTCGAGCACGGCCGTGAGCAGCGTGAGATGCGCCTGCTTGAGGTGATGGCGATTCAGCAGGCCGCGAATGGAAGCCGGACGGAATAGCGGAGTGTCTCCGTAGAGGATGAGGAGGTTACCGTCAAAATTCTGCAATGACGGAGCGACTTGTAGAACCGCATGTCCGGTGCCGAGCGGCTCCGCCTGCGTGACGAAATGGTATGCGGGACCGAGTTGCGCGCGAACATCCTCCTGACGGTAGCCGACGACTACGTAGATGTCGTCCGCGGGAACCAGTTCCAGCACGTTCTGGATCACGGACTCGAGGATGCTGCGATCGCCCAACGGCTGCAGCATCATGGAGGGACCGCCGGCAGTGACAGCGTCATGGCCGGCGGCGAGGATTACCGCTTTGAGGGCTTGGGTCGGATGTGGAGAGTTGGCGGGAATAGATGGCTCCTTGGCAACAAGCAGCTATCATACCCGGTTCGGGTGGAAGGGTGGCATGGAACTCAATGTCACGGTCGGAACCGACATCCGCAGTGCCGCTACGGTCTCCGCAGCGGTCGTAGGGCGGGAAACTCTATTTTTTTCTTTTCCGCGGAACGATGGACGGCAACTGTGGGCCCCCCTTCGCTCATGGCCATTGCCGAAAGCAGTGAAGCGTATGGTTTGCGGGACTGGCCGACGAGGGAGACTTTGAGCTTCGCGAGATCGCGCCGTGCTGAAGATCCTGGTCGTTCAGGCAAGCGACCACACGGTGTGAAAGCGGTAACGCTACTCGCCTGAGTCGATTTGGCAGAATGGTTGCGGGCTCCGCGTTTTTGTGTGAGGGCACGATCCGCCCGATCGGAAGAAGGAATCTGCAGGAGCCGAGGAAGAGGGAACGGCATTTGCCGCGGCTCCGACCGGCGCGGTCCAGATAGCGGCCTTCGAGGATGCGAACGAAAAAGTGCAGCATGAGAACCTCTCCCTCGGCTCCGGTATCGGCGCCCGTAGACACAGACGATTGGTCGCACAGGCGCATCATGGCCTCCCGGCAACCCTGGCGGCCCGGCTTGCCAGCGGCGGCTACGAGTGGAAATCCCAATCGCGCGGATTTGTGCGGCAGAAGTGCGTCACGGCCGCGAATTCTCTGCCAATTGGGTGAAGCGTATGGGACACTGCCATTACCATTCCTCGGGAAGACAAGACCTTACCGCCAACTATTTGAATCGCCCCGGTCTTCCTTGCACGCCGTACATCCCGGGCCGCATGGGCTTCAGCAAACCATCGGGCCTAAGAACTCTCTGTATTCCCTGAGCAAGTCGAAATCGCTGGTACAGTGATGGTGTATGGAACTGCCTCAAAACATCGAGATCCGAACCGACGTGATGATGGGGAAGCCGTGCCTCAAAGGCACCAGAATTCCTGTCTACCTTGTCCTGGAAAAACTTGGGGCCGGTGAGACGATCGAGCAGATTCTCGCCGCCTATCCCCAGCTTTCCAGGGATCACATCACTGCGGCCCTGAGGTATGCGGCAGGTTTAGCGAGCAACGAAATCGTCCTCGCTTCGTGAAACTCCTTCTGGACGAGAATCTTTCACCGCTGCAGGCGGCTATCCTCAGAGATATCGGCCACGACGCCGTCGCTGTTGCCGAGGTCGGGCTCTCGGGAGAACCGGACGAGAAAGTTCGCGCATTTGCAATTGAAAGCGGCAGAATCCTTCTCACCCTCGATGCCGATTTCGGAAACATTCTCCGATTTCCAACCGCAGGCACGCCAGGGGTGATCCGTTTGAAGATCCATCCACCGACGGAAGAGGCGATCCGGGAGCAGATTTACAAAACGCTGGAGGTTCTCAGGGGAACCCCGCTCGTAGGCTGCCTTGCAGTTTCCCACGGCGAAGTGATTCGCATCCGGAGTTGAGGTCCCTGGGGATATTCATTATTGGAAGTGACGCAGTCGAATGATGCTTTGAAAAATCCTTCGGAAGGTGACCGGCACTCGAGTTCTGCATTGGAGCGGTTATTGCGAAGCCCTCCCGGAGTCGGCGTATCGAGGCGCTTGGCATTCTCACTTCAGACTTGAGAGTGCTCTCCAAGGGGCATGGCCCGGATGATTACGAGCGCGGAATGACGGCAACGGAGAACCCTGATGGGACTGCGGCTCGCCAATTTTACCCGGTTGCAGGAGGATGGAGCCAGTTCTATTGAGGCTCAGGGGACCGGCGGACACTCCGCGGAATGCACGCCAGTTCAAGATGCGCGTCCGGATGAACTCGTGTGAAAACTGCGATACAGAATGCGGGGCCTGAAGGTGTTTCCGAGGAGAGAGAAGAAAAGCGCGTGAAAGTTGAAGTGGTGGGCCTAAGAGAACTCGAATCTCTGACCTCTTCCGTGTCAAGAAAGTTTTGGGTATGGGCTGTGTGCCAGAGGTGTGCCACTGGGGGCGGCTCACGGCGGAATCGCGGCTCTCACCTCCGGCCAGCGACCGCCATCACGTGGGGAGCCTGCAACGCCGCGGCTCGATTCTTTCCACGCTCGATCACGAGATCCTCCGCGGGTTGCGCGTGAATGCCACGTGGTGACCGGCGGAGCGGCTCCTGGGCGGAATGAGGCGCTACTCGGTCGAACCCTTCGCGTCCAGCTCGGGAAATTGACGATTGTTTGAAATAAAGACTGCAGCGTTTATGGGTTTATGGCATTCATTGCGTGCGACTTAAAGTCGCCTATTTTAATGACTTGTTCAAGGGTCTTCGACAAAAGAACAAAAACGGCATAAAAACCTGATGCTCGGTTTATAGGAACAAATGGCAAAAAGCTACTTGTTCATGATTACGATGTTTGTTTCGATCTGGAGGGTTCCCGATCCAATCGGACTCGTTTATGCCCGTCTCACGATAGAATCGCTCCTTGCCGAGAGGCTTGCAGCTATTCGCTGTCGCCGTTCGCCTGATTTCCGCGCGAACATCCTCCTGCCGGTAGCCGACGACTACGTAGATATCGTCCGCGGGAACCAGTTCCAGAACGTTCTGGATCACGGACTCGAGGATGCTGCGATCGCCCAACGGCTGCAGCATCATGGAGGGACCGCCGGCAGTGACAGCGTCATGGCCGGCGGCGAGGATTACCGCTTTGAAGGGCTTGGTCGGATGTGGAGAGTTGGCGGGAATAGATGGCTCCTTGGCAACAAGCAGCTATCATACCCGGTTCGGGTGGAAGGGTGGCATGGAACTCAATGTCACGGCTCCGGCGAGTTTCACAGAAATCAGTTTTTGGCTCTGAGTGTGGAGATGAAAAAGCTGATTTCGGAGTCGACTTCTGCCGGGACGGCTACGGTCTCCGCGATCGTAGTGTGGAAGAGGACTCGATATCGTTTCCGCAGACGATGGACGGCGACTTTGAGGCTGCCTTCGCTAAGACCCATCTCCGAAGCCAGTGAAGTATAGGGAACATCGGACTGGCCGAGGAGGAAGACCTTGAGCTTCTCGAAATCACCGGGGGCGCCGTGTTGCACATATTCGTCCTTCAGGCGAGCGACCACACGGTCTAACAGAGAAAGCGCCCAGTTGCGTTCGAAGATACCCTCCGGCGTTTCGTTATCCAGGGGTTCGAAGCGATAACGCTGCTCGCCTGAGTCGATTTCAAAAGGCAGAATGCCGCCGGCCCCTCGTTTCTGAGCGAGGGCACGATCGGTCTGATCGGAAAGAAAGAATTTGCATGAGTTCAGCAGGAAGGAGCGAAATTTGCCACGGCTGGGGTCGGCGCGTTCCAGATAACGGCCTTCGAGGATGCGAACAAAAAAATCCTGCGTCAGATCTTTCGCTTCCTGCTCCGCGGTGACCGCGCCGGCGCACATAGGCATAGACGGGATACCAGTATTGCTCGCACAAGCGCGCGAGCGCCGCACGGCAATCCTGGCCGCCCTGGTTGCCGGCGGCGACAACCAGCGTCCAACTTGTCACAGGAAACTCGCTGCCCGACCGTGTGTGAGATGTCACGACGCTCTCTCCCGACTCAGATAAGGAAATCCGGCGGCGGAAGTTACAGCCGGGCGCACTTTGCCTGATTCACCAGGGAACGTCGGGCTCAGAGGCTGCGCGAGACTGAGGTCCAAGGGGACCAAGTTCCGTTCCATCCGCGATAGACTTTGAAAGAAGTGGTGGGCCTAAGAGAACTCGAATCTCTGACCTCTTCCGTGTCAAGGAAGCGCTCTAACCAACTGAGCTATAGGCCCGTTTGAACGTAAGTTAACATTATAGCCTACCTCGCCGTTTTGAGCACCGCGTCGATCGAGGTTTGGGCGATGGGATGGTAGGCCGGGCGAGCGACATGATAAATTTGCAGCGCGCGTTCACGGCCTTCCGCCGTTTTTGCCATTTCTTCGTAGATGGGCTTGATGTATTTGCGGCGACCGACCGTCTGCAAGAACGTAGTGAGCTTCGCGTAGGCCGGTTGATAGTGCGTCTTCACGGTCATCAGGAGCCATTGCGCCAGAATCTCATCGTTGCGTGAGGCAGTCAGATGGAATCGATCGTCGATCCTCTTCATCCCCGCAGCGCCGAGTTGCAGCGGCATCCGGTTGAGAAAGCGCAACCATTCCTGGGTGCTCCAAGCAGCACTCGCAGCGATATCGTCGGCGCCGTCGAGCCATTTCTTGGCAGCCGCGTCCACCTTGTCGAAGAGCACGGAATGAACGCGAGGTGCGCTGAGCGGGAGACCGGAGCCGTCGATCCAAGCGGCTAATGGGATCTGTTCCGCCAAATCAGGGTGAGGCTCGAAGAGCGTCTGTTTCAGGTACGCCATGGCTGTTTCCGTGGTGATGCTCTGAAAGCTATAACGGTCGAAATAAGAACGGAGATAGTTATCGAAGCGTTCCCGGCCGAACGTTTTCTCGAGCTGTAGCAGAAACAGATACCCTTTTTCATAGGGCACTGAGGTGGCGCCGTCATCCGGATCGCGGCCTTTCAGATCGATATGCAGAACCTGATCGCGCGGCGCGAGATGAGCCATTTCGTCATCGAGCTGTTGACGCCCGAGGACGGCCTCCATCTCGGCGCGGTCTTTGCCGTAGAGTTGTTCGATGATGCGCCGCTCGATATAAACGGTATAGCCTTCGTTGAGCCAGAAGTCGCTCCAGGTAGCGTTCGTGACCAGGTTTCCCGACCATGAATGCGCCATCTCATGCGCGATCAGCGATACCAGGCTCTTGTCTCCCGCGAGGATGGTGGGAGTGACGAACGTCAGGCGCGGATTTTCCATGCCGCCGAACGGGAAACTGGGAGGAAGCACGAGCACATCGTAGCGATCCCAGCGATAGGGGCCGAACAAATCCTGAGTCGTGTCCATCATCTTGCCCATGTCAGAAAATTCGTTGGCCGCTGATTCCAGCAGCGACGGCTCGGCATACACCCCGGAACGGCTGGCAACGGACTTAAACGAGATGTCGCCGACTGCCAGGGCAATCAGATAAGACGGGATGGGACGGCCGAGTTGGAAAAGAAAGTCACCGATGCCGTTCCGGCTTCGCTCGTTCGACGCGCTCATCACAGCCTGCATCTCACGGGGGCAGCGAATTCGGGCGTTGAAGGTCACGCGCACGCCGGGAGTGTCTTGAATGGGTATCCAGCTTCGGGCATGAATCGCCTCGGATTGTGAATAGACGAACGGCAGATCCTTGCCGGCCGTTTGTTCGGGCGTGAGCCACTGTAGTCCGGAAGCGGACGGGCTCGTGGAGTAGTTGACCCGGACGAAACGAGCTGAGGGAGAGATCTGGATAGTGAGCGCCGAACCGAGGATGGGATCCTCTTTCCCCAGGCTGAAGGTAGTAGCAGCCCAACGGGTCTTGTCTTCGGAGAGTTCCACCTTATCGATTGCCAGTTTGCGGGTGTCGAGCACCAGGTTCTTAGCGTTCTCATCGATGGGTGTAAAGCCCAGCACCGCGTAACCCATGATGGTCTTGACATCGAAGAGAACGTGGAGATCCAGATCGACGGTCTCGACGCGCACCTGCTGTGGGTTGGAGAATGAATGAACGTCTTTAACGGCTAGCATATTGGGTTGTTCGGGATGGCTGCAAGAGGCCAGGAATAGCGCGGCGAACGAAATGGCGGGCAAGGGGCGAGAGACGTTCATTGAATTATCGGGCGCACGGGATCGCCGTCTTTCAGCGCGTGATCCGAGGGTAAAGCGACCCGGTCGTTGTCTTTGAGGCCTTCGACGATCTGTGCCCGGGTGACGCTGGCCGCGCCAACCTTAACCGGCCTCCAGACCACACGGCCGTCCACCAGCAGATAGACGCCAACCACTCCGTTTTCGCGATGCATGGCTTCCTTCGGAATGGTCAGCGCATTTTCCACCAGGCTGGTACGTATCTCGGCATTGACGTTCGTTCCGGGCACCAGTTCGTGGTTCGGGTTGTCGATGGTCACCTGTACCTCGCCTACCTGCCTCGTCCCGAGGGGAACAATCTCCGCCGGCTTCTTCTCCACCACACCAGTCCAGCTGTGGCCCGGTAAACCGTCCCAGGTAATCTTTACCGGTTGCCCTTCGCGTACCCTTCCGAGCTCCGGCTCGTCGACATACACGCGTACCCGTAAGTGATCGATATTACCAACACTCGCCACCAGATCGCCAGGATTGAGGTAAGTGCCGGGGCGCGCAGGCAGACTGTAGACGACGCCGGCAACGGGTGCGTATACCGCGCCTTGAGAAAGCCTTTCGCTAGCCAGCCGGACGGCCGCTTCGGTCTCCTGAAGACGAGCGTTACCTGCGGCTACATCCTGTTTGCTGACGAGGACTTCGCGACGCTTCTGGAGGGCCGCCAAAGCCAACTCCGTATCGTGAAGTTTGGCGTGTGCGACCTCCACATCCATCGTGCTTGCCGCTTGTTTGTCGTGCAGCCGGCGCAAGGAGTTGTAGTCCTTCAGCGCCTCGTCATGATCGGAGCGGGTGTGCTCGATATCACTTTCGATCTGCGCGAGTTCCACACTCTTGCCGCCTTGTTTCAGCGTATCGAGAGCGGCGCGCGCCTGCAGCTCACGAGCTTCCGCGGCATCGAGATCCTCGTGCAGCCCGGGCTCGCTCAATCTCGCCAGTAGGGCACCCTTGGAGACGGTCTGGCCTTCCTTTACCGGCACCTGAGTCACTAAGCCCTGGTTGTCTACACGGATGTCCTGCCAGACGACCGGTTCTGCCTTGCCATTGGTGATGAGGTTACTGACAAGGGTCTCGCGGTGAGCGGTCGAAAAGTTGATTTCCGGCGGCTGGGATTTGCGCTGGATGCTCCACCAGACCAATGCGGCGAGAAGTATCAGAGTCAGCAGAAGAAGAATGCGTTTCGTCATCTAGCGAACACATTCCTTATCGTCCTGTGTGACCGGCTCGAGGCGTGCAAGACGCCTGTTGCGCAGCCGGGCAGACCACAGCAGACGATAGTCCGCCGAATCGTCGGGATTGGCACGGATGGAGAAGCAGAGCCCACTGATTCATGTCTAACATAAACGGTGGGGGAGGGTTCTCAAATCGACGGGCTAGTGCTCTCGGCGGGCGGAATGTTCGCTGCCTATCAGGCGGGTGTTTTTAAGGCTCTCCACCGCTTTTGGAAGCCGGATATGGTAGCTGCCGCGTCGGCCGGCGCGCTGAACGGCTGGCTGGTCGCTGGTGGAATCGAACCGGACGAACTCATCGAGCGCTGGCTTCATCCGGACACCGCGAAGACCGTCAAGTTCCGGAATACGTTAGACCTGTGGAACGGTTACTTCGACCCTGGTCCGCTGCTCGATCGCGCGCAGGCCCTTCAACGAGAATATCCACGTAAGCTGCCGCTGGGTATAGTGGCGATTGAAATTCCAAAATGCCGCCAGCTTCTCTTCCGGGATGATGAAATCACTCCCGAACATCTGGTTGCGACTTGCTCGATCCTTCTCTTCTATCCATCGGTGCGGATTAACGGCTACAGGCTGGTAGACGGGGGGCTGTTCGAGTCTACTCCGGTCTGGGCTGCGGGTGAGATGGGTGCGACCCGTGTGATCGCGGTCAATGCGCTGCCGAAAATCACTCCCTGGGCCATTCATCTAGTCCTTTCGGGGATGCACCGGCTGCGCAGGATGCCTGTATCACAATCCTTGCAGGTCTCCGTCATCTCACCTTCCGGTCCCATGGGCACCGCGAGAGACGCAATGATTTGGAAGGCGGACAACGTGCGCCGTTGGATTGAAATGGGAATTCGCGACGGAGAGAGTTATCTGAGGCAGGAAGACCGGGGCCGCAGATGAATGGCTTCAGGTTCATCCACGGCTCCGGGTTATTGCAAAATTTACCGCCCGCTGGCGGCTAGGTTTGCAGTAGGGGCATTCATGGCGGTGGCGTTCTGATCGGTGCTATAGATGGTCACTTCAACCCGCCGATTCTTGGCATTCGCCTCGCGGGTCCTGCCTTCTTCGGCCGGCTTTTGCGAACCCAGGCCGATCATATGAATACGATAGATCGGTATGTCGTGTTGAGCCACCAGATACTGAACCACACGATCCGCACGACGGCGGCTGAGAGCAGCATTATATTCCGGTGAGCCGTTTTTATCGGTAAATCCTTCTACCGCGATGAAGTAGTGCTTCATCGTGCTCTGGTCTGCCACCAACCCGTCGAGTTGCTGCTTCGCGTCGGCCGTAAGAAGATCCTTGTCAAAGCCGAAGGGCACGACAGCTTCCCTCACCGGTTTATAGTCATCGATGTTGGCGATCACGCCGCGCAGTTCACCGATGTCTCGTGCATTCTGGTCCGCTTTCTGTCCGGCCTGGTCAGCGCGATTGATCGCATCTCCAGCTCGTTGATCGGCAGACATGGCGCGTTCATTGGTCGCGCTCAGCTGAGTCGCCTGGCTGTCAAGCTGTTGTTTCTGCTGATCCAGTTGCTGACCTTGCTGGTCCAGTTTTTGCCCTTGCTGATTGGCTTGGGCCTGAACCTGGTCCGCTTCTGCCTTGATGGGAGCGGTGGTGGTTGCGACGTATTTCTTGGTGGCGCAGCCAGTGAAGGCCAGGGTGGTGACTAACATTAAGCTGTTTAAATATCTGGGGCTCATCGGATTAACCTCACGGGGTCAGACAAAGCAATTGAGCGGCCAAAAGACGTGGTCAGTTCCGCTTGATACAATCGCAAGCGGAACAGCAGTTCTTAAAACCAGGGCCCCATGCCGATAGCCATCAAAACCATTGCGATAGCGAGTGCGGTGATTTTGCTCATGTCGCCGCTGGCGGCAAAAAAGAAAAATCCGGAAGACGTCACACAGACCTTGGAGTTGCCCAAAGATCCTCCGGTTGTTACGACCGCGGATGTTCATCGCATGGTGTTTCGCGTGACTCCCTTGACTGCGAAGGGGCTGCTATCGGCGCAGACCCGCGATGCGGTGAAGGCTCTGATCAAGGCCAACTCCGGTGAAACGGTTGTCCGGATTCGCGCGTTCGTGGCGGGTAGCGGCGATCTCCGCCGGGTGCCGCAGATCGTAAGCGAACTTTTCAGCGAACACAAATTGGCTCTGCCGGCTGTCAGCGTGGTCCAGGCCGGTGGCTTGCCGCTCATAGGCGCACAGGTTCTGCTTGAATCGATTTCCATCGCGAAGAAGAATGAAACTGCGCCTTCGGGAGTTCTTTTCGTCCCGGCTCAATTGGCGGAAAAGCCCGAGTTAACCGATAACGTGGCGCCGCTGGCGAAACAAGCGCTCGACCATTTCGACCATGCAGTCACGAAAGGCGGTGGCTCGAGCGTCTTGCGAATCACCTGTTACGCGTCAACCCTGTCTGATGCCGGTGAAGTGCACGATATGATTGCGGCCAAGTATCCGCAGGCGGCGATCGCGTTAGTACAACCCAAGAGAGAGCACGCTTCGAGCGCGGTTGCATGCGAAGGAATCGCCAGGCTGGGAGCGCCGGTCAATGGCGTCGCGTTCGTCAAGGATGGCGGCGCAATTGTCGGCGCCGCCGTTTCGAGTTCGACGGTAGCACTCACCGGAACGCTGGTGGCCTACGGGTATGAAGATCGCAATGCGCGTCTGGCATTCGACCGCATGAACAAGGTTCTGGAGCCGGCGAAGGCGTCCTGGAAGAGCGTAGTAGAAGTGCGATTCTATCCGCTCGCCGCATCGATCGTCCAGCAGATCGGGCGAGTTCGAGGCGAATACCTGAATCGCGCGAATCCTCCGGCAATCAGCATGGCGCCGATTGAGGGGCTGCCTTCGATCGATGCCAGCTTCGCCATGGACGCGGTTGCGGTGGTGCAGTAGCATGTTTCCGTTTTCAGCAATCAGTTGTAGCGATTGTTACTGACAACCGGTCAACGACAGCGGACGACTGGGAACTGGCAACTGATAACTTAATAGCTATGACAAAACCTGTTGTCACTTTTGGCGAGATCATGCTCCGGCTCGCGCCGCCGGGATTTGAACGATTTCTGCAGTCGCCCCAGTTCGTCGCGACCTTCGGTGGCGGAGAAGCTAACGTTGCGGTGAGTCTCGCGCAGTTCGGATATCCGGCGGCGTACGCCACGTTTCTCCCTCCGAATAATCCGATTGCCGATGCCGTGATCACCCAGTTGAAGAGTTTCGGCGTTGACACGTCGAAGATCGTGCGGTCCAAGGGCCGTATGCCGGTCTACTACGTCGAGAATGGCGCCAATCAGCGAGGCGGAAAGGTGGTCTACGACCGCGAGTATTCTTCCATCGCGCTAGCCAAGCCAGGGGATATCAACTGGGACACCGTATTCGCCGGCGCAGGCTGGTTCCACGTCACCGGCATTACGCCGGCGATCAGTGCAACGGCTGCCGATCTCGCGCTGGAATCCGTCGCGAAAGCTCAGGCCGCCGGACTTACGGTGTCATGCGATCTCAACTACCGCAAGAACCTTTGGAAGTGGGGCAAACCTGCTGTCGAGGTGATGCAGCAACTGGTCCAGCACGTCGATATCGCGATCGCCAACGAAGAGGACTGCCAGATGGCGCTGGGCGTTCAATCGGATGTCGATGTCCATTCGGGAAAGCTGGATCGAGGCGCATATCGTGGCTTGGCGGAAAAGGTTTTGAGCCAGTTTCCCAGGTTGAAATCCATCGCCATCACCTTGCGCGAGTCGCACAGCGCATCGCACAACGGATGGTCGGCGTGTTTTCACACCGGCAAGGAATTTCTGCTGAGCAGGCATTACGACATCACTCACATTGTGGATCGCGTGGGCGGCGGCGATTCGTTCGCGGGCGGTCTGATCTATGGATTGCTGTCTCTGCCGGGTCCCCAGGAGGCGCTGGAGTTCGCGGTGGCGGCATCCTGTTTGAAACATTCGATTCCAGGCGATTTCAACCGGTTCACTGTCGATGAGGTGAACGCTCTCATCAAGGGCGGCGGGTCGGGACGAGTGCAGAGATAGTTATCCGTTTTTCGTCGTCCGTTATCCGCTTTGCGGACGGTCCTGACGGCTCAACGGTCATCGCAGGGAGGACGGCAACAGCTGGATAATCTAACCACGGCAAATGCCATCCAGACGGATTATCGCGCGACGCTGTGTCCGGGACGATCCTCTATGCCACATACTCTCGCGGCAGCTCCGCTGATGCCGTGACAGGCATGGCGGTCGACGATTGTATTGGGCGGCGAATGCACTCCGAATTCAATTCCGTGGACTGCGATGTCAGGTTAGCCGCGAATGGAACCGATGTCGCGGCATCTACGATCCTGGCGGGTTCGGACAAGGCGCTGCCGCCCATATTGCACTCGATGCGTCCGGCAACGCGTACTTGACGGGACCGTCGTATCCTCCGGACTTCCCAACTACTGCCTACAGTTGGATCGCTACAACTAACAGACATTTCTTCATCCTCATCGCGGTAAACTGGTAGGTTCAATACTATGCCGATCAGTCCGGAACTGCTCGAGATCCTCATTTGCCCCGCTTGCCGTGGCAACCTGGAACTCAAACCCGATAGCAGCGGTTTGCGCTGCCTGCAGTGTCATCGCCTCTATCCGATCCGGGATGATATTCCAATCATGCTGATCGATGAGGCCACCATTGAAGATTGAGGACTCCGCCGCGGACTCGTCGCCGCTTGCGAGCGCCAGGCGGGTCCTTGTCGTGCGCCTCAGATCGCTTGGCGATTGTGTCCTTTCGACAGCCGCCATTCGTCTACTCAAACAGAGCTACCCGTCGATCGAGATCGCCGTCGTCGTCGAACCCGAATGGCAGGCCGTCTACGAGGGCAATCCCGAAGTCGCGCGGATTCTGCCGCCTTCGCTCCGCGCAGTGTGGAGTTTTGACCCCCAAGTCGCCATCGATTTTCATGGCGGCAATACCGCTGCCCGTCTGACCATCATGTCCGGCGCCAAAAATCGAGCCGGGTTCGAGCACTTCAAGCGGCGCGCCGCCTATAACGTTCGGATCCCGACCGCTCAGGAGATCCTGGGCTGCGATCGTAAGGTTCACACAGCGGAGCATATGGCGTCCGCCATGTTTTATCTTGGAGTGCCGAAGCGCGAGATTCCAGCGGCCCGCCTCTTCGCCACGACTGCGCAGCACCGGCGCGCCCCCTACGCGGTCATTCATCCGGTGGCCGCCACTCCCGAAAAAACCTGGAGCAATGCCGGCTTCCTCCGGGTTGCGGAGTATCTGCGTGAACACCATCAGCTGGACTCGATTTTCATTGCCGCGCAGCACCAGGATCTTTCGGCGTTCGCCGGCTGGCCTACTATTTGCGGCGCGCGCCTCAACGAAATCAAGACGCTGATCGCCGGTGCGAGTCTTTTTGTCGGCAATGACTCCGGGCCGGCTCACATGGCCGCTGCCTTGGGTGTGCCTCCAGTCGTCATCTTTGGCCCCTCCGACGCGGGCATCTGGGGCCCTTGGGGCATCCGCGGTGAAGTGGTTCAGGCGGAAGGGCCAATCGGCAGCGTGCCGCCAGAGCAAGTGATCGCCGCTGTCGATCACCTGAGGGTTCTCGCATGAGCGTGCGCCGCAGGCTGCTGGGCTATTCGCGGAAATATATTGCCCTGATTGCCGCGGCCGTAGTTCTGATGGCCTGCGTGGGGGCGTCTACGGGCTTGATGGCGCTGCTCCTCAGTCCGGTCATGGACCGAGTCTTGCAGCCCACCACGCCGGACCTGCGAGTCGAACTCACACATTTGCCTTTTCTCGAGACTCCCATCTATCTTGACCAGATTGTCCCTTCAGGATTCTCGAATGTCTGGAGCATGGTAGCGTTTGCGATCATCGCCGTTTTCGTTGGCAAAGGGGTATGCGATTACCTGGCGAGTTACCTCATCAACCACGCCGGCTGCTCCGCTGTAATGGATATCCGCAACCAGGTTTTCGAGAAACTTCTACGCCAGGGCGCCACGTTTTTCGAAACCAATCCAACCGGCCGTCTGATGTCGTCGGTAATGAACGACATTGATAAGATTCAGGTCGCGACGTCTACCATGCTCGCGGATCTCTTCCGCCAGTCATTTACTATTCTTGGGTGCCTGTTCGTGGTGATCAGCAAGGATTGGAAACTCGCCCTGTTCAGCCTCACTGTTCTTCCCTTCGTTTTGGTTCCGACCGCCCGCCTGGGCAAACGCATTCGCCGGACCAGCCGCCGAACGCAGGACCATACCGGCGAATTGAATCAGATTCTGCAGGAAAGCATCACCGGTCATCAGGTGGTGAAGGCTTTCGGAGCCGAGTCCTATGAAGCGGGGCGTTTCCGCAAAGCCGCGAGGCATCTTCTGCGGGCCAATCTCCGTTACACGCTGCAGCAAGGAGTCGCATCGCCGCTGATCGAGATTTTCGGCGCGCTTACGGTATGCGCCCTACTTTGGTATGCGCGCAACCAGGCCAAAGAAGGCACGCTTACCGCGGGCCATTTCACCAGCTTCCTGATCGCCCTGCTCATGATGTACGAGCCAGTCAAGCGACTCACCGGGATCCACAATATTTTCGAGCAAGCCATCGGCGCGTCGGAAAAAGTCTTCGAATACCTGGACCGCAAAGACGATATCGTCGAGAAGGCCGGGGCCATCACGCTGCAAAGCTTCTCGCGTGGCATCGTTTTCGACAACGTACGCTTCCGCTATCCGGCATCCACCGGCTCGGCCTATCAGCTTGAATCCATCAACCTGGAAGTCAAGGCCGGCGAAGTCGTCGCGCTTGCCGGTCCCAGCGGCGCCGGGAAGACCACGCTCGCGAATCTTGTCCCCAGGTTTCACGATGTCACCTCAGGCGCAGTGCGCATCGATGGAGTCGACCTCCGCGACCTGACGCTCGCCTCTCTTCGTCATATGGTGGGAATCGTCTCGCAGGATACGTTTCTGTTCAACGACACCATCGCCAATAACATCTCGTACGGAACCGCTGTCGCTTCCCGCGCCGGCTTGCGCAAGGCGGCTGAAGCGGCCAACGCCGCCGAGTTCATCGAGCGCCTGCCGCAAGGCTACGAGACTGTGATCGGGGAAAGAGGCGTGAACTTGAGCGGAGGTCAGCGGCAGCGGCTGGCGATCGCCCGTGCCATTTTCAAGAACGCCCCCATCCTGATTCTCGACGAGGCGACTTCGCACCTGGATACCGAATCGGAACTCGCCGTACAACAGGCGATCAACAATCTTATGAGCGATCGGACGGTTATCGTGATCGCCCACCGCCTCTCGACGATTCGCAAAGCCGATAAGATCGTCGTTTTGGATCGCGGCCGCATTGCCGAAACCGGGACGCACGACGAACTCGTGAATCAGGGTGGAATCTACCGTCGCCTGCACGAACTACAATTCATAGATACTGGAGTTGCCATTGATCTGTAATCCTTCTGAGGCTCGTGGAGTAGGCTTTCGGCCTATCGGGTGGTTTCGTCCATGAGCGTTAAAAGCATGACGGGCTTTGCCCGGGTCCGCCGTGAGCTTCCGGAAGGTGAGCTGGTGGTCAGCCTCAAAACCGTCAATCACCGCGGGCTCGACCTGCATTTCCACATTCCGGCCGCTCTCGACGCCTTCGAGCCCGCTATCCGCACGCTCTTAAAATCACGTGTCTCACGCGGTCATGTCCAGACCCAGATTTCGTTTTCGGGAAATCGCAATGGCAATGCCAGCCTCAACTACGACCTGCTCGACGTGTGGCTCAAGGGTTTCCGCGAAGCTGCAGAGAAATACAGCCTGAAGTGCGATCCCGACCTCAATGAGGCCATGCGCATTCCGGGTATCCTGATGAGCGAAAACGGAAGCGATCTGGACGAAAGTTTTGAAAAACCGCTCAAAGAAGCGGTGGGCGCAGCCATCGACGAACTGGACAAGTTTCGCTCGCGCGAGGGAGCGACTATCGCAGCGGAGATCCGGCAGCGAGCGTCCAACATCATCGAACTCTGCCGCCAAGATGGAGAAGATCCGGTCCAAAGCCACTCCGGCATTCCAAAAACGTCTAAAGGAGCGGCTCGGGGAACTGCTCAAAGGCGCCGGCATCGAACCGCAGCGTCTCGCCCAGGAAGCTGCCATCATGACCGAGCGCAGCGACGTCAGCGAGGAATTGCTGCGCCTGACAACCCACGCGGCACAAGTGGAAGATCTACTGAACAACGGTGGCGAAGCCGGCAAGAAACTGGACTTCCTGCTGCAGGAGATGAACCGCGAAGCCAATACGGTCCTCTCGAAGACCGGCGGACTGGGTGAACTGGGCCTGACCATCACCGACCTGGCGCTCGCCGCCAAGGCCGAGATCGACAAGATCCGCGAGCAGTCCCTCAATATCGAATGAGCACCGTTTTCATTATTTCCGCACCGTCCGGCTCCGGCAAGTCGACGCTGGTCAACCGGTTGATGCAGGAGGTGCCGAACCTCTGCTTCTCCATTTCGTACACCACCCGTAAGCCGCGGGGCCACGAGGTCAACGGGTGCAGCTATCACTTCACGTCCCGTGACGACTTCGAGTGCCGTCTCGCCCATAACGAATTTCTCGAGTACGCTGATGTTTTCGGCAACTACTACGGCACCCACAAGTCCGAACTGGCTAAAGCCCAGGCCAACGGAAAAGACCTGGTATTGGACATTGACGTGCAAGGTGCGGCACAATTAAGAAAGAGCATACCCGACGCGGTTACAATTTTCGTCCTGGCGCCTTCCCGGCAGATCCTGGAACACCGGCTGCGCTATCGGGGAGAGGATTCCGACCAGGTGATTGCGCGCAGGTTGGCCGACGCCGCGCGGGAGATCCGCAATTACGATTTATACGACTACGTTCTGATCAATGAGGATATTGATGAATCGGCGAGGACGCTCGGTTCCATCGTGCGGGCAGAGAGAGTCCGCCGCACGCGAATCGAAGACAAAATTCAACCGATCCTGAAAACGTTCGAGCTTTTTGAAGAAAAAGAAGTTGAAGAAAAAGAAGAGGTAGACGATGTCCGACGCACCCCGCAATAACGCCCACTGCTCCATTCCCGACGACCCGGAGCAAAGTACCTATCGCTTTATCATTGTGGCCGCCAAGCGAGCGCGGCAGCTCCAGGGAGGCAGCCGCCCATTCCTGCCGACTTCCTCCAAGAAGCCGACCGTCATCGCCACGGAAGAAGTTCGCCGCGGCCTGGTGAAGTACGACCTCATCGTGCCGGAAGTCGTAGTCCCGGTCGAAGACCTCACGCTCTAGTTCTTATGTGACAGGCTTCGAGCCTGTCACTGATCGCATGATTACCGTTTCAGTGCAGATTCTCCAGCAGATCGCAGTTTCTGGTGGCGTATCCGGCCGCGTGGCTAATCCTTGGCTCCTCTGGCCTCGGGTCGGCTTCGCGGCGTGCGCCGTCAGGCTCAGACTAAAAACCGTGCCACGATGGATATGCCATCCGGCTGCGGATGGTCTATGAATATTATCCTAGGCATCGGCGGAGGCATTGCGGCATACAAGTCCGCGGAGATTGCCCGCATCCTGATGCAACGTGGGGCGAAAGTGCGCGTGGTGATGACCAGCGCCGCGCAAAAATTCGTCACGCCCCTTACCTTCGCCACCCTGACGGGTCAGAAGGTCATCTCCACACTCTTCTCCTCCGCCACGGCGGACGACACCTTAGCGAGTTCGGTCGAACACATCTCGATCGCGCGTGAGAACCAGATTCTGCTGGTGGCCCCCGCAACGGCCAACCTCCTGGCCGAATTCGCCCACGGACTGGCTACCGATTTCCTGACCACCACCTATTTAGCCTTTACGGGCCGGGTGGCCCTTGCCCCTTCGATGAACAAAGAGATGTGGGCGCATCCCGCCACCCAATACAATCTGACTATCCTGCGGGAGCGCGGGCATCTGATCATTGAACCGGATTCCGGGTATCTTGCTTGTGGGGAGATCGGCGCGGGACGCCTGGCTGAGCCCGAACGTATCGCCGATGCGGTGCTTGAGCCGGAACGTCCCCAGGACTTGGATGGTGAGCACATTCTGATAACAGCTGGCCCCACCCGCGAAGCCATAGATCCGGTCCGCTTCATCTCGAACCGCTCCAGCGGCAAAATGGGTTTCGCTTTGGCCGATGCCGCAGCGTCTCGCGGAGCAGTCGTAACGCTCATCGCCGGTCCCGTCCATCTGCCCACGCCGCATGGCGTGGAGCGCATTGACGTCCAGACCGCGGAGCAAATGCGTAAAGCCGTTTTCGACCACCTCGAACCGGCCACCGTGATCGTGAAATCCGCCGCCGTGGCGGACTTCCGCCCTGCTAATGCGTCCTCTCACAAGCTCAAGAAATCAGCCATGCGCCTTTCGCTCGAACTTGATCCCACGCCCGATATTCTTCAGGAACTCGGCCGCAAGAAAGGTGATCGGATTCTGATCGGCTTTGCCGCGGAAACCGAGCGGCTGGAAGAAGAGGCGCGGCGTAAACTGGAAACCAAGAATTGCGACATGCTCGTCGCCAACCAGGTGGGCGGCTCCAGCACGGGCTTCGAAACTGAGGATAACGAAGTGCTGCTGGTGCTGCGGTCCGGCGAAACCATTCCGGTAGCTCGCGCGCCCAAGCGCGAAATCGCGGACCGTATTCTCGATCAGGTGCTCACGCTGCGTCTCGCGGCAACCGCCGCTACAAAATAAATGGACGCTCAACAACTGCGCAAACAGCTGGAGTTTTACCGCGATCTGGGTTTCAAGGAAATCTACCGGCGCGAGCCGGCGTCCGAAACGGCAGTTGCAGTGCCCCTCGAAATGGCCAAGTTACCTCAACCCATCGCCCCACTCCCGCCCACGGCCCCCGCAGACGACACCCTGCTCCGCATCATCGAGGACATCGGGGACTGTCATCGCTGCCGGCTGCATGAACAACGCAACAAGATCGTCTTTGGCGTCGGCAACCAGAGCGCGAAGCTGGTTTTCGTAGGAGAAGGGCCGGGCGCCGACGAGGACGCGCAGGGCATTCCTTTCGTCGGCCGCGCCGGACAGTTGCTGACGCAGATGATCGAAGGCACTGCAAAGAAGGAAGGCATTCCGCTATTGCGCGCCGGACGTCTATATCTGCAACGTGGTGAAATGCCGTCCGCCGGAGAATCGCAATCCCGAACCGGACGAGATGGAAATCTGCGGGCAGTTTCTGTTCCGCCAGTTGGGCGTCATCCAACCCAAGGCGATCTGCGCTCTGGGCTCGGTCGCTGCAAAAGCACTGCTGGGCGGCAAGGACGGCGTCACCAAATTGCGCGGCCGCTGGCACAAGTGGCGCGACATCCCGCTGATCGTCACTTACCATCCCTCGTATTTACTGCGTGCTTACAACCAGGAAGCCAAGCGCGAAGCTTGGGAGGACCTGAAGAAGGTCCTCCACTTCGTCTACGATTAACCTGACGCGCGATCGCGCGGACTTCAGTGCCCGGTTTGCGCTGCGAGACAAGCTGTGCCCAGCGCAAGGACTGCTAAATAAGGTTTCATTCTGCAATGGCCAAGCTTTAGTATCTGTCAGGCAGCAACGGGCATCTGTCGTTAACCATGGAATTTCACGCTATTGAAACAACAAATTCACATAGGCCTGTTTTACTTAAATTGATGAGTTGCTACGTCCACGATCTGCCGGGCCGGCTGCGGGTGCGGATTCCGCGGCTTAAAGGCGATGCGATAACCGCGAATCATCTGGTAAATCAAGTCAATCAGATAGCAGGAATTTCGAGCGTAATCGCAAATCCGGTCACGGGAAGTATTTTAATCCAGTACGACGCCTCGATCGTCAACTCGGCCACTTGCCTGGCCGTGCTGAATATTCAAACTCCGAGGGAGCCTGTCGAAAGCGAGTCCAGCCGTGCCCACCGGTTGAGTTCCAAGGTGGCTGAGGCGGCATTATGGTACCTGCTCGAAAAAACCCTGGAGCGGTGCTTCCTGTTGATCCTGGCCTCGGTGTTGTAAGAGCCGCACTTACTTGCTCTTCAAGCCGGTCCGCTGATCCGTCCGGCTTGAAGAGCAAATCAATCGGGGAGCCGATCCGTGCTTAGGCTGATATTGTCAGCATGAGATTAGGCTGTGCGGCAATCCCGTTGACCGTGAGGACGATCGGTTGATCTCCTCCGTTAAGTCCATTCGGAATTTGGATGTCAATCTGGAATAACCCCGGCCCCACCAGGCCTGCGAACGTTACCGTGGCCGCGATGCCTCCAATGGTCACCTGGAACGCCGAGAGATTGGACGCCGGGTAAGCCTGGCTGAAAACTACGCCGTCCGGCGCCGCGGGGTTGGTCGGTCCCATGCCTGTTCCGTAAAGTTCCACAAAATCTCCGGCAGTAGCGGGACGGCTGGGGGAACTGAGTGCTCCAGCCGCGGCGACAACCACCGCGCTGCCGGCAATCAGCGCAGCTGGATAGTTGTTACCGTTGAGCATGTACGCGAAAAGGCCCGGGGCGACCGCGTTGATCTGCACCGAGGACTGCATGCCTCCCGCGGGCATCGTCACCTCCACGTTCTGCAGACCCGCGGGCACCGTTGACGGCAGGAGGAAATTGATCTGCGTCGGGCCGGCATACGCAATATAAGCGTATTGAGAACCGACCTGTACCTGCACACCATTCAACTCCGTGGGAAGAGTAGTGGTTGGGTCCCAAGCCACGGCTGGACCGGGAAAGCCGTTGCCGATAATCGACAGGTAAGCGCTCGGTGCGCAGTTCGGCAGGAAACTCGCTCCCTGCACGACCGTGGTGATATACGGCGCGTTGGCAGGCTCGGACGCGAGGGGCACGCCGCGGGATTCAAACGCATTGATCACCATGTTGATGATGTTCATCGACCCGTTCGTGCCGGGTTGCGTCGGCTGGCCAGAGTTCGCCAGCAGCACGACGTCGTAGCCTTCCGAGAGCCTTACAGTAGCGCTGCCCATCCACTGCGGCGGGTTCAAGCCGTTTTCCAGGCCGCCATTCTTCTGGTAGTAAGTACCGAAGGCGCCCTGATAGATTCCGTCCCAGCCAACCAGATCGTTCAACGTCTCGGTAATGACAGCCTGCGGGAGAATGCTGGTGCCGCGCAGCGCCATCAATATCTTGATCATCTCGCGAACGTTGGTAATGAAACCACCAGCTGCAACAAACGTCAGCTCATCGGCGGTCCAATATTGGCCTGTCAGCTTATCGGTTGGACCGGAGTAGCCCAACGTTGCTACCGCCTGGGGATCGGGCGTAGCGTTGTAGATGGTGGTGTCAACTCCCGCCGGTGCGAAGACATATTTGCTCACGAACGCAACGAAGTCCATCCCGGAAACCAACTGGATGACTCCTTGGAGGATGGTGAAATTCGTATTGTTGTAGTTGTAAGTCTTTCCCGGCGTGCCCGCCAGCGGTTGCGCCAGATAGCTTTTCAGATAACCCCAGATGTCCGTGTAGGGAGCCGGCGGAGACAGGGGTCCATCGTCACTATAGGGAGCTAGCCCGCTCGTCATGGAGGCAAGCTGGCGCAAAGTCACTACTTTGACGGATGGGTCGGGACTCGGCACCATGCTCTGAATCAGCGGCCAGAAAGGAGAGTCGATCGTAATGGACGGATTCTGCTGGATCAAAGCTTGCGTTGCCAGGCCCGCGATGACTTTCGACGAACTGGCAATGTTCATCCTGCTGTCGGGAGTAAACGGCGTGTTTGGATTATTTGGTTGCGCGGAATTGCGTGAGAACCCTCCGCCGTTGGCGATGATATTCCCATTCAGGGCTACCGCATAAGCATAACCTTCGACGAACGGCGCTTCATTGGTTTGGAAGAAGTCGTCGAAATCCGGCGCATTGGGATACGCCGCCATGGCCGTCACCACCATCCCGCTGGCAGCAGCCGCGGTGGCCGTCAGAGTCTCCCACGTCTGGTTGGAAACGAACTGGGAAGGAGTCGCTTTATTTAGCCAGCAGCCAATCATTCTGCCCTGCACCGGATCGAAAGCCATGCCCGAAAGCGTATTGCCCGTGGTGTTCCCGACGGTCGTGAAAAATGTGTCGACCGGCTGATTGTAGAGGTAGTAGCCGGCGGTGCTGGGCGCGAATATGGCCGAGTAAACCGTGCCCCCTTTTTGCGGATAGGCCTGCACCTTCATCATCCTCATTCCGCTCGCGCTGAGACTGGTCCACTGCGTCGACAAATCCGCATAATCCAGATCCCAGACCAGGGTCTGCTTCGGATTGGCGGCGCTGGCCAGCCAGTAGCCCGTGTAGATGAGCTGTCCTCTTTGCCATGCGATGTTGAAGTCCACTAACGTGTAACCGCTCTGGTATTGCGTGAAGGCCTGCTGAAAAGCATTGGGATCGGTAGTGCTGATAAATTGGAAGTTGTTGGCATTGGCTCCGGTTTTGAAAGCGCCGTAGAACCAGGTGCGGTTCATATTCTGAATAGTAGTCAAGGCGCTCAGCACGTAGCCATTGCCGGCCTGAGCCTGGATCTGCGCCTCGAAATCGGCGAGCGTTTCGGAGCGGACCATCTGGATGGCTCCGGAGCCCGGCCCAAACTGTACCGCGAATTGCGGCGTCACCGTCGGAAAGCCCGTTTGCGGTGTCGACAACAGTTGTTTGAGCAGGGGCAGTTTCAGTTTGGACGGGGCATGTAGCGCGGAGCGATTCGGCGCTTCCGCCAGCAACCTTCTCGAAAACGGGCCGGGCGCGATACCGGCGAGGGCAGTAGCAGCCAAGAAATGTCGACGATTCATATTATTTGGTTAGTAGTTGAAGTTTCAGTTATGACGATTTTGAGTAAATTAATTTAAACGTAGGATGACGCAACTTCGATTCCATCCCTCTCCGACCCTATCCGTCTACACATAGCACAACAGTCATCCTTTCCGCAGTACCGACAGGCCCAGGTCGTAGATCTGGACTACGATGGCTCCATGGCCACAAGAAAGACGACCGTCCCTGCCGCTGCCCACCCTCCGATTACGGTATGCCCCGTCGAACAAGCCATTCACGTGATCGGGGGGAAATGGAAGCTGCTCCTCCTGCGTTCACTGTTGCTCAACGGTCCCCAACGTTACAACGAGCTGTTGGCCGGCGTGAGCGGCATCAGTTCGAAAGAACTCACCCGCAACCTTGCCGAGCTTGCAGGTTCCGGCCTGGTCACACGGGGTGTCCAGGAACCCCCGCGCACGGCACAATACGGGCTCACTCCCTTGGCGAAAGGGCTGATGCCGACCTTTCAGTCTTTGCTTTCCTGGGGCCAGCAACTGCTGAAAAGCGCTACGCACCTTCCGGTTCGTTGACATGCGGAGCGCGCCAACAGGAAAATAGTCGAACGATGAAGGACTTCCGCGTAACCGCGAAGATTCGCTCGACTCCCCAGCGAATTTGGGCGCTTCTCACCGATGCTCCCCGATACCCCGACTGGAACCACACGGTCGAAAGAATCGAAGGCCGGATTGTTCCTGGCGGGCGGATCACGGTTCATGCCAAAATCAATCCTGGACGCGCGTTCCCGCTCACAGTGGTCGAATTTCAACCGGAGCGACGAATGGCATGGGTGGGCGGAATTCCGCTCGGATTATTCAAAGGAGAGCGGGTCTTCACCTTGTCTTTAGAGACAGACGGTGAAGTCGAGTTCTCGATGCACGAAAAATACACCGGCCTACTATCGGCGCTGATCGTTCGCTCCATTCCTGACCTGCAGCCTGCGTTTGATGAATTCGCTGCCGATTTAAAGCACGCTGCCGAAAAAAAGTGATACAAAATCCGTCAAACAAGGAAAAAAATTGATGCCTGCCGGCGCCGGAACGCAACAGAATCCCTGGACGTTGAAGACTCCGCCCGGAACTTCCGAATTCCAGGCTTACCGGGATGCAGCCGCGAATCCACCCGCGCTGGTCATCCAGGTAGGCAAGACCGAACTGCGCTATCACCTTCGCTGTCTCGAGGATCTACACGCTATGCTCAAGGAACACGGCGGCTGGATGCTTCTCGGCAGTGCGGATGAGCAAAAACCTGCCGCGGAAGGCACGGTAGAAGCGTGGGCGCGCTCTTCCCAAAACCCGTTAGGCGGATGGTATGGGTTGAAAAAGGGGCTTCGCGGCCGCTTCGCGATGTACGTCCCCCCCGTCATGAAGATATTGGGCCTGGCCGAGGTGGAGGAAAACCCGCGCAACAATCGCATGCGCGCCATCTAAGCGCGGGTACGAGTCCAGATCTCGCGGGCTAGTTCAGATCGATCGATCGCGCGACCTTAACCGCTGGATTCGACTTCAGTTCCGCGAGCACGCTTTCCGGAACCGTCACGTCCGTCGATACCACCGCAATTGCAGTCTGATGTAGATGACCCGGTTGAAGCGGGCCCTCAGAACGGCCAAGCGAAAAGTTAGCGATGTTGATATTGTACTTGCCAAGCGTATTGCCGACGTGCCCGATCACGCCCGGCACGTCGTCATTCTTCATGCAGATCAGGTGGCCCGCTAAGGCGGCTTCGCAGTAGATCCCGTCGAGTTGCAGAAGCCGCGCCTTGCCCAGCAAGACAGAACCTTCAACCGTCGTCACGCCGGTATCGGTCTCTAACGCGACTTCAATGGTATCCGTATGGCCCGAACGCTTGTCCAGGCGCTCGCTCACGCTCCAACCACGATCTGCCGCGATCTGCATGGCGTTCACGACGTTCGTTCGGTTCGCCGTGGAGCGGTTCAAAGCGCCCGCAAGACCGGCGTTGCGCAGCAGGGTGGTGTTGCCTTCCGCGATTCTGCCGTAGTAGGTCATCCGCACGCTACGAGGATTCCCCTCGGCGAGATACGCCGCGAAGTTACCCAGCTTCTCAGCCACTTCGATGTAGGGCCCGATCTCTTTGTATTGCTCCGGCGACAGCGCAGGCATGTTGACCGCATTGATGGCGACGCCGTTTTGCAGATATTCCACCATCTGCTCCGCAATTCGAACGCCTACGATCTCCTGCGCTTCTTCCGTCGACCCGCCGATATGTGGCGTGGCGATCATCGACTCGAGTGCAAAGAGCGGGTACTCCGCATTGGTCGGCTCGTTGGGGAAGACATCGAGCGCGGCAGCGGCAACTTTGCCGACTCTCCATCGCGGACTTGAGCGCGCCTTCTTCGATCAGTTCGCCTCGCGCGCAGTTCACGATGCGCACGCCCTTCTTCATTTTTGCGAACGCCGCATCGTTCAGGAACCCATTGGTCTCGGGCGTCAGCGAAACGTGAAGTGTGATGTAATCGGCCTGCGCGAAAGAGTTCGTCGAGCGAAACCAGTTCGACGCCTATGTCTTTGGCGAGCTGCGACATCAGGTAGGGATCGTGGGCGATGATGCGCATCTGGAACGCGCGGGCGCGCTTCAGCACCTCACGTCCGATGCTGCCGAGACCCGCAATACCTAAAGTTTTGCCGCGCAGTTCGTGACCCAGGAACTTTTTCTTCTCCCATTTTCCCGACTTGGTCGACAGGGAAGCCTGCGGAATGGATCTCGCCATCGAAAGCATCAGCGCGAGCGTATGCTCAGCTACTGAAACCGCGTTTCCGCCGGGTGTATTCATCACCATAACGCCGGCCGCGGTGGCAGCAGGAAGGTCGACGTTGTCCACTCCGACGCCCGCGCGCCCGATCACCCGCAGTTTGGGCGCCTGTGCCAGCACCGCCGGCGTGACTTGTACGGCACTGCGGACCACCAGCGCATCGGCGTCCGCGAGATGGCTGGCATATTCCTTGGGATTCGAGACGATTACGTTCCAGCCGGCCTGGGACTTAAACAGCTCTATACCAGCGGCAGCCAATGGCTCTGCAATCAAAATATTCATTCGACACTCACCTTTAGACACACGAATTCAATCGAGGGGCCGCTGCGCAGCCCGGCGGACAGATACCAACTCTGTCACACAAGTATGAAGCAGTAACTACTCGCGCCACGGCCTGACTTCAACTGATCGCGAAGTTTTCCGTAAGGAAATGAATCCGTCGCCAGCACGGCTTGAATGGTCTTTAGATTGAGCGGAGGAAGGCCAAGCGTTAACATACGTTGTTGACGGATGTGCATGATGGTTTGGCGATCTTTTAGAATAGCAGACAGTCTATGGCCCTCCTCGATCAGATACAGAAGGATATGACCTCCGCTATGAAGGCGCGTGAAGAAGCCCGTCTGGGCGCCCTTCGCATGATCAAAACCGCCCTCATGAAATATAAAGTAGATACCCCGAAGCCCCTCGATGAAGCCGCGGAGCAGCAGATTCTCAAGAGCCTCGTCAAGCAGCGCGTCGACGCGGCCGAGATGTTCCGCAAGGGCAACCGTCCCGAACTCGCGGATAAAGAAGATGCCGAAAAGGCGCTCATCGAATCCTATCTTCCAGCGTCGGCGTCCCCTGAAGACATTCAGGCAGCACTCTCCGCGGCCCTCGCCGAAACAGGCGCGACTTCGCTCAAGCAGATGGGCTTAGTCATGAAGGCGGCTCAGGCGAAACTGGCGGGCAAGACGGTCGATGGTAAAGCGTTAAGCGAAATGGTAAAGGCTAAACTCTCATGACGCCGGTAAAAGAACATAAACCCTTCGTACCCGAAACCGCGGTAATGCCGGAATTCACTTTCCGGGCGATGGCGATCGGCTTGATCATGTGCGTCGTTCTGGGCGCTGCCAACGCATACCTGGGATTGCGCGCCGGCCAGACCATCGCGGCGACCTATCCGGCGGCCGTGATCGGGATGGCCATCCTGCGTCTCTTCAAGGGTTCGTTGCTCGAGGAGAATATCGCGCGTACGGCCGGTTCGATTGGCGAATCGGTCGCGGCGGGAGCCATCTTCACCATTCCCGCGTTCGTGCTTTCCGGCGCCTGGCATACCTTCTCCGGTCCGGCGGCTTACTGGAAATCGACCGCGCTGATGGTCACCGGCAGCGTGATCGGAGTGCTCTTCGTGTCCCTGGTACGGCGCTTTCTGGTGGAAGACCCGGACCTCCCGTTCCCCGAATCTGTAGCCGCCGCCCACATTCACAAGGCCGGTCAGATGGGAGCGCAGACGGCAGGCGTTCTGTTCGTGAACATTGCCTATGGAGGCGCGGTCTTTCTCGCCGGCGCATTCGGCGTCTTCGCGACCGACATGAACTTTCCCATTGTCCTGTTGAGCGGCGTGTCCGGACGTTTAAAGCTCGGAACCACTCATACCATCGCCACGGGAGGCGCCACCATCGCTTCCGGCCCTTCGGTCAGCCCCGCTCTTATCGGCGTCGGCTACGTCATCGGCCCGAAACTTTCGTCGCTTAACTTTTCCGGCAGCGTACTCGCGTGGGGTGTCCTGGTTCCCATGATGGTTTACTTGATCGGGCCTCTTTTCGCTCCTGAGATGGCCGGTCCGAATGGTTGGAGCTGGGAGGACATGTCGACCCGCGTCTGGCGCGACATCGTACGCCCTATTGCGATCGGAGGCATGATGGCCGGCGCGGCCAACACTCTTTTTCGTATGCGCAGGAATATCGCGGCGGGATTGTCCCGCGCCTTCAAGGAATTGGTGAGCGGGGCGGGCGATGTTTCCGGCATCAGCCGGACGAATCAATATATGAGTTCGCGCCTGGTATTGACGGGTATCGGGGTCATGTTCGTGGTGATGCTGGTGATCTATACCTATTTCTCCGGCAGCCTCACGGCAGGCATTGTTGCCGGCGTTGTCATGCTCATCGTGGGATTCTGCTTCGCCACTGTCTCGGGCTACCTGGTCGGCGTGATCGGCTCTTCCAATAATCCTATCTCGGGGTTGACGCTCTCCACGCTGATCATTGCGGCTCTGTTGATGGTGGCTCTCGGAGTATCCGGAACCAGCGGCGTTATCGCCGTGCTCGGCGTAGCGGCTGTCGTTTGCGTCTCGTCCGCCGTCGCTGGGGAATTGCTGCAGGATTTCAAGGTCGGTTACATTCTCGGCGGAACGCCCAAGAAGATCCAGATTGCGGAGCTGATCGCGGTGGTGTGCGCGAGCGCAGTGATGTATTTCCCGCTGCTGCTTCTGCACCAGGGCAATATCAACGCGGGTGGCATCGGCTTCGGCGATCCCAAGATTCCCGCTCCGCAAGCGGGCCTGATGGCGTCGCTCGCGCAGGGCATTGTCGGAGGGGATATGGCGTGGCCCCTGATCGGAGCCGGCATTTTCCTCGGCATCACGCTGATCCTGATCGGCGTGTCGAGTCCCATGCTGGTAGCGATCGGGATGTATCTTCCGCTGGGTACCACCTTCGCAATCTTCGTTGGAGGCCTGCTGCGATGGGTTACCGACTCGATTGCCGAACGCCGTGGCTTCAACGAAGGGCAACGTGCCAGAGTGGAGAATGCGGGTGTACTGGCAGCGTCCGGACTGATTGCAGGTGAGGCGCTCATGGGGCTTGTTACGTCCGGCTTCAACGTGTATCAGGGCGCGTTGCCGCAGCTATTCAAAGAGCCGTCCTATTTGATTGGAATCGCGGTGATGCTTGGCCTGGGATTCATCCTGGTAAGAACATCGATCGCCAATGCCGGCCGGCCCGAGGATCCCGCCCCGCCCGTAGCCATGATGTAAGTTACCACCGTGGGGCGGCCGCCTTATTGAATGAGATACGACTTATTGCCGCCGCCCAGTCCGATGCCTGTATTTTGACCGCCGGTGGGATCCAGCACGAGGTTGGACATGCCATTGATTTGGATAGTATCTACGACCAGCGCGGAGTAGATACCCGTGGTGGACTCTCCGGTGTAGAGAATATTTTGCGCTACGTAATTGCTTCCGGTCTGCGTGCAATGTAGATAGATGGTGCCGTTGATCTTAATATTCGAGTTACCGTTGATCGCGTGCTGCGTGCTGGGGCAAACGCTGTGATCCTGCATAAACAGTACCCCCTCATAGGTTCCGGAAGTCTGCGCCTTCAGATTCACGGTGGGTTGCCCTGAGATTAACAGCGGACCTGCAGTGTACCCGTTACTGGTGTTATAGAAGAATACGCCCGTTCCGGTCACGGTCGTGTTTGAACCCTCTATCTCGAGGCCTCCGCCATTCAGGTAATAATTGCCCGGATTGAGAGTGACGTTGCCGCCTGTAATTTTTATGCCGCCGCAATACTCTCCCGGGCTAATCGTGTAGTTTCCCAGATTGCTATTACTGTAATTGGTGTCGCCCGACGTGCATCCCGGAAGGCTGGGTGCCGGGAGTGCGGAAAGCGGATCGGTAGCTGCCGACCCGTACGTTGGCGGCGCGCACTGCGTGCTGTTGCTGGGATTTTGGGTACCGTAATAGGAGTCGGTCTTGCATCCGCATCCGGAACAGTCTATCTTCCCCCCGGTCACCATATTTAGAGGGAGGGTTCCCGACGAGCACGTCGCGGCCGTGGTGCCGTAACAAAGGAATGAGGCCGCGCTGTTCAACATGAACGCATTCGTCGTATTGCTGGAATTGAGATACACCCCGCAGGTGAGCACTAGACTTGCGCCGTTAAGATAAAGCGCCTGACTGGAGGACGAATCCAAAACGTACAAACATCCGCCGCCCGTGCCGGCCGCTCCGATCGCCCCGCCAGTCGCCGAGGCTCCTACGCTCGCGGTTGCAAAGCCCATGGCTTGGAGGAATGTCGGCAAGAGGGGCTCAGAGACCGAGGCGGTTACATAATAGTTAACCGTCGTCCCATTCACCTGACCCGTGGGTATTCCGGATGTCATCGTGATGTTAGCGGCGGCGACTCCATTGTTCTCCGCGTACAGGCATCCGGACGCCAGGTTGGTCCCGGTGATAGCGCTGCTGTTACACTTTACCGAAGTAGGGTTCGGGGACTGAGTGCAATAAACATTACCCGAGCCGCAAGTGATCGTGCTGGTTCCGGCCGCTACGACCGACGCCAGGACGGCCGAATCAACGGCGGCCTGGGCAACCTGTTTGCGATAGTAACCCCAGCCTACGTCCACCACCAAGCCCAAAATGCCTAGGATAAATGCGATTCCGACGGTCACCATGATAATCGCCTGACCATCCTGCCTTCCACCGCGCCGCGCTCGCGTTGATCTTCCGTTTGTCTGCTTGTCGAACATCGCTTTTCTCATATAACAAATGTCAGCTGCGGCAGCTAGATGTCTATTGGTAAATAGGCTCGCGAGGGATCTTATTTTGTAACTCGGGCTCGCACTCTGCGGGCGCAAACGCCGCACAGCAGCAGTCCCGACGAGATCGAAAGCAGAGTCGATGGCTCCGGCACGGCGGCGGTGCCGTAGTAGTTCAGAAGATATGCGTCTTTCACTCCGCTCGCCGTCATTCCCTGCCCAACGATCTGGCCGAGGTCGTTGACGCCGGTAGCTGTCAGGAAGGATGTAAAGCCGGAGCCGGTCAGGAATTGGGCCGTGTTCAAATCGAGCATTTGGCCATCCATGTAGAGGAAGGGGTCTGTCCCTCCCGTGGTGTTTGCGGAGGTGCCGACAATCCAACCATTGCTGCTGATGGCGTCCGCTGTGCTATTTCCGAGGTTGTTGTCGAGGGTTCCCAGATCGGTCATCACGTAGTTGGCGAAAGTATTTTCGGCAAACATGACCGCGTGGTACTCGCCGGATGCGACGTCGGCCTGGCCGGCGGCTACTCCAGAGTCGTTAATCGCATAGGCGACACTATTGCCGTAATAGGAATCTGTTCCGACCCATTGGGTGCCGATATCATCAGTCGTTGGCGTTGTTCCCGGCGTGTATAGAAATGCCTGCTGGATGGTCCCTGCGCTCAGCGCCGAAGTGCCGGCGACTTGTCCGCTCGAGTTCATTGCGGTGGCCGTACTCGCCGTTCCCCCGAGAGTGATCGCGGTAGGCGTGGACGATCCACTCGCGGCGTAAAAAGCTTCCGTGCTGTGATCGCCGGAGGTGTTGGAATTACCCGAAATCTGACCGTTATCATTGATGAACTGTGCGGTAGCCGAGGACCCTCCTATCGTGCCGAGGTTATTCATGGCGCCGTTCCAATAAAACGCCGGTGTCTGGGAGGTGCCGTTCGAAGAATTGCCAACCACCGATCCGCTATCGTTCACTCCGAATCCGAAGCTGATGCTGCCACCGGGGAGTGCGCCAAGAGCGGAAAGGGTCCCGTTATAGAGGAAAGCGCTCGGGCCCGAACCCGTGAAGACTGTCCCGGAAACATAGCCGTTGTCGCTGAGGCCGAGTGGATGGCTGCTGAATCCGCTATACGCGGTGCCGGCATCGAGATCAGTCAGCGAATTGGAAGCATAGAGGAACGTGTGGTAAACCGAATTTCCTGAAATGTAAGCATAGCCTGTGACGTCTCCCGAGTCATTAATGTAAGCAGCATAACTTCCGCCGGTACCGCCCAATGTCAAATCGACGACTGAGCTGGCGTCTAACAACTCCGGTCCCAGAAGGCTCACCAGACAAACCGGGAACCATAGACGATTCATATAGTTTTAGAGTATGAGTTGGGAGATATCCTTACAAGATTCGCTTTGATGTATACACGGAGGAATACTGGCAACAGGCAGCCCTGCGCTGCTATTCCGACATGAGTTTTTTCCACCGCTTGTCCGCCTCGGCGCAATCGAGTAATTTGGAATCTCCCCCGTAGCAGTTTCGGACAGCACCTTCGCCCTCTCCGGTGAAGGACCACAAAATCGCCGAGTTGTCTGCCGGACTCACGAGAGTTCTCACATAGACCGGCGCTTCCTGGTGCTCGAAAGTCGCAATTTCAACGATGCATTGCTTCAACTGCCGGTTGTAGTGGTCGGCCGACGCCGTTACCTGAATTCGGGCGCCAAGCATGGAGTCACGCATGGTGACCAGTTCAATGGCGGAGGGGATCTTGGCTGCGCAATCGCTCTCAGCCAGGGCGAGCGCCCGCACGCGCGCGTTCTCGGCGGCCGCTTGACGTAGGAAATAAATCCCCACAACACCGGCCGCCGCAACCAGAACAAACGTAATTCCTAAGACCCAGGCGCCGAGTTTCATAGATGGAGTAGAACTCCATCATAATAGCCTGCCGGAATGTCTGGCCGTCCGCTATGGGTCGCACTCGGGCGTTTTCCAACGGTTCGAGACCGCCTGCCTCGCTAAGGGCTAAAGGCGCAAAGAGCATCAGCCGTAGGATTATTGCTCTCGCGGAAGTTCCGGAACGCGCGGCAGGCGCGGAACGGAGAATGAGTCGAAAATGTTTTCGAGAGGGCCGACTAACTGAGCGGCCATTCCCGGGGCAACCGGATCGTCCGTACCATATTTTCGCGGCCACTCGTGCATTGGGAGATAAAATGTGCCGAAGAGACGGTCCATCCAGGGAAGCACGGTGGCATAATTCCGGTTGATGAATTCGGGTCCGTCGTTGGTGTGGTGCCAGTGATGGAAGGCAGGAGTCGAGATGAGCCATTCAAGCCATCCAAATCGCCATTTGAGGTTGGAGTGAATAAAAAATCCCCAAATCGTAGCCACCACCGTGACGACGTAGGGCATTAGATCGGCCCGATCACCCATTGGCTGAGCCAGCCCGAGAAGATAGAGCGGGACAAAGCCGCAGACACGGGTGAAGAACATATCCACCGGGTGGGCCCGCGTGTGTACCAGCCAGTCCACTTCTTCAGGGCTGTGGTGAATGGCATGGAACCGCCAGAGCACGGGAATTTCGTGCGACCATCGGTGTCCCCAGTAGGCGCCGACTTCGCCGACCACCATCGAAGCGGCAAAGCGCAAAGCCAGCGGCAGGGAGGCGGACCAGTTGTAGTAGGCGGCCGGCATCCACCGGTGCGTTACCCACGCGAGGCAGGAGAGTGGCAAAATGAGCAGGAACTTGGGCACGAGACTGCTGAGAAAATAGTATGCAAGATCGACACCGAAGGCTTCGCGAAACACTTTCTGCCGGTGCAACGCGAAGAAGCGTTCGAGCGGAATAAAGATCAACATCACCAGCACCAGCCATACGCAGAGCCGGATGACGTTCAGTGCGAGCGGGGCGATCAGCGATGTCATCGATGGTCTTCTATTCGAACCCTAGCAAAGGTCACTTTACCATTACCAGTATCTTTTGGTTACGCCGATCGCCATGGGAGTCGCGGCGCAATTGCATAATTCAGCTGTACCAGGACGATGAACGCGATACTCCAGTAGGTATTGACGACGCAGAGCAGTGCGCCAAACGCGTAGAGCGATTGCGCGATCAGGATGCGCTTTTTGATCGCGGATGAGATCTCCCGCGGAATCTCGTCCTTCACCAGACCCGAATGCGCGGCGCAGATCCAGCTGACATACAACGTCGCGCCGAGTCCCAAAATGTTCAGCCAATAAATGATCAACGCGACGCGGTAGCCTATGAAGTCGGCCAGAAGCTGTGTAGAGAATGGTGTCATCGTCACGAAGAACATAAAAACCAGATGAATCCAGGAAAGGTCGCGGTCCGACCGTTCCAGATGATTGAGTTGAGACTGCTGGCCCACCCAAAAAATCCCCAGAGTCAAAAAGGTCATCACATACATGAGCAGCTTGGGTCCGAGAGCCGTCAACGCCAGCCACAAGCCCTGCTCGCTGCGGATCGCTTCTGAGGCGGGAGCTTTCAGGTCCAGTACCAGCAGCGTCATGGCGAAGGCAAAGACTCCGTCGCTCAGCGCCGCCAGTCGCTCGACGTTCTGGCCGGCGATCAAGTTGTAGGTGGTCCGCATATTGTAAGTAGTTTTACATGCTACGGAGTTGATATCATGCCCACAACGCATTATGAAATCGACTACTACCCGGCGCGAGGCCCTGATGACAATTGCAAGCGCGGCAGCGGCGCCGGCATTGCGGGCTCAGCACCAACATACCGGAGACGTTCCTGCTGCTCCGCTGCCTTACACACCGAAGACCCTGACGCCGGAAGAGATGGATTTCGTGGCCAAACTGACCGACCTCATCATTCCCCGCACGGATACGCCCGGCGCGTCCGATGCCGGGGTCCCCGAGTTCATCGACCGGAGATTGACAGCATCTCACGACCTCGCCGCTGCTTTCCGGCGGGGCATGGCGCTGCTCGGCCCGGACTTTGCACAACTTTCCAACGAGCGGCAGGTAGCGATCCTCACCGAGATCAGCAGCGCGCCCGAGACGGACCGCGGCCGCTTCTTCCGCCTGGCCAAGGAACTCACGATCGACGGCTATTACTCCTCGCGGGCAGGTCTGGTGGAAGAATTGGGGTGGCATGGCAACACTTTTCTCACCGAGTTCAAAGGCTGCACGCATCCGGAGCACCAGTCATGATGCAGGCCCAGAAGTCAGCGGAAGTTCACGATGTGGTGATCATCGGCACCGGTGCGGCTGGAGGGATGGCCGCCTGGAATCTCACCCGGCAGGGGCTGAACGTCCTGATGCTGGACGCCGGCACAAAATTCAACCGCGCCCAATTCTGGAGCCACGTCAAGCCCTGGGAAGCGCCGCGCAAACTCGACGCCGGACAGCATCCGCCGCAGTTCTTCGTCGACGTTCGCGAGCAGCCTTACCACACCTTACCCGGACAGCCTTTCGATCTGCTGCGCGTCTGGGGACGCGGGGGCAAAACGAACGTCTGGGGGCGCGTCGCGCTGCGCTACTCCGATCTCGATTTCGCCGGCGCGGAGCGCGATGGCTGGGAGATTCCGTGGCCCATCCGCTACAAAGACATCGCGCCGTACTACGATCGCGTGGATCAGTTGATCGGCGTCTGCGGCGGAGACGACGATCTGGATTCGCTGCCCGGCAGCCGTTACCATTTGCCGCCTCCGCCTCCGCGCTGCGGCGAACGCCTGATGCAGAAAGCGGCGAAGAGCGTCGGAATCACAGTGGTCGCCGGACGCCGCGCCGTCCTGACTCGTCCGCACAACGGGCATCCAGCCTGCCACTACTGCGGAGCCTGCGGCAAAGGCTGCGACGTCGGCGCGTTCTTCAATTCGTCGGACTATCTGATCGAACCGGCGTTCGAGACCGGCCGCGTGAAGGTGCATCGACAACGCGGTAGTCGCGCGCGTTCTGAACGACGAGGAAGGCACGCGCCAGCGGCGTCCAGTACTTCGATCGCGATCACGCAGCGAGGAACATCAGAGTCCGCGCGCGGGTGGTGATCGTCGCGGCATCGTGCATCGATTCCACGCGCATCCTGCTGAATTCGAAATCGCGCCAGCATCCCAACGGAATCGGCAATTCGAGCGACGTCATCGGCCGTTATCTGACCGAGCAGGTCCGGTTGCACATGTACGGCTTCGTTCCGGAATTGATCGGCGGCGCCGGTGCAGAATGACGACGGCATCGGCGGCGAGCATGTCTATCTGCCGCGCTTCAATCATCGCGACGGGCGCAAGCGCGAATATCTGCGCGGCTTCGGCATGCAGTTCTGGGGCTGCGGCGCGTCCGGCGGACGCCAGTTTCGCGAAGTCGCTCCCAGGCTTCGGCGCCGATTTCAAGCGCGACGTGAAGAAGCGCTATCCGGCGCTGGTGGCGCTGCATCCTTACGGCGAAGTGCTGCCGTATGCCGACAATCGCGTCACGGTGGAGAATCTCGCCGATCGATCGATACGGAGTTCCGATCGCGCGCATCGAATACAAGTATCGCGAGAACGAGCGCAAGATGGCGAAGGAGATGTACGAGACGGCGGCCGCCATCCTGCACGCCGCGAAGGCGGAGATCCTGCCCTATGACGCGACGTCACTGGGCATCCCTGGCCAGGCGATTCACGAGCACTCCACCTGCCGCATGGGCGCGGATCCGAAGCGTTCGGCGCTGAACGGATTCTGCCAGTCGCACGACGTCAAGAATCTGTTCGTCGTGGACGGCGCGGCGTTTACCACCGCGTCCGAAAAGAATCCGACGCTCACGATTCTGGCGCTGGCCTGGCGATCGACCGACTATCTTGCGCGGAGAGATGAAGGCCGGCCGGTTATAACTGGTACCGCTTCGCAGCGGAAAAAACACGGACCGAAGTCTGTGCCGCGAATCTGTCACGCAAGGATTTCTTTGACCACCCGGCCTTCCACATCGGTAAGCCGGAAGTGGCGGCCCTGGAACTTGTAAGTCAGCTTAGTATGGTCGATCCCCAGACAATTCAGGAAGGTCGCTTGCAGATCGTGCACGTGAACCGGATCTCTCCGTGATGTTGTAGCAGAAATCATCGGTAGCGCCGAGCACGACGCCAGGCTTCATTCCTCCGCCGGCCATCCACATCGTGAAACAGCGTGGGTGATGGTCGCGGCCGTAGTCGTCCTTGGTCAGGCGTCCTTGACAGTACACCGTGCGTCCGAACTCGCCGCCCCAGACCACCAGAGTATCGTCCAACATGCCCCGCTGTTTCAGGTCTGAGATCAACGCGGCGGATGCCTGGTCGGTATCTTTGCACCTCGCCGGCAGACCCTTCGGCAAGCCGCTGTGATGGTCCCAATCACGATGGTAGAGCTGGACAAAACGCACCCCCCGTTCAGCCAACCGGCGAGCCAGCAGACAATTCGATGCAAACGTTCCCGGTTTCTTGGCGTCAGGACCGTATAGATCGAGCACCGACTGAGGCTCCTTGGAAAGATCGGTCAATTCGGGCACGGATGCTTGCATCCGGAACGCCATCTCATATTGCGCGATGCGCGTTGAGACTTCGGGATCGCCGGTCGCATCGGCTGTCATATGGTTCAACTTGCCGAGTGTATCGAGGAACGCCCGCCGGTCGTCGCGATCGAAGCCGCGCGGATCGGAGAGGTACAGTACCGGATCGCCGACCGAGCGGAACTTCACGCCTTGATACTTACTGGGCAGAAAGGCGCTGCCCCAGAGCCGGTCGAACAGCGGCTGCCCGCCGGAACCGGATGAGATCATCACCACGAACGCGGGCAGATTCTCGGTCTCCGCTCCGATGCCGTAAGAGATCCACGAGCCCATGCTGGGACGTCCGCCAAGCTGCGCGCCGGTCTGCATCATGGTAACCGCGGGATCGTGATTGATGGCTTCGGTGTGAACGCTTTTGACGATAGTGAGATCGTCCGCCATCTTGGCGGTATGCGGCAGCAGTTCACTGATCCACGCGCCGCTTTTGCCATATTGAGCGAACTTGAACTTCGACGGCACCACGGGAAAGTTTGCCTGCTGCGAGGACATGCCGGTTAGCCGCTGTCCCATGCCGGATCGATTCAGGCAGTTCCGTGCCTTGGCAGGTCGACAAGCTTAGGCTTGTAATCGAATAGCTCCATCTGCGACGGGCCACCGGATTGGAAAAGATAAATGACGCGCTTCGCTTTTGGCGCGAAGTTCGGAAAGCCGGGCAGGCCACCGGTCGCCTTCGGCGATTCATTCGCAAGCCCATCGCGGTCGAAGAGACTTGCCAATGCCGCGACGCCGATGCCGGTCGCAGACCGCGAGAAAAAATGCCGTCGGGTGAGAGCAGGGTCCATTCGAATTTACTCCTTGGTAATGGTCTCGTCGAGGTTGAGAATCAAACTCGCTACCGTGGTGTAGGCGGCTAATTCAGCCGTATCCAGCGTCTTATCGCGCGAAGAATCGCCATTCGCGAGGAATTCCTCGGCGGCCTTGGGATCGGCTCGGTAGCGTTTCTCGAATCGTTGCAGGGTCTCCAACAGTAATTGCGTTTCGGCCCCCGACGGCGGGCGGGCGAGTGCCAGACTCCACCCATAATCCAATCGCTGCTCCGGCTGCGGGCCTCCGTCCTTCATCATCCGCTCTCCCAGTTTGCGCGCGGCTTCGAGAAAGGCGACATCATTCATCAGATTAAGCGCCTGCAATGGAGTGTTGGTCCGGACCTCGCTCACTGTGCACACTTCGCGATTCGGCGAATCGAAGTTCATCATGAACGGCGGCGCGACGGTCCGTTTCCAGTAGGTGTAGAGCGACCGGCGATAAAGCCCATCGCCCTTGTCCGGTGTGTAGCCTGCGCCTCCCGCGAGTTCCTGCCATAACCCCGGAGGCTGATACGGTTTCACGGAGGGACCGCCAGTCTTTTCCACCAGCAACCCGGCAAGATATAGGGCCTGATCGCGAATCATGTCGGGGCCGAGACGCAGCCGCGGTCCACGGGCGAGCAGCCGGTTGTCGGGATCCTTTTGCAGCAGTTCCGGAGTGATGTTTGAAGACTGACGGTATGCGGCAGACATCACGATCGTCTTTTGCAGGGCCTTTACGTTCCAGCCGCTTTCCATGAATTCGACAGCCAGCCAATCGAGTAGATCCTGATTGACCGGCGGATCGCCCTGCGAGCCGAAATCCTGCACCGTCTTCACCATTCCCGTGCCGAAATACATTTGCCAGAAGCGATTCACCGTCACGCGGGCGGTGAGTGGATTATTCGCGGTCCACCAGCCAGCGCGCGAGGCCGAGACGGTTCTTGGGCCACTCTGGCTTCATCGCCGGGAATACCGATAAGATGCCGGGCGTCACCGTGATCGCCATGTGCGTCATAGGCGCCGCGCTTGAGAATAAAGGTCGGCCGCGGCGGATTCATATCCTGCATGACCATGGTTGTAGGCACGGTCTTGAGATACGCATCGTAATCTTTCTTTGCCGCCAGCAATTGCTCGCGGGCAGCGCGCATCTCCAGAGGAAGCGCCGTTTCGAGAAAACAAAATCGCAGCTTATCGGCTTGCGCCGCGGTTCTGGCACGGGGTTCGAGTGCTGCGATCCGCGGGACTGGATCGAGCAGCGGAATCACCGCAGCCTCTTGCGGCGTAAGTTCGCGATCGTAGACGCGCACGTCCGCGATATCGCCGGTGAAGCGAAGTCCCGCTCCCGCTCCGATTCGGAAAGGACGATTCCCTTTCATCGGCCAGATCAACTCGTCGAACAGCACGTTGATTTTCTGTGGTCGGCCGTCAACGTAGATCCGAACGCCCGAAGCCTTCATGCCGCCATCGTAAGTAACCAGTACGTGCTGCCACTCGTGAAGTTTGACCGGCTCCGCCGTTTCGAGACGCAGCCCCAGGTCGCTCCAACGGTAAATTACGTGGAGCCGGATCTTGCCGTCGATGAGATAAACGCCGTGCCCTTTGCCCTCCATATAATCTTCGGCGTGAGAAAGAATCGCGCCCTGATTCGCCTCGGGCTTGATCCAGGCGGCGAAGGTGAACGGCTCGTTGTAGTCGAAATCCGCGATAGGTTTGGCCGCTTCCAGAAAGTGAGTGCCGTCGAAGTGACGCGCTGGACCGGCGGGGCTGGTGGCGGCGGGCAGATCGGCGGGCTTCATCTCCGCAGTTGACTGGCGGAAAGTCAGTCCCTCGGTGTCGGTCCAATCGGATGCCTGGCGGAAATCCGCTTGACGTTCCGCTTTCTCCACCGCGGGCTGCAGCCGATCCCATTTCTCCTGCGCTACCGCAATCTTCGCAGCTAAGCCGTCGAGGACTCTCTGCTGTTCCGGCAGCGGTGCTTTGATCTTAGGAAAGTCGTTGCCGAAGTTATACGCAAAGCCATTACCGGGGACGCTGTTAAAAAATGCGAACATCCGGTAGTAGTCGCGCTGCGGGATGGGATCGTATTTGTGATCGTGACAGCGTGCGCAGCCGACCGTAAGCCCCATCCAGACGGTCGCGGTAGTTTCGGTGCGGTCCGCTGCGTAGTCCACACGGAACTCCTCGGGCACGATGCCGCCTTCCGCACTGGTCCGGTGATTACGATTGAAACCGGTTGCGATCATCTGGTCGAGCGTGGGATGCGGCAGCAGATCGCCCGCGATCTGGTCGACGGTGAATTCATCGTACGGCAGATTGCGATTGAACGCGTCGATCACCCAGTCGCGCCAGCGCCACATTTCTCGTACGCCGTCGTTCGAATAGCCGTTGGTGTCGGAAAATCGCGCAGCTTCCAACCAGCGGAATGCCATGCGTTCACCGTAACGAGGCGAGGCAAGCAGGCGATCGACCAGTTTCTCATACGCATTGGCCGATCGATCGCGAAGGAAGTCATCCACTTCGCGCAGTGTAGGCGGCAACCCCGTGAGGTCCAGACTGACGCGCCGGATCAGCGTTCGGCGATCGGCTTCCGGCGAGGGATGTAATCCTTCGCGATCGAGGCGCGCACGAATGAACCAATCGATACTGTTACCTTGCGCGGGACGTTTCGGCGGGATGAAGGACCACAACAACTGCCACTTTGCGCCCTGGTCGATCCAGCGGCGAACGGTGTCTATCTCCTTGGCGCTAAGCTTCTCGCGGCCGGCATACGCGGGCGGCATGCGGACGGAGGTGTTCTCCGAACTGATGCGGCGGTACATTTCGCTTTGCTCGGCATGGCCGGGAACGATTACCTTGGTCGCACCGCCCTCGATATCGAAACGCATTTGCGTCTTGCGGCTGACACTGGAAGGTCCATGGCAGGTATAGCACTTGTCGGAAAGGATCGGCCGGATGTCCCGGTTGAACTCGACTTCCTGCGCCGCCAACGGGATCAGCGAAAGAAGGGCAATGGCCAACTGGCTGGACGTTGGGAGCGGCATGGATCGCTACCCTCCAGTCTATCGTTTACCGCACTGACGGTGGAATGAGGCATCCCGCCAGCCGTGCGAACAATTCGGAAGCAGTCCGCATTACATTTCAATTACCTTTGATATACTCCAATTTGCCAAGGGGTTAATTTATGTTTGACCAGGTCGAGGCCTACTATAGGCCCGGCAGCATCCCCGAAGCCCTTCGTTTATTTCAGACTGGTAGCGGAGGCGCACGATTCCTTGCTGGGGGAACCGATCTTATCAACCAGGCGGATCGCTCAGTCCGCACCCTCATCGACGTCACCTATCTGGGCCTGAACTACATCCGACGCCAGGACGGATGCTGGATGATCGGCGCTACTACCACTCTCTCCGATCTGGAATCGTCGTCGATCACCCGTGCGTTGGCCGGAGGGATGCTTCTCAAGGCCGCAACCCAGTCGGGACCCGTGCAGACCCGCAATATGGCCACCGTAGGCGGCCGGCTGGCCAATCGTTCCCACTACGCCGAGATCGCCACACCACTTGTTGCTCTCGACGCCGTCGTCATACTGGCGCAGATACGCCGTCGCATAAAAATCCCGCTGGCCGAGCTGTTGAATGACCTCGGCAATGTCTTGCTTCGCGGGGCGATGATCGTCGAGATCACGATTCCGGCACTCCCCGGAGGAGGCCACATCGGCTGGTCATTCCAAAAATTGGGTCGCACGGAAAGCGATGTCTCGCTGGTCAACGTCGCTGCAGGTCTGCAGGTCGTTCGCGGAAGCTGCAAATGGGCGCGCGTCGTGGTGGGCGGCCTGGGACCTGCGCCGGTGCGCTCCGTCCAGGCCGAGAATCAGCTGACCGGGAGAACGGTAGACGCAACGCTTATTGATGTCGCTTCCGATGCGGTGATGCATAGCGTAACTCCGGTGAGCGGAATCCGCGGCTCGGCCGAGTACCTTTGCGAGATGACACGTGTGATGGCACGGCGGGCGTTGTTCGAATGTGCGGAGGCGGCGGGGTGCGCGCTATGAAGACGATCGAGATGAAAATCCAGCTCAACGGCGAAGCCAGACGATTTCATATCATGCCGGGCGACATTCTGCTTGACGTCTTGCGCCGGGAGGGCTTTGCCGGCGCGAAGCGCGGCTGCGAAACCGGTGCGTGCGGCGCCTGCACGGTATTAGTGAACGGTAAGCCGGTCGATTCGTGCCTTATGTTCGCAGCGCAGGCGGACGGCAGGGAAATCCTGACCATCGAAGGACTTGCCGATGGAGACAAGTTGCATCCGCTGCAAGCGGCGTTCCTCGACTACGGCGCCGTGCAATGCGGTTATTGTACGCCGGGAATGATACTCAATACCAAGGCATTTCTGGATCACAACCCGGATCCCAACGAGACTGAAGTACGCGAGATGCTCTCGGGCAATCTCTGCCGGTGCACGGGATATACGAAACCGGTGGCTGCAGTGCTGGCCGCCGCGCGCGGAGGCAAGGCAGAAGTATGAGCACATCTGTTGTGGGCAGGAATCTTCGTAAGGTGGAAGGCGTCAAACTGGTAACAGGGCGTCCCGCTTTCACTGACGACTTTGCGCTCCCGGGCATGCTGACCGGCAAGATTCTGCCAAGTCCCCATGCTCACGCCCGTATCCGCAAAATCGATGCGAGCGCGGCCCGGGCGCTGCCAGGCGTACGCGCAGTTCTAACTTGGGAAGACGTCCCTCGCGTGCCGCATACCACAGCCGGACAAGCGTGGCCCGAACCTTCCCCGTACGATACGTACCTCCTCGACAATAAGGTGCGGTTTGTCGGCGATCGCGTCGCCGCCGTCGCAGCGGAAACTCGTGCCATCGCGGAAGAGGCGCTGCGTCTCATCGAAGTCGACTATGAGGTCCTGCCGGCAGTGCTCGACATCGAAGCCGCGATCCGTCCCGGCGCTCCCCTCATCCACGACGAACCGGACTCCACTAACATTCACGACGCGTCGCGCAATATCGCAGGACACATTTCGAAGGAACTCGGCAACATCGCGGAAGGCTTCCGGCAATCGGACCTGATCTTCGAGCGTGAGTATCGGACGCACCGCCAGCAGCACTGTCCGCTGGAACCGCATATTGCGATCAGCTGGCTGGATCCGGACAATCGCCTGGTCATCCGCAGCAGCACCCAGGTGCCGTTCCATAGCCGACGGCAAGTCGCCATGATCCTGCAGCTTCCGGTACAGCGGGTGCGCGTGATTAAGCCGCGCATCGGCGGAGGCTTCGGCGGCAAGCAGGAGATGCTGCTCGAAGACATCTGCGGAGCGCTGGCGCTCGCTACGCGGCGTCCGGTGAAGATCGAGTTTACCCGCGCGGAAGAGTTCTTCATGGCGCGCAGCCGGCATCCGCAGATCCTGCACATGAAGATGGGGGTCAAGCGCGACGGCACGATTGTTGCCAGTCAATTGAAGGTGCTGGCCACGACGGGAGCGTACGGCAGCCATGCCAACACGGTGCAGGGTAATACCGGAAGCAAGGTGTTACCTCTCTATCGCGCGCCGAACATGCTATTCGAATGCGACATCGTATATACCAATACGCCCGTAGCCGGCGCGTTTCGCGGCTATGGCTGTCCGCAGGGATTCTTCGCACAGGAAACGCTCGTGGACGAAATCGCACACGAGTTGGGAATCGATCCGATCGAGTTCCGGTTGAAGAATGCTATCCGTCTCGGCGATACCGACGAGCTTTCCGCCGTCCTCGGGGAAGGCCGCAAAGGACTGCCTCGATTGGTCCGGAGTTGCGGACTTCCTGAGTGCCTGGAGCGCGGCGCGAAGGCTGTCGGCTGGGCTGAGAAACGCAAGCGAACCAGTGATCCGGCTAGCCATTTGAGGCGCGGCGTCGGCGTGGCTGCGACGATGCAGGGCAGTGGAATCGCTGGAGTCGATTGGGCGTCGGCGTTGTTGAAGATGAGCGAGGATGGCTCGTTTCATCTGTTTTCCGGTGCTGCCGACGTGGGCGCGGGAGCCGATACGGTGCTGGCGCAAATCGCCGCCGAAACCCTCGGCGTTACTCTCGACAAGATCACCGTCACCACGGGGGATACCGACACTACGCCTTTCGATGTCGGCGCGTATGCGTCCAGCACTACCATCATCTCGGGCGGTGCGGTGAAGAAAGCCGCGGAAAAAGTTCGTGAACAGTTGCTCAGCGTCGCTGCCAAAATGCTTGAGCTTCCGCCCGACAGCCTGCAATGCCGTGACAATCGTGTCTCGGCCCCGTGCGGAGCGTCAGTGACCATGTCCGAGATCGCCTTGCGCGCCATGTACAAAGACAAATTCCAGATTATGGAGGGCGCCTCGCATTTCAACACCGACAGCCCTCCGCCTTTCTGCGTCACTTTTGCCGAGGTGGAAGTGGATACCGAAACGGGCAAGATCAAGGTGCTGAATCTGGTGAGCGCCGTCGATGCGGGCGTGGCCATCAATCCTCTACAAGCCGAAGGTCAGGTGGAAGGCGCAGCGGCCCAGGGCTTGGGCTACGCCTTAACCGAAGAGATGGTGCTTGATGCCTCCGGGCGCATGATCAATCCGAATTTCCTCGATTACAAAATGTTCGGCCCCCAGGATCTCGCGTGTCTGAAAACAATTCTGGTTGAAACTCATGAACCGCTGGGACCCTACGGCGCGAAATCCATCTCGGAAGTGCCGATTAATGGTCCGGCGCCGGCGGTCGCGAATGCAGTATTCAACGCCGTCGGTGTGCGCTTGCGTAAATTACCCATGCTGCCGCAGGATGTGCTGCAGGCATTGCGAGAGAAGGAACGCGCCTCACGGAGACAAGTGATCGAGATACAGGAAATGGTAGGTGTATGACAGTCTTAACGGAAACAGGGCAGGCCTTAGGCATGCTCCACGACGCTGCACAGGCTTGTGAAGCCGATATTGTCAACTTCCTTCGCGACCTCATCGCGATTCCCGCGGAGAGCGGCCAGGAAGGACCCGTGATCCAACGCATCCGTCAGGAGATGCGGAAAGTCGGCTTCGATGAGATTCGCATCGATCCGATGGGCAATATCCTGGGACGTATCGGGTCGGGCAAAACCGTGATCATGATGGACTCCCATACTGACACGGTAGGCGTGGGCGATCCCAAGGAATGGGCCTGGGATCCTTATAAGGGCAAAGTGGAGGACGGCTTCGTCTGGGGACGGGGCACGTGCGATCAGCGCGCCGGCATGGCCAGCATGGTATATGCAGGCAAGCTCATCAAAGATCTGGGCTTGTTCGGCGATTACACGCTCTGGATAGTGGGCTCGGTGCAGGAGGAAGACTGCGACGGCCTTGCGTGGGTCTACATTCTGAAAGAGGACGGCATCCGCCCGGACTGCGTCGTTATCACCGAGCCGACGAATTTGCGCGTCTATCGCGGACATCGCGGCCGTATGGAAATGGAGGTCCATCTGCGTGGTCGTTCGTGTCATGCGAGCGCTCCCGAGCGCGGCGATAATCCGATTTACAAAATTATGCCGCCTGGTCGCGGAGATCGAGAAGCTCAACACGCGTCTGAAGGATGATCCGTTTCTCGGCAAAGGCACCATCGCGGTGACCCAGATTCGATCGATGTCGCCATCGTTATGCGCGGTGCCGGGCGCATGCTCGATTCATCTCGACCGTCGCCTCACGGCAGGTGAGACGCTGGAAAGCGCGGTCGCGGAAGTCCAGGCCCTGGTTCCCGAAGGCGCCGAAGTGGAGGTGCTCCGATACGATACTCCCAGCTACACGGGACTGTCGTATCCCATGCAGAAATACTATCCGACATGGGTGCTGGAGGAATCCGATCCACTAGTCCAGGCGGCTGTGCGTACGTACCAAGCTCTGAATGCCGCTCCGCCAATCGTGGATAAGTGGGTCTTCAGCACGAACGGCGTCGGGTCGATGGGAATCATGGGTGTCCCAACAGTTGGCTTCGGACCGGGAGAAGAGGATGTGGCGCACAGCGTCCTGGAACGTGTTCCGATTCGACACCTTGTAGAGGCAGCTAAATTCTACGCGGCGTTTCCGATGACCTATCTTGAAAAGCTGAAAACATAGGTCACGAATGCGCGCGATTGCACATGAAGAAGAAAAATGGCCGAGCTAGTTCCCATTCCACTTCCGCTGTTGTTGCGCCGGGCCTTTCTGGAGTACCAGCAGGAAGACAAAATCTTCGATCTCCCCAGTGCAAAGTTTTTTCGCGGAATTCCCGGCCTCGATCTGTCGGTGGTCTCCAACGGCCATCGCGCCTCCACGCCCTTGGGACCGGCAGCGGGCCCGCACGATCAATTGGCGCAAAATATCGTATTGTGCTGGCTGGGAGGGGCTCGCATTATCGAGTTGAAAACTGTTCAGGTTCTCGATGAGCTAAAAATTCCCCGGCCTTGCATCGATGCGGCAAATGTAGGCTACAACGTCGAATGGTCGCAGGAACTGAAACTGGAGCAATCGCTGCGTGAATATGTGGGCGCGGCGATGCTCATCGAAATCCTCAGAGCCTCCAACAGGCATCGTGATACATTCCCGGGCGACACGATTTTCGACATGAGCGTCGGGTACAATCTCGAGGGGATTCGGTCGGCGGCTGTGAGTGCATGGATTCAGACGATGAAAAATTGCGCGCCGGTGGTGGATGAACTGCGCGCGAGCCTGGATGCGCCGTATCGCAATCTGCCTTTTCCCAACTGCATCAGTGACACGGTGACCCTTTCGACTTTTCACGGCTGTCCGGCCCGGGAGATCGAAAGCATCGTCCATTACCTGCTCACCGAAATGAACGCCAATGTCTGCGTCAAGCTGAATCCCACGATGTTGGGGCGAGAGAAGGTGGAGCACCTGCTGCATGACGTTCTCGGTTACCAGGAAATTCAGTGTAGCCCCGAAGCCTTCGAGCACGATTTGCAATTCGATGACGCCGTGGACCTTATACCCCGGCTGGACTCGATCGCGAAGGCGCACGGCAAACGTCTCTCCGTGAAGTTCAGCAACACGCTGGTGGTGAAGAATCACAAAGGGTACTTCAGCGACGACATGATGTATCTGTCCGGCGCGCCGCTGCATGTGATCACCATGAACTTGACTGGCAGATTTCGCGAACGCATGGGGAGCGCAATTCCGATCTCCTTCTCCGCGGGCATCGATGCCCACAATTTCGCCGAAGCGGTAGCCATGAATTTCGCGCCCGTCACCACGTGCACGGACCTGCTGCGCCCAGGGGGTTACTCGCGCCTTTCCCGCTACACGGAAATTCTGGGCGAGAAGATGCGTGCCTGCGGAGCGGCCAGGATTCCGGATTTTATTCTGCGCTACCGGGCACAGGGTGCCGCCGCCATCGAACGCGTGGTGCGAGAAAAAAGTGGAACGCTGCCGCGGCAGGCAGAGCGTCGCGTTACAGAACTGGCTCGCCACGCCAGATACCCCGCTGCAGTTCAGTCTGCGACGAACTTGGCGTCGAAGATCTGGAGCAGGCGCTGGTCGATGCGGCAGGCTATCTGAACACCGCTCCTCTGGTCAAAGAGGCCACTGAAAATCCACGATATCAGTGGGAACGCAATAAGGGCGTCCCAAGGAAGATCGGCTCGAAGCTCTGGTTTTACGATTGCATCAGTTGCGACAAATGCGTACCCGTCTGTCCGAATGACGCGAATTTTGTTTACCATTCGCCCACCGGCGCCATTCTTTACGATAACTTCGAATGGACGCCCGGAGGCATACGCCGCGTGGCCGGAGGTCTGCTCAAGCTGGTCAAGGAGCATCAGCTTGCCAACTTCGCCGACGCTTGCAATGAATGCGGTAATTGCGATGTGATGTGCCCGGAAGAGGGTGGTCCATTTCATGCCAAGCCGAGATTCTTCGGCAGCATGGAGACCTATCTGAAGTTCACGGCCTCGGGCACGAACGAGGATGGCTTTTTCATCGATTACTCTGAAAGACGCCGCACCATCTACGGCACGATCGATCGTAAACGCTATGTGCTGGCCGTCGATCGCATGGCCGACCTCGCCTGGTTCGAGGCCGGCAGTATCCAGGTAGAAATCCAGCCGAGCACCGGAGCTGTGCTGTCCTGGAACCCTGCCGTTCCCGGCAGGCTCGACATGCTTCCGTATCAGCATCTTAAATTGCTGCTTGATTCGGTGGGCGACGCGCGCCACGTTCATTTCGCGAACGTAGCAGGAATTGTTTCGAAGGAGAATCTCAGTGGTAACTATGCAAGCCCTCTTGAAGGCACGAGACTATATCACGACTCAAGAGTTCGCAAATCCGGAGATTGAAACTCTCCTCGCCGTTTCCGCCGACCTGAAACGGAAGTTCAAGGCCCGCGTCGCGCACCGCTACCTGTCGGACCAAACCATCTTCCTGATGTTTTTCGATAAGTCCACTCGGACCCGAAATTCGTTCGAGGCAGGCATGACGCAACTCGGCGGCCATGCGCATTTTCTTACCGCCGATGTCATGCAGGTTTCGCATGGCGAGAGTCCCAAGGATACAGGGATCATTCTTTCCGGCTATGGCCATGGCATCGCCATCCGGCACGACCTGGTTCCCGGCGAAGGCAATGCCTACATGCGAGAAGTCGCAAAATGGGCCGATGCGCCGGTCATCAACATGCAATGCGACGTCGATCATCCCTGCCAGACGCTTGCCGACCTTATGACCATCCGCGAAAAGCGTGGCCGAAATTCCCGCGGCCTGAAGGTAGCGGTGAGCTGGGCATACGCGCCGAGCTATGCGAAACCGCTCTCCGTGCCGCAAGGGCTGATCATGCTCCTGCCGCGCTTCGGTATGGACGTAACGCTTGCGCATCCGCCCGAATACGGACTGATGCCGGAGACCATGGAGGCGGCTTGCGCCAACGCGCACCACGCTGGAGTTAAGTTTCAGGTAACAAACAATATGGACGAGGCTTTCCGCGATGCCGATGTCGTCATCCCGAAGAGTTGGGGCTGCCTCGACACCATGGGTACACGTCCCGAAGAATCGCTGCGTATCGCGAAACAGTACCGCAGCTGGATCTGCGACGCGGACCGGATGCGACTGGCCAAGCGCGACGCAATTTACATGCATCCGCTGCCCGCCGACCGCGGCAACGAAGTAACGGATGAGGTCATTGACGGTCCCCAGTCCGTGGTGTTCGATGAAGCTAACAACCGGCTGCATACCGCCAAGGCGATCATGGCGTTGACCATGTCCGACCAGCCGATCGATTACGAAGCGGACGAGTAGCAGCGCGATGCCGGCGATTCTGGTAGTTGCCTTGGGCGGCAACGCCATCACTCGGCCTGGGGAGGCGGGCACCATTCCGCAGCAGTTCCAACACACCGCCGAAACCCTGGAGCACTTGAAGCCGCTCTTTCGGACCGACGCCCGCATCGTCATCACGCATGGCAACGGTCCGCAGATCGGTAATATCCTGATACGCGTGGAGGAAGGGGAGTGCCGCGTGCCCCGCCTCCCCATCGATACCTGTGTCGCCGATTCGCAGGGCGGAATGGGCTACATGATCCAGCGGCTCGCGTTGGAGATGTTTCAGCCGCGAAGGCATTCGACGGCGCGTCGCGACGCGTCATTACCCAAGTGGAGGTGCACCCGATGACCCCGAGTTCGCGCATCCCACCAAACCGATTGGCCAATACTACAGTTCGCTAGAGGTCGACCGGGTTCGCAGCACGAGAAACCGCACTGGAATTTGCGCCTGGTCGATCGCGGTCTCTATCGACGCGTGGTTGCTTCTCCCCGTCCGTTGCGGATCCTGGAGAGTGAGGCGATTCTAGCGCTCCTCGATGCGGGTGTGGTGGTGATTGCGTGCGGCGGAGGCGGGATTCCTGTCGCATGGGAAAACGGCCACATCGTGGGGGTCGAGGGCGTCATCGACAAGGACCTTGCTTCCTCCCTGCTGGCCGCGAACATTCACGCACAGCGCTTGGTGATTGTCACTTCCGTCGCGCAGGTTGCGATCCGCTATGGCCGTCCGGACCAGCAGGGACTGGAATCGATTTCGGCGCAGCAGGCGCGTGATTTCCTGAGGGCGGGCGAGTTTCCCGCGGGGTCCATGGGACCGAAGATCCGGGCCGCCATCGAATTTATCGAGCAAGGCGGCCAGGAGTGCATCATCACCTCCGCCGAGCGGATAGCCGACGCCATTGACGGTCTCGCGGGGACGCATATCCGATGATCCTTTCGAACGCGCGCGTCTTGTGCTTCGACTCGTCGCAGCGTATCGTCAATTGCGGTTCGGTTGAGATTCTCAAGAATGGAACCATCGGCGCGGTGTCGAAGCGTCCTGTCCCGCGCGGCAGGAACGTCGTCGATGTCGGGGGCAAGCTATTGATGCCGGCGCTGATGAATTGCCATACCCATCTCTACAGCACGCTAGCCCGCGGAATTACTATCAAAGGGCCAGCGCCCAGAACCTTTCCGGAGATTTTAAGAAAGCTGTGGTGGCGGCTCGACCGTGCGCTCAACCCGCGCGACATCTACTACAGCGCTCTGGTCGGTCTCATCGATTCCGCAAAATGCGGAGTGGGCATGCTGGTGGATCATCATTCGAGCCCCAGCGCTTGCGCCGGCAGTCTGGACCTCATCGCCCAGGCCTTCCGTGAAGTGGGGCTGCGTGGCGCGTTGTGCTATGAAACTTCCGATCGTGTGAACGCAAGGGAAGGTATCGCAGAGAATATTCGCTTTATCGAGCATACTCAAAAAGTCAACGACGACAGGGTCTCTGCCAGCTTCGGACTCCATGCCGCGTTCACTTTGACCGATCGGACCCTGCGCCAGTGCCTCGAGGCCAACCAGTCTCTCCGTGCCGGCTTTCACGTACACGTCGCGGAGGACGTGAGCGATGCCGGAGCCGTGAGCCGTCTGTGCGCGGCCGGCATCCTCGACGAGCGCTCGATTGCCGCGCACTGCCTCGAGGTCACGGCCGCCGAAATGAACATCCTCGCCCGGCGCGGGGTCAACGTGGTCCACAATCCTCAATCCAATTGCAACAATGCGGTCGGCATCCAGAAGTTACTGGAACTGAATCGACGGGGTGTGCTTGTTGGACTTGGTTCTGACGGGTATGGCTCGCGCATGTGGGACGAATTCAAAACCGCATTCCATCTGCAAAAACTGCAGGCTCGCGATCCGCGCACCGCATATTCAGAAGCTTACGCCGCGGCATTCCTCAACAATCGCGAAATCGCCAACAAGGCCTGGGGCTTGGAACTGGGCCGCATTCAACCCGGCGCAAAAGCCGACCTTGTCGTCATCGACTATCTTCCGCCGACGCCCTTGACCCCCGAAAATCTTTTCGGCCACCTCCTGTTCGGGATTTCGAATGCCCGCGTCGATTCCCTTATCGTGAACGGGTTGTATGTCGTACGCGACGGCGAAATGGTCACCGTAGACGAACAGGCCATTCGGGAAAGGGCTTCCAGGCAGGCCCGCAAACTCTGGCAAAGATTCGAAGCACTCAAATGAAAAACTACATTCCAGGACCCACGTATCAGGAAATGCTCTGTCCGCAGACCTTGCCCGCCGCAATCCGCAGCCGTGCGCTCGCCGCCGGCGCCGACGAACTCGATCCCTTTAATCTCTTCAACATTACGTGGCGCGGCGCCGACAACCGGGTGCGCCATTTCGCCTTGCCGAAAGAATTGACAGGCGTCCAGGCGAATATCCTGGTGCTGGCCGGCCGCTATTTTCCATCCGGCAGCCATAAAGTAGGACCGGCTTATGCGACGCTCGCGGAAGGCGAACTATCGGGCGAAATTGAGCCCGGGGTCAACAACATCATCGGCCCCTCGACAGGCAATTTCGGGATTGGCGCGGCTTACGTCTCCCGGCTCAAGGGCTATGCTTCGGTCGTCGTGATGCCGGAAGGCATGAGTGCGGAGCGCTACGAACGGATCAGGCGGTACGGCGGCGCACTCGACCTCACGCCGGGCTCCGAGAGCGACGTCATCCTGGTATTGGAGCGTACTGAGCAATACAAGCGCGATGCTAAAAACGCAGTCCTCGCGCAGTTCGAACTGCTTCCCAACTATCGCTTCCATCGCTATGTTACAGGCGGGAGTGCCATTGATGCCGCGCGCAAACACGGCAATGGACGCATTGCGGCCTTCGCCAGCGCGCCGGGTTCAGCCGGTACCCTCGCCGCGGGGGACCAGATCAAATCCGTCTATCCGGACGCATTGGTGTGCGCTCTGGAGCCCCACGAGTGCGCCACGCTTTCCAACAATGGCTGCGGCTCACACGCCATCGAAGGGATCGGCGACAAGATGGTAACGCTGATCCATAACATACTCACCACCGACCTCGTGGCCCGGATTCACGATCGGGATTGTCTTGATGGCCTGGAACTTCTCGAACGCCTTTCGCCGATTGTGGAAGAGCGTGTCAATCTTGCGCCCGGCTCGCTGGAGTGCTGCCGCCGCATGTTTGGCGTTTCGGGAATCTGCAACATTCTGGGTGCGATTCGCCTTGCACGATATCTGGACCTGGGTCCGGACGAAAATGTCGTCACCATCGCCACTGATGGTTTCGATCGCTATCCTTCGGTGTTGAACGCGCTCGAAAAGCGGTCTGCCGCGTTCGACTTCGAGCGGGTGTTCCGCGGCGGCGATGCCAGCGACTTTCTGGATGTCCGCCCGGCTAAGGAAAAGGAGCGTTTATTCGGCTACAAACAAGATCTTTGGACCCGGTTCAATTACTCGCGGGAATATCTCAATGGCATGAAGTCGCAAACTTTTTGGGATGGCGAATACGAGAAAATTCCAGAGATTGACAACGAATTGACGCGTGTCCGCGCCGCTGCGACAGAACTAGACACACCGTTTCACGTGGTTGGCTAAATCAATGTAGTGCGCCGATCACCGTCTTCACCAATTCATCGTTTCCGTATTCGTGTGCATTCGTGGCCAAGCAGGGGTGCGATACCATACATCTGCATGTCGAGTTCCACTGAATCCCCTACCCGCCGCACGTTTCTCGCTACGACGTCTGCTATGGCGCTCGCTCGCGGGGCTTCGTCGAATGCCCGTTTGAAAGCCGGCATCGTCGGCTGCGGAGGGCGCGGCACGCAAGCCGTCGCGAACCTGCTGACCGGCAACGAAAATGTCGAACTGGTCGCGATGGCCGACATCTTCGAAGACCAACTCGAAGGCTCTCTAAAAAACAGCTACACGACAACCCTCTTATGTTCGTCAAAAAAGACGACGGGATCACAGTGGAACGCAACGGCAAGATGGTGCAGTTGAGCGCCGAAGAAATTGCGGCGTCCATCAAGCCGCGCATCAAAGTGGATCCCGAACATCACTTCGAAGCAGGACCTGCAGCCGAAAGAATTCGATTACAAGCTGAAGGTCGATCCCGCGCCGCTGCCCGTGCCGGGAAAGTATCAGTTCATATAGGGCGCAAGGTCAGTCGCAACCGCCCGCAAAACCGGGTCCGGATCAGTTTGCAGATAAAAATGACCTCCGGGAAATTCACGCTGCACGAACCTGCCGCTGGTTAGTTCTCCCCACTTCGCCAGATCTTCTCGGCTGACGTTTGGATCGCTATCGCCTCCATAGGCGACGATTGGGATCGCGAGCGGCGGACCCGGTTCGAAGCGATAATTGCGATAGAGGCGCGTATCGGCCCGGAGCAGAGGCAGCGCGGTTGCGAGTAGTTCCCGATCGGTGCCCAGCCCGGAAAGTTGATCCAGTAATTCCTCGTCGGACGGCTCTGGTTTCGGCTGTAAATTGACGCGGTACTGCGGTCCGCGCGCCGCCGAGACCATCAGGACGCGCGGCGAACTCTCCAGCCTGCGCGCTAGCTCAAACGCGATTCCGGCCCCCATGCTATGGCCGAAGAAAGCATAAGCTTCGTGAGTATAAGGACGGATCGCCGCAACCAGCGCTCCGACGAGTTCCGTCATGTTGTCGATGGCGGGCTCGGACGCGCGGCTTTCGCGCCCGGGCAGCAAAATAGGGCAGATCTCGACGCCGTCGAGGGACCAGTTGCGAAAGGCCAGCGCGCCTCCGCCTGCGTGCGGGAAACAAAAAAGACGAAGTTGGCCCTTGGCGGCTAAATTCAGCAACGGAAACCAGGCGGATTTCGGCGCACTGCGCTGTTTCATCAGCAATGCCGCCAGGCGCTTTCTGGAATCGGATACGGGAGCTGCCGGGAGTGAGGCTTTCGGACGCGTCAGGACGTCGAGCAGTAGATTCTCGAAAGGTTCGACCGAAAGCGTTTCCAGATACCGCAGTGCAGCCGTTCGCGATTGTGTGGCAATCTCCCGCCAGTGCGCGCGATCCCCGGTGAGCTTCGTCAACGCCTCAACCCAGGGACCGATTCTCTGTGGCTTGGTTACGGCTGCCGGCACCAGATTCTCATCGAGCGCCGGCTTGTACTCCGTGATCACATCCACCGGAATCAGGTAGGGCACGCCCAGCTTCGCTTCCCGTATTCCCCCCGCATCGCTTGCGACTACAGGAATGCCGCGAAGCATCGCCTCGACTACGATGCGCGACCGTGCTTCCGCCCACAATGACGGCGCCAGCACGACACGAGTGCGCCGCAGTAGATCGTCAATGTTGTCGACGGGGTCAAGGATCGTGACGTTGGAGTAAGAGCGCAGTGTATTCAGATCTTCGGCGCTGGTGCCCCAGGTGGGCACGGCCGCGAACTGCACCCGCGGCATGCGCTGGATCACGGCGTAAAAAATATCGATGCCCTTCACCGCGCAAGGATTGACCATGGTCACGAACGGATTGTCGAAAGAGCCGAGGTCGGGGGGCCGATCGCTCGAGTCCATCAGCGAGATCGGCACATGCACCGCCTTCAGTCCGCTCCACTTTCGAACATATTCAGAGACGTATTCGCTCACGCCGACGATCGCGTCCGCGCCTCGAAGCATCTCAGTCTTGGCCCGGCTGGCGCCGGAACTGTCGGGGCCGAACGGAACGGCAATGGTCGCGCGGACCAGGTGCACCACGCGGGTGCGCGGCGAACGAATTGCAATTTCGAAGAGAAGTTGCGCCGGGTCGTCGGTCGAAGTAATGATTATGTCCGGATCGAATTCGGTAAGTTGGTTCGAGAAGTACGCACGCAGATTGGGATCGCGCGTGAGGACGAACACTTCAACGCCCTTGAGAACAAATCGGACTGAAATATCTGAAACTGTTGTCTCAATCCCGCGCGACGCCAGATCCTGCAACAATTTTCCATGCGCATCACCGCCGAATCTCTCTACGCGGGAAATGACGCGTACCGTATGTTCGCGAGACGCAAGAGCTTCCATCAGCAGCCGGTTGGATTTATCTCCGCCGCCGTGCGAAGGATAGTACAAGGAATTGTGCGCCAGCAGGATACGCATCAGCCTTCTCTCAGCGGCGCCAAGGCCCTCATCCGCGCGCGACCCCCACTTCGCCTGCCACTACGCCCGGCCCCTTTCGCGCAAACGGCGCGCCAGCACAGCCCTCTGTTCCGGAGTCAACTGGCGCGTTGGAGGAGCAGGTTTCAGGGACAACAAAAGCTTCTCGAAATCCGCGGCATCGAGGCGAGACACGAAGTCAAGCGCCGCAATACGCGATCGCCGGGACTCGGCCTCATACTCCTCCCGGTGAGTGGTGATGGCGCTTACCGCCGCGGCCCAGGGTGCGATGTTCTGCTCCGGAATTTCCGGGACAGGCATATGCGTCTCATCGAACTCCGGCCGATAGTGCTCGATCGGCCGAACCGGTACGACGAAACCCGTCCCGCGCTTGGCCTCCACCAGGCCGCCTGAATCGCTCGAGATGACAGGCAAGCCGCGCAGCATCGCCTCCATGGCGATTAAGCCGAAACCCTCGTACCAAAGCGACGGCATCAGCAGCAAACGAGATTTGGAGAGCACTTCGTCGATCTTCGGCACCGTGTCCAGCACCTGAACATTCGGTAGTGCGGCCATGGCTCGCCGGTCGTCGGAAGTGGTGCCCCATCCCGCCAGCGCGGCGAATGCCAACTGCGGAAAACCACGGGCCAGTTCGAGGAAAATGGAAAGCCCCTTCACCGCGCAGGGATTGATCATCAGCAGCCAGCCATCTGCGAAGTTGCCGAAGTGCGGGTAAGGAGGTTGGCCGTACATCGGCGGATGCACTACGGACGCCGCGACGCCGAGATGCCGCCGGATATACTCGGCCATGTGGGTCCCGATGGCGACGATGGCACGCGATTCCCTAACCAACGCCGCGGCCTTCACATCGGGATTCCAGCTCTCGGGACCGAAAGGGTAAAACTGCGGCGTGTGGGCAAGGTAGATCATTCGCCCGGGCGCATACCTCCCGGCATCGCGCAAGAGCAAATGGCTCAAGTCCTCGGACGAGACCAGCACAAAATCGGGCTTGAACTCCTGAAGCTCCGCCTGCAGTACGGAAGCTCGCCGCGGAAGATCCTTTACGCTACGGATCTGAATTCCATCGTGCGTCGCTTCGGAGTCCTCACGCAGAGCCGCACTGACCACCCGGCAGACATGACCCTTGGCGGCGAGATGGCGGAGCCACATCAAGTTGCTGCGCGTCGATCCTCCCCGGGGAGGCGCATAGGAAGCGTTGGACGTCAGCAAAATCCTCATACCGCGCCCGAGTCGGCGCTTGACTCGGTGTTCGCCTCTTCTTCAGCCAGCAGGCGGTCTACCTCTTCATCGGAAAGCGATTCCAATTCGCGCAAGATGGCATCGTATTCCTCTGGTGCGCCATGCTGATGGGCCTCCACTTTGCGGGCCAGGTCGCCGAGAGTCAAGCCGGAAGCATAGACATCGTCGATGGGCAGTTCGAATCCAAAAGCCTGCTTCACGCGCATAATCAATGCCACGGCCAGCAGCGAGTGTCCTCCGAGATCGAAAAAGTTGCCGCTCAAGGGAACCGCCGGGCGCTTCAGCAGATCGCACCAGATGGCCGCGAGGCGCGATTCCAGTGCCGTCATCGGCTCGTCCGTCGTGCCCTGCTCCATCCGGGACTCATGCTGCATTGCTTCGTGTACCTGGGCGGCCGTCGAGAGTTGCTGCGCCATGGCCTGGTAGTCAGGTCGCTTAGTGGATGAATTCACTTTTGGCTTTTTTGTGGACTGAGGCGCGGGGGCAACGGCTGCCGGTTCCGGCTTGAGACCGATCAGCGCGCTCACCGGCAATCGGTAAGAGCTGTTCACCCGGTATTGTGCGCCAAAGCTTTCCAGGAAATTGCGCGCGGGTTGATTCTTAGGGGTGGGGACGAGATTGGCGATCACACAAGTGAGCCCTCGCTCAAAAGCTTCCTCGGCCAGAGCGGACATCACGCGATGCTCCACTCCCCGTCCTAACACGCGGCAGCTTAACAGGAAGGTATCGATCAGCAACCCATTGTCCTGGAGCTTGAAAAGTACGACACCCGTCAGGCCATAGTCGCCGAACCGATCGGAGACCTCGATCGCGCGGCATTCCATTTCACTGCCGGAGACCAGCGCCTGAATTTCCTGCTCGGTGCGGCGGATGGTGGTGAAGTTAAACTGGTTGGTTCGCTGGGTTAACTGCGCGGTGCGCGGCAGGCGTTCGGCGGTCAACGGCTGGACGTGGACTCGCAAGTCGAGAGTCTCGAGAAAGTGTTCGGCGCTCTGTGCTTCCTTGAGTTCCCGTCCGAATTCCTGGGCTTGCGTGTAATAGACATTCCGATGCCGGTCTTCTTCCGTCACCACGACATGATCGAAGGCCCAAACGTGGGCCAGAAAATGCTCAAACTCTGCGGGATCTTGCGGGAGGGTGAGCGAGAGGACTTGAGGCAGGCTCTCAGAAAGCTGCGCCGTTTCCTTCGGACTGTCGTCAACGAAAATGAAGCTGTCAACGCCCAGCGAAAGCTCCTCGGCCATCGATTCTAAATTCGCAGACTTGGGCTCCCAGTTCAGCCGTGACGCTGACGAAATGGCGGAACTGCAGGGGCATCTCCGGGTTCCGCGCAAAAGTCTCGAGAACATCCGGGGCGTTGTTCTTGCTGGCCAGCGTCAACAGCATCCCGGAATCCCGTTGTTCCACCATGAACCGCTGGAGTGCGCGGTACGGCGGCCCGACCGAAATTCCAGAGGGTCCGTCTTCACCGCAGATGCCGGCCCAAAGGGTGTTGTCGCAGTCGAGCGCGATCACCTTAAATGGCGGCATGAACAGGCCGTGCGTCAGACGAATGAGCGCGGTTCCGAGGGCGCAGAAATAGAGATCGGTGTACGGAATACGGCCCAGCCGCTCGCCCTCCGGACTGTGCTTCTCGAGAACCGGGTACAGGCGCTCGATTTCGTCGGAAGTAAGCGCCTGAATGCCCGGCGATTCGTCAAGCACAGTTCCCGCCAGCGCAGTCATCTCGCGCACGAACCTGGCGCGCGCCGGATCGGTGAGAAACTCGGGCGACGACGGACACACAACCAGGACTAGAGGAACGCTCATACGTTCCGACGCGGCGCGGACCAGGTCGAGCAGCGCGCGCAAGTTGGCTTCGATCTTCGGCAGCGTGCCGGGGTCATGGCGGTCGAATTGGGCGAGATCTTCGATGCGCATGAGAATCGCATTCACGCCGTGCTGGTTGGCGGCATATGGGCCGGCCGGATCAAGCAGGGTCTGCGAAACCTGGTTGTAAGGCGCGAAATGAACATCCAGGTCCAGACTCAGGCGTCGTCCCCAAAATGAGAGAACAGCCTCGACCGGTTCAGCCGTGAAGGTGGCGCTGATGACAAATCGAAACTTCGATGTTTCCACTTTCTCTAGGATATTAGACCGTGCGGCAGACCATCGCTTTTTCCATTCCGCGCTGTGGCTCGTACGGCCCTTACTTCGGGTATTGAGCCGTCGAGGCGAGCGTGGCCAGCCATGCAGGGGGTAATAAAGGGCCACGCGATGATCCCGGCTTCCACTGGCCCGCAGCCTTTTCTAGGACGGCGGGCGGCAGCGCCCGGTCTCGCCATGCGACTGCTTGGTAGCATAACCTTTATGCTTGATCTCACGTACTTCAGGAATAATCTTGACCAGGTAGCTGAGCGGCTGGCGACTCGCGGATTTCAATTTTCCCTGGAGCAGTTTCGGGAATTGGACTCGCGGCGCCGTTCGGCGATACGCGAGACCGAAGAGCTGAAGGCTCAGAAAAACGCCGCGAGCGAAGAGATCGGCAAGTTGAAACGGCAAGGCGTCGACACTGCCGGGCAGCAGATACAGATCCGTGAGGCGGGTGCTCGGATCGCAGTGCTGGACAAAAATGTCCAACAGATCGACGAAGAGTTCAAACTGCTGCTGGCGGGAATTCCCAATATCCCCGACGAGTCTGTCCCGGTGGGCAAGAGCGCGGACGACAACGTAGAGATCCGCCGTGTCGGCGAGCCGCGCTACTTCGATTTCGAACCCAAAGCCCATTGGGACTTGGGCCCTGAACTGGGCATTCTGGACATGGAGCGCGCCACCAAGATCACCGGCGCGCGCTTTGCAGTGTACTTTGGCGCAGGGGCGAAGCTGGAGCGGGCGCTCATCAACTTTATGCTCGAGGTCCATACCCGCGAGCACGGGTACACGGAGGTGCTGCCGCCTTTCCTGGTGAACTCGGCCAGCTTGTACGGCACCGGTAATCTGCCGAAGTTTGGAGAGGATCTCTTCAAGTGTGAGAAACACGATTTGTGGCTGATTCCGACGGCTGAAGTTCCCGTCACCAACCTGTACCGTCAGGAGACGCTGGATGCCGACAGCCTCCCCATCAGCTTGTGCTCATTTACTTCGTGTTTCCGCAGCGAGGCGGGGTCGTATGGCCGCGATGTGCGAGGCATCATCCGGCAGCATCAGTTCCAGAAAGTGGAACTTGTGAAGTTTACTCGTCCTGACCAGAGCTGGGCGGAGCACGACAAACTGACTGCCGACGCGGAAGATATTCTCATGCGCTTAGGCCTGCCGTTCCGGACCGTTGTGCTCTGCACCGGCGACATGGGATTTTCCTCGGCCAAGACCTATGACATCGAGGTCTGGCTACCGGGTCAGAATGCCTATAAAGAGATCTCGTCGTGCTCGAATTTCGTTGCGTTCCAGGCGCGGCGCGCGGAGATCCGTTGTAAGAGCGGAAAGGGAAAGGCGGAGTTTGCCCACACCATTAACGGCAGCGGTCTGGCGGTCGGGCGGACATGGGTCGCCATCGTGGAGAATTACCAACAACGTGACGGAAGTATCGTAATTCCGGAGGCATTGCAACCGTTCATGAATGGCGAGCGCATCGATTCCAAGGGCCAATTGGTCTAGCGCGCCGAGGCAGAAGTCTCTCCACTGGCCAGGAGCAGGCGACAACGCCTACTCCACAAAGAAGAATCAATGGCTTGCAAGCCTCGTAGAGTAGGCCTTTGGCCTGCGTTGACTTCTGCCACAGGCTACTAGCCTAGACGATTGCTCGCCGCAGCAACCTTCCGCTCTACAAGGGTCCGGCAAACGGGCAAAATAAAGACTCCTCAGTTTGCGCAGTCCAAGGCGCCGGAAGCCTTCGGGAAACATTTCGGCGTCGCTCGCGGAGCGCTATGATTTCTCATCACCGAACTCAACTACACGCCTTCGCTCAGAAAGGCGTCAGTGGAGAAAGTTCTAGCCGACATGATTAAGGACGGCGGCCGCATCCACCGTCACGGCGACTCTGAGGAACAACAGCGATCCTTCCGAGGCCATCTGCCGAAAGCTTTCGAAATTCGTAAGCGGCTGAAAATCACCAGAAAACGGAAGCTCGGTCCCCGACTCGGGTCGAAATCCTACTTAATTAGGTCCCTCGGCAATCTGGGTCACCGGAGATTCGGTTAGTCTTCAGGGTTGTTGGGTTGAAAGCGGTGCGAGCTGAATCTGCTTCGCAAGATCATAAGCGGTCGAGAGATCGCTATCGCTGTAAACGAGAATTCGACCAAGAACGAGCACCGAATTGTTCTGCAAAGATACCTGCTTCATACCGTTTGGCGCCTGTCCTTTCCAGCCGGGCCCTCTAATAAGATAGTCGCCCGCCTGTGTGCCTGTCTCGCGCGTGCCGACATACGCCAGGTCGATGTTAAACGGGTCGGTGAACTGCACGCTGTAGTAGCGGCCGAAAAAGTCGGGCACGTGGAGGACTTGCGGCCGGCTGCTCAAGTCGAGCCAGCCGACCACAAGTAGTGTGTCGTGGTTCACGCCAGTCGTTGCCAACTTTGAGGCTGAGGCGGGCGGGTGGAGGGGATCCGCAAAAAGCGATGGGGGTTCCCTATAGAGCGTATTGATCGGAACGGGGCCATCGCCGAATCCTTGGCTGAGGACTGCCTTCTTGTAGATATTGTTCACAAGGTGCGGCCAAAAGTAGGCGAGGAGAAACGTGCCTGTTATCCACACCACGATCGCGACCGATCCGAAGATAAGCAGATGATTCATCCGTCGCGTCATAATGTTTGGACAACCGGCGGCATCTTATACTCGCCGTCGAGAACGGTTTGACCTGGCAGATACACGCGCAGCCAGAGTATGAAATTCCCAGCCGGTGCGGGTAGCCAATTTGACTCATGACCTTTTGGAGCAGTGCGTTGAATATAGATAGCAACGGAGCCATTGGCATTTGGCACGAGGCCAGAGCGATCGCTGATGCTATATCGGTTAATAGCATTCGGTACAAAGCGATTTCTCGCGTCGCCCATAGTGAGTGACCAGAACGCATTGTTGGGCGGAAGCTGTCCTGCCGCAAAACGTAGCGTGTATTCGTGTGCTCCAGACAGCCTATGCCCCGAGAAATCTTTGCTGGTGGTCCAGTACATCGCCTCTTGCGGTACGTTTATGGGGCCCCTAAATGTCACGTTGCACGCAGCACGTAAAAGGAGGCCGCCGCCGGGCTCGCCGCATCCAAACATAGTGGTCCAGCCGTTTATCCGGGTGACATAAAAAGACGGGAGAATGATCAGCACTGTGATAAAGCCAGCGCGGCGCCGGCGAAGATGCCTTGCAAAACGTCCGTAGTGACGGATCTCGTCGGGGTTACATGGAAGAACTTCCGCAGCACTGCAAAAAAGAGTGCCGCGACAATTATGGGAACGATTATGAAAGGCAGGACGCCCATACATCTATGATCGTACTTCTCTCTTAGGTTAGGGGCCTGTCAGCAAGGTCCCTGCTGAGCCTCTTTGCGTCAGCAATGGCCGTCCCTACCGCGACCGAAATTCCTCAGTCAATCACCGCGCTAAACGTGGACCGAACCCCCCTATTTAGTGATAACTGACAACTCCTCCTACCAACTCAACCGCATGGATGCTTCCATCGTGCGCGGAGTGGTCGTGGCGCTCTCCGCGCCCCAATTCGCGGTGCTGCTGACGAAGATGCCATTCTTCAAGGTCACGCCATTAAAACTGCCTGTGCTGACACTGGAAATCGACAGGTGGTTGGCCACGTTGTACATATCGAACTTCAAATCGAATTTGTAGCGCTCATGTAGATAGAACGACTTGACCATCGAAGCGTTCAAGTTGATCCAGCGCGGCATGAACAGGTCGTAGGCTCCGAAATCACCGAACGTGTTGGTTGCCGCGGTCTGGAATGCCGAGGGATTAAAGACCTGAGATCCGCCGATAGGCCCGCCGGCATATGGGTTGCCGATCAGCGTTGGCCGTACGCCGCTGCCGATGTCGCCTGCCGTGCCCGGCGACGTTGTGTTGGACTGCGTAACGTTGACCGGCAATCCGCTTTGCACCAGGCCTGTGCCGTTGAACTGCCATCCTCCGAACGCTTGCTTGTACCAGGTTCCGCCGCCGGTCCACCACGGCAAAGGATAGACATAGCTGGAGGTCCAGACTTCCCGGCGGCCATAGCTGGATGGTCCCCAGTCGTTCTTGAGATTGTAGCTGTCTTCCGGTTGGTAGCTGTAGGAGTTAGCATCCGTCCGGCTGCTTGCGTAAGTAAACGCCGAACTCAGGATGCCCGCGTGGCTAAGTTGCTTTCTTAACTGGACCTGCAGTGAGTTATAAATGAAGTTTCCGCCGCTATCGTACTCCTGAATCGTGCCGTAACCTTGATAGGGCCGGGTATAGTTGGCATTCGCCAGCGTCTTGGTTCCTGGAACATAGATTGTGTTCGCGACGCCCAGCCTCGGCTGATTCGGGTCATTGATGTACGACAGATTTGAGGCGCTCGATCCGACGTAGCTCACTGTAAGTTGCGAACTGCCGCCCAGCTTCTGCTGGATACCCAGGCTCCAGGTTTCGCTGCGCGGGTCCTTCATATCCAGATAGTGGGAGTTGCTGATGGTCTGGACCGAATTCGGCCCGGTGGTGCCTTGGTTCGGAGTTTCTACGTTACCGTCGAGGATCGTCGACACGGGATTAAAGGGCGCATTATTGATTGCGCTGAAAATGAAATTGCCCTCGATGCGTTCGTAAGCTACGCCGAAGCCTCCGCGCAACACTGTTTTTCCCTGGCCGGTTAAATCATATGCGAAGCCAAAGCGGGGAGCCAGGTTTCCCCAGCGCGTATTCGCGCCTCCGAGCGGGAGATTATGAAACAGCGCTTGCACCGCGGGATCTCCGGCTTGTAGCACGCGGCCCTTTGCCTGCGCCGGAAACCCGGGACCGTCGAGAACCAGTCCGTTGTAGGGAGCTGGAGCACTGATCACTTGTCCGTTCGACGGATTGATGGTTGCTGCCATCGCCGGGTTAAAATACTGCGGCAGAAACTGGACTGTATTGTTCAACGCGCTATATTGCGGCTGCATATATGACCACCGTACACCTACATTGACAGTCAGGCGTCGAGTGACTTTCCAGTCGTCCTGAAAGTACGGCTCTACCTGCCAGAAACGGTACCAACCCTGGCGCGTGCCGCTGTATTCCTGATATTGGTAGAAGTTTCCCAAAAGCGCATCCGCCAGCGAGTTGCCGGTGCTGACTCCTCCGGCGGAAGTGAGGGAGCCGCTATTGAAAGTGAACTGGCCATTGATCGCCGGCGGATTATCCTGATTCTTGCGGCTGCGCATCACCAGAATGCCGGTCTTCAGCGTGTGGTTCCCCATGACTTTTGTCAGGCTGTCTTTCCAATCGAAGATGCGATTGAAATTGTTGAACGCGAGCGGCGTGGTCGAAGGTCCCGTATATCCGCTGATGGAGATTTGCGGAACGTCGGGAGACGCATTGTAGATCGTGGGAAGTGTGATGCCGAGCCCGGAGCGTGTAAAGCTATTCGTGAACATCGGATTGGCGACCAGATCCTTCTGTTCGATGATCACATTGCCCGTGTAAGTGAACTGAGCTACGTTGATCAGCGTCGGAGAGAAAACGTGGTTCCATTGCAATGACGTGTTCTGCCCTGGAATCTGACGATAGTATTCAATCAGGTTCGTGGTGTTTTCGAGCTGGTTGTAATGATCGTGGGCCCAATGGAAGCTGAGCTGGTTGGTCTGGTTCAGGTTGTAATCCAGCTTGACGATTTCCTGGTGGATGTTGGTCGGCGTGGTCTCGTTGAAGTAGAGGTTCGTCCCGAGATTGGGGGCCGGGTAATCGATGTTGATGAGCTTGTTCATGTTAGGGTCGATCCGGCTGACCGGGATGACATTGCCTGGAAACGCCGCGCCCGTCAGCGGATCTTTTATCGTCGTCGTGCCGAAATTACCCGCCTTCTGTGCCGCCGTAGGCTCCGCCCATGGGCCGGTGGTCGCCCCTTGCCTGAGTATCTTGATGTCTTCGGCCGCGAAGAAGAAGAGCTGCTGCCGGTCTTTGTTGAAACGAGTTTTCGGAATGAGAACCGGTCCGCCGATGTTGCCGCCGAAATTGTTCCAGCGAAGCTCCGGCTTGCCGATGGTAGCTGCGTTGAAAGCGTATGCCTGCAGAAAGTCACTACGCCAGTACTCATAAAACATCCCATGAAATCTCTGCGTGCCGCTCTTGATTGCCATGTTCACAACTGCGCCGGAACTGGTTCCCGATTCAGCGCTGAAGTTGCTCGAAAGCACACGGAACTCACCGATGGCATTCGGATTGATGTTGACGAAATTGTTCCCGCCGCCGCCATTGTCCTTGTTGTCACCGCCATCCAGATTCCAGGTGGTAGTATCGGTCCGCGCGCCGTTAATCGATTGGGCGCTGTTATTCACGCCATACCCGCCGAAGAGGCTGAAGCCGTCGACATAACTTGTGGACACGCCAGGCAGCAACTGCAGCAACTCGGGGAAATTGCGTCCATTGAGCTGAAGTTCGCCCGCCTGCTCTCCCGTGACGGTTTGGCCATAATCGCCGTTGGTCGTCTCGAGCGTCATCACGTCGGCCTGTACCGTAACCGAATCCGTCTGGCTGCCGACTTGTAACTTCAGGTTCACCTCAATGCTAACGTTCGTGTTGAGCGAATTGTGGTCGATCACTTCTCTTTTGAAGCCCGGCGCTTCCGCCGCGACGCGATACTTCCCCGTGGGAAGTTCGGCTACCACGTAGTTTCCGTTCGCCTGAGTCACGGTTCTGCGTACGAGGCCGGTTCCCTCGTCGGTCACCGTAATCATCGCTTTCGGTACCGCGGAGCCAGTTGCGTCAGTAACCTGACCCGAGATATTTTGGTTGACATTACTTTGCGCCAACAGCCCAGCCGCGGCGGCTGCGCCTAGGAGCACGAAAACTACATAGTTTCGCAAGTGAGACATTTTTGGACATACCCCCCTTAAATTTCAGGCAGTTACCCGATCGGCCTGATAATTCGCGTGGACTACTATATAGCAGATGCGAATCAAATGCAAGCCGATGGAGACCGCAGAGGGAAAAGTGTCCGGGGGACAGACAGGCTCCTGCGGTTGCTCAATTCCACGCTTGATCTCGGCCCACTTCGCTACTAGCTTGAGTTCGCTAGTCAGGCCTCAAAGTAGTGTACCTTGGCTCTACTTATCTCCAGTAAGTGCTGGAACTCACCGCTGTCCGTGACGAGCGGCACAAAATCGTTACTTTTCTACCCTCGGCTTCATGGGCGCCGACGATTTCAGGCACAGGATTCGTCTGCATACCTGCAGCCTTGTTGCAACCTTGTCTCGCGGATATCTCCGGCAGTTCAACATCCGGTTCGACAAACGGACGTGAATGAAAATTGCCTGAAGCAGTATCGGCCGAGCGCCGATGCCATATTAATAACTCATTTCTCTAACTTCGGCGGGCCATTTCCAGAGCCGTGTGACGCTTGGCACTCCGATTGCTCCCGTGAAGCCGAGGGTAGCTTCGGGCGATAGCTTCTGTCTATTCGTGGCGGTGTGTCTCTTACGCCGGAGCCACGAATGTATTCGCAAATGGGAGTATCGGGGCCAAAGTACCGTAGCGTTTGTCTCAGGAGAACAGCGATGGAATCACTGGATGAGTTTTTTCAAGATCAGTTGCACGCTCTGGACTTCGCAGAGAAGCAACTGACTACGAATCATCTTCAACAACGCGGCAACAATTTCCAACGCCTTGAAGCCCTTCGCAAGAACCTGGAGATCAGACCCGCAGGAAAGAAATATAAGGCGGCGTTCATTGCACGAATGAACCCCCGCGTAATGACTGCAACATTACCAAGTTCTGGTCTACCTCAGCGCCCGCGCGCCGGAGGAACGTACGGCCTCTTGCGATCTGGTGGAACTGCTCCAGGCGACCCTGGATGAAAACTCTGCCAGCCCTCTTCAAAAGCACGGGAAGAAAAGCCGGCTGCGGCGCCTCTCGGAAAAATTCTAAACAGTCGGAACGTTTGCCGGCGGTCGAAATCGATAGCACGCAGCAGCGTCCTTTTTTTAACAGCGTCCAATTTTATAAGGCAGGCTAATCTTTTGTTTTCCAGCTTCGTTCAGGCAGGGTTTGAGTGTTCCTCTCATAGGCTGAGGACAGGTAGGCGTCTTGATCTTATTGGGTCGACGAAACACGATTATTTTGTACGTGAAGACTATGCGCGGTTAAGAGAGATGGGCATTTACACGGCACGCGAAGGAGTGCGATGGCATTTGGTCGAGCCGCGCCCCGCATCCTATGACTTCTCGTCTCTTATACCCATGTTGGAAGCCGCTGATGGGGCTGACATTCAAGTTGTGTGGGATCTTTTTCATTTTGGATGGCCTGACCACTTGGATATTTTTCAACCCTCGTGGGTTTCGGCGTTTGCCGACTTTGCTTTCGAGTTTGCTCGCGTCCGCAAACGAATTTCGGGATCGGAGGGCGCATTGATTGCGCCGGTCAATGAGATGTCTTTTTTCTCATGGGCAGCAGGAGATATCGGCATATTAAATCCCTTCGCTCACGGCAGGGGAGAGGAAATGAAAATGCAACTGGTTCGCGCCTCATTAGCAGCGGCGCGGGCAATTCGCGTCGAATTGCCTGATGCCACTATGGTCGCCCCGGAACCGGTGATTCACATTGCAGGCGATCCTTCGAAACCCGGAGACGTCGCCAGCGCTGAGGCATACCGGCTCTCGATGTTTGAGGCTTGGGATATGTTATCCGGCCGCCTTCACCCCGAATTGGGCGGAAGTGTCGACGGGTTCGACATCATCGGCATCAATTACTATGATCGAAATCAGTGGTGGAACTACGGGCCGACATTGCGTCTCGGCGATCCTGCCTACCGTCCTTTCCACCACATTCTCAAGGAAGTCTCGGACCGGTACTCCAAGCCTCTTTTCATCTCGGAAACGGGGACAGAGGATGACGCTCGACCGATATGGTTTGCCTACATTGCCGGGGAAGTAAGAAAAGCCATTTCCCTAGGCGTGCCTGTCCATGGCCTCTGCCTTTATCCGATCCTCAATCACCCGGGCTGGGACGACGATCGGCATTGTTACAACGGCCTCTGGGACTATGCCGACGAGAACGGTTCTCGCGCCATATACCAGCCGCTGGCCGATGAAATTTGTAAGCAGGAAAGAGTTCGACAACAACAAGGAGAACGTTCATGAAACCTGAAAACACCAACCGTGATGGGATGGACCTGATTTGTTTTTCACATCTCCGATGGGGATTCGTCTTTCAGCGTCCTCAACATTTGATGGGCCGGTTCGCGCGCCAAGGACGAGTCTTCTTCGTGGAAGAACCGGTATACGGCGCGGTATCCGAACCGCTGTTCGAGACGACGCCCTGTCCCCAAACCGGCGTAATCGTTGTCACGCCGAAATTGCCTGACTCTCTTCGGCACAACGATCCATCGCCGGTTCTTCAGTGAATTATTGAGCCGCTTTCTTTCTCACCAGAGGCTCGTTCGTTATATAGCCTGGTTCTATACACCGATGGCGCTGGATTTTGCGGACGGAATTAAACCCGAAGCCACCGTCTATGACTGTATGGATGAGTTGTCGCTCTTTCGTGGCGCGCCGGCGCGTCTTTGTGAAGCAGAGGAGGCGCTATTTAAGCGCGCGGACCTCGTGTTTACCGGCGGCGTAAGTCTCTTCGAAGCGAAGCGCCACCGGCACGCCAATGTGCATGCGTTTCCTAGCGGCGTTGATACCGCACACTTTCTCAAAGCACGATCGATTCGAACGGATTTCGAGGAACATACCCGGATTCCTCGGCCCCGGCTCGGCTATGCAGGCGTCATCGACGAACGTCTGGATTTGGACTTGATCGATCAAGTGGCAAAGCGTCGGCCCGGCTGGCAACTCGTAATGATCGGGCCGGTCGTGAAAATCGACCCTGACTCGCTACCCCGTCACGACAATCTCCACTGGCTCGGCCTGAAGGACTATCGGGATCTGCCGCGCTATTTTGCGGGTTGGGACGTGGGCCTGCTTCCTTTTGCCCTTAACGATGCGACACGCTTCATCAGCCCTACGAAAACGCCCGAATACCTGGCCGCTGGTTTACCGGTGGTCTCTACGCCCATTCGCGATGTGGTTCGCCCCTACGGCGACCTTGGCCTGGCGCGTATTGCCAGGGGTGCCGATGAGTTCGTTGTCGCCTGTGAACAGAGCATGGCGTATGGAATGAGTCACAAATGGCGAAGAAGAGCTGATGCGTACCTTGAAACACTATCGTGGGACGACACCTGGAAGTCCATGGACGCACTGATTCGCACCGTCTTGAAGCCCACTATCCGCGGAACTGCCGTAATGGCTGCTGGCCAAACGCTGCCCGCCCAATCCGGGCCGGAGGCCATCCGTGTTTGATTACGTGATTGCCGGAGCCGGATTTGCTGGTGCGGTTGTTGCTGATCGGATGGCGCGCGCTTTCAACCGCAAAGTGCTCATCGTTGACCGGCGTCCGCACATCGGCGGGAATGCCTATGACCACTACAATGACGCGGGCATTTTGGTCCATAAATATGGGCCGCATATCTTTCATACCAACTCCGCGGAAGTGTTTGATTATCTCTCGGCATTTACCGAGTGGCGGCTCTATACCCATCGTGTGCGGGCACGCGTGGATGGAAAGCTGGTTCCGGTTCCCATCAATCTTGATACCGTGAATATGCTTTATAATTTGAATCTCAAACCCGAGGAGATGGAGGCCTATCTCTCATCCATTGCCGAGCCCCGCAAGGAGATTCGGACATCAGAGGATGTGGTGGTGAGCCGTGTCGGTCGTGACCTCTATGAAAAGATGTTTCGGGGTTACACCGTGAAACAATGGGGCCTCGATCCCTCAGAGCTCGATGCTTCGGTTACGGCGCGTATTCCGGTGCGCACCAATTGCGACGACCGCTACTTCGGCGACACTTATCAGGCAATGCCCTTGCACGGCTACACCCGGCTGTTTGAGAACCTGCTGGACCACAAAAATATCACGGTGCAGGTAGGGACGGATTTCAGGGAGGTGATAAGATCCGTTCCTCACCGCGAACTGATCTATACCGGTCCCATCGATGAGTTCTTTGACTACCGTTTTGGAAAACTCCCCTACCGGTCGCTGGCGTTCCGTCATGAGACCTTGGATGTCCCTATGCATCAACCGCTGGCGGTAATCAACTATCCCAACGAACATGCCTACACACGCGTCACGGAATTTAAGTATCTTACGGGCCAGGTGCATTCGAGGACAAGCGTGGTCTATGAATATCCGCAAGCGGAAGGCGACCCTTACTATCCTATCCCCCGAGCTCAGAACTCAGAACTCTATGCGAAGTACCAGGCCCTTACCGCCGCGCTGCCCCATGTTCACTTCGCCGGGCGCCTGGCTACTTACAAGTACTACAACATGGATCAGGTAGTGGCGCAGTCCCTTACTCTTTGTGCCAAACTGCAGGGCGTGAGCCGGCGGGAACTATTGCCGGAGCCGGCGGACGAGGATCTGCCTATCGCAAAAGCGAGTTAAACCCTGCAATAACTGCGGGGTCAAATTTCAAGCGGCGATCATAAGTCAGCAGCCCGTTGACCTCTTGTTCCACATCGTAGAGCTGGGTGTAACAGATACCCGCAATCTTCGGGATTTGGCTGATCGCATAATAGAGGGACTTCATTCTTGATAGAGCCGCCGCCGGATCTCTCTCCTCTGAATAGCCCCAGGCATCCTCAGGTACGCTACTGCGATCTTCAGGGAGAACATAGGCTACTCCGCCAAACTCCGAAAGGAATACGGGCGCGCCTTGGTAATGATTACCCGGGGCTAGATAGAGTTTGTCCTTGAGGGTAAGTGGAACATTACTCCGTGCATACCTTTCGAGTAGCTCTTCTCCGCTTTGCGTGTAGTCATGAATCGCAAACAGATCCGTAGCCTCAGTATGTTCCCACCCGTCATTGTCGATAACCAGGCGAGTGGAGTCGATCGATTTGGTCAGGAAGTATAAAGCCTTCAGATGAGCTTGCTGGCGTATGTCCATGATGTTGGGTACGCCCCAGCTCTCATTGATGGGCACCCAGATAACGATAGAAGGATGGTTATAGTCGCGAGTGACCACCTCCATCCATTCGCGGGTCATGCGAACAACCGAGTCTTCGTTAAAGAGGTACGCGTTGGCCATTTCAGCCGACACCAATAGCCCCAGCTTGTCGGCCCAATAAAGATAACGGGGATCTTCTACCTTCTGGTGTTTTCGTACCCCGTTGAACCCCATTTGCTTTGTGACACGAATGTCGAATTGTATCGCTTCATCGCTCGGCGGCGTCAGGTTGGTCTCGGGCCAATAGCCCTGGTCCAGAACGGTTTTCAAATATAGAGGTTGGCCGTTGAGGAGCACTTTGCCGTTAAGCGTTGAGATGAAGCGGAAACCGCAATAACTAATGACGGTGTCGACAGGCCCTTCGCTGTCTTGCAACTCGAGTTGCACATCGTAGAGAGAGGGGTTCTCGGGCGACCAGAACTCGGGATCATTGACCTTGAGTTCGACACGGGTGCGAGGCCCATCTGCGAGACTCAAACCACTGGCTTCTATCGACCCACTGCGTTGTATTTCTATCTTGACAACCTGCGCCTTCTGCGGATTGGCGATTTTCGCTTCCACCACTACCGAGCCGTCGGCCGCGGGTGTAATGCGGGCACTCTCGATGTAACTATCGGGTACCGGTTCCAGCCACACCGTTTGCCAGATACCGGTGGTGCGGGCATAAAAGATGCCGGCAGGTTTCTCTTCCCAATACTGTTTGCCTCGAGGAATATAGCGGTCGGTGGGAGGATCTTCGGCGCGAACCACTATTTCAGCCTCATGGTCCCGAAGCGCGCCCGTAATGTCGCAGACAAAGGGCGTGTGGCCACCTTCGTGAGTGCTCACCAGAATGCCGTTGACCCACACGGTAGCCCGGTAGTCCACCGCACCGAAATGAAGCAGGATGCGCCGCCCGCGCCAGGTCTCCGGCACATGAACGTGGCGGCCATACCAGACGCAGCAGTGAAAAGACGGATCGCCGATCCCGCTGCGGGTCGTTTCGAAAGAGAATGGCACCAGGATGCGCTGGGAGAAATTCGGATGGGCTGACCATCGTTCCTGAAGGCCCCGGTTCTCATCATCAAACTGAAAGCCCCACGGGCCGTTCAGGTTGAGCCATTCAGCCCGCATGAATTGGGGGCGTGGATATTCCGGGCGAGGGAGGCCTGCTCCAGAAAAAGTGGTCGACATCTGGGTTAGAGAAGTCATGATCGTTTTGTTTAAATTAGTTAAAAGACTGGGGAGGCGTGCTCTGGGGATTCGAAAGACTCAGATTTTCTGTTCTCATCAACCACCATCATATTTCTATCAGATCGAGAGCGAGGCCTGGTCCCCCGCGTTGTGCCGGTCTTAAGTTCTTGCTGCGCAAACTCGTACTAACCATGAGACGCCGCTATCCCGAATAGAGTTCATAATTTCGGGCTCGTGCAGCGAGTTAAATTCGTTGGTCCGGCAGTGAAGCCACCGGCTCATCCGCAGCCATCCAGCCCGCGCAACTGAGAGAGGAGCCATTTCCTGACTAACTTTGCGCCGCCCCGCTTCTACGATAATCAGTTAGCGCCTGCGGATGTCGCGGCGCCCGGCTCGGAATGGTAGACACTCTTTCCGGAAACAATGGTTTCGAGGACCTGCAGGTCCTTGATCTTGACCGGATTCACAGTGAGGGGATTATCACTTAGAACGATCAGGTCGGCAAACTTCCCCGGTTCGATCGAGCCTTTGATCTTTTCATCGTGCTCTTGCCACGCAGCATCGATCGTTACCGCCCGCAGAGCCTCCAGCGGCGTGATTCGCTGGTCCGGCCCGAGCACGTCACCCGAGCGCGTCAGTCGATTGACCGCAGACCAAACAGCCTGAAGCGGCCTCATAGGCGTCACTGGAGTATCCAGATGAATAGAGAATCGAATGCCCTTGTTGATCGCCGAACGGAGAGGACTGATGTTTGCCCCGCGTTTCGGCCCCATGAAGATGTCGCGATGCTGCTCGCCCCAGTAAAACGTGTGCGAAACGAAGAACGATGGACTGATGCCTAATTCCTTCATAGCGTCCAGTTGATCTTCGCGAGTGGCCTGTGCGTGTTCGATGCGGAAGCGGGTGTCCTGGCGAGGAAAATCTTTTTGCGCGGCGCGGTACGCGAAGATCACGTCATCGATGGCCGCGTCTCCGTTCGCATGAATGGCGAGCTGATAGCCGAGGCGGTTATACTTCTTGACCTTTTCCGTCAGCTCCTCGCGGCTCTCGCGCGGAAAGCCCACGTAATCGGCATTACCGCTACAGTTGGTGAAATAGGGAACCGTGAAGTACCCCGTGCACCCTTGGATCGAACCATCGTGCACATCTTCACCGATCGTCAGGCCGGTTTTCAACATCTCGGTCCCGATCATATGAGCCCGAGGAAAGTCGCCCTTCAAGGGACCATGCTGCATCGCGACCACGCGTAAAGTCAGCCACCCGGCTTCGGAGGCTTGCTTAAGATTGCCGCCGATACTGCCGCCCGCGATGGTCGCGGTGGTCACGCCGTGAGAGACATAATCCCGCACTGCCCATTTGATCGCTTGCTGCTGCTGCTCCGCGGTGCGAGGGGGAATCAGCCGCGAGACCATTCCGCCGCATTCCTTGAAGAGTCCGTCAGGCTCCCCCGTTGTGGGATCCTTTTCGATGACGCCGCCTTTCGGCTGCGGCGTATCCTTGGTGATTCCCGCCAGTTTCAGTGCCAGGCTGTTGGCCACACCCAGGTGTCCCGATGCATGGCCGATAAAAATAGGATGGTCCGTCGACGCTTTATCTAGATCGTACCGGGTAGGATGGCGCATCTCTTTGAGAAGAGTCTGATCGTATCCGTTTCCGTGAATCCACTCGCCTTTGGGTGTTGTGAGCGCCCTTTTGTGCAAGGCCGCCACCAATTCGTCAATGCTGTTGACGTTACCGAGTGGAGCGCCGGAAAGGTCCACTGAAAAAAGCGCCGTCGTGCCGGAACCAGGGAAATGACTATGCGCATCGATCAGACCGGGCAGCATGGTTTTGCCCTTGAGGTCCATCACCTTTGTATGGGCATCCGCCAGTTTTCGTATATCCGCATCGCTTCCTACTGCGGCGATCAATTCACCGCGAACAGCTACTGCCTGCGCCATGTGCGCGCCGTTCATAGTGATGACCGTGCCGTTGATGTAGATGATGTCGGGGGGCGCAGCATTCTGCGCGACCGCGAGTACTGCTGCCACCACGATTGCGAGCGCCAATCGATTGCGTCGCTTCATTCCGATGTTCTGAATTTTCATGGGAACCTCAACAAAATCCTCGTCAGCGATTTTCAGTGACCTCTTCCGGAGACCGTCCGCGGGTCCACAGCCAGTAAGCCGGCAATCCGCTGAGTACGATCGCGAGCCCGGGCCACGTAGTGGATGCCTGATAAACAAACAGCACGATCAGGATCGTGCTTGCGGCCAATAGATAAAGAATCGGGATATAAGGATAGCCGAACGCGCGGTACGGACGTTCGGCGTCCGGACGCGTTTTTCGCAGCCGGAATAAGCCCGCGATCGTGAGAATGTAGAAAATCAGCGCGGCCGAGATGACATAGGTAAGTAAGTCGCTATACAGATTGCCATAAGTGCGCAATGCCGGATCGTAAGTGCGGGGCAGCACGATAATGGCTGACCAGATTCCTTGCGCAACGAGCCCCCACGACGGGACACGCGCTGAATTCAGTTGACCGGCCTTACGGAAGAACACCCCATCGCGTGCCATAGCATAATAGGCCCGCGCCCCCGCGAGAACCAGCCCATTGTCGCAGCCAAAGGAAGAGATGAGTACGCCTGCCGCGATGAGCGCCACACTCCGGCCGGGGAGTACCGTGCTGAGGGCCAGTGTCGCGACTCGATCAGACGGCGCATTCTGAATTGCCGAAAGCGGGAGCACCATAAGGTAAGCCACGTTCGCCAGGAAATACAGTGCCATCACGGCGCAAGTACCCAAGGCTAGCGATAGCGGTATGTCGCGCCGTGGATTCTTAACTTCGCCCGCCGTAAATGTAATATTATTCCAGGCGTCGGCCGCGAACAGCGAGCCGGTCTGAGAAACACATAAGGCTACGAACAGACCGAAACTGGTGATCGCGGTCAGCCCTGGAGTGATCGCGATTGCGCCGCGGCGGGTCCACGCGTCCGCTAGGTTGGTATGTACCGCGCCGGCATTCCATCCGAACAGACACACCGCGATCAGTAAGAGGACCGCGCCTAACTTGGTGGTTGTAAAAATGTTTTGGATCATCTTGCCATAATCCAGCCCGCGGCAGTTTGTCCACGTTAGGACTGCAATCACGCCGAGAGCGACCACTTGGCCCGTCGAAAGAGAAACTGCGTAGCCCGAGGAGATATGAACGGGCTCCATCAGGTAATGTTCCTCGGAAACCCATGGAATCAGCACTCCCAGATAGCGCGCAAAACCCACCGAGACCGCGGCGATCGTGCCGGTCTGAATCACCAGGAAGAGAGTCCAGCCGTAAAGGAAGCCCCACAGCGGCGAGAAAGCTTCCCGCAGATATACGTATTGGCCCCCGGCCATCGGCATCATTGCGGCTAATTCGCCATAGGAAAGCGCAGCGCACACCGTCAGGAGCCCGGAAATAATCCATGAAACCAGCAGCCAGGCCGGACTCCCCAACTGCCGGGACATCGCGGCGGACACAATGAAAATCCCCACCCCCACCATCGAACCCGCCACCACCATCGTGGAATCGAACAGGCCCAGGCTGCGTTTGAATTCGTGCTGCGCCGTTTGTTCGGATTTCAGAGAGACCTGCATAGGGAATCGGTGGTTCAGGTAAGAACTGGGCGGACCCGGATTGACACGATCCGGAAACTATCGGCGCTCCGGCTAGAAGGGAAACGCCGCCTCGGGTGATTTCGTAACGTTAAACTTTTTGTCACTGGATGTCAACTCTGGTTCGAGCACTCTGGTCTAGAGCCCCGGAGATCGCATATCTGGTATGGTACAGTTCTTGAATCCAATCGTTTTGCCGGTTCCGATGGAGACACAATAGCCAATGATCCGCGATCTGCTGGAAGACCTGAAAGGCGAAACCTCAAGCAGTCCATCCGTGGAAACCCAATGGCTTCCATTCACTCCCAATCGCGACTTTTTTGAGGATCCTAAACTATTTGCAAGGGCGCGAGATGTCTACTACTACGACCCCAAAGGCCGCCCGATTCTCGACGGTGTTTCCGGCCTCTTCACTACCCCCGCGGGTCATGGACGCCGCGAAATAGCCGACGCTGTTCGTGACCAGATTCTGGAACTCGACTTTACGCCGAGCTTTCTGCGTGCCCATCCTAAGTCATTCCTGCTCGCGGACCGGGTGGCTGCACTGTTGCCGCCGGAACTAAACCGAATCTTCTTCGTGACATCGGGCTCGGAATCGGTCGATACCGCGATGAAAATCTGCCTGGCGTATCACCGTGCCCGCCGCGAAGCTTCCCGCACGATGTTCGTTTCGCGCGAACGCGCCTATCACGGCGTGAATTTCGGCGGTACGGCGCTCTCCGGCATGCTCAACAACCGCAGAACGTACGGTAATACGATCAGCGGCGTAGTGCATATGCGGCACACCTGGCTTCCGGAAAACCGCTTTACTCCTGGGCAACCAGCGCGTGGCAAGGAACTCGCCGACGACCTGTTTCGCTTTGTTCAACTGCATGGAGCGGAGAACATCGCCGCATGTTTCGTGGAACCCATCGCCGGCTCCACGGGCACGCTCGTGCCGCCCGCGGGCTACCTCGAACGCCTCCGTGAGATCTGCGATTCTTATGGCATTCTGCTCGTGTTCGACGAGGTGATCTGTGGTTTCGGACGGACAGGACAGCCCTTCGCGGCCCAGAGCTTCCGGGTCACCCCGGACCTGATCTGCCTGGCCAAGGCTCTCACCAATGGCAGCGTGCCCATGGCGGCGGTTGCCGTTAGGCAGAGTGTCTGCCAGACAATTTTCGACGCCGCACCCGCCATGCAACCGGAGTTCTTTCACGGCTATACCTGGTCGGCCCATCCGGTAGCCTGTGCCGCGGCTCTCGCGGCGCTCGATATCTATGAACGTGAGAGCGTGTTTTCCGCGGGAAGGCAACTTTCGCCTTATTTCCTCGATCGCCTTTTCCTGCTGAAGGATCTGCCCGGTGTAACGGATATTCGTGGCTACGGCATGCTGGCGGCTCTCGATATCGCGCCGGAAAAGACTCCGGGTCAGCGCGGATATCGCCTGCAGAAGCTTCTGTTCGAGCGTGGCCTGCACGTGAAGACCACGGGCGATTCCGTAATCCTGGCGCCCCCGCTGGTGGCGACGCGGGAGCAGATCGACCAGATGCTTGCGATCCTTGAAGAAGTTCTGAAGGAGGCAGCTTTCTAACGGTGCATGATGGCGACGAAAAGCCGGCCGGCGTACCGTACGATAGGCGGTCCTATTTTGCCGGTCAGCCGGCGCAGCCAGCTTTTTCCCGTCGCTTGAGACTGTCAAACCTTGCCTCCCGCCACTATCATTGCCGCATTAGCGGCCGCCGCATTCATGGGCGGTCTGGTACGTGGATCAACCGGCTTCGGTGGCGCGCTGGTGCTCGCGCCCTGTTGTGCGCTGCTGCTCGAACCCAAGGATGCGGCCGAACTGGTGATTCTGGTTCATGCGTTTACCGGCATGCAGGGATTCCGCCGTTCCGCAGCGTTGGTGAATTGGCGCAGCGTCGTGCCGCTCGCCTTGATGGCCGTGTTTTTCACCGCGGTTTTCGGCAAACTGCTCGACGGAATCGGGTCGACAGCGAACAAGCGCGTCATCGGAATCGGCATCGTGGTACTGGCGCTCGTTCAGTTGAGCGGTTGGAAATGGCGGCATCGAAGCGGTCCTCCATCTATCTTCATCGCCGGTCTTTTCGGAGGAGCGTTTACGGCGATCGCAGGCGCCGGCGGCCCTCCGGCAATTCTTTATTTCTCCGGCGAATCGCGGGATGCGAGTACGATGCGCGCCAATCTGCTCGGTTATTTCGCGATGCTGTACGGCTTTTCGGCCGTTGTGCTTGCCTGGGAAGGGCGCGCCAGCCGGCAAGGCTTTCTGCTGAGCGTCGTCCTGAGCCCCGTTTTTTACGCCGGAGCGGCTTGCGGCGAAAGAATCTATCGCCGGCTGGCAGGTGCGCACTTTGACCGCCTGGTAGCCGCGGTCCTCGTCTTTTCGGGCGCCATGTTGGCCCTTCGCGGCTAAGCTGCCGTAATCAAGCACATTGGGATAACATGATGACTCGTTCGAAAGCTCTCGTTGCATTCCTGTTGGCGGAGGCGTTGGCGTTCGCCCAGGTGACCACGTCGCGTTTGTCCGGGACGGTTACCGATCCACAAGGCGCAACCATCCTCGGCGCATCCGTGACGTTAGTGAATGAAGCCACCGGGGCGAAGTTCGCAGCCACCACTTCAGCCTCCGGTTGGGAAGTTCCCGCACTTGATATTGGCTCGTACCGCGTCACGGTTTCAGCCGCCGGCTTCAAGACGGCGGTGATACCGCACGTCGCACTGGATGTCGGCACGCCCGGAAGCGCCAACGTGATACTGGAGGTTGGCGCGGTGTCGGATAGCGTCACGGTGAGCGGCGGAGCGCAGTTGATGGAGACCGAGAGCGCCACCATCAGTTCCACGCTGACGGGCCGGCAAATCAACGATTTGCCCTTTCCCAGCCGCAATGCCTTGGACCTCGCTATCAACCAGGCTGGCGCTTCGACGCCCGGAACACAAGTGACCAGCACCTTCAACGGCTTGCCCCAATCGAGCGTCAACACTACGCTCGACGGCGTTAACATTCAGGACAGCTTATTGAAAAGCGAAAGCGGCAATGGCTTCCTGGCATGGCTGATGCCGCGAGTCGATTCCACCGCTGAAGTGACCATCCAGACCACCGCGCTGGACGCGGCAAGTTCGGGCGACGGCGCGTCCCAGATCCGCTTCGTGACCAAGAGCGGCACGAACGAGTTCCATGGCGGCGTCTTCTCGCAGAACCGGAACTCCTTTTTTGACGCCAATTACTACTTCAACAACGAACGCGGACTGCCGCGCGATCGCATTAATTTGAACCAGTTTGGATTCGACGTCGGCGGCCCGATCAGGCACAACCGGCTGTTCTTTTTCGCCTCGGACGAAGAGTTGCGGCTGCCGCAGACCGCCAATTCGTCAGCTACCCTGCTGACGCCGAGCGCCATGAATGGCGTGTTCACCTACCTCGGCAGCAACAAGCAACTGACGTCGATCAACCTGCTTGCGCTGGCCGGAGCGAACGGTTTTCCGAGTACCGTGGATCCAACCGTCTCCAAAATCCTCCAATCGATGGCGGCCGATGCCGCGGGCAAAGGTTCATTCGTGAGTGGCGTCGGAACCGCGGCGGACTACAACCGGAATTCTTACTATTTTCAGATCCCCGCTAAGTTTACGCGCCACTGGCCGACAGTCCGGCTCGACGCCATATTGAACAGCAAGAATCAGTTCAATTTCGTGATGCATTACCAGTCCTACAATGCCCTGCCGGACGTGCTGAACGGCTACATTCCGGTGCTGCCCGGCACGGGGACAGTGCTGAATAGCAACTCCGTCGGCCAGACGCGGCGAATCTCCTATTCGCCGTCAATGGCGCTGCGCTCCACCATCACGCCGCACCTGACGAGTGAAGCCATGTTCGGCATGCAAGCCGGCAGTTTCGTGCTCGACGAGGGCATGTCTCCGGGCTTGTTCAGCCAGTGGAAAGGCTATGCCGTGGGTTTTAACGGCTACATCAGCAACCCCTACACGGTCGCTTCGCAATCGCGGCGCGACGAGCCGGTATGGAACGCCCATGAAAGCTTGTCATGGATCAACGGCAAGCACCTGGTCAGTTTCGGCGGCACGTTCGAGCAGATCAACCTGTTTCAGCAGAGCGTCGGAACGGCGACGATTCCCCAGGTTACCTTCGGAGTGGCTGCGAATGACCCGGTGGCCACGGGGACGACATCCATGTTCACTGCCGCGAATTTTCCCAACATCAATCCCACCGATCTGGCAAGCGCGGAGCAATTGTACGCCGACCTCACCGGCCGGGTGTCCGCCATCAGCCAGTCGGCGAATCTGAATCCGGCGACACACCAGTACGGCTCGACCCCGGCCACCGACAACGTGCGGCAGCGGGAGTACGGCCTCTACGCGCAGGATTCGTGGAAACTCCTACCCGGCGTCAATCTGACGTACGGACTTCGCTGGGAAGTGCAGACGCCGCCCACCAATCCAACGGGAAGCTACTCGGAGGCAACGCCGGCCGCCATATGGGGAGTGTCGGGAGTGGGCAATTTGTTCCAGCCGGGATACATGCCCGGGACACCGTCGCAGTTCTTGCCGACCACCGGCAGCACCACGCCTTACAAGACTTATTACAAAGGTTTCGAACCGTCGCTCGGGATTGCGTGGCGCACGCCTTCCGGAAGCGGTCCGTTGGAATGGCTGCTCGGTTCCCATGGCGCGGTCCTGCGCGCCGGTTACTCCATTTCCACCATCCGTGAAGGACTCGATACGTTCATCTCCAACGGCTGGGGCAGTAACCAGGGCCGCACCCTGACGCTGAACGTGACGCCGGGCAATAATCCGGCGATATTTGGGGCGCCCGGAAGCGTGTTGTTCAGCAATCCGGCTCTGCCGTCCATGAGTTATTCGACCACGCCGAGCTATCCCATCCCCGTTACAGCGGGCGAGGGTGTCTACGGCTTCGATCCCAGCCTGCGGCCTGCCTATGTGCAGTCGTGGGACGTGGGCTTGCAGCGCGAGATCACTCCCAACACGGTGGTGGAAGTGCGCTATGTGGGAAATCACGGGACGGACCTTTGGGAGAAGATCAACATCAACGAAGTCAATATCTATGAGAATGGCTTCCTCGCCCAGTTCGATGCCGCCGCCAACAACCTTGCCATTGCGCAGAAAGCCAACCCGGCGAGCAGTAATTTCGGCAACCAGGGGCTGCCGGGCCAGCAGAACATTCCCATCATCTCCACGGCGCTCGGCGCCACCACCAACACCACATACGCGACTTACCTCCAGCAGGGTCAGGCCGGACGTCTGGCGAATACCATCGCGACGACCGCGACGGATATGGCGAATCTGGTGAAAGCGGGCTATCCTGCGAATCTCTTTTTCGCCAACCCGGCAGTGGGCAGCGCGCTGGCGATGGAAGTGATGAACCTGGGGAACTCTACTTACAATTCGCTGCAAGTGGAAGTGAAGCGGCGCCTGGCCAGCGGGTTGTCGCTGCAAGGCAGTTACGTTTACGCGAAAGCTCTGACCAACGATTTCGCCACTTCCAGCCGTTCGGGGACGGGCACTTATCCCACCACGCTTCGCAATCTGAGTCTGGACAAAGGACCCTCGCCCTGGGACATCCGCAACGACTTGAAGGCCAACTGGATTTACGAATTGCCGTTCGGTCAGGGACGCCGTTTCTTTGGGACTGTACAGAATGGCTTCGCACGGAAGGTTCTCGGAGGCTGGGCACTGTCCGGAGTGACCCGCATCCAGTCGGGCACGCCTGAACTGCTGCGCAGCGGACGCCAGGTGGTGAACGCCAATGGCAACGGCGGCCTGGAAGCGGACGGCGGCGTCATTCTGGTCAACATGACTGCACGGCAACTGAACTCGATGGTGCATATCACGAAGGCGGGGAACGGTCTGGTCTACTATCTTCCCCAGACGTTGATCAACAATACGGAGGCAGCGTTCCAGGTGGCCGGCTTGACCCAGTCGAACTTGAATCCCGCGGAGCCCTATATCGCGCCACCGACGACCGCGGGACAGTTGGGCTATCGAATCTTCCTTTACGGGCCGTGGCAAGAGCATTTCGATGCCAGCCTGATGAAGAAGACTCGCATCCGCGAGAAGTTCGAGTTGGAAATTCGGGCGCAATGCCTGAACGTCTTCAACACGGCCAACTTTCTGTTGGGAGACGCCGGGGCCCTGGTGAACACGCCCACTATCGGCGCAGGCTTCGGCCAGACTTCCACGGCTTACCGCGACTTCACCATAGCCGGGACCAGCAATCCAGGGAGCCGCGTGCTGGAATGGCAGGCGAACGTGCGCTTCTAGGCGACGTAACTAATCACGTAGGGAAGTCGACTTCCTTCTTATACGCCTCAAGCGTGTTGTACACGATGGGGCAATAACATGCCCGGTCGATGAACTGCCACATCCGCGTGGTGATGCGTCCCTCGCCGCGAACTACATGGGGGAAGTTGCGGCAGATATCGGGACGGTCTTCGTAAATGGTGCAGTCATTGCCCGAAAGGAAGACACAGCCGGATTCGGTGCGGCGAAGGTCCCGGGTGCCTTCTTTCTCATTGACCACGGTATATTCGTCGATGAACTTCTGCCGCTTAATCCTCAGCGCCTTCACTAACCGTTCGATGTCACGCTCCGACACCTCGACTGTCGCCACGCGACAACAGTTAGCGCAAACGGTACAATCGATCTGCTCTTCAATCTCCTCGCCGATCCGGCGGAAGCGGCGTTCATTGTAGTCGTGGGTCTTCAGATGGACGCGTAGACGACTGTTCTCTTCGCGTTTCTTTTCGCCAAGGCGTTTAATCTGGACGAGATCGGTAATCATTAATTCCTGCAAGTCTCATTCCTGCAAAGCCTGGCCGTGGGCTTGGGCTGCTTTAGTCAACCCGTACAGGTTGTAGCCGCCCTCCAGCACTGAGACCAGCCTACCATTCGAATGCTTCGCGGCGATATCGCGCAGGACACGGGTCAGGTCGGCGAAATCACGGTCGGCGAGAGTGAACTGGCCGAGCGGGTCGCCGAGACGCGAATCGAAGCCCGCCGATACCATGACGAGATCGGGACGGAATTCGTCGGCGGCAGGCTTCAGTCTTTCGACAGCTTGAGTTTGTACGAGCGAGAGGATCAACGATTTGAATGCATCTTGTTTTCTTGGAATCATTAGCGAATGTATAATAGCTTGCAGCGATTTTTTATTGAATGCAACTTCTTGTTCTCACTTCCCTGCATCATTACCTTCATGTATACCCTATAACTCCCTATACCATTGAACCACAACCAGGCAACCTGTTCAAGACTTCAGAACTTAGTTGATGTACCCGTCATACTGTTATTAC
>CAVZRE010000041.1:0-109371 GCA_963777595.1 Terriglobia bacterium
CTAGCAATATTTATTCGTTAGACTACGTATTGCTTTGATTCAGGGCTACGGGGTGGGAGAAGACCTTACGGATTTTGCGAAAACTCACCCCGGGCGGGGCGATGAGGTTATGTACGATGCGCACGTAGGTCTCCCCGACAATCGGCAGATCGTGATGGAGCAGGGTGTCATAATTTTCGTGAACCGACCCATGCAGCGAGTTTTCGATCGGGATTACAGCTGCCTGCACCTTCCCCGACTTCAGGCTTTCGAAGACGTCCACGAAGCGCTGGCAGGGCAAAACAGCGACATCGTCGCCCAACAGCTGACGGGCGGCCATTTCGCTGAACGCTCCGGGCTCGCCTTGAAACGAGGCTGTAATTTTCGAGTTCTTGCTTAGCTTTTTCATGACTGGTGAGGACCGTTCCAGCGCCTGGTGTCGGGATCGGGCATTCCGAGCAGGTCCAGGGTCCGGTCTACGGTTCCGTCGACGAGATCCTGGATGGTGGCAGGGTTGTTGTAGAAGGCGGGTATCGGCGGCGCGATCACAGCGCCCATTTCAGTCAGCGAAACCATGGTGCGTAAGTGTCCGAGGTGAAAGGGAGTCTCACGGACGCCGAGGATCAACTTACGGCGCTCCTTCAAGGTGACGTCAGCGGCGCGGACCATCAGGTTGGAGCTAATGCCGGCGGCGATGGCGGACATGGTGTGGATGGAGCAGGGCAGAATGACCATCCCGGCAGTCTGATACGATCCACTGGCGAGTGGTGCTGCAATATCTTCGGGGGCATAGCAGTGAGATGCCATGGATTTGAGGTCATTGAGCCGCTTCCCGGTTTCCAGAAACAAAGTTTTCTCGGCCGAGCGGGTAACCACGAGGTGAATTTCAACATCGCCTCTTTGCCGCAGCTTTTCAAGCAACCGCACTGCGTAAAGTGAACCACTTGCACCAGATACGCCAACGATGAGTCTCAGCGGGAAACCTCTCTTAAAATCGAATCGTTCCGAATTCAGAACAAAGGCGGTAAATAATCGTTGCTCCTGGCAAAACCCTAAGGCTATACTGCGGATTACTGGGACCTCCTTGTTTCATGGCGAATCCTGCCACATACGAACGGTCGAACACCCCGAAGCAGGATCATAGCATGGAAGATCCAGGTTACCGGCTCAAGCGGGCGCGCGAACATCTGAAGCTTACGCTTCGTGATGTTGAAAACGAAAGCCAGATCATCGTGGATCGCAGGAGAAGCCAGGAGTACAAATTAGGCCTCAGCCGGCTTTCCGAAATTGAGAATCACAGCGTGGTGCCGTCAATTTATCGAATCTACACGCTGTGTGCCATATACAGGTTAGATTATGTCGAGGTTCTCGGCTGGTATGGAGTTTCGTTGCCGGATTTGCCGGCCGATGCCATGGCGATAGACCTGAGAGCGACGCACCTGATCGATTTTCGCGCCAACGAAGGCGAGATAGCGGCGCCGCTCTCGCTGGACCCCGGCCTCGACCCTAAGAAGACGGTATTTCTCAGCCGTATGGTCGCGAAGTGGGGGAAGGTTCCTCTGGCATTGCTCAATACGATGGAGACAAAGAAGTTGCGGTACGCGTTGATCGGCTCAGAGGACTGGAATATGTACCCCATGATTCAACCGGGCGCGCTGGTGACGATTGACGACTCGCGACGCAGGGTGCAGAATTCAGGCTGGACCAACGAGTTCGAGCGGCCCATTTACTTCATGGAGCATCGCAACGGGTACGCATGCTGCTGGTGTACCCAGAGCGAGAATAATCTGGTGCTACAACCTCACCCGGCATCCCTTTGTCCACCTCAAGTCTTCAAATTTCCGCAAGATGTCGAGATTGTTGGACAGGTAACCGGCGTGGCTATGGTTCTTGATCTGGATCGCCGACGGCATACTCGGTCCTGAGCAGCTCGAGCACGACCTTTAGGTCCGACATAAAAAGCTTTCGCTCTACTTCCCTCGTTCCCACGGGAATACAGTTCCGGTAGGGTGTGAGTTTCAGCCAATTCGAAATGATAATCTTGGCGTCTCCGTCCTGACCGCGGAGATACTCGTCCGCCTCATTTTTCTGCTGTTCGAGGCTATAGCAAAGCCACTGTTCGAACACGGCCAAATGGGACTGGCGGAGGACGCGGTTCGCCTCATCTTCATCGAAGCGCTGTGCCAATCCGAAATGCTGATAAAAGCCGGTGTTTTGATCGCGTAGCGAGGATAAATACCAGAGCCGCCCAAAGAGCGTGGGGATTTGTGCAAGGGTATTGCGCCAAAGGTCCGCCGCGGCAGTGGAATCCTTCTTCATCCTATTACTCGATCAAGTTTATCGCACAGTCGCCGAAGAACACGTAACAGGTATCGGCGCAACTAAAATCGCAAAGAATAAAACCAGCTCTAGTACTAAGTGAAGAAGAAATTGATTTGTGCGGACAAAAACTGTTCTCAACTCTCCCATATCTTATGTATACTGGCCGTGTATCTTGGTATTACAGAGTTTCACTTAGGGAGATTTATTCGAAATGCGTAAAGCGATCTTGACATTCGCCTTCTTAACCGCGATGCTAACGGCATTCAACAAATCGGTTGCTGCGGTCCCAGACTGCGATCCATGCGATTCGGTCCATGCGGTTGCGGCAGTGCCCGACTGCGATCCTTGCGATTCGGTTCATGCGGTTGCGGCGGTGCCGGACTGCGATCCTTGCGACTCGGTTCACGCGGTTGCGGCAGTGCCGGACTGCGATCCTTGCGACTCGGTTCACGCGGTTGCGGCAGTGCCGGACTGCGATCCTTGCGACTCGGTTCACGCGGTTGCGGCAGTGCCGGACTGCGATCCTTGCGACTCGGTTCACGCGGTTGCGGCAGTGCCGGACTGCGATCCTTGCGACTCGGTTCACGCGGTTGCGGCAGTGCCGGACTGCGATCCTTGCGATTCGGTTCACGCGGTTGCGGCAGTGCCGGACTGCGATCCTTGCGATTCGGTTCATGCGGTCCGGTAGACTCTTCGGGTACCTTTCGCCGTGCCGGCGACCTATGTTATAAACTGGTTTTAATGGAGGCGCTTCGAGTCCGTACACTATGACAAGCGCCTCTATTGAATCAGCCCTCCAGCTTTTTTCCCTCTTATTTGACATCGTGGTTGTTTTCCGCCTGATTCACCTCAAATTCTTTCGAATTTATCCTTTTTTCTTCGCGTTACTGTGCGTGCCTTTGTGGCTGCAGACGGTTGCGGTGGTTTACGGGACCAAGAGCCGGCAGTTTCTCCATAGTTTTCAATGGGGAGAGCCACTTCGCAACGTGCTGTACGTATTGGTCGTCTGGGAGTTATTTTCGGTGATCTTCCGGAATTACGCGGGGCTACGCTCCTTGAGCCGGTGGGTGATGGGGATAGCTGCGGTAATTGCCACGGTGGGATTCAGTCTGACGATCGCGCCGATCGGGGTGAGCGTTTTCAATCTATCCCCAAGAGCGCGCAGGATAATCGGGTTTGAGCGAGGAAACGCGGTAGCGATAGTCGTTTTTATTATCATCATGCTGTATTTTATTTCCCGATATCCGATTAAGCTGCCGCGCAACAACGTGGTGTTGTGCATGCTTTACAGTATTTGGTTCTTGGGCGACGCGGCGGTATTGCTGATTTTCAGTTTTCTGCAGGCCCGCGGTCACGTGCATATCGAGAATGACATCCTTGCGGTGCTAGAGATTGGTTTTTATCTGGCGTCAGCCATGCTCCTCTCCGCGGCCGGAGAATTTCAGGAGACCCGTGTCCGGCAGCATCTTTCAGCCGAACGCGAAGAATCGCTTGTCGGTGAACTCAACGCGATAAACGAGGTTCTTCTGCGGGCCGGACGTTCCATAAGTCATACTCGCTGAAACGCCGCATGGGCCGTTACTCGTAGCGGAGGGCTACCAAGGGATCGACCCTGGTGGCACGGTAGGCTGGAAAGAAGCAGGCCAGCGTCGAAACCGCGAGCAGCACAAAGCAGCCGACGACGTAGCTGAGCGGGTCAGTCGCGGCGATACCAAAGAGAAGCCGCGACATCCAACGCGTCGCAGCGAGGGCGGTTACTCCACCAATCGCCAGTCCGATCGCGGTGATCAGCAGACCTTGGCCGAGAATCAACTGGAAAACAGCGGACTGTTGCGCTCCCAGCGCCATCCTGATGCCGATCTCCTGCGAGCGCTGGGTGACGGAGTAAGACACCACGCCGTAGAGACCCAGGGAGGCGAGAAACAAGCCGAGGCACGAGAATACCGCCAGCAGAACGACCGAGAAACTGCGCCGCGAAAGCGAGAGGGAAAGCACGTCACTCATGGTTCTCACGTTGCTGACCGGTTGATCGGGGTCGATTGCGGAGACTTCCCGCTGAACCGCTTTGGAGAGTGACATCGGCTCGACAGTGGTTCGCACGATAAGGTTATCGGTGATCACGTACGCCGCGAAGTAAACGGTTGGCCGGACCGGCGCATCGAGAGAAGCGAGATGGGCATCGCCTACGACGCCGATCACTTGACATGGCTCCGGGGTGGTGTGGGCGACACCGGTCAGGATTACCTGACCGAGCGGATCCCGGGCAGGAAAGTAGCGGTTTGCCAGGGTCTGGTTAATGATGCATTTCTCCTGCTCGAAATCGCCCACCTCGGCACGTTTGAAGGTGCGACCCCGCAGGACGGGAATTCCCATCGTCCGGAAAAACTCCGGGTCGACGGAGATCATGACCATTGTGGGATAGTTTCCGGGCTCGGGCAACGGGACTCCCTGAAGCGCGAAACGCATTTCGGTCAGGGGACCCGCCAACGGCAGGGTGGTCGCAGTGGAAACGTCCAGCACGCCGGGAATGGCCGCTATCCTGGGCAAGAGCCGTGTATAGAAGCTCCGGATATCGCTTTGCCTGTAGTGGGTCGAGGGCAAGCGGATATGCGCCACGAGCACATGTTCGCCTCGAAATCCTGGATGCACGCTAAATAGCTGGTCCAGGCTGCGCGCCAGCAGGCTGGACCCGACCACCACGAGGAGCGCCAGGGCGACTTCTCCGGCGACGAGGATATTGCGCAGGCGGCCGGAGTCCGATTTCGAAGTTCTACCTCCGGAGCGCAGTATCTGGTTGAGATTCGCGGTCGAATATTTCAGGGCCGGAATCAAGCCGAACAGGAAGCCCGCTGCCACAGCGATCATGGCCGTGAAGAGCAGGACGCGGGCATCGATAGCGACGTGCTGCAAGCGCGAAATTCGTTCAGAGCCGAGCCAGCGCAGCAGAGGCATTGAGGCAAAGGCCAGCAATATCCCGAGGATCGCTCCGCCGGCGGAAAGGATCAAACACTCGATTGCGAACTGCGCGATGACGCGGCCACGTCCGGCACCCAAGGCGACGCGGATCGCGATCTCTTTTTGCCGTGAGACCGCCCGCACCAGCAGCAGGTTCGCGGCATTCCCGCAGGCAATCAGGAGAATTAAGACGACTGCCGACTGCAAAAGAAGAATGGCTTCCCGGACATTGCCGGTGATTTCTTCGCGCAACGGCAGGATATCGACCCTGATCCCCGCATTCGTGATGGGATAGGAGTTGCCCAAGTCCGCCGAAATGGTCTGCATCTCCCGCCGCGCGGCGGCTATCGTCTGTCCCGGACGGAGGCGCCCGATGACGTTTAACTCGTGGAAATTGCGCGTCAGTCGTTCTGGGTCCACCCAGGTGAAGGGAACGAAAATATCAGCTTCTGCAGGATAGATTTGGGGACCCATAACCCCCACGACCTGCAGTTTCTGCTGGTTCAAGGTGATCTGCCGGTGGAGGACGTCAGGAGCACCTCCGAACCGCGATTGCCACAGGGCGTAGCTCAGGATAGCCACATTATTGTGTCCACGGAGACCCTCTTCCGGGAGGAAGTCACGACCGAGTACGGGCCTGACACCGAGCAGGGAGAAATAGCCCTGGGTCGTGAATGCGGGTGCAATTTCAGCGGGATCTCCTGCGCCGGTAAGAATCACGGTCCTGGCGCCGGGCGGGACAAAACCCGCCAGATCTTGAAAAACGTGAGTGCGGGCCCGATAATCGTTCAGATCGAGCTCGGAAACCGTCATGCGCGTCAGCGATGCGCGTTGTTGCCACAGCATCAAGAGGGCATCCGGATCGCGAAAAGGCAAGGGTTTGAGCAGGACTCCGTCGACCAGGCTGAAGATCGCGGTATTCGCGCCAATTCCGAGGCCTAAGGTTACCACCACAAGCAGCGTAAAGCCCGGATTTCGGCCCAACGTGCGTAAAGCAAACGCTAAATTCTTCCCCGGATGGACCATGGATGACTAACAATCACTCAAGTTGTACAGCTATTGTAGTCAATCCGGCTGAATTTGTCGATATTCGTACGTTGCGACGGTCGAAAAAATGGCGGACAGGCTGAAGCCTAATTTACGCAGGCATAATGGGACGCTACATACGTCTCCAGGATGGAAATAAACTCCGCGACAATCCGGTCGCCGCGCAAGGTCGTGGAGAGCCGGCCGTCAATGTAAACGGGGGCCACGGGTTCTTCGAAGGTTCCCGGCAGAGAGATTCCCAGATTCGCGTGTTTCGACTCGCCCGGGCCGTTGACGATGCAGCCCATTACGGCCACCTTCATCATCTCGACGCCGGCGTGCCGTTCTTTCCAGACCGGCATCTGCTCACGCAAATAGGTCTGAATCTGATCGGCCATATCCTGGAAGAACGTGCTGGTAGTTCGTCCGCAGCCCGGACAAGCAGTCACCTGGGGCGTAAAACTTCGAATGCCGATCGACTGCAAAATCTGCTGGCTGACGATCACTTCTTCCGTCCGGTCTCCATTCGGGAGCGGTGTGAGCGAGGCGCGAATGGTGTCTCCAATACCTTCCTGCAGGAGGACGGCGAGCGCCGCCGTGGTCGCGACAATCCCTTTGGCGCCGAGGCCGGCTTCGGTCAAACCGAGATGCAGCGCATAATCGCACTGAGCCGCCAGCATCCGGTAGACGTCGATCAAGTCCTGAACGCCGCTCACCTTCGCGCTCAGAATGATGCGGTCCCGCGAGAGTCCGTAGTGTTCGGCGGCTTCGGCGGACAAAACAGCGCTGGCGACGATTGCGTCGAGTGTGACATCACGGGCTTCTTTGGGCTCCGGCCGCAGATTGTTTTCGTCCATCATGCGGGTGAGGAGCTGACCGTCGAGCGATCCCCAATTGACGCCGATCCGCACGGGTTTGCCGTACTCGACGGCAGCCTCGATCATGGTGCGGAAATTGTCATCGTGTTTCTTGCCGATATTCACATTTCCCGGGTTGATCCGGTACTTGGCCAAAGCGCGGGCGCATTCCGGAAACTTCTTCAGGAGCAGATGACCGTTGTAGTGAAAATCTCCGATGATCGGCGTGCGGCACCCAAATTGTTTCAAAGTGGAGACGATCTTAGGGACGGCTGCCGCCGCAGCTTCGGTGTTGACGGTGACGCGAACCAGTTCGGACCCCGCTTGGGCGAGGGCCATGACCTGATTTACAGTCCCGGTTACGTCAGCGGTATCCGTGTTGGTCATCGACTGTACGACGATTGGATGGTTCCCGCCAACCTTAATACCGCCGATGTCGACTGCGACGGACGTCCGCCGCGTTGCAACTGCCATTCAAACCTCCAGGTGATTATCGGAAACCTCAATTTTAACAGGTGTGGAGTAGCGTTTTGACCGGGTAGCGGGGTTCTTACGAACAGATTTAAACGTAACGTTTGTAGGTCCCTACGCATCAGTTTTGAAATAGGCGGGTTCAATTCACATGCATCAGCACACTTGCGTCTCTCGTCGTGGCTTCATCGCAGCGGCGCTGGCATTGCTGCCGGCGAGGCTGCCGGGAGCGGACGAAGATAACGTAAAATTCTCCACTGACGTAAAAGTTGTCAGCGTGCTTGCGACGGTACGCGACAAGAAAGGCGTCATCGTTAAAAACCTGGTGAAGGACGATTTTGTTCTTCAAGAAGACGGCCGGGACCAAGTGATCAAATATTTCTCGCAGCAAGCCGACTTGCCGTTGACGCTGGGTCTGTTGGTCGATACCAGCGGCAGCCAGCGGCGTGTGCTCGGCAAGGAGCGCGATGCTACGCGAACCTTCATCGAGCAGGTGCTTCGTGAAGATAAGGACCAGACGTTCCTCATCCACTTCGATCGGGAGGTGGAATTGTTGCAGGATTTGACGCCATCGAAGAAGAAACTGGAGGACGCGCTGGACAAGATGAGCGGCGCCTCCACGCCGCAACTGCAAAGACAGGGAGGCGGTGGCGGCGGAGGATATCCGGGTGGAGGCGGCGGTGGCTATCCGGGCGGCGGCGGGCGCAGGGGCGGTGGCGGTGGCGGTGGGACAGCTCTCTACGATGCCGTGTGGCTGGCTGCCGGCGACGATCTGATGAAAAAGCAAAATGGCCGGAAAGCGGTGATGCTGCTCTCCGACGGAGTCGACAACGGGAGTAAAGTCGGGATTGGTGAATGCATCGAATCGGCGCAACGCGCCAATACTATGGTTTATTCGATACTGTTCGCGGACCGGGAAGCCTATGGCCAGAGTCCTTTCAGCCAGCTCGGGGGCATGGGGCGGCGAGGCGGCATGGGGCGCGGCGGTCCACCGATGGCGAACCACCCGGACGGTAAAAAGGTGCTGCAACGAATCGCCCTGGAAACCGGTGGCGGCTTCTTCGAGGTTTCCGAAAAGCATCCGATCGAAAAGATCTACAGCCAGATCGAGGAAGAACTGCGGAATCAGTACAGTCTTGGTTATACGTCGAATTCCTCGAACGGCGCGGGCTTCAGAAGAATTACGCTGACCACGAAAAAGAAAGACCTGGTCGTCCAGGCGACGCAAGGGTATTACGCCAAGTAGTTGCGTGGCATACCGTACCGTGGCTAACCGCGTGCGGCTTTCGGCGCGGAGGTAGGTTATGGCAGAGCCAAAAGATAAGTGTGCGCACCCCTCATGCGCTTGTCCACGGACAAAAGACAGTAAGTACTGCAGTGCGTACTGCGAGGACGCAAAAGATACGACGGAGTTGGCGTGCAATTGCGGCCATGCGGGCTGCGGAACCGATGCCGTGCTGACGTCCAACGCTTGAAACCGGGAAATGTGAGCCTCAGATGCCAGGACCAGTCCTCGGGATCTGAGGCTTAACAGCTGTGGCAAGAAGTCAACGCAGGCCAAAGGCCTACTCTACAAGGCTTATTGGACGTGCTCTGGGATTGACTTTAAGTCCTCGACCATGACGCGGGCCGCCCCGAAGGAGCGGCACAAAGAAGAGCCTTTGGCTGAACAGGCGGTCAGGGAGACTGGCGAATCAGACGCCAAACTTTAGCGGATCCCCTTGACCGCAGGGTGCTCCATTGCCTGAGAGTCGGCGGGTGAAACTAGAATCGCACTGTCGCTCCGACCTGGAGGACGCGTGCCGGTCCCGCGGCGGTAATCGATCCGAAATCCGCGGCACCGAAGGCTTTGGCGGGAGAACTTAGATTGGTGTGATTAAAGATGTTGAAAGCTTCTCCACGAAACTGGAGCGTCATCTTCTCCCGAAGACGGAAGTTACGGCCCAAAGAGAGATCCACATCAACGATGCCGGGAGCGCGCATATTGTCGCGTCCGCTATTGCCGAAGGTGTAGATGGCGGGCTGACCGAAATCGGTGATGTTGAACCACTCGTTCACAGAGCGCTGGCCGGAGGGCAGATTGGGGTTTCCCAGGATGTTGGCCCGCTGGGCTCCCGCGGAAAACGCGTCGGTATTGTTCGTGTTCGTCGTAACCGTGAAGGGTGCACCAGTCTGCGCAGTCGCGACGGAGCCGAGCGTCCATCCGCCGATCACGTTGCTTACGATACCGTGCGAGAGCCAATGCTTGGCCGGTCCGAACGGAAGTTCGTAGACCAGACTGAAGGTGACGCGATTTCGGATGTCATTGGTAGAGGGTCCCCAATCGGCGGCGCGATTGTATTGATTGGAATAGACCTGCGCATTACCATCCGCACCGACGCCGCTACCGCCTTCGAAACTGTTGTCCAGAAATGTAGAGCGAGTATAACTGGCGTTGAGATTGAGACCGTTGCTGAATCGCTTGGAAAGGTGTACGAAGCCGGCGATGTAATTGGAATCGCCGATGGAGGGACTCAAGATCGTGACACTACTGAATTGCGGAAAGGGGCGGCAGATCTGGGTGTTGCAGGAGGGACCGAGGACCGAAGGAAGAATCTGGTCGATGGGCAGATTGAAGTCCGCCAACTTATGTCCCATGTTGGTGATGGCCGTAACTTCCACGATCATGGAACTGGAAAGCTGGTACTGCACGTTGAGGTTGGATTGCTGCGAGTAGCCGCTGACACGGGAGGGATCGAAGTAAGTGACGGCGGTGGTGGGGGACGCGCCGTAGGGCACCGCTCCATAAGAGGCGTTCAAGGCGACTGAACTAGTCAATGGCGGAGGACCGTTCTTGAGAATAAATACTGGTGTGATGCCGTTATCGGGCGTCGTCAGGCTCATGCTGGTACTGAAGCCGAGGTTGGCCGATGCCGGCTGTCCGGTATCGAAAGGATGCGCGAAGAAGACGCCGTAGCCGCCGCGAACCACCAGTTTGCTCGAAAATCCCGGTTTCCAGGCAAAGCCGAAGCGAGGTCCGAAATTGTTCCAATCGTAATTCCAGGGCACGGAGGAGACGCCATTCAAACCCATGAAGGTAACGACTCCCGGAGTGTGGGAGACGGGATTGAGCTGACTGAGGTTAAAGCCATTCATACGGTTGTTGGTATCGATCATGGGCGTATCCATCTCCCAGCGCAGGCCGACGTTGAAAGTCAGGCTACGCGATACGGTGAAGTCATCCTGCGCAAAAGCCGCGTAGTACCAGCTATAGCGATTGGTGGGCTGAGTCTGCGCTTCCGCAAAGGAAGTGGGATATCCGACGAGCATGCTGGCGAGGCCATTGCCGCTTCCCCCCGCAGGATTGCCGGTCGACGTGGTAGCAAAGGTGAAGTCGCCGGAGGCCGTGAACTTATCGCTTTCGTAGTTGGAGGACTTGCGCGCCTCGACGCCGAACTTCAAGGCATGACGGCCGACGATCTTGGAAAAATTGTCGACGATTTGGAGGTTCTGAATGGGAAACTGATCGCGTTCCTGGGAGGTTGATCCGAGGGCGCTAAACCCGGCCGGGGCGAGGTGCGGGAAGGCGTTGTCGCTCACGCCCGGCAAGCCGATCGCCTGGACCGCGTTGGATCCGACGCCGTTGGTCAGGGCGGGCGCGAGACGATAACCATAGGTGAAACGAAGATCGTTAACCGTGGTGGGGTTCAGAACGTGGATCTCGTCGGCGTAGATATATTGCTGCTTCGCGTTCGTGTAAGCCGTAGGGTCGCCCGCGTCGTTGGGGCCATAGGGTCCTTTGACGGAAGGAAGGTCCTGATTGTACAGGTAGCGGCCGGTGAGACGATCCTTCTCGCTGAAGACGTGATCGATCTTGCCCATGTAGAAACTGCTGTTGGTCCAGGTGATCGTGTTGGCCACGAAGTTATTGGCGCCGGCGAGGTTAGTCGGCGCGCGGTCGGGCAGAGGGTAATAGTTGAGCATCTTGATCGCGACCGGATCGAGTTCGCTCTGCGGGATCACGTTGCCGGGGAACTGGGTTCGCGTCTGTTTACCATTCACCAGCTGGGTTGAGTTAGGATCATAAATCGCTACCAGAGCTCCCGCGGCAGTCTTGGTCTGGGAGAAATCTCCAGCGCGCTGCAGCAGCGTCGGCACGGTCAGAGTGAGGGACGCGCCGACCCCCAGGTTCCGCCCTTCGTAAGCGAAATAGAAGAAGGTCTTATTGCGCCGGACCGGCCCTCCGAAAGTCGCTCCATAGATGTTGTAGCGCAGTTCAGGCTGGGTCTTACCTCCATTGACGACGGGAGCGAAGAAGCCGGGCGCGTCCAGGGCATCGTTGCGCAGGAACTCGTAGGCGCTGCCATGGAAACCGTTGGTACCCGATTTCGTGGTTTCCAGAATGACACCGCCGGCGGACGCTCCATATTCCGCAGCGTAGTTATTGGTTAGTATCTTGACTTCTTCGACGGCTTCGACGGGCGGATCGACATCGACCTGACCGACACCGAGCCGCATGTTTTGCGCCGAGCCGCCATCGATCCATAACATCTGACTCTGGGTACGGCCGCCGGCAAGACTGAAGTTGGGTTTCCCTCCTGTCGCATAGGAGACAAAGACAGCGCCGGGCATCAAGTTGACAAGTTGCAGAGTGCGGCGATCGCCCAAAGGAATATCCGCGAGTTCGGCTGGCTCAAAGGTTTGAGCGATTACCGACGTCTTGTCGTCGAGCGTCGCGGCCGTGGCGCTGACCGTGACGGTCTCGGAGACCGAGCCGAGTTCCAGTTTCACATTTAAGCCGAAGCTCTGCGCGGTATCGAGGACTATTTTGTTTTCGCGATACTTGCGGAAGCCTTCATGCTCTACCGCAACGGTGTATTCTCCAATCTCCAGGTTGGGGAAAAGATATGCGCCGGCCGAGTTCGTCGTCTGGATACTGGCAACGTTGGTAGCCAAGTTAGTCGCGGTAACGCGAGCTCCGGCGAGCGATGCGCCGGTGGAGTCGGTAACCTGGCCGCTGATGGTTGCCTGTTGAGCAAGCACCGGAGAAGCGAGAAATAAGAAGGCAAGAATAGTTCGTAGCGTCATGGCATACATCCCTGGAACCGTGTAGGTAAAAACAATCTATACGTTCGGCGGGAAAAAAGCAAATTTGTCGTCAGCAGCTCCGAAGTGAAATCAGTCGATCAGAGCGAGCACTACTGTGCGGCTACGGCAAGGGTGGCAGAGTCGACTATGCTTCCCGGCATAGCGATCGTGATCGGCACATCATCGCCCGTTGTCAAGCCCGCGGGGATCTGGACGTTGACCTGATAAAGTCCGGCAAAGCCCGGAGCGATGCCGGAGAATTGCACCGGGACTGGTATTCCCCCGATGGTGACGATCGGTGTCTCGACCGTCAAATACAGTGGACTGGCGCTGGCAGGCGCAACCTGGCCGGTCGCCAGAGGCAGGTTATTGGGACCGCCTCCTGGTGTTGCTTTCCCTAAGCCGGTTACGAATAATTGGACGACATCTCCGACATGGGCTGGTTGACCGCAGGTCGAGAGTTTGCCGATCGACGAGCAATTATCGGGTATTCCCATGCCCGCCGCCATGGACGTGGGCATCGCGATCCACGCAGTGTTGCCAATCAGTGCGACGGCGTTTCTGCGAGTGGGGACGGATGGGTCCGCATAGAAAAACATTCCCGGAACGGCCGGAGACAGATTCAAGGTGAAGTTCGAACTGGTTCCGAGCGAACTCTCAACTGACAGATTGACCGTCCCGGTGGTGGGTAACTCGGTGGGTACCAGGACATTGATCTGGCCTTCGACGGTGGCCAGGGCAAACACCGGAGCGGCGATGGTCCCGAACGTGGAGGTAGTTCCATTCGGGTTGGTGGAAGGGAAGGCAGTGAGATTGTCCGTTGGACCGAATCCAATTCCGAATATCGAGACGATCGAGCCAGGAGCAACCGTCCCCGAAGAACGGAAACTTCCGGCATTCAACACCGCTGAAATCAAGGGTTGCGTGGCAATCGGGATATTGACGGTATTACTCCGGTAACCGGCAACGTTCAGGACTACCGGTGAATAACCCATGGGGGCTCCATTGGGGGCAAAGAAGTCCACTTCGACGTTGGTTCCTGAACTCCCGGCGCGCGCGACGGGTGCGCTCATATTTCCGACCAGAACGGTAGGCTGAACCGCCAGGGTTTCAAATGAATTGATCGCGCCCAATTTAATTGGCGGATTGGTCGGGCCGACGCCAGAAAGTAAGCTGATGAGGCGTTCTCCTGGCGCAGCCGGCGCGGCTGGAGTTACCGGCGTCACGTTAGCGTGGGCGATCGGAAAATACGGATTTAAAGGAAACTGAGGACCCGAGCCGGCCGGGGTCACCGGGGTGAGGGTCTGAAACTCCGGGGCATAGGGTAGTAATGTAATGGGAAATGGAGTGGAGCCGGCGCCCTGGTAAGTCACTACCACGGGCTGCCGGCCAAGCGGTGCACCGGATGGAAGCACCGCAGTGATATAAGTGGCGCTACCGGCGGCGTTCACATAGCCCGCCACGCCACCCACGGAGACAGAGAAGTCCCTGGCCGAACCTATTGGGAACCCGCCATAGATATATACTTCGGATAAGGGCGCAAAAGAAGTATCTCCTATACCGGCATTCAGTATTTTCGTTATAACCGGGGACTGCCCGAATAGATTTGCCGCAAACAGCGCAAAACTGATGACTGAATACTTCACGATCGATCCCTCGATAGTTATTTTGAGGGTTGAAGGGAAGTATTCACAAGATATCTGAAGTTAGTACTACGGGTTAGTTAACTTTAGTAGACAAATGGCTGAGGTTAGAGTAGAAGTTACGATTGTTCGGCGGCGGCGAACTTGGCTTTCATCTTCTCGGCGAAGTTCGCGACCGTGATAATGAACCTCTCATGAAGTCCTTCGCCGATTTTCTCCTGGCTATCGAATGCCTCTACTTCGAAAGTTGCGCGGCGGCCATCGAGCGAGAGTAGCTTTGACCGGAATGTAACCTTGGTACCCATCGGAGCTGCGCCCAGGTGCTTGACGTTGACGATGGTTCCGACGGAGTCCTTACCCGGTTCGAGCATTGCGAAAAGGAGATCGCGCGAAACCTTTTCCATGAAGCCGATCATTTGCGGCGTCGAGAGGACTCTGGCTCCTTCCATACCGAGAAACTTAATGGCGATACGGTCATCGACATCAACGACTTCTTCACGAACGGCTCCAAGCTGGATCATGCTTTGTTTATTTTCCTCCGAGTTGCGGATACATGGCGTGTGGCCGCGTTGCAGTCTGCACGCCAGTTCTGAGAAAGGCAACGCAGGCCAAAGGCCTACGTTACAAGGGTTGCTACGGGCTGCTAGGTGTGGATCTCCGCAATCACTTTTCGCATGTAAGCGAAAGATGCCTGCATCCCGGGCAGTGGATCGGTGTCATGAATCTCATATTCGAGCGAGCAATAGCCGGGATACTTTTGTTTGATGAGCTGCAGGAAGATTTCACGGATGGGCAACACACCCTCGCCGACGGCGACCTGGCTTTCTTTCGCCGTCTTATCTTTGAGGTCCTTGAAGTGCATCTCATGAAGCCGCGGGCCGGCTAATTTGATGGATTCAACGATGTCGGCTCCGGTTCGCGCGGTGTGCCCGATATCAATACACAGGCCCATGCGCTGATCCATATCTTTGACGGCGTCCAGGCAACTCTGGGGAGTGGGGAAGAACTTGTCCTCGGGACCATGATTGTGGATCGCGATCTTGATGTTAAATTCCTTCACCAGTTTTTCGATCGCCGGTAGCTGTTCCTGCGTCGGCGCGCAGACGATGGTGGGGATTCCGCACGTCTTGGCGTACTCGAACGCGGGCCGCAGTTGCTCCGGCTTCTTCAGGTCGATATTGCCGGCCGCGATCAACTTGATGCCGGCCTCATGGAACTCTTTCACTCCCGCTTTGAGCTCTTCGGGGGAATCTTTCAACGGCAAATGCATCTCTTTGACGTCCGCGAACTTGATCTGCAACTGCTGGATCATCTTAATCGCTTCGGGCCGTTTGAACTTGCGCAGCGAATAGGTGGCAACCGACAGCTTGATCGGTCCGGAATCACCGGGGAGAGCGCTGAGCGGCAGCGCCGGAACGGTGGCCGCGGCTAGCGTAGTCGTTAAAAACTCTCGTCGATTCAATTTCATCTTTCGACTCCTGTAACACAGACTCAATCTGTGCCTTCTTGCGTGCTCTAATAATTAACAAAAAATGGGCTGGACCACGCCAGCATACCATCGTCCTGTTGCAGACGGACGTAATAGAAGTGGCGTCCGCTCCCGTTATCATTATCGGTAAACTGAAAATCGACCTCGGGTTTGCCAGGCTTGGTCGAATAGATGACCTTGCTGTCCTTGATGATTTCCACCGTGCGGACGGGCTTGGTGGCGCGCGCCTTCACGTGGATTGCCTGCGCTTTCGACAACTGAAACTCGTCGCCCATAAAATGGTTACCCATGCGGACATCCAGGATGATGTTGTCCATCGCGCCGTAGGTGTGACGCTTGTGAATGGCATCGAGAATTCCCTGACGCGTGGGATCTTCGGTGTAGACCATGGCGTACGAGATGTGGGTCGACCCGTGGTCCGAACTGGTGATGATGCCGAGCTTGTAGCCCTTCGCCCATGCATTCGAGACGTACCCTTGTTTGAAGAAACCGGCCTGATTGCGCAGGGCCTCGTAATTCGGCGCCTGGATTGCGTAGTCGAAAGGAGCGCCGGCCTGCTCGGAGTTGGCGCGAGCGCCCTGAAAGATTTCGACGACCGGTTCCAGGGAGGGATCATTGTCGGACCAATCCGTACCCATGCGCGTGGCGGACGTATGCGGAATCACGAGGCCATTGTGCGCCTTCACCTCTTCATACAGCATCTTGGTATCGTTGGCCGCCAGTTCGACCGTACCCGGATCCGGGTCGTCGCCGATATCTCCGAGCGGTAAGGAGAATTGCTTCACTCCCTCCTTCATGAAAAACGGCACCATGCGGGATTCAGACCGTTTGGCATAGAAGACGTTATGGTGGCCGAAGGGGTAGACCGCGCTGCGCTCATAACCAAAGATCGGGACATAGGAGCCGGGCACGTGATACATATCCGTCATCTTCTGCGTAAACCACCACCAGTAGGGCCAGCCGCCGCCTTGATGGTCGGTCGACGCGCCAAAGTCCATGGCGGCGACGTCGATCATGTACCGGTAGAAGTCCTGCAGGTTGCCGTCGGTAGTGCCACCACCGTCCCAACTCAATTCGGTGTGCCGGTGGAAGTCGCCTCGCACGATATGCATTTCCTTGCCGTCGACTCTTGAAGAGTACGCGCGGATGGCGCGGATATCGCCGGCTTCATCGCCGTGTCCGCCGGGTTTCACTTCGACGGGGGCGTGGCCAGCAGCTTCGAGGACAGGCGCGGCGCCTTGCGGATTCGCGATAGAGCCAGCGAGAACTTCCTGGCGGAGCGGACGATGGGGGAACTCGACCTTCCGGCGATCGGTCGGCCATGCCAACCAGAGATTCCCGTCTTTGGCAACGGTGGCACTGATGCGCGTACTGGAACGGCCGCGGCTGTCGGGAACCACCACGGCTTTACTCCACGTGTTGCCGTTGAGATGGGTCACGTAATACTCCCAGTATCCGCGGGCAGGGGGCCCCGACTTGGCGCTCATGTGCGGTTTGGCAGCCACCCATACGGAGCCATGGCCGTCCGAAAAGACGTGCGGCTGGTAGGACGTGGTACTCGGGAACGCTTTGTTCAGCGACGAAGCAGGCTGCATCCAGCGCGAGCCGTCATAGGCGCGGATCATCGCGTCGCGGACACCACCGAGTCCAACGCCAGGCTGCTTGGCTCGAATCACGAATCCAAAGTCTTTGCCCCAATTCGGCGGTCCTTCTTCCCACGCGACCCAGACGCGATTGGCGGTATCGACGGCAATCGTGGCCCGAGCCTCGAAATCGGGTGTATTTGCGACCGCCATTTCCGACTTCGGAGTTTGCGCGCCGCTCAGTTCGGTCAAAAAAATGTCGTAGTTGCCGTTCTTATAACTATCGTAGGCGACCCAGAGATTGCCGTGGCCATCGAAGGAGGCGGCCGGCTCCCAGTCGTTCGCCGGGCGGTTGGTCACGCGGATTTCGGGTCCCCACTTCTCTCCCGTCATCACGCGGCAGAAGATGTTGCTGTTCTTGCCGCGAAATCCCTGCCAGACGACCGCGAGTTTGCCGTTGCCGTCGTTCGCGAGCCGGGGATTCGAATCCGAGCCGGCATCGGAACTAAGCCGTTCGAGCGCGCTCCATTCCTGTTTGGCGGGATCATAGCGCCGCGCGAAGATATCCCAGTTTCCGTTGAGCTGTTGGGGCCAGACGATCCACAGCCGGTTCTGTGCGTCCACGCCGGCTTGCGGCATCCAGTTATCGCCGCTGGTATTGGGAATCCATTGGAGATTGCTCCACTGCCCATCTTTGTAATGCCGGATCGCGAGGTCGTCACGATCGCCGACAAAACTCAGCCAGGTTACCCAGAGGCTGCCGTCGGGTGATGCGGCGATGCTGGGAAAGTCATCCTGGCGAAATTCGTGTCCCACGGCGGTTGATTGAATCTGGCCAAACGCCGTCAGGGCGCTGAAGACCAATAAAATTGCGAAGCGATAGTTCACGGTACATCAGTTTATCAAGGACGCGATCCAAACCGCACGATCAGTGGCGCTTTACATTTCCGGTGGCCGGTACCAGGCGAAGAGCTGCGCTTTCAGTTCGTCGGATTTGGCTTTGAATCGTGGCAGGGCGGCGAGATTGTGCATCTCCTCCGGGTCCTCGCGCAAATTGTAGAGTTCAGCGATGTCATGGGTGTAGAAGTTGTACTTCCAATCGCCGCGGCGGATCATGTATTTGGCCCGCGGATTTCGCAGATTGTATTCCGAAAAGACGGTGGTCTCGCGAGTTTTCGCCGGAGTGCGCAGGTCCTGGGCAAAACTCGCACCGTCGGTGTGGTTGGGCGCACGTAAGCCGGTGAGTTCGGCGAGTGTCGGCGAGATATCGACGTTGCTGACCAGGGTTTCTGAAACACCGCCGGCGGGCAAGCCGGGTACCCGGACCAAGAGCGGGACGCGGACGCTCGATTGATAAAATACGAATTTATTCCACAGCTTATGCTCCGCCAGCATCTCACCGTGATCGGCGGTGTACAGCACGATGGTGTCGTTGTCCAGATTCAATTCCTTCAGCGCTCTTAGCACCTTCCCGGCGTTGTCATCCATCTGGGCGAGGTTCGCATAATAGTAGGCGATGCGGCGTTTGGCCTGTTCCGGATTATCCAGCTCCGGCGTGGGACCTTCGTGCTCAATGCTGCGGCGAATCTCCTGCGGGACCGTAGTTAAATCGACTTTGCCGTAGGTGTCAGGCAGCTTCATATCCTCCGGCCGGAACATGTCGGCGAAGCGCTGCGAGGGCATGTAGGGATCGTGCGGTTTCAAGAACGAGGTCACCAGAAAGAAGGGTTTCTGGCCATGCTGTTTGAGAAATCGGATGGACTCGCGCGCCACAAACGCGTCGAATTGCTCTTCTTCGGGAATCTTCGATACAAGCCCGACCGCGACCGAGCCCTCGCGCCCGTCATTTGCCCGTTCGTTTTTCCATGGATCGCCGAAGTCACGCCATAAGTCATCGATCTGGGGCAGACCGGAACCGGAATTAGGACGCCCGAGCGCGTCGGCGTAGAGCTTGGTCTTGGGGCCGAGAAGCTGGTACCAGTCATTGAAATCAAGATGATAGTCGAAGCCATGGGTCTGCGCGTCGACGAAGTGCATCTTGCCGATCAGGGCGGACATGTAGCCTGCGCCCGTGAACATGTGGGCGAGGGTTTTGTGCTCGAAGGGCCAGGGAGTTTGATTGTTGAACGCGCCATGGTTATGGGTGTAGAGTCCGGTCAGCAGCGACGCGCGGGAAGGGGTGCAGACAGGGTTGGAACAATAGCAATTTGAGAAGCGGGTCGCGGTTCCGGCGAAGGCGTCGAGATTAGGCACTCGCGCGACGCGGTCGCCTGCGACACCGAGCGCGTCCGGCTTATGCTGGTCGGACATCATCAACAGGACGTTCTTGGGTTTGCCGCCGGATTGGGCCTGCAAAGCCCGCGAGAGCGAAACGGCCATAGGCGCGGCGAGCGACCGGAGCGCGGCGCGGCGAGTGAAGGAAGCCATGCAAACAGCATAATAGGAGTTTGCCTGCCAAGTATACTCGTGCGCTGCTGTTGCTCTATGGGCTGCTCAACGCGATCCTCTATAGTTCGCTGCTGCCGTTATGGGAAGGTTTCGACGAGGAATTTCATTACGGCTACGTGCAGTATCTCGACGCGCATCACCGGTTCCCGATCCTGGGCCCGACTGCATTGTCGCTCGAGATTAACCGCTCGCTCGGACTGTTACCGATGAGCTACATCATGATTCGCGGAGTTCATCTGCAGGGCGTCCGGACCTTCGCTCAATATTTCGCGCTGGATTCCGCGACGCGGCACTCGCTGTATGCCGAGGCGCGATCGATTCCAACGGATCTGCGGCTGAGCGAAAGCGCTCAATATTACACCAACTACGAAGTGCATCACGCACCGCTCGCGTATCTCCTGATGGCGATTCCAGATACCTTGCTGTCCCATGTGCCTTTGCCGGAGAGAGTCTGGAGCGTCCGGCTGTTCGCGTCGATGATCTGCGTCATGTTGATGTTTCGCGGCTGTTGGGCACTTGGTTTCGAAGCCGGTCTCGATGAACGCTTCACCGCGATTCTGGTTTTCCTGATATTCTCCTGCCAGATGTTCTGGGCGACCGTCGCTCACATCGCGAACGACTGGCTGGCGGTTCCGATGGCGGTCTGGCTGGTCGTCTGCGCGCTGCGCTACTCTCGCCGGCCGGCCATGCGCTCCGCCGCATGGTTTGGTGTCGTACTGGGATTGGGATTGCTGAGCAAAGCGTACTTCCTGGTTTTCGTGCCTTTGTATGGCTTGGCGGCGCTGGTCTGGTATCGCAAGGCCATGGCACGCGGCCGGGAAGTAACGGCTATGTTGCTCATCCCGTTGGTCCTCGCGGGGCCCTGGTACATTCGTAACCTGATGCTGTACGGGAATCTGAGCGCGCGCGTCGAAGAATCGAACGGCGTGACGACTGCCGGTGCACTGAAATCGCTGATCTCGATTCCATGGTTGAAGAGTCTTCCCTTCATGGCACGGGGAGCGTTTTGGATGGGAAACAGTTCATTTACCGACTTCTCGATCCGCACGATGAATGTGCTGCTCCTATTACTGGCGATCTCGCTGGCGCTCTATGCGTGGAAAGGAGTGCGAAGGCCGGAAGTGTTTCTATGGGCTCCCGTGCTGTTGTTTTGCGGCGCTGTGATTTACGTAGTGGGAAGCAGCTACAGCTTCACCAAAGGCGAGGCCACGGCAGCCAGTCCGTGGTACCTGCAGGCTGTCATGGCTCCACTGTTGTGCCTGAGCCTGCTGGGCTGTCAGCGGTCAGCCCGGCTGGGGCGGTGGATTGCGGCGGGGAGTGTCGGGCTCTGGGGTTATATTCTGGCTGCGACCTACGCGGCGAAGCTCTTTCCGCTTTATGGCGGCTTTGAGGGAGGGCGATCGACGCTGCGAGATCTTGCACACTGGTATCTGTCGGACGGGTCGCGGGCCTCCGATATTCTGAGCACGACGGCCATGGTTCCGGCGAGTTTATTGTGGAGCCTGCTGATCGCTCTTCTGGTTGTCTTACCGGCGACAATGACAGCCGTGCTGAAAACGAGCCCGGGTTACGAAGGAATGATGGGGGGCATGGGAAACCGATAGTGGCCGCCGAAGATCTCCCGGAACAACTCGACGATTTCCTCGTGGATGAGGCCATTATCGACCAACAGATTCGGGCTGTCGAGGCAATGCGGTTGTCCGCGCATATCCGAACATTTACCGCCGGCTTCTTTGACCAGTAGCGTACCGGCTGCAAGGTCCCATGGATTCAGGCCGAACTCCCAAAATCCCTCCAGCCGACCGCAAGCCACATACGCGATATCGAGAGCGGCTGAACCGCCCCGCCGTACTCCGTGGGTCGTCATTGCAAGTTGGTGGTAGAAATGGATATTCACGTTCTGGCTTCGCTTCTTACTGGGAAATCCAGTGGAGACCAGCGAATCGGCCAGACACCGTCCGGTTGAGACATGGATCTTTTGATCGTTGAGGTACGCGCCGGAGCCTTTTTCGGCGGCGAACATCTCCTCACGCAACGGATCGTAGACCACCCCGACGATCATCTCATCGCCCCGCGCGAGCGCGAGCGTGACGTTGAAAACAGGATAACCGTGGGCGAAATTGGTGGTCCCGTCCAACGGATCGACGAACCAGCGGTACTCGGACGAACCTTCCCGGCCGCCACCCTCCTCGGCCACGATCGAGTGGTCCGAATAATGCGCCAGGAGCCGCTCGACAACCAATCGCTCGGAGGCGCGATCCGCTTCCGTCACCAGGTCGAAGTCGCCCTTGAGTTCAAAGCCTATGTGGAGGCGATGAAACTCGGCCAAGAGGCGCCCTGCTTCATGAGCGATTTTCACGCCGTTTTCGAGGTATTCGGACATGACTACTCCTCGCTCAGGTATTTGATATCGTGCTTGAAGATGAACAAGTTAGGCTCACCTTCGCGAGTGATTCGCATAAAACGTTTATCGTAATACTCAATCACGCCATGCACTTCCTCGTTATTGCTCAGCTTGATGCATACCGGCGTGTGGTGCTCAATCAGACGCTTGAGGTATTTGATTTCCTCGAATGTCTGTTCAGGTGCTTTCGTGCCTCCGGCCTTCAATGGCAAGTCAATCGTCCTTTATCCTACTGGCTCTCTTCTTTCTTTCAATTGTGCCACAGGAGAGACGACGCCATAGCCTACTTTGCGGGTGTGCGATTCGGTGGGATGACGATGCGCTGAGGGCTGACTGAAATACGATCGCCGGAGTCGCCGTCGGGTCTTGACTCTCCGTAGTAGCCGCTGCGTGAGAGAACCTGCAAATTGGGCATGTTCACCTCAACCTCCAAACGGTGGAACCGGTCCTTGGTGAGCGGAATGTCCTTCGGATAATAGGCCAGATAATATTGCGTTCGCAGTTCGCGGATGATCTGGTCAAACGCGCGATCCATGGCTACGCCAAGGGTCGGCAGGAACACGCGTCCTCCGGTGCCTCGCGCCAAGCCGGTGAGCGCATTCTCTCCGCCGATATTGCGGCCCGCGTCGTTTTCTATGGGGACGACCAGAATGGGATAGATGGAACAATCGGTCAGCTGTGCGGCCTCCAAAGCCGCGTGATAGTCTTTGCTGCTGACGGTGTCGCCGCCGTCGGTAACGATGACCATCACGCGGCGTCCCTGGCGATGCTGCAACTCTCCGGAGGCGAGATAGATGGCGTCGTAAAGCGCGGTACCGGCTTCGCCTTTCAGAGTTCGCAGCGGGCGTTCGAGGGCGGCCACGTTGCGGCTGAAATCGTGTTGCAAAACGATCTGATAGTTGAAGCTATAAATTCCGACAGCGTCCTCCTGATTGCCTTCCCGGAAGAGCGCCTTCAGGAACCGCGAGACGGAATCGACTTCGTATTTGAGATCTTTGGCGGTTGATCCGCTGTTGTCGATCAGGAGCGCCACCGAGAGCGGCTGCTCGGTGCGGCGCTCAAACACGGCGACATCCTGCCGGACGCCGTTGTCGCGAATGGAGAAATTCGCCTTCTCGAGCGAACCGACTAACGCGCCCGAGGCGTCCTTTACGGTGGCCAGGACCCGCACCAGGCGGACGTCGACTCGAATGGGTTCCTGTGCCAGCGCCAAAATTGCCAGAAGCGCCAGTACCGCCGGACTAAGTCTTCGCCACGACGGGAGCGCGCTCATCCCACTCTCCTTCCACCCAAACCTCGCCGTCGGCGAAATACTCCTTTTTCCATATGGGAACCAGTTTTTTGAGGCGATTGATGCCTTCGAGCGCGGCGTCGAAAGCGGGCTTGCGGTGGGGCGCCGAAACGACGATGGCGACGCTTGCTTCGCCGATTTCCATGCGTCCCAGGCGATGCACCATGGCAATGCGACCGACGGCTTGCCCGGCCGCGATGGCGCGCCCGATCTCCGCCATCTTGCGAATGGCCATTTCCTCATAACATTCGTAGTCGAGAAACAGAGTCTTACGACCTTTCGAATTGTTGCGTACGACGCCTTCGAACGCTATCACGGCCCCGTCTTCCGCTCGCCGCACCCGATCGGTGAGGGCACGGGTATCGATCGGTTGCCGGGTCAAGGCGAAGAAATGTCCCTCGGGATCGGAGATCTGGTGGGAGAAGGCAACTTCAACTCCGCCGCTGACAGGAGGCAAAAACGCGATCTCGTCGCCGTCTGCCACGGGAGATGACAGATCAGCGAACTCGTGGTTGCGCGCCATAACGATGCTGCGGGCCAAGCCGTCGAGCTTGGGGAACCGGTCGGCGTAGTGCCGGAAGACGCCGCTCAATTGGGATCCATCGGCCAAATCGAGCCGGTCTTCGGAGCAGCCGGTGACGTCCTTTAGAAGGCCGAAAAAGAGTACTTTAACCGTCATCAATACCCGTAGCGTAACAGACGGGTTACGTGGGGTTTCGGTTCCACGCGAGCGCTGCCGGATACAGCCCCTCGGGGACGTCAAGCGCGGGAGGCGGGCCATGCGTTCTTGCGCACCTCCATCCAGGCCGCCGTATACTGGAGCGTGCATAGGGAGGTTCCATGAAGACAACCGCACTCGTTCTGATCACTCTGGCAGGCTTACGCGCCCAGCCATTACCTACGCCTGCACGGGAGATCGCGCTCTACGAAGGTGTCGCTCCCGGATCGGAAAAGTGGGATTGGAGTGAGCGCACTATCAATGCCGCCAGCGGAAAACCGGTCGTGCAGAACGTGGTTCATCCGGTGGTGCAATACTATCCCGCGCCTAAGGACAAATCCGTCGGAACCGCCATGATCGTCGCACCGGGAGGCGGATGGCGAAATCTGATGATGAGTTACGAAGGAGTGGACATCGCCACCCGGCTGAACGAAATGGGCGTGGACGCGTTCGTACTCAAGTACCGGCTCACTTACACGGACCCCAACGCGAAGCCCGGCAGCGCGGCCAGTGCGCCGAATCCTCCCAACATTCGTGAGCTCAGTGGCGCGGACGGCCGGCGGGCCGTGGAGCTGGTCCGGCAGCACGCAGCGGAGTTTGGCTACCGCCCCGATCGCATCGGCATGATCGGTTTTTCGGCAGGCGGTGGAGTTTTGCTGGCCGCTGTCACCGGGCCCGCAGTATCCCGTCCGAATTTCGCAGCCGCAATTTATGCAGCGGATGCGGGCAAGGCCTTGCCGCCGGAGGGTGCGCCCCCGATGTTCATCGCGGTAGCGGCCGACGACCAGTCCGTGGGATACCAGGGTTCTCTCGATCTGTTCAGCGCCTGGCGTAAAGCCAATGTCCCGGTAGAACTGCATATCTTTCAGACAGGACGTCATGGCTTCGGCAAAAAAGGCGGCGGCGCGGACCACTTCATGGACCGGGTGGAAGAGTGGATGAAAGTGAATGGCTGGCTCACGCGGCCTTCATAGGTTCCGCAGCGTCAAAAAGGGAAGTCCGGATCAGTAACGGGGACCTACTGTCGACATGTCGATGGCTTTCCAGCCAAGCTTCCAGGCCGGCGAGTTTGGGGAGAGTCTGAAGTTGCCATTGGCTGGTCCGGCGAACATAGGGTCGGCGACAATCGCATCACTTTCCACCGGCTGGACCGGAGTGCCGCGCACGTCCCAATAAAGATTGTGCGTGAAGCGGTACTGATCTCCACTCCAGTTGCCGCCGCGCAGGAGACCGGAGTCGTAATAGAAAATGTTGCGGTCGAAAGTGAAGGAGAGATGGTCCTCGGCCCGCGTACGCATAATCTGGTACTCTCCGCCGAACGCGAAGATATTGTTGCGCACGGTATTGTTCGCGCCATAGTGTTGATGAAAGTCAGCGCGATTGGCCCGATACACGATATTGTTTTCGATCAGCAGGCCGCTCGAACCTTCGTCCGGATAGATTCCCCAGCCTCCGTAGGTAAACGAGGTCACATCATGGATCAGATTATTCCGGATTACGGTGCCCTCTTGCAGGCCAAGGGTATAGATCGCTCCCATGTCGCTGAGCATGCCTTTCCCGATGTTGTACAGGTGGTTGAATTCGATGGTGTTGTGATTGCACGGATTGGGCGCATAGCCCCAGGTCCAGCCGACGGAGATCGCCGTATAGGAAAGATCGTGAATATCGTTGTGCGAGATGGTGTTGTGGCTGCTCTGCGCGACCCAGATGCCGACGGCGGGGGGATACACCAATCCTACATTATGGATCTCGTTATCCGAAATCACGTGGTCGAAATTCTGGTCCACCTCATCGGCCCGCTTGACCTTCTCGCCGACTTTGATGCCGCCCGCACCCATATCAAAGATGACGTTCGAAGAAACGCGGCCGTGCTTGCATCCGCGGCCTAAGGATATGGCATATCCGCCAGATTGCGTGAACCGGCATTTTTCCACTACAAACCGATCGGCGGCGACGGCTTCGATGGCGGAAGCGGTTTCAACGGCAGCCTGCGAATCGGCATAGCCTTGGGGCCCGAGCGTCCAGTCCGCGTGGCGGAAATCGAGTCCGCGGAAGGTGACGTCGTGCGCGCCATCCACCTGGACGAGACGCTGCAGGACCGGCGCGACGACTTCGTTGTGAGTGAGGTCCTCACCCGCCATTGGCCAGTAGGAAACGATGCCGGCTTTCTTGTCGAGATACCATTCGCCCGGCATATCCAGAGCATCGGGCGCGTTCTCAACCCAATAACGGGCATCCATTTCTTTATTGGAAGGCCGGGGATTGCCGGCGAGCGTTGCCGTGTGGGTGGTCTCGTCGACATGTGTAATGGGCATTCGGATCTCGGCCCACGCGAGTAGGGCGATCACCTCGACATCGCCCGAGGCTTCCCAGGATTTGTGAATCTCGTTACCGCCATATTTGAGCAGGAAAGGCTTGTTCTGCGAACTCGCGCCGTCGATGCGATAAAAGCCGTAATTGGGAGAGCGTGCGCGCTGTGCCCGCCGTCCATTGATGAAGAGTTGGTGGAAGTCGCCGCTTGCGGCCGCGGTCCAGACGGGGCCGTGCGCTTTCTTCCAGCCGGTGATGACCTGACCTCCGCTGATGACAGGGTGCTCGTCGAGATAAGCCGCGTAGGTGACCCGGGAGTCAGAGGCTTGCAAGGTGAAGGTTTCGGCGAGGCGGTAGGCGCCCTCACGGACGAAAACTGTTAGCGGTTCGCCGTCGCCGTGCTCTCGCATTTTGCGGATGGCGTCGCGTGCGCCGCTGAGTGAGGACAGGGGTCCATCGGTGCCTTGGGCGTTGGGGGCGGGCAAACGGCCGGACCATTCGGCGCGTCCATCCTTTGAGACATAGAGAGTTGCGGCGTGAAGTGCCGGCGAGAGGGCAAGCAATAGGATCAGCGTCCTGCTGCCGCGGCGCACTTGGGAAAACATCTTGTCAGGACTACTATATCGTCCCCCAGCGTGCGCGCGACCTCGTCATTCCTGCCGGGACGACGATCCGTGTCCTATTATGGCTGGATGGATCTTTGGCAATTGAGCGATCTGTGCACGCCCTGGTGCGTCTATGTAGCGGCGACTTTGCGCGTTGCCGACCGGATTGAGGAAGGGACGACGGAGATTGACAAACTGGCTTCTGCCGCGGGCGCCGATGCGGAATCGCTGCACAGAGTGTTGCGGCACCTGGTAAGCAAAGGGCTCTTCGAAGAGCCGGTCCCCGGGCGGTTCACTCTCAACGACGCAGCACATGGGCTGCTCGATCCGCGAATGCGCATCTGGCTCGATTTGGGCGGTTTCGGCGGACGCATGGCAAATGCCTGGGGAACCATGCTCTCCGCGGTGCGGAGCGGCAAGCCGGCGTACCACGAAGCATTTGGCCGCACTTTCTGGGACGATCTCGACGCCCATCCGGAGATCGCGGCTGACTTCGATCGGGGGATGGGTCCGGCGGGGCATGGCACACCGGATGCGCGCGTGCTGTTCGATTCTACGGAGTGGAGTTCGATCCGCACCGTGGTCGATGTGGGCGGAGGTACAGGAGCTTTGCTGGCGGAGGTCCTGCGCACGCAACCGCACGTTCGGGGCACGCTGGTCGATCTGCCGCGCACCGTAGCCCGCTCCGCTGAAATATTTGAAGCCGCGGGCGTCCTGGAAAGGGTAACAATTGCCGGACAGAGCTTCTTCGATCCATTGCCGGCCGGCCAGGATCTCTATCTGTTGAAAAGCGTTTTAGGAGATTGGCCGGACCGGGAGGCGGCGGCGATCTTGCGGAACTGCTGCGAAGCGGCCCGGCCATCCGGGCGCATCGTGGTTCTTAGCGGGGTCGTACCGGACGAAAACGTGCCGCCGGAACTGTTGATGATGGTGCTGATCGGCGGCAAAGAGCGGTCGCTACGCGATTTCCAGGTACTGGCCGCCGAAGCGGGGATAGAGGTTCTCAAATCCGGCTGTCTGCCGTCGACGCGGTTCGCGGTGGAGTGCCGGCCGGCTAATTCGTAATGTCATGTGTGGTGCTGACTTCGTGAATGGGCAGGTAGAGCTTCTCCCATGCCCGGTGCGCGGGCGCGTCAGTATAGCGGTCGAACGCAGCTTTATTCTCGAACTCGATTGCAAAGACGGTGCTGTAAGTCGCCGGCTGCACTTTGATCTTCTTAACCCAGATATTCTTGATGCCGGGAATCGCGGCGGCCATCGTTTTCACGCCGTCGATTGCCGCGGCCTGCTGTTCGGCCGTAGAGTCAGCTTTCCACTGGACGGTCACGACGTGCAAAATCGTCGACGGAGTGCCGTACTTGTTTTGGCCTACCAGGATGCCGGCGCAAAAAATCATCGCGGTCGCACAGAACAGAATCACGTATCGTTTTAGCATTTTGTCACCTTAGTTTCTTGGCTGTACTGATTGTGTTGCGAAGACCGCTCCAATCTTCGCACAATACGATGGAGTTGGCAGGATTGCGCGGATCGAATTTAACTCCTACCGGTCCCGCGATAGAGAGGCTGGGGGAGGGAAGGAACGCCTGCAGTGCCGAGACGTCCTGGGTGGCAATATATTCCACTCCGCGCACATCGTAGGAATATTCGATCGTGGCCTCCAGCACGTCGAGGAGCATACCATCCGCCATCTTGCCGGCCCGATTGATCCCCAGTCTCCGCTGCCGTTCCACTTCTTCCGGCGTGGGGCGGCGGAGCAACCACGCCCGTAGCGCGAACGAGACCATCAGCAGGACAGCCGCTCCGGCTGCAATGTAAGCTGCCGCGTCTAGATGCATATTCCGTCCGCTAGGACTTTCCGGTCATTAGACGGCGACAGATTCAAAGGCTTTCTGGTAGTCTTCAGGAATTGATCGAGGCCCTTGTCCGTCAAAGGATGGTTGAAGAGCGCATCGTAGACTTTGCACGGGATCCGTGGTGACACCGTGGATAATTCTCCAAGCCGCGGCTTCCTTCAGCTGGTCGCGGTTGGCGGTGTCAAGGAAAAATTTCATGCGTGTAATTGTCCTTTGGGCTGCAATCGACAATTTTAGCATTGTGGACTATTGCGCACTTAATGCAGTATGACGCTGGAACGATCGGACGCGGTTCATATGGAACTGCAGGTACACCGGGCCTAAGAAGATTGTCATCACGCCGCTGAGAAAAGTTGGAGTTCCTTCGACACGAGTGATGTACTCTCCCAGCGAGTCTCTCACTTTGAACGATGCCATGACACCAAGGGCCAGGGCCGCGACGAAGACCGGGACCTCAATGGTCTGGCTTGCCTTCACGCTTTCCAGGACGAAGGTGAGGAAGGAGAGCACGGTGGAAACGATGAACCACTGGAGAGCTTTGCTGGACCGGTCCAGCTTCCTTACCCAAAGGGCCTGCACGATGGACCAGATGTCGCCAAAAATTCCCACAGTGACAACGCTTAAAAGCAGCACGAAGATCCAATGAAATCCCGGCGGACCGGGGACGGCCGTAGGCTTTACAGGCTTCATGCCGCTAGGCTAACACGGCCGCTAACGGGAGGGAGTTAAGAGACATGCAGCTCCGAGGCGGTAGGACGTCGCGTTGACTCAGTCCGACATGCAAGGACTCAAATGACGGCTAAAGAGTATTAAGGGGCGGTCACCGTCACGGGCGCCGACATCTTGCTTTCGTTGCCGGCGCGGTCAACAGCCGTGACGGCGTACCGGTAATGCCTGCCCGGCTCGATATTGCGATCGCTATAGCTGGTGGAATCCTGCGTGTCCTTGATTCGCTCGAAGCCATTATTTTCAAACGCGCGATAGACCTGGTAGCCGGCAATATCGGACTCCGTATTGTGCGTCCAAGTCAGTTCGATGGTCTTGCCGCCCAAGATAAACTGGAGACCTGTCGGAGCAGCCGGCGGAAAGATGTCTTTTGGGGTGAAGGATTTGGTTGGCGAATCTTCGCTCTCGGCCGTGCCGTTACCAGCCGGCGCAAGCGCCTGAACGTAGTAGGAATATTCTTTGCCGAAGTCCACGTTATCGTCGTACTCGGGCTTCTCCGGTGTCGCGATTTGTTCGAACCCCGGCCCGGTAAGCGAATGGCGAAAGACGCGGAACTTGGGCGCAGTCGATTTCCACGACAAGTGAATTCCGGCGGGTTGAGACTCGAGCTTGAAATCCGTGGGAGTCGCTACCGGCGGTATGACAGTCAAGACGACCGGTTGCGTCCAGCCGGCATCTTTTCCGCGTTCATTCAGAAGCCGGACCGAGATGAACACCTTCTGATTCACCCAGGGGGCAGCAGGCGTCTCCGCGCTCGGTTCTGAGGTCTGGACACGGGTGGCATGCGAAGCCCAGCCGTTGATGTCGTTGGGGTCCGCAGGCGCAGTCCCGATGCGCAGATCGAGCTCGGGAGGCCGCCGGATCTGCATCCCCTCGGTGGTGAGCGCCGGCAGCTTAAACGTGACGTCGATATTCTTTCCACGCTCGATCGCGGTCAGTTCGGTGGCACGCATCGGCAGATTAAGAGCCGGGGGCAGGATATCGCCGACGACACCGCAACCAGACAGCGACACCGACAGGATAACGATCGCGCTACAAAATGTAGCGGCTGAGATCCTGGTCTTTGACAATTTCCGAGAGCTGGCGTCGAACATAGGCGGCGTCTACTTTTACGTTCTTTTTCTTCAGGTCCGGCCCTTCGAACGAAATTTCTTCGAGCAGCTTCTCCATGATGGTATGGAGCCGCCGCGCGCCGATGTTCTCCGAACTTTCATTCACCTTGGCCGCGAAACGCGCCACTTCTTCCAAGCGCATCATCGGTGAGTTGCAGTTTGATGCCCTCCGTGTCCATCAAGGCGATGTATTGTTTGGACAGCGCGTTTTTGGGCTCCTTCAGGATGCGGACAAAATCCTCCACCGTCAAAGATTTGAGCTCTACGCGAATGGGAAAGCGGCCCTGGAGTTCGGGAATCAGGTCGCTGGGCTTCGAGACGTGAAAAGCTCCGGCGGCGATAAAGAGGATGTGATCCGTGCGCACGAAACCGTGGCGGGTATTCACAGTGGTGCCTTCGACGATCGGCAGGATATCGCGCTGCACCCCTTCCCGGCTGACGTCGGGCCCGTGCCCGGCTTCCCGTCCGGCAATCTTATCGATCTCGTCGAGAAAAACAATGCCGCTGGTCTCCACGCGTTCGAGCGCCACGCGAGTGACCTGTTCCATGTCGATCAGGCGCTGCTCTTCTTCCTGGATGAGATATTCGAGCGCCTCGGCGACACGCATTTTGCGTTTGCGTGTGCGCTGACCGAATAAACCGGGGAGCATCTCCTTGATATTGATGCCCATTTCTTCAATGCCGGGGCTGGCCGCAATCTCGAACGTCGGAGCACGGTCTTTGACGTCGATCTCGACCATGCGCTCGTCGAGTTTGCCATCGCGCAGGCGTTCCCGCAATTTCTCCCGGGACTTCTCGTTACTGTCGGTATTCTCAGGCTGAGGCGGCATCAACAGATCGAGTAGCTTCTCTTCGGCCTGCAATTCGGCCCGGTCGGCCACCTCTTCGAGCCGCTCTTCGCGCACCATGTCGATAGAAATGTCCACCAGGTCGCGCACGATCGACTCGACGTCCCGGCCGACATAGCCGACTTCGGTGAACTTGCTGGCTTCGACTTTTAGAAACGGCGAGTTCGCCAGCTTGGCGAGGCGGCGGGCAAGTTCTGTCTTGCCTACACCCGTAGGGCCGATCATGAGGATGTTTTTAGGCATGACTTCCTCCGCCATTTCAGGAGGTAGCTTTTGCCGTCGTATGCGGTTGCGAAGGGCAATCGCGACCGCTCTCTTGGCTTCGGGTTGACCGACCACGTATTTGTCGAGTTCGCGAACGATTTCGCGCGGAGTTAACTCGTCGAGGACAGGCGACTCGTCGGTAGCTTGACTGGGGAGATAGATGACCATGGTCTAACCCAACTCCTCAAAGGTGAAATTGTCATTGGTGTAGATGCAGATCTTGGCGGCAATGGCCATCGATTGTTCCACGATTTCCCGCGCCGGAAGTTTGGTGTTTCTGATCAGCGCGGTGGCGGCGGACATGGCGAAGGATCCGCCCGACCCGATCGCCGCCAGCGGTTCGTCCGGCTCGATGACATCGCCATTACCGCTGACGATGAAAATATTCTTGAGGTCGGCGACCAGGAGCAGGGCTTCGAGATGCCGCAGCACTTTGTCGGTCCTCCATTCTTTCGCCAACTCGACCACCGAGCGCGAAAGGTTGCCGTTGAACTGTTCAAGCTTTGATTCGAAGCGCGCGAATAACGAGAAAGCGTCTGCCGTGGACCCTGCAAATCCTGCGACAATCTTATCGTTATACAAGCGCCTCAGCTTCTTGGCTGAACCTTTCAAAACTTCGTGGCCCAAGGTGACCTGCCCATCGGCGGCCATCACTACTTTTCCGTCCCGACGGACACAGATCACCGTCGTAGACCGAATGCGTCTTTTCATTTGGTTGAAACTTTAGTGTAGCGAATACCCGGGAGGGGCTGCGATTTTGGATATGGCAAATTTTCACTCTGCGCCTGAATCGCCGAATTCGATACCCTCGTAAATATCGGCAAGGCGGAGCCGGCAGCCAATGGATTCCAGTGTCACTTCGCCATCTAAACCGATGGTTTCCGTGACCAGCCAGGAGCCGTTGGCCTGCTTCTGCCAAAGTTCGACCGCTGCCTCGGCCTGTTCGACAAGCAGATACTCCAGGAACGAAGGAATCGTTTTATAGAGCCTTATAGAGCCGGAGCTTTTTGCCGCGGTCGAAGCCTTGGGTGGATTCTGAGAGCACCTCAATGATCAAGGTCGGATTGATGAGCGTATCCCGCCGATCGGGCGCAAACTCGGGGCCGCAGGCGACGCTGATATCCGGGTAAGTGTAGAAGTTCCCGCTAGGGATACGGACTCGTTGGTCGGTACCGAAACCAAGGCATTTCTTGCCGCGAAGCTGAGTCCCAAGGAAGAACGTGAGGTTCCATGTCAGCCTGTTATGAACTCGGCTGGCCCCGGCCCTTGCGAACATCTGGCCATCGAGATACTCGCTCTTGAATTCCGCCGCGCGTTCAATCTCCAGATACTCCTGCTCGCTCAGAGAGGACTTCGGAAGCGTTGCTATACCAAGTTTAGGTTAGCTCAAATGCACTTTACTCACCGAACCTGCCGGAGCGCGTCCTACGTGTTATCCTTTTGGCATAACAAGGCCCTGGGTATGCGCCCCCGCTCCGCTCTCCCGCTGCGATCGCCTCAATCTCCGGCCTACCACACTGTCTTACCGGACCTTGCGGGGTTCCGGATAAAAAAGAAGGTAAAGGTAACTCCTGTCGACTGCCCTGTCGTTAGATAATTAAAAGCCGGAAACAAACGGAGAACGGATCAAGATGTTCGAGTTCCTCTTCAAATACTCGCCCGCGGTATTCTCCAAAGGAAAGATCGTATTTCTCACGCCTTGGCCTCAGTGGCTTCTGGTCTTGGGCATTCTAGGCGCTGCCGGACTCCTTTATTGGCACGTGATCCGTCACCGGGGATACCTCAAGGGCGCGCGGCCGATCTTCATTTGGCTGTTGCAAACCGCAATGTTGGCGTTGCTCCTCTTGCTGCTCTGGCATCCGGCTCTCAGCGTCGCCACTCTCGGCCGCAGCAGAATCTGGTCGCCGTGCTGGTTGACGATTCACGGAGCATGGGTACGGTCGAAGGCGGCAAGACGCGCATGGCCGCGGTGCAGAGAGCTTTGAAGGATGACGGACTGCTCGATGCGTTGGGCAAGAAGTTTCAGGTCACGGCTCTATTCTTTCGGCAAGGACATCCAGCGGGTCAACGACATTTCTTCGATTTCGGCGGGGGCCAATGCGACACGGCTTGGCGACAGTCTGGATTCGCTGATGGCCGAATCATCGAGCATCCCACTCGGAGCGGTAGTCGTGGTTAGCGACGGCGCGGACAATTCAGGCGGTGTCGACCTGGAAACGATTTCGCACATTCGCCAGCAGCGCGTGCCGGTTCATACGATTGGCGTCGGCAAAGAGAAACTGGCGAATGACGTCGAGGTCCTGGATGCCAGCGTACCTCCCCGAGCGCTTCCCGACTCGCGGCTAAACGCGGTGGTGACGTTCCATCAGTATGGCCATAGCCGCGACAAGGGCCGACTGACGGTACGCGATGGCGGCAAGGTTTTGGCCAGCCAGGACATTACCTTTAAGGGCGACGGCTTGACCCAGACCGAAAATATCGTGTTTAACGGCGGCGCCGCCGGTCCCCGGGCACTGCAGTTTGCCATCGATCCGCTGCCGGGCGAAAGCAACACTGCCAACAACTCGATCATGCGGCTGGTCAACGTGTCCAATCGCAAGGCGCGGATCCTCTATATCGAAGGCGAGCCTCGTTGGGAGTACAAGTTTATCCGGCGGGCGCTCGAGGACGACAAGAGCGTCGAAATCGTTTCCATGGTGCGCACTACACAGAACAAGATCCTTTACCAAGGCACCAACGGCGCATGAGCTGCAAAACGGTTTTCCGACTACAGCCGAGGATCTTTTCGCCTACGACGGCCTGATCATCGGCAGCGTGGAGGCGACTTACTTCACACCGGCGCAGGTGGATTTGATTCGCGAATTCGCCAATCGGCGCGGCGGAGGCGTCTTATTCTTAGCAGGCCGTTTTACCCTGACCGAAGGCGGTTGGGGACGATCGAGTGCATCCGAGATGTTTCCGGTAAAATTGCCCAATGCTCCGCCGACGTTCTTCCGCGATTTTTCGGCGCCGGAACTGACGGCCGCAGGAAAGGAAAGCGTGATCTGCCGGCTCGAAGACAATGCCGACCGCAGCGCCATCCGCTGGTCCAAGATGCCGGGCGTAGCGAATTACCAGGTGGTGGGCGAGCCCAAGCCGGGAGCAGTGGAGTTGCTCGACGTCATCCATCCGGACCGGCATAAGAGTCCGCTGCTGGTGATCGAGAACTATGGACGCGGAAGGACTGGAGTGTTCGCTACGGCAGGGAGCTGGCGCTGGAAGATGCTGTTCGAGCATACCGACACGACGCACGCAGATTTTCTGGTCGCAATTGCTGCGCTGGCTGGTTTCCGAAACACCCGGCCAGATTACCGCGTCTACTCCAAGGCAAGTGCTATCCGATGAAACCAAGGTGCATTTCCAGGTGGATGCGCGCGACAAGAACTACGAGCCGGTGAACAACGCCACGTGGAGGCGCATGTCCTGGGGCCGGCCGGCTCAGCGGAGTTGGTGAAACTGGCGCCGGTGGCGAACCAGCCGGGGATCTACGCCGTGGATTGGGACGCGGAAGCGGCTGGATCGTATGTTTCGGAGTTTTTGGTCCGGAATGAGAAGGGTGAGGTCGGCCGGGACATGTTGGCGTTCCGCAGGGAAGATGGAGTGGCAGAGAATTTCCATTTAACGCAGAATCGGGACCTGCTGGAAAAGCTGTCGTTGGTGACCGGCGGCCACTACTATCCCTTGAACGACGCGGATAAGCTGGCGAAAGAGATTTCGTATTCAGAGGCTGGGATTACGGCCCACGAAATGCTTGACTTGTGGGACATGCCGATCGTATTTCTCCTTGCGATTTGCCTGCGCGGCGGCGAGTGGCTGCTGCGGAGAAAGTGGGGTGTTGTTTGAAGAACGTCACACGGACTTCAGTCTGTGCTCTATTCCTTGCTGCCGTTCCGCTGCATGCGACGACCTTCTATCTGACGGTCGCAGGCCTTGGCGGCGAGCCCGACTACGAACAGCGCTTCCAGTTGCTCGCCGGCGAAACCGATAAACTTCTGAAGGCCGGGGGGCCCGATCGAGTGGTAGTGACCCTCCAGGGACCGGCTGCCACCCGGGCCGCGGTGACCGGAGCGCTCGACAAGTTTGCTCACGATGCCAAAAGCGCCGATTCGCTCGTGGTGATGATGATCGGGCATGGTTCCTTCGACGGAATCGACTATAAGTTCAATCTGCCGGGTCCGGACCTGACCGCGACGGAACTGGCTGCGGCATTGAATCGTGTGCCGGCGTCGAGGCAGCTCATTGTCAATATGACGAGCGCAAGTGGCGGATCGATTGCCGCTTTACGCAAAGAAGGCCGTGTCCTGGTGTGCGCCACCCGCAACGGCACTGAAAAGAATGCCACCGCGTTTGCCAGATTCTGGGTGGAAGCGCTACGCGATCCCGCGGCCGATACGGACAAGAACGAAACGGTGTCGGCCCTGGAGGCTTTCCGGTATGCGCAGCAGAAGACCCTCAAGTTTTATGAGGACCAGAAGCGCCTGTCTACCGAGCACGCCGTGATCGAGGACACCGGGAAGGGTACCGGGGAGAAGGATCCTTCGGCGACGAACGGCGTTGGATTGCGTGCCGCGGCGTTTCCGCTGGTCCGTTTCGGTACTGCGAAGAACGCAGCTACGGATCCACAGAAAAAAGCGCTGCTGGACCATCGCGATCAGATTCAGGCGCAGATTGATCAGCTCAAGTTCGAGAAGACCACCATGGATCCCGCGGCATACAAACAGAATCTGACGTCGCTGCTGGTGCAGTTAGCACAAGTGCAGGAGGCGATCGAGAAGTGAAGTGCTTTCTGAGCCGCGCGCCTAAGCAAGCGGCCTTACTCGCAGGTGTGGTCGGTCTGCTTTGCGCGCAGCAGCCAGCCCCCAATCGTGCCGCACCGGCGCCAGCCCCTGTGCAGAGCGCCGCGGCACAGCAGATGCTGGACCATGCGAATGCGCTCTGGAAACAGGGAGACTATAAAGGCGCCAACGATCAGTTCCGCGCGCTGGTGGCAGCCGTTCCGGACAATCCCGATTACAAAGTCCGCTGGGGCGAACTCTATCAGGAGCGGTTCCAGTCCAACATCGCGACGGATCTTTACAACGAAGCGCTGGAGATCAAGCCCGACGATGCTCGCGCCCTGTTAGGCCTGGCGCAAATCGCCGCCGAAGAATACGACCACAAAGCTTCCGAGATTGCCGAAAAGGCGCTGGAAGCCGATCCCAAGCTCTACGAAGCCCGGGAACTGATCGCCCGCATCGCTCTCGAAGACAACAACCCGAAAAAGGCGCAGGAGCAGGCGGACATGGCGCTGGCGATCTCGCCTGACGCTGTCCAGGCCATGGCGATCCGCGGCACCATCGAGCTGCTGGATGCGGCTACTCCCGACGATAAACTAGAATCTCCTTGGTTCGCCAAGATTCTCGCGAGGCATCCTCATGATGGTGAAGGCTACGCGACCGCCGCGCATTTCTTCGTCATCAATCGACGGTATGAAGAGGGTATCGCCCTTTACCGTAAGGCAATCGCGATACAGCCGGATCTATGGGCGGCCCACTCCGAACTTGGCATCAACTTGATGCGTCTCGGGCAGGACGGCGAGGCTCGCAAAGAACTGGAACTGGCTTGGAACAACAAATACCAGAACGAGCCCCACGAAATTCACGCTGACCCTGATGGACAGCTATAAGAACTTCCAGTTTTTCGAGACCAATAACACGATTCTCAAGTTGAGCACTCGCGAGACGAAAGGACACCCTTTCAAAGAATCGGAGATCCTGCGGCCCTATTTCGAATCCGAGCTGAAGCGGGCCATCGCGGTCTACGAGAAGAAGTATCAGTACAAGCTGGACCGCCCGGTGCAGGTAGAAGTCTATCCCGATCACGAGGACTTCGCGGTCCGCACGATCGGCATGCCGGGTTTAGGAGCGCTCGGTGTGACGTTTGGCGTAATCGTGGCGATGGATAGCCCGTCGGGCAGGCCGCCCGGAAGCTTTCATTGGGACAGCACCATGTGGCATGAGCTGAGCCACGTATTCGTGCTGTCGATGACGAAGCATCGGGTGCCCCGCTGGTACACGGAAGGTCTGGCGGTGCACGAAGAGACTGCGGCATCGGGAGCTCCGGATTGGGGCGATCGCCTCGATCCGCACGTGATCCAGGCCATCAAAGAAAAGAAGCTCCTGCCCGTCGCGGAACTCGATCGCGGCTTCATCCATCCCACTTACCCCACGCAAGTGGTAGTGTCGTACTATCAGGCCGGCAAGATCTGCGACTTCATCTCGAAGAAATGGGGCGAACCTAAGCTGCTCGAACTGATCCACGCCTTCACCGGAAACACGCCGACAAGCGAAGTCATCGAGAAACACCTCGGTATGAAGCCGGAGGCATTCGACAAAGAATTCATGACTTATCTGGACGGTGAAACCAAAGCTACCGTGGAGGGTTTCGATAAGTGGCGTGAAGGCATGAAGTCAGCCGATGGAATGCTGGGCGATAAGTATGATTCCGCGGCAGCGGGACGAGGCAATTGCGAAGCTGCTTTCGATTCGCGACCTATATCCGGATTTCGTGGAGCATGGCAGCGCCTACGAATTGCTGGCGAAGCTGTATCTTGAAAAAGGCGATAAAGCGCATGCGATGGTGCAACTCGAGGCCTATTCCAAAATTGGCGGCCGCGACCCGGATACCGTGAAAAAGCTGGCCACTCTACAGGAAGAAGCGGGCCACAAGAAAGAAGCGATGGCGACGTTGACCCGGCTCCTGTACATCGACCCCATCGATCAGGATCTGCTCACGCGTTTGGGCAGCCTGGAATTGGCCAACGGTGATCCGGCCGACGCGATCCGGGACTATCGAACCGTGGTGTACATGCATCCACTCGATCAGGCGGCGAGCCATTTCAATCTCGCCCAGGCACTCCATGCAGCCGGTCACGACGATCAGGCACGCGACGAAGTGGTAGCCTCATTGGAAGCTGCACCGGGCTACCGTCCGGCTCAGAAAATGCTTTTGGAACTTACCGCGAAGACGAACAACTAGCCAATTCAATGTCCACTACTGTCACCACAAATCAACTCGCGCCGGAGGTTTTGGAGAGCCGGATCGCACGCTTCCGCGTAGTCGAGGCGGAGATTGTCAAACAGGTCCGGCGGGTGATTGTCGGACAGGAAGAAGTTCTGGAACAGGTAATGATCGCGCTGTTCGTTGGCGGTCATTGCCTCATCACGGGTTTGCCGGGTACGGCGAAAACGCTGCTGGTCCGCACCATGGCGCAGACGCTGGGCTTGATTTATAAACGCATCCAGTTCACACCGGATCTGATGCCGTCGGACATCACCGGCACCGACATCATCGACGAAGACAGCAGCACCGGCCGGCGCGCCTGGACGTTCGTGCCGGGGCCGATTTTCGCCAACGTACTACTGGCCGACGAAATTAACCGGACGCCGCCGAAAACGCAGTCGGCGCTGCTCGAAGCCATGCAGGAGCGCGCCTGCACGGTTCGCGGCCACAACTATGCGCTGCCGTCGCCATTTTTTGTGCTTGCCACCCAGAACCCCATCGAGCTCGAGGGCACCTATCCGCTGCCCGAAGCGCAACTCGACCGTTTCCTCTTCAATGTGCTGCTCGATTACTTGAGCGCGAACGAGGAACTGAAGGTCGTCGATCTCACCACCACCACTCACGTTGCGATGGCCGACCCGATCACTACCTCCGAGGAGATTCTGGACTTCCAGCAATTGGTCCGTATGGTGCCGATCGGCGAATCGGTGTCCCGGTACGCGATCGAACTGGTGCGTGCCACTCGTCCGCGTGACGAATCGGCGCCCGACTTCGTCAAAAAGTATGTGAACTATGGAGGCAGCGTCCGCGCCGCCCAATTTCTGGTGCTGTCGTCGAAAGCCCGTGCGTTGATGAAAGGCCGCGTGCACGTCTCCTTTGAAGATGTTCGCGCGCTCTACATTCCGGTGCTCGGCATCGCGTGCTGCTGAATTTTCACGCGGAGTCGGACCGTTTGCGGCAAGACGACATCCTGCAGCAGATCCTCGATTGGAAAGGCACGCCTAAGGCGTAATTTCAATGCTCCAGCGGTTTCTCGATCCCGCGACGCTTGCAACAATTTCATCGCTCGACCTGGTAGCTAAAACGGTGGTCGACGGTTTTGTCGCGGGACTGCATCGTTCACCCGACTTCGGCTTCAGCCAGGAGTTCGCCGAATATCGATCCTACAACGAGGGAGACGATCTCCGGCACGTGGACTGGAATGTCTTCGCGCGCACCGGCAAGGCGTTCCTGAAGCGCTATCGGGGAGAAACCAATACGCAACTGCTCGTGCTGCTCGATACCAGTGCGTCCATGGGCTACACCTCGCACAAGATCACCAAGCTCGATTACGCGCGTTATCTCGCCGCCTCTTTCGTCTATTTAGCCAACACTCAGCGAGACGCTGCCGGGCTTATTATCTTCGACGAGGACGTGAAGACGTACGTTCCTCCTTCGACGCGGCAGGGTCAGCTTTTCCGTCTGCTGCACGCCATCGAGCATAGCGAGGTGGGCACGCATACGGACTTTACCAAGCCCTTCCATCACTTTCAGAATTTTCTGAAACGGCGTGGAATTGTGGCGGTGATTTCGGACTTTTACGAACAGCCGGAGACCATTATCAAGACTGTCGAACCGCTCCGCTATCACGGCAACGAGGTAGTGCTGTTTCATATCCTCGATCCTCGTGAAATCGATCCCAAATTCCGCGATCCGGTGGTGCTCATCGATCTGGAAAACAAGACCAGCATGGAAGTTACCCCGGACTACGCGCGCACCGAATACCGGCAGAAGATCGACGCGCACATCCAGGCGATGCGCGATAAGACACGCGCGGCGGGTATGGAGTATCAGCTCATGAACACGGCCCGTCCGCTCGACGAAGGACTGCGCGAGTACCTGACCATACGCCAGGGGAGAATGTAATGGGATTCATTGCGCCCTGGTTTCTCGCCGGCCTGGCAGCGGTTGGGCTGCCCGTCTATTTCCATCTGCTCAAGCGTCATAAAACAACGCCGCTGCCCTTCGCGTCGTTAATGTTCTTCGAGCGGCGAACCCAAAGCTCGATCAAGCACCGGCGTCTGCAATACCTGCTTCTTTTCCTGCTGCGGTTGGCCTTCATCATTTTGCTGGTGCTGGCGTTTGCGCGCCCGTTCATCCCCTCGTCGACAGTGGCGAGTGCGCATGGCGCGCGCACCCTCGCGTTATGCGTCGATGACTCTTACAGCATGAAGCAGGGCGGACGCCTGGAGCAGGCCAAGCAGGATGCTCTGAAAGTGATTGCCGGCATGGGGGCGGCCGACCGCGCCCAGGTGTTGGCGTTTGGCGGCAGGACGCGCATCCTGACCGACATGATCAACGATAAGGAGGCGCTCAAGGCAACGGTAACCGACATCCATCAGACGGATCTCAAAAGCTCCTATGCGGAAGTGGCACGCGCCTTACGGTCGATTCACGATGCAGTCAAGGCTCCCGTGGAAGCCCATCTTTTCACCGATATCCAGCAGTCGTCCATGCCGCCGGCATTCTCGGATCTGAAGCTCAGCGGAGGCACCGACCTGATCATTCATTCCGATACCAATCGTGTGGTGCCGAACTTCACGGTCGACAACGTGAATGCCCCGCGCCGTGTGTTCGACCCCAAGAAATCCCGCGTGCTGGTGACGGTAGCGGGATATGGGACGGAGCCCGCGACTCGCAAAGTGACGTTGCTTCTTAAACGGCAAGCCATTAGAATCGAAATCCGTGCAAGTGCCTCCCTCGGGTCGAGCGGACGTGGAGTTCTCGACGCTTGATGCCAGCTATGGCATGAATCGTGGGGAAGCGCGTATCGATGGCGCCGACTCCTTCCCGGACGACGACCATTTCTATTTTTCAGTGGAGCGTTCGGACCCTCGTCCCGCGCTATTTTTGCGATCCTCCAACGATGCGCGGAGCCTGACGTATTTCAAGACCGCGATGGACTCGGCGCGGGAGCCCGCATTTACGTTGGAATCGGCTGCCGTGGAGACAGGCCGGCAATTTGAACTTGTCGCGCTTTGCTTTCGTAGTGGTCTCGGACACCGGTAATCTGCCCAAAGGTCTCGAGCAGAATCTGGAAAGCTATGCCAATGGGGGCGGGCAAGTGCTGGTGCTGCTAGGCCGGAGTTTCGCGAGCGGCGGGACCGTGCCGGTAACCCGACTCAGAGCCGACGGCGCGCACTATACTGCCGCTGAAGCGGTACGTTTCCAGACGGTCGCATATGCTGACGGAACCTATCCGCCGATCAGCCGCGGCAACCTTTGGGACGGTGTGCGGTTCTATCAATCGATCGTGGTGGAACCGGAGGGCGCGCGCGTACTCGCAAAACTGGCGGATGATACTCCCCTGCTGCTGGAACAATCGGTGGGAGAAGGACGCGTACTGGTTTTCACATCGCCGCTCGACAACGTCGGCAGCGATTTTCCTGTGAGTACCTCGTTCGTGCCGTTCGTCGAGCAGACTTCGCATTACCTGGGCGGCCTGGACAACGGATCTTCGAATTTCACTGCAGGAGCCTACGCGGATTTGCGAACGGCGAAGGAGAAAGGCGCGCCGGTGGAAGTGATTGGACCCGACGGCAAACGCGCGCTCTCCCTCTCGGAATCGACCAAGGCGCAGACGATCCAATTGGCGAATGAAGGATACTACGAGATCCGGCACGCGAACGGCAGACATGAACTCGACAGCCGTGAATCCGGACCGCCGGGAATCGGATTTTGCGTTGGTTCCCCCAGACGTCCTCAAACTCTGGGAAAATACAGGACAGACCACGCTGTCGACCGGGGCCGGCAGTCCGGAGCCCACCAAAGTCAAGAACGATCTCTGGTGGTATGTCATGATCGCCGCCTTGGGGCTGGCCGTAGCAGAGTCGCTTATCGGGAACAGGTATCTTTCAGTCGATAAAGAGGTAGCATGAATCCGCTTACCGGCATTACCGCATATCTCGCCGCACTCGAAAAGAAATTACGCCTTCTGGCATGGACACGCGGCGCCGCAATCTTCGGCGGCGCAGCGCTGATCGCAACCGTGCTGCTGGTGATGATTATCCGCCACTACTCTTTCTCCGACCCCAGCGTTTTCGGGGCCAGGGTGGTGCTCTTCCTGGTCATCGCAGCGGCGATCTCCGCCGGCCTGGTGTGGCCGCTCTTGCGGCTGAACCGCAGTCGTGCGGCGCGCCGCGCGGAGCAACAGTTCCCGCAATTCCAGGAGCGCCTGCTGACGTTCACCGAGCGATCGAAGACCCAGGCTGACGATCCTTTTTTGCCGCTGCTGGCTGCCGATGCGCTGAAGGTTGCGAACACTGCGGATACCGAAGCGATGGCGCCGAAATCGTGGATCGTGAGCTTCGCTTCGGCCGGCGCCGCGGCTGTGGCGATCCTGCTGTGGCTGGGGCTCGCGGGTCCCGGTTATCTGGGTTACGGAACTTCGCTGCTTTGGGGCGGCTACACGCATGACGAGCGCAAGCCAATCTACAACATTGCGGTGACGCCCGGCAACGGCACGATCCGGCGTCGCTCCGACCTGCGCGTCACGGCCAAGCTCTCGGGATTTGAATCGCCGCGCGTCAGCATGATGGCACGATATGCCAGTTCGTCCAAATGGGAGGAAGCTCCCATGCAGCCGCGGTCGGAAGCGGCCGGCTACGAATTCTTTTTTGTCGGCGTGCCGGAGCCGGTTGAATATTACATTGAAGCCGGCGGCGTGAAGTCGTCGACCTACAAGATCAATGTCTCGGATTTGCCGGGGGTGAAGCACGTGAAGGTGAAGTACCGGTATCCATCGTGGTCGGGTTTGCCGAGCACCACGGACGATCCCGGCGGAGATCTGCGCGCGGTGGAAGGCACGGTAGCTGAAGTCGAAATCACCACCGACAAACCGCTTTCGAACGGCAGTCTGATTGTCGATGACAACAACAAGATCGCGCTGAAGAGTACCGGCCCGAACACGCTGATGGCCGAGGTGCCGATTAATAAAGACGGCATGTATCATGTGGCCGCGATGGATGCGGGCGAACTGGTGCGCCTCTCGGACGATTACTTCATCGAAGCGCGCAAGGACAATCCTCCCACCGTGACAATCAACCGTCCCGGTAAAGACGCCAAGGCAAGCCCGATTGAAGAGGTCACGATTACCGCGACCGGCAAGGACGATTTCGGCGTCATGGCGCTCGATTTGCACTACTCCGTAAATGCCGGTCCGGAGAAGGTGATCTCGCTCCTCAAGCAGAAAGGCGTCAAGACGGCCGAAGGTTCCACCGTAGTCTCGCTCGAAGATTTCAAGCTGGTACCGGGCGACCTGGTCAGCTTCTACGCGACCGCCAAGGATGCCCGGACCACCAGCCGCACGGACATCTATTTCATTCAGGCCGAACCGTTCGAGCGCAACTACTCGCAATCACAGCAAGGCGGCGGAGGCGGCGGCGGGCGCGGATGGCAACGAGCAGAATCAGATTTCGCAGCGCCAGAAAGAGATCATTGCCGCGACATGGAATCAGCTTAAAGCGACCAACAAGTCCACTGCGGCGGAGAACGCCAAGTATCTGGCGGAAGTGCAGGGCAAGCTGAAGGATCAGGCGCAGTCGCTGGCGGATCGCATGAAAGCTCGCGAACTTGCGGGGGCCAACGCGGCGTTCACTTCTTTTGTCAAGGACATGGAGCAGGCGGTGGCAGCCATGACGCCCGCGTCAGACCAGTTGAAGGGACAGAAATGGAATGACGCTCTGCCTCCTGAGCAAAAAGCCTTGCAGTATCTGCTGCGCGCGGAGGCGACGTTCCGCGACATTCAGGTCTCGTTCGGTCAGAAGGGTGGCGGCGGAGGTGGCGGCGGGGGCGGAGCCAGCCGCGATCTGGAGAGCCTCTTCGATCTTGAACTCGATAAGGACAAGAACCAGTACGAAGCCAGCCAGCAGTCGGCTTCGGAACAGCGCAATAAGGCAGTAGACGATGCGATGCGCAAGCTGGAGGAACTGGCCCGGCGTCAGCAGGCGCTAGCCGATCAGGCAAGAACCAACAGACTCCGCAGACAGCGCTGGCAGCAGGAGATGCTGCGCCGCGAAGCCGAACAACTTCGTCAACAGATGGAGCAGTTGAAGCGCGAGCAGCAAGGACAACAAGGCCAGCAAGGCCAGCAAGGCCAGCAGGGCAACAGAGCGCCAGTTCGCAATCGGGGCAGTCTGGGCAATCGGGTCAGTCCGGGCAATCCGGCCAGCAGTCGAGTCGTGCGCAGCAACAAAGCGCGATGAGCCGCGGGCAGCAACAGCAGCAGCGGAATCAACAGAACCAACGAAATCAGCAGGACAATCCAGTGGCGCGCGGGGATCTGTCGCGATCGCAGGCGCAGCAATTGGAGCAGGCTTTAAACCGTCTGGCGGAAGCAGAGCGGCAGATGGCTGAGGCTTCATCGGCGATGCAGAACGGTCGCCAGCAACAATCAATGGGTTCGCAGCAAGGACAACAGGGCCAGCAGGGAAGGCAAGGTCAGCAACAGGGAGGCCAGCCAGGGCCAACAAGGTCAGCAAGCGGGCCAGCAGGGTCAACAGCAGGCCGGGGGACAACAAGGAGGCGGTGCTTCCCAAGCTCAGGCCCAGGCTGACGCACGGAAAGCTGCCGAAGGCTTACAATCCGCGCGTGACATGCTTTCGCGTATGCGCGAGCAGGAGAACGGCGACGCGATGAGCAACATTGTTCGCGAAGCCAATCGCCTGGCACAGCAGCAGGAGAATTTCAGCGACCGGATGCGCCAGCACTTCGGATCCGGCGCTCCCGATCCCCTGTCGCAAAATATGGGCGGCTACCGTCGCCGTCGTGCCGAATCCGCGGACGATCTACCTGACCTGGGCACGGCCGACCAATCTCAGAAGCAAATGGCCGACGAGAAGGAAAAGATGGCGGGTGATGTCCAAAAGCTGGAGCAGCAGATTCAGTCGGCGGTTCGCGACATCATGGGCACCAACCAGGATGCGGCAAATAAACTGCGTCAGGCGCTGGGCGCCGCGGAGCAGGATGAGCTTGCCAACAAGATGAAGACCATCGCCGATTATCTGCGCAAAGGCCTGGGTCCCTATGCGGTGATGCGCGAAGCTCCGGTGACGCAGTCGTTAAATAATCTGCGGGACCAGGTGCAGCAGATCCAAGGTTCGCTCGCACAGAATAAAAACAATCCTGGCGGCGCGGGCGACAAACAGCTCGAGGCGGCCCTCCAGCAGGCTGAGAAATTGCGTCAGGAACTGGAAGCTCTCGGACAACGTGGGCAATCGGGTCAACCCGGTCAGCAGGGCGGCCAGCAACAGGGACGCAGTGGCCAGCAGTCCGGACAGGGACAACGTGGCCAACAGCCGGGTCAGCAGAACGGCGAGCAGGGCCAGCAGGGTCAGCAGGGCCAACAAGGGCAGGGCCAGCAGGCTGGTCAACAAGGCGGACAAGGCCAGCAAGGCGGACAACAAGGTCAGCAGGGCGGCCAGCAACAGGGTCAGGGCCAGCAGGGCGGTCAGCAAGCCGGCGGTAATCAACAGGGCGGACAGCAAGGCGGTCAACAGGGGGGAGGCCAACAGCAGGGCGGCCAATTTGCCAACGGCCAGTTCGGCGGACGAATCGGTAACCGTTTCGGCGGTCCGGGCGGTGGTGAGGTCTTTTGGGATCCGGCAGCCCAGCAGCGGAATTATCAGGACGCTGTGCGCGATGTGAATCGCCTGGAAGGCGCAGTGCACGACAACCCCGATCTGCTACGCCAATTGCGTGACGTAGGCAACTTATTGCCGCAGTTCGATCCGAACCGGTACCCCAATGGAATGCCTCGTGATCTGGAAAAGCTGTTCCTCCAGGCAATGACGAACGTCGAACGGGTGGAAGTGGAATTGCGCCGAAAGGTGGAAGCGCAACAGGGCAGCATTCGGAGCGCGACTCCGCAGCCGGCGCCTCCAGGCTATGCCGACGCGGTCGCGGATTACTTCCGCCGTTTAAGCAAAGAGCACCAATAAAACTGATTTTGCCGGCAGACCACGAAAATTGTGGTCTGCCACACAGCCATATACTTCAGTAATCTTGCGCCTTTTCGTTTCCTCAATTACGCTATGGCTTGCTTTTAATTCGCCGGTTTCAGGAAAGCAGGCATGTTTACATACGTTCGTCCTCTCGCGATTGCCGCGTGGTTGGCAATGTCCGCGGGAATCATCCATGGCCAAGGCGCCGGTTATTGGCACACGAGCGGAAACAAACTCTTCGATTCCAATAACGTGCAGGTGCGTATCGCCGGCGTCACGTTGACGAGCGAGAGTTACAACGGGAGCATCGCGCCCGGCGCAACGGTGAGCGGCATTGGATTCAACGCCAGTTACAGCGGCACGAATTCCGTGCCGACAACGTTCATGCTCAACGGAACGCGCTGCCAGTAATACTGAGCTGGTTATCTCGGTACGGCAACTTAGTGGGACATTTCGGCCCGCTCTCGCCAGTCTGCTAACCTTCCGGCTCCTGGAGTACATCCTTCTTATGCTTCGGCTTTCGCTCCGCCTTCGGCACGATCACGCGCGCGGACTTCACCGTGCCAACCCGTTCCCGGGCAATCGCGCGAATCTCTTTCGGCACGTCGAATTTTTTCTTACGGGGCACCTTTACATCCCGACTATGCGATGAGCGCTTCCGTCACCTGCGACGCCAATTGATCGAAGGTCAGGACCTCATACAACGTCGGATCGCCCATAATTCGATTCACCAGCGCGGCGTGCATGGCATGTCCGGCGCTCTCGGCGATGACGTGTCCCAGCAGCGGACTTCCGATCAGTGCGAGATCACCAATCAGATCGAGCGCCTTATGGCGGCAGCATTCATCCGCAAACCGCAGACCGCCGGGGTTGAGGACGCCATCGGGTGTGAAGCAGATCGCGTTGTCCAGGCTGGCGCCGCGAATTAATCCCATGTTGCGCATCTGGTCGAGCTCGCGTTCGAAGCCAAACGTCCGGGCAGCGGCAATCTGGTTGGCATACCGTTCCGGGGTGACTTCCAGCTCAATGCCCTGCTTGCCTACCATGGGATGCGGAAAGTCGATATCGCAAGTCAGCCGGAAAGTCTCGGCGGGAAGAATCGTGATTCGCTTTCCTTTATCCTCGATCGAGACCGGACGCTTAATTCGCAGATACCGGCGCTGCCGGCGATAAGAACGAATTCCTGCCTCGCGAATCAGCTCGACAAAAGGAAGTCCGCTGCCATCGAGAATGGGCACTTCCAGATTGTCGATTTCGATATATGCGTTGTCGATTCCCAAGCTATAAAAGGTGCTGAGCAGATGTTCCGTCGTCGAGATCAGCACGCCCTGCCGCATCAGGCTGGTGGCGTAGCTGACTTTGGCAACGTGTCGCCAGCTTGCCTGGATGGGAAAACGGTCCAGATCGGTCCGGATGAATACCAGTCCGGTGGACGGCGGAGCGGGCACTACCCGGATATTCACGGGCACTCCGTGATGCAAGCCGACGCCCGACATTGCGACCGGGCGATGAAGAGTAGTCTCGAAACGCATAGAAAGATCGAGTATGGCAAATTCGGGACCGATTGGCAAATATATTGTTTTCTTGAGGATACCGACGACAGAGTGTGGTCAAAATACCACATATACTGAAGTTAGCTGTGGCCGATTAGCGACTTTTCGCGCAAAACGGCTTGTTATTATGGCATCTAGTGCAGCAACGCCTGTTCCTAATCGACTCGTACGGCTTCATCTTCCGCGCCTATCACGCGCGCGCCCGGACCAAAGCGCCGCCCATGCGCACGTCGACCGGCATCTCGACCGAAGCGGTCTTCATTTTTAACAACATGATCCGTAAGCTCGTTAAGTCCTTCGAGCCTGAATACATGGCCGCGATCTTCGAGAGTATCGGCAAGACCAAGCGCGAAGAAGAGTTCGCTGAGTACAAAGCGAACCGTGCCGAAATGCCTCAGGACCTGCCGGCACAGATCGGCTACGTGCGCCAGTTATTAGGCGCGATGAACATCCCGATTCTGCAATTTGCCGGTTATGAAGCCGACGATGTGATCGGCACGCTTTCGCATCGCGCCGAACAAGAAGGCTTCGACGTCATTATCGTGTCCAGCGATAAAGACATGATGCAATTGGTCACCGATCGCGTCTGGATGTTGAATCCAGCCAAAGACGACACCATCTACGATCCCGTTAAAGTAAAGGAGTTCATGGGTGTCGAGCCGAGGTTAATTGTCGACTATCTGGCGTTGACCGGCGACACCGTGGATAACATTCCAGGGGCGCCCGGCATCGGCGAAAAAGGCGCGGTCGACCTGCTGCAACAGTTCGGCTCGATCGAAGCCGCGCTCGACCGGTATGCCGAGGTCAAGAAGAAGACCTATAGCGAGAGTCTCAAGAATCATCGTGAACGCATCGAGCTGAGTAAGCGGCTGGCGACCATCGAATGCAATGTTCCCATCGAGTTCTCGCTCGATCAATTTGCCGTACAAGCTCCGGATACTGCGGCGATGCGCCGCATCTATCGGGAACTCGAGTTCTTCAGCCAACTGGACGAACTGGGTCCCGGCGAGGATACGCGCTCGCGGGACGTGCAGACGCTGAGTTCGCAAGAGGAGATTGCCAGGTATCTTGGTTCGATACCGGCGGATCAGCCCGTCGCGATGGCGTGGGGTCCGGCCGCTACCGCGATTGCGTGGAAGCCCGATGAAGCCAGGCTGATCCCGGCCGAGCTGCGCGAACATCTGCGGGCGCTGATTGAGGATGGCGCGCGTCCAAAAATTGTCGCGCAGGCGAAGGATCTTCTGCTCACCTTAGATAAGGCCGGCTTCCATCCAGCCGGCTTCGAGCACGATGTGTGTCTCTATGCCTTTCAACTCGATGCGGACCCGTCCGCCTGCGGGTTCGACCGGCTGGTCCTGCGTCATCTCGAATATCGCTTCGGAGGCGAACTGGAACGGCAGGCGACTTACCTGATTGAACTGTTCCACACGTTGTATTCGAAGATCGAAGCGCGCAGTCTGGGGAAACTTTATCGCGACGTGGATGTTCCATTAGCGGGGGTGCTGGCGCGGATGGAGCGCGAAGGGATTCGCGTTGATCGGGTAGAGCTGAACCGTCTCTCCGACCTGATGGAGACGGAAATCACGCGGCTCACGACTGAAATTCATGCGATCGCGGGCAGGGAATTCAATATCAGTTCCCCACAACAACTGGGGCGTGTGCTGTTCGAAGACCTGGGACTTCCTTCGCCGGTGAAATATGGCAAAGGAAAAATCATCTCGACCGCTGCTGACGTCTTGGAAGAACTCGCGGAAGCTCATGAGATCGCGCGCAAGGTGCTGGAATATCGCCAACTCACCAAGTTGAAAGGCACCTACGTCGATGCGTTGCCGGCTTTGATCGACCGATCGACAGGCCGCATCCATACCAGCTTCAATCAAGCCGGCGCGGCTACGGGTCGCTTGTCGTCGTCGAATCCGAACCTGCAGAACATTCCCATCAAGACCAACCTGGGACGGGAGATTCGAGCCGCCTTCATCCCGCGCGACGGTTGGCAGTTAGTGGTGGCTGATTACTCGCAAATCGAATTACGTCTGCTGGCACATATGTCACACGATCCGGTGCTGATGGACGCATTTCGCAATGGCGAAGATATCCATACCCGGACGGCGGCCGAGGTGATGGGAGTTCCGCCGCTGCTTGTCACCCCGGAGGCACGTCGCGCGGCGAAGGCGGTGAACTTCGGAATCGTATATGGAATTAGCCCCTTCGGTCTGGCCGCGCAATTAGGAATTTCCCGGATCGAAGCCGAACGATATATTCTGAATTATTTTGAACGGTACGCTGGAGTGCGTCAATTTCTTGACGATACGATTGCTGAAGTCAGGCGCACGGGAGTTACCAGAACCCTGCTCGGCCGCGAAAGGCCGATTCCGGACATGAATAGCCGGAACCCCAATGCCCGCGGCTTCGCGGAACGCACCGCCGTAAACTCGCCATTGCAAGGCACTGCGGCCGATGTGATCAAGATCGCCATGATCCGTATCGATCAGGCACTACGGAAGTTCCAGGCGCGTATGCTGCTGCAGGTGCATGACGAACTGGTGCTGGAGGCTCCGCCCGAGGAACTCCCGGAGGTGGCCGCGCTGGTGAAGCGGGAAATGGAAACTGCTTATCCGCTGGATGTGCCGTTATTGGCGGAAGTGGGTAGCGGATCGAACTGGCGGGATGCAAAATAGAAGGACGGATTTGTGATGGAACGTTACATAACAGGGTCGCGTCTGTGTCTCACGGTAACCTTTTGAGCCGAGTTGTGTTAGCAGTACATAGTGAATAGGTGATTGACGATGAGAAGTGTAAAAAATATTAAGACTTTACTGATCCTTGCTGCTTTGCCGGTGTTGGCCAGCGCTGCGACGAAGCGCTATATAGTGGAACTGTCCACTGAGCCCGCGGCCCGTTTCGCATCGCGCACCTTCGGCCCACATAAGGGATCTTTGGCGCGCCCGGAGGTGCAGACGCATCGGACGAAGATTCGAGCCGAGCAGGATGCCATCGTAAAGTCGATTCAGTCTATCGGCGGAAGCCTTCTCTCGCGCACCGATACGGCGTCCAATACACTCACCGTCGTACTGCCGGAAGAGAATGCCAAACAGCTGGCTGCATTACCGGGCGTGAAGAATTATCATCTGGAGCGCCGGCGCAAGCCCCTTTTGGATCAGGCGAGCTATGTGCACAACCTACCCCAGGTATACGGTTTGATCGGAGGGGCGAGCAATGCCGGCAAAGGAGTAATGATCGCCATGATCGATTCCGGCATCGACATCACGCAGCCGGCATTCAGCGACAGTGGTTTTCAGGCTCCTGCGGGTTTTCCGCTCGTCAACGCGGTTTCCGATACAAAATATACCAACAACAAAGTGATCGTCGCCCGGAGTTATGTTTCGTTGTTGGCGAATCAACCCGATGGGGATAACAGCGCAGCGGACGAACAGGGCCACGGAACGATTATGGCCGATTGTGCCGCCGGAGGAATTACCGCCTATACCACGCTGGGTGCGCCTACATTTACGGGCATTGCGCCGGGCGCTTACCTCGCCAGTTATAAAGTGCTGGGTTCATCGGGTGTGAATGACTCTTCCACCGACGCCGCCCTGCTTGCAGCGATCGATGCGGCTGTCCAGGACGCTTCGACATTCGGCGGCAGCAGCGTCATCAATTACAGCATGGGTGCAGGGATTCCCATTCCGTTAGGTGACGATCAGGAAGCCAGTGCGCTGAATAACGCGGTTGCGATGGGCATTGTCGTCGTCGGATCCGCCGGAGACGACGGCAACGGCTGGGACGCCGAAGGTTCGGGTAGCACGTGCACCCTGGATACGCTGCTCTGTTGGGTCTCCGCGGATGGAAATGCGGTCACGATTCCGTCGTTCGTCAGCACGGACGCCGCGGGCGGCGTGATCTCGGTGGGCGGGTCGAACAATCAACGCGCGTTCGGACCGAGCCTGACGGTCGGCAGCAACATCTACCTGGTAGATACCGAAGACGCTGTGAGTGTCGACGCGAATAATAATCCACTGGTATTTAACGGCGCTCCGGTTGTCGACGTGACGACGATCGACGGAACCGGACAGGCATGTAACGCGCTTCCCGCGAACAGTCTTGCGGGCGTAATCGCGTTTATGAGCGCTCAGGGCTGGGATGGTTTCGAGACGTGCAGCCCCGCCGAGAAGTTCAACAATGCGGCTGCCGCCGGCGCGATCGCCGGGATCATCTACGACGACCATGAAGAAGATTTGGCCGACTTCTACAACTTCTCTTACTATTACGGCTACTCCTACTTCAGCGGACAAGATGGGTCCACACCGGTTACCAATCTTCCCGGTGGTTTCATCACCCTGGAAGACGGCAACCAGCTGAAAAGCCAGTTAGCGGCTCAAGCAAGCTCAACTGCCGCGTTCAACATGAGCTATACCTACGGAAACGTAGTTCCCCTGAATCCGACCGAACTCTGGTTCGGTTCCTCCCGCGGCCCGGACGTGAGCTATGAAATCAAGCCGGACATGGTCGCGGTGGGCGAGAACCTGCTCACCGCCGCAACCATGAATCCGAACGTGAATTACTATGACCCGTCCGGCATGATTTATCCGTACGATGGCACGAGCGCGTCGGCTCCATTAGTAGCGGGAGCCGCTGCGGTGCTGATGGCCGCGCGTCCGGGACTTTCCGCCGCGCAGTATCGCTCGCTGCTCGTCAACAGCAGCGTTCCGATGTATGACTGCTCGCTCACGTCGACTCCGACCAGCGGCGCGACTTGCCCACAGGCTCGGGTAATGGACGCAGGCGCCGGATTGATGGATGTGAATGGCGCGATGAACGCCGAGGCGACAGTGGTTCCGTCGACTCTGAGCTTCGGGGTTGCGGATGGCAGCACGACTCTGAACCAGACCCTGACCATTACCAATACCGGCACGGCTGCGGATACTTTTACTCTCAATGTGGTGGGACGCGACCCAGGGTTCACGCCGTCGGTTTCGCCCACCTCTTTGCAATTACCGGCTGGACAGTCGGGCACAGTGCAGGTCAGCATTCCAGGCGGCGTGCTCGCGGCGGGCGAATACGAAGGCGATATTCATTTCCAGGGCGCCAATACCGCGACTGATACCCACGTGCCCTATTGGTTCGGGATTCCGAGCACGAATCCCTATCTATTGGTCGACATGGGATCCGACCTCGAGGATCTTCCCGGACAGACTGCCACCAGCGCCATCGTCTTCCGGGTGACGGACGCCTCGCGCATTCCGATGACGAACATTTCTTCCCAGGTAAAGGTGGCGTATAACGGCGTCGATACCGGCAGCGGGACCGTGACCGCCGGCACCGGCAAAGTCGCCAAAGTCTATGAATTGGATTCCTTCAGTCCCGGGACCATTGCAGCCGACGTTACTCTGGACACACATCGCCTTGTATACAACGTCTTCACGGTAACGTACGGATCTCTGTCGATGCAGTTTTACATCTGCGGCGTTACCGCGGCGGAAGCTAATAACGGCCAGACCTGCCAATAAAACCTGTGCTCATCCTAGGGGCTGTTTTTGGTCCGCGCTGCGAACAGGTTTCCTCAGGATGAGCCGCGCGTCCTATTTCTTGCCGGGGACCATGAACTTATGGCTCCCGAACTGGACACCGAACCGGGGCCGGTGGGCATCGCCTTCCACGAGGACGTGGAGGAATGTGCCCGCGCCATTCTTCTCGAAGAAAGGATCCACGGCCTTGAGAGCCCAGCTCTTCCACCCGGTCACCATTTGGGAGACCTTGGCCTCGAGCTTCAACGTGCCGTCGAAGTTCAGGTTCTGCCCGCGCAGGTTATAGGTGCCGGCCAAGGCCAGCCGGGCGCCGGGGACGTCGAACGACAATGACCGGAAGGTCATCAACTCATTCTCCAGACGAAACGAACCCTTCATATTGGAGGCGACCGAGTCTATCTCCTCGTTCTTAGGCTCTCCCTGGGCGTGCCGGCTTAAACCGTCGATCTGGCTCTGGATCGTGGATTTCAGAAACTTGGCGTTACGCAAACTGAAACTACCGTCCAACAGAATTTTCTGAATGACTTTGGAACTCAGAGGCGGAATGTCGATCCGCGTCTGCATGGTGATGCGACCCTCCATGAACGGCGATCCTTTCATGGCTAAACGAAGCAGATCCGGAAGATAGCCGTCGGGCATGTGGACGTCCAAAGAAATGGTACGCTTCGGGTCGTTATTGTGCTTGATGATGGCCCCGGTCGTGGTGAAGTTCGTGCTCCCTAAAGTCGCGTGAACGGGTTGCAGCACGGTGTTGCCGTTGGTGCCGTCTACCAGGACTTCAAATTGGGTTCGCAAAGGAACCGGATTGCCCGACATTTTTAGCCGAAAATCCGGCACGTAGGCCTGACCCCTGGCATTGATCGACGAGAGAGTTCCCGCGAAGTTGCCGGTCGACGAGAGAATTCCGGCGATGCCATTGAAGATGCCGAGATCCGCATGATCAAAGCTATAGTCGCCGTCGAGTTTCGTATCTCCGGGTTCGTCGGCGTTCCAAGGACCGAAGTGGCCCTTGCTCAGGATGTGGCCGGGCGGTTTGGGAATATTGAGATCGGCTGAGTAGTTCAGCGGCGTGTCCGGCCCTACCGGAGTGAGAAGTACATGATCGATCCGGTAAGTGAGCGGTTGGCGCGTCTTGTCTTTGGGCAGGATGACAAGAGTCGCGTCGTGAATGTCGACCTGCTCGATCTTGACATTGAGCTGGCGGCCTTTTGTGCCCTTGCCTGGCTGCGCAGGCTCGCTTTCGCCCTTCGGCGGCACTGTGATTCGCACGCCCTGTAGTGAAACCGCGTCTACCGTCTTCTGGGGGTCTAATATGCTGGCGACGTCCACGGTGAATTGCAGCTTATCGATGACGAATACAGGTTCGGGACTGCCGGCGCGGCGGAGGGACAGACCCTCGCCATCTACCTGTACAATCGCTCCCCGCTGTTTGTGAAAGACCAGCCCCATGGTCGATAAACGGGGGAGATGGATGTGCAACGCGGTTATTTCGACGTCGGCGTGGAAACGATCATGAAGGTAGCGGATCGCCTGTTCTTTCACCATCGGATCGAGACGGCCCCGCAGGGTGCGTCCCGCGATAAACACTGCCACAAAAAATATCGCGATCGCGACGGGGATAGCGATGAGAACGCGCTTTTGCGTAGTAGTCACAGTTAGAATGTACTTCTACTCAATGACTGCCGTTAACGAGCCACTGTGGGAAAAGGTACAGATTTCGGCCGAGCCGGTGTCCGAGCCGAAGAAACTGCTACGAACGTTCACTCTCGATCAGCTGTCTTTTTCGCTCGACACCCCAGCGATAGCCGCCAAGTTCGCCGCTACCGCGGATCACGCGATGACAGGGAATAAGAATCGCAACAGTGTTTTTGGCGCAGGCGCTGGCTACTGCCCGGGAAGCGGCAGGCTGGCCGAGTCCTTTGGCTACATCACCATACGAGCGCGTCTGCCCGTAGGGAATGGTGCGCAGATAGTTCCAGACACGCATTTGGAAGGCTGTAGCGCGAATGTCCAGCGGCAGATCCTTATGCGGTTGCTGCTTGCCCGCCAGATGCGCCGTTAGGGCGGCAAGCCATTGGCGAAAAACAGGAGGCGCGGGTTCTCGCATCGCTTCGAGTAGAGCCTGCGGGATACTCTTTCTCTAATGCTTTTAGTAGTTCTTGGGGCGAGCGGCCGAACTGGACGAAGCAGATCCCGCGATCGGTGGCGGCCAGCATGATTTTCCCCGCGGGAGAATCCACGGTCGTGTAAGTGATGATCAGGTTGGAGCCGCCGTCCCGGTATTGTTTCGGGGTCATGCCGAGATGGGCGTCCGAGCGTTCGTACACCCTGCTGGATGACCCGTACCCGGCGTCATAGATTGCGGCGGTAACATCAGCGGCCTGGCGAAGGTTAGTCTTCAATTGATTGAGCCGGCAAACTTCGGCGTATTGCTTCGGCGTTACGCCGGCGATCGCCTGGAAGCTGCGCTGAAAATGAAACCGGCTCAGATTGGCGAGTTGCGCGAGGCGGCTAAGGGCAAGCACGGCGGGATCGGCATCAGCGGCATGTTGTTCGATGTAGCGGCAGAGCTTGCGAATGCGTTCAGCGTTGGGATCGCGCCCGATTGTCGCGAGTGGACGGCAGCGGAGACAAGGGCGGAGACCGTCGCGTTCGGCATCGGCCGGTTCCTGATAGAAGCGCACGTTCTTGCGCAAGGGGCGGCGCGCCGGGCAGGATGGCCGGCAATAGACTCGTGTGGTGAGGACGCCGGTAAAAAACTGTCCGTCTGCCGCGGGATCGCGCCGGGTCACGGCCTCCCAGCATGCGGCTTCGTTCAGTGAGCTCAGATTCGGCATAGCTGATGTTCCTTTCAGTTTAGAGTCTGACGCAGCGCGCGCGGACTCGCTATCCGGATGTTGCGGGCGAATCCGGCAGCGAAATTAACGAACTTCCGGGCGTCCACTTCCGTTGCTAGAATTGATAGATCAACCGTGCTACGCCATCTACCCTTGATCCTGAAGAATTGCTGGCGCAACCGCCGGCGTACCATCCTCACGGTGCTTAGCATCAGCGTATCCCTGTGCTTGTTGGGGGTCATGATGGCGATCTATCATGCGTTCTATTTCCAGGCAGCCTCTCCGTATCAAGCCCTCCGGTTAGTCGTGCGTAACCGTGTTTCCCTGGTGTTCGGGTTGCCGCAGTCTTACCGCGAGAAGATCCTGCTGGTTCCCGGCGTTCGAGATGCTGAGATCTCGCAGTGGTTTGGAGGAATTTATATCGACCGGCGCCCGGAGCACATGTTCGCGCGTTTTGCGGTAGAACCCGCCAAGCAACTGAATTTGCGCGGCGAGATGCAGATGCCTGAGGACGAAAAGAAAGCGTTCGTGAACGAGCGGACGGCTTGCATCGTTGGCCGCACGCTGGCGACTAAGCAGGATTTCAAACTCGGCCAGAAAATTACCCTCCAGGGCGACATCTTTCCTTACAACATGGAGTTGACCATTCGCGGCATCTTTGACGCGCCCGAGAACGACGAGGTCCTGTATTTTAACCGCGATTATCTGGAAGAGAGCCTGCCAGTAGGCCGGCGCGGAAGTGCGGGTACGATCAATGTTTTAGCGGCGAGCGCGGAAGACGTCCCGCGGATCGAAACCGCGATCGACGACATGTTCCACAACTCTACGAACCAGACCAAAACGGAGTCGGAAAGCGCTTTCTCGCTGAGCTTCGTTTCGATGCTGGGAAATGTGAAGGTGTTTCTGTTGGCCGTGCTCGGCGCAGTGACCTTCACGATTCTGCTGGTTTCGGCGAATACCATTGCCATGTCGGTCCGGGAGCGGGTAAGGGATGTCGGTATTCTGAAAACTTTAGGCTACACGCCGGCCGCGATCCTCGGCATTATTCTCGGAGAGGCGCTTGTGATTGCCTTGGCGGGGGGCGTGATCGGCGTCATTCTGGCGGCGTTCATGACCGGAGGAGTGCGGCAGATGCCGACGATGATGGACCAGTTGCAACACCTGACTCTACTGCCGCAGGTCGCAGCGGCATGCCTCGCGGTGGCGTTGCTGATTGGCCTGGTGAGCGCGCTGATACCCGCCATTAACGCCTCCCGTATGTCGATTCTCGATGCGCTGAAATCAACCGACTAACTCCATGGCCATCCCGCTCACCTATAATTTCCGCAACCTGGTGGTCCGCAAGACCACCACGATTATGACCGCGCTCGGTATCGCGTTGACGGTTGCGGTGCTGCTTGCGGTGCTGGCGTTAATGTCCGGTTTGCAGACTGCGCTGCACTCCACGGGCGATCCTTTGGATATTCTGGTCCTGCGCAAAGGCTCGGATTCTGAGCTGATCAGCAACCTGGAGCGCGCCGATTATCAGACGATAAAGTTTCTGCCGGGGATCGCGCGCAACCAGCATAACGATCCTCTTGCTTCACTCGAAATGGTTGCGGTGATTAATCTTGTCAGCGTGGATGCGCCTGACGGAAATAACATTACGCTCCGCGGGCTCACGCCGCTGGGAATCGAACTGCGGCAGGGTCTGCATATCGTTTCCGGGCGATGGTTCGACGCCGGAAAACGCGAGGTGGTGGTGGGTGAAGCCATCGCCAAACGATATCCCGCGGCGCGGATGGGGAAGAAACTGCGCTTCGGGAAAGGGGAATGGGACGTGGTTGGCGTCATGTCGGCTGGACAGAGCGCGACCAACAGCGAGATCTTCGCCGACCTCAATCAGGCGAGCTCGGATTTCGACCGGATCGAGGTGCTCAGCTCGATTCTGCTGCGCGCGCAGGATGAGGTCGCGGCGGATGCGCTGATCAAGCGGATCTCCTCCGATCAGCGGGTGAACGTCACGTGCCGAATCCGAGAAGAGCTATTACGATGCCCAGACATCGTCGGGCTTGCCTATTACGGTGCTGGGTCTTTTTGTTTCGGTCATCATGGCGGTGGGCAGCAGTTTCGCGGCAATGAACACGATGTTCGCCGCGGTGGCGCGAAGGGCGCGGGAGATCGGCACTCTTCGCGTGCTGGGATTTTCACGCGGCAGCATTCTGCTGAGTTTCTTCGCCGAATCGGTGCTGCTCTCCGTCGTTTGGCGGACTGATTGGCTGCCTGCTGGTGTTGCCGCTGAATGGGGTGACGAGCGGCGTCGGAAACTTCTCGACGTTCGCCGAAACCTCCTTCAACTTCACGGTCACTCCCCAGATCATGATGATCGGCGTGGCATTTGCCTCAGTGCTCGGCGCTATTGGTGGATTTTTCCCGGCGCATTCGGCATCAAGGAAGGAAATTCTCACCGCGCTGCGTGAAACGTAAACATGGAAGCTGAACTAAAAAGTCTGCAGATCGATCGTTCACGCAAACGGTCGGGCGAACCCTCCAAATGGGCTACGCGGTGGATCATTATCGGGATCACGCTGCTGCTCGCGCTTGGGCGCGGCGCGATTTGCGTATACGCGGATGAATGCTCCGCTCGAAGTCAGCGTGGTGCGGGTGCAGGCCACTGGAGGAGCGGCCGCGGCGCAGGGCGTGGTCCTGAACGCGACCGGCTACATCATCGCGCATCACAAGATCGAAGTGGCGGCGAAGGTGGTCGGGCGCGTGGAGTGGATCGGCGTGGATCAGGGCGATATGGTTCACGAAGGCCAGGTGATCGTCCGCCTGGAAGACGACGATTATCGGGCGCAGGTGCAGCAGGCAAAGGGCAATCTGGCGAACCTCGAAGCGAAACTGGCAGAAGCGATGCACGGCTCGCGTCCGGAAGAGGTTGCAGTCGCGGACGCCAACATGGTGAACGCTCAGGCCGATCTGGAAGATGCGCGCGTGACGCTCGATCGAAACCGCTCGCTGGCGCAAGCGAAGGTGGTGTCGCGGCAGATTCTGGATGACGCGCAGGCCAAGTACGATGGCGCCGTGGCGCGCGTAAATTCCTTGAAGAAGACGCTGGACCTGGCGAAACTCGGTCCGCGGCAGGAGCAGATCGACGCGCTGCGAGGGCAAGTTACGCAGGCCAAAGGCACGGTGGATTACGCCGAATCGCAGCTCTCCGACACCATCATTAAAGCTCCGGTGACAGGGACCATCCTGGAGCGCGCGGTCGAGAAAGGCGAATTCGTGACCACCAGCTTTGTCGGCGATAAAGGCGCGAAAGGCTACGTCGTCTCGCTGGCCGATCTCAACGATCTGCAAGTCGAACTCGACATCGCACAGAACGATTTCGCCAAGCTGCATGCCAAGCAAAAGGGTATCGTGACGGTCGACGCTTTCCCCGACCGCAAATACGAGGGCTACATCTACGAGGTTGCGCCGGAAGCGAATCGACAGAAGGCCACCGTGCAGGTGAAGGTGAAGGTAGTCAATCCGGACGAGTATTTGCGGCCCGAGATGAATTCGAGCGTGGCGTTTCTGGCAGACGATCAGCCGAAGTCGAATGGCGCGGCGGAACCTGTAATTCTCGTACCGTCATCGGCGATTAAGGACGGCGCGGTCTTCGTGGTGCTGAACGGAAAGGCTTTGCGGCGGCCCGTGAAGACAGGCATGACGATGTCGAACGGCGTCCGTGTGACGCAAGGCTTAATCGGCGGCGAGGATGTTATCGTAAGTCCGCCCGCCGGGCTGGCCGAGGGCGCGAGCGTGAAGTTGAAAGGCTGAGAATATGGCGGGAACTGCAAACGGCGAAGTATTGATCCGGACTCGCAAGCTGCGTAAGGAGTTCATCCGCGACGAATTCCACGTGATCGCGTTGAAGGACGTGGATATCGAGATTCAGAAGGGCGAGTTCGCGGCTCTGATGGGTCCCTCAGGTTCCGGCAAGTCGACGCTCCTGCACTTGATCGCCGCGATGGATAAGGTGACAAGCGGCGACATTACGGTGTTGGGCGAGAATCTGCGGCAATTGAGCGACCGGGCGATTGCCCATTGGCGCAACGAACACGTCGGTTTTATATTTCAGTCGTTCAACTTGATTCCGGTGCTGACCGCCATCGAGAATGTCGAACTACCGCTCAAGCTGACCAATCTGACGAAGAAGGAGCGGCTGGAACACGCGACTACGGCCCTGAAGCTGGTCGGGCTGGGCGACCGGTTGAAGCATTATCCCCGGCAGCTTTCGGGTGGACAGGAGCAGCGCGTCGCGATCGCTCGGGCGATTGTAACGGATCCGGCGTTGATTCTCGCGGATGAGCCTACGGGCAATCTTGATGCCGCTTCAGCGGACGAAGTGCTGAATATGTTGTCGCGTCTGAATAAAGAATTCGGCAAGACAATCGTCATGGTGACTCACGATCCTCACGCGGCGCGATTCGCCTCACACGTTTATCATCTCGAAAAAGGCGAATTGCTGACATCCGGCGCGGCGCCGGTTATGTAATGCTATCCGACAAAGAATTACCGTACCTTTGTCGCAGTGACTTCGAGCTGTAATTGGTGCTTGGAAGCAGGGTCGTCCGAAGAGAAGAGCGTGGTGGCTTTGCCGAGCGGGAGTTCCACTCTGGAGTTCCATTTCGTCTGATAAATGATGGGCTGTTTCGTCAACCCGCCAGTTCCCGTATCCACCGTCCCGCTTGCCTCGGCCAGAATAGAAAGCTCCAGGCCCTCTTTCGTCACTTTGATGTCATGCACGTCCACATTGACGCCCACATCGATATAGGTGGTTCCTTTCGCGTCTACCACAGGCACCTTCGCGCCGCTTCGAATCGAACTCGCCTGATAGCTGGAGGCGATCATCGCTTCATAGTTACGCGTTTTAATTACCTTGCCACCTTCCATCTCTTTGATCGCAAAGTCGAGCCTGTAGAATTCCGAGCTTTGTGTTGTTGGGGCTTCGCTCTGTGCCACTGCCGGTACGGCGGTGACAAGTGCTGCCATGAAGAATACGGCCATGCTCTTTTTGCTCATTTGATCTCTCCTATTTTCAAGCCCGCGATCTCCAGCGGGCGTATGTCAATCGCTTCGATTTGCAACGGCTTGTCCGGCTGCGACAGTTCCCTTGCGGCATCTGGGGACTGCTGCGCGAAGGCTACGAGCGCGCGAAGTTCGGGTGTGATGCTGTCACGGCGAGGTAAGCGCCGCCTGATGCGCTTCCGCTGGGGGGGCTGGGTGATCCGGGCGACAGGAACCGGCTCCGCGGTCCGCACTTGTAGAGGTGCTACGGACACGGCGCGCGGCCATAGGACAACGGCCATCACAATGCCGGCTAGCGTCAGCCCAGCCGCAACAAAATAGGACCAACTCCATCGCGGCGACGAACGAGTTGCATCGATCCGGGCGAGGATTTGCGCGTTGAGTCCTGCGCCGGGCTCCCGTGTATACAAGGCCAAAGCGTCTTCCACGATCGCGTCGAGTTCGGCGTCGTTCATAGTCCCCTCCCTGCAGCTTCTATCTTTTGTTTCAGCACCTGCCGCGCCCGCATGAGTCGCGTCCGTACAGTACCTTCGGGAACATCCAGAATTCTAGCGATTTCTTGCGAACTCATTTCATCTACCGTCGAGAGGGCTAACGGCTGCCGCAACTCTTCCGGCAGCGCGTCGATCATTCGATGCACGGCTTCCATCCGATCGGCTGCGATTGCGGACTGCTCCGGATTGGCTGCGGCATCGCTCTTTACCTGCGGCGCTTGTCGCAGGTTGCGCACACGGAGGCCGACGGCAATCCGCCAAGCCGTCCGCGCGAGAAATGCCCGCTCATCCGTCATCCGCTCCCACGCGCGGGCCTTGTAGATCTTGAGGAACGTCTCTTGCGCCACGTCTTCGCTATCGACGGCATTGCGCAGAATCGCATAGGCGACGCGGAAGACAAAACGCGACTGACGCGCGACCATATCGGCAAACCGGTCGCCGGATTCCGCTTCCAGGCCTACTTGGGTCATCGCGAGTGGTTGCGTTAAGTCCATTTACTTTGCGGTAGGTTCATCAGCTAAGACCTTGCAGGGCAGGGAAGCGTTCGACTATTTTTCCATGCTCAGAAAGCATAGCCGGTCGACAGCCCGCTAGCATGGCCAGGCGCTCGCGCATGATAACCTAAAGTTTCCGCTCTTCGACTCAGGACAGCGAAGCCTTACCAGGCCCATCGCAAGCGATCTACCGCCGGTTGTTCCGCCAGGCGGCCCGGGCGGAAATTCGTGATGGATACTTACCAAGACATCATTTTCAAGCTTAAACGGTACTGGGCAGACCGTGGATGCGTCATTCAGGAACCGTACGACCTCGAGGTCGGGGCGGGCACGATGGCGCCAGAGACTTTTCTCCGCGTGCTCGGGCCGAAGCCTTATCGCGTGGCATACGTGCAACCTAGCCGTCGTCCGGCAGATGGCCGCTACGGCGAGAATCCCAACCGTCTGTACAAGCACCAGCAGTTACAAGTGATCCTCAAGCCAGCACCCGAAGATGTCATCGAGCAGTATCTCGGCAGCCTGGAAGCCATCGGCATCGACCTTCGGAAGCACGATCTCAAACTGGAGGAAGATAACTGGGAATCACCCACATTGGGCGCCTGGGGCGTCGGCTGGCAAGTGATGTTGGACGGTCTGGAGATCACGCAGTTTACCTATTTCCAGCAATGCGGCGGAATCGATCTGGAACTGGTGCCCGCGGAACTGACTTATGGCCTGGAGCGGCTGACAGCGTTCCTGCAGGTTCGCGATAGTGTGTATGACATTGCGTGGACTAACGATACCACCTACGCGGATGTGAGGTTCCTGGACGAGTTGCAGTATTCGGTCTATAACTTCGAAATGGCGGATGTCCCGACGCTATGGAAGCTGTTCGATCTGCACGAAGGCGAAGCTGCACGATTGCTCGGATTGTTTAAGAAAGCCACGGAGAAGAGGCGCTTTCCGGTACTGCCGACTTATGACCATGTGCTGAAATGCAGCCATCTGTTTAATACTCTCGACGCACGCGGTGCGATTAGCGTGACCGAGCGCGTGGGCGTGATCGCTCGAGTGAGGAAGCTGGCAGTTGGTGTCGCAGAGGCTTGGGTGGAGGCCGCGGCATGAGCACTGGCCTGTTGATCGAGATTGGAAGCGAAGAGATCCCCGATTGGATGATTCCCGGCGCGCTCGATAGCTTCCGTAATCTTGTGTCGCAAGCCCTGGATTGTGACGGCGTCCCGCCGGTTGTGCTTCAGCCGGATGCCACGTGCCGACGGCTGACTCTGAGAGCTTCGGACGTATACGAACGCCAGCCCGACAAGACCGAACGGATGCAAGGTCCGGCGAAATCGGCGCCTGCGGGAGCCGTAGCAGGCTTTGCGAAAAAGGCCGGTGTCGCACCGGAACAACTCGAGATCACGGCAACGGGCAAGGGCGAATACTACACCTATTTGAAACAGATCCCGGGCCGCGCGACCAAAGATATTTTGGCCGAATCGCTCCCCGGCATCGTGCTCAAGATTCCTTTTCCCAAGACGATGTACTGGACCGCTAAGCATGGTCCGCGGTTCATCCGTCCAATACGTTGGATCGTGGCGCTGTTGGGCGACGAGGTCATCCCGTTCGAAATCGCCGGCGTGAAGTCGGGAAACCTGACCAACGGCCACCGGCGCTTGGGAGCCGGCAACATTGCAGTCACGGTAGCCGACTACGAGGGCAAGCTGCGGGAAAACTTCGTAATTCTTTCCGCCGTTGAGCGTCGCAAGAAGATTCAAAGCGAAATCGCCGTCAGCATAAAGCCCGATTCAGGGCTACTGGAAACGCTCACGTATCTGACCGAATATCCCACCCCAATTACCGGCGAATTCGATCCGTCGTATCTCGATCTACCCGAAGAAGTGCTGGTCACCGTGATGCGACATCACCAGAAGTATTTCTCGGTGGTGGATGCGGATGGCAAGCTGGCGAACCAGTTTGTCGCGGTGATGAACATCGATGCCGATCGCGAAGGTCTGGTGAAACGCGGCAACGAGCGTGTGCTGCGAGCGCGGTTCAACGATGCACGGTTCTTCTGGGATCAGGATCAACACAAGAAGCTGGCCGACCGAGTGCAGGATCTTGCCAACGTTACGTTCCAGGCTAAACTCGGCAGCTATCTTGCCAAGACCGAACGCGTGGTGGAACTGGTTGCGAAACTTGGCGGGGACGCGGACGCTGAACGAGCGGCATGGCTGTCGAAAGCGGACCTCACCACCGAACTCGTCAAGGAGTTCACCGAGTTGCAAGGCATCGTCGGCGGACGTTATGCGGAGTTCCAGGGCGAGCCCGCAGAAGTCGCGATGGCCATCTACGATCAGTACAAGCCTGTCAGCATGGAAGATTCGATTCCGCGCACGCCGGCGGGTCAGATTGTCGCCATCGCTGATAAGCTCGACACCCTCAACGGCTGCTTTTCCGTCGGCCTCATTCCGACCGGCTCGAAGGATCCCTTCGCGCTTCGGCGTGCCGCTCAAGGCATCGTCAAGATTCTGGTGGAAGGGAAGCTGCGGCTTCCGGTGCGAAAATCCGTCTCGCCCGAAGTCGAGCCCTTTCTTCTCGACCGCATTCGTTATTACTTCCGCGATGTCCGCGGCTTCAAGTACGACGAAGTCAACGCCATTCTTGCCTCCGGCTGGGACGATCTGGTGGACGTGGAAGAGCGTCTGATAGCCATCCAGGCGGTCCGCTCGACGCCTGACTTCGAACCGCTCGCGGCCAGCTTCAAACGCATTCAGAACATTCTCAAGCAGGCGAAGTTCGAAGCCACCGGCCAAAGGAGATCGACCCGGTGCTTTGATCGAGCACGGACCCGAAGCCGACCTGTATTCTGCCTTCGTCGCGACGCGCGTCGAAGTGTTAACGCCAGAATTACCGCGAGGCGCTCGAATCGATTGCGGCGCTGCGTCCCAAAGTCGATCTGTTTTTCGATAAGGTCCTGGTGAACGCGCCTGACGAGCGCGTCCGCCAGAATCGACTCACGTTATTACACTCGCTCTTGGCCGAGTTTTCGACCATCGCGGATTTTTCGGAAATTGTCACCAGTTCATAGGAGAACCATTTGATGAAGAAGCACGTGTATATGTTCGGCAACGGAAAAGCCGACGGCGACGGCAAAATGAAAGACGTCCTGGGCGGCAAAGGCGCCGGGCTCGCGGAGATGTCGCGCGCCGGATTGCCGGTTCCTCCGGGATTCACCATAGCGACCGACGTTTGCGTCCTCTTTTTCGAAAACGGCAACAAAGTGCCGGACGAAATCGAGCAGGAAATGGACGCGTCTCTGGCCAAGCTCGAGAAGAGCATGGATCAGAAGTTGGGTGACCCCGCTAATCCGCTGCTGCTTAGCGTGCGGTCCGGCGCAAAGTTCTCGATGCCCGGCATGATGAACACCATCCTTAACCTGGGATTGAACGACGAGACCACCGAGGGCCTCGCGAAGATGAGCAACAATCCCCGTTTCGCGTACGATTGCTATCGCCGTTTTATCCAGATGTTCGGCGAAGTCGCGCTCGAAATCGATATGGAGAAGTTCGACCATATCTTCGATTCACGCAAAGCTAAAGCCAAGGTCAAGCTGGATACGGAACTCACCGCTGACGATCTGAAGGTGATCATCGGCGACTATCTGAAGCTGGTGCAGAAAGAGACCAAGAAGCCGTTCCCGCAGGATCCCAGAGAACAGCTCGTGCTGTCGCGCGATGCAGTGTTCAAGAGCTGGTGGAATCCGAAGGCCGCCTATTACCGCAAGATGGAAAAGATTCCGGATTCCATCGGCACTGCGGCGAACGTGCAGGCGATGGTGTTCGGCAACATGAACGATGAGTCGGGCACGGGCGTGGGCTTCACGCGTGATCCCGGCAGCGGTGAGAAGGTATTCTACGGCGAGTATCTGCTCAATGCGCAAGGTGAGGATGTGGTGGCCGGAATCCGGACTCCGCAGCCCATCGCCCACCTGGAGACGGTGATGCCCGAGGCATTCGCGCAACTCAAGGAGATCACCACTAACCTCGAAAAGTTCTTCAAGGACATGCAGGACTTCGAGTTCACTATTCAGAACGGCAAGCTGTGGATGCTGCAAACCCGCAATGGCAAGCGTACGGGTCCCGCCGCGGTTCGCGTAGCCGTCGAGATGGTGGAAGAAGGCATGATCACCAAGAAGGAAGCGATGCTGCGCGTCGCTCCGAACCAATTGGATCAGCTGCTGCACCCGGTGTTCGATGCGAAGTCGCTCAAGTCTCTGGTTAAGCTGACGACGGGCATCTCGGCATCTCCCGGAGCTGCCGTGGGCCGAGTCGCGTACAGCGCGGATGACGCGGTGGAACTCGCGGTAAAGGGCCCGGTGATTCTGGCTCGCAAGGAAACCACGCCGGACGATATTCACGGTATGGACGCCGCCAAGGGTATCATGACGGCGATCGGCGGAAAGTCCAGCCACGCCGCGGTAGTTGCGCGCGGTATGGGACGGCCTTGCGTCGTCGGCGCAGGCGCGCTGCGCATCGACGAAAAGAAGAAGATCATGACCGTCGAGGTCGGCGGCAAGACGGTGACGGTGAAGGAAGGCGAGTGGATCTCGTTCGATGGCACCACGGGCGAAGTCTACCTCGGCCAGGCGACTACCGTTGAACCCAATGTGAAGTCCGCGTTCCTCGGCAAGTTCATGGGATGGGCCGACGAGTTCCGCGGAAAGTTCGGGGTGCGCGCTAATGCCGATATCCCTCGCGATGCGAAGGTTGCCCGTGCGTTCGGCGCGGAAGGCATCGGACTCTGCCGTACCGAGCACATGTTCTTCGCCGAAGATCGTCTGCCCTTCGTGCAGGCGATGATTCTGGCACGCGATGAGAAGACCCGCCGTGAAGCTTTGAAGAAACTGCTCCCGATGCAGCGCGCGGACTTTGCCGGATTGTTCAAGGCGATGGACGGCTTCCCGGTGGTTATCCGCACGCTCGATCCGCCGCTCCACGAGTTCCTGCCCAAGCGCGAGGACCTGATGGTCGATATGGCCAAGCTGCCTTACGCGGATGCCAAGATCAAGAAGGAACTGGCTGCGGATTTCAAGATTCCGGTCGGCGAGTTGAAGAAGAAGCTGCCGGAACTGCTGCATCGCGTGGAAGAACTGCACGAGTTCAACCCGATGCTGGGACATCGCGGCTGCCGTCTGGGCATCGCGTATCCCGAGATCACCGAGATGCAGGCGCGCGCCATCTTCGAAGCAGTAGCGCTGGTCGCGAAGAAGGGCATCAAGGTGATTCCGGAAGTCATGATCCCGCTGATCGGCAGCGTGGAAGAGTTCGACAACCAGAAGGCGATCGTCAAGAAGATTGCGGACGAAGTTCTCGGCAAGGCCGGTCTTGCGGATCAGCATTACCTGATCGGCACCATGATCGAGATTCCGCGTGCGGCGTTACTGGCGGATAAGGTAGCGAAGTCGGCGCAGTTCTTCAGCTTCGGTACCAACGATCTGACGCAGACCACGATGGGTCTGTCGCGCGACGATTATACGAAGTTCCAGAAGACCTACGAGGATGCACAAGATCTTCAAGACTGATCCGTTCGCGGTGCTGGACCAGGAAGGCGTTGGCATTCTGGTGGAAATGGCCACGAAGAATGGCAAGAAGGCGCGTCCGGACCTGGAAGTGGGGATCTGCGGCGAGCACGGTGGTGAGCCGAGTTCGGTCGGATTCTGTTACAAGGTCGGGATGGATTATGTGTCCTGCTCTCCGTACCGGGTGCCGATCGCACGGCTCGCGGCGGCGCAGGCGGCGATCGCCGATGATAAAGGCGCAGCCAGCCAGACGGCGTAAGGCTGGCTTTCAGTTTGCTGTTGAAAGCGGCTTCTCGAAAGGGCGGCCGCTTTTTTTTATGGGTCCTAGCGGATCGAAGCCAGCCCGGCCTTGATCCGGACCGGCAGCTGAACACTTGTTGCGAAAGGCAAGCCTTGATCGCCAAAGCGCGGTCACGCCAGGAAATGAAAATGGCCGCCGATGAACGCGGATAAGGCTCGGCTGTGTAAGGACTTGGCGGGCTTTTGTTGTGCTGCTTGCCGCGTCATTTTCGGAAGAAGGCGATTTCGGTTGATTGCAGGTCAAAAGAGTTTCGATTGTCAAAGAGCTTTCGTCGACGTGATAATGGTCGACATACCGGGCTCATTCCCCCGTTGGAGAATACTTCTAATCTCCAATCCACTTTTATCATGCGGACAGGCGAAGTTGTTTGGGCCGTGTTTGTAAGCTGTGCCGGGAAGTGCAGACGCCGCATCAGGTCCTGAATCGCGGGTCCAAGCGCAAGCTATCCATCTCCGGATCTACCTTCAGGAAAGCCATGAAACCGGAGCGATCATGATACGCCTACTCCAGTTGAGCCAGGGCCTGGTCCTTATCCCCCACCGGCGGCCGGCATTCCTGTTGACTGCGTATGAGATGACGATCTTCCCCGAAGAGCGGGCGATTATTAAAAAGGACGACGGCCGTCGGCGTAGCGACCGGCTTGTATTCGCGATACATCGGGAACTGAACCGCGTCCGAACAGTTGGGGTATATACTGTGGCGATGCGGCTGCAGCTGTTCATAACGGGCCTGGCGTTGTTGTGGGCTGTGCAACCTGTCAGCGCCGATAGCCTTGCGATTTGGTTAGGCCCGTCCGGGGGCAACTGGAGTAACCCTGCGAACTGGGACCCTGGGATTGTCCCGAACGGCGCCGTCAGCGCAACCATCCAGGACGCCATTTATCTGCAACTTGATACCTCGGTCACGCTTGACAACCTCACGCTGAAGCAGGGATGGCTCACGGTGAATAGCGGACAGACACTGCAGTTCAATCCCAACGGCGCGCTTTCGATCTTGCCCGACAAGTCCGGCTACGGAAGCAACCTTAACATTCAGGGCACGGTAAACTTGACGGGCGCCGGCGACACCCTTACCGTGGCCCCGAATGGCCCGGTAGACATATACTCCGACGAGAGTAACATTCTCGTGATTCAAAATGGCACCCTTACAATCGGCACGGGAGCTTCGCTGACGAATTACAATTCCGCCACCGGAACGCTGACCGGAGGTTCCTTCGCAATTCAGAGCGGAACGTTACAGCTGGCCGGGGCGGATCTTGTCAACAACGATTCCGTCCTCGTGCTTGGGGGCTCGGCTCGATTTATCGATCAAAACGGTGCAAATGCGTTGCGGGATTTCGCCGATAACCAATCAGGCGCCACTCTGAATATCGTTGACGGGGAGTCATTTACCGACAACACTGCATTTACAAACTCCGGCGCCTTATACCTTGACCCGACTTCGACCTTCTCGGGCGCGGGGAGTTTCACGCAGAGCTCCGGGTCGACCGAGGTCGACGGTAAGCTTTCCGAGAGCGGCGGAGTTGTTCTGAACGGCGGCCAGTTTCTCGGCTTGGGCACGATCGCCTCGCTGGTGACAAACAATTCCGCAGTCTTCGAGCCCGGGTCGCTCTTCGACGCTCTTTCCTTAGCGCCCGGCGCAACCAGCGTAGGCGGGTACTCGCAAGCGGCCGGCGGAACGCTTCAAATTGGTATGAACGGCCTGTCATACAGCTCGGTCGACGTGACCGGAAGTGGGGCGGACAACGTCAATCTGGCAGGTCTCCTCGATATCACGTTTGGCTCTGCGCTGCCGCCTCAGGGAGTCTATACGATTCTGGCGGATCCGAGCGGGACGATCGCCGGAAACGTCAACAGCGTTGAATGCCCCTCCCTACCGGGCCAGTCCATTGTCTGCACGGACTCCATATCCGCAGATGGCCACAGCGTCTTGCTCACTATCACGGGTACCGCGCCCGAGCCTTTCACGTGGGCGCTTGTCGGCCTGGGAGTGGCCGTTCTATGTTCCGTGAACGTTCGGCGGCCGCGTCAGTTAGCGCGAAGGACTTCCGCTTGAGCTGGAAGACAAACCGCAGCATCCTTCAGGACGAAGACCCCAGGGTCATCCGACTGCCGGAAGAAATCCGCCGCCGAATGGTCCTGCCTCGGTCTTGGTTGTCTAGGCGGATGAGTGCCTGAATCCGCCGCATGGGGTGATACGTGGACAGACCGCTCGTCCGGTCGGTACGCAACGCGGCGATTCGGCCACATGGGTCGAAGAATGGAAGAGCGTTGAACTAAGTCGCCCGCCCGGCGGGGACGTTCTAACTCGCACGGGGCAGTTGCTGCTGTGCATTTCGTCATCGTTGGCGAGAAACGACAGTCGAATTTTATGACTGAGAACGGCATCACACGATGCTCGGTCCCGGTCTCCTCGAATCCGTTTATAATACGGTCCTGGCATACGAAGTAGGCGCGCGCCGAGGTTCCCGCTACGATTTCAGCAGTGTCGTGCCGGGACACTCCAGATAAGGTCCTAGCGTTTATGGGGCAGTGATCCGGTGTGCTGATCCGAGCTGCGGCGCGCAACATCATCGTCATCGGCTTGGTCTACAATTCAGTTATGGAGAACGGCGGTTTCTTTTCGCAGGACTTTGTCGCTGCGATTATTTCGGCTGGAGCTCGTGCCCGGCTGGAGACGCTCAAGGCCGGCGTTCCGGTTTTCTATCGGGATTGGAAGAGGAATCTGGATGTCATGGAACAGCCAGATCGCCGCAAATTCGAGGTGTGCTTTATCGCCGGCGCACCCCGCGAAAGCCAATTACCGCGTGATCCAGGAGTTGGAAGGCTCGGCTGCCTGAGGAGTGCCCGTCCTGACGATTTTTGCCGGGCCGAACGGTTCCGGAAAGAGCAGTTTGATCAGGCAGGTCGAGTTCGAGGGTCGCCAGAACTTGCTGGAACCGGATGCAATTGCGAGGCGCATCAAACCGGAAACGCCGCAACAGGCAGGACTCTCGGCGGGGAGAGAGGTGCTTCGCCGGACCGCGGAGTACATTCGAAACGCGGAAAGCTTTGCCATCCAAACCACCCTCGCCGGAGGCTGGACGAACTCTGCGATCGGGGCGGCGCTGGAACGGTCGTTCTTCACCCGGCTCTTCTACATATGCCTGGACAACCCCGAAAGGAGCATCCAGCGAGTGCGCGAGCGTGTCGCTCAGGGAGGGCACGACGCCCCCGACGCGGATGTGCGCCGCCGATACACGCGCAGTCTTACAAACGCCGGCTGCGTTTTGCAGTTAGTGCATCAGGGACTCGTCTCTTCGATAATTCGGGCGCTGAGCCGCGGCCGGTTTTCGAGATGCGCGGCGGGCGAGTTGTCGGACTCAACGACGAGATTCCAGTATGGGCGGCGGCCTTACTTGAAAGGAACACCAATCAGCGGGAATGAAAACGACCGAAGCGCGTTTCTCGTTCCTAATCCTGCTTAGATGGGGACTTAACCGGGAGTAATTTCCTGGGGGTCGATTCCGCCAACGTCAGTATAGGCGACGATACAGTCGTGTGGTTTTCCTCGACCGCCATTTGGGAGACAGTAATTCTGGTTCAGCGAAGTTTCAGCAGTTGTTCGACAGTCAGTCCGGCTTCGGTCAGAATCTGTCGGAGCGTGCCGGGACGACCGCGTTTGTGATCCGGAACCACAACGCGCGCGTACGGGTCACCGCGCCTGAGGACAATGTGGGCTCCCTCTTTGGCGGTTTACAACAAATCCCACCCGCAGAAGCACCTTCACCAGCTCCTGGCCGGAAACGTCAGTTGGCAACTTCACCGAGGACTGCTGGTGGTGAGTTCTAAGTACTCTTTCTCCGCCTCAGTCGGGACGGGGTCGCCAGCGGCAATGCAGTCTTCGATGTAGAGATCCGCAGCCTCGCGGATGTTCTTCTGGACCTCATCACGGGTATCGCCCTGGGACACACACCCAGGCAATGCCGGTACCGTGGCGACGTATCCGCCGTCTGGCTCCTGCTCAAGGATGATTGTATAGCGCATGAAAAATACCCTTCGATTTTGATGATAGCAGCCGGGGGCGCGTCTGCGAGGTGACGCCCGGGTGGATCGCATGGCGCAAGCTAGCGTTTATGGGTATTAATCCGATATCTCAGTCTTCGAGGGTCTCTTCGAGTTCCGCAACAGGTCGGCGTGCGATAGAAAGACAGACAACACCGGTTGCCGTTTCCCATCTCGGTGGATGCGACCCAATCTCATACGCCAATGTCGGGTTCGATCTGGTCACAGAGAAGGTGCAACGTCAGCCTCGGGCTCATGATAGGGAACGGAACGTGCGCTCTCCTGCCGTCCCCGATATGGATGTGGCATCGTGGAACGATTAGCGGATCCCGAGTTCGATGCGTGTTGAGATGAATACGTACCATGCCAATCATCCGTGTACTGGGTAAGCGAAGGTGAAACATGAACTGGGCGATTCGCCAGCCCGTCTGATGCTTCTCCATCCGGACTTTGAAGTCGAGCGTCGACCCAGAGGCGAACCGGACGGTATCGCAGGCCAGTTCCTGAATGCCGTCTGACCCCTGCACAAGATAAACGGATTTTTCTTCGAATTGCTTGATCCGGGCGTAATCCAACTGATCCGCCAAGTATACCCGCAGCTGCCGGAGGAGGCGGTCTGGAGGTTCCAAGTCTAATTCGTCAAGCGCAAGCTCGAAGGACTGCTCTCGCTGCAGAGCGAGTCGCTTCAGCTCGTCGTCGAGGCTCAAAATGGCAGGCCCCTTGAGAGATCGTCTGGACCAATTCTGAAAACATCGGTGAGGCGGCTGCGAAGATTGGGTGCTCCCTTTAAAATCCTTACAGCGGTGCTGTCGTCCGCCAGGAGAAGAAGCTGGCCGCCATCCTGTACAAGGAGGGCGGAATGTCTGTCCATCGCCTCCACAAGCTCCGGCAGAAATTGGTCGAAATAAATAAGCCGGGTCGAGCCGTCATGCCAAAGTGGGAGGCTGTTGCGAAGCACGTCTGTGGCTGTATCGACGCGGATGGCCGCGCCGAGTTGGACCTCGGTTTCGGCCCGCAGGTCCGCTTCGACGGCCTCCACGCTTGCGCTTTCGCAGATCAGAAGGTAGATCGCAGGATTTCGCGCGCCCGCGGCGCCAAGGCCCCTTACAAGGCGAAATGCTGTGACGTCTGAGAACTTCGTCATACCTACTTGGGAAGAACCTCAACCAGGGCTGGATGGACTCGGAAATAATCGCGTCCTCCACTCGAGTATTCCAGGACTTGCCGACCTACCAGAAGCTCTCTTGAGGCCGGACTGTGCACATCAAATTGTTTGTGCCCGAGAAGGCGGTCGATGCGCCATTTCCCTTTAGCACCAATACCTGCCAAATAGCGGTTTCCCAGTTGCATGGCGGCCGCCGCAACGTGGTGCTTGCTGATACGATCTTCAGCATCCCGATAGGCATACTGGGCGGCCGACTGAGCCAGTTCCATAACGTCCCGCAGGACTCCGCCCGAGAGGCGGCAGATGTCGTTGATGCGCGCTGCGCTCATTAGCTCGCCGGCGCCTCGACGTTTCAAGATTTCCTTCAGAAACCTGTTTTCCTTGGGATCGGTCGCGGCGGCAGGGATATGTTTCACGACGTCAAAATAGTCTTGAAAGAAGCGGTCCTTGTCATACCACAGCAGCAGAGGAGCTGCAACGATTATGGTTACCGGCAATCCGCGGACAGCCCGCAAGTCCTGTTCGGCGAACTCGCGAAATCGCACAGGCTCAATCAACCTGTCTAGGCCGTCGACAGCTACAGTAACCTGGCTGTCATGCTCCATAAACGGCAAGAGAACTGTGCTGAGCAGGTCCCTGACCTCTGCAACCCGTTCTTTGAGCGCTGGAAACCGAGGTTTCATGAGGCCGGGTACGCGGATGGGGATCAAGCCGTCGTCGTCGAAGTCCGGCTCATATCCCCCGTCGACCCATTCGGTCTTTCCTAACGCTAGTTTCCTCAATTGAACGCTCGCAGACTGTACCTCTTCGGACGGCTTTCCGAAGCGTTTGCCAGTTAGGGCGAACAGCCGCAACCCGATAGCGGCGAGCATGGCGCCGGCATTGGCTTCTGAGAAATCCGTGAATTCGGCAGCATCAAGAAAAACGTTGACAGCGTCATCGTGACGCCTCAGGCGGTCCATAGTCAGAAGCAGTTCAGTGGTTTTTCCCGACCCGATTCCACCGACCAAGGCCATCTGGGTCCCTCGGTTCAGCTCGGCAGTATCTGCAAATACCTCGTGAATCGGTGGTTGACTAGGGTCACGCGGATCAGATGAGGGCGGAACTACCATCAGGTTTCGCTCGGCGAAAGAGCGGTTTAGGCCGATTGGATTCAGACCTTCCAAGAACGGTCTGTAGATTTGCCGACGGTCGAAACTCGCTGAGTTCGTGGTGACCTGAGCCATTTTGCCCCTATCGTTAGTATATGTAAGCACAGCTCTGCGCGGAGACTAACTAAATGCGCGAAGCGTTTCCGTGCCGCAGCATATCAGTTCCCTCGCGCCCCCTTGCGGGTGAAGCTTCCGGGATGCTGGCATGGGCTCCGACTCCCCGGGATCCGTCGGGCGCTGGAAGGGAGGGCGCCGACCGACTAGTAATGAGAATTCGGCCACCGTGACCCACGATTCCGCGCGCGGCGTTGCTGCCGGATGCGAGGTCGGGTTTCAAGGCTGATCCGTTCTCGGTGCTGGACCCGGGAGGGGTTGGCATTCTGGTGGAAATGGCCACGAAGAATGGCAAGGCGCGTCCGGACCTGGAAGTGGGAATCTGCGGCGAGCACGGCTCTCCGTACCGGGTGCCGATTGCACGGCTCGCGGCACCGCAAGCGGCGACCGCCGATCCCTGCCAGAAAACTTCGGTTTAGTCACGGTGTAGCCGTCGTGACCGCAGCGTTCGATTTGGCATTCTGCACCACAGAACCCGGACAGAGTCATCGAAGACGTTTGTCAGCAGATTACGGAAGACTCAACGCGACGAGTTCTGCAGGGTGCTTTTCGCTGCCGACCGCGACGACAATATACTGCTTCCCTTTGTACATGTATGTCATTGGTGCGCCCGTTGTACCGGCGTCAAGATCTAGTTCCCACAACACTCGACCGGTCTTCTTGTCATAGGCGCGGAACATGTTTCCGCCGCTAAAGGGAGGCATACTCAAGCCCACCATGTCGCCTTCGCCTAGAAACAGCATGGTTTTTGTCAGTAACGGCGCCGCCCGTCCGGGTTGCCCTAGAGGAGGCAAGTGGAGATCCTTCAAAAGCGGATGGTTGCGCGGACCGTCTCCGTTGGGCACCATCCACAGGTGCTCGCCCGTATTCATTTCGATCGCGGTGATTCGGCCATAAGGGGGCTTGGTCAGAGGTAAACCTTGCGGTCCTGGCGGATAGAGAGTGGCTTCCCTCGCTCTGCGGTAACCGTCCCCGCTTTTAGTCAGGCCTACGACGTAAGGTGCAGTTACGGAGGGGACGTACAGAATGCCGCTTACGGGATCAATCGCTGCGCCCGTCCAATTAGCGCCACCAACCCACCCCGGCATGTACAGAGTGCCCTGCTTTCTCCGCAGGCGTTAAACCTTTGATGGAAGGGGGCGTGAAGATCGGTCCGTGCACGTAGCGGTTTACGATTTCGACCGCCTGCTGGTGCAATTCGGGAGTGAAGTCGATCAGATCGTCCTCGGTGAAACCCTGGCGATCGAAGGGTGCGGGCTTGGTGGGAAACGGCTGAGTCGGCGAGGTCCATTCGCCGGGTACGTCTGTTTGAGGAACTTTGCGTTCTACGATGGGCCAAACGGGCTTGCCCGTGATCCGATCAAACGTGAACGTCCAGGCCATTTTCGTAACCTGCACTACGGCCTTGATCTTCTTTCCGTCCACAGTAAGATTCGCTAAGACGGGCGGCGCGGGAAGGTCATAATCCCAGAGGTCGTGATGGACCAGTTGTTGGTGCCAGACCCGCTTGCCAGTCCGCACGTCGATGCAGACCAGACTATCGGCGAACAGATCGTCACCCGGGCGCGCGCCGCCATACCAATCGTTGACAGCCGCACTGAGGGGAGCGTAGATGTAACCTAATTCCTCATCCGCGCTGATAAACGACCAAACTTTGCCCTTGCCATTCGTCCTCCACGATTCCTTAAGCCACGTTTGCGTTCCATACTCGCCTTCCCGCGGAATGGTGTGGAAGGTCCACCTCAGCTTGCCGGTCCGGACATCGTAGCCGTGGACGTCTCCGGGAAGGATTCCCAAATCGAAGCCGCTATCGGATTGGCTCAGTCCTCCCCCCAGGACGATGACGTCTCGCACCACGATCGGCCCCGGGGCGTTCCAGATAAACTGCCGGCCCGGCGTTCCGCCCGCAATGTCGGTCACGCCGTTATCCCCGAAGTCCTTCACCGGGCGCCCTGTCTTAGCATCAAGGGCGAAAAGGTAGTGACCTCTCACCGCTACGATTCGTCCTTCTGTGCCGTTATTCCAGTACGCGACGGCGCGGCTGGCAGGGGCTTGCATTCCTGAGCTGTCGGCTTGCAAAGGATTCTGCGCCCAAATGGTTTTTCCGCTAGCTGGGTCGAGTGCCTCGACCAAGCCGATCGCATTGGAGGTATAGAGCACTCCCGCCGCCATGATCGGAGTCGAGCGAAAGTTGTTCGAGACCCGTAAATCCGGATTGTCCTGCCGGATTCGGGGAGCCACTCCGGGATGCCGCCAGGCAATCTTCAAGTCTCGAACGTTGCCGGTATCGATCTGATCGAGAGCGGAGTACCGGGTAGCCTCGAGGCCGCCGCCATAATAGCGAGATTCGCCCGCCGAGTTCGAGGAGGTTTGTGGCGCCCCTGAAATAGTGATTCGCAGGGCCAGCGTTGCCAGCACTAACAGCCACACTGGAGAAGGACGGCTCATTTAGTCGGCACCAAACGCCAGGAGAACGTTGCCGCGCTTTCCCCTACCAAGATCCGAGTACCCACTCGGGACATATAACATTCCGGCGGCCACCACCGGCCCAGATCCATTCATGCTCCCGCCCGTCGCACGCACTCCATTGACGGTCGTAAACTCTTTAGCGGTGTCGTACTGCCATATGACCTTACCATCCGTCGCGGAGAACGCGAGGATGGTTCCCGCGATGTTGCCCGAAAACACCACGCCCGCCATCGCCGTGGAAGGAGCCATCTGCGCCAGACTGCAACTTGCCGCAGTGGGGTCGCAACCTGGCGCAGGAGGCCGTCCCCGCCACACAACCTCGCCCGATGCCAAACGGACCGCTACAAGTCCACCGGCTCCGGCTCCGAGCCGCGCATCCGCGATTGGAACGTAGGCGTTGGCGCTATCGGCAGCGGAGCCCCACTGTATCGAAGGACCGCCTCGGCTGCCCTGACCAAGCCGGATTTGCCAGACCACCTTTCCCTCGTGGTCGGGATCGAGTCCCCAAAACCAGCCATTCTTTTGGCCAATCACCACGAGCGAGCGTCCGTCGGGGAGTGTCCGGAGAATTGGCGCGTTTCCGAAATCCATGTCGGGCCCCATTTCCTCGGGACAGGTCTCCGACTTTGGGTGGGCTGCGGTAGCCGGTGCGCAATCCCGAACAAAGGAGTCCTTTTCGAGAAGCTGCTTCACCCATAGCCGTTTGCCGTTCTCCAGGTTGAATGCCAGAACGGCATCCGAACCTTCAACGGCCGGGTCAGTATAAGAGTTGCCAGTCGCAACATAGATTACCTTGCGCTTCAAATCCACGGCTGGCGCCGACCAAACGCCTGCCCCGGCCGGCCCCCATAATTGCGTCCCCATAGACGTCTTTTTGAGCGGTCTTGGCTCCTCGGCGACGGTATAGGCTTTCCACATTTGTTTTCCATCTTGCGCATCGTACGCGACCACGCCGCCGCGAAAAGTGCAACAGGCGTAGTGAGGGTTGCCCCCCGACGACTCTTCGAGGGATGCAACTGGAACGTACAGGCGATTCTCAACCAGCAAAGGCGATCCAGTCACGCGCGCAATGGGGTGCGTGTCGGCTCTCTTCATCCAGACTTGTTTTCCTGTGGAGGCATCGACGGCATACACATCTCCCTTGACGTCGCCGAAATAAGCCAGATAGCCTCCGGATCGCGCGGTATCAGGGCCAATCGTTATGGCAGTTCTGACGCCAGCATAGGCGTTAAAGGACCAATACACGCAGCCCGTCGCCGCATCCAAAGAGTATACGTAACCTGTATCCGCGCCTATATAGACGCGTCCTCCGACAACGGTTGGTTGACCGTAGGCGGAGTTACCTTCAGGAAAGCCGAACGCCCACTTTAATTTCAGATGCGGCACCTGTTCCGCCGTGAGTCCCGCTGCGGATTGAAAACGCGAGTTCGCGGCATCGAAACCCCAACCATTCCACATCGGCCCTTTGAACGGGTTCCCCAGTGAACTGCTGGCGCAACGATTTTTCATAGTGGAAGCGTCGCCGACCGAAGCTGCGCCAAGCGGACGCCCGCCAACGTAGACGGCCACCAAACGCTTCTCGCCTTCGGTCATTGCTTTGGCGTTGATCGCCATGGATCCAGTGGTCATCTTTGCGAGAACTTCTTCGGGCGTATGGCGCCCCAGCGAGTAGCGATCCGGCGCCCCGCTCTTACGATGGTCGTGGCAAGTGCCGCAACGCTCCGCAAAAAGATAGATGCCCAGATTCGTATTCTGCGGATGCTCCAGGTCGACATTGGGCTGGCTCTGGCCCCACGCCGCGGGCAGCGCCGCCAAGACCGCAACGGACAGCCATACACCAGCGTATTCTCTGCCTGCTCTCTTCATGAAATGCCGACCCTTTCTTCACGCACCCCGGTCATCCCCTTTAATTAATGTGAGACAAAGCGACAAGGCTCTTGTTGACGGATTCAAGCGTGTTCGATTTCGAAACGGACCAAACGTTGAGGCGCCGCCGTATCGAGACCGGCTACAGTATGGATCAAGCCCATAGGCTTGTCAAGACAACGACCTATAGTCTTTTGCAATGGAGGATAGGCCTTTTCAATGCATTGACACTCGAGTTGAGAAGCGTCCATAATATGGGACCAGCGCAGTCAAGGCCCCGTAGTTCCTCACTCGCCGTCTGAGCCAAAAGCAGATCTGAGGAACCGCCATGAAAACCGCTTTTTTCAAACACAGAGTATGTGGTGCCGGCATCGTTCTCGCTGGGGTATACGTGACGCTCGCACAGACGCCATCGACTCCTCGACCGTTGAGTTCCTCGGCGCGTACGCAACCGGGCGCGTATCTGAGCGTGGACGAATTGAAAACCGAGATGTTCCATGTGAGCGACGGTCGTTCCATGAAGCCACGCGTTTGGGCCAACGGCGCGAAAATGGCTGTGGCTTTGACCTTCAACGTTGACAATGCCGTCGACCCGCTCAATAGTGGCATCCTTGGCTCGGAGCCCCTCTCGCGCGGAGAATATGGCGCGATTGACGGATTGCCGCGTATACTTCGACTGCTGGATAAGGAGGACGTACCGGCATCCTTCTACATTCCCGCAGTGAGCGCCGCGCTCCACCCACATATGATCACGGATATTGAAAGCGCGAGGCAGAAACACGAAATCGGCGTGCGCGGATGGATCGACGAGGATCTGATCGCGTTGGATGACGAGGCCAGGGAACTCGAGTTGCTCAAGAAGTCAATCGATTTCCTGGTCCATGCTTCCGGCAAACGCCCGGTAGGATACCGTGCTCCCGGGGGCCACTTTAGTAAGTTCACGATGAAGCAAATCAAAGAGGCAGGGTTTTTGTACGACACCAGTCTGCTGGGCAGCGACAACCCGTACGAAATTCTGCTGGATGGTGCCCCGACGGGCGTAATCGAATTGCCCGTCGAACGCATCCTCGAGGATGCTCCTTATTTCGGGGCTGCCAACGGCTCGTTACCTTCTCCTGAGTTAGTGGTGGGAGTCTTCCAGTCGGAGTTCGACGTGGCCTACGGCGAAGGCGGCCTTCTCGTGTTGACCATGCATCCGGAGATGATGGGTCATCGATCCCGGATTGCGAGCCTCGAAAAACTGATCCTGTACATGAAGTCGAAGCCGGGTGTTTGGTTTGCTACCGAGGAACAGATAGCGCGGTATGTGGCGAGCACGGGGAAGGCGAATTAGGAGCCGTCATGAAGAAACGTCGATCGTTTGAACCCATGCTGGCGGCAGTCTTCAGCGTACTGATCTGCGCGGTCGGTTCTTCAGGCCAGACTGCGGGAGGAAGATTCGGAAGTGGCTCACGGTTGCAAGCGGGCCCGCAACCCGGCGTCCTGCTGAGCCTGGACCAACTGAAGGCGGAGATGTTTCACGTGAGCGCCGGCAGGCGGCTCAAACCCCGTGTTTGGCCGAACGGAGCAAGAGTTGCCGTGTCCCTCAGCTTTGATGTGGACAATGCCACGATTCCTTTGCTCAATGGCGACCTAAGCTCTGATGCGCTCTCGCGAGGCGAATACGCCGCTGTTGACGGGTTACCACGCATCCTCGCGGCGCTCGACCGGCAAGGTATACCGGCCTCGTTTTACATACCCGCTGTCAGCGCCATTCTTCATCCCAGCGTGATCAAGAACATAAAAGGCGCACAGCAGAAACACGAGATCGGTATTCATGGTTGGATCCACGAGGACCTTCCCCGCATCAACGATTCGGCTAAAGAGCAAGACCTTCTCAATAAGGCAATCGCCTATCTCACAGAGGTGACGGGCCGGCGGCCGGTCGGCTATCGGGCACCCGCCTGGCACTTCAGTATGTTCACCATGCAGCAGGTGAAGGACGCCGGCTTCTTGTATGACAGCAGCTTGATGGCGAGCGACGATGCCTACGAAGTTCTTTTGGATGGAAAGCCCACAGGCGTGATCGAATTGCCGATCGAACGTATTTCAGACGACGCGCCTTACTTTAACGCCACAAACGCGTCGTTACCATCGCCCGATCTGGTGGAACCCATTTTCCGTGCCGAGTTTGACGTCGCTTATGACGAAGGGGGTTTGTTCCTCCTGACCATGCACCCTCACTGGACCGGCCATCGTTCTCGTACCGCGGGTCTGGAGAAGTTGATTGTATACATGAAGTCCAAGCCCGGGGTCTGGTTTGCCACAGAGGAACAGATCGCTAATTACATCAAGAAGACGACGATGACGCAGAAATGAAGGGAGAAGAACTTTGAGCTCAGCGCTTGAGAGTTTCAGGCTGGTGGTATTTCAATCCGTGGCAGACCGGCTCAGCTTTACTCAGGCGGCTGAGAGCCTGCATTTAAGCCAGCCGGCCGTCACCTCTCACGTCAAGGCACTCGAGGACGACTTGGGGGTGCGCTTGTTTGAACGCGTGCCCGGTAAGATAACGATTACATCGGCCGGAGAAGTTCTTCGCGCATACACGAAGGAGTTACAACGCCTCTCGCAGGACGTTCTGCGAGAAATCGGGCGGATCAGCGGCGAGGAAAGAGGCCGTTTGGCCATCGCAGCGTCCACCACTATTGCTCAATACATTTTGCCCCGGCTCTTAGTTGAGTTTTTGCGCGAACATCCCAAAGCGCCGGTCTCCGTAATCAGCGCGAACACGCAAGATGTGGTGTCGCACGTTGCAGAACGGCGGGCGGTGCTGGGCCTCATCGAAGGACCTCCCGGCACGAGTGACTTAAAGGTGGAGAACTTTATCGAAGACGAGATCCTGGTGATCGTTGCCGACGGCCATCCTTGGGCGCGTGCACCCGAAATCCGTCCCAACGTGAAGGATCTTGGCAAGGAGCCTTTGGTCCTTCGCGAACCAGGGTCTGGCACGAGACGGGTCGTAGAGAACGCGCTGCGCAAGGCCGGGCTCTCGCTAAGAGAACTCAATATTGTCATGGAACTGGATTCGACTGAGGCAATCAAGAGCGGGGTCGAATCGGGCTTAGGCGTCGGTTTCATTTCACGATGGGCGTTTCGCGATGAGGATCTGGCGACCGCCAAATTCGTGCGGGTCGAAGGACTGCACATCGGGCGGCGTTTTCAGTTTATCTATCCACACGGTCCCGGCTTACAGGGGTCAGCCGGAGCTTTTCTGCGGCTCGCGAGACAATTCCGCGAACAACTCCGCGGGCGCCTCGCCTTGAGAGAAGCTTCCGGAACTCTTCACAACGATCGAACGCCGACACAGAGGCCTCCTAGAACTGAAGCCTGCCCGCCACCTGGACAACCCTTGCTCCAGCGTCCGACGTCACCTGGCCGTACAGCGAGGAACCATAGGTCGTGTTAATTCCAGTCAGGTTGACGTGATTGGTGCTATTAAACGCCTCGACGCGAAACTCGGAACTTACCCGGTCGCCGAAAAGCATAGTCCTTTTCGCAATAGCAATATCGAGGTTAATGACTCCCGGCGCTGTGATGCAGTTTCTGCACATTCCATAGGTCCGCTGTGCGGCGGTCGGTATGTAAGCGGTGCTCTTCCAGGTCGCCGGCACTGTAACATCGGTCGGGTTGAAGTAGTAGAGGGCGGCCTTGCCGTTGATCGTGTTCGTCTGCCCGGGTGCGTACATTTGTATCGAGCTGGTGAGCATGTCAACGCGGGTAAGTTGCGGATCTCCCGCTCCGGAAGGACCAGTCAGGGTTCCCACCGAGTTCTGGCTTAACCCCGCGGTAAGGTCTAAAGGAGTGCCGGTTTTCGCCGTAAACACAGGCAGCAATGTCCAGCCTTTCGTCAGCCGCTTGGGTCCGTGCTCCCACAATCGTGCGAACGGCAGTTCCCAGCTTCCATATATATTCAATGTCTGGCGAACATCGACATTCGCACTGCCTCTGAAGTAATTTGGATCGTAATACGGCGTGTTGCCTGCTAACGTTTGATAGTTGCCCGTTCCATTGTTAATGTTATGCGCATAGGTGTAGTGCATCGTCACGTAACTCTCGCCGAATCCGTGCCAATCTCCAAATCGCTTTGACAGGGTTGTCAGCAGGCCGTTGTAGTTCGCAATTCCGGTGTTCTCGCCTGCCATCGGAAGAGCGGCAAAGCCATTGTCCGTTAAAGTTCCCTTCGCATTGGTGTAGTAAGGATACAAACTGGCATTCAGCACACGCACATTGGTGCCCAAGATCATTGGATTGATGTCCTCCATATTGATTAAATTGGGGGCATCGCTCCCGACATAACTAATCTCCGCCATTACGTTTTTCCCGAGTTGCTGCTGGAGGCTGACGTTGTACTGCAGGACGTAAGGCGTCCTGAAATGCGGCGCGAAATAGTACCCTCCCGAGCCGAAGGGTAAGTCGTTAATGGAGGCCAGGTAAGCCGGATTCGAGGACGAAAGGGTTGGATGGCTTGGGAACGGATTCACCTCACCCGCGGCTCCGTAGGGATCTTGCAGGTAGGGTAACGTCCCACCGATATTCTTCAATGGAGCGCCTCCGTTCGTGCTAACCACGCCACCGGCATAGAAGGGCGCAATGCCCGTGTTGTCATCCGTTGCCAGGCCGTTGAGAATTTCGAAAAATCTGCCGAAGCCGCCTCGCACGCTGGTTTTGCCCGTTCCAAAAACGTCCCACGCAAATCCGCCGCTGGGACCAAAATTCGTCTTGTCGGGGAAATAGAAGCCGTGTGGGGCGCCGGGGTCGCCCGGAAAAACCGCGCCGACGGGTGCGGAAACGAATCGCTGGGATTGCAGGCCCGGGATAATCGAAATCGACCGCCCAAGGGTATCTGTCTGCGGCGTGTCGTACTTGTAGCGGAGTCCCAGGGTCAGCAACAGGCGGCTCGCGACTTTCCACTGGTCCTGCACGAATAGATCATTCTGCTTCTGCCTCATGTTATTCGACGCAGCAGCCCCCTGCTGGTATTGATCCGGAAGACCAAAGATGAAATCGGCTAGCGCATTTCCGGAACCAACGGCCGTGGTGCTGCCATTGAAATCGAACTCTCCGTTAATTCTGTTGAGGTGGCTGAGATTGAGTTGGGCGAATGCCGTCGACCATCCCGCTTTGAAGGTATGCTTGCCTTTCGTCCAAGTGACCGTATCACTATAGGTGTATGTGTTGTCGACGAATACGCCCTCACTCGCGGGCAGAGACGTTGAGGTGGGCAGAGAGCCGGTGAAGCCAAGCGTAACGTTGCCGGAAAGAGTGACGATCGGCGGGCCGTTAGGCTCATCGGAGTTGATGTTGATCCCTAGGGCCTTGCTGTTGGGCAGTTGCAAACCCGGCGCGTTCGGCGTCTGATAAAAGCGATTCAACGTCGCACGGGACTCGTTGAGCAAGTTAGGAGTAATCGTCTTCGTGTATCCGAGATTGATGAAGTTAGTGCTCTGACCATTGGTTGTGGGATAACCGGGACTGCCGGCAGTTCCGTAGTTCCTTTTCCAATATCCGAGAGTCAGTGAAACTCTGTCGTTGGCGGTTGCGAGAAGGTCGGTCTTTAACGTGAATTCGTTATTGTTGTCCGGCACGTTGGTCTGAGGGAGAATCGTGCCGGTTGGAGATGTCGTGATGAGATTCGATTTGACAAAGTTTGAAAATATCGGATTGATCTTAGTCGGGTCGATTATGCCTTCCGAGGCAAGTACGGGGTTACCTTGAAAGTACGGATTCGCCAGAAGAAATTTGACCACATTCTTGTCCGGCCCTGCGTTCGAAGCATGCGAGAAATCTCCATTGAGTTCGGCCGGCGTATAAGTTGACGTCAGAGAGCCGACAGTCGTCGAAACCTGGCGCTGGCTCTGGTAGCCGAAGAAGAAAAAGAAGCGATCCTTGCCATGGACAATCTTCGGAATGATGATCGGGCCTCCGAAGGTGCCTCCGAACTGGTTGCGTTTGAGGACAGGCCTCGCCGCACCTGTAAGATTCGCGAAGAAGTCACTGGCGTTAAGATCCTGATTTCTCAAATAGTCGAACACGCTGCCGTGAGGCGTATTCGTTCCAGACTTGAGGACAACGCTGACGACACCGCCTCCGCTATGGCCATATTCTGCCGTATAGTTGCTATCTAAGACCCGAAACTCGGCGATCGTATCCGGATTAGGGTTGTAGTTGACGGTTGTGTTTCTTACCGTGTTGTTGTTGCCGCCATCCAGCAGGTAATTGATGTTATCCGTGCGCCCACCGACGATCGCGCCCCCGGTCCAGCCGGGTAGATTATTCAGAAGATTCATGGCATTGCGACCGTTGTTGGGGAGATTCTGGATCATGGGCCCCGCCAAACTTCCTTGAACCGTGGGGATGGCGGTTTCAACCTGCGACGCCTGCGCATCGACAGTAACCGTCTGATTCACGGCCCCTAAGGCCAGGTGCACGTCGATTCGAAGCGTCTGATTGATGAAAAGTTCATTCGCTTGTGTTACGGCCGTCTCGAAGCCTTCTTCCTGAACGGTGACGGTATAGCTGCCGATAGGCACTTCCAACACCTGGTACGCACCGTCGGGATTAGTGACCTTCTCCGAGCGAACACCCGTTTCAACGTTAGTAAGTGTAACTCTCGCTCCGGCTACGAACGCGCCGCTTTGATCGGTGATTGTCCCAATGACGCGACCTGTCGGGGTTTGGGCGACAACTTCCGGGCTGAGCCCCAAGAAGAGCAATCCGAGCATTGCGCGATGAAGCCTATAACCACCGTATGACTTGGTTTTGACCAAACTTGTTTTGCTCATCAAAGTGACTCCTGGTTAGAAACGCCGCCGCAACAACTTAGAGGTAAAGTATGAGGCCCTTGTTACTTGGATGTCAAGACATCTCGGTATTCGCTTTTTGGATGGCGGATAGTCTTTCTGAATGCTCTCTGTGCAAACTTGAAAGACAAACGTTCAGGCTCATCCCAGCCTATGCTAAATGGTGTCCGGCGGAGGGATGTAGCGGCTTAATCACACGGAAAGTGCCGCGAACGTTTCGAAGATTGACACTGACCCCACTAGTTAGCCTAAGCTTGTTACGTGTACTTTCCATCCGCTCTTCTCCGACTAACGATTCCTGCTGCGATTGTTATCTACGCCCACACTACATGCCTCCCCGTCTCACTGTCGGCCGGTACATGTGAAGATCTCGGCCGGCTTTCTATAGCAAAGACAACGGTCACTATCGCGGCTCCTGTCGCCTCCGGCGGGTTCCATCCCCCCGCAGGTGTTTCGTCGAGACCTCAGTCGAGCGATGCAGCGTATCAAGCCTTGCCAGGATTCTGCCGCGTCGCCCTGACGATCCGGCCAGTGGATGACTCCGAGATCAAGATGGAGGTCTGGCTCCCAGCTGTCTCGGCGTGGAACGGCAAATTCATGGCGGTCGGAAACGGCGGACTAGCGGGCGAAATCTCTTATCGACAGATGGGCGAGCCGCTCTCGCGGGGCTATGCTGTCGCGTCCACCGACACAGGACACACGGGAACCGGAACGGATGGCAGTTTCGCTCTGGGGCATCCGGAAAAAGTGATCGATTTCGGCTATCGTGCGGTTCACGAGACAGTCCAGAAATCGGCGACCGTAGTGGCCAGTTACTACTCGCGAGCAGCGAAGCATTCCTACTGGGATGGTTGCTCCACGGGCGGACGGCAAGGCCTGGAAGTCATCCAACGGTACCCGAGCGATTTCGATGGAGCCGTCACGGGCGCTCCGGGTATCAACCCGCTACAGGCCGTGCAGAGTGTGGCCGTCGCACAGGCAGTCCATAAAAGTGAGGCCAGTCTGATTCCGGCGACGAAATTCGCGATGATTCAGAAAGCCGTTCTGGCGGCTTGTGATATGAACGACGGAGTGAAGGACGGCGTAATCGAAGACCCTACCCGTTGCAAATTCGATCCGAAATCGATCCTGTGCGAGGACGGCGACGGTCCGGAATGCTTGACGGCCGCGCAAGTGGAAGCTGCGCGAAAGATCTATGCTCCGGTGGTCAACGTGCGGACGGGCGCGATCGTCGCTCCAGGCTTTGAACCAGGAAGCGAGAAGGGCTGGGGCTTTGCGGCGAGTCCGGAGCCTCCGAAGCTGACGCTCGCGGGACTGCAGAATCGCGTTTTCAAAAACCCGAATTGGGACTACCGGTCTTTCAATTTCGACAGTGATATTGCGCTTGTGGAGCGTGAGAGTCAGGCGATGGATGCGCGGAATCCGAACCTCCAGCCTTACTTCGCTCATGGCGGCAAGTTGCTTCACTACCATGGCTGGAACGATACCGTCATCACGCCCTTGAACAGCGTCAACTATTATAAGAGCGTAGCCGACACGCTCGGCGGCGTTGAGAAGATCAAAGACTCCTACAGATTGTTCATGGTTCCCGGCATGTCGCATTGTCGAGGCGGCGATGGCACGGACCGGTTCGATCCTCTAGTCCCGCTGGAGCAATGGGTAGAGAAGGGGCAACGCCCGGACTTCATCACTGCGGCTCGTTACTCCGGCGATAAAGTCGAACGAACACGCCCTCTCTGCCCCTATCCGCAGGTCGCTGTATACAAGGGCACGGGAAGCACTGACAAGGCGGAGAACTTTACATGCCGAGCGCAGTAGACAGGCTGTTCAGCATAGGCGTCTTGCGGCTGAGATCCTGACGCCAAATTTCGAGTCAATGGGAAGCGGCGCTTTGAAATCGGAACTGTTACGACGAGTTAGAGTCTAAACGTTGCCCAAGTGAGTAGGATGAGTACATAGCGGCGGATACACGTGACATTCGATCTCACGCGGTCATTCGCTACCTTCATCGTTCCGCGATAAAAAGCAAACTGTCGCCATTCGGGGAAACCAGCCTCAAGCGATATGCCTTCTCGACGAGAGACTCAAGAAACCAGTCGCCGGTCCCCGTCGAACTCAAGATGAACTTCTGGTGCGCAGCTAGAAACGGCGGCATGTCTTCGACTCGCAAGGGCATGAACCCGGCCATCAAGGCAAGATTTCTTTCGACCGAATCTTTGCCGGTCAGACGGGCTGCGGAATCCGCATCGACGACCGAAACCAGACGCGGCCGCAGTTCGGCGGGGCATTCATCGGTGGCGAGCATGAGTGAGTACCCGGAAAACCCGCTCACTACGACAGGAATGCCTGGTTCGTCGCGGCTTAATGCCACTAACTTTGTCCATCTGCTATCGATTGTCGTTGAGCCTGCCAGCAGCCTCACATCTTGAACGCGCAGCACCGCGAAGACAATCAGCAGCGCTATGAGCAGCCGGGTAAATGAGGATCCGGATCGGGCGGTCCGAACTAATAAATACACTGAACCCCATACCAGGCCAAGAATTCCCGGCCATCCATATCTTGGGGTGTAGCCGGAGCCCAGAAGCTTCATCAACACGAACATCAAAGCGGGGTAGAGAAGAAGGGCGCCGATCAAAGCGATCTCCGGTGCGCTGAAATCCCGCTCTTGTGAAACTTCTTCGCATCTTCGCAATGCCCGCAGCAGCGATTTGCTCGCCACCATCGCAAAAAGAAGGATTAAAACAACTGCCAGTGCATAGTCCAGCCCCAGATAGAATCCGTAGGTGGTCAAGACTTCGCTCGCAGTGGGTTGGGACCAGAAATGTTTGCTGTAAATGTGCCGGAATTGCAAAAGGAAGGGAAGATCCAACGTACAAGCCGCCAGCAGACAGGAGATCCATACGCCCCACCGGATGCGGCGCGACTGGAGGGTCCGGAGGAGTTCAGCGATTCCGAAGGATGAAATTACGACTACCGCAAGAGGGAGAACGGAGACGGCGAGGGCTAGGAACAGCGCAAACAATGGCGTCATGAAAGGCCTCTCGCCGATCCTCTGCCAGAAGACAGCGGCCATTGCGAGGAAACCAACCAGCAAAGCGTAGGAGCGCGCCTCTATGGCGTATTCACGGAACGGAGACAAAGTCATCAAAACTACAGCCGACAGTGCGGCCCACTGCGGCAGCCTTTTGCGAGCGAACCAGTAGACCCCGAGCAAGCTCAAAAGATAGCCAAGAATAGAAGGCAAGCGGAGAGTGACGTGAGCGTCGCCAGGGAGCATACTGCCCAATCGAACAATGATGTGGTAGGCCGGAGGCATTGAATCCACGCCTGAGTGGAGAGCTTGCCAGAGTCGAGAGAAGGGCTGCAGTCTCGAGACATGCAAAGTTACGAACTCGTCATACCAAAACGGCCGTTTAAAGGCCTTGAGAAGCAGGACGCAGAACTCCACGACCATGATGGACGCAAGGAGGATTGATGCGAATCGGGGAGAGGCGGCCGTGCGGGCGGAAAAGAATGCCACGGGGTTGAATGAGGAGGGCGCCGTAGCCGTCATTTTCCCGTCTTCCATATTGCAAAGAGGATAGCGCAAACGCCGCGGCCTCGGAGCGACAGGAAACGCGGCCCTGCCTTCAGTAAGAGAATTGCCGATTGAACCTGGAGCCGCAGCGATCGGGCGTCTGACATCTCGATCAACAGGTTCTAACCCGACGGTTGCCGGCTCATACGATGACGACTTCAACACCCTTGGCTCGCACCGTATCGACGACTTGCGGACTGACGCGGCCATCGGTGATGATGCGCCGGGCGCACTCAATTGTCCCGATCAAGGAAAGACTGTGCCTGCCAAATTTGCTGGCATCAGCCACCACGGTCACTTCGTGGGCGATCCGAATCATCATCGCATTCAACTGCGCTTCCAAGATATCGGGCGTGCAGTACCCCACATCAGGTTGTAGGCCGTCCACTCCCAGGAACAAGTGGTCGGCGTGGAGGTCCAGGAGCATCCGCTCCGCCTGAGGGCCCACCATGGAGCTCGAGGCAGGGCGCAGGATTCCGCCAATCACGATCAGCGTTATGCCCTCCGTCTCGGCTAATTCGTAGGCGACATTCAGTGCGTTGGTAATCACGGTGAGCGGGTGTATGCGGGTGGATTTAATTTGACGAGCGATTTGGGCCGTGGTGGTACCCGAGTCCAGCACTACACTTTGGTGCGGCCGAATCAGTCCTACCGCAGCGTGGCCGATCCGGACCTTCTCAGCGTGGTGAATACTCTCTTTGAAACGGAGCGGATAATCGACGACCGCGTTTAGTTGGCGAACGGCTCCCCCGTGAGACCGCATCACGTCGCCTCGTCGGGCTAGAACATCCAGATCAGATCGCGCGGTCACAGCCGAGATACTGAACTCGCCGACCATGTCTTCGACGGTGATCTTGCCTTTTTCTTCGATTATCTCCCGGACTCTCTGACGCCGCTCTTCCGCTAACATATTTTCTCGCCGGGATGTCCTGTGCGTTTCATCACACCAGTCTAAATGATTTCGCACCAGACTCCGAGTGAAAATCCCGGTAAGCGAGGCGCCAAGTCGCGGGAACGTCTTGTCTTACAGGTGGATTGACTTCCGGACTGGAACTGATGCGGCCAAGTATGGCCGACACTACGAAATCAGTACCAGCGTAACTTTGAAATGAACAAAACGCAAGATATAGAAAGACAAAACAATTATAAAATGCTACACTAATTTTTATTTTGATTATGGTATCCCAATCGCACCCCAGTTTGCTGCCTTACGCTTGTATACCGGAGTGGCTTCGTACGCTATCCGACGCAGGCGGTCGATTTTCTGCCATTCTCCGCGAAGCGGATCAAGATCCCGTAGATGGTTACCGTCATACCGTTCGGGAGATCTGCCAGCAACCAGCCACGTGGCCTGAAACTGCCAGGCGCATGAACGAACGCCGCGACGACGTCAGCGAAAGCCTCAGGGGCTGCGAACGGATCGTTCTGACCGGCTCCGGCAGTTCCCAATATGCAGGCGAATGCGTTGCGCCCGCGCTATGCCGGGATTTGGGTATGCCGGTCGACGTTCGGGGCGGCGGAGCTTTGCTCCTGGGCGGAACAGCCTCGGTAGCGGGGGAGCCCGCTCTGCTGGTGTCCTTAGCCAGGTCGGGCGAGAGTCCGGAGAGCGCCGCTGCTGTGCATCGAGTGCTCGAGACAGAGCCGCTGACGAAACACCTGATCCTAACCTGCAACTCGAGAGGAAGGTTGGCGCGGCAATTCGCCGACGACCCGCGGGTTCGAGTCATCTCTCTGAGTGACGAGGTTCACGACCGCAGTCTGGTAATGACCAGCAGCTTCACAAATCTGGCTTTCAGCGCGCGTTTCCTCGGTTTTCTGAATCGGCCCGAGGAGTATGCATCGCTGGCTAGCCGCCTGGATTTCGCGGCCCGGCGGCTGCTCACCCAATGGCCCGACCGCTTGAGCAACTTTGTTTCGGGCGACGTCGAGCGCATGGTTTTTCTGGGCGACGGTTGCCGGTTCGGAGCGGCACGGGAAGCGGCCCTCAAGCTTCTGGAAATGACGGGCGGGAAGATCGCTACCATGGCAGAAACGTATTTGGGTCTGCGCCATGGTCCCATGTGCTACATCAATGAACGTACCCTGGTGGTCTGCTTTCTGTCGTCGGATCCGCTGATCCAGGCCTACGAACGTGACTTGATTGCGGAAATGGATGCGAAGCGGCTGGGAGCACGCAAGTTGGTGGTCGGGATGGAAGATGCGGGCGCCAGTCTCGCAAAGGGGTCCGACCTCGCGGTTTCTTATGAAACTCCCGGACGCGTCTTTGAAGATTCGGATCTGGCGTTGCTTGACGTCATGATCGGCCAGATCTTAGGATTTCACCGTTGCCGTGAGGAGGGTCTGCGCCCGGACTGTCCCTCCGAAGAGGGCGTCATCAGCCGGGTGGTGGGTGAGTTTCGAATCCACGTCGCCGACGGCGTCGCAAAATAAAAGAAACAGAATGAATCGACACTCCGTGCTGTTGACCAGACGGCAATGGCTTTCTTTGGTGCCGGCCGGCGTGGCCGCTGCGCAGGACTCTGCCGCTTTCGAACGCATTGACACCCATGTCCATCTGAACCGGCTTAGCCTGCCGATGATTGAAGGGCTTAAGACCACGCACTGGAAAGCGCTTAGTATTTGCGTTTCCCGCGCGACGGGAACCGATCCGAGCGACCTCGCTCAGCAATTGAAGGGGACCGCGGAAATCAGTAGGGAAAGCGGAGGGTCGATCGCCTGGGCTGGATCGTTTGACGCGCGTCGCTGGACAGATGCCGACTTCGGCGCGGCCACGATCGCGGCTTTGCAGCAGCAGTTTCGCGACGGCGCGATTGCCGTCAAGATCTGGAAGAACATCGGTATGTCCATCCGAACGGAGAGCGGGAAATATCTGCTGCCGGATCATCGGGCTTTCCAGCCGATTTACGGGATGCTGCAGAAGGAAGGCCGCACCCTGATCGCGCACCTCGCCGAGCCGAACGGAGCATGGCTGCCGCTCGATGAGCACAATCCCGAAAAGGGTTTCTACAGTTCGCATCCGGAGTGGCTCATGTACGGGCGGGCCGACGGGCCGTCGAAAGAAGACATTCTTAAGGCTCGAGATCGTATTGCTGTGAAATATCCCAAGTTGCGAATCGTGGGATGCCACCTGGGCAGCAACGAAGAGGATTTGGAGGCTCTTTCGTCGCGGTTGGACCGGCTGCCGAATTTCGCGGTCGACCTCGCCGCGCGGATTCGTTATCTGGCGGCAGGAGACAGGGAGAAGGCTCGCGCCTTTTTGATCAACTATCAGGACCGGATCACGTACGGCACGGATTTCACGTTGGGTCCGGGAGCTGACGAACAACGGGCGTGGACGAGTCTTGCGGCGCGGCACGATCTCGACTGGCAATATTTTTCGAGCGCGGACACCATGACCTACGGCCGGTCGCAGGCACAAGGATTGGGTCTGCCGCCCCTGGTGCTCAAGAAGATTTTCCGCGAAAATGCCTTGCGCTGGTTCCAGGGGATCGGCTGACGTCATCAAAAGTTGAACTTCAAAGATAGCTGCAGATAGCGCGGCGCACTACTGTTATTGCTGCTGGCGTTCGCTGGGACTACGGTTCCGAAGCTGGAACTGGTAAGGGTGCTGTTGGGCTGCGCCTGGTAGAAGTTGTAGGTATTCGCCAGGTTGAAAACCTCGGCACGGAACTGGATGCTGGTGCGTTCGGTAATGCGAGTGGTCTTGTCGAGCGAAGCGTCCACGTTGGGAGCGCTCATGGTGCGAATCTGGCCGGAATAGGTTGGTTCCGCGGCAGGAGCGTAGAGAGGCTCGCTTAGAAAGTTATAGTTTGTGCAACCGTCCGCAACGCTGAAGGATTGCATCGTGATGCTCCCATTGGTGTTCCACTGGGCGACGCAGGGCTTGACGACTTGAACAACGGGTGCGCTCCAGTTGATATTCGGCTCCTTGGCATTGCTCACGTAGATAAAGTTCGCGGGCAGCTTCCAGGGAAGTCCGGAGTGATAGGTGAATAGGATGTTGGCCTCCCATCCGCCGATCAACCGGCCGACGAATCCATGGGACGAAGTCGCGAAACGCTTGCCGGGTCCGAACGGAAGCTGATAGACGGCCGTGGCTTTGAAGGCTTCCGGCTGATCGTACTGATAAATGCTGCGTTCGGGAACCAACTGCTGAACGTCGTTGTATCCATTTTGAAATACTTGTTTCGACAAGGTCCAGTTCGTCACCAGCGTCAAATCGTTGCGGGCGCGAACCTCGTAGGTCACCTGCATCGAGTTGTACCAGGATGCGGCCGCGTTGACCTTGGCCAAAGTGATGGCGCCGAACTGCGGGTACGGAACGTCAAGAGTGGCTCTCGGCAGCGTGGGGCTGGAGTAGTAGGAAGTACCGTTGAACGGAGCGAGTTGATAGAAGGGATTCGGGATCAATGCCTGGCAATAGGCTGCCGAGCCGCCTTCCCAGGCATCGCACTGCTTTCGCAGGCTGAGAGAGATGGGGTTGATCAACTGAGTCGCATCGAGATTGGTGCCGCGGCTTCCCACATAACTCGCGTCAAGCTTGGAGTGGTTGCTCACCTGATATTGCACGCCGAATGAAAACTGGTCGTTGTGAGGAAGAATGAATTGGGGATTGGCGACGGTGAACGTCTGCCCGACGAAAGTGTTTGCGCCCTGCGATGCTCCCGGCGGAAGAAGCAGACCGCTCGGAAAAGGATTGGCGATCAGGTTGGGAATGGGAGTACGACCACCGTCGTTGGACGCGACGAGCTGCGTGGAAGTATTGAATCCGTTGCTTTGAATATAGGTATTGCTGGGATTGAGATAATAGCGGCCCCAACCTCCGCGCACTACGAGCTTTTCACCGAGACGGTAAGCCAGGCCGAAGCGCGGCTGGACAGCCTTCATATAAGTATTGGTGGCCGTGCGCGGCTGGCCGTTCACTCCCGCGAAGAGCAATCCTCCGCTCACGTTGTACCCGGGAAACTGCTGCTGATTGATCATTTGATTCAGCGGGCTTGACGCGGTGGGATTAAACCCGCGGTCCATACGATTGAATCTCTCGACAGGAGGAACGTTGAAGTCCCATCGCAAACCGAGGTTGAGCGTCAGACGACTGCTGATGCGCCAATCGTCCTGAACCCACGGCGCATAATAGTGCTCCTGGTAGACGCCCAGCAGATTATAGCCGGAACTTCCGCTGCTGGGCGTGCCGAGCAGCCAGGAGGCAATGCTGTTACCGCTGAGCGGATCGCTTTGAGCGTAGTTCTGCTGCGTCCAGGTGGGGTCGGCGGTTAAACTAAGCGCCGTGCTGTAGTTCTGGGTGATGTACTGAACGTCGCGAATATCGACTCCTGCCCTTATGGAATGAGTCTTGATGTTGTAGTTGACGCTGCCGGCAAAGGCGCCGGTATTGGTGATGTCACCGGTCGGGTACTGACCGAGGTTGAAGTAGTTGGTGAAGTTGTAGCTTCCGAAGAAAGGGCCGCCGGGCAGGCTGTTCACCAGAGAACTTGGGAAGCCCAGTTTCGTCATATCGAAGCCGGCATTGGCGTCGCCACGGTCTTCTCCCAGGTAACGGGCAAACGAGACGCGCGCGTCGACCACGAGTTGGGGAGAGATGATGCCGACCCACTCCAGGCCAAGCGTATCGTTAGTTCGAATCTCCGGGAGGGAACCGTTCTCTCCGGGACCGTTGACGGAGTTGGAGCCGTCGAAACCCATTTCCAGGCGATTGCTGCGAATCTCCCGGAACGAAAAGTGGTTTTTGCTGCCTACTTGTTGATCGATCTTAACCACCTCGTTATAGAACGAGTCCTTGTCCGGCGCGTCGAAGTAGTAGTTTGCCTGGGAATACGGCTGGCCCGCGGTGGTGGTGTTCGGAGCGGGGAAGTAGCTGAGGATTTTCTGGGCGATGGGACTGATCCGGCCGGCGGGAATGATGTTGTTCGGAAACGGCTGCCGTACCCAATTCCCATTGACGTTTTGTCCGGTGGTCGGATCGTAAATCACGATTCGCTGGCCGGCGCCGTTCGCCAGTTTGGAAAAGTCACCTGAGGAAAACTCAGGCGCAGGGACGGAGAGTGTGTAGGGCCGTGGAGTGTCCTCACGATAGCGCTCATAAGCGAACATGAAGAAAGTCTTGTTGCGGCCGTCGAAAACCTTGGGCAGGTAAACGGGCCCGGCCAATTGGCCTCCGTACTGATCCAGGTAATGGTTGCCCTTGGGCGCGCCCACGGCGTTGTTCTGAAACGAATTCGCATCCCAGGCTCTGCGGCGGGCGTACTCGTAAACGGTCCCATGCAGATCGTTGGTTCCGCTTTTGAGTGAGACGTTCACGACGCCGCCGCTGGTATGGCCGTACTGCGCGTCGTATGAATTGGTCTGAATTTTGAATTCCTGCACCGCGTCGACCGGCGGCACATAGGCGATATTGTTGTTGCCGGCCTGGGCGTTATTAGGAGAACCATCGAGCAGGAATTCGTTGCTCTCGTACAAGCCGCCATTGATGGTCCACTGGGCTATGGCTCCATTGTCGAAAGGGCGTTGATAGATTACCGCGCCGTTGAAATTGACGCCCGCGACGATCTTGGCCAGCATGAAAGGATTGCGGCCGTTCAACGGCAATTCGGCGACGCTTTTCTCGTCGATCAACGTGCCTCGATCCGCTTTCGCGGTTTCAAGTATGGGCGTTTCGTCGGTGACCACCAGTTGCTCGTTGACGGCTCCCACTTCGAGAGTGATATCCGCCTGCACCGTGTCGCCCACACTGAGCACCAGGTTCTCGCGCAGAAAGGTTTTGAATCCGGGAGCCGTCGCCGTAACGATATAGGGTCCCGGGTTGAGGTATGGCACGGTGTAGAGGCCGGCGCTATCGGAAACCGTGTCGAGAACGACGTTGGTAGCGGTGTTCTTGACCTCGATGTTCACTCTCGGAACGGAGGCGCCCGATGCATCCGCCACGCGGCCGCGGAGGGTCGCCTGCACACCCTGCGCCCACAATCCTGTTGGAACTGATAAAGAGAAGCAGCAACCAAAGCAAACGATAGCCCTAATTCGGTTCACGAGTGTCTCCTGATGGTAGACCACTGCTGCGAAAACGTGAGCAGCGAGGACCATACCTGAATGAATATTGATTTCCTCGATCCTACACGAATCCGCGACAAACAGTCAAGAAAAATACAAGAAAAATAAGTGGATTTGAAAGATATACAAAGAGAAGCTAGGGAATCGAAATATGCGTATCTATTGAGCCAGACAATCCTTACAGCTCGTCTTCAGCGATCGACTATCTTTTTTCTGACGGCTTCCAGATTCCGGCGAGCGACCGCGTGGGAAGGGTTCGCCTGCAGAGCCGCTTCGAACTGGGCGGCGGCCGCGGCCAGGTCTCCCGATCTTGCCAGGATGATGCCGAAGTTATTGCGAAGGTCGGCGTCGGAGGGACGTTCGGCGACCAGTTCCCGGTAACAGGCAGCGGCTTCGTTCAGCCTGCCTTCCGAGGCTGCGCTGTTTCCTATACGGATCAGCAATGCGACGAGCTGGTCGCGCGCCGTGGCGTCAGCGGGCTCGGTGGCAAGGATCTGACGATAGCCGGCTGCCGCCTCTTGCCATTTTCCTTGGACGGCGAGCAGATTCGCCAGATTGAATCGGGCGTTGAGGTAATCCGGCTGGATGCGGAGCGCATGCTGAAACTGTTCCATCGCGTCCGGCAGCCGCCCCTGATTTTCCAAGGCTACGCCCAGATTGTTGAACGCCATGGGCTGGTCCGGATCCAGCCGCAACGCATCCTGCAGGTGGAGAATTGCGGCGGCGTAGTCTTTACGGCCCAACAGCAGCGCGCCAAGGTTGAAATGCGCCGCGGCATTCAAAGGATCGAGATCCAGGCGGTGGCGCATCAGGGCTTCTTGGAGTGCCGCGCGGTCATGTACGCCCTCGCGCGTCAATAACTGCAACCAAAGGTGTCCCATTTCGTCGGTGGACTGGTTTCCCCCGGTTACGCGTTTGGGTGGACTATTTGGATTGCGCGGGTTTTGCGCCGAATTGTCATAGTGAAAACGCATGGAGATCACCGTGCCTTTCGGCAGGAACATTGGCTCCCGGTAATGGTAGACCGCTTGCCAGTTGATGTCCCACTGGGGAATGCGGATGAGCCAACGGCGCGAACCATCGGGCAGGGTGGCATAAGCTTCCAGCAGGCGTCCCAGATAGTGGGCATGCGGATAGACTGCGACGACGGTCACGTCAACCGGTAAGCGAAAATCGTCGGTGACCTCGAAATCACGGTCTCCCGCCGGAATATCCAGCGCGCGGTCGTGCTCGAGCTGAAGGAGCATCGGAAACCGGGTCGGAGGTTTATCACTGAAATAGAGCCCGACGGAAGGCTGGACAAGTTCTGCTTTGCCCGTGGGATGGAAGTGGACATTCAAGATCAGGTCGTTACCGGGATCGAGACGCCAGGCCATTCCCGGGGGCTCGACCCAAGGCGAACCGCCCGGCTTCCAGAACAGGAAATGGCTGTCAGGGTCGAAGGTTGGTGTTTCGATGTTCAGGTCCATGCCGGCGAAGCCCTCACCGGGAACCTTCTCCTGGCGTCTGCTGGATCGGGCCCGATCGACCAGGAGATTTGCATGGTGAACGCTGCGCGCGTTACCGGGACGCACCTCGACGCTTTGGATGTAGCGTACCTGCGGGATCGCTGGGGACAGAATAAAATTCCAAAAGACGTCGGGGCCATCCGCCGGCACGCGCATCGGTTTGGCCACCGTCAGGACCAGGTCGGGCGCGCCGAGTTGCCATCCCGAGGTGAAAACGGGCGGTGGGACGGAGTGGGAACGGTCGCCTTCGGGAGCGCCGGCGGCAGCCCACTGCCGGAGCTGGTCAATCTGAAGCGGCGTCAGACGGTTCTCGCCGGCGAATTCGCCCTTCCCGGCCTCAGGCAGCCAAGGCGGCATGTACCGGCTCTTGGTCACGTCCGCGATCAGGCGGGCGCGTTTATGAGCGTCCTCGTAGGTGAGCAGCGAAAAAGGGCCCGCTTCACCGGGCCGGTGGCAAGGGGCGCAGTGTTCGAAGAGAATGGGCGCGATGTGCCGGTGGTAAGTGATGGCTGGTGGCGCTGCGTGAGCTACCGCGACGAGCGCCAGGAGGAATCCTCCGCACCGGAGACTGACTTGCGGGATCGCGTCGTAAAGGCCGATCTCTCAAGAGTGTCAAGTGGAATGAGAGCTTGTCAATCCCCAAATCGAAAGCAAACACAACGAATTGACACGCAAACGACGGTTCGTCTAGACTGGAACATCATATGAATCGCAGACAATGGATCGCGTGGGCCTCTACGTCTATCTTGGCCAAGGGATTACCGATGCGGGCGCAAGCCCCAGGCAATGGCGGTCAGGCGCAACAGCCCGAGAATCTGACGATCGAACAATATACGCCGAAGAGCATGCTGAAGGTCACCGAGACTCACGTCGCGCGAGCGCGGTTCCCGGTCATCGATTTTCACACGCACATCACCTCGAGTGCGCGCAATCAAGAGGGCATTCGTATGAACATGAAGCCCGAGCATTGCCTGGAGGTCATGGACCGCAAGAACATCAAAACGATGGTCGACCTGACAGGCGGTTATGGAACGGGCCTGCGAGAGGCGTTGCGGCAACTACCGGAAGCGCATCCTGGGCGATTCGTGGTTTTCACGGAACCGGCCTGGAACAAGGCATCCGATCCCGATTACGCGAAGGTTGAGGCGGGCCTGATTGAAGACGCCCATCGAGCGGGAGCGAAAGGACTCAAGATTCTCAAGACTCTCGGCCTTTTCCTGCGCGAAACCGGGAGCCACAAACTGGTCCACATTGACGACCCGAGATTCGACCCGATGTGGGAAACGGCCGGATCGCTGAAGATGCCGGTTGCGATCCACATCTCCGATCCAAGAGCGTTCTTTCTGCCCATCGACCGGAATAACGAGCGGTGGGAGGAGTTGCACGCTCATCCGGACTGGTCTTTTTACGGCAAGGATTTCCCCAGCGATCGGGAACTGCAGGAGGCCCGGCGTAGGGTGATGCGCCGTCATCCCAAGACGCAGTTCGTGTGCCTGCACGTGGCAGAGGCGGAAGACCTCGCGTATGTTTCGGAATGTATGGATCAGCATCCGAACATGCATGTGGACATCGCCGCGCGGATCGGCGAGTTGGGCCGGCAGCCGCGCGCGGCACGCAAATTCTTCGATCGGTATCAGGACCGGATCGTCTTCGGCACCGATGCCAGCGCCAGTCCCTCCACTCCACAACAGACATTCGGCGACGCGCTGTACGAAATCTACTATCGGTTCTTGGAAACTGAAGACGAGTACTTCGATTACTCCCCGGCGCCGGTTCCTCCACAAGGACGCTGGCGCATCTATGGGGTGGGACTGCCGGAAAATATTCTTCGCAAGGTCTACCGCGATAACGCCTCGCGGCTGATGGGCATCTCGGTGTAGCCAAGCCCAAAAGAAAAAGTGGATTCGTGTGGAGTAGGCTTTAGGCCTGCGACTTAATGGCGGTTACTGCGCGTCGGCTTCCAGCAGAAGGTGTTTGGCGAACTGCACATCCACGCTGGCGACCGGTCCCTTCACGGTGCCCAGGTCGCGGCCGTTTTCATAATCGCGAACCTTATAGGAGCGGCGATCGAGTCCGCGTAACTCGACTTTGCCTTGGAACTCCGGCGCATAGAAAGCGTAGTACATGTTGCCGCCTTTAGCGATGGCATGGGCTTCCGGTCGATCAAAGCCGATATCGTAGAGGTCGCCGCGATACTGACCCTGCGACAGCATCTTCTCCTTATATAGAGAAATCCACTTACTCCAGATATCTTCCTTCTCGGCTGTAAGATCATAGGTGGCACGCCGTCCGGAGCCGACTGGCCAGGTGAACTGCGTTCCCACCACGCCGCCGATTCCGACGGTGGAAGCAAAGTCCTGATGTCCATCGCTGAGTTCGACATGATCGCCGAAATAAGCTGTGCTGTCGCCATGCAGCGCCTTGAGCGACTTTCCCTTGGTGCGGACTTGCCATGAGCTGCGGGGATCCGAGGCAACGCTCATGTTGAAGTTGGGCAAATTATAAAAATTGAACGCGGTGCCGCAAGGACACCACTCGACCAGCGCGTCGGGCTTAATGCTACGTGCCGTGTCATAGATCATCTGGAAGAATTTGGCCAGATCTTCAACTGATTCCTCCGGGCGCAGGTGATGATGCGCCGGATTGAAGCACGGAGGTACGCCATTCATGTGCTGGCCGTCGAGCTTCAGTCCGTCGTAGTTCCAGTCGCGCATCATTTTGATCACCAGCTGGCGGTGATGCTCGATGACTGCGGCGTTCGCAGGGCATAGATAGTAGTCGTTCCAATAGGAGATCTTTTGCTTCGAGCCATCCGCGTTGAGAAGTAACATCTCGGGATGATTCTTGACCAGGTCGGAGTCAGGCTTCGCAGTGAGCGGCGCCCACCAGAGCTGGGCACGGAATCCCTCGCTATGGATCTGATCCACAAGGCTGCGCATGTCGGCGTCGCCATTCGGGAACTTGGACTTCAGCAGGCCCCAATCGCCGTCGGAGGACTGCCAGCCGTCATCCACTCCTACCCAGGAGAAACCGAGCTTCTTGACTATCGGAAGAGCGCCGAGCAGCTGTGTCGGCGTGAATGTGCGTCCATAGCCCCAAGCGCACCAGATGGGCTCGAATGCGGAAGCCGGCGCCGGCTGGAACTTCACGCCCTGCGCTTGCATGGCCAAGCTATAGTCGCGCAAGGTCTGAAAATAATCGCGCTGATGCACTTCGACGAAACTACGGAACGTCTCCATGGATTGGTTTGGCTTGAGAACCTGGTCAACGCGAAAGGTCAACCCGAGTTCCGCGTGTCCGGCGTCCGGCATTGCCACGGGCATGGAGACGAGTTTGGCGAACATTTCCAGATGGCCGATACCCAAGCCGGCGTCGCGCCGCCAGATGTCCACCACGGGTGTACCGCCGCCGTAATCGGTGGAGTTCATCCCTAGAAAATTCTCCTGCTTAAAACCAGCCTTCAACGGCAACACCCAGTCGGGACGCTTCTGATAAGAGCCGCTCTGATACGACCAGAAGGGTGGAGCGTCGTCTCCTTCTTTGGCTGAGATCGAATACTGGTTGTTGGTCCAACCGGTGACGTGCAGGCCGGTGGTTCCGTGGTTGGCATAGTGAACCTGGAGAATCGCCATGCGCGGAAACCGGTCGTGGGTGGTGATGACCACCGTCTTTTCTACGGCTCCCGAAGTGCCGATGAGGGTAGTCTGGTTGCCGGCGCCGAGCGAATCATTGACGGGTTCGTGTTTCACGGTAGTCAATGCGAAATCCGAAAGTTCGCCGCCTTCGACGCTCAGAGTTTCCGAAGCAGTAAAGGGACCTAACACGATCTCCTTGGCGTCGAAGCGCGCGATCACGCGGCTGTGCATTTGCTTGTCGAATTGGAGCTTCAGATTGGGCGTCTCGATGGTTGCCGAATCGGCCGCACACATAAAACTCTGGCCCCCGACCGCGACAAGAATAACACCACGACATGCCAGATGAAGCGCCAAATTCGACCAGAGTTTCCTACGCACGATTTCTCCTGAAGCTAACTGTAACTTAGATCGAAAGTAAAATCAAATAAACGACAGGTTTATTCTTTCGATTGTTTATCTTGTGGTACCTGCGATGAGAGTCAGTTGGCGGGTCCGTTCGGATTGGCAGGGTCGCGCGGCCGAAACGACGTGGCAATGACTTGGAGACGGGGCCTGGCTTGCCGGAGCTCTGAAACGGCTTTTTCACTCATGGCAGAGGCTGTGACGTCCAAGATTTTTAGGGCGGGGAACGATCTCAGCAACGGCAGCGCGTCGTCATTTACACGCGCACAGGATTGCAGGTCGAGCCGTTCGAGTTTGCTCAACGTCTTGAGCCTCTCCAGACCGCGCGCCGAGATGGCTTCGCCGTTAAGCCGAAGGTAACGGAGATCCTTCAACGTAGCGATGGCGTCCAGGCCGGATTCGGTCAGGCTGACGGACCAAAGGCCGGAATCGGTACGCTGCGCGCCACTCAAATCCAACCGGGTCAGCGTCGGCAACTGGCGCAAGGCCTGTAATCCGGCGTCGGTCAGTTTATCGCCGCCGATCGAAAGCTCTTTGAGCCCGGGAAATGCGAGTTGCGCGATACCGCTATCGGTAACTTGCGCGAAGCCGATATCAAGCGATTCCAGCGCAGTCAGGTGGTTGAGAAGCTGGAGTGTGCTGTCGGTGATTTTGGTGCCCCGGAGGTTCAGCCGTTTGAGATGAGGTAAGCTCTTGACTACCGCGATTCCTTGATCGCTGACCAGCTCGGCGTAATAAAGATTGAGGTCTGTCAGATTCGAAGCGGTTTTTAAGTCGAGCAGGCCCCGATCCGTGATGCGGGTCTCGGACAGGTCTAGCTTTGTCAACACGGGCAGCTTCGCTAATTCCGCGATATCGGAATCGCTCACCCAACTGGCGTGGAGATTAACGGCCACGATTTTTCCAGCACTGTCACGCGTTGCAGTGCCGCCGGCGGCCTCGATCCATCCCTCCGGGCCTGAGGCCGCCAGCAAACTTGAAGTCAATGTGAGCGCGCACAATAGATAGCGCATGGGTTTATCCTTTCCTCCGATTGGGTAACCCGGAATCGCGATCCCAAACGATCCGGCAAGCCGGAACCGCAGTCCTGAACTTATCGAAAGCCTTTTCCGTAACCGCGGTGTGGTAGAGGTTCAGCAGCTTCAGGCTGGAAAGCGAGGCGAGCGAATCCATTCCGGCATCGGTTACGCCGGTGGCATCGAGGCGGAGTTCTTCGAGCGGCGTGAGATTCTTGAGCAGTTGTAAGCCATGATCGTCGACCGAAGTGTAATCCAGGTTGACGAAGCGCAGACTCTTCATCGCCGCCAAAGCCTCAATACCAGCATCTGTCGTGCGCGTGTGCCCCAGTCCGAGGCGCTGCAGGTTTCCGAGCGCACTGAGCGCCGAAACTCCCTTGTCAGTCGTGCGGCAAGCGTCGAGCTCCAATTCTTCCAACCCGGAAAGCTTCCCGATGACTCGCAGCGTGGCGTCTCCCACGTCGGTGCTGTCCAGGTTCAGGAACTTGAGCCGCGTCAGCTTAGCCAATTCCGCTCCGCCGGCATCACTGATGTCCGTGTAGCTGAGCACCAACCGCTCGATGCTGCCGAGCGCGGCGATCGATTGCAGACCTTCGTCAGTGATGGGCGAGCTCGTGAGGTCGAGATCGGAGAGCGCCGGCAATTTGAGGTTTCGAAAACCCTCGCCTTTTACCAGAGTTCCCTCGAGACTCAAGCGGCGGAGTTCCGGCAGTTTCGCAAGCTGCTGCAGCCCGGTATCGGAAATAGTGTTGTTATTGAGAATCAACTCCCGAAGGCTGCCCAGATTGCCGATTGTGCTCAAGCCAGCATCGCTGATTTCGGTGGCGGACAAGTCAAGCAGCTGAAGATCCGACAGGCTGCGGAGATTCGCAAGCTGCGCGTCATTCAGATGAGTGCCACGCAACGAAAGCGATTTGAGCTTTCCGCCGGAGACTTCTGCCTTGCCCCCCATTTTGTTGACCCAAGCGGCGATCGCCTGATCACCCGATCCCTGAAGTTCGACGGCCCGGGAATTGGAGGAGGCGACTGCTCCCACAAAATCGACCTTGCACTGAGGCAGCGAGGCGCGCAATCCATCTACTCCCCCGCCGGTGACGCGGCTGTAGCGTACATCGAGTGCGACCAGTTCACGTAACCCCGCGAGCTTGGCGAGCCCCGAGTTGGTCATGCGGCTGCGGTACAGATTCAGTTCGCGAAGATGCGCAAATCCCGCGAGGACACCGGCGGATTCGTCGCCCACGTCGGCACCCAGCAGGTTTAGTTTCCTCAGCGCGGTCAGCTTGCGGAGTGCGCCGACTCCGGCATCCGTCACTTTCACGCCATATAGATCGATCTCTTCCAGATTCGTGAGGTTCGCGATGGATCCCAGACCTTCATCCGTGACCAAGGTGTCGCGAAGGTTCAGCCGTCGAAGATGATGGAGGCCCTCGAGCGTTTTCATTCCCGCATCGTTAAAGGTGGTGTAACTGAGATCGAGCGACTCGAGATCTTTGAACGGCGCCAGATTAGGCGCCTTCACGCTGCACTGGCTCAGGCGAAGTTCACGAAGCTTGGTGAGTCCGCTCAAATAGGCAATTCCTTTGTCCTGCACGTTGACGTTAGGCAGAAAATGAAGGCTGAAATAGATGCGCTCTAAATTCACCAGGGTCGCCAAGTTCTTGAGCTCTTCGTTGGCGTCCAGCCGGCTGCCGGATGCAGGGTTCCAACTGGGGCCGGGCAGATACAATTCACGGAGTGAGGACAATCCGGTGAGCCTGCGTAAATCCGTGGGATCAATCAGGGTATTCGTCAGATCGAGACCCGTAATATGAAATTCTCCGGGAGGCAGTTGTGCGGGATCGGTAAACGCGTCGGGGTGACCCTGGAGCGTAACCCGGCCGCCGACCCGGACTGCCCAATCCGCGACTTCCCGCTCGGAGGGACCAGCGGCCAGTCCGCTGCCCGCCGCCAGACTCAAGACTAGAAGTGCTGCACGAAACATGTCTCACCATAGCACAGTGAAAAGGCAATAGAAAGCAATGCATACATCATCACTTTGTTTTACTTTGCCAGGCAATTTAGTCAGTACCGCCCGTATTGAAATCAAGGAATTTAGTTCAGGGGCGCGCCCAAATACCCGTTTTGTGCACAACTGTCTCTTACGTTTATTTTCGTTTCTGACGTGTGGCCTATTTTTTTACTTGCGGTTCCGCTAACTACGCGATATGCTGGCTCCTGGAGGCGCACTGTCGGGATGCGTAGTGGATTCGTTCTATTGCTGGTAGCGTTGTGCCCGTCGGCAATTGCGCAGAATATTTCGTTCGCCCGGTCGGTTTACCCGGTGCTCGAAAAAGCGGGATGTGCGGGTTGTCACAATAGCAACGGTGTAGCATCCGCAACGCGTCTGCATTTCCCGGCGGAAGGCACCACGGCGGAAGGTCTGAACGCGTTTGGGGAGTCACTGGTGGCGTTGGTTGACAGCCAGCATCCTGAAAACTCGCTCTTATTCAAAAAACCGACGCAGCGGGTTCCCCACGGCGGCGGCGAACGGATCAAAGCGGGCAGTCCGGATGAAGCGACGCTTCTCGCCTGGGTGAAGGTTCTCGCGAATCTTTCCGGCGACGAACTCGCCAAAGCGCGGCATTACAGCGACCGGCCGACCGATGCCGCGAGCGTGCGTGCGCCAGCCCTTCGCCGTTTGACCCACAGCCAGTACAACAATACGGTCCGCGATCTGTTGGGCGATCACACGGCTCCCGCCGACCAGTTTCCGCAAGACGATTTTGTCAACGGGTTCAAGGATCAATACGAATCGCAGAATCTCTCGCCGCTCCTTGAGGAGGCCTACGGCGAGGCCGCCGAGCATCTGGCCGCGAGCGCTTTCCGTAATGGAGATACGAACCATTTAGTTCCCTGTGCGCCTTCAGTGCAATGCCGCTCGACATTTGTGCGCGACTTCGGGAAAAGGGCCTTTCGGCGTCCGCTCGATGCGAAAGAAGTCCAGCGCTATCTTGCGTTGTTCGGGCACGAGCGGGATTTTCTAAAGGGTGCGCAATTGGTGGTGGAGGCGATGCTGCAGTCGCCCAATTTTCTTTTCCGGTTGGATGCCACCCCGAACGCGGCGTTGCGGGCCTACGCCACCGCGAGCCGTCTGTCCTACACGCTTTGGGACACGATGCCCGACGATGCCTTGCTGGCAGCAGCGGGACGCGGCGATCTGGGCACGCCTCGAGGCTTGACGAGAGTCGCGGATGGGATGCTGCGGGATCCGCGGGCGCGCCAGGCGTTGGACGAATTCGTCTCGCAGTGGCTGAGATTCGACCGCATTCTGACTGCAACCAGGGATCGGCGCCGCTACCCGCAGTTCAACCGCGAAACCGCGGTCGCGATGACTCAGGAGGCTCAACTGTTTGTCGGCGATCTTGTCTGGAACAATCGCGACTTCATGGATGCCTTCACGGCTAACTATGGATTCGTCAACGCGGACCTGGCATCCATTTATGGTGTTCCGGCTCCGGTTCATGAGTTCGATCGCGTGACGTTCCCGGCAAACTCTGAGCGGGCCGGGTTGTTGGGTCAGGCGCTGTTTCTTTCGCTCACCTCCAAACCCGAAGACGCCTCTCTCACCGGCCGCGGTCTTTTTGTGCGCGAACAATTCCTCTGCCAGCATGTGCCGCCGCCTCCCGCGGGCGTCAATACCAACCTGCCGGCCTCGACCGAAGCGCATCCGCAGACCAATCGCGACCGCATGTCGGAGCATGTGAGCAACGCGAGTTGCGCAGCGTGCCACCGGCTCATCGATCCGATCGGAAACGGGTTCGAAAAATTTGACGCCATCGGTATGCGCCGGGAAGAGTTCAAGCTGACCTTTTTCTCCGCAGGTCATGGCGGGGGACGGCGGACGCCCCCCAAATCGCTGATGCTGCCGATCAACACAAAAGGGACGGTGGTGGGTATCCCGCAGTCTGATTTTGTGTCGCCGCGCGAACTTGGCTCCGTTCTGGCGGCCGCGCCGCAGTGCCAGGAATGCGTGGTCAAGCAATACTTTCGATACGCCATGGGCCGCATGGAAACGCCCTCCGATGGTCCCACGCTGGATCGCATTTTCAAAGATTTCAAGACTTCCGATTTTCATTTCAAAGAACTCATTCTGTCGATGGTTCGCACACGGGAATTCCCGGGCGAAGAGAGAGGCATAAGTGTCGCATCCAATCACTAAACGAAATCGGGTTTCCCGCCGGCGCTTCCTTGGAGGCCTGACCGCAACGGGAACAGCAATCTCGGTGGGCCTTCCCCCGCTGGTTGCGATGTTCAATTCCGCCGGAACCGCATACGCCGCTCCGAGCGCAACTCCTGCGCCGATTGAAAACCGGTTCATTTTGTGGTTCAACGGCAATGGTATTCCGGAGCGATATTGGATTCCAGCCGAGACCGGACGTGACTTTCGTCTGACGCCATGTCTCGCGCCCCTCGCGCAGTTCCGGGATGACATTCACGTCCTCAGCGGGTTGGACAACGCGGCTGCGGGATTGCCCGGTCCGGGCAACGGCCACCACAATTCGATGAGCGGGTTGATGACCTGCACGCGATTCACCGGCCGTGGCGCGGGCGGACCTTCCATCGACCAGGCGATCGCCGCCAAGATTGGAGGCGACTCCCGCTTCCGATCGCTACAGGTTGGCGTGTCGCAGGAATCGTTCGGCGAGAGTATCCAGCGGAATATGAGCTGGTCGGGTTACGAACGCGCTCTTCCGCCGGAAATGCTGCCGGACCGTCTGTTTGATCGCCTCTTCGGCAAACGCGAGGAAGGGTGGATCAATCGCAAACGCAGCATTTTAGACACGGTCCTCGAAGACGCCGCACAACTCAAGAAGGAACTACCCAAGGACGATCAGGTACGCGTGGAAGAACATCTCGCATCCGTGCGCGACGTCGAGAGATCGATGACCAGCCTTCCGCCGGCTTATCGTGAACTGACGCCGCCCGAATGCGAGGATATGAAGGACTGGCCGCGCATTGCGAAGTTGCAGAGCGATCTGCTGGCATACGCGCTGATCACGCGGCAGACGCGCGTCGCGTCGTACATGTTGACGAAATGCCAGGGCCTTTCGCGCTTCCCGTGGCTCGGCTACACGGCGGCTCGCCATCACGATTACACACATGCCGATGGCAAGGCTCCCGGCGCGGACGGCGTCGAAGGGCAGCGAGTGCTGCGCGACATTTGCCGGTGGCACGTCGAAGAATTCTCCTATTTCCTGAGCAAACTGAAATCGATTCCCGAAGGCGACGGCACGCTGCTCGATCACTGCTGCATACTCTACGTTCACGAGCATGCCGAGGCGAATCCGCATAAGAATACCGGCCACGGCGCGATTGTCGCGGGCCATGCCGGCAAGCTTGCGACGGGCTCATACTCGCAGTTGACGGGCACGATCGGCGACCTGCACCTGACGCTCGCGGACGAAGTCATGGGCGCCGGCATCGGTCAGTTCCCCACCGCAACGCGCAAGATATCCGAAGTACTCGTCTGACCCGTGGCTCACCCGAATCGTACAATGATCTCGACTGGAAAAGCGGCGCGCTGGCTATTTGCCGGCGCGCTCGCTGTATATCTGGCCGCGCAACAGAATCCGGTTACGCCTGCCTATGATCTGGTAGTCCAAGGCGGTACGCTGGTGGATGGTTCCGGCAACCGCTCC
>CAVZRE010000042.1:0-41083 GCA_963777595.1 Terriglobia bacterium
TAACCAGTTGCTGCAGAAGATGCCATTGCCACGTATTGCTGTATTCGCGTTTTTCCGTTATCCAACTGGACGGAGCTCGACATCTGGCAATACATTCACCTCGAGAGCATCCCGGTCGTGCCGCTCTATTTTGCCAAAATGCGCGAAATGGTGGTGCGCGAGAATGCCTTGATCCCCATCGAGCAAGATATTCCGCTGCTTCCCGGCGAGAGGCCCAAGATGGTGATGTGCCGTATGCGCTCGCTCGGCTGCAGTCCCTGCACCGGCGCGATTCGCTCTACCGCTACCACCGTCCCGGACATAGTAGAGGAAATGATGCTGGTCCGCCGCTCCGAACGGGAGAACCGCGTCATCGATCACGATCAGGAAGGTTCGATGGAAATGAAAAAGAGAGAGGGCTACTTCTAAATGACTCCCCAATTCGCGACTCTTGCCCCTCCAGAGATTGAACGCTTTCTCAAGCAGACCGAAGAAAATGAGTTGCTTCGCTTCACCACCGCGGGCAGCGTCGATGATGGCAAATCTACTTTGATTGGACGCCTGCTGTTCGACTCCAAAGGCGCTTACGAAGACCAGATTGCTTCCGTCCGCAAAGCCACCGTTTCGAACGTCGCCGGTCCGATCGATTTTTCGCTTTTGACTGACGGGCTCCGCGCCGAACGCGAGCAGGGAATCACGATCGACGTCGCGTACCGCTACTTCTCCACGCCGCGTAGGAAGTTCATCATCGCCGATACCCCCGGCCATGAGCAATATACGCGGAATATGGCAACCGGGGCCTCCACCGCTAACCTCGCCATTGTCCTCATCGACGCCCGTAAAGGCGTAGTGGCCCAGACGCGGCGCCATTCGTTTATCGCGTCTTTGCTGGGCATTCCCCACATGGTAATCGCGATCAACAAGATGGACCTCGTCGATTACAGTGAAGCTGTTTTCGAGCAGATCCGCGCGGACTTCTCCGAATTCGCGGCGCAGCTCCAGGTCAACGACCTACAATTCATCCCCATGAGCGCGCTCGAAGGCGATAACGTCGTCGAGAAAAGCCCGCTCATGCCCTGGTTCGAAGGGCCCAGTTTGTTGCGCCATCTCGAAACCGTCCACATCGCAAGCGATCGCAATCTGAAGGAGATGCGTTTTCCGGTTCAGTATGTGATTCGCCCCAATTCAGATTTTCGCGGCTATGCCGGCCAGGTGGCTTCGGGCATGATCCGAAAAGGCGATAGCGTCGTCGTCCTGCCTTCCGGAGCCGCCAGTCGCGTCAAATCCATTGTCACCCGGGAAGGCGAGCTCTCCACGGCGTTTGCTCCCTTGAGCGTCACCGTCTGCCTGGAAGACGATATTGACGTGAGCCGCGGTGACATTTTGGTGCACCCGCAGCATCGGCCGCATGTGTCCAATCACCTCGACGCACGGGTGGTCTGGATGAGCGAACGTCCGCTCGACATGGCTTATGAGTACCTCGCTAAGCACACCACTCAGCAGGTGCGCGCTCGCGTGAGCGCCGTCCGCTACAGGATCAATGTCAATACTATGGAGAAGGAGAACGCTCGCGCCCTCCGCCTCAACGAGATCGGGGCCATCCTGCTCGAGACCAACCGCCCCCTCTTCTTCGATGCTTATCGCCGGAATCGTATCACCGGCAGCTTCATCCTGGTGGATCCCATTACCAACGAGACCGTAGCGGCCGGCATGATCACCGGACGCGAACCGCGCGAAACCGAGTCCAAAGCCCTCCCGGATGGCTTGCGCTTCGAGAGCCGCCGGATCACTCAGGCTGACCGGGAAGCCCGCCTTGGCCATCGCGCCGCCACTGTCTGGCTCGTCGGGAATGAGGAAGCCGCATATTCACTCGAAGCGGAACTTTTCCGCCGCGGCTGCCTGGTGCACGTCCTCGCCGATCCTGAGCATCTTCATTTGCTGGCGGAACTTGGAAAGATCTGTAACGCTGTCGGCATCATCACGATCTGTTCAGTGCCCGCCAACGCCCCTGTCGAAGCTGAAGACGCGCGCAACCTGGTTGGCGATGAACGCTTCCTCGAAGTGGATTCCACCAGCCTCGGATCTCCCCGGGAAGTGGTCGAACTGGCCGTCCGCTCGCTGCAGGGCAAAGGTTTCATTCCGGCAGACAGCGTCAACGGCCCCGAAGCTTAGCTCAATTCCCGCAGCTTCCTTCGAAAGTGATTTGCCAACTGTTGTAGTTGGGCAGCACCAGGGCCAGAGCGCTCACTGATGACCCGCCCGGTCCCCATTCTCCATTGGCCGCGACGCTGCCCTGGAGGGAATATTCAGGATAGCCCGGCTGATTGAAGTGACTGATTTGTTGCAGATTGGAACCGTCCTTGTTCATAATCATGAATTCCGTTTTGAGGAACATGGCAGTCGAATAAATCGCATTCGAACTGTAAGGATATGAGCTCATGAAGATGATCTTCTGTCCGTCCGGGGAGAAGACGCCGTGTTCGTCCCATAGGGTCGGAGAATTCGTCAGATTCGTGATCTGGCCGGTAAAGACATTTAACACGAACTGGTCTTGTCCTTGCACGTTGGCGTGATTCGGGAAGCCTGTGTCCGCGGTAAGCACCAGATCCGTACCGTTCGGCGAGAAGTTGCCCGGCTCCACCCAATCGGTGTTGGCCGGTGTAATGTTCCGCAGATTCGTGAAGGAAGGAACTCCGTTAATCACCTGGAAATCCGCCAGAATCAATTGCCATTGGCCGAAAGTATATTCGAAAACATTGCCGTTGACGATCTGCGCCCAGACCGCATTCTGCCCATTGGGAGTGAACGCAACGCCCGTGAAGCCATTGGCCGTGTTGGGCGGCGCGAAGCTCTGCAGCTTATGCCAGGACGAGCCATTCGGTGAGACGGCATACATGTCCATCCATAAACCGGTCTCGAGCCATCCTTGAACCATTTGCTGGTTGGCCCAAAACGGCGGCGTGTAGGTAGCCTGCTCCGCGGCAAGCACGATCCACTGACCGGATGGAGTCCAGTGCGGTTGCAATTTCCATCTGTCCGACGTGGGACCGTTCGGCGAATTGGTACAGCTAATACACGTCGGACTGGTGCTTCCAGTCGGTCCGACGTAGATCTGCGGAACGCCATTCGAATCGTTCTTGTTCACCAAGTATTGCGTCCCGTCTGGCGAATAGATCGTGAGCCCCCCCAGCGGGCTCGGTTGTATCGACGAGACCGTGCAGGGTGCCGCCGGGGGCGTAGAGGGTACATTTGTGGTACTTGATACCGTCCACTTCTGGTTCGCTGATTGGTTGCAAGTCCACAGATCTACCTTGGACGTGGGTGCGCCGCCGGTGGCATTCAGGCATTTTCCCGTCACGCCCGTGACAGCGCCGCTCGCAGCTGTGATCCAGTTCTGATTGGTGGTACCCGTGCAATACCACAGGATTATCTGGTCACCGTTGAATCCGAAGCCACTTGAGTCGTCAACACACCAGGAACCAAACTGGATCTGGCCGCTCGGCTGGACGGTGAACTGTTGCCATTCGCTACCGTTGCAGGTGTCCACCTGCAATTGCGTTCCTGGAACATCGCCGCCGGTCGGCGTCTCCAGGCATGTGTTGGCCGCGACGCCGCTAATGATCGTAGCGGCGGTTGCTGTCCCGGGAAAACTCACAGGCATCAGCGTAACGAGAGAGAGGCCCAACTCAAGAAATAGACACTTCCGGTTTTTTTTACGAAAGATTGACATCGTTTGGCGTACAGCAGTGGTGTGACGGTCACGAGTATTGATTTGGGCGCCTTTTGCTCCCAAATCCCAACCACTTGTACTGCTTTTAACGTATCATCTTAAACTGTACTGTCCAATACTTCTATGGTAAGTGTATTAATATCAACTTTCATACCTATGAAAGACTCAACATTTGCCATAAATGTATTGAGAATTACGTTTTTGCCAACCTACGGTTAGTACTACTAGTACAAATTCTCGGCGTCTGTGTATCCTAGATTACGCTGTATGGGCCCGATTCGCGTACTTAGGTAATAACCCCGATTGCTTCCCCTCGCTACGCCTTTGTATACTGGCTCAACTGTGCTATTTAAAACTTTAAGGAGGAGCTGTGAATTTAAATCAATGCGGGAGAATTGCGATTCGGTCTCAGTTAATTAGGCTGACTTTCGCTATCATTCCGCTGGCTACTTTGACGGTCGCCGCAAGGGCGTCAACTGTGGCATTCAACCCGGGAATCTGCGATAACGTATATGGCAGGAAAGGAACATGCACCATTGCAATTCTTCCATTAGGAGGAAATCCGGACGCAAATCATGTCGAGGCGTATACACAAAACAACTATAATTCGCAATACCTCAGCGCCTCAGGGGATCGCGAAATTGAACTGAACTATAGCGGCTCGGCAACCGGATCCTTCGATACCCCTGAAACGATCCCAATTTCCTGGGATTTCGATATTATTACAACCAAGAAGAAGACTGATGTGTCGTGGAATTTGCTGTTTGAGATCACCACTACGGGGAGTCCCTACACGGAAATGTTTTCCGGCAGTGTGGACGATGCACTGTCAGGCGAAGAGGTTTTCGGCTCGTCTTTCTTTTCCGGAGTTGTGGGTACCGTGACCGGCTGGGAAATCCAGTTAACTTTGACGAGCGCCGCTAAGGCGGATAAGTTTTCCCTCGACATTCCTGGAGGTGCCACGCTTGACATCAATCCAGTGACCCCGGAACCGACGTCTTTCCTACTTGCCGGCGCAGGCATCGCAGGACTGCTGTGGTTTAAGAAGAAGCAGTCCAAACAAAGCAGTTAACCTGGAAATCGCGGAGCAGTAGCCGTTGACACTAGTTCTGCACGGCGGTATACAAAGTTTGTGTACCGCTCGTCCCACCTAAGTTGAATCTCACAGGAACAAGATCACTCGCACCCATAGCCGGGACCACCACATTAAATTGGTATACCCCCACGTTGCCTGGCGCCAAACCCGCATATTGAATCGTAGCGTTAACACCGGCGAAAGAAATTTGCAGTTGATTCGCCAGCATATTCATCTGCTGCGTGAGTTGGCCTGCCGCGATCGCGGGCGTCACCGGTCCGAAGCCGATTCCATAAAAAGTGATTACATCGCCCGGACTCGCGCGGTTCGAGGCCAAACCCATGATGACGCCGGGCGGCATCACATAAGTTGCCCCATCGGAGAAAAATGCCGCAGCATATTGATTGCCGCCGATATTGAAAGAAGACGGAGCTAACAGGCCTGGCTCAGTCGCGTTGACCATCACCATATAAGGGGCACTCGCTCCTGCCGCAGTCGTGATCACCAGCGGTTCTAGTCCAAGACTGACATTTGACGGTACCTGAAGGTTGATTTGGTTCGGACTGATGTAGCTGATGAACGCGGACTGCCCTCCAACCGTCGCGGATGTCCCGTCAAGGATCGTCGGAGCACTGCCGCTGCTGAAGTCCGCGGCACCCCACCCTCGGGAATCGCTCGCCAGATTCGACCCGTAGATTTCCATCCAGGTGCCGGACGTAGCTGCGGCAAAGCCACCAAAACTCGAAGCGCTCACTGCGCTGACGATCGAGGGAGGATTGAGAGCGGGTTGCGAGGGCGGAGTGATAAGACGAACCCGTTGGTTTGTCGTATCAGCAAAATATAAGCCCCCCGTTAGGGATGGAGCGAGTCCGTGAGGGTCGATCATCGCCAGCGTCGCGGGGCCGCCGTCTCCACCAAAGCCGGGACTTCCGTTACCGGCAATCGTCGCGATAGTTCCATTTTGCATCACAACCCGGACCCGGTAGTTGCCATCGTCAGCAATGAAGAGGTTGCCTTTCGAATCGGCATAAATACCGCTCGGTGCGTTCAGGGAGGCGCTGGTCGCGGGCCCGCCATCTCCGGCGAATGCCGCGCTTCCATTTCCTGCCACCGTCATGATAGTGCCGTTACTCACCTTGCGAATTCGATTGTTCGTTTGGTCGGATATGTATACGTTACCCAAGGAGTCTGCAATCACAAATCCATCGATGCTGAGGGCCGCGCTGGTGGCGGGCCCGCCGTCGCCCGAATATCCAAAAAAGCCGTTGCCCGCAATGTTAGTGATGATACCGGAGGAGTTGACCTTCAACACCATGAAATTCGCTGCGACATAGAGATTGCCGTTGCCGTCGGGATAACAGTCGCCGACAGGACCGAGTGTCGCTTGTGTCGCCAGACCGCCGTCACCGGAGTAGGATCCCGTCCCTCCATTACCGGCAACCGTCGTAATCACGCCCTGAGTGTTTACTTTTCTGACCCGGCTGTTGCCCGTATCCGCAATAAAAACGTTTCCCAAAAGATCGGCTTCTACCCGATACGGTTGGTTGAGAGTTGCCGTAGTCGCTGGACCGCCGTCACCGCTGTAACCCGCGCGGCCGGTCCCGGCGAACGTCGAAATGATGCCGTCTTTTGCGATTCGCCGGATCACGTTGTTGCCCGTGTCGGCGATGTACACATTTCCCGACGCATCGGAGGCCACACCCCTGGGGCTATTTAATTGGGCGTTCGTCGCAGGGCCGCCGTCTCCCGAGTATCCCGAGGCACCCGCGCCGGCAACGGTCGAAATCGTGTATACCGGCTGACTCTGTCCGGCGGCGGACCCAACCATCAGCCGTATCGAAATGAATAGGTAAAAGAATTTGCGCATCATGCGATTCAGGGCATTAGCAGTCATTGGAAATCAACCCACTACAGTTCCGTTGCGCCGGCGATTCCTGGTGCGCGGCGAAATCTGTAATCCCGTGGACCGTTCGCTACACACGTCGTCCAAACATGCCATCAATCCGTCGGTATACCGGGCCCACGAATATTGCTGGGCCAATTGGTGATTCCGCTGGCCCATCTGGCGGCAACCCGCACGATCTTGCCACAGCTTGCGAATCGCCGCGCGGAGCCCGGCCGGGTCCGCCGGGTCAATACGAATTCCCTCGAACGGAAGGGGCACGGACGAGATGACCGCGCAACCGGACGCCATCGCCTCCACCAGCGCGATACCGAATGTCTCTCCCTTTGAAGGGAAAAGGAAAATTAGCGCACGGCCGAACATTTCCCTTAATCGAGCGCCTCGCTCAAACGGGATGAACTCGATATTGGTCGGCGCCTGTGCCCGGATTTGAGCTTCTTTGTCTCCCCACCCCATAATGCGAAAGCGGACTTCCGGCAGATCGCGCGCCGCTTCGAGAATCTCCAGTATGCCTTTGCGATAATCCAGTTTCCCGGTCACAAACACAACGTCGTCCTTGACGGCTGCGGAGCCGTATGACTCCAGTGCGATACCCGGATAGGAAACCACCGTCTTGTCCGCCGGAATTCTCATGGAGGTCCCTATCTCGCGCGAATAATCGCTGATAAAAAGCCATCGGTCATAACTACGAGTGACCAGATAGCGTTCCCACTGTTCGAAAAATCTCCCCAGAAACGGTCCGCGCATGTCCTTCCAGATCTCTCGGAAAAGCGCCAGAACAATACAGACCACGGGCTTATCGATCCGTTCGCCTCCCAGCAGCGCCGGTAGACAGCCGTGATAAGTAGCGGTGATAATTACGTCCGCGTCCCGTGCGGATCTGGCGACTTCTCGGGCCGCACAGTTGAACCGGTACCGGCTGTACGGAAGACGCCGCGTGGCGATGCCTTCATATTCGCGGATCGCCGGATCACCGGTTGTTAACACCTGGACGGATACGCCTCTCAGCATCAACTGCCTTGCCGTTTCCAGCATTACCACTTCCCCGCCTCCCCGGAACTCCGGCGCGAAGGCTTCATGGACAACCAGCACCTTCAACTCTTTGCTCCTATGGGTGGACGTTCAGGACATTGTTGACGTTATATGGGAAGAAAAGGCTGCGCGGTATCAGATCGTTGATGTACTGCTCGACGAAAAGCCCCACCTTGGAGATCTTACTGCGAGGAACGAAAACCACATCGTACGGATCCAAGGCGATATCCGGCTGAGCGCCGTTTAAAATCGCGTTCACGCGAACGACTTGCACCGAGGAGCGGTTCGATCCCTGATACCTGAGGAGCAGCACCTGGCTCATCCGCGCGCTCGGCTTCGGACCGCCCGCGTTGAAGAGAGCCTGGGCCAGCGTTAGTTTTCCCCCCAGCGGAAACACGCCCGGGGCATTCACCTCGCCCGCGATGAAAACTCGCTGGGCTGAAAACTCGCGAACGATCACGAAAACTTCGGGATGTTTCAGAATCCCTTCATATCGCAACGCGACTTCCTTGCCCAGTTCTTCCGGAGTCTTGCCGCGCGCCATTACATCGCCGATCATGGCCAGCGAAACGTAGCCATCCGGCCGGATGGTTACGCGCTCGTTCATATCCTGGTTATAGGAGAACTTCATCTCGACGACGTCACTGGCATTCAGGCGATAGCCCGGCGAAGTGTCCACCTTCGCGTTTTGTTCGCTCGCGGCCGCGCCGGCGGGTTGCTGAGCCAGGAGGAAGGGTGCGGAAGTTAAAACGATAATACCGGCTAATCGAATCCTCATTCTGCAAATTCTCAAGTCTTTATTCGCTGGCTCCTGTCGAATGCGGAGCCAAAATCGGAAACGAACCTGTCGCGGTCGCTGCCCTCAGCTTGCCGCTATTACGCAGGATATAAGTGGGAAGCCCCCCGAACTGGCCCATGCTGTGTTCATAGCGGATTGGGCCGGCCGATGCGTTAAACGGAATGCCCAGCGTCTCCCGGATTCCCTTCTCTATGCCGTGTCGCGCCTTGACCAGGTCTTCGGCCGACATGTGGTCAGTGTAAACGAATGACTTGTAGCCGTCATTGGGATCACCTTTGTAATAATCCGCGATAACCGTGTAATCGACATCATGAGAATACAACCGGTCTCCATGGATCGAGTAGACCCAAATGTCCGGCTCGCTTGGATGACGGACAGCCTGGTCATAGTAAGGCGCGCCTGGATAAGTGGTAATAATACTCACATCGAAGTCCTGCGGCTTGATGTCCAGAAGCCATTGATGTGTTTCGGCAACTGTCTCCGGAGACTCACCGGGATGGCCGATCGAAATCAGCGCCTTAACCTTCAGGTCGCGGCTCCTTGCAATCTCGACGCATCGCGTGTTCTGTTCAACCGTAGCGCGCTTATTGATGTTGCGAAGGATTCGAGGCGAGCCCGACTCAAATCCGCTCAGGATCCAGCGGAAGCCGGCATCATGCATCGCGTCCGCTTGTTCTTCGGTAAATAGCTCCGCCTTGATAAATCCTCTGAGCCGCCAGACCACACCACGAGATCTCGCCTCCTGTGCGAGAGACTTCATTAGGTCCGTCATCTTGGGGTTGACGTTGAGTTCGTCGTCGTACAGCATGAAACCAGTGACGCCATAGGTGTCATACAAATGGGTGATCTCGCGGACCACGCTATCGGCCGGCCGCACGCGGATCTTTCTCAGCATTGGTGATTCCCGGCCGCCGCAAAAACCGCATCCGAAGGGACATCCCAGTTGGGCGATCAGACTGAGCGCGCGCACTCCGTCAATCGTGTAGTGATAGCTGTCGACGTCCACCAGGTGCCTGGCGGGAAACGGAAGTTCGGTAAATCGCGCATTCGAAAGAAACAGTGAAGACTTTGGATCGTCCGCATCGACCAACCTCGGCGCGTTCTCTTCCAGCCCTAGAAATATCGCGTCTTCGCCGTCTCCGGCGATTAAAACGTCGAACAATTCGTCTAATTGACGAAAAGCCTTGCAAGCGCGCCCGTCAGTATGCAGTTTGAGCTCGCGCTTGCGTGCGGCGTTAACCAGAGTTACATGTGGACCGCCGAGTATGATTCGCGCGTCCGGCCGCGCTTGCCGGATTGCGTCTCGGATGCGGATGGCTGCCGGCAATTGAGGAGTGGTCGCCGTTAAACCAAAGTAGCGGGCCTGCGAAGTTGCTGCGTGAAGGGCCGTAACTTCCGCGAAATTCTCGATTCCCGAGAGATCCAGCATCTCCACCGGGTGTCCGGCCGCCTCTAACGCCGCTGCGACTTTCAGGACGCCGAGCGTCATGAATACCCGCTCATCGAGCAGGAAGACGGAGGGTGGAGAAACAAGACAGACGCGTACCTTGTTCATTCGGCCCTGCCTTTGTCGATCGCTTTGCTTGCCACCAGCGTGTCGAAGTAATCGTCGATTCGCCGGTGAAACCGCTCCCAATCAAAAGACCGGGCGTGCTCCCGGCCGGCCGCACCCATTTGTCGCACCAGTTCGATATCTTGAGCGAGGGTCCTCATGGTTCTGCTGAACTCTTCTGGAACCTGCTCTAATAAAAAACCGGTCTTTCCGTGTCTGACGATTTCTCTCGGCCCGCCGCAGTTTACCGTAAGCACGGGTTTGCCCGCCGCCATAGCTTCCACTGGAATCAACCCCATGTCTTCGTTGAAAGGCGTGTAGATAACCGAATAGCAGTTCCGATATAAATCAAACAGCTCCGCATCAGGAGGATCGATGCAAAATGTCACGTCGGCTCGCGTGCCGGCCATTTCTTGCAACTTTGCGAGATAAGGTTTGCTCTTCCTGTCAACAAATCCGGCAATAATCAGGCGGAAACGTGAAAATTCAGGATTGCGGTTCTTGAAATCGATAAAAGATTCGAGACCCAATTCGGTATTCTTGGTCCACATAATCCTGCCGGGAATCAGGAAATAGGGGTCGTAACGTCCCTCACCCTGAAGCGCCGGGAAATCGATTCCGGCATACAGAATCGACATCTTTTCCATGCCGCAAAGGTTCCATTTAAGAACTCTACGCTTCACTTCATCGCTAATCACAAAGATATGATCGTATTGCCCCCAGGCCCGGCGGTCGATTACACGAAATACGGCAGCCCCGATCCGGAGGACGGTCCGTCGCAGGCCCGAGTCGCCGGTCATCTTCAGGTACCGTGCCTGATACAGCTCATCGAATGCCGCACGTAATGGCGTGAAACAATAGCAGGCCAATGGAATGTTTCCCGCATTCCGAAAAACCGCAAGGTCACCGAGTCCGTCGCAAAAAAACAGCGCCGCGTCATAGCCATCGAGCGGCAGCCGCTGCGTCACAATCCGAATTCCAGACTTGATCACGTCGCGAAAGGTTCGCTTCACCGACACAGCTTCCAACTGCACGATCTTGACGTCCTTCAGCCCGGGATACGTCACCTCTTTGTCATAGACGTTCGTAATTATGGTCCACTGGTGTCGGCTTCGCGATACCAGTTCGAGGATCGTCCTTTCCCCGCCGCTCTTCAGGTAGAGCCATGGATAATAGATCGCCAGGTTCAGGCGTGGCCGCGCAACAGCCCCGGCGCTCTTCGAAATATCGCTGGACGAGGTGGCAGATGATGTCATGAGTGCACCTGGTGAGGAGTTTGCGCGATCCTCTATCGAACCTGTCGGGGCTTTTTTTTGGGGCGCCAACTGTCAATCTCGCCTCGACCCGCCGTCGGCGAAAATCGAAACCAAATCGCTACCCCGTCAGTCAATCCTCGTAGTGTCTGTCGTCGATCAGCCAAATCGAAGCTTGCCGGGAACACGACTGGTGTTCACCCGCTACAGCCCAGACAACCCCCAGACGGCGTTTGCCGTAAATACTGCTCGCAGCCGGAAACCCTACCTCGAACACACTCCTTGCACGGGCTTGCCTGCAGTCCACTCAGTTTGAATTACTGCTGGCAAAGAGTCAATACCGGAGTAAAGTGGCTTACGCTTGTCGCGTGAGATTTAACACTAGCACCAATTTGGGAAAAAAATTGGCGCATTCGTGTTTGCCTAAGACTCGGAATCAGAGTTATACTACCAACTCAATCCATCCGCAGAGACGATCCACGAGCCCTCAATGTGTTTGCATGCCCTGCGTTCGTTTTTCAGAGACCATCGCGCTTTAAGCTTTTGGCAACCTGCCGTTAGTAGATGTGTTTTGTTGGTTATGCTTTCCGCGTCCTGGCATCCGGGCTGGCTACGCGCTCAGACTGCCAACATGTCCGCCCAGGTGACTGTCGACACGACTCAAATCACCCGAACGATCCCCGATACACTGTATGGCACGAATTTCGAGTACCCGTTTGAAGCGATGGGTCTTTGGAATACCGCGCTGAATGGCTTCGATTACGGGGTCTGGTCCAGTTCCTTCGCGGTCAAACCCACTTTGTGGCGTTTCCCTGGTGGCGTGTACTCAGATTCGTATAACTGGACGAACGGAGTCGGCCCCCAAGCCGCACGCCCCTCGACGCCGATTTGGCAGGGAGGAGTCTTGGACAACAACAACGTCGGCACCGATGAAGCGCTGGCATTTATGGCCACGATCGGAAGCCACCTGATGATCACTGTCAACGCCGGCAGCGGCACTTCAGACCAAGCCGCCTCTTGGGTTCAATACACCAATAGCCTGAAGCAGAATGTTAAATACTGGGAGGTCGGCAACGAATTGTATTACAATCCTCCCGTTTCGCCAATCCCCTACTACACCATGACTCCCAGCACGTATGCGTCGACTTTCGTTCAGTTCTCCACTGCAATGAAGCAGGTCGACCCGACCATCAAGATGCTGGCAATCGGCGGCAATATTCTGAACCAGAGCTACACCAATTGGGACCAGACAGTTTTGAACCAGGCTGGCCCCTATATGGACTACCTCGCCGTTCACAACTCCTATGCGCCCGTTAATGTCTTCGATTCCGGTGATGATGTACGCACGGTCTATTCGGCTCTCCTCGCTGCTCCTCTCAGCATCGCCCAGAACCTTCAATCTCTGAGCAATGAGATCGATATGTATGCCGGTGCCAACGCATCGCAAATTCGGCTGGCCGTCACCGAGTGGGGGCCTCTGTTCGACCTCTACCCGAGCCCATATATCTTGCACGTCAGAACCCTGGGGTCGGCTCTCTTCGTCGCCAGCACTCTGAAGGCTTACATAGAAGCGCCTCGGATGGACATCGCCAACTTTTTCACCATGGTCGATAACGGAGTGTCCGCATGGCTGGGGAAGCGGGGAAACGCCTACTATCCCGAAGCGCCTTATTATGCTTTCGAGATGTATACTCGCCACTTCGGATCTCTGCTGGTCTCATCCACCGTCACCAGCCCGACGTATAACAGCCCCGCTGTGGGTGTGGTCGCCGCGCAGTCGAACGTTCCTTATCTCGAGGTGGTCAGCAGCCTGAGTGCCAACCAGAAAAAGCTCTATGTCTTAGGCATCAATAAGAATTTCGATTCACCCATTACGGCTACCATCCAGCTCAACGGCTTCACCCCGGCCGCCGATGGCAGCGCCTGGGTCCTCGTCGGGACCAGTATCGATGCGAATACCGGCAATGACCTCCCCGCAGGCACCTGGCCTCCCCAAATGCAGGATCCCTACACCCCGCGCTTCAACTTGGGATCGCCTAATGAAGTTCAGCTGATCCATCTGCCACAAACGACCTTTGGCCAGACCTTCACGTTCACGTTTCCGCAGCACTCAGTGACGTCTCTCGAACTTCACGTTGCGAAACAGCCGCCGGGAACCCGCGCACCGCGACATAAATAAATTTGGCCCGCCATGACGTCGTCAAAGATCGCGATCCGTGTCGCGATAGCCATTGCGGCGCTCCACTTCCTCGCCATCGCGACCGTTTTTACTATCCTCTCCATCCGTCACCAGCAGCGCAATCTGAGAGCGTTGCTCGGTATGATGGCTGGTTTGTATCTGCTCTGGGTCATCAGCGGTGGACTCCTTCAATGGCGGTTCGGTCCGAAATTCGCGGCCTGGACTGCACGAAGGTCCGGCCATTGGCGCCTGAAGTTCTTTTGCCTGTGCGTCGCCATGGGCTTGCTGGAGGAAGCCGTGACCACGGCCATAACGAATGCCGCCCCAATCTTCGGCGTTCGAGTCGGCGAAGTCTATATCACCGCTTCTGGAAACTATTGGGACGTTATCCTGGGCCACAGTCTCGTAGTCATAGCGCCGGTGTTCTTGGCATGGGTCTGGCTGTTGAGCCGCTATCAGTTCAGTCCCTCCGACGTCTTGTTGCTCTTTGGTTTGACCGGCACGTTGATGGAGATGATTTACGGCGGTCCCGCTCAGGCCTTGCAAATCGGGATGTGGATTTTTGTCTATGGCTTGATGGTGTACTTGCCGGCCTATGCGGCGCCGCCCGATCGCGGAGCGCGCGTTCCTAAAGCGAGGCATTATGGACTCGCCGTCTTCATCCCGTTCCTCCTCATGCCTCTCGCTTTGCCTCTTGTGTTAGCATTTCACTCGATACATCCCTCGTCGAAGAATCAGTTCCCACCGATTGTTTTATCTCACTGAAAGACCCCGGTTGTAGAGGTGCGAAAGATTACAAAACAAAATGCTTTGAGACACAATTCCTGGGTTTACTCGAAAAAACCAGCTAAACTACATTTCTAATCCTAGGAGGTGAATTGGCTCTCCCGCAAACTGCAGCTCACTCAGTTGATATTGACCACCAGGTGCGCGACCGCATCGATCAAATCGAGTGGTACCACACGCTGCATCTCGGTAATGGCATCGTGACTCGAGGAGTTTTTGATCACGCTCCGATTCTCGCCAAATACCCCATCCCGGACAAGTTGGATGGTCTTCGCGTCCTGGATGTCGGCACATTCGACGGATATTGGGCCTTCGAGATGGAGCGCCGCGGAGCCCGGGAAGTTCTCGCTTTGGACGTTTCGTGTGCTCGCGAGTTGGACCTTCCGCGCTACCGGCGCCAGAAAATGACGGATGCTGAGTTGGATGCGCCGTTCGGAACCGGATTCCGGCTTGCGCACGAAATGCTTCAATCGCGCGTTAAGCGCGTCGAGATGAGCGTCTACGATATGAGTCCTTCCCGGCTGGGTACGTTCGACGTGGTTCATCTGGGCGGGTTGCTGCTGCATCTCAGAGATCCGCTTTCGGCCCTTGAGAGCTTAAGGGACGTTTGTTCGGGCACCGCCGTGATCGGCGACTGCTACAGTCCCAAACTGCCGTTGAAAATTATGCGCTATCTCGGTGGGCATGATCATTGCGCCTGGTGGTCGATGAGTCTGGGCTGTTTGAGGCAGATGATCTCCGATGCCGGATTCGTCAATGTGGAACTAAGGAGCAAGTTCGACCTGAAACACAGGACGAGCGGCAGAGGCATTCGGCACGCGACTTTTGTTGCGCAGGTATGAGTTACCCTGCGGTGCTCAATTGGCGCTGCCTCAGTACATCCCGTAATTCAACGAGTAATGTCCGCTCTAAGACCAGCAGAATGGCTGAGTAGACACCGAGATAGACGGCGAGTTCGACCGTCCATGCGCCAATGCTGCTTGCCTGTCCCAGAAATGTTCTGACGACAACCACGGCGAATACAGCCAGGATACCCGATGCGAAAGATCGCCAGACGATCTCGGGCATTGATGTGTTGAGGTGGAGTTTGTTCAGATAATAGCTTCGGGCGCCGAACCCGATCAGATTAACGATCACCACGCCCGCTGCTACACCGGGCCTGCCGTAAATGTATGTCAAAGGACACAGGAGTGCTCCAAAAGACAGTCCGCAGATAAGCGCAACGCGAAAGATCGGTTGTGTATTTCCGATCGCTCGAAATACCGCCTCCCAGTTAAATGCAACCGCACCGAGTAGCAACCCGGCGCCATGCGCCCTGAGAAACAGTTCTGCGCCCTCCCACTTCGATCCCAGCAGCAAATGCACGATCTGGGGAGCGAAAATTATCAATCCAAATCCACAGCCGGCAAACACGGTCATAGCGGCCCGGCTCGATCGTGAGAGCATCGCCGAGAGCCGTGCCGGTAAATGTTTCACACGGCAGAGGGCCGGGTAAATCGTCTGCGCGAATATAACTTCAACCAGCAGCGCAAAGTGCGCAAGTTGTTCAGCCGACTTGTATTGACCCAAATCTCTTACTGACAAGGCAAACGAAACCACGAGCACTGCGCCCTGCTCAACCAGCATCACTGTTACGCGGGAAAGCCACACCGGCCAACTAAACGAGGCGAGAGACCGCACTTCGTTCAGCCGGAATCGCCACCCGGGGGCGAGCGAAATCAGATACCATGCGGGAATCGTTGAGATCGTCAGACCCGCCAGCGCTCCGATAGCGAGCGACCACGCGCCATGACCGTGAAACGCCAATACCAGCGTGACTGCAAAGGCTGTGACTTTTCCGATAAACAGCAGCAGGCGGTGCTGAAAATATTTCAGATCGCGATACAGCACGAACAACGGAAGTCGGAGTACGCCCCCAAACGCCTGGAAGCTCATGAAACGGATGAGCGCCGACAAGTTCGCAAGACCATAAAAGTGCCCAATCGCCGGCGCCGCGATGTAGATAACTCCCCACAACGGTACCGCGGTCATCAGTTGCATGGTAATCGCAAGATGGAACGCGTCCCGTAAAGCAAGTTCGTCTTGCTGCACGAGGCGGTCCCCGATTCCGAAGTCTGAGATGAACTCGAGAGTGGAAGCAAATGCCGCGGCGACAGCAAACTCGCCCAATTCGCGAGGCCCCAGAAGCCGGACCGCGCAGAACCATTGCAGAAACGCGAGGACTCCGCCCGCCCCGGCGAAGATCACATTGTTCAGCGCTCCCAGGACGATTGTTCGTTTCAGAATCAAGAAACTAGAATCTCACGTGTTGGCGCAATTATTGCAGCGCTCCCACAATTACCTGCTTGACTATGAGCGGCGTAGCCTTCATGATATTCCAAAGACGTGCTGTGATGGTTGTTTAAAACGGGGGTGGCTTTAATGGTGCCTGTGTCAGGTAAATGTTAGGATCGATGAATCACACTTTTCAGTGTCATCTTCTCGTCCTCAGGCTGCAGTCTCATTGTGTCGACTTTAGGTGAGGCGAACTAAGAAAGATGGCTGCGGAGACGTAACCGGATTGTCACGACGGCTTGCTACAGGTCGAGGTACGTTCGCGTAAGCTCTGTCAGGTGTCAAGCCAATGCTGAATCAAGTTACCTCTTCCAATGGTGCAGTGACTGGTCAGGATCTAGACATTCCGCCTCGCGTTCCGAATGAGCCCGAACTTCACTCCCGTTTTACCCTGCGCGATTTTCTTCTGGTACTGTTCAAGTACAAAGGTGTTGCGGTCGGATGTTTTGTCGCTACCGTACTCGGAACCCTGGGCTGGTTATGGGTTCGCTCAGACTCATACGAGACTTCGGCAACGATCGTCATCAAATTCTCTCGCGAGGCCGCTGATCCCGAGACTTCGCTCTCTCCCAACACGACCCGTGTCTTGCCTGCCACCAGGCCAGATATCAACACCGAAGCCGAGTTGATCAAGAGCTACGCTCTCATTAATGATGTGGTCTCCGTGCTACATCTGGACGCACCGCCCCCCGATATTCCACCACCCGGATTGTTGCCGCGAATCAAATTCGAGCTGAAGGGGATCTACCATTGGGCACAGAGCGCCTTGGAAACGATACAAACTCGAGCCGGGCTGACGGAACCCCTGACGTTGAAGGAAAAGGTCATTGTCCGCCTCATCCGGGGCCTGAAAGTAGAAACGGTAAAAGACTCGAGTGTTGTTAAAGTGACGCTCAGTTCCCCAATAAAACAACATGCGGGAGAGGTGGTCAACACCCTGATTGAGCAGTATCGAAAACGGAGGATGTCCGTCCAGACCATTTCCGGCAAAACCGAGTTCTTTGATCGCGAGGCAACCACCTACAAAGATCGTCTCCATACGGCGGAAGAGCGGCTGAATGCTCTCAAAGAGCAATTCAACATATCTTCCATGCCCGAACAAATCAACCTTCTTTTGACAAACCTCTCTGATGCCGACCGGGTAGCACGGGAAACTCAGGATCAAGTGGATGCAGCACAAGCTAAAATTGTGCTGCTTCGTACTCAGCTCAAGGAGCTTTCACCCAACTTGATGACTTCGCAAATCGATTCGCGGAACACTCAGTTGGACGAACTCGCCAAGAAGAAGGTCGAACTTGAACTCGAGCGCCAGCGGCTTTCGGCTAAGTACGATGACAAAAGCGTTTTGTTGCAGGATCTCGATAGCGAGATCAAGCGGGTCGATCAGCTCCTCGCAGGGACTCAGACCACGGTACAACAATCCCGAACCACATCTGTCAACTCCAACTACGTCGATCTTGAAAAGGAGTTGCTGGCAACCACCCAACTTCTCGCCTCTGAAAGAGCTCGTCTTTCAGGTGAACAGAAGTCGGTCGAGGATTACCAGCAGCAGCTTGAGCGCCTTCGCACGGCTGAAATCGCCTTTAACCAGCTCTCCCGGGACGTGGCGCTGAACGATGAAACCTATCGTTTACATCAACGCAACGCCACGGAAGCCACGGTATCGGACGCTCTGAACTCGCAGGGAATCAGCGGTATCGAGGTAGTGGATCCGGCCGTGGATCCGATTCTTGCATCTGGCATCCGGAAATCATATCTCTTCGGCGGCGCAATCGCGATTGGCCTGTTGCTCGGAGTCGGTCTGGCATTTCTCTTTGAGGCGCTGGATCGTACGGCCGACAGTACTGAGGATGTGGAGAATCATTTGGGCCGTCCGCTTTGGGGATCCCTGTCGCTGGTCTCGAAAGCCAAGTCGCCGGCGCAAGTGATTGCGCACGATATCGACGAATTCTCCGCATTGGCCGCACGTCTGGAGAATTCCGCCACTGGCCCCGGGCCCCATGTATTTCTGCTGCAGTCTGCGAGTGAAAAAGCCGGCGTCACCACCGCGACGGTGGGTCTCGGGCGGGCTTTCGAAAGGTCGGGACAACGCACTTTGATCATCGATCCGGAAAGTGATCCAGTCCTAAATGCGCTGAAGTGCGGCTCGAACGGGGTCGGGCGCGACCTGGATTTACCTGGAGGCAATCGGGCAAAGCTTTGGGAGATCTCTCCGGACCTCTCGGCGATTACCTTCCCCTCCTCGACGTCGCATCACTCCCAAATCACGGCGGAGGATATGGACACCGTGATCGCTCGCCTTCCAGGCTATCTGTTTGTGCTTGTTGATGCCGGTTTATTCGTGCATAGACGCCTTGTGAGCCAGTTTAGCCACGCATCCGGAGGTATTCTCGTGGTCGCGGAGTGGCAGAAAACCCGCCGCGAGGTTTTGGACCGCCTGAGAGAAGAGTGCCGGCAGGAGAACGTCAAAGTCGTTGCCGGAATTCTGAATAAGCGCCGGTACCTCATTCCAGACTTCATCTATAAAAAATTGTGACAAGCAGCTATGCCTCGCCAACCGAAACTTACATTCGTCGTACCCGCGCGAAACAATCGGAAGATCATCGGCGCAACGTTGACCTCCATCGCAGCACAGACAACTCGTGATTTCGAATGTTTAGTTATCGATGGACTATCGACCGATGGTACTCGAGAGTATATCGCGCAACAGTATCCTTGGGTCCAGGTGCTCCGAAAGGACACAGATTCGGGTCCTGCGGCTAGCAGGTCCCTCGGCTTGCTTCACAGCCGGTCGTCATTCGTCGCGCTCGTGGACAGTGACGTACAACTCCAGCCGGACTGGGCCGAGAAACAACTCCACCTAATGGAAGAGCATCCGCGTGTGGGTATATCGGGGAGCCGTCTTCTGTACCGGGAAAATCCGGAAATTCTTTGCGCCAGCTTCGGCGCGATGAACCGTTACGGAATTTCCCGGGACGGTGGACAGGGTGAACCGGTCGAAGCACACCTGAAAATGCGCCGGTGCATCTGGTGCAATACCTCGGCCATTATGGTGCGCCGCGAACTCACGGAAACTGCCGGCATTTTTGATGACGTTATGTTCGCCGTTTATGAGGACACGGATTTCGGATGGCGCGCCGCGATTTGCGGGTTTGACGTTGTCTATAATCCTGATGCCCTCGCAACTCATGATGTTCACGGTACCTTCGATTTGCAGCGCCAGGATGGGTTCCTGGTTTATCTGCTGAGGCGGAACCGGTTGCGCTCGCTCCTGGTCAACTACGAACTATCTTCTATACTCCGGTATGTGTTGCCCTACGTCGGCATGTCTCTCGTTGAATTGATTCTTCGACCTCAGCGTTGGCCGAAACTCAAAGCCCTGGCGTGGAACCTCTCACGCCTTCCGGATACAATGCGAAGACGCCGCATGGTGCAACAGCGTCGAAAAATAAAGGACGCCGCGCTCTGGCCGCTGTTTGAGCCGGGACTTCGCGTTCCCAGAGGCGATGCCTTGGTTCGACTCCAGGCGGCGTCCCGGAAAGTTCGCATCGAGCGCGGCAATGGGCTGAGTGTTCCCAGATGAACCGCAGGGAAGCTCTTAAGCTTGCAGGTTCTTTCGCTCTGCTGGCCAACGTCTTTCCTCGGGCGCATGCACAATCAGAGAATCTTCTCGCCAATTCGGACTTCAAACAGGGCGATTACGAGGGATGGACCTTCGATCCCGTGCTGCAGAAGGCCGGAAACGTCGAAGTAGACCGGTCGACCAGACCCTTCTCCATCCGGCTAGAACCAAATTCTCAGAACAGAGACAAGAACAAGCCCTTGGGGATTGGTCAAATGCTTTCCGCCGCGGGGCTTGGCGGACAAACGCTAGCCGTCCGCGGTGCGATCAGGTCCAACGGAGCAGCAGGAATCATTCTTGCCTTCGTTCTCGACCGGAAAGGCAAGACGATTTCTCATGTCGTGCTTCAACAATTGGACTCGAATGAAGATTTCGGTCAACAAAACACAAACCTTACCATTCCGTCCAAAGCGGCCCATATAATTTTTGCCATCGTCACTCCCAGCGCTTCCGGGAAGGTGTGGTTTTCCGGTCTCTCCATCGGCGCGAGAAGCCTGGGCGCCGCGGTTGTCTCGTTGCCGCCCCGGCAAAAGGTTGGCGCATCGATTACCATCGATGCGGCGACCATCTTGAAGTCCATCCCACGTGGCATGTTTGGCGCCAATCTCGAATGGGTTAGGAACGGCAACTCGCTGTGGGACACCCGGAAGCAAGAAGTGCGTCCGGAGATCGCGAACCTGGCCCGCGAACTTGGTGTGTCTATCGTCCGTTATCCCGGAGGTGGGTTCGCCGACTACTATCATTGGCGTGACGGCATAGGTCTTCCGGAGCAACGCCCGGTCCGGCCACACAAATTGGATACTGGAAAGTCCGCCGCTTTTTTGGGTACCCATGAACTAGCTGCCTTCACGCGTTCCATAACGGCAGAGCCGATGCTGCAGGCCAACGTCGTCAGTGGGACATCTGCCGAGGCTGCTGACTGGGTAAGCTACTGCAACCGCCCAGACCATCCGGAGCGCGCTCGTAATGGCTCTCCCGCTCCGTTTCAAGTCCGATATTGGGAAATCGGAAATGAGCAGTACATCAAACCCGATGGTTCTCTGCCTTTGCCTGGAGATTCCTATCTGCCTCCCGAAAGCTATGCCGCCAGGTTCAAAGAGTATGCCACGGCCATGCGAGCGGCCGATCCCAAAATTCTTCTAGGGGCTGTCGGCGGTAGGAACTTCGGCTATTATCGACTGTTGCACGATGACAATTGGAATGAACTACTCTTGACGCAGGCCGCAAGTCACATTGACTTTCTTTCTATCCACAACGGTTATGCGCCGCTTCTGGTGAACGGTGCCAAAGGGATCGCCGTTGATGACGTGTATCGCGCCATGTTTGCGTTCCCTCGCCAGGTCGAGCGCAATCTTCGCGAGGTGAATCGGGATATCAGCCGTTTTGCCGGTCCGAACGCGTTGCGCATAAAGATTGCGGTCACCGAGTGGGGTCCCCTCTTCGCATTTAGTTGGTCCAACCCGTTCATCGACCGCGTGAAGACGCTTGGCAGCGCATTATTCGTAGCGACGCTCTTTCAAACATTTCTGCGCGCCGAACGAGTCGAATTGCTGACATTCTTCAAATTGATCGACGATGGCTTCATGGGCTGGATCAACGGTCTCGACGCGGAGCCGAAGCCTCTGTTTTACGCGCTCCAAATGTATTCCAGGCATTTCGGTGAGTCGCTGGTCAGTTGCAGTGTCGCAGGACCGGTCTTTGATACCCTGCAGGCCGGCCTCATTATGGCCGAGAGCGGTGTGCCTCATCTGGACGCAGTAGCATCATTGAGTGCCGACCACTCCAAGCTGTATCTGATTGCAGTGAACAACCACTTCAGCGAAAGCATCGATACTGCGATTCGCTTGGGCGGCTTTGAGCCGGCCTCCAAGGCTCGAAGCTGGACACTGACCGGCCCTGGCATGGACGCTAACAACGGTACTGACATGCGAGGACAAAGCCGGCGTTCAGGATCTGGTAGTGAAATGATCCATGAAGGGCGACCGGGTACGGTGCGGCCCGTCGCCGGAGATGTCTCCCCGGTTTCGCGGGAGTTCAGTTATTCCCTTGTTCCTCGATCCGTGACGGCAATGGAGTTCAGCCGGGCGCAATGAACCTCTCTCTTCCCGGATCGTCCCTTAGAACGCTCACCGCAATTATGATCGGCTCGGTAGTTGGAATCGGACTTGCCTCGGCTCGCGACTCTTCGCCGAAACACTATGCACCCGCTATCGCTGGTCTGATTTTCCTCCTGGTGGCGGCAGTGTGGAAGTATGGGGAAGAGTTGTGCCTCTTCTCCCTCTTAGTGACGGTGCCTTTGCCGATGCATGCCTTCTTGCTGAAATTGGAACCTCTCCATGGAGGAGGAGCGCTCGGTCTCTATCTCTTGGCGTCCGATGCGCCATTGGCGATTTTGCTCATCTATTGGTTCTTCGATTGGTCTCGCGCCACCAGGCCCTGTTCGCGCTCCGGCAAGCAGGCGCTCCTGCTGTTGCCGTTTCTTGCCGTCGGTCTTATGTCCGTCTTCTACGCGGAAAAGCCGCTCTGGGCATTTTGCGAATGGCTTCGTTGGGTGAAAGTGCTCGCGATTCTTCTCTATGTTATGTACCGACTGCGAGCCAAAGACTTTGATCTGGTCTTGTTAGGTCTTTCCGTTTCCGTCATGCTTGAGGGCCTCATCGCCGCATTACAAGCCGCGTTTCGTTCCAATCTCGGTCTTGAAAAGTTGGGGTTTGGCTCTACCGTGTCCGAGGAAGTGTCGACTGGCCGCCTGTTTCGCGGATCGGCGTTGTCGGGTCATCCCAATTATCTTGCGACTTATCTCATCCTGCTAATGCCGGTGATCGGTCTCTTGGCTCTCGCGGAGCCTCGACGACGATACCGTTGGTGGTGGTCCACTGCGTTTCTGGTGGGCCTTGCCGGCCTCGGCGCAACCATGTCCCGTGCCGCGATCGCCAGTTTTTTAGGCGCTTCGGTCCTTGGCATGATCCTCGGCGTTGCCTATCGATTGACTTCTGTGGGTCGCGTCGCGTTAATCGCTGCTGTCGGCGTGTTAACGCTGGGCAGCGTCGGCCTCTACTTTCAGGAAGCGATTACCGAGCGCATTCGAAAGGATTGGGACGCCTCCTGGGAACTGCGGACGCACCTGAATAACTCCGCAATTTCTATGGCCGAGGACAACATCGCTCTCGGCGTGGGGCTGAACAACTACACCATTGCGTACCCCTCGTACAATCCCGAATTCGCCGCCAAACTCATTGACATGGACGACATGCTGACAGCTGTCCATAATCTATACCTTCTGGTTTGGGCGGAACTAGGGACCGTCGGCTTGGTGACGTTCCTCATCTTCCTTTTCGGTGCCGTGATTACTGCCTGGCGTTCGGCTCGTAAACTGGACAGGATGGGGCGGTGTGTCATGCTGGGGTTCGTTTGTGGGCTGCTGGCGGCAATTGCCAATGATATGACCGAATTCACGCTCTGGATCGATCTCAACATGTTCACTGTAGCTTTTGTTTTCGGTCTGCTCCCTGCATTGCGCGAGCGCGCTCAATCATCCCTTTGGGCTTGCGGGTCGTGAAGATTCTTATCACCAACCCATATTGCTGGCCCTACGTGCGGCGGGGCTCGGAGCGGTTTCTTGCCGAGCTGTCGGAATTTCTCGCATGCCGCGGAAATGACGTCACTGTCCTCAGCACCAGTCCCAACGGCGATGAAGAAGAAAGGACCCGTGCCGGAGTACGCATTGTTAGGGCGCTTGAGATCAATCCCCCTCTACTTCACCGTTTCAATCTGGTTCGTCCCGAAACTGGTTTTGCGCTGGTCTGCTATCGTTTTCTGCAGCAGAATTCATTTGATGTCATGCATTGTCTGTACCATGCGGACGTGCTGGGCGCACTGAGTCATCACGCGGGCAGACATATTCCTTGTGTGCTTCATTTGACAGGCATTCCGTTCGGACGATGGATTCGCCGTCACCCGTGGGAGACCGCTATGACTCGCACCGCAGTCCGGCGTGCTTCGCGAGTCATTTTGATAAGCCGGCACGCGGCGGATCAGTTCCGCAAACTCTTCCCCCAACATGGAGCCAAGGCTGTCTCCATCGGAATACCCTCACGCCTGGAATCATTCAGCGGTCAAAACTTCACCCGCGACGTAGATCGGCCCGTCATTCTGTTTATGAGTACCCTCGCCGAGTTCCGCAAAGGCGCTCAGCCGCTCGCCTACGCATTCAACCAGGTCAAGCAACAGATACCCGGGGCCCGTCTTTGGTACTGCGGAAGCGTGACCGACGTAATCAAAATGACGGTCCTGGAATGTGTCCGGCCCGAGTTTCGATCCGATGTCGAGTTCCTGGGCCCCGGCCGCGTGGAGGACGTCCCGGCTATGTACGCCCAGGCAGCGGTAACAGTTTTGCCGGCTGTAGAGGAAGCCTTCGGAATGGTTCTGGTTGAGTCGCTCGCCTCGGGTACGCCGGTCGTCGGCTCCTCCGACGCTGGAATGTCCGATATCATTCAGCCCGGGACAGGAGGTTTAGTTGATCCTTTGCCGAAAAATGGGGTCGCAACCAATGTGATGGGTTTCGCGGATCAGATCGTTGCCGCCATTCGGCTGCATGCGGATCTGGCGCTTCCCGAGCGTTGCCGGAAATCAGCGCAACGCTTTAGTTGGGAACGTCTTGGCCCGCAATTTGAAGCCCTCTACGATGAATGCGTAAATCGGTCGCCGACCAGGGTATGACACCAGGGTCAAAGCGCAATCACTCGATAAATAATATCAAAGTGGCATGAAGTCGTGAAGCGTCCGAAGAAAGTGCTTGAATCAGGATTGTGTAAGTGGCAAAATACCTTGAAAGCCTCTTGGGGCGTGACCATGTATCAGCGGATGTCACGCAGCGCGTCCGCATCATCACGAGAGTGGAACTTCGGTCATCAAACTGCAATGTTCCGAGGCGCCGTCGTACACAATGGAGGGTCGGTAGTCGCACAACCCGCTGCGGTAAGCCTCGCATTGCGGCGCGATCGCGAGTAAAGCGCTCCTAATCGGGGCACAAACATCAACTCGGTGTTAGCTGAATCGTCTGTGGGCGATCAGTTGCAAGTAACGGAGAGGAGCGTTAAGTCTTGCCATCCGGCGAACATGCAGAACGAAAATTATTGCTGGATCTCTCCGCCAGGATCGGTCGGAACGCGTTGCTCGTTCAGGCTAGTACCGGAAACACGTCCGTTAAGATTGGCGGCATCTTGTGGATAAAGTCTTCCGGCACGTGGTTGGCGCACGCCGATCAAACCGATATTTTGGTGCCGGTGAATTTGCAGGAAGCCTGCGAAACTGTCGAGCACGATCATAATTCCGGGCGCCGGACTGCAAAGACTTCCGGCATTCACCTGCGAGCTTCAATCGAAACTGCGATGCACGCAGTCCTGCCGCATCGTGTGGTGGTCCATGTTCACTCGATTAACACCATCGCCTGGGCAATTCGCGAGGATGCCGTTGAACAACTTGCTGCTCGCTTAGCGGGTATCGATTGGCAGTGGATACCTTATGTCGAATCTGGCATCCCGCTGGCCCGGCAAGTAAAGCAGGCGGTGGCTCGCGCACCCCAGACGAACGTGCTGATACTCGGCAACCATGGTCTGGTTGTGTGTGGTGAAACGTGTGAATCCGCTGAGGCAACCTTAGCGGAGGTAGACCGCCGGCTCGCTTTGACACCGCGAAATATGTACCGGCCGGATTGTCAGTTCCTGTCTGAAGTGACGGCGTTAGGTCCCTGGATGATGCCTGAACACCCGGAACTCCACGTTCTTGGCACAGATCCGGTTTGCCGTTCTGTTTTGGCAGGAGGCATACTCTACCCGTGCCAGGCCATCTTCTGGAACGCCAAATCGCCCGTTCTCTTTTCTTCTCTATCGTGCGATCGGGCGATTGACTTTTGCCGGCCGGACGTACAGTCGCGGCCGTTTCTTATCATTCGGGAACGAGGAGTGGTGGTGAGGCAAGGAATTGATCGGGCAGACTATGCTATCTTGCTAGGTCTCGCCCATGTTGCCCAGCGGACGGACCCGGAGGCGCCCATTCGCTACTTGACCAAGACGGAGTTACAGGGCTTGGACGGAGATGCGGGAAACTACCGGGCACTTGCTATCTCGCACGCCAACAATTGACCAAAGACTCACAAAGTGTCAAATCTCGTCAGTGAGCTCCGCTACCCTTTACCACCGCGGGTAAAGTACGAAGCAGCACTAGTAAATCTAGCGAGGTTGACCAGTTATCGACATAATAAAGATCGTGTTTCGCCATTACTTCGAAATCCTGCTCTCGTCCTTCCACTTGCCACCAGCCTGTCAATCCAGGTAACACGTGAAAACGGCGGTAATAGGTCGCGTCCTGAAGCTGGTCGGCAACCCAAAGCGGAATCGGGCGAGGTCCCACGAGGCTCATTTCACCCAGCAGCACGTTGATGAACTGCGGCAGTTCGTCCAGACTGGTCCGCCGCAAAAAACCTCCGATCGCCGTTAATCTGGGATCGCGAACAATCTTGAAACTGACTCCGCGCGCATTGTTGAGGCTGGCCACTTCCTTACGCAATTGTTCCGCGTTCTTGACCATCGTGCGGAACTTCCACATTTTGAACTCGCGCCGGTGCAGCCCGACGCGCGGCTGCTTGAAGAAAACGGGTCCCGAGGAGGTCATCTTGACCGCAATCGCAATCACCACAAGAATCGGAAAAAGCAACACCAAAGCAATCGCCGCTACCGCGATATCGATTGCGCGCTTGACTGCGCTATGCGGCCAGTAATTCGCCGGATGGTGGTTGTAATGAAGGAGTGCGATAGAGGTTCCAAGCTCTACCCGCGAAGGCTGTCCTTCCGATAGCTCGAGCCTGAAAGTGATGGGAATCCCTAATGTCCGGGCAACTTCGCGAATGTCCGCAAAGACCTCGAAACAGCTTTGGACCGGAAGCGCGACCTGAACTTGATCGACACAGTGTTCCACGATCAGCGCCCCCAGTTGATCCACCGTGCCGAGTATGGGAACTTCTGGAAAAGCCTCGGAAAGTCCGTATTGACGGTGCGGGTCGATCATTCCGATCAGGAGGCGCTGTTTGTCTTTTTGGATTTCAGCCGCCGCTCTGACAGCCCTTGGTCCGCTCGCGACTAAGAGCGTCCGGATCCTAAGATGCGCTGATGCCGGACCAATGGCTCCAACGGGTCCGGTTTTAGGATAAGAAACCTCTGTGACTGGTTGCGGGCTAAGTTTCACGGCTGTTATACAAACCGGCGCGACGGCGCCGACCCAACTCTTGATTCCTGTGACCGCGGCTCAGTTGATTGAAATGCTCACCGATTTATGTCAGTGTGGATCACTACGGCGTGCAAAGTCAAGAATGAAATTCAAAATAAGAACGCTACAAAACAATTTGCGTAAATAGCCCGATTCACTAACTCGCTCCACTAACTACCTCTCTTGTTTAGCTCAAGAATCCTCAGACTTGCCTGAATTACCCATCCTGGCCTGCTGAGAGTTCAAGTATTTGTTCCTTCGCCATTCCAAGGTAATTTCGCGGAACGAGCACATCAGTTCGTTTCAAGACCAACAATCTGGAGGCCTCGCCTATTTAGAGCTTGACTCTCGGCGGTGTAGGCTGCATCATATTTCAAAGATCTTCGATGCAGAGCACGAATGACTCCCCGTAGCGTTTCGACGTTCGTCTGGTGCAGATCTGTTCGCTCGGAGTTTTGCTAACCAATGGAACCGATGAAAGTTGTGATCCTTTGTGGGGGAAAAGGCACCAGGTCTTATCCGTTCACGGAGTATTTTCCAAAAGTCATGATGCCGGTGAACGGAACGCCGATTCTGGTTCATCTGATGCGTATATACGCGTCACAGGGCTTCACGGACTTCATCCTCGCGGCGGGGCACCGCAAAGAGATGCTGTTCGATTATTTCGACGGACGCTTCTCCGATTGGAATATCCGCATCGTCGATACGGGCGAGGATGCCGATACCGGCGAACGAATCCTTCGCTGTGGAACCTACGTCGGAGACCGGTTTCTGGCGACCTACGGTGATGGACTGGGCGATGTCGATCTCCACTCGCTGATTGCTGCTCACAAGACTGGCGGCACCCTCGCCACCCTCACCACCGTTCCTTTACGATCGCAATACGGCCTCGTCGTGTTCGATGACGAGCGCCGCGTGAAACACTTCGAAGAAAAGCCGATCGTTAAGGACTATTGGATCAACGCGGGATTCTTTGTCTTTGAGAAACAAGCCCTCCTGGAGTGGCGCGGCCGCAATCTCGAACGGGAAGTTCTTCCATCGTTTGCTAAGCGAAATCTGCTGCAGGTATACAAACACATGGGATTCTGGAAATCGATGGATACCAGTAAGGATCAACAGGAGTTCGAAAATCTGCTCTTAGGCGGGGCCGCCCCTTGGGGACAGAAGGCCGCAGTGGCGTGAAGCAGGAATACGGCTTCTGGGATGGGCGTTGGGTGTTTGTCACTGGCGCCACAGGCTTACTCGGCAGTTGGTTGACCCCTGCGCTGGTCCGGAGCGGTGCCAAGGTAGTGGCGCTGGTCCGTGATGCCGTGCCGGATAGCCTCCTGGTTCGTGGCGGCTGGCTCGATCGCATCGTTACTGTTCGCGGCTCACTTGGCGACGAACCTCTGATCCGCCGGACTCTCGCCGAGTATTCCATCCAAACGGTATTTCACCTTGGCGCTCAAACCTTGGTCGGCGTGGCGAAAACCGATCCCGTGGGAACGCTCGAAGCCAATGTTCGTGGTACTTGGCTGTTGCTCGAAGCCGCCCGGCAAACCGGCGTCAGGCAAATCCTCGTTGCTTCTTCAGACAAAGCGTACGGCGATTCAGAGAAGCTTCCGTACCGCGAAGACTACGCGCTGCAGGGTCGCTTTCCTTATGATGTGTCGAAAAGCTGCACTGATCTGATCACCACCATGTACGCTCGCACCTTTGGTCTGCCGGCTTCCATTGTGCGCTGCGGCAATTTATACGGCGGTGGTGACTTGAATTTCAGTCGCCTCATTCCCGGTGTGATCCAGTCGACCCTTCGCAATGAATCGTTTTGTATCAGGAGTGACGGCAAGTTTATCCGTGACTTCCTCTATGTTGAAGATGCCGCCGAAGCCTATATGTGGCTAGCCGAGTGCATGGCATCCGATGCCTCGTTGAACGGCGAAGCTTTTAACTTCGGACTGGAACTTCGGCATACCATGTTGGAGGTCACCGAAAAGGTTCTGAGCTTAATGGGCCGGAGTGATCTTCGGCCAATCATTCAAAATATCGCCACCGCCGAAATCCGCGAACAAACGCTCGATTCTGGCAAGGCTCGTCAGCGCTTGGGCTGGTCTCCTCGACACGGCATGGATGAAGGGCTACGCAGCACTATAGACTGGTACACGCATTTCCTGAAACCGGCTTCCCCGGAACCGGTCTATCGCGATGCGGCCGTCGCTTGAAGTAAATCGAAACCGGAGGCATTGATGTCAGTCAAAGTTTACCTGGCGGATCTCCGCTACGATTATTCCGGGGTGCTCGCGAACGACTGTATGCCCCTCGGCATCGCCTATATGAAGGCGGTCTCCGATCGCGACTTTTCTCCGCAAGAAGTCGATTCTCGACTGTTCGTTTATCCCGACCGGCTTTTGCGTGCCTTGAAGGACAATCCACCGGACGTTCTAATGCTGAGTAATTACGTCTGGAATGAGGCATTGAGCCATTACTTTGCGCGGGCCGCCAAGCAGATTAACCCTCAGATCCTCACGGTGATGGGCGGCCCTAACATCTCGCTGGAGCCGGAGCGGCAATTAGCCTATGTCAACCGGCATCCACACCTCGACATTTATGCTTTGGGCGAAGGCGACTTTCTCGCCAGCGATATTCTTCGAGCTTACCTCGATTCGGGCCTTTCTATTGACAAACTTGCGAGCCGCGGGGTGCCTTCTTCCGTGGTCCGTCATCCCGACGGCCACGCGGTGATTGATTTGACCAAGCCTCGTCACAAAGAGGTCGAAGAGATTCCTTCTCCTTGGTTGACCGGCATTCAGGACGAGTTCTTCGACGGCAAACTCGCCCCCATGATCGAGACCAACCGGGGCTGCCCTTTCACTTGCACTTTCTGCGTTCAAGGTACAAGTTTTTATACCAAGGTCCACAATTTTAGCGTCGATCGCATGCGCGAGGAAATCCGCTATATCGCGCGCCGGATCAAGAAATTCTCTCCGGGCATGGGTACGCTCCGGATTGCCGATTCCAACTACGGTATGTTCGAGCGCGATATCGAAATTTCCGGTTACATCGGCCAAATGCAGCGCGACTACGGCTGGCCTACTTTCATTGACGCCACCACGGGGAAAAACCGGCCTGACCGCATCATCAAGTCAGTGGAACAAGTCGGTGGGGCCTTGGTTCTTTATCAGGCCGTTCAATCGCTGGATGAGGATGTTCTGCGCAAAGTCAAACGACAGACCATCAAACTCGAAGGTTACAAGGCACTCGAAGTCCACATGCGGGGCCGAGGTCTTCGGTCGGTATCGGATTTGATTCTAGGACTTCCCGGCGAGTCTCTCGCCAGCCATCTGCGCGGGCTCCATTCTTTGCTCGACAGCAATATCCATCAGATGCACAACTTTCAGGCCATGATGCTGAAAGGCGCCGAAATGGAAACTGTCGACTCCCGGGAAATGTTCAAATTCGATACGCGCTTCCGGGTTCTGCCGAAAAACTTCGGCGTCTATGGCGATGAAAAAGTGTTCGACGTGGAAGAAATTGTGGTCGCGACAGATACCCTTCCTTTCGAGGATTACGTCGCCGCTCGCAAATGGCACTTAGTCAGTAGCGTATTCTGGAACGACGGTTGGTTCGAAGCGGTTGTTCGTTTCGCTCGCGAGTGGGGCGTTAAAAATTCCGAATGGTGGTCGGCGATGCTCCCGGCCATGGAAAACGGCCGGACCGTGATTCGCGATTTCCTCGATTCCTTCGTAGCCGAAACCAAAGGCGAACTGTTCCCTAGCCGCGAATCCTGCGTTGCCTTTTACTCTCAGGATGAAAACTTCGGCAAACTTCGCAATGGTGAAGTGGGTGACAACTTGATGTACCGCTATCGGGCCATTGCTTCATTCCGGTTGTGGGATGACGTTTGCGCGACGGCCATGCTGGCCACCAAACAACTTCTACTCGCCACGGGAATTGATCGGAAAATCCAAAATTTCTCAGAATTTTGGGCTGAATTTAGCGAATTTATCCGGTTGCAACATGCATCGGGCCTGAGTACGTCGGAAATTCTCGCTTGTCATCGCACCAGGTTCAACTATGATTTCCCGGCGCTACTTCGCCAGTCTTCTTTCCGTGATCCGGACCAATTCCGTTTCAGCCATCCGGTGACATTTGAGTTTCGTCTTTCTCCGGAAAATGAACGGGAAATGGAAGCTGCCGTATCTGTCTGGACAACTCAGATCAAGGGTCTCTCCAAACTCGTGACGCGTATTAAGTTGGATTGGCAGGTGCGTGAGTGCAGTCCCGTCGGCTTGACCGCCGTCGCGCATACATAAGTGTTATTACTGTTCTAGGTTGCGCACTTCGCAATGCCCCTCGGCCGGCGTTATTCTTGCTCGCCAAATACCTTCGCGTAACTCTTCCCGTAAGGATAGAACCGGCCTTTCTCGCCGCGTGCCCAGGCAGCCTTCATATCAGGATTCGTGATGTCCCAATCGGGCCGGCATTTCCTAGACACCGCCCGTAAATCCTGCCGCAGTTCTTCAATCGTTGGCCGGCCAAAGTACCAATAGCCGTTATAGATCTTGAATACCACCAGCGCCGGCTCGAGCACAATGGTATGCGGGATCATCGGATTGTTCGTCGGGTCTGTGTACTCGGCGATATCGAGATCCTTTTGCACTACCCGGCCTGCGTCGGACAGAAATGGCCAATGTGCGCCCACGCCCGTCCGGTATTCATTCGTCTCGCTCAAATTGTCCGTACTGATCGTCACCAGCCTGCAATAACCCACTTCTATTTCGCGATGAAGTTGCAGCAAGCCTTCCGCCTGCCGTCGGTCCTTCGGGCAGAAGCCGCCCCTGCTGAGCACCAGAATCATCGGATCAGCCCCCTGCAGTTCGGAAAGCTTGCGGCGCTTACCTGCATGATCGGTTAACTCGTAATCTGGAAAAACCGCACCCGCTACCATGTCTGCTCGCACGGATCTCAACCTCCTCCATTTTCGCGCCGCGTCTTTGTGCGCCGCTCGGCACTATTCTACTGCCGGCATATTGTGGCCCTCGCAACACCCGGCGCGAGAAATCCCGGTAAGCTACTAATGATACGATCTTCCCGAGAGGTATTTGAACTTTTGACTGCGAGCCGTATCGTTGCCAGTATTCAAACGCAAATCGGCGCGGGCTGGAAAGAACACACCGCGGATACTTTCCTTGCGGGGCATCCTGACGTAGAAGTCACGGGCATAGCCACTACGTTTACGCCGTCGATCGATGTTTTGCGCCGCGCCGTCGCTTCCGGTAAGAACATGATCGTAAGCCGCGAATTCCCTTACTGGCTCCGCAATGCCAATCGCGAGCCCTACTCCACCAGCCCCGCTTATCTCTACAAACGCGATCTCATCGAGAAAAATAATCTCGTCGTCTGGCGCTTTAACGAGAACTGGCAAGCGCGGACGCCCGACCCGCAGTTGCTGGCCCTCCAGACCGAGTTGGGTTGGCGAAGCAATCCGCACAAATTCCCGGCCACTACTCTTCAGAAACTCGCCGGCTCCGTTCGCGAACGTCTCAAGATCCGGGCGCTGCGCGTCATCGGCGATCCTCGCCTGAGCGTTTCCTCAGCGGCTCTCACCCACGGGTTGATCCTGGTCCCGGAAATGCGCAATGCCCTCACCGAACTTCCTGCGGATGTGATGCTCATTGGTGAGCCCGTCGAATGGGAAGCAGGTCCTTATTTCCAGGACGTCATCGCATCTGGCCAGAAGAAAGGGCTTCTCGTGCTCGGCAACCAGGTGTCGGAAGAGCCCGGTTGCGGTGCCATGGCGGTGTGGTTGAAGACCTTTATTAAGGATGTCCCGATCGAATGGATACCGGCAGGAGAGCCCTTCGTATGAGCAGATTGTCCCGGCGGCAGTTCGCATTTCTCATCGCGGCGCACTCGGCGCTCGCGCAAACTCACGCCCCCACCGCGCGTAGCATCGTTGAGCGCATCCGCCAAAACATCGGCGTTCCTTGGAATCCCAAAAGCTACCGTGACACTTTTAAATGCGGCAATCCGGATACGCCCGTGAAAGGAATTTCTTCCACGTTCATGGCGACCCTTGACGTAATTCAACGCTCCCATGCCGCCGGCCTTAATTTCGTGATCACCCACGAACCCACCTTCTGGAGCGATCCCGATACCACCGCGACGCTGATTGACGATCCGCTCTACAAGTTGAAAGTGGACTTCATCGAGAAGCACAACATGGTCATCTGGCGAATGCACGATCACCTCCACGCCTGGAAGCCGGACAAGATTTTCGTGGGCTGGAATAAAGCTTTAGGTTGGGATCGCTATCAGACTCACGACGACAGCCATTTCTACATTCTTCCGGCGACTACCTTGCATGCAGTCGCCATGCATCTCGCGGCCAACCTCAAGAGTCGCAGTATCCGGCTGGTCGGCGATCCTCAACTGAAAGTCACCAGGGTCGCGCTGGGGTCTCACTCGCTCGACCAGAACATCACACGCTTACGCGAAGCCGATATCATTGTCGTCTTCGAGGCTCGCGAAAGGGAGACCCCGGAGTATGTGCGCGACGCAGTCTCGTCGGGCGAAAAGAAAGGTCTCGTCCTGATCGCGCACGAAGCCGGCGAAGAGGCCGGCATGGACGAATTCGCATCATGGCTGAAGACCATCGTCACCGAAGTTCCAATCAGGTTTATCCCCGCGAACGACAATTTCTGGCTCGCTTAAAACAACCATCCCGCTTGCCCATCCGCCTGGCAATTTGCGATTGTCGCCGTCGCAGCGCACGCCGCGGAACCTGCCGTCAGCGTCACCGGAGGCCGACTTCAAGGCCGCACTCTGGCGCCTGGCGGAGCAGTGTTTAAAGGCATTGCGTTCGCGGGTTCGCGGCGCCCCCGGTAGGCGATCTTCGTTGGCGCAAGCCTGCGCCCCAGCCGGCTGAGCGCAAGGGCCAACGGGCAGGCCGCCACCATCAGCAGCGAGGATCTCCTTTATCTGAATCTCTGGAGGCCCAAGTTCCCGCCGCGGACCGTCCGCCCCTACTGCGATTTGTTCCGCGCCAGCCTCGAACCTCAGCTCGAGCCGGGCCGCTAGCTTTTGTGAAATTTAACTAGGTTGCGCCTGACCTGGTAACATGCGTCGGATATCTACTAAAGTAAGTGGGTATGCATGCCAAAAGAACTAACAATTTAATCGTTAGGCTCGCCAGTCATTTGCTAATATCAGGTCTGTGAGTTACCGATGGTGATCCTCTTCCTTCTAGCATTAGTGATTTTAGGTTTTCTGGCAGCTTTGTTTGTAGTCTGTTTCAGGCTTCAGAAAACTCAGGCCGGCTCGGTTTCAGCCGGCACCCCGGAGCCCTTTTCCGCTGCGCGCTATCGACCGATGGTTCGATTGCTCGACGAATCAGATTTCGGACTCGTCGCCAGAGCGCCAGGACATTCGCGTCTGCTGCTTCGCTTCCGGTCGGAGCGCCGATCTTTGTTTCGCACTTATCTCCGCGACTTGAGAAGCGACCAGGCTGCAATCCTCCACTCCATTCGCAACCTCCTCGTGGAATCCCGGATTGACCGCCCGGAGTTGGCGATAGCGCTCTACCGTTGCCAGGTCATGTTTACCATGGCGCTGGTCTCAATCGAATGCAAATTGCTTCTCCATGCGACCGGTTTTGGCACCGTCAAAGTCGACTCTTTGGTCGCTGCTGTGGATCGTCTCCAATGTCAGCTTCAAGACATGGTCTTTGTTCGCGCCGTCACCTGCTGTTAATCCTTCCGCCTTCTTGCGCGAAAGGATTTAGAGGGACGCGTGCGCTCGATCGACTAACTGGCAAAGCTCTTCCGCCTGCTCTCGTTACAAATTCGTCGAACAAACCAAGTTCCAACCGCGGCGCGGATCATCGTTGTTTGTGGTCCGCCGGGCTGCGACAGCCGTAACTTAGGCGCGACTTTCTAACTCGTAACACGGAACGAGCCAGCCGCTTTAATTAATCAGTTGGCTGCAAAGCGTCCAATAGCCGAAACCGTCGAGTGCAGCACGAATGCATCGCGGGACCCGCCGCGCCGGTTACGCGCATTTCTTTACAACAACGAAGCGTTAAGGCGTGATATCGGGGGCCATTGGGCATGGTTTGCTTGCCGACTTATCGGCCAAGTGGCTTCCGTGACCCGAACTTGCTTCCCAGGTTAGAGAAATCGGATTTGCTCAGCCAGCCGATCTGCATGAACAATTGCGCGACTCGGACGTGCCTTCACCGGCTGATATGTCGGTAGGGCTGCACTATTTGAAGAAGTTGCTCGTACATCTTGACCGGCCAACTTACGGCAAGCTCGCAAAGAAGTATTCGGTTATTGCTCGCGACAAAAGTACGAGACGAAGCGAGATGCAAAGCTAAAGGTAACGGCATTCTCTAGGGGATCATTGCGGGTAAATCCCGTCGTCGAGTCAAGTCTATGTCTGTATGGCGCGCTGGTCCGGTCAAATTTACCTCGGTTCGACAGTGTTGTCTCAACATATCGGGAGCTAACGGTGCCGCCGAACTTTGCCTGCGCCTGGCAGATTTCCATTGATACACTCAATCGAGGAATCCGATGCGGTACATTTTCGCGCTTCTGCTGGTCTCCAGCCTTGCCGCAGCCGAAGAGGCAAAACTCTACATCCAGTTGGGGCACGCCGATGGGGTGATTTGCGTAGCGTTTTCCCGCGACGGAAAGTGGATCCTGACCGGCAGCGGTGACCAGACCGCACGACTATGGGAACTGGCCACCGGCCGCGAGGTCCGGACCCTCGAGGGCCATGCTTCGACCGTAAATTCGGTAGATTTTTCTCCGGACGGGTCGAGCGCGCTGACGTCGAGCCTTGACGGGACGGCCCGCATCTGGAATTTGGCGGCCGGCAGCGAAGTACGGCAGTTCAGCACCAGCTACCTGCCGCCACGAGCAAAGTCAGCAACGCACGAACAGATCAGGGTGGCGGCATTTTCTCCCGATGGCCGAACTGTCCTGACAGCCGGCACTACCATTCGCTTGTGGGACGTTGCCAACGGGCAGGAGATCCGCCGTTTCGCAGGGTCGGGATCTGCGGCGTTCTCGCCCGACGGCAGGATGCTTCTGGTAACCGCCAACCAAATCGCGCGGCTATACGAAATTGCCACTGGCCGTGAGATCGGGACCCTGGCGGGGCACGCCGCTCAGATCGTCTCCGCAGCCTTTTCGCCGGATAGCCGATCCGTCATCACTGCCAGTTGGGACTCCACCGCCCGTCTTTGGGACGTCAGTACGTTTCGCGAGATCCGCCGCTTCACCATTCCGGAACGATTGATCTCGAACGTGGCCTTCTCAACGGACGGGCGCCGCATCCTTACGGGAAGTTTTGTCTTCGGGGGCACCGCCGCTAGCCCGGAAATGAACGATACTGCAATCCGCGTCTGGGACGCAACGACGGGCAGAGAGGAGCAACGTGTCCCCAGCTATACGACGGACGCCGCGTTCGCTCCCGATAACACGTCGGTGGCGAGCGTTGCAGCCGATGGGGCTCTCCACCTTTGGAGAGCGGATACAGGCGAAGAGATTCGCCGCTTCGGAGGAGCGCTGAGCGCGGTCGACTGCCTGACCCTTTCCCGGGACGGATCGGAGCTCGTAATCGGAGGCTCCGACAAATTAGCGACCTTGTGGGATTTGAAGACAGGACGCCTGAAGGCCCGATACCAGGGGCACACGGCTCCGATCGCCGCCGTCAGCATTTCGCCGGATGGGCGGTTAGTGGCAACGGGCAGCACCGACGAGTGGGTGCGAACCTATGATGCCGCGACTGGCAAGCCGGTTCACGGCTTCAAAGGTGTCGGTATCATCACCACGCTCTCTTTTTCTCCCGATGGCAAGTACCTCCTCTTTGGTGGGGGAACGCTGATGTTTGTTAAAGAACAATCGGACCAGCTCCTGCATCTGTGGGACGTCCCTGCGAACCGTGAGGCGCGACAATTCGACCGGTTCATGCAGGGAGCAGACCCCCTTCACGACAGCTCGCTGCCCAATGGACCCGTAGCCGCGGTGTATTCTCCCGATGGGCGTCTTGTCGCGGCAGCCAGGCATAACGCGCAATTCTGGGACCCGGCGACCGGCCAGGAGGTGGCCAGCTTCGCGTCGCGCTTCCCCTACAAGGCTGTGGCTTTTTCTCCTGATGGCGAAGTGATGGTGGCAGGCGCGCAGGATGGATCAGTACACTTTTTCAGTGTTCGGGACCGCCGCGAAACCACACACCTGAAGAACGAGTCGCCGGTCGCCGGCGTGACGTTCGCGCCTGATGGGCGCTCGCTTCTGACGCTGGGTTCGAACAAAACCGCTGGCCTTTGGAATACCGCAACCGGCCAGAAGATCCGCGAGTTCGCCGGCATCCAACCAGGCCCGCAAGGCGCCGCGTTCCTGCCTGATGGACGTTCCATCCTGATCGCCGGCCTCGACGGAACCGTGAAGCTTTTTGACGCGTCCACCGGCCAGGCTCTTGCCACGCTGGCGACCTTTGCCGATGGTTCCTGGGCCGTGGTCGACCCCGAAGGCCGATATGATGCCTCCGACCCCGACCATATCCAGAGCCTCTATTGGAAAGTCGGCGATTCCGGCGCGATAAGCCTGGAGCAACTGCGCCGCAGTTTTTACGTCCCCGGCCTTCTAGCCAGCATCCTGCAATCCAGGCCGATTCCGCCCGTCAAAGGACTCAACCGGATCGATCACCTGCCTCCGGCCGTGAGCGTAACCTCATCGGGCGATTCCGCTCATCCCGTTCTTCAGGTGCTGCTCAAAGATGCTGACTCGGCTGCGCCCGGACGGATTACGGTGAGGGTAAATGGCCGTCCTTTCCCGGCAAAACCGATGGCAGCCAATAGAACAGCCGCTGGCCAGGCACTGCAATTCAATCTTGCCGACGCCCACCTTTCCGAGGGGGAGAACACCATCTCGGTCACAGCGGCAAGCGCGGATAATCTGATCGAAAGCCCACCAGCTACCGTAGTTTTGAAACAGTCGTCATCCCGCGGCGTAGTCCCCGCGCCGCCAGCGTCACGATCCAACGGAACCTGCGCCGGCCGATTTTACGGAATCTTCATCGGCACCGGGACTTTCCCCTATGCGCAGACTCTCAGCCTTCGCTACCCCGAAAGCGACGCCAGAGTTCTAGCCAGCGCCGTACGTATGGGGGCCGAAGCTCTTTGCGGTAAGGACAAAGTCGAACTCACCATGCTAACCACAAACGATCCCGACCCGGCGCACCGGCCCACCAAGGACAACATTCACCATGCCTTTGAGACGGTGGCCGCAAAATCGACCCGCAAAGACCTGCTCTTTGTCTACCTTTCCGGGCACGGTGCCGCGCCTTCGAATGACCCTCACAGCTACTTCTATCTGACTCAGGATGCCCGGCAGGTGAATGTTGACGTGGCGGACCAACTCCGGACTGCCACGACAATCTCGGCAGCTGAGCTCGTTCAATGGCTCACGAACCCCAGTCTGCCTGACAAACAAGTGCTCGTCATTGATACGTGCGCCGCCGGAGCGGCCAACCTTCAGCTCGCAGCCTTATCCGGCCGGGCTCGCAGTGCCGCGGATGACCTGAAAAAGGCAGTCGACAACTTCAACCTGGATACCGGCACTTACATCCTGATGGGCTCCGCTACCGACCGCGCCAGTTACGAGTCGGACCGTTTTCAGCACGGCCTGCTTACCTATGCCCTGCTCCGCGGCATCAAGGGCGATGCTCTGGTAGACGGAACGCGCCTGGAGGCCGGCCATTGGTTCGAGACCACCATTCCCGCCGTGGAAAAATACGCGGCTATGATTGGCCGCGACCAAAGGCCGCAAGAAGCTGTTCCCGCGGCTCTCGGTGGCATATCGTTAGGCTTCTTCCCCGAGGCGCTCCGCAGCCAAATCCAGCTTGGCGACCCCGGTGCGGCCATTCTGAAACTCACCACCTGCCTGGACGAAGCCACCTTCACCGACCGCCTGCAACTCGCCGCCGGGATTCGGTCCGAACTGCGAGCCTTCTCCGGAGCCACGAGCCGGGGTCCTGCCGTCACGTACGACGATAACAATACCGAAGCATCTCAAGGTACCCTGACCCCGCAGGTCCGGTATCGCGCTGTAGGAAGCCAACTGCGAGTGACCGCTTCACTTCTTCAGAGTGACAAGATTGTAGCGAGCGAAACACTCACAGTTTCCGCCTACGACTCAAAGGAAATTTCGCAGCGTGTGGCGCAGACTCTGCTGAGGCTGGCCTCCGGCAAACTGCAGAATTGACTTGGGCCAGCTCACGCCGGCTTCGTCTCCAGATATCAAATAGGTGGGCGGTACTATTCAAGGGAGCGTTACTCGCCGAATGTGCCGTTCATGCACTAGTCAAGCAAGTGCAAGTAGAATGTTGATGACTCCAATGAACTTCCCTGATTGGCTAACCTGAAAGAATATCCTTACGTAAGCCCCGCTTCCCGCGATTGTGGAACCGTCTGGCGCACGATCTTCAGCGAGCGAACCAATGATACGTTTCTTCTTCACGGGAACCGATACCCTAGTGCTCGAAGTTCCTGAAACGGTGAAGATATTGAGAGGTCATCTCCAGCCATCCAATTTACGGTCACTAACCGAGGCAAGTGGCCCATCGCATTCACGAAGTTTGTGTGCCGTCTGGAAATCCCGGACGGCCAGCATTGGCTGAAGGAACGATTTCGAAAGTTCTCGCCGTTCACCCTGAAGGAAGGCGAGGCGCATCAAGACTGGGTTGAGCTACCGGAAGTATCGGGGGTCGGTCACCCATCAGCGCGGGCTGGCGGTCTTCGAGCAGCTTGGCTACCGCATCTGGCCTGGCACAATCGCCACAGAAGATGCGATGTGGTCCGCAAAGCCACAGGTAGCCAGGACGCGCCACAGGATTTTCGGGTACTGGCGGAATTTCATTGGCCTTGTCGTCGGCGGTCTCGTCGAGCAGCAGGTCATCGAGTTTTTTGGGATCAAAGCCGGTGAGACTCAAGTCGAAGTCCGCTTCGTTTAGCTCCTGCAGCTCCAGAGCGAGAAGTTCGTCGTCCCAGGCAGCCCAGGCTACGGACCGGTTCACCATGAGGCGGAACGCTTTCACCTGTGCCTCCCGTCCAATCGTCGCAGAGGATGACGGGAATTTCGGTGATGCGGAGTTTGTGGGCGGCCTTGAGGTCGCTCCGCGCGAGTACAGGAATTTTGAAACCGAACTCGCGGATTGGTGCCGCCATCCGACCCACCGCAGCGTCGTTCTTGCGAGGGTTGCGGGGATAGGGGATGAGCCGGTCGATCGGCCAAATCTGAATTTCCAGTGCAGGTGCTGGCGTGGACATGAGTTTCGCCTCGTCTTCTCCTGTACCAATTTGGCGATTCATTCGTCAACAGACAGGCACCGAATCGAGAAACGCACGTTTATCGAATCGTCTCGGATCGGATTCTGAGTATTGTGAGTAATCTGAGTAGCCAGTTGGCGAATACGGCCATTTGTCGGGTTTCTGGAACAGAAGATATCTGTGGTGAAACGATGAACTGTTTTCACTGAAAACCGAAAGGAGGTAGATCGGTTTACCGTGGAGTGCGGTTTTGGACTCCAAACC
>CAVZRE010000043.1:0-26002 GCA_963777595.1 Terriglobia bacterium
TGCCACGGAGCGATTGTTGCGGGCCATGCCGGCAAGCTTGCGACGGGCTCATACTCTCAGTTGACGGGCACGATCGGCGACCTGCACCTGACACTCGCCGACGAAGTCATGGGCGCCGGAATCGGTCAGTTCCCCACGGCAACGCGCAAGATATCCGAAGTACTCGTCTGACCCGTGGCTCACCCGAATCGTACAATGATCTCGACTGGAAAAGCGGCGCGCTGGCTATTTGCCGGCGCGCTCGCTCGTATATCGGCCGCGCAACAGAATCCGGTTACGCCTGCCTATGATCTGGTATTCCAAGGCGGTACGCTGGTGGATGGTTCCGGCAACCGCTCCTGGCAAGCCGATGTCGCGGTGAAGGGCGACCGGATCGCGGCCATTGGCGATTTGACAGGCACTCCCCGCAAACGCACGATTGACGCCAAAGGCCTGGTAGTCGCTCCCGGCTTCATCGACATGCATAATCATTCGGATGATACTCTGCTCGACGAGCCCAAATGCGAGAGCATGATCCGGCAGGGCGTCACCACCATGGTGCTGGGCGAAGGCGGATCACAAGGTCCGGTCAAGCCCGAGGCCAGAAAATCCGGACATCCCTGGACCACGCTTGGCGGCTACTTCGATTATGTAGACCAGAAGCACGCTGCCGCCAACATCTGTTCTTATGTGGGCGAGACGCAGGTTTGGACCTACGTCAAAGGAGAAGAACTGACTCCCGCCACGCCGGCTCAGATCGAACAGATGAAGAAGCAGGTCGCACTCGCGATGAAGGAAGGGGCGATGGGGTCTGGCGACCTCTCTCCTCATGCCGCCCTCCAATCTTATTACGACCGCGCAGTTGATTGACCTGGCGAAGGTGGCGCGGGAATACGGCGGTATCTATTCGACGCATATGCGCGATGAAGGCGCCGGTGTTTTCCGCTCGGTGGAGGAATCCATCAACATTGCGAAGGGCGCCAACATTCGGGTCGACATCATTCATCTCAAGATCGCGGATAAGAAGTTCTGGGGTCAGATGAATGAAATCATTTCGATGATCAACAAGGCCCGCACCGAAGGCTACGATGTCCGGGCGAATGTGTATCCCTACACGGCCGGCCAGAATGACTTGCGGGCGATCGTTCCACCTTGGGCGCATGACGGCGGAAACGCCAAAATGCTGGAACGGCTCCGCGACCCGAGTCAGCGCGCGCGGCTGCGTAAGGATATTGAGAATGGCCTGCCGGATTGGTACAACCATTACCTCGCTGTCGGCCGGGATTGGAATGCCATGCTGCTGGTGAACCTCAAGAATCCCAAGAATAAACAATTCATCGGCAAGCGCATGAGCGATGTCATTGCCGCACGCGGCGGCGACCCGATCGACGATCTGCTCGATCTGATCTCCGAAGAGAACGGTAGCGTGCCGACGGTCTACTTCCATCATTCTGAGCCAGACATGCAGTACGCCCTCAAGCAGCCATTCGTCTCCATTGGTTCTGACGGCATGGCAATGAGTCCCGAGGGGCCTCGAGGCAAAACAATCCCGCATCCGCGCTCCTACGGAACTTTCCCGCGTGTCCTCGGGCGTTATGTGCGCGAACTTCACACCATCACGCTCGAAGACGCGATTCGCAAAATGACGAGCGCCAACGCCGAGAAGATCAGTATTCTCGACCGCGGACGAATTAAAGTAGGCTTTGCCGCGGACATCACGGTGTTCAATCCCAACACCATCGCCGATCGCGCCACTTTCGTGCAGCCACACCAATATGCAGTGGGCGTCTCGTACGTGGTAGTGAACGGCCAGGTGGTGCTCGATGGAGGCACGCACACCGGTGCATTGCCGGGACGGGTCCTGCGAGGCCCCGGATTCGTTCGGAACTAGGTCAGCAGCAAAAATCAAGACGCTCCTGAATGAAGTGGAGTAGGCCGTTGGCCTGCGAGTCCACAAAACAAAATAGCCGTCAGCAATAACAAAGAAAAGAAAATGTAACAGCCTTGCATTTGGCGTCTTTTCGACTTAGACTATTGAGAAACGAAATCGAAACGCTTGGTTCCGCCAAGAGAGTCGAGAGGCATATGAAGGGGCTGTTACCACCGGTTAAATTTGCGATCCCGATTCTCTTATTGTGCGCGTCTGTAGCTCCAGCGCAGGAGACGGAACTCAAGGATGAAGCCGGCAAGACTGTCGTGCACTACATCGTGGATGCGCCGGCCGGTCTGAAGCCTGGTGGTTCCGTTGATCCTGCCAAGCAGGTTGGTTTGATTCTCTGCTTCCAGGAACACGGCAGACCTACCGGCGACGACCTGTTTCCGGTTCGCGAGTCTCTTCGGCGACTGGGTGCCAGCGACGGCTACGTTTTAATAGCCGCTCATTCCCAAGATCCGAAAGGAAAGATGGGCGCGGCCGATCACGAGCCTTTACTGAAGCTCATCGCGTGGGCAGAGAAGACCTACCCGATTAATCCCCGCCGCATTTACGCCTACGGCAAGGGAGAGGGTGGAAAGATCTCCGGGGAACTGGGGGTGATGCATCCGGAGTTGATAACCGCGGGTATCACTTATAGCTGGGGCTGGTGGAAGATGCCTTCCGAACTCACTGCTCCTCTCGATCCGGACAAGAGCTCCGAGTTCTATATGGTGTTGGGACTGCGTGATCTTTCTCATCACCTGACGACTGTGCGGGACACTTACGAACGCGTGAAGGCAAAGGGTTATCACGTGATTTACCGGGAGTTCGAAGAACTCGGCGAGCGCACGTATCATCCGGTGAGCAATGATGACGCAATCGGGTGGGCGACACGACTGCGGAACAAAAATCTGCCGCTGTCGGAGGGCGAGAGAAAACTGCTCGAACCGTTCGACCGCGCCTCGCTTCCCCGTGCATCCGGCGGTTACTATCCGGCGATCGCGTTAGTCGGAGGATCGCCGGCCGGAGCCGTTTTACGAAGGCTGTTCGCATCCAAAGAAGCGCCGGTGCGGCTGGCGGCAGCGGAAACCTGTAGTCACGGCATCTTCGACGAAACCACTACGAAGGCCCTTGGACAGCTCCTCGAAGACCCTTCGGTCGAGGTGCGGCGCGCCGCGGTGAATGCGCTCGCGATGTACGCCAACTGGCGTTCCGAAGCGGCCCAGGAGGCGTTGATTCGAGTTGCGACCAACTCCTCGGCAGGTCTTCAGGACCGCATCGACGCGGCCGATGGACTTGCTCAAGCCGTAGCGTTGCAAGCGAAAGGTGTGCGGCAGGATCCGCCGATGTTTCGTGCGCTTGTAGCGCTATTGAACGAACATGACGAACCGTTGCACGCGATCGCGTATCTGGCGCTGGCGCCGGTCCGAGATCCTTCCTATGAGCCCGGGTCAAGGCCGGAGAGCAAGACGCCGCCGGGTGGCTGGCAGCACTGGTTGGATGAAATTACTGCGAAGCAAGCCGGCGACTTAACGGATTACAACGTGTGTGCGAAGGCTTCCGATAGAAGTGAAAACCAGGATCCTGTGGAGTTGTTTTGTCAAGGCGGGGCAAGCCTTCAGGGCCTGGACCCGGCGACCGGCAAGCCGGTCCGCCGCGATCCGGTATCGGCGTTCAAGTACACTCTTCAAGCGGCTGAGCTTGGCTACGTTCCTGCCGCAGGAAGCGCTCGGAATGATGTATGCCAACGGCAAAGGCGTGCAACAGAATTACGCCGAGGCAGGGAAGTGGTGGATCAAAGCCGCTGAGGGAGGTAATCTCCGTGCAGCCTCGAACGCTGCGATGCTTTACCGCAACGGCGAGGGAGTCCCGCGCGATCGCGCCATCGCGGATCAGTGGGCGAAGGTTGTCGCGGACCATGCTTTGACGGAGAAACCGTAATACGCCATGCAGGCCCGGCCCGGTCCGGTCGAGGTCCTGGCGAGCAGTCGACCAAGGACGGAGTTTCCATGAACCTGAACCAACTATCTTCCAACCGCCGCGCATTCGTAAAGTGGGTGGCCGCACTTCCGACTCTGGGCACGTTTGCGGCGGAAGCGCTGACCGCGAAGGCACGCAAAGCCGCCGGCTACGTCTCTGAAGAAAATATCTATACGCGCATCGGAGTCACGCCGATCATCAACGCGCGCGGCACCTGGACCTACACCAGCGCGTCACTCGAATTACCTGAGGTCAAAGCAGCCAAGGAAGAAGCGTCCCTTCACTTCGTGGATATGTGGGAGCTCGAGCGCGGCGTGAGCAAGCGCCTCGCGGAACTTTCCGGCGCCGAAGCCGGTATGGTTACGGCCGGAGCCGCGGCCGCCCTCGGTGTGGGCACGGCCGCCTGCATGGCTGGAACGGATCCGGCTAAAGTCTGGCAGCTTCCTGACACCACCGGAATGAAGCATGAAGTGGTGATGTTCGGGGGACGCAGCGCGTTCGATAGCTCCATTCGCGCGGTCGGCGGAAAGCTGGTGGTCGCCTTCACGCACGACGAACTGAAGGCTGCGATCAACGACAGCACCGCGATGGTCTATACCACGGCGCGTGGGGAACTGCTCGAACGAGCGATCGCGATCACCAAGAGCGCAAAAGTGCCGATTCTGGTAGATTGGGCCGCCGGAATTCCACCCATCGAGAATCTTCAGCTCCCCTGGAAAATGGGCGCGGATCTGTATGCGTTCAGCGGGGGCAAAGGCCTCTGCGGACCGCAGTGTTCGGGGTTACTATTGGGACGCGCGGACCTGATTGAGGCCGGATGGGCACAGAGCTGCCCTTGGGAAGGCGCCGTCTGCCGGTCGATGAAGGTCGGCAAGGAAGAGATCATGGGGCTGCTGGCCGCGGTCGAAGCCTGGAAAAAATTCGATCTCGCAGCGTTAGATAAAGAGTGGAACCGCCGTGTGAAAAAGATCGGCGATCTCGCCGAGACCGTGCCGGGCGTCACTACCGATATTCAAATCCCGACTACTGGAAACCGGTATCCGACGCTAACGGTCAAATGGGACGAAGCCGCCTTCAAACTGACGGTAGCGGAGTGCGCAAAGAAGCTCCGCAAAGGTTCGCCGCCGATCGAAGTCCTCACGAACGGCAATCCGAGCACCGTGCCCGGCGTACACATTCAGCACGATCCCAAAGCGGCCGCCACCGCCGGTCGGCCTGACGCGCTACGCATCGTATCTCTTACGCTGCAGCCCGGCGAGGATCTGATTGTCGGCCGGCGTATCCGTGAAGTCTTGACCGAAGCTCGCAAGGCCGCCGCCGTATAGAGAGAGAAATGAAGGGATTCACGACTGCCTTTATAATTTGTTCCTGCGCCGGTCTGCTCCTGATCCTGCCCGCCATTTCGCAGGCGCCCGACCCGGCCGGCAAAGGGCAGAAAGAGAAGAAAAAGAGAGCTCCTGAAAATCTCCCCTGGACCCGCTTCCATCCCGCCGCTGCGCCGTATCAGCCAACCGATGCCGAGAAAGAGCAGATCCAGGCGAGGCTTGGCGAGCTCGATCGCAAGATCCGCGAACTTCGCGCTGGAAAGACGGATGACAACCTGTTGGCCGACGTCGAGATTTACAGTGAAGCGGCGCGTTGGAAGCTCGCGTTTCCGCAGGAATTTTTTCGCCCTAAATCAGTCGCCGATACGCTACATGTCCTTGACGCGGGGCTCGAACGAGCGGCCCAATTGAAGGAGGGCCAATCGCCCTGGACGACGCAGAAAGGCAGGGTTGTGCGCGGTTTCCGCTCCGCACTCGACGGATCTGTCCAACCTGTGCGAGTTACCGTTCCCGACGATTATGATGGTGTTCGCCCGACGCCTCTGGACGTCGCCATGCACGGACGCTTCACCAGCCTCTACGAAGTGGAGACGCTGAACTCGTGGGACGGCGCCGAGGTGGACTATCTGCCGGGAACGCTGCAGATCGATTTGTTCGGCCGAGGCAAGAACACCTATCACTGGCCGGGGGAAGCCGACGTCTTCGAAGCCATCACATTCGCAAAGAAAGCTTATAAGGTCGACGCGGAGCGCATGACGCTGCGGGGTTTCTCCATGGGAGGCGCCGGAGCCTGGCATGTATCGCTACACTTCCCGGACCTGTGGGCCGCGGTGGAAGTAGGCGCGGGAGACAATACGTCCCTCAGGATTCCCGTCCTCAATACATTACCCGATTATCAACAGGCGATGTGCAAGATCTTCGACAACATGTACGAGTGGGCGATCAATGCCTACGATATTCCCTTCGCGTCGTACGTCGGCGAGAACGACCGGTCGCTCGTAAAGCACAACAGCGCGCGCGACGAAATGACAAAAGCGGGGATTCACTTCACGGGAGACACTTACTCGTTAAAGGCGACCGACGCGCCCTCCATCATATTTCTGGTCGCTCCCAAGACCGGCCACGACATGACTCCGGATGGCCGTAAGACACTGAATGCCTATCTCTACGAACGTCTCAAAATCGGTAGGCAGACGCCGGATCATATCCGGTTCGCAACGTACACGACACGCTACAATCGCGACTACTGGGTCACCGTCGACGGGCTCAATAAACACTATGAACGCGCCGAGGTGGATGCTACGCGGTCCGGCGATGGAACCCGCTACCAGGTCACGACGCGAAATGTAGCTCGCCTGGTTCTCAATCAAACGGACCACGCCGGTGATGTCGACATTGACGGTCAGAGCCTGCATGTGAAGGCTGCCCCTGTGCTGGCGTTCGAGAAGTCGGGCAGTACGTGGAAGTTCGCGGCCTTGGACGCCAAAGGGCTTCGCAAGAAGCACGGCTCGCAGGGGCCGATCGATGACGCGTTTCTGGAGCCGTTCCTGGTAGTTCGTCCCACCGGAACACCATGGAATGCGTCGGCGAATGATCAAGCCTTGCGCATGCTCGAGCGTTTCGAGCGGCAGTATGTGTTCGCCTATCGGGGCCACGTGCGAATCAAGCCTGACAACGAAGTCACGCTGGACGACTTTGCCCGCTATCACGTTGTACTTTTCGGAGATCCGGGGAGCAACCGCTGGATCGCCAGGCTCAACGGCAAGCTGCCGCCGCTGCATTGGACCAAAGAGAAAGTCATGCTGGGCCACAAGAGTTTCCCGGCAGCCGAATCCGTACCCGCTCTTATTTACCCGAGCCCTTTCAGCCCGGCTCACTATGTAGTGATCAACAGCGGGCTCACCGCAGCCTGGGCAGATTGGGCTGGAGATTTTCCGACCCCGCGCTATGGAGACTTCGCCGTCTTCAAGGTTAAAGAAGGCTCCGACGACCCTGATGCCATGTATGCAGGACTGTTTGACGAATCCTGGCGTTTGCAACAGTAATACGACAAACCGAAGATTGACAAATCTAAAAAGAAACCTTGAAGCGAGCCCGTTAGCTGTGGCGAGGCCTTCGAGGCTGTAGGGAGCCTTATGAAAAAGTTTCTTATCGCTTTGTCCTTCCTGATTGTTCCTATTTGGGCGCAGGTGGATAGCGGCACGATCGTAGGCACGGTCCGGGATGCCAGCGGCGCAAACATTGCGAACGCTGTCGTCACGATCACCGAAACGCAAACCAATAACCGGTTCGATGTCGATACGAATAAGGAAGGGAATTACGTGTCGCCGCCTCTCAGAGTCGGCACCTATTCCGTCAGCGTTTCCGCACCGGGGTTCAAGCTCTATAAGAGGGAAGGCATCGGCCTCAACGTCCAGGACCGCCTTCGCGTAGACGCACAGATGGAGATTGGAGGTCGCACCGAACAGATCCTGGTTTCGGGTGAAGTGGCGCCGGTCCAGACGGACACCTCCGCGTTGGGGCAAGTGATTTCCGCCCAGCAGATTGTGGATATGCCGCTCAACGGCCGCAACTATGTGAGCTTGGCGGGATTGACCGCCGGGGTCATCAACACCTCTACCGGAACGAATGGCAACACCGCCGGAGCGTTTTCGTCGAACGGAACGCGAGGAGATCTGAACAATTACCTGCTGGACGGAATCGACAATAACAATAACAGCGGCGGCTCGGCGGAGCTGGCGGTGAACGTCGACGCCATTGCCGAATTCAAGATCCAGACGAACTCTTACGATGCTGAATTCGGCCGCAGCGGAGGCGCGGCGCTGAACGTGGTGATCAAATCCGGAACCAATCTGTTCCATGGCTCGCTTTTTGAGTTCTTCCAAAACGCCTACATGAATGCGCAGAATTTCTTCGCGACTACCAAGACTCTCTCTTCCAAGTACAATCAGCCGGGCGTAACGATAGGCGGCCCGATTAAGAAGAACAAGGTCTTCTTTTTTGGCGATTATCAGTTAACGGATTCGAGGACCCCGGCCATCGACCGCTCTTCCGTGCCGGTGGCTGGTGAAGCGAGCGGCAATTTTTCGGTCGCGGGCGTCAAGACGATCTACGACCCCAACACGTACAACGCGGCGAGCAACACGCGACAGCCGTTTCCGGGCAACATCATCCCCCAGTCGGAGATCTCGCCTATCGGCCAGGCTTTTGCGCAACTGTACCCTTCACCCAACATAGCGGGAGCTTTGAAGAACAACTTCATCCTGGAACCGACTTCCGCCACGCGAATCGATCAAGGGGACGGGCGCATGGATTACCGTATCTCCGACGCCGACCAGATGTTCGCCCGGTACACTCAGTCCGGCAGCACTCTTTTTGGGGCACCCAAGATGCCCGGTCTGGCTTGCGGCTGCGGGTATAGCTCACAATATCAATTCACTCACGCGCGAGGGGCATCGCTCGGAGAGACTCACATCTTCACGCCCAACACGCTCAATGAATTTCGCGCCGGCTTCAACTGGAACTACAATCACGTGGGCGTCCCGCCGGGAGGATTCGCGGCTCCGCCTGCGAACCTGGCGATTCCCGGTATTCCCAACGATCCCTCCGCACAGGGATTGGCGGCGATGTCTCCCTCGGGTTACAGCACGCTGGGACCCGCGACGTTTACCCCGACTTTCGATAGCAGCCAGGAGCGCCAGATCCGGGACACCTTGAACCTGGTGCGCGGGCACCATACCATCAGGCTCGGCGGTGAGTTCCGCTGGACCGAGTTCAACCTGTTTCAAATCGATGCTCCGCGCGGTTATTTGAGTTTCACCGGACAATACACCAACAATCCAGCCACCGGGAGCGGCGGCAATGGATTAGCGGATATGTTAGTCGGGATTCCGTTAACCGCCTACGTCGACACGCTGGTCTATCTCGGAAACCGCCAACATGTGCCATCCTTGTTTGCGCAGGACGATTTCAAGGTGACGAGCCACCTTACGTTGAACCTTGGGCTGCGGTACGAATACTACTCCGCGCCCGTCGATATACACAACCATCTCGCCAATTTCGACTATGCAACCGGACAGTTGCTGATTGCGGGGCAGAACGGCAACTCCGACGCGTTGACCACCGCACAGAAAACGAACTTCGCTCCCCGTGTCGGATTCGCCTATTCACCGTTCAACACTACTGTGTTCCGCGGCGCTTATGGGATTTTCTACAGTGGACAAGAGGTGCGCACCGGAGACCCCTTGCAGCTCGCCTATAACCTGCCGTACTACTACCAGCCCACTTTCGTCGGCGACGGCCAGACACCGGTGATCAAGCTTTCCACCGGTTTTCCCACCCTGAATGCGAGTCAGGCAATCAATCCTGGAGTCACCAGTGTCGACACCAACACCAAGACTCCGTATTACCAGGAATGGAACTTCGCGGTGCAGCGTTTGCTGCCCAGTCACATTTCGGTCGAACTGGCGTATGCCGGAACCAAGGGTGTCCATCTGCAATCCTTGACCGATCAGAACCAGGATATGGTTCCGGGCCCCGGCGATGTCCAGGCGCGCCGCCCCTATCCTTTTTATTCAGGATTCGCGTCCATTCAGATGCGCGGCAATTCCAACTATCACTCGCTGCAGCTGAAGGTTGAAAAACACTTGAGTCGTGGTCTGTATTTCTTAAGCGCCTTCACCTACAGTCACTCCGAAGACGATACGGTCCCGATTTGCTGCAATCAGCCCTGGCCCGACGACAGTTACAATCTGCAACTCCTGAAAGGCCTCGCCGACTATCAACAGAAATTTCGCTGGGTCACGAGCTTCGATTATCAGTTGCCGTTTGGTAAGGGGCAGCCGTTCATGAACCGCTATCGGGCACTCGACCTGATGTTTGGCGGATGGCACGCATCAGGTATCCTGACGGCCACTTCCGGCTTCCCGTTCACCCCTCAGATGGAAACGGACTCCTCGAATACCGGAACACAAGGTTTCACGAACCCGGACCGTCTTGCGAACGGCAATCTTTCCTCCAGCCAGCGATCTCTCTATCAATGGTTCAACGTCGCCGCCTTTGCCGATGCGCAGCCCTACACGTTCGGCAATTCCGGCTACAATGTCCTCATTGGACCCGGCCTGGTGAATCTCGACTTGGGCATTCGTAAGGTGTTCTCGGTTACCGAGCGCCAGAAGGTAGAGTTCCGGGCAGAGTTCTACAATGCCTTGAATCATCCGAACTTCGGGTTGCCGAATAGCGATATCGACGCCGGTCCGGGCGCTTCCGGTACGATCACTTCGCTGACCGGTAATATGCGCACGGTGCAGCTTGCTTTGAAGTATCGATTTTGAGTGTACGGAGCCGGTCCATCCCTGAAAGGAGGGATCCATGAACGAAAAGATCCGCTTCCGGATATGCTTTATCCTCGCCGCGTTGCTGGCCGCCGTTCCTGTTAGTGCCCAGACTTCGTTTTCCGAGGAACGCGAGATCGCCCTCTGGATCTTGCGCCTCGGAGGGCAAGTCATGACAGATGGGGGCGACGTCCCGATCGCGGACCCGTTCGACCTTCCGCGCCGCGATTTCCGGATCGTGATGGTGGATATGCACGGCACGATCACTGAGCCGAAGGATCTGGAGCGCCTTAAGAAGCTCACAGAGGTCCGCGAACTCTACATTCCCGCGCGAGTCTGGAGTCCCGTGAGCGACGTCAAGGCCCCGTTATCCGACGAGTCGTTTGAATATTATCAGGGCATGAAGAAGCTGGAGAGCTTTCAGGCGGGCCTCACGACCTTGGCCTGGCTCGATATCGGCGACGAGGGCGTCAAGCGCATGGCGCCGCTGAGCCAACTCAAGGCCTTGCGTGTCACCAACACGACCATCAAAGATCCGAAGTGCTTCGATGCGTTGGTCAACCTGGAATATCTTGACCTGGCCGACGCTTACGTCCTCGATTACTCGATAGCTCCACTCGCGAAGATGAAGAAATTGCGCCGCCTCACCTTGGCCGGCGATCTGATCACCGACGAGGGACTTCAATATTTGCGCGACTTGACGGATCTGGAGGATCTGGACCTCTACGGCCTGAAAGTGACCGATGCCGGGCTCGAGCATTTGAGGAAACTCACCAAGCTGCGGAATCTCAATCTGCTTGGCGCACAAATCACCGATGCCGGCGCCGACATACTTTCCACGTTCACCGAGCTTCGCGGGCTCGTCTTGTATCGCAGCCGGATTAGCGACGCGGGTTTGGCAAAATTGCGGCAACTGCGCAAGCTGGAGACCCTCGATCTGCGCTACAGCGGTGTCAGCGCTTCCGGCGTGGCGGCGTTTCGAGCCGCCCTCCCGAATTGCCAGGTGACTTACATCTCTACCACGCCCTCCCTGACGATCTCCCGATCAGCCGCCGCTCCTACCGGCCGCGATGACGCATCCGTCGCCCGGTGGCTTGAGTCGCTCGGAGGACAAGTACATCTGGCGGATGGCAAAATCGTGTCTATTTCGTTGGCTCGAGCCGCATTTACCGATGCGCAGATTCCTTTTCTTGCCGGGCTTACCAGCCTGGAGAAGCTGAGCCTCGAAGCCACGGATGTTAGCGACCTCGGCGTGGAATCTCTCGCCGGATTGACGGGCCTTCGCGAACTGAACTTGAGCTATACGGCCGTATCCGATCGCGGCTTAGAGAAACTGCAGCACCTCACGAACTTGCGCCGGCTCATCCTCGCGGGAATTCGCGCCACGGGCCCGGGCTTCGAGCACCTGGAAGGCTTGGCCTCGTTGCAGGAACTGGATCTCACCACTACATCCGTCAACGATGACGCCGTCAAGCACATTGCTAAGATGACGAGCCTCGAACGTTTGGCGCTGAGCAACTCGGACATCACGGACGATGGCATTGCCCAACTGGTGGCGCTTCCGAAATTGGTGTCGCTGGATCTACGCGCAGTGGATATCGGGGATCGCGGCATGGCCACCCTTGCGTCGCTCAAAGGCCTGCGAGAGTTGAATTTGAGCGATGGCCGTTTCACCGATAAAGGACTGGCAAATCTGTCTCGGCTGTCCGGCCTCGAACGGCTGGAGATGGCTCGCGTGAAGATTACCGACGCCGGCATCGAATCATTATCGGGCGTCACCAACTTGCAGGCGTTGAAGCTGGACTACACATCAGTCACCGACAAGTCGCTCCAGATTCTGAAACAATTCCATAATCTTCAGGAACTGAGCCTGGACCATACCGGCGTTACCGACAAGGGACTCGACGCGCTGCGATCCATGGCGAATTTGCGCGTTCTCGATTTGTACCATACCACCGTAACCAAGGCGGGTATGGACGGGCTTCAAACTTCGCTGCCGCGCTGTAACATCGCCTATGACGAATTGTCAGGCAAGCGCTCTCACGGGGGAGAATAATCCGATGTTGAAAACTCCGCTCGCCCTACTACTTTGCGCCGGCGCTATTTTTGCCGCCGTCGATCCACCCGATTGGATCCACTCTCTCGGCGGTAAAGTGACCCGTGACGCCAAAGGCAATATCGTCGCAGTAAATCTCCGCGGCACGTGGGTGAGCGACGTCGAGTTAATCGACATTGCGCGACTCCCGAACCTGGAGCGTCTGGACCTTTCTCACACCCGCATCACCGACGAAGGCATGCTGCATTTGAAATCGGCGACCGGTATCCGCGAACTGAGTCTATATTACTCCGAGCAGATTACTGACCAGGGGATGAACGCCATCAAGAACTGGAAGCTGCTCAAGCGCCTGAATCTTCGCGGTACTCGCGTAGCCAATGGGACACTCGAGATCCTAAGCCACTGCCTCAATTGGAAGCCTTGGACATTGCCAATACCCAAGTGACCGACAATGGCATGGATTTCCTCATTACGCTGACGAATCTTAAGGAGCTTGCACTGGGCCGGAGCCGCATCGGAGAAGCCGACTTAAGTTTTCTGCGAATGCTGCCGTCGCTGACGGAGCTCGATCTCAGCGGTGCCCGTCCGGTGCCGCCTGATATGGGAGGGGCCGGCCACCGCCCGCCGCCCCCCACGCCAATCATGCCGGAAAAGACTGTCGAGGCGTTGGCGGAGCTCAAGAATCTACGCAAGCTGAAGCTGGGCTTCTCCGGCATCTCCGCGACCGGCTTGAAAACTTTGAGCACGTTGACCAACGTGGAGAAACTGGGCCTCGAAGAATGTCCCCGAGTGGACGACGCGGCTGCCGCGGAGCTGGCCCACTGGAAAGCTCTCAAATACGTAGACCTCCAGGCGACCAAAGTGACGCCTCAAGGTCTGGGCTCACTACGCCAGGCGAAGCCCGACATAGTAATCCTGTCGACTGTCAAATAGCCGATTCGTTTCGAGGTCCGGCTTTACGCCAGAACCTGAGTGATTTTCCGGCTGGCCGTCGGATATTTGCCCAGCCCCGCGCCGACGACTTGATCCGTTAGCGTCAGGTACAGATCGCCGATCGTTCCAGTTAGCTTAACGTGCCGTCCGTGAGCCACCTTGTCGCGGCAACCGGCCAGCAGCGTAATATGTCCGTCGGACTTGTGCGGACCCGCTTCGGCATGCTCGTGCACGAAGACCAGCAACGTATTATCCAGCAGTGAGCCCGACCCTTCCGGAATCGATTTGAGCTTGCCCACCAGATAGGCGAATTCCTCGACGTGCCAGCGGTTGATGTCTCGCAGAATCCGTTGTCCTTCAGTTCCCATTTCGCCGGGAGCCTTGCCGTCTTTATGCGTATAGTCGTGATGGCGTGCGGCCGTAAGGCCGAGCCACGGGAAAACGAGCCAGGCCTTGGCACTTCGTCAGCATATAGCTGGCGACGCGTGTCTGCCGGGTCGCCAGCGCATACGCCAGCAGGTCGCTCTGCAGTTTGGCGACCCGCGGCCAGTCCTTCATATCGAACTCTTCGTCGGGCGCCGTCACTTTCTGATAATCCGGAGGCAGCGAAGCCACCGCGCGCTCCAGATCGCGAATCGAGGAGAGATGCTCGTCCAGGCGCTGCTCGTCCTCTTTCGGCAGATTCTTGCTCAAACAGCTTGGCGTCCTGTTGCACCGCGTCCAGGATGCTGCGTTTGCGATTGATCCAGCCCTGATCGCGCGCGCCGAAAAGCCGGTCGAACAAGCGATGCGGAATCTCTTCGGGCGGCAGCGGGCGTTGGGTCCCGACCAACTCATGTTCTTCTGGATGGAGCCGCCGAACGACTCCTGCGAGACACCGATCTGCAGCGACCGGAAGCGTGAGTCGTTGCCCAGTTTATCCGCCACCAATTGATCGATCGATCGACCGCCGGCGCCGCGGCCGGTGTAGTGTCATGCCGGTCATGATGGCGCTCATGGCGACTGCGTGGCCGTCGCCGGCGACGCCGCCCACTGCGGTGTTATCAAGGCCGCTCGAGCACGAGGACGTCATCTTTCAGGCGCGCGATCGGCGTCAGGCACGGGCTGATATCGTAATCCGGTCCGGTCCGGCTGGGAATCCAGTAGCGCTCCGTGATGCCGTTTCCGTTGAACCACAGCACGAAACGCTTCGGGATCGCGGCCCGCGGCAGCGGTCGCTGCCGGCTTCTCGGCCGCGTAGGCGGTTCCCGCTCGAGTTGAACATTGAGATCAGCGGCGGTAAGCCAACCATCACCTGGCGCCTGGGTGGCGGTCAGTCCTTTAAGGAAAAACCTCCGGGACAAACGAAAACGCTTAGTGATTAACTTGCGACATTGAACTGGACTCCTCTCGACTGAATCCTGCCTTGCTCGGATTAAAGCAACAACCATCTGCCTGAAATTAAAATCTCGATTTGCGAAATACCTCCGAGTGCCCGGTTCAGAACGGGCCGGTCGGCCGGCGTATCCGGCCGGCCCGCCATGTAGCGAAACACTTGTTTGACAATGCATTCCTGGCATTGCGGCGTGCGCGCCAGCACTGCCCCCAATTCGCGCGGGCTGGTAAATTCCGAATTCGGGCACGCCGGCCACCCGCGCCGTGGTATCGAGATCGAGCAAAACTTCCTTCGGCTTTGCCTTGCCGCGTCCCTTGTCCGCTCGGATAGAAGAGCAGCTTCTGTTTCTCGCGCCGCATTCCGATGGCATCGAATTTCTCCAGCCCAAAGCCGATGGGGTCGATCAGGTTGTGACAACTCGCGCACGTCTTATTGGTGGTGTGCGCCGCCAGTCGCTCCCGGTTGGTCAGCGGGTTGGATCATCGACGGGCGGCAGGTTAGTGTCGACAGTCGGTGGAGGCGGAGGAACCTGCTGGCAAAGGAATTGTTCCCGTACGAAAAGACCGCGTCCGGTGGGCGCCGTGTCGTCGGGCTTGCTGGTCAGCGTGAGAAACAGCGCCTGCCCCAGCAGACCCGCCGCGCTCGGCTTCTGGAGGGAACGTCACCCGGTCGAAGTCGTGCGCGGGCGGACCGACTTTATAGACAGCCGCGAGATCTGAGTTCGGGAAGCCGTAGTCGGCCGTGAACACCTGCATGAAATTGCGATCGTTCCATACCAGATCGCCGACAAAGCGCCGCGCTTCCTCGGTCATCGCCACAGCCAGATCCCGGTTGAATAAGGGGAAAAGCGGCGTTCACGCGCGGCCTCGAGAACACGGTCGAAGCGCAGCCATTGCGAAACGAACTCGTCCAGTCCTTCTTTCGCCCGAGGGTCGTCCAGCATGCGGCGCGCCATGCGCTCCACGTCGGCTGCTGTCTCCAGTTTGCCATGCGCCGCCGCATCGCAGAAGGTCGTCAGGCATGGTGTTCCAGAGAGAATAAGAAAGGAACGAGGCTGTCGCGTAGGCTTTCCACGCGGGATTCGGCGTCTGCTCCATCCAGAAAATGAAGTCGGCGATTGCAGCATGGCTTCGACCACCGCTGCAGCGCCTTTCAGGAACGTCTTCTCGCTGAGCGGAAAACAGTGCTGTAGCGCGCCATTTCCTCCGGCTCCAGCGGACGCCGGAAGGCGCGTCTGCCAAAGATTCTGGATAAATCTTGTACGGCAACTGGCGTCGTTCTTCGGTCGGCTTGCAGGGTATCAATCCATGAAAATCACCCCGCCGGAAAGCGTCGGCGGCTAGCTTCTCGGCGGCCTCGCTATAAGCCTCGGTTAGAAGAGGGGAGACGGGGAGAGCCTGATATTGATTCTTAAAGCCATTGACAAAATCTTCCGGTGGAAAGCCATCCGCAGGGCTTAGCATGTTGCCCAGTAAGTCGCGAACCGTGTTGTTGTACTGGCTATTGGTAAGCCGCCGCAACACTGCGGGAACCACTCCGTAGCCCGCTTCCTCTTCCTGCTTGTAGCGCTTTGCCCTTTCCAGCTCAGGTCCGGATAGCTTCGCCAAGTACTCTACCCAGGTCTTTAAGACAGCTTCTTCGGGACTGTTTTGGAATTCGCTCACCGCCCGTGTGCGGGATGCGCGCTGTCGGCTTCTGAAACAGCAGCGATTTTTCCGGATGCTCACGGTCAACCAATTCCACCAGCGATTGCCAAACATCTCGATGCGCGGCAGTGGCGTATTCTTATCCGGAAAATGCAGGCGGGTTGCCGACGCCACCCCTTCCGTATTGTGGCAGTTCCGGCATCCAGCCGCCTCCATAATCGGATAAAGCGAGCTGATAAATGGCGCCGACTGGGCCTCAGCCGTCACCCATAAGACACCTGTGAAGAAAATGATCTGCAGGCCGCGAGTCTACGTTTAAATACCGCCAGCTATGGGCCGGTCTGCCGTTGCAGCCAGCGTTCAGAGCATACGAATACCGTAAAAATCAAGAATGCGCAAGCTCTCGAAAGCAATAGAAGCATCGAGAGCCAGCGACTGGGAATATATGTACGTTGTCTATTTAAGCAGCGATCGGTTGACCCTTTCGAATACTTTCGTTATGCTTGTCAGGTCATCTCTTCCACCGAAACCAAATCCGGAGTCGGCCTGCGGCGTACGCTTAGCCTCTGGGATCTAATCCTCTACGGTATTATCGTCATTCAACCGACGGCGCCCATGTCGGTTTTCGGTGTCCTCAGCAACCGGGGCAAAGGTCACGTCGTCACCACCATCCTAATAGCGATGATCGCGATGCTGTTTACCGCCATCAGCTATGGCCGATGGCACGGGTTTATCCAAGCGCCGGTTCTGCTTTCACTTACGTCGGACAAGACGATCAATCCTGTGCTGGGCTACATAACCGGCTGGACATGGTGATGGACGACATAATCAATCCCATAATCTGCATTATCTGGATCAGCCAGCAGGCTCACGTCTTCGCTCCCGCCATACCTTACGGGGCTTGGGCCACCTTCTTGCCCTCCTGTTTACCGGATTGAACGTCCATGGCATCAGGACTTCCGCCCGGGCAAACTCCGGCCTCGCCGCGGCCATGAGCGTCGTCATCGTAATGTTCTTCTCTGCGCGGCCCGTTATCTTTGGTCATCCCCACGACGGCGCATCCTTCTTCACGCGGCCCTTCTATGATCCGGCCATTCCGCGCCGGCAACGTGCTGGAGGAACGTCCATCGCGGTCCTGACTTACATTGGCTTCGACGGCATTTCCACGCTATCCGAGGAGGCAGAAATCCCCGCCGCAATATTCTCCTCGCGACGGTTCTGACCTGCGTGGTATCGGCTTTCTTTCCGCCTTGCAGGTCTACGCTGCGCAGTTGGTATGGCCGCATCACAACCCTTTCCGACGAAACGACGGCCTTTGTCTACGTCGCGGGCAGAACTTGGCCGCCGCTTTTTGCAATCGTCGGATTCACCTTGGTGGTTGCCAATTTGGGCCCGGCATGGGCGCCCAATTGGGCGCGGCGCGGCTGTTGTTTGGAATGGGACGCAGCAATGCCTTACCAAAATGCTTCTTCGGGGCCATCGATCCCAAGCGTCAAATCCCGCGCAAAAACGTGATCTTCGTGGGTGTCGTTAGCCTGCTCGGAGCCTTCGTCTCGACTTCGATCTCGGCGCGGAGATGCTGAATTTCGGGGCGCTGATCGCTTTCATGGGGGTAAATGCAGCGGCCTTGATTCACTATTACGTCCGGGCGCAGGAGAAAAAACTGAGCAACCTGATCCCTCCCGCGCTGGGCTTTGGCGTGTGCCTCCTGCTGTGGTTGAATCTCAGCCGCACGGCCCAGATCGCGGGCACAATTTGGATGGCGGCGGGCATCCTGTTCGGGGCGTGGAAAACTCGTGGATTTCGCGGCGAACTGATCGAATTCGATGTCCCTGCTGACAGTTAATGGAAACCGCTACTTTCCCAACGCGATGGCCCGAAGCCGCGGATAAATGTCAGAATCGAGATTTCAGGAAGGCGTGCGGACGATTCCGGACCCCATACAGAAACACAGACCGATAATTGGGGCGTCCGGCCACAGACCGTGCGTGCCGATTTCGTAAGGCTTGCCATATGGCGTCGCGAGAGGCTTGGGCGAGAACACAAAACCGTCCGCCGGTTCAAATGCCGCCGCCGGCTCTGGCACGCCCGGCCGGAAACGGTGCCATTCGGCCGCGGGAATCTTCCGTCCGATACCGCTCGCCGGATCTGGCTGAGCCGCTCCAGTTCGCTTGCTTCCATGCTGTTCGCCGCGGTTACCCAGAAAGGAGTCACTGTACCGACCGCGGGATGGACCGTTTTTGAGACGGCCACAAATCCGTGATCCGATACCAGGGCCAGGACACATCTTCGGAAGGGCCGCGACGATTCGCCCAAGCAACTCGTCAGTATATTCGAGGATCGCATTGGACGCCCTCGAAAACGGCTCAGTTTCGTGCTCTTCGGCATCCAGATCGACCAGGTGGACGGCCAACACATCTGGGTGTTTTTGCTGCATCAGAAAAACCGCCGCCAGCGTACGCGTGCGATCGTCGACCCACTGTTGCGGGAACGACGGAAACCGTTGCGAGATGTGGTTAATCAAGCCTATGTCGCATGCTTCGCCACGGCGGCCAAATCCATAGAGCCCCCTTGACGTTCTCAAAGTACTCAGGCAGATTCCAGGTAATCGGCGCGCCGAGTACCGGCCAGGTGATCGCGGCGCTCGTCAAGTCTGCGCCTGCAAGTCGTCCCATAGAGTTTTGACCTTGATGAGGCTGTAGTCCCATAGCTGATTCCGCTCGATGCCATGAATGAGGGAGACACCCCCGTGATGATCGCGTGTCCTCGGGCCACGTGATGGTGGGGACTTCGCCAACCACTCCGTCCGCCCAATTCGTACGCGCATCATCCGCCGCAGGGTGGAATCTCCAGGTTGAGCTTGTCGCAGTTCCCAAATAGCGTTGGTCCAAGCCGTCGACCGAGATCAGACCAGCCGTGTCCCGCAGTCGCGAACTCGCGGCCAACAGCAAAGCAGACAAATCGAATCTTCATGGCACGCAAATGGCCTGTTCCCGCATGCAGCCGATAACGGAAAGGATAACCTATTCAAAATGTGCGATCATGCATCGCAGAAGTTTCGCAAATCGTATGCCCATCCTTACGGCAGTGACGGTTCTTACAGCGGTGGCTTTTTTTCAGCCAGGTCCGGCGGCGTTGCGGGGCATTTTCGAGGAAGGACTGGAGCGGCGGCGGACGGAGTATGGCGTCTTTGACGCCCGCACAGCGCAGGCCGCTCGCGATCTAGGCATGTTCCTCAGCCGGCACGGGGAAGAGGCGGACGCGCGTAATGTTCTCGATCAGGTGGTGCGGATCGATGAGAATGTGTTCCGGCCGGCGGATTCCCGCACGCTGGCGGATGTGGCGGAACTCGCCGCGGTTTCGCCGGCCATCCAGGCCGAGGCGCTTTGGAAGCGCGGGCCGAATCTCCGGTATCCAATGTGGCGGCGCGGGCTCTGGCGGAACTGGGCAGATTGCGGGCGCTCGCGGACGATCGGGCGGGGGCGGCGGCGCTCTACCGCTGCGCGCTGGCCAAGGAAGAGGAGGCAATGGCAAGAACAGCGCGGGCGTGGCCCTCGACCTGAACGCGCTGGCAAAATTGGTGGACGCCGCCGAAGCGATCCCGCTGCTCGATCGCGCCCTGGCCATTGACCGCCGGGTGTTGGGCACGCGGCACGCCGAGACCGCGACCACGGAGGCGAATCTGGCGGGGATGCTGGCCGATACGCCTCGCAACGGGGAAGCGATCCGGCTGGCGACCGAGGCGCTGGCGGTCTTCCGACAAACCGTGGGCCCCGATCACCCGCGCACGGCCGTGGCCGCCAGTATTCTGGGTTACGCCTGCGAAGTGAAGGGCGACCGAGGCAGGCGGAGCGGATGTACCGGCTCGCGCTGTCGATCGATCAGCGGATCTACGGGGCGCGGACCCGCGAACATTGAACGACGCGCGCGTACTGGCGGAATTTCTGAAGACGGCGCCTTCCGGACGCCGCGCTGACCGGCAACAGTGGATCGGACGGCGTGTAGATCGCAATGCGGTGATTGGCGAAGCTCAGGCTCGGCCGCGGGTGAACTCGCGGCATGTGGCATGCGGCGCAGGGCCGGGCTGTGGCCAGGCCTTGTGCGCGGGAGCGGCGTGGCAAGTCTTGCAGGCGGCGTCGTAGGCTGCCGGATTGCGCTCGACCTGCGCGTGCGGCGAATGACAGGTGAGGCAGCTCAGCTTGCCCTGGCTCTGCGAAAGCAGGCGCTTGCGGCCAGCGTGGGAGGCTGGTGGCGGACGTTCCAGGCGTCGCGAAAATCGATTGTTTCGTTCGCGCCCAAGGGCATGCGGTGGCAGGCGCCGCAAAAATCGTTCAGCCGATCCGGCGGAAGCCGGCCGGGGTTGTCGGGATGGAATTCGCGCGGAGACCGGGCGTGCGCCGCGGCGGGACCGTGACAGGCTTCGCAGCGCACACCTAATTCGTGGGGCATGATGGCGTCGTCGGCCGCTAGAGTCAGCGGACCGGTGGAGTGGCAGGAAAAGCAGCGCAATATTCGCCGGAGGGATCGAAGATCCGGTAGATTGTGCCCGCGGCGGTCGCGGCTCCGGGCGTCGGGGCGTAGCCGTTAAGCTTGCGATACCAGCTCTTTCCCTTCTCGAGTAGTGTTCCGGGTCTCACGCGTGACGAACGTGATGGCCTGATCGCCGGCGCCAAACGCCCATTCGCCCGGCTGCTGGGGTGTCGAACGGGCCAGGGCGCGTGCGTGGGAACTCGCCGATTGCGCCTTGAATTCGGCGGGGTGGCATTTTGCGCAAGCCTGGACCCGCGTAATCCGACGCCGAGAGCCGCAAGCAGGAACGGAAAAACGATCGGCGTCACGAAGATCAGTGTAAAATAGCGGATTGACATAAAATCGTAACTCAATATTATCCTTTCCTTTGACTCGCGTGAAAACAGGCATACTATACTGATCCAAGGCTTCCACGACTTGAAATCCGGTTTGGGGAAACCAAATTCATTGAGGAGATTCAGAATGCAAAAAATACGCCGATCTGAAGTTCGCGTACGAGCTTTTTCGTACGTATTTTTCTTTCCCTATTGATTCACGGGCGCCGCTTTCGGCCAGGGGACGACCGGGGCGATTGACGTGACCGTAACGGACACCACCGGCTCGGTGGTTCCGGGCGCAAAAGTAACAGCCATCAACACGGGAACCGGCGCTCAATATCGCGCCGACGCCGACGAGGGCGGGCGAGCGCAGTTCCTGCTGCTCCGCGCCGGCAATTACTCCGTTACGGTCGAACAGCAAGGATTTGAGAAACTGCTGCGCGAAGGCGTCATCGTAAACTCGACTGACATCGTTCACCTCGATCTGAAGCTTGCGGTCGGCGCCGTCACCGAGACGGTGACCGTGGCGGAGACGTCGCCCTTGCTGCAGAGCGAGCACGCCACTCTCGGCCAGGTGGTGGAGCAGCGGCAAATCACGGGGACGCCGCTCGCGACGCGGAATTTTACGCAACTGCTGGGCACCGGCGCGGGAGTCCAGGGAAGCCTGGTGAACGCCGACAATCCCGGAACCGGCGGCGCGAACGTCAGTGTGAACGGCGGCCGCAACGGCAGCAACGCACTGATGGTGGACGGGGCGCCATCCGACAACGTGCTGAATCTCGCGCCGGATGGCGACGGCACGCCGAGCATCGAATTCCTCGGGGAATTCAAGATCCTGAGCCACGACTACGGCGCCGAGTTCGGCCGCGCGCTGGGCTCGGTGATCAACGTCACGACCAAGAGCGGCACAAACCAACTTCACGGCGAGGCATATGAGTTTCTGCGCAACAAGGATCTGAGCGCCCGGCCATTCTTCAGCGCCGTCGACGGCGAGAATACCCAGAATCAGTTCGGCGCGAACATCGGCGGAGCGATCAAGCACAACCGGACATTTTTCTTCGGCGGCTGGGAAAGCTCGCGTCAGCGCAACGCCAACTCCGGCAGTTCGACGATTGCGGCGGTGGTGCCGACTCTCGCCCAGCGGGCCGGAAACTTCGGATCGGAGAAGATCATCGATCCGACCACGGGTCTTCAGTTCCCCAACAACACCATTCCGGCCAGCCAACTCTCGGCAACGGCGCTCGCCATCCAAAGCAAGTTGATTCCTCTGCCGAACTACAATTCGGGCGGCGCGACCAATTTCTTTGCCGCGCAGGTGGTTCCCACCGACATCAACCAATACACCATCCGCGTCGATCACCGTATCAACGACAAGAACCTGTTGTGGGGCCGCTGGTTCGACAGCTATGAACACGATCTCGCGCCGTTCGGCCAGGGCTTCGTAGGCTTCGGTTCGCTGACTCACCGCAACAAGCACGAGGCTACCGCCAACTACACACACATCTTCTCGCCGAACTTAGTTCTCGAGAACAGCCTGGCCTACAATCAGACCGATCAGTACTTGCAAATCACCGACCGGACGAATTTCCAATCCGTCGGGCTGCATCCCTTGCCGGTCACCGAAACCGACGACGGCTTGTCGCAGATTGCGATCTCGAATTACATGACTCTCGGCAACGTTCAAGGCTGGGCGGACCACGTGAAAACCGCGACCGCGAGATCGGACCTGAGCTATACCAATGGGCGCCACAACATGAAGTTCGGCGTCGAACTCAGGCCGGACCTTTATGACGATGCCAACAAGCTGAACAATCGCGGCGTGTTCAATTTCACCGGCACGGCCACCAACGACGCGTATGCGGATTTCCTGATGGGCTACACGCGCACGAAGGTGTTCGGAGCCGGTCCCGGGCGGATCCTGAACCGCGATTTCGGCGCCGGGTTTTACGCCAGCGATCAATGGCGCGTCACGGACAGGCTGACCGTCACCATGGGCGTGCGTTATGAGCCCTTTTGGCAGCCGGTGGCCTATAACTTCGATCGCACCAACTGGTATCCGGATCTCTACACCGGCGTCGGCTCGGTGGCCAGCGCGGGCATTGTGCAGGCCAATCACAACGGCATTAACGGCAGCACGGTGCACAATGACATGAACAATTTCATGCCGAGGCTGGGTATCGCGTGGCGCGTTACCGACAAATGGGTAATTCGGGCCGGCGCAGGGCTGTATTTCGATCAGCGAACCGGACAGATCGCGCAGCAAGGATTCCAGAATTCGCCGGGCTACACGTCCGTCAACATCGACTGCTCGGTGGCGGGAAGCGGCTGCTCGTTGAAGACGCCGGACAATTTCACGTTCGTCGATCCGGGCTACAGTCCCACGGCGCTGGCGTACCCGACGAGTCCCACTCAAGCGATCAACTACGCGGCGATCGAGAGAAACACCAAAACCGATAACGCCTGGCAGTGGAATTACACAGTTCAGCGGGCCCTGCCCGGAGACACCATTATCGAAGCGGCATACGTGGGAACCAAGGGCACTCACCTGATGGGAAATTACGTTGGAAATCCGTTCATTCCGATCGGTTTCAATCCCAAGAATCCGCAGCCCAACACGCTGGTGTCCGAATACCCGGGCCTGGGTCTGAACCTGATCACGGGTCAGGGAGCGAGTTCGAACTACAACGCGCTGCAAGTTACGGTCAAGAAACGCGTCGCCTCGGGCATCTTGATGGCGGCCTTTACTCAATCCAAGACAATGAGCGACGGCGTGGATAGCTCAACGCGGTTCTACACCACCATGGGACTCGCTCCCTGGTGGGACTGGCGCCGCGCCTGGGGTCCGACCGATTTCGATCGTCCTCAGCGGCTTTCCCTCATTTTCAGCCAGGATCTGCCGAAGCATTTCACTCGGGAGTTCCCAAGTACCTTCTGAATAACTGGACGATCAACGGCATGTTCGTGATTCAATCGGGCACTCCGTTGAGCGTCACGAACCAGACCAGCGGGCAGGGTCTGGGTGGCGCCGATTCCAGTCCACGGCGTCGCTTTACTCGAACGTGGTGGCCGGCGCTAACCTGGTGAACCCCGGGTCGAACGATTCGAAGGTCAACAACTACATCAACAAAGCGGCTTTCATTAAGGCGCCGACGGGCACGGTTGGCGACTCCGGCAGCAACATCGTTCGAGGGCCAGGACAAGGCAACCTGGACTTCTCGGTCTTCCGAGGCTTTCCCATTCGGGAGCGCGCGAATCTCGAGTTCCGGACCGAGTTCTTCAATATCACGAATCATCCCAATTTCGGAAACCCGAATACCAGTATGGACTCGGCGAGCTTCGGCCAGATCAGCACAACATTGACTAACGCGCGAATCATCCAGTTCGCGATGAAAATGATGTTCTGATTTTGCAGGTCGGGAGGCGAGCGTGGAGCCTGTCTCGCTTCACGCTCGCATCCCGGTTCTTCCACCCGCAGATGTTACCCGTCCCAAATGCCGCATCGCCAAGCTTACTCAACCACTACCGACTCACTTAATTAGGTAACTGAAGCCTTAGCATTTTAGGGGGAGTTTAGTATAATGGCACTAATCTATTTTAGTGCCGATAAAACGGTGCGGCTCTTTAGATCTATTTGAACCGTGAGGAGCGATTCGCATGTCAACTGACAACCCCTCTCCTGGAGTACGAATTCTCTGTGTGGTCTTGCTCCTTTCCCTCGGCTCCGTATGTGCCTCCGCCCAGATTGTGAGGTCCCGCGCTGGGAGGGCGGTCAAAATCGATAACTTTGCCTACAATGGCCAGAGCTATCAAATTGTGGTGTTAAACGGACAGCCGGTGCAGGTCAAGCTGAACGATCAGATCCTGTTGATGATCAATAACGGAGTGGTCATCGGTTACCCTGGGTTGGATGCCAATTTGATCGAAGGCGCCAAGGGTGCACTGAAAGCATACGAGGCCGAGAAGGGAATCGTGCCGCCAGGTACGCCTCCGGGGACTCCGTCTTCAGCTCCCACGCCCACGGCCAGCCAGCCCGCTGCGCCGAATGCCGCCACCAGTCTCACGGTGGATGGGGTGGTCTCGCTGCTGGATGCAGGAATCTCCGCCGACCTGATCATTGCCAAAATCCAAAAGAGCGGCCAGACCTTTGACCTCAGCGCCGAGGATATGGTTCGACTGAAGAAGGCTGGGGCCAGCGATGCAGTGATGAAGGCCATGATGAGCGCCACGCCGGCTCCGGTAGCCGTTTCGGTCAGTCCCGCAGTGGGCCCGAATCCCGCTGTTGCGCCGCACGGCTGAGGCTGCTCCGAATCCGGTGGCCGAAAACCCGAACATGGGCAAGCTCAAAAAAGAGGGATTCATGGCGACCATTGGGCATGGCGTCTCGAATGCCGCGAATGGAAAATCCGTCATTGACCGGCTCAGCATGCGAAACATCTTGCCGCAATGGGACCCGAACCAGAAGCTGAGCCAGCCAGTATCCCCACATCGCCATCACGGTGCTCTCTGTCGCCGATGGGATGGACGGACGACTACCGGGTGGTTCTGCGGAAGAATAACAGGAATAAGCTGGCGCCGCCTTGCTTCAAGCTGAAGGCGGTGGTCTGGCTGGATGC
>CAVZRE010000044.1:0-264920 GCA_963777595.1 Terriglobia bacterium
AGCACCCGTTTTCGAGGGCAATTCTTCATCTACCTTCAGGGCCGGATCGTTGTGGAAGTTGACGGCTTCGATCCGAAAGCGGTATCGCCGACGCGATAGACTTTAAATGGAAATCGATGATGACGATACACCTTTGCAGATTCGCGGCGGCGGCTGCCGTGCTCGCCGGATTTCTTTTCGCGCAGGCGCCTTCGGGCTCCCAGCCGCATCCCAAACGCGTTCTTTTTATCGGTGCATCCCAAGGATTTCAGCATGATTCCATTTCCTACGCAGCGGGTACAATCTGGAAGCTGGGGCACGATTCCGGCTTGTGGGATACCTACATCCGCACCGACACGCAGCTTATTACAAAAAAGAAGCTGACTGCCAATGCGAAGAATCTGGATTACTTTGATGCAATCTATTTCTATTGCACCGGGGACCTGGATCTCGACGCCGAGCAGAAGGCTGCCCTGCTCGCGTTCGTTCATGACGATGGCAAAGGTCTTATCGGGGGCCATACGGTGACGGACTGCAACCAGCATTGGCCTGAATGGGTCGACATGGTCGGCGGCATCTTTATCAATCATCCTTGGCATCAAAAAGCCACGCTGAAGGTCGAGGACCGAAGTTTTCCCGCCACGGCGCACTTCGGGCCCAAACTGGAGATCACCGACGAGTTTTATGAGAACAAGGAATTCTCGCGCGATCGGGTGCGTGTGCTGATGAGCCTGGACACTTCCTCAGTCAACATGACCCTGCCGACGATCCAGAGAAAGGACGGCGACTTCGCGCTCACCTGGGTCCGCAACTATGGCAAGGGACGGGTCTTCTGCAGCGCGCTCGGGCACGAGGATCAGGTTTACGATCGGCCGGATATGCAGAAGATGTATCTGGAGGCGGTCAAGTGGGTGCTCGGAATGACGAATGGCGACGCTAGCCCGCGCCCCGCGCCGACCGTAGGCGTTCCCTTGATGAAGCTGCAGTGATGCGTTGGCTTGTCTGTTTACTGGCACTCTCGGCGTCGGCGCAACCGGACTTCCGGTGGCGTGAAGTGGTTCCGGGATATCGTTTCCAGTTCCCCCGCGACCATTTCGATCACCCGGATTACCGCACGGAGTGGTGGTACTACACGGGAAACGTGGAGTCGACCAACGGTGCCCGCTACGGCTTCGAACTGGTATTCTTCCGGCAAGGGCAAAGGCGCAGTCCCTACCCCAATCAATCGGTCTGGCGGATCGACGATCTTTACCTGGCCCATGCGGCCGTGACGCAGGTGAATGGAAAGCGATTCTTCTACGAAGAGAGGCTGAATCGCGCCGGCCCGGATATCGCCGGAGTGAACTTCCATACCCAGCACATCTGGAATGGCAACTGGTCGGTGCAATTCGCCAATGGTTATCAGACTTTGAACGTCGTGGCTGCCGATTTCCAGTTCTCGCTGAAATTGTTGCCTCTCAAGCCGCTCGTCATCAATGGCGTCAACGGTATCAGCCGGAAAGCCGGCGGACCAGGTAACGCTTCATACTACATAACGTTTCCGAGGATGTCGGTGATGGGGACCATTACCGTTTCCCATGGCGGAGGTGATGTAAAAGGTATCGCCTGGATGGATCACGAATGGTTCACGAATGAACTCGGCGCCAGCCAGATCGGCTGGGATTGGTTCAGCGTCCAACTCGAAAACCAAACGGAACTGATGCTTTTTCAATTACGCCACAAGGACGGTTCGATCGATCCCTATTCAGCCGGCACTTATGTCGATGCCGCGGGCGAAGCGCACCATCTGGAAGCCGGGGATTTTCACCTCACGCCGCTCGAAAAATGGACGCGATATCCCGTCCATTGGCGGATCGACGTGCCGTCTCTCAACCTTCAGCTGGATTGCCGCGCAGCGGTCGACGACCAGGAGTTGAAGGCGACGACAGCCGGGACGACGTACTGGGAAGGCGCAGTGAATTACTCCGGCACCGCACGTGGCGTCGGTTACCTCGAGATGACGGGTTACGACAAGCCGGTCGAGTTCTCGCCATTCTACTAGGGAATGTCGGGACGAACCCCACGTCGCGCGAGTCGGTAGGATCCTGAGCCTGTCCCTCTATCCCAGAAACCCTAGATTGTTCGATGTGAAATTGCCGATGTTCGGAAACACCATCGCAAGAGATCCAGGGTTGACGCCAAACCACTGAGCCATGGTAGCCCCATACTGATCTACTGAACTCGTCGGAATGAGCGTCCCGCGGGTATTCGCATCGTTCGGACCCCCTAATGCAAGCGAGGGGAAACTGCCATAGATCTGCCTCCCCACGACCCCGCCTCCGATAACGAAATGATGACTCCCCCAGGCGTGATCGGTGCCGTCGCTGCCGCTCGGACTCAACGTGCGCCCAAACTCCGAGGCCGTGAAGGTAGTAACGTTCGCGGCGATATTTAGTTCTTGGCTGATTGCGGTATAGAAAGCACTTACCGCCTGGCTCAACTGCTGTAACAGCGGCGTCTGCGTCTCCACCTGCTGGCTGTGGGTATCGAAACTGCCCAACTGACAGAAGAAGATCTGGCGGTTCAGTCCAAGCTGACTCTGCACCGACATCACGTTGGCCACGGTCAGCAACTGACTGGCGAGCGGATTGTTTGCCGGAAAAACGGTCTTTATTTTGTTCGTCGGCAATAGGCCAGTCAAGGTATTGGCGTAGTTATTCCCGTTGTTCACCGTGTTGTTGCCTGCCTGGACTAACAACAAGCCGTTATCAAACGCCAATAACTGCTGCATGCCCGCCGCCGTCGGCGAACCGGGAACCAGCCCGCCCAGCGTTGCCATCCCGGTGCCCGTTCCCTGCCCTGAATACGGAGCCGGTACGGTCGCAGCGGATGTATTCACGCCGGTACAAAATAATCCGCAGCCGCTCACGGAAGCAATCGGCGGAAATTTTGCGCCCACATTAAAAGCCGGCGTTTGCGACTGCAGCGCGTCGGTGATACGGCCGCCCCAGCCACTGCTGCCGAGTCCCGTGGGGATGGCAGTTTGCCACTGACCGGTCTGGTCGGAATGAGAGAAGAGTTGCGACGGCAGGTTCGCGGACGAAGCGTTTTGGTATCCTGCCCGATTGACCAGCGGCGTCACCAGCATTCCGACGTTGGCCAGTATGGCCGCCTTGCCTTGCATGTAAAGACCCTGGATCTCCACCAGACTGGGGTGGAGGCCGTACGTGTCGTTGCCGTTTGGAATCTGCAGCAACGATGACTGCGGAATCGCAAGGCCGCCCCGTGCCTGTTGATATAGTCCGTAATTCTGTTGCGCGGTGGCAATTGGAACGACGGTATTGTGACCGTCGTTGCCTCCGCTCAGGAAGATGCACACCAATGCCTGATAACCTGGTCCTCCCGCTTGGGCCAGCGCGTTCATGGCGCCGAACTTCGACATCGCGCCGGCCGCGCCGAGGCCGCTTACCGAGCGAAGCGTAGCGCGCAAAAAGTCACGTCTGGAACGAATGAACATGTCAGCTTTTTCCTTTTTCCTTTTCGATGGAACTTGCCCCGTCTAGTGCCAGACGTTGTAGTAATTCGACGTCAGTATCAGGTAGCAGGCGGTCTCCACCTGATTCAGCGTGCCCCTGGTGTCCGCCGCAACCGCGTTCTCTATTGCGGTCTTCATTGTTGCCGGCATCACGCCATGCGTCAGAGTGAGATCCAGCGCATTGACCAGTGTCACTGGATTGGTGGCCAGCGGCAGGAACGGCGTCAGGTCGACCATGGTGCCAGGACCGTAGTTTTGCACCGGATTCGAGTACTGGCCGAACAGCGCTGCGACCAGGTTGGCTCGATACAGCGCACTGTTTGGCGAGTTGATCTGGAACTCAGGGTCATTCAGGTTGGTGACGGGGACGCCGTTCTGCACCGTCCCATGTACGCCAAAGCTCGGTGAGTAGTAGTTGAAGACGCTCGCCGGATTGAACAGATCCTGGCCCATGTTGGCCAGATCGGACGAGTAGTAATTCTGGTCGTTCATCGTGCCGCCAAACGCCCTGACCATCCCTGGGATGAAAAGCGCGGGTTCCTGCAGATGGCCATCGTACGGCTGGTCATTGCCCCCTTCGTCGTTGGCCGTGACTTCCGTATCCGTCAGAATCGTGGTGATGACGGTCTTCATGTCTCCCCGCGGAGTTCCGCCGGATCCATTAAATGCCGCCGCCACACGCGAGATATAGCCCGGACTCGGATTGCTTTTGACAAGGTGCTGGATCAGTAGCCTGGCCACAAATGGCCCGACATTCGGATGGTTAAAGATGTTGTCGAGCGCATTGTCCAGATCGGCCTGTGCAGAAAGGCCGACCGCGGGAGTGGCGCCAACAGGAGAGGCGGCCAGTAAATACTTCGACGGGCCGGTAGCACCAACAGGGGCGCCAGGCGATACCAGAGAGTCATGCTCCGCGGCGACAGGTGCCAGACCATAGGCGTTGATGTACGCGCCCCAGAATGCTGTCTGTCCCGGCGGCTGCGCGTAAGTCCAGCCGGTGTAAACCCTGGCGAACTCCGTCACCGTAAACTGCGAATAAGTTGGAATGGGCGCGCCCGTACCGTCCACCTGAGCGCTTCCGTCCTGGTTCAACATCTTGGTTCCGATGGTAAATAGCTGCATCAGTTCGCGAGCATAGTTTTCGTTGGCAACTGAATCGGTGCCGGGAATGGCTTTGCCGTTATTGGCCATATCGAGATACTGGCCCATGGCCGAACTTAGCGTCACATCCTCCATAATCTGCCGGTAGTTGGTGAACGCGTCAGAGAGCAGCATATTCTCGAAAAGAACCATGTTGCCGTTCCAGATTAGCTTTTGAATAGAAGTAACAAAGATCTGGCTCAGCGCAAACGCCACTCTCTGCCGTAATTGATCCGGATTGGTTACCGCATTGGTCAGGAATTGCTGAGGCATGCCGCCCTGGTCCGAGGTGATGGAGTTATAGTTGGAAACCTGCGCCATGTTGAACTGCTCTGTGATCCAGGCGCCTTGCCCGATCGTCTGCACGTGCGCGGCATCGCCGGGCGTTGGGCCAAATGCCGCGCGCTCCAGGAATCGCCGCGCCGCGGCCGCGGATGCTTTCGGATTCGGCACACCCACCTGCACCACCAGGGGCGCAGATGTGGACGCGCCATTGCTGACCGTCAGGTTCTCGCCTCCGGATTGTGCGGCGAAGCCACTCACTGTGAGGGCGCCATTCGTCAGGGTCGTGGTCAGTGCCGAGCCGTTCAACTTTGCCACCGAAGTCGCCAGAAAGCCGGAGCCGGTAACCGTCGCCGAAAAAAGTCCAAGGGGTAGCGGGTTGATGCTGATGCCGCTAATCGCAGGCGGCGGCGGGATCAGCGTGATAATCGCCGTGGCGATGCCGTTCGGCCCGGTCGCCGACACCGTGTCAACGCCCGATGCAGTTATCGCGGCTGGAGCGGTGTAGAAGCCTGACGCCGTGACTGTGCCCGCAATCGCGGCCCAAGCCGTGGCTCCCGCAGACGTGAACTGCTGCGTAGCGCCTAAATTGAGAGATACTGCGGTCGGTGCGATCTGCTGGGCGTTGGGATTGACCAGCGTCACGGTCGCCGACGCTGTGCCTCCCGCGCCAGTCGCAGTCACAGTAACTTTACTGGACGCAGGCATTGTTGCAGGAGCGGTGTAGAGCCCTCCAGCAATTGTCCCAGCCGTAGCGGCCCAGACTGTCGCATTGTTCGACGTGAACTGCTGCGTCGCTCCCAAACTAACTGTAGCGGAAGTGGGAGAGATCGTCTGCGCCGGCGGCGGACCACTCAACACGAACGGCACATTGAACACTGGCCCCCAAAGAGTACCCGGGTTCTGTACCATGAAGGGCACGTTTCCCGCAGTGCCTTGCCAGACGCTCACCGTCAGCGTGGTGGAGTTGACGAATTTGGCTGAGGTATTCGCACCGCCCACTTGGACGACGGCGTTTTTCTGAAAGCCAACTCCAGTGAGGGTAACCGTGACAGTGCCGGTCGGAACTGGACTCGGGGACACTGCCGTGATCGGGGGTCCAGCAGGCTCCACGTTAACGTACATCACCCCGAGCGTCTTGCCATCGGATCCCAGCGCCTCAATAAGGGTTGAGGCTGTAGGTACGATGCCTGGCGCGGTATACAGTCCGGTTTGCGTGATGGTACCGAGAGTAGTATTTCCTCCCGTAATCCCTGAAACCTCCCAAGTCACAGTGGGATTCGCCAGGCCGGTGACCGTAGCCGTGTACTGCAAACTCTGGTTCACCCCGAGATTCGTGTAACCGGGACTGATCGCGATCGACTGGGCGGACAGCATTCCTGTGATGAACGGGCTAACGGCGCAAATCACCAGGGCAAAACTTCGTGAGTTCAGTTTCGTTCCGATCGTAATAGGACGCAAACTATTAGTACTCCTCCAAATAACAATGCGCGGATTTGGTGTATTTATCTACATTTTTCTCCCCGAATTTTCAAGTCTTTTTACCTAATACAGTCGAGTTCTTTACTTCGGATGTCCTGAGTGTATGCCCCTTCCAAGCTGCGGAGGTTGAATTTCACCACACACGTTGAGAATTCCAACATCTGCAGCTAACTACTAGCTACTGCCGTCGGTTACAGCCGTTTATCCGAAAATCTCAACAGGAACCGCCGAAAAACACCGCAGTCAGATTGTGAGGCGTTTTTCGCAACTGGATCAAAGCAAGCCAGTTAGCGCCATGGCCCGTCACCTGCCCTTATTAGAAGGCGAAAGGTAGATGAGAAAATGACAGTCATTCTGGTGTTGGTAACGTTCTTCGGATTCGTGGCTTTGGATTGGTTTCTGCATCGAGGAAAGGCGCCTTTGGTCGCGATGGACAACGAGCCCGCGCCGGCGTCTCAAGTCGACAGAATCGCTGGGTTTCTTGCCCCAGATAGCTTGCGATATCACGCAGGACATGCGTGGTTACAACGCGAGAGACGCAACATTGCGCGTGTGGGAGCCGATGAGTTCGCCGCCGCCCTCGCTGGCGACATCAGCAAAATCGAACTCCCCAAACCGGGTCAATGGGTCCGCCAGGGACAAAAAGCTTTCATGTTGCATCGCAATGGCGAGACCACCGAAATGGTGTCCCCTATCGAAGGCGAAGTGATCGAAGTGAATCAGGAAGTGGTCAGAAATCCTTCACTTCTGCGCGAACGACCCGTACGGCCGCGGATGGCTAATGACTGTGAATGTGCCTGATGAAGAGAGCACCACGCGAAATCTGATCCCCGGAAATTTGGTCCGTAACTTTATGCGCGATGCCGTCGAACGGCTCTATGCCATGCAACCCTCCACGGCCTACGCGACGGCTGCCGATGGCGGCGAACCTGCCCGGGACCTGCTAGCCGGAATGCCGGAAGTCGCATGGCAAAAGGTCACCCATCAGTTCTTCCTGACTGGTGAATAATACCTCTCCGGTATCGTTCGCCCAATTGGTTTTTCGATTGCATTAGCAATCGCTATTAACCAGGGAGAGTGCCATGGCCAGAGCCATTCTTTATGACAGTACCCTCTGCGTAGGCTGCCGCGAATGCGAGAAAGCCTGCGCAGCCAAATGGGGACTGCCATATGACGACAAAATTGGAGCAGGAAGAAAAGTTGTCAGCCCATAAGCTGACAACTATTCGCGTTTTTGGCGATCATTTCAGCCGCAAATTGTGCATGCATTGCAATGAGCCGACTTGCGCTTCGGTCTGTCCGGTAGGGGCTTTCACGAAAACGGCGCTCGGGCCGGTGGTATATGACGCGGATAAGTGCATGGGTTGCCGCTATTGCATGGAAGCCTGTCCTTTCCAGGTCCCCACTTACGAATGGGATAAGGTTGTTGCGCCGCGGGTGCGGAAATGCGATTTTTGCTTCGACCGGCAGAGCGCGGGCAAAGTTACTGCCTGCACCGAAGCCTGCCCCGTCCAGGCAACCATCAACGGCGAACGCGACGAATTGATCGCCGAAGCGCGCAAGCGCCTGGCCGAAAAACCTAAGGATTATTATCAGAAAATCTATGGCCTCGAAGAGGTCGGCGGCACGTCCATTCTGATGCTCTCCGCCGTTCCTTTCGAGCAGATTGGACTCAATGTCAATCTGCCCCACTCCCCCTTACCTCCGTCTCACCATGAACGTCCTGAATCTGATCCCGGACATCGTCTCGTCGGGCGGCGTCCTGCTCGGCGGAATCTATCTGGCTGACGCACCGCAAGGCGCGAAGCTCGAGCCGAAAGCCGAGCAGGACGAGAGGAAGCACTGATGAATGGTCACGCGCATTCGATCTTATATCTGGACGCGTCATCTTCTTGCATGTTGATGGCGGCCGGCGCATATGCCAGTCTTTCTCCGCTTCTTCTTCGGGCTCGGCGCCGCTACCAATCTGACCGACAAGTTTCCTTGGGGCATCTGGGTCGGCTTCGACGTACTTTGCGGCGTGGGCCTCGCGGCGGGCGGATTCACTATGGTCGCGGCAGTCCATATTTTCAACATCGAGAGTTATAAACCGATTCTTCGCCCCGCTGTCCTGACCGCTTTTCTCGGCTATCTGCTGGTATGCGTGGGCTTGATGTTCGACCTCGGCCGGCCCTGGCGGATGTGGCATCCGCTGGTGATGTGGAATCACCATTCCGTGATGTTCGAAGTCGGTTGGTGCGTGACTCTCTACACCACGGTACTGACCCTCGAATTCCTGCCGGCAGTCTTCGAGAAGCTGGGATGGAAGGCGCCCCTGAATGCCATCCACGCCATCTCGGTGCCGCTGATGATCCTAGGCGTGCTGCTCTCGACGCTGCACCAATCCTCCCTCGGGACCCTCTACCTGATCGTGCCGGAAAAATTGCATCCCCTCTGGTACTCGCCGATGCTGCCGTTGTTCTTCTTCATTTCGTCGGTTGCGGTAGGTCTGGCGATGACCATCTTCGAATCCTGGCATTCCAGCCGCGCCTTCGGGAGAGCGCTGGAGTTGCCTCTGCTGCAGGGCATGGGACGCTTGCTCGCGGTGATTCTCAGCTTCTACCTGGTACTCCGCTTTGCGGATCTCTTCCAGCGGGGCGCCCTCAAATATATGTTTGAAGGAACGGTGGAAAGCTGGCTGTTTCTGCTCGAGATCGGCCTGATGCTGCTGGCAGCGCTCCTGCTGTTCCAGAGCCGGATCAACTCGAGTCCGTCGGCACTTTACGGCTGCGCGGTGTTGGCGGTCTTCGGCTTCGTCACCAACCGTCTGAACGTCAGTATCACGGGAATGGAGAAGGCCTCCGGAGTTCATTACATTCCCCGCTGGACGGAAGTAGCTGTCACGCTGGCGATCGTCGCTTTCGGCTTCGCAGTCTTTCGCCTGGCAGTGAAGAACCTGCCCATTTTTGCAGAGGCATGAGATGAACCAGGAGGGCAGGTTCCGCGCCGGTTTAACGGTGAAGCTTGCCATCGCGTTGGTGGCCAGCACGGCCGTGATTTTCGGCTTCTTCGGCTGGCTCAACCTCCGTGCCCAGCGGCAGGAAGCGGAGGAGATGGTTCAGCTCAGCGCCGATCGTGTCGGCGACATCATTAAACGCAGCACCCGCTACGGCATGATGGCCGACGACCGGGCCGCACTCTATGAGGTGATTCGCGATATCGGCACCGAGCCGGCCATCAAGCGCGTACGTATTTTCAATAAAGAAGGCCGGATCACCTTTTCTACCGATAAAGCGGAAATTGGCCAGGGTGTGGATAAACGGGCGGAACAATGCTACGCGTGCCATGCTTATGAGAAACCGCTGACCAAACTGAACCAGACCGGTCGTGCGCGCATCTTCACCAGTCCGCGTGGCGAAAGGGTGCTGGCGGTCATCCGCCCGATTGAGAACGAGAAAGCCTGCTGGAGCGCCGGTTGCCATGCCCATCCGGAGAGTCAGCAGATTTTGGGTGTCATCGATACGCATTTCTCTCTGGCAGCTGTGGACGCGCAGGCCTCCACCCGGCAGGCTCGAATTACCACTTTTACAATTCTCGCGATGGGACTGATGTCCGTGTTCAGCCTGGTTTTCGTCTGGGTAGTACTTTACCGGCCTGTACGGGAATTGCTCAGCGGCATCCATCGGGTCGCGGACGGCGATCTCGGCTTTAGTCTGCCGGTACGTTCTAACGACGAACTGGGCGAACTGGCCGCGGCCTTCAACAAGATGAGCAAGGAAGTGGCCTCGGCGCACGACGAGGTCACCACCTGGAACCGGACCCTCGAAGACCGCGTCGCCCGCAAAACTCGCGAACTCGAGCGCACCCAGGCCGGTCTGATCGGCGCGGAGAAAATGGCGTCACTGGGAAAACTAGCCGCCACCGTGGCCCATGAAGTCAACAATCCCCTGTTCGGAATTCTCACTTATGCGCGTCTCGCTCTTAAAGACTCGACTGACGAAAAACAGAAAGATCGCCTGCGCACCATCGAGCGCGAAAGCCTCCGCTGCGGAGAGATCATGCGAAACCTGCTGACCTTCGCACGCCAGACTCCCAAGAAACGCGAGCCCAACGATTTCAACGGGCTGGCAGAGCGCGCGATCAAGCTGGTTCATCACCAGGTGGAACTCCTGCAGATCCATCTCGAAGTGAACCTGGCCTCCGATTTGCCGCCGGTGACCTGTGACGCCGGACAGGTTCAGCAGGTAGCGCTCGTCTTGTTGGTGAATGCCACGGAGGCAATGTCACAGGGTGGTCAGCTCTTCTTATCCACTGAATACGATGTCGACGGAGAACAGGTCCGGTTGCGGGTGCGCGACACCGGCTGCGGAATCACCGACGATGCCATGAAGAACATCTTTGAACCTTTCTTCTCCACCAAAGAGGACCAGCACCGCACCGGCTTGGGCCTCGCGATCGCCAAGAACATCGTCGATCAGCATGGCGGTACGATCGAGGTCAATTCCCAACCCGGAGTTGGTACTGAGTTTATAGTGACCTTGCCGCTGCTGGCCCCCGAACCTGCCGCCGCGCAGAATGGTTCGCTTTCACCGAATTCCATGTCTGAAAATCAGGTTGCCCATGGCTGAGCCAAACAAAGGAAGAATTCTCATCGTCGACGACGAAGATGTCGTGCGCGAATCGCTGCATCAGTGGTTCGACAGCGAGGGTTATCATACCCGAGCCGCGGCGTCGGGTAAGGACGCCCTCACCACCGTCGGTGAGCAGCAGTTCGACTTGGCGCTGCTCGACATCAGGATGCCGGGTATGGACGGCATCGAACTCCAACAGCGCCTGGTCGAGGCCGATCCCGATCTGACCGTGGTCATTATGACCGGATACGGCACCGTGGAGACCGCTGTCCAGGCTCTTAAACACGGCGCCTACGACTACGTCACCAAACCAATCGATCCCGACGACCTGTCCCGCCTCGTCGCCAAGGCGATTCAACACCGCCGCACCACCCGCGAAGTGGTGCGGCTGCGCGAGAATCTACTCGAAATCTTCCCCACCAAGGAAGCCGTCGGCCGCAGCCCTGCCATGAAAAAAGTTATGGATATGGCCGAAACTGTCGCCCCCACCGACGCGACGGTCTTGATCACCGGCGAAAGCGGGACAGGCAAGGAAGTCATCGCCCGCGCTATCCATGCGGCCAGCCCCCGGCGTCACAATCCGATGGTCACCATCCATTGCGGCGCTCTGACCGAGACGCTGCTCGAAAGCGAGCTATTTGGTCACGAGCGCGGCGCTTTTACGGGAGCGCAGTTTCGCAAGAAAGGCAAATTCGAAGCCGCGGACGGCGGCACCATCTTCCTCGATGAGATCAGCGACATCTCCCTTCGCACCCAGACCGATCTGCTGCGCGTCTTGCAGGAGAAGGAGATTGTTCGCGTAGGCGGCACGCAGCAGATCAAGGTGGATTTCCGATGCATCGCTGCCACCAATAGAGATCTCCAGACGCTGGTGAAAGCCGGAACCTTCCGGCCTGATCTGTTTTATCGCCTGCACGTCGTGGCGATCAACATGCCGCCGCTGCGTGATCGCCGCGAGGACGTTCCGCTGCTGGCCGCGCATTTCTGCCAGAAGTTTGCGGCCGCAATGGGCCGGCCGGAAGCGCCCCGCATCCCGCCTGAGACCATGGACCGTTTGATTAGCTATGACTGGCCTGGTAACGTGCGCGAACTGGAAAACGCGGTGGAGCGCGCCATGGTAATCAATCGTGGACCCCTGTTGCGCAGTACCGACTTTCTCTTGCAAACCTCCTCCGCGGACGGCTCGGAGAACGGCTGCGCCTGCGGTCAGAAACTGGACGACGTAGAACGGGCTCACATCGAGCGGGTCTTGAAGGAATGCGGCGGAAACCATTCGCGCGCGGCCCGCATTTTGGATATCGACCGTACCACCCTCTACAGCCGTTTGCGCCGTTATGGTCTGAAATAGCGCGACTATTAAGAATGTGGCGCCAGCCATTCATATCGTGCCCGTGGGGCCAGGCGTTTCCGTCGGCCTGCTGGATCACTTAGCGGCGGCGCTCGCCAGGAGTTTTCGCGTGTCGTGCCATGTCCAGGCGCAGTCCGCGATGGATGCCGGCTTTGCCCATGACGCGCGGCGCGATCAATATCACGCGACGCAAATCCTACGCCGCATACGCGACACCGAACGGGATGAGAATGTGCGGGCCATCGGTGTCACGCGCCTCGATCTGTTTGTCCCGATCCTCACCTTCGTCTTTGGCGAAGCGGAGCTCGGAGGACGCTGCGCAGTGGTCTCGCTGCAGCGTCTGGACGAACGGTTCTACGGTCTTCCTGCCCGCGAGGAACTACTCCGCGAGCGGTTGGTCAAGGAGGCCGTCCACGAACTTGGCCACACCTTCGGGCTGCGGCATTGTGACGACTGGCGTTGCGTCATGACGTCGAGCCACGCAGTCGATCGCCTCGATATCAAGACTCCGGACTTCTGCAAATGGTGCCGCCGGGCCGTAAAGTAGCTTGGGCCATACTCGAACGCACCTCGGCTCCGGGCGACTGGCCGTGACCACGCGCTCCCTACGCTTCGTCCCGTTCCTATGATCTCTGCTGAATCGCAGAACGTGTCGAGCGCGTTCTTCCGGTTGACCCATGCGAACCGAGGGTCGAACGTAAGGACGCCGAGCGGGGCTGGTCCGGATCAACGCTGTACGCGTCGGAGCGCGTGGAAATCTCTCCCGCCCGCTTCGCGCCGCTACATCTCGCGGCGGCCTTCCATAGCTTTCCACATGGTCACTTCATCCGCATATTCAAGGTCGCTACCGACGGGAATGCCCATCGCGATCCGGCTCACCTTAACTCCCAGCGGCTTCAGTAACTTCGATAAGTAAGACGCCGTAGCTTCACCCTCCACGGTCGGATTCGTCGCGACGATTAACTCGGTAACTTCCCCTGAACTCAGCCGCGGAATCAGATTCTTCAGCTTGAGTTGCTCGGGACCGATCCCCCGTAGCGGCGAAAGTGCTCCATGCAAGACGTGATAGAGTCCGTTGAACTGCCGGGTAACTTCGATCCCGACAATCGCGTGCGGCTCCTCCACCACGCAGATCACCGTCCGGTCGCGATTTGGGTCGCGGCAATACTGGCATTGCGCCGAGTCGCTGATGTTGTTGCAGATCTCGCAAAGGACAAGCTTGTCCTTTACATCGAGGACTGCTTGCGACAAACGTTCCGCGTCCTCGCGACTGGCGCGCATTAAATGAAAAGCCATCCGCTGCGCGGATTTCTGCCCGATACCGGGGAGACGTTTAAATTCGATGATGAGCCGGGCCAGCGGCTCAGCGAAATCAGGCATGCAACTAGAATAAGCCGGGCGGGAGGCCCATCCCGCCGAGCATACCGCCCATCTTCTTCTGGCTTTCCTCGTCCACCTTGCGGGCGGCGTCGTTACTGGCGGCCGTAACCATGTCCTGCAACATCTCGACGTCGCCGGCAGCTTCCGGGTCGATCTTCACACCCAGGACGTTCTTGTGGCCATCCATTTTGATCGTCACCATCCCGCCGCCCGCGGAACCCTCCACCCGGATTAACGACACCTCGTGCTGCAGCTTCTCCTGCATTTGCTGGGCCTGCTTCATCATGGCCTGCATGTTCATGTTGCCTGGCTTCATAAATCCCTCACTCCTTCAAGTTTCGTACAGTCCGGACATCGCCGCCAAACAGCTCACGAAAATGTTTCACTTCCGGATGGGCGAGTGCGCGTGCGGTCACTTCATCTTCGGTTATAGTCTTTTTTTTTCGAACGCCGGGCCCGCCTGCGCCGGCTCGCCAAAACTGATACTCATCCGTTGCGGCGGAAGTCCAAGATGCGTAATGGCTTTCTGCAGATCCTCTTTTCGCATCGCCAGCGAGAATTCCTTAGGCGTGAGAACCTTTAGCTCCCCTTCGCTCTCTGTAAACTGCGAATGCTCCACCGCGTCGGCCGTGAACGCCATCCCAAGTTCCGTCAGCGCAGTGTGCAGTTTCTCGCGCCAGTCGCCCGTGGACGCTGATGGGTCGGGCTTGACCGCGGGAGGCGCAGGGGCCTGCGTCACCGATGCGAGCGGGGGCGCACCGGTTTTCTTGATAGTGTCGAGTTCAAACGGCGACGGGCCCGTTCGCGGCGGAGGGGGCGCGGGACGAGCCGGCGCAGCTACCGGCCGTGCCGCGGGTGGCGGAGGAGGAACCGCAATCCTTGGCGTAGACGCTGGTGTCACGATAGGCGCGGTTACCCTGGGAGCAGTCCCCAGATCGGCCAAGGCTTGCTCAATCTCCACCAGCTTCCCCGCCTGGATCATCTTGAGCAGTCCGATTTCCAGGTGGAAGCGCGGTTGCAGCGAGAATTGCAAATCTCGGAAGAGATCCAGCGCAATCTGCAGATAGCGCGTCAGATCGGCTTCGCTAAAAGAACTGCTGATCCGGACCATCTCATCGCGTTCTCGCGGCGACGCGGCAATCAGCCGGCTGTCCGGTCCCGCAATCCGAGCCACCACCAGGTTACGGAAATAACGCGAAAGTTCCCGGCTGAAATGCTGCAGGTTTTGCCCATTGCGCTCCAGTTCGTCGACAATGGAGAGCATGCGTCCGCCGTTCGTTTCCGCCAGCGCTTCAGTAACTTGCGACATCAGATTGATACTGTAAGCGCCGAGCAGAGCCCGCACCGATTCGGCGTCGATCCGATTGCCGCAGCAGGCGATCGCCTGGTCCAGCGCTGAGAGGGAATCGCGTACCGAACCTTCGCCCGATTGGGCGATGACAAACAGAGCTTCGTCATCCGCCTCGATACCTTCTTCGGTGCAGATCCAACGCATGCGGTCCACCAGGTCGTTGAAATCGACCGAGCGAAAACTGAAATGTTGGCAGCGCGACGCAATGGTCGCCGGAATCTTGTGGCTTTCCGTGGTGCACAAAATGAACACCACCCACGCCGGCGGTTCTTCAATCGTCTTCAGCAGCGCGTTAAAAGCTTCATTGGTGATCTGGTGAGCTTCGTCGATGATGAAAATCTTGAAGCGATCGCGCTGAGGTTGGTAGCGGACATTCTCGCGCAACTCGCGCATGTTGTCGATGCCGCGATTCGAGGCCGCATCGATTTCGATCACGTCGACAGCTTCACCGGCCGCAACTTCCCGGCAACTGGAGCAGACGCCGCAGGGGGTCTCGGTAGGCCCGTTGATACAGTTCAGGCACCGGGCGACGATGCGCGCCGTAGTAGTCTTTCCAGTGCCGCGCTGGCCGGAAAAGATGTAACCATGCGCAATACGATTCTGCGCGATCGCATTGCGCAGAGTCGTTTTGATGTGGTCTTGATTGACCACATCGTCGAAGTTCTGGGGCCGGTATTTCCTCGCGATGACCTGGTACATGGAGTTAGGAGGGGCGTCGCGGAAGCGAGCGAATGTCAAGCACCGGGTGATCCGCGGCACACAGGGTAAGCCACTACCGTTGCTCCCTTCCGGACCTGGCGGGGTTTGCAGCCGCCTGTTGCACGGAGCCCGGCACCTGACAACTTCACTAGTTTAGCACCGCGAGCCGCGTTCAAACCCGTGCATCGCGCGACAGCCCCTACTCTCCATCTGCCGCACAACGAAAACCCACCATCGGCGAACGATCTTTTGACGGCGCAATCAACAGGTACTTCCCGTGCTCCGTCAACTTATAGGCCGCCGGAAAATACCAGCGTGATCCCGAAGGACGGTAGTAGCCTCCGCCACGCACTACCGCCGCCCGTGTGTGTTCGTCGACGTATTCGTCCGTCCATTGCCACACATTGCCCGTCATGTCGAGCACTCCAAACGGACTCGCTCCTTTCGGAAACGCGTCGACATCCGTGGGTGGACGCAGCGTTCTTCCATGCTCCGGTTGCGGCGCGCACTCGCTGCACCAATCGTTGCCCCAGGGATACAAGCGATGGTCGAGTCCCTGACCGGCGTACTGCCACTCCCATTCGTGCGGCAGCCGTTTTCCTGCCCACTTCGCGTAGGCCCGCGCATCCTCGAGCGAAACCCACGTCACCGGCTTGTTCCCCCATCCCGCGGGAACCTTGCCGCTCTTCCAATCCCGCAGGAAATTATGATCGTCTGCGGGATGATAGTGCGAAGCCGTCAAGAACTTTGCAAACTGGTCGTTGGTAACCGGGAATTTGTCCAGATAGAATGCGGCGATCTCCACGGTGCTCTTGTGCTTCATCCGGGACTCTTTCTCCCACGGGTATTGCACGTCGGTTCCCGGATCGATCGTATGCTCGATTTCAACTCCGTTGATTTCGAAGACAAACTCCTTGGTCGCCGGAATCTTGATCATGCCCGCCGGAAGCCGCCCGGCGCGCGCAGGTTCGATCGGCACTACCTGCTGCGTAAGAACCTTCCATTCCTTCGGGAATGAATTCAGCGCCTTCGCGTTCAGCGCTTGCATCTCGTCCAGAAACTTCCGTAGCACCGGATCCGCGGCGGCCGGTTGCGCCAGGACGGCTCCGAAGCCACCCTGTTCGATTGCGAAGCTGAGCGTCACCCGGTCGCCTGCGACCTCCGGTCGCAATTCCACGCCGTGCCACGCGTCGTAGTAGCGCATTCCCGGCGTCCGAGCGACTTCCAGTTGCGCACCCGCGACATCATGACCCGCCTTATTGACGATGGTCCACAGCGTCCGCTGCCTTAGCGGCCAGCGACTTGCGTATACGCCCTGCTGCACCGTCGGCGTGTGCGGTTCCCAATCCGCACTGACCAGGAACTCCGAAAATGCACGTTCAATCTTCCCAATTCGACGGATGGCCTCTGCGTCGCGCTCCGTGATGCCATTCCAAATCCCCCAGATGTTCTCCCAGGTCTCGTATCCCACGCCGTTAAAGAATGCGGCCTGTAGATTGTTGGTTTTGTCCTTATTCCACCGGTCGCAGACGTTCACCATATGGCGCGGCTCCAGCCATTTGCCGCGGCTGATCGAAGGAATATCCGGGTACTTCCAATAGCCCCAGCTCATGCTGTCCCAATTCAGCATCTCGTCGCTGCTTGGATAACCTTCCGGCTCGAACGCCAGCGGATGTCCCGTCGCATCAGACGCGGCGCGATAGGCTCGCGGAACTCCGGAAAAGGTGTCGCCATTCACGCCATCCGCCCCGATCTCCGCCATCAACTTCGCCAATGTCACGGGTGGAGACAACGGCTCCTCGCGCGTCCCGGTATCCCACGGCATGGTTGGAAACAGCACCCGCACACCGCGTCGATGAAAGTCCGCGATCATCTGACGCAGCGCAGCCGTCCCTCCCGGCATGTCGCGCAGCAAGTCGAATTGGTTGCGATTATCGATGCCGATGTTGGGATACACCGGCCACAGCAGGATGCTGTCGATGCCGCCGTAACGCTGGTCCACATCATTTAGATACCGATCCACTGTGTAGCGCCGTGTGGCCGGATCGTAGAAATAACGGTCCTCAATCATGGCCTGCGGCTGCATGAAGCTCTTCTGTGTCCACAGCAGCGCCGGACGCCGGTAGAGTTCATCGTCCAGCCCTGCGCGAGTGCGCTCCTCATAACGCCAGGCCTTGACCTCATGTAGCCACTCGACCGTATCCGCTTTCGTCGGAGGACCAGGAAGCTGCTGCCCGTCCGGCTTATATTTTGTATCCTGCGCCAGCGCGACCACTGCGAAGATGATGAGAATTGGCAATCGCATGGAGATAGCCATTGTAACCGCGTTTGGTGGTCTGCCGGCTGTTCAGCCGCCCTTTCAGCACTTTTCATGCACGGCCAACGGAGTCCGTAGAGGCCAGGCGCTGTGCTACGGTGAGTGCATGCCATCGAAGTTCATCACGGTGATGATCGTGTATGCACTCCTCGCGCTCATCGGCATCATCCTGCTCCACGGCCAGTTCCGATGGGCAATTCTGATTCTGCTCGGCGGACTCGCGGTCAAAACTTTAATCGCTCGCAAAGCCGGCTGGTAGTCGGGCCATTAATGCCGCCGGGGAACGTGTTCGTTCCATTCTGAAACGCGCCGGGGAACACCGCGATAGACGGGATTTTTCCTGCCGCCCATCTAAGTTATTCACCCCACTGAAAACAGAACTACTTAGCTCCCTACCGCCAGAGCGGCATCTGCCCCGGAGGAATGGCTAGCGTCGTGCACTTTTCCTGATCGACGGGTGCTACTAAGCCCTGCCGATTCAGCCGACCAAAAGGATTCGAGAACATGCAAGCCAGTGGTGTGTCCAAACGTGTATCTACAGAAAAAGAACGAGCCAAGCGGTCGAGCAAGGTGGAACAGCGCGACAAGTTGGTGATGGAACATCTGCAACTCGTCAAAGCGATTGCCATCCGGCTGTACGAGAGCCTTCCCGTACATGCGGATCTCGATGATCTCATCCATGCCGGCATGCTGGGCCTGATCGATGGCGCCGAGAAATTCGACGAGCGCAAACATATCTTGTTCAAGAGTTATGCCAAGCACCGGATCAAGGGCGCGATGCTCGACAGCCTGCGCCAGCTTGACTGGGCCAGCCGTGATCTCCGGCGGCGACATAAACAACTGGAAGCCATTACCCACGAACTCGCCGCTGCCTCGGCCGAAACACCCAACGACGAGGCCATTGCGGGAAAGATGGGCGTAGATGTAGAAAGATGGCGTCGAATCGCCATCGAACTGCGGATGGTGGGTTTGCTCTCGTCGTCATCGCGGCCGGCCGAAGATGACAATCAGACCAGTCCCGAGTTTGCCGCCAGCGAAGATACGCAACCGGACATGATCTATGTCAGGCGCGAAATGAGTACGGTCCTGCGCGAGGCCATGCGGGCGCTCCCGACGCGATATCAGAAGATTGTCACGCTCTATTACTCGAACGAAATGACGATGCGGGAAATCGGCCATGTTTTGGGCATCAACGAAAGCCGGGTATCCCAGATTCACAAGACCGCCCTCGAAAAAATGGCCGCCATCCTGCAAGCGGCGGGGATTACGTCGAGCGAGGCGCTGGTATAACGTCGCCCGTTGTCCGTCATCCGTCGTCCGTGAACCGCACGCTTCGAAAACTGATGACGAATAACGGACAACGGAGGACGGTTACTCGTACCGCAAACACACGATCGGATCCAGATTGGCGGCCCGGTTAGCCGGATAGTAGCCAAAGAATAGCCCTACTCCCACCGAGATCACGACTCCGAGCGTTACCCATAACGCCGATACCGTTGCTGGAACCGCCGGCAAGAGCGTCCGCACCAGCAGCGCAATCAACGCGCCCAGTAGAATTCCGAGAATCCCTCCGATGCCCGATAAGGTAACAGCTTCCAGCAAAAACTGCACCCGGATATCCGCCTTCCTCGCGCCAATCGCCTTCCGTATCCCGATCTCGCTCGTCCGCTCCGTCACTGAAATCAACATGATGTTCATGACCCCGATCCCTCCGACCATCAACCCGATCGAACTAATGATGCTGGTGAGCAGTACCAGTGCGCCCGTCAGTTCGTTCCAGAGGTTACTCAGAAAATCCGGATCCGCGATCTCGAAATCGTCCTCTTTGTTATACGGAACATGGCGTTTACGCCGCATCGCCACTTCCACCTGGCTGCGAACCGTATCCATGGTGTAGCCTTCCTTGCCCGACACCGCGATAAATCGCTCGCGAAGATCCGGAAAACTGCGCCGGAAATTAGCCATCGGAATACAAGCGAACTGGTCCACGCCAAAGCTGGAGAAGAGCCCCTGGTCCGGCTCGAAAACGCCAATCACTTCATACAATCGCCCGTCCAGCCGCACCATCTTACCGATTGGATCCGTCTGCGGAAACAGCGAATTCGCAATCGCTTGGCCGATGCAGACGACATTCCTGGCATGGTCCTGATCGTACTGTGAGATGAACCGCCCCTCCGCCACGGTAAACAGCGGGAACGCGTCGATGTACTCAGGCTCGACACCGCGCAGGAAAAAACGCTCGACGTGGGCGTCTCCATATCGAATGTTGTCGGTGACCTGCCCGAAATTGATACGGTTCCCGAAAGTTGTCGCATACGCCACCGCGGGGCAGCTCTCTTCAATGAACGCCGCGTCGTCATCCTGCAGATACCTTCGCGTCCGGATCTTCTGCGGCATCCGGGTCCCCGTGTTGGGAGGAATGCGCGTGACAAAAAGCGTCCGGCTTCCAAGCTTCTCGACACGCTCCCGGATGACTCCATTCAAACCATCGATAATCGCTGCGACCGCAATCACCGAGGTGACCCCGATCACGATTCCCAGTATCGTGAGACCCGATCGCACCTTGCGCGCCCTGATCGTATCCAGCGCTACCACGAGATTCTCCACTACCTCGTGCCGTGTCATTGCTTGGCCATTAGCCGTTCTCCGCTCGAAGAGCCGCCACGGGATCGAGGGCCGCCGCCTTGCTCGCAGGATAAATTCCAAAAAACAGACCGATGACCGAACTGAGCACGAACCCCAGAAACGCGACCCACGTCTGCACCGCCGCTGGGAATGAAGTATAGGTTCGGAGCGCCAGTGCGCACGCGAAGCCGATCGCTATGCCGATAGCCCCTCCTATCAGGCATTGCATAACGCTCTCAGTCAGAAACTGACGCAAAATATCCGCCTTGGTCGCCCCCAGCGCGCGCCGCAGACCCACTTCCTTGGTTCGTTCCGTCACGCTGACCAGCATCACGTTCATGATGACGATCCCGCCGACAATCGCCGAGATCGAACTCACCATCACAAATACGGCGAAGAACGATCCGCTGATACTCTGCCATAGCTCGATATAACTCTGCGCCGTGCCGATAAAGAAATCGTCCTCCATATCGAGTGTCCGGTGACGGCGTGCGCGTAAAATGATGCGGACTTCGTCCTGTGCCGCCTGAAAGAGCCGATCACCGCCAGTCGCTTTGATCTCGAGCGTAAGACTGTTATTCCTGCCGCGAAATTTCAGAAAAGTCGTTAGCGGAACGATGAAGAAGTTATCCTGATCCTGGCCCAATACCGATCCGATGCGCTCGAACGTCCCGATCACGGTGAACTCCTGGTTGGCCGCCCGGATAATATGTCCCAGCGGATTAAGGCCCGGGAACAGCGTATCAGCCATCGAAGCCCCAATCAGGCAAACGGCCGCGGCATGGCGATCCTCCGAATCGGAAAAGTAGCGTCCCTGGTCCAGCGTCCGCGTATCGATGTCGACCATGTTGGGCGTGTAGCCGTACATCGTGGAATCGTCCACCTGTTTGTTCTTGTAATCAACCGATAGCGTAGTGCTCGCCGACGCGCCCACATACTGGCAGGCATGGCACTCCGCGGCAACAGCCCCAAGGTCATCCGCGAGGATCAGCTTGTTTTTGAGCGAACGCGTGACTACCGTGAAATCGACCACCGCGAACGGCGTCCGGGCAACCCGAAAAACGTTGGTGCCCAGATTGGCAATCTTCTGCTCGACGTAAATGTTAGCGCCTTGCACGATGGTCATGACGGTAATCAACGTGGCAACGCCCATCGTCAGGCCGAGCACCGTCAGCGATGCGCGCAGCTTGTGCGCGCGGATGGAGTCGGCGGACAGTTGTAAGTTGTCTCGAAAGGCCAACATTTTTCTGAGCCGGGACCGTCAGGAAACAGGCTTCACCCTGCGCCAGTTTTTTCCCACCTGAATCAGGAGGTCGTCGCAAGCGACCGCGTACACCATGTCATTGATGCGTTCGCCGTTGATATGAACCGCGCCGGCTTTGATCTTGCGCAAACCATCGCCGTTGGAATCGGCCAATCCGATCTTGGCCAGCAAACGGTCGACGCGAACGCCATTTCCCGCCGTCACGCCTTCGGGTATGGGCACCATGGGAATGTCGTCGGGAATTTCCTTCTTGCGGACCACTCGCGTGAAAACTTCTTGCGCTTGCGCGGCGTCGGCGGACGAATGAAAGTCGGTCACGATCGACCGGCCGAGATCCATCTTCAAAGCCATAGGATGAAGTTCCCCGCCGGCGACCCCCGTCCGCATCGCCGCAATCTCCGCCAGGCTGCGATCCGTCAATAACTCGTAATAGCGATACATCAATTCATCGCTGATCTGCATCACCTTACGGAACATGACTTCCGGAGGTTCGGTGATGCCGATATAATTGCCCAGCGATTTGGACATCTTCTTTTCGCCGTCTAATCCCTCCAGAATCGGGACTGTCGCCACAATCTGCTGCGGCTGCCCATAGTCTTTCTGAATCTCGCGTCCCACCAGCAGGTTGAACTTCTGATCCGTGCCGCCCATCTCGACATCGCATTCCAGCGCGACCGAATCGTAGGCCTGCGCCAGGGGGTACAAGAGTTCGTGCATGGAGATGGGCATGCCGGACCCGTAGCGTTTGGCGAAATCGTCTCGCTCCAGAATTCGCGCGACCGTATAACGGGAACACAGACGCACCATTTCATCGAATCCGAGGCGGTCAAGCCATTCGCTATTGAAGCGGATCTCAGTTTTCGCGGGATCCAGGATTTTAAAGACCTGCTGCTTGTAGGTTTCGGTATTCGCCTGAATCTGCTCGCGCGTTAGCGGAGGCCGCGTGGCATTGCGCCCCGAAGGATCGCCGATCATGGCGGTGGTGTCGCCTATCAGAAAGATGACGGTGTGTCCCAGATCCTGGAAGTGCTTCATCTTCCGCAGAAGCACGGTGTGGCCGAGATGGAGGTCCGGAGCAGTAGGGTCGAAGCCGGCCTTCACGCGCAATGGGCCGCCCTTCTTTGCGATCCGCTCCCGCAGATCTTCCTCGCGAATTAGTTCCGCGAGACCTTTTTTAAGATAGACTAACTGTTCGTCGAGAGTAGCGCTCACTCATTCCATTGTAGAAGGAGCTCGAACCACCATCGCATTTCTCGGCAGCCTACCCGTGGGGCGAACCATCGCCTTCCATAGTCGCCCGACTGCGCAGCAACGGGTCTTTGCCAACCCGCCGCGGAGGCTTCGGTAAGAATCGATGCATTGGGATCCGGCTTCTTTATTCCTTCCACTGCCGCCACAGCGCCCGCAATTTTCTCTGCTCGTTCCAGGAAACTCGTGACCAGTCTCCTTGCACTTTCGCATGAACGTCCACCCCTGGCGGGGGCGTCATTCGGCATAGCACCTGAAGCGCGTTCTCCTACAAATCGATGGCGATCACCTCGTGGTCCAGAATAGACGGGACCGTAAGTGACACAGTTCCATTGGATTGGCTGACCTTCGGCGCATGCGCTCCAACCAGTAATCTAACCTTCCTGGCCCTGCTGCCCTGCGGAATGCGGATCGTCACTTCCTGTGCCGGAGATGGGATGAACTCGCGTATCGGCCCCTTCATCATCATTGGATTGGTCAGGTTCACCAGATGCACGGTCATGGATTGCTTCTGCCGGAAGATGGTCACGTCGAGCACGCCCGCGCCCTTCACCGTTACCGGATGCGGCTCGTTCGCCGCCCACTCGACGGCATTGCGCAACAGGTGTAGATGGTCGAGTGAAAGAACCTCCCAGAAGATGCGATCGATGTTCCACGGGAAATAGACCACGCGTCCTTTGCCGTACTCGCGCACAAAAACCTCGGGAGTGTCGGTCCTCGCCACCCGGGGAAAAACTTCCTCCATCGGCAAATCGGGATAACTCGGAATCAACGTCAGCGGCGAGTAGCCTTTGGCGGATGTTGTGACCACTCGGGATGACCCGTTGATGATGCGTTCGGCATCCTCGAGACCCGCAAGGATCGGATGACGGCGTCCGGTAGACGGGTCTGCTTCAAGTGTCAAATATGAATTCTGCATGCGCGCCTCGACTTTTCCATCAAAGGATGCGCCGAAAAGGTCGGCGAGACCAAACTCCGCGCGCCGTAGGCCCCATTCGTCATAGAGCGACGTTTCATAAGTGGCTACGATACTGCCGCCGCGCTTCACATAATCTCGAAGCCGCTGGCATTGTTCCGTCGAAAGCGCCGCGATGTTCGGAAGAATCAGAACCTTGTACCGGTCGATAGCTTCCGCATCGAGCAGTCCGTCGTGAACCATTTGAAATGGGATGCGGGATTCGATGAGCGCCTGATAATACCCGAGCGCGTGGCTCTCCACTTTCTCAGCCGCGCTCGACCCTCCGTAATAGTGGCCCGTCTGCTGAGAGTAGACCATCCCCACGCGAGCCAAAGATTCCGTATTCCGTAGGTACGCCTCGTTCTGAAAATGCCAGTTATACAGATTCTCCACGACGGGCAGCCAGCGCTTGTCGTGCAGCGTACCCGAAAATTTGGTGAACCACGGCCGCAGATCGTTAGCGATGCCATCGATAGCCCACAGCCGGATTTCATCGCCATTCTGGACCGAATCCTTCCAGCGAAACTCCTCCTCCACGCCGACGCTGAAGATCCCCACAATGGCTTTATGGCCCATGGTCGAGCGGAATTCCTTACCGTTCTTGCCGTTTTCCCATGGAGGAGCGAGCCCCTTGCGCGCCTGCCGGTCGGCGAAAAGCGTCGGCGCAAGTTCGCCGATACGCTTCATATCGAGTTCACTGGTGGCGCCGCCGCCGGTATTGGGGATATAACGCGCCTCCGGGTTGATCTTGCGGATCTCGGTGTCCCAGAGTTTCCAAAGATCAAACAGCCGGTTCTGCTTCCACTCGATATAGGCTCGCCGGGCAGCGTTATGAGGATCGTTGGTGCGCGGTAAGTCAAGTCTAGACACCTTCTTGAAGTTTTCCTGGCAATGCTCGCAATAGCACATGCCTGAGCCGGCCCAGCGGTTGCTGAAAATCCCGTCTACCTTGTACATGGACATGATTTCCTTAGTCACTTCGGTCATGAATTCGAAGTTATAAGGGCCGAGCGCGCAGGTGACCCACAGTTCCGGCATGGCCCAGTGGCGGCGTTTCTTGCCTTCCGCGTCGACAGCGATCCAATCCGGATGAGCGTCGTAAACGTCCTGGTGGACCGCGTGCGGATCGGTTCGCGCCACCACCACCATCTTCATCTTCTTGCATCCAGCCACTAAGTCGCCGAATGGATCCGTGTTACCCAGCCACTGGCTCCGATAGTGTAAAGGGATCTTAGTGGGATAGTAAGCAACGCAACCTCCAGCGCTCAGACAGGTGGCATCGGAATGCGTGCGCTTCATGTAATCGAGCCAGAAGGTGAGGTCGTACTTGCCGGGGTCGTCTTCAACCAGGGTCAGTTGCGCCCAACGCATGGGCTTGTCGAACCATCCGGCGGAGGTCTCGGAAGCAGCAGCGGGAAGCGCGTCGCCGATAGCGAGCGCTGATCCGGCGACTCCGGCAGTCTTAAGAAAGTCTCGGCGCCCCCATAAGTTATCGTTCATTTGAGTTACTCCAGTACAACCAGCTCATAGTCTGACAGTTCCGGCACCGTAAATACCGTATAGCCTTCGTGCGACTGTAGAACCAACTGGCGGGGATTGCGAAGGGTCCTCACAGTTTGAAATCGGCCTTCCACTTCGATTCGGATCGCACTCATCTTTACCGGAGCAAAGTATCCCGTCTGCGAGTGGCCGGACAAGTTAATCAGGTGCAGCAGCCGCCGGTTGCCTTTGAGCATCCAGCTCATCTCAACCAACGGATGCGCATTCGTCATAAGTTGCCGCTTCGGATACAAGCCATCGATCACATCGTGAAACAAAGCCGCGTGGGCGGGTAGGCTGACACGATAATAGAGAGCGCCGAGGTCCCACGGCAACCACGCAATTCGTCCCCGGCCGAGTTCTTTATAAACGATCCCCGGCTTGCTCGTATCCTGCATGTCGATGTGGATAAACTCCGGCGGACCGATCATCGAGGGCGGAACCAGCGACAGCGAGTTCGATCCGTCCCCCACAGCTTCAGTGTACGGCCCGTCCAGCAGAAGAAGATCAGTGTCCTTCAACGACGGGAACAAGGCATGATTGCGAACGCGGAAATAGCCTTTTACGTCCTTCGAACGCGCGATCACCCTCCCGGCATCGATCTCCGGCTCGCGAGCACTGGCAACCAGGAGGTGGCCGCCTTTTTCGACGTAAGACTTCAGTTCGGCCGGCGCCCAATCGCTGGCGATCACCAGATCGAAGTCGCGCTTTCCAAGCCAGTCCATGTTGTCTGAGACAGCGAAAGGGATATGCTCTTCGCTGAGCAATCGGAACAGTCCGCGGTAAGAATTCTGGCCGAACGACCGGCCCGAAGCTGACGGTGCTCCCAGCAACAGCACGCGCGCAGCGCTCTGCTCACCGGCGTAATATTGCTCGTTCGCGGCGGCCCATCGAAAAATCGGCTTCGCAGTTTCCAGAGCCTGACGATCCTGCAAGTCAAGGGTTCCGTTGACTTCAAAGGTTAGAGCTCCGCCGTGCGCCATGTTTTGCCACATGCGTAAGGCGATCTCCGGCCCCGGTACGGTAGCAAACCGCCAGGCATAATCGACGAACTGCATGTTGAGATTGACAGCCATCTTTCCCGGCTCGCTATTTCGGGCCCGGTTGACGTTATCACTGGCGCTATAGGGCCACATCGGGAGCGGCCGGTCGATGGCGGTATTCGATTCCGACATGATTCCGTCCGTCGATTCTTGAATATAGTTGAAGTATCCGGCTTTGGGCCGCTTCGCGTGAATGACGTCGCCAATGGAGGCGGCTACTTCGCGCGAGGATACAAACATAAACCGGCGGTAATCGTCGTCGGGCTCGTCTGGAATGGGCTTGTGAAACATCGCGGCATAGAGCCGCCGGCAATTGTCACAATGGCATAAGCCGACCTCGTGGCCGCTATAATCGCGCGATTGATTCCCGAACATGTTGAAGAACAGGCCGTCCACATCGTAGGTTTCGAGGGCCTCCGTCAAAATCTTAAGCGCTTGCGCGCGATAATAGCCCCCATTGATACAGGTGGAATACAAGCCGTTGTAAATCACCGGATCGCCGTTCGATTTACGGAAGAACCACTCTGGGTGTGCGTCGTAGACCTTCTTGCGGGTCTTACTGAAATCAAAACGGCCGACGACGCGGATACTTCGACTGTGACATTCCTGGAGGACGTCGCCGAACAGGTCGCGGCCTGAAGGCAGATCGGGACTGGCGTAATGGAACGGAATCTTGGTCGGATAATACGCTGCGATGCCGCCCATGCCGAAAAGCACCACGTTCGCGCGCATATCCGCTAACTGGCCGGCGAGACGTTTGGCATCGAGGTTTGCGTCAGTCTGACGCAAATTTGTCTGGACCCAGCGTGAGGCTTCGGTTATCCACCAGCCCGGTTGGGCACTGGCAGTCGTAATGAAAAGCGAAGTCGAGATGAAGACGGCAATCGAGTTGGGCATTGCAGTTGCTAGAAATAGAGTTTAAGCCCAAATTGAATCAGCCTTGCCGTCTTAAACCCTGCAACGGACCGTCCCGGAGAGGGTGCCCGTCGAAACCTGGGCGAGAGCAGGCAGCGCAAGCGCCTACATGGCTTTGATTGCCTGCCCGGCGCCGCCCAGGTTGGCCAGTTTCATCTCGGAATATTTGCGCGAGAGGATAACGCCGTCCGCGCCTCCGTCGAAGGCAGCTTTGACCGCGTCGTGCACACCCTTGGGAGAGCACTTGCTATGGTTCGCCGCCGTCGGGATGTCGATGTCGATTCCGGGCCAGAGCTGTGTCTTTGTGCCCGTCGAGACCGGCGCGCGCGCGTTTAGTCTCCCGCAGTACGTAGTCACTGGAGAGGCCGGTCTGCGGAATTTGCGCGAGGCTTCCTTCGTTCTTGTAATCCAGCACGCGATAGTGAAAATCGAGCAGTTCCTGCGCCGGCACATCGCCATACATGCGTCTGCGCCACACTATCGATATAGCCGGCCATCCGCTCGCCGCCGCAATTGTGATAGATGACGATCTTCAGGAAATCAGAATAATTCGCGATGATTGCAAGATCCTGTTCTGCGCGATAGATCGGACTGAAAGAATTGTTGTGCCAGATATGCCAGCCCACTCCCATCGACGGGTTTGACCGATTTCACTTTGTCGTAAATGGCCTTGTAAGTCTCACGCAGACTGTCATTCCAAGCTTTTCCCACGCCAGCAGTTCGGGGTAGCGCAGCATCAACCGCCAGAGTGCCACATAGCCGCCATCCACGGGCGCGGTTCCGGCGCGGCCTGCGCGAACGAACTTCTCGAGCGCCATGAAACCTTCGCGAGCCCGCGCAGCGCTGATACCGCGGGTGGCCGCCTTCTTTTGGCAGTACTCGCAGAAGCAGGTGACGCGACCGGGGTCGGCGGATCGCCGCCATGCCTGCTGCCCAGCGCATTGGCAAAAGCGCCCTGCCGTTCGGAGCCCCACATGATGCCGTCGAGTTCCCAGGTGCGCGAGTAATCCTCCACAAGGTCAAGCAGAAAATTCCGATAGCCGGGATTGTTGAAGCAAAGCGTATCGGCATTGCGGCCGTGCAGATCTTTTTCCTGCAGCTTCGCCACATTCGGGATATCGGCGCGGAAGACGTCCTCAAACCACGCGATGTTTTTCATGCCGCGTTTTCGCGCCGCGGGCAGCACGGATTCGAGCACGTCATAAGTGCCGAGATCCGGCGCGCGCAAATTCTTGAGCGGAGTGTTGGCATAGTACTTTTCGTGGATCGCAGCGTAGCTGCCGCCGTGAAATGTGTCGGAATCGTATTTCTGCTTGCCGTGGTCGGGTAGGGGCTGCCCGGGAACCTGCCTCCCGGCGATTCCCCGCCCGTAAGTGAAGGTTGCAATAAACAAAGTATTCACGGCCCCCTTGGATTGCAGGATGTCGAGTACAGGATCCACGCCCTCGTCGACAAAGGAAACGGCGCCGATTTGCAGACCGATCATGCGGTCTTTGTTGGCGGCTGCGGCGGCTTGCGCGGCGGCGAGAAGTCCGGCTGATGCGCCGAGAAAATTTCGTCTGGTCGAATGAGACATCTATGCGTACCTTTTTAACTGGCTGAAACAGCGGCTCCACGAATGGCCAATAGGGTGGCGGGATTGTCTCTCGTCATGGTGGCGATTTCGGCATCCGTGAAGCCTTCGTTTTTCATTCCGGCGAAATAGGCCCGCAATCCTTCCGGATGAACCGGATTCACTGGCTGGCCGAGATCACTGGCCAGTATCGCGGACTCCACCCCAACTCCTCGAATCGCCCTCGCATAGTCCTGGAAATCGAACTCCTTATACGGACCGATCAATCCGTTGTAAACGAACTCGATGAACGCCCCCAGCGTCGCGGCTTCGCGCATCTGGTCAATCCTCATATGGATCGGCGCGATCATGGCATGGGTCACTATGATGTGCGGAACACCCTGGCGGCGCGCTTCCCGCACCAACATCAAGCACTCCTCCGCACTCGAATGTCCAGTCGCCAGGACCAGTTCGCGCCGGGCAATCACCGCAATCGCTTGTTTCACCGAGTCCAGTAATTCACCCTCGCGTGAAACCGAAACGAACGGCCGATCCTGACGCGAGTAGCGGACCTGGCTTTCTGAATCGAAGGTCGGCATCCAAACAAAGCGGCCCCAGCCCCCGGTCACCATACTCATTCGCTCAATGGCTTCGGGATTGATGCCGCCGACCGCCAGATTCAGCGCGATGCCGCCGTAAGCTTCGAATCCGGGGACCACTTTGCGCACCATGTATGCCAGAGAAGCGGTCGGCTCATAATGATTTTTCAAAACGATGCCGCGCATGCCTTCCGCCTGCGCCAACCTCGCTACGTCGATCGCGTCGACCTGCGTGCCATACTGTCGGGTCCGCAATGCGCATGGATATCGATTACGTCCGCGAGTTTCATGAGGCGATCTTCATCTCCCGCAGCGCGTCGCCTACGGCTGCCAGATTCGCCAGTTTCATTTCGGAATATTTGCGTGAGATTACCAGACCTTGCCCGCCCCCGCGATAGGCGGCCTGCGTTACTTCTTTGATCACCGGCGGAGTGCAACGGCTGAAGTTCGGGATCCATGTTGGAGATGTCGACATCGATGCCCGGCCAGATTTGCGTCTTCGTTCCTTTCGCGCCTTCCACCGAGCGTTTTGTTTCGCGGTAGACGTAGTCGGGCGAAAGTCCTGTGTAAGGCAGTTCCTCGTAACCCCGCTCGCGGTAGTTCATGATGCGGTATTCGAACTCTAGAGCTTCGTCGATCGGCAGGTCGCCGTACACCGTATTGCGTGTTGCTGGTGACATAAGTCTCCATGCGTGTACCGCCGAGATTGTGATAGACGGTCATCTTCAGATAGTCGGAGTATTTACTCAGCTCTTTCAGATCGGTCTGGGCGCGGAAGAACGGGCTGAAACTATGAGCATGCCAGACGTGCCAGCCCACCTGCATTTCCGGTTTGATGCATTTGACAAGCTTGTAGATGGCCTCGTAGGTTTCGTGAACGCTGTCGTTCCACATCGTCTCCCACGCAAGAAGTTCCGGATAGCGGAAAAGCAACCGCCAGAGCGTCACATAATAACCATCCGGCGGCGCGTTGCCCGCGCGGCATGCCTGTCACCCACGTTTCCAGCGGCTTGAAGCCTTCGAACGCGCGCTGAACATCGATGCCGCGCGCCTTTGCCTTCTGCTGGCAGAAGGTGCAGAAGCAGGTGACGCGCGAAGGATCGTTGCCATTCCGATTGTGAACGGATTCGACCGCGTTGCCGAACGCGCCGTAGCGTTCAGAACCCCACATGATGCCATCCAGATCGTAGGAGCGGGTGAAATCCTCCATGAGTCCCATCAGGAAGTTGTGGTGGTCCGGATTGTTAAAGCAGACGGTGCGCGCGTTGCGTCCGTAGAGGTCGCGCTCCTGAATTTTCTCGATGTTTTGACCGCGGGCTCCAGACATCTTCACTCCAGGTGTAAGTCTTGACGCCGTGCTTTTTGGCGACGGGAATGACTTTCTCCAGGATGTCGAGATTGCCGTGGTCGGGCGCTTTGGTATCGGTGATGACGGTGTTCTTGTAGTACTGCGCGTGCGGCGTGGCGTAGTTGCCGCCGTGGAAGTTATCGTCGTAAGACTGCACGCCATGGTCAGGCAGCGGATGTCCTTTGAAGTTGCCTGCTGGCGATGCCGTTGCCATAGGTGAAGGTGGCCAGAAACAGAGTGTTGACGGCGGCCTTCTCCTGGAGGATATCGAGAACTTTCTCGGTTCCTTCATCGAGGAAGGAGATGGACCCGATCTGGATGCCGATAACGTGCTTGTCGGTTGGAGGCGCTGGCGCCGGCGGCGCGCCTGCCGCGGCGCCAGCGCCGAGTGCAGTGACGAAGTTCGCCGGTCCATCTGGTTTGACATGAATTGGACTCCGTTCTAGAAGTAGAATTTCAATGCGCCCTGAAGACTCGGTTGGCGTTCAAAGTACTGGTGACGATTCCGGCGGAAGCAGTGCCAATGGTTGCGCCGGGGCGGCGAACGTCGGCGTGTTCGCGATATTAAAGGCCTCGGCGCGAAATTCGAGCCTCCTCGTTTCTGTAATCAGGAAGTTCTTCTCAGCGTCAGATCCATCTCCTCCAGCTCCATCGGCACGAAGGATGTTGCGCCCGCCGTTGCCGTAAGTGTATTACGCCGGAATCGCAAATGCGCCGGGTTGAACCACAGATTTGGAGTCGGGTTCGAGAGCGGACCCACACCCACGACGTTCGGACGCTGGCTGCCGATGCCCGTATTGGCCTGATCGCGCCGAGATCACCGGAGTGAATGGCAGACCCGTGCGCGACGTGATACGCCTGCAATCTGCCATCCGCCCAGAACACCGTTAACGAAGGGGTTTGCGTTGGCGAGAAACTTCCGGCCTGTGCCGAAGGGCAGCTCATAGACGGAACTGATGGTCAGGTTGTCTGGCGAATCGTAATCGCAGACAGCATGATTGGCCTTCAGGAAATTGACCGTCAGCGGTCCCGATCTGATTGCTGCCCTCGTCCATACATTTGCTGTGAGTAAACGAGAGCCAGCAACTGAAAGCCACTCGCGAACCTTTTTTCCAGCTTCACCTGCAAGCGCGTTGTAAGTCGCATTGCCGTTCGATTCTCCGATGTAGAACTGTCCCCACTGCGGATAGGGACGCCGGATTGGATCGCGCCCAGCCCCGGCGCAGGCACATTGTCCGGGACCGAAATCAATTGTTCGTGGGTGGTCTTGTTTCCCACATAGGCCACATCCAGAGACAGGTCGGTCGCCAACTGGAGCTGCACGGCCTGATTCCACTGCTGCATGTAGGTTTGCTGCATCTGGATATTTCCCGCATAGATATTGGGTTGGGAGCAGGAATTCAGCACGATGCCGAAGGAGCAGGGTTGCCCGGGATTCGGATTCGCCGCCACCAGCGGCTGTCCCTGAAATGGATTCGCCCAGTTGAAGGTCGGCACAGGTGTGGTGTTGTTGATGGTTTGCGTGGTCTCGAACGGCGGGACCTTGGCCCACTGCAGCGTGATGTTCGTATCCAGAAATACTGTCGAAAATTCCATATGCACCGCGCAGCACGATTCGATTCGTGGGATGCCACGCATAGCCGAAGCGGGGCAGCCATTGTCCCGGCCCGGTTTTGCGAATGGATTGCGGCAGCCCCAGTGAATCAGTACCTTCCAGACGGTCGCTGAAGAGCGGCAGCAGGAAAGGCGTTTCCGGCTGCACCACGGGATCGATCAGCTTGCCATTCACCATCGGGACGATGACCTTTCCCGTGCGCATAATCGAACGCCGACGTCTGGCCCTCGGTGCCGTTGAAGAAAGGATTGATGCCCAAGCGAAGTCCCAGATTCAGAGTCAGATTGCGGGACACCCGCCAGGTATCTTGCGCGAACAATGCCCATTCGTTGCCATTGTTGCCGTAGAGCGCCAGCGGATACGCGCGGAAAACACTCGCCGGATATCCAAGCAGAAAGTCGCCAAACGCGTTGCCGGTATATTGCGTGGTAAAGCTGAACGAGCCTTCCTCTGTTTGTCCGTTGAAAAACGTATGCGTCTGATGGTACAACTGTGCGCCAAATTTCAACTCATGCTTGCCTATGTTGCGAGTAACTGCATCCGCATATTCGAACGTCCGGATGCGATTCGACTTCGGCAGGTTGTTGCTGCCCGAGCCATTGAAACCGGAATAGCCGGAAAGATTGATCAGCGGGAAACTGGGGCTCAGATCCGTCTGCTCATATCCGGTAATGCCGGCCAACTGGTCGAAATTCGTCCCCGGTAATACTGCGCCGAACAGGAAATAGTCGCGATAATACCCGAACCTCAGTTCATTCAGCCAGCTCGGATTGAACACCCGAGTCCAGGTAAACGCCACGTTCTGCGCCCGGCTATGCAAGTTCTGAATTCCCAGTGTGGGGTATTGATTCGGGTCAAGTTCGGTGTTGTCCTGTATCGAGTAGCGTCCCATCAGGTGATCCTTTTCGGTCGCCTGCCCGTCGATCTTGATATCGCCCTTGCTGATATTCAGACTCTGCGGAGCGTTGAAACTACCCTGGCTTTGCGACGGCATGTACTTCAGGAAGAACGCTGCCTGCGGGGAGATCCGGTTGGCCGGAATCACGTTGCCCGGGAAAGGCGATCCGGTCAGCGGATCCGTAATCGTCTTCTGTCCCGTAAAATCGCCCGTCCGCATGGCGGCCGTAGGCAGAACGTCGTTGAAAACCTGTGCCTCCCGCTGCTCGGTTTGCTCCATATCGGCGAAGAAGAAAACCTTGTTCTTCACGATGGGACCGCCAACCGTGCCGCCAAACTGATTGCGCCGGAGAGCGTTCTTTGTGGTAGCGAAGAAGTTTCGCGCATCCACCTTATCGTTGCGGATGAACTCGAACAGCGTCCCGTGAAACTCGTTGGTGCCGCTCTTCATGGTGGCGCTGACGAAGTTTGGCGTATGTCCGTACTCGGCCGGCATGTTCGCCGACAGTACTTTGAATTCCTGCAGGGCATCCACATTCGGCTGCACGTTTGTCCCACCTTGTTCGTACTCGGTGATGTCGTTGCCGTCGAGAAGCCACCCGTTGTAGATGAAGCCCGTGCCGTTGATCTGCACGTTTACCGACGACGAACGGATCGAACCTCCTCCAGTGCGGGTCCGGTCGCCACCAGGGGTGTAACTGGCGCCGGGCGTCAGCGAGACCAGTTGCCAGAATTGCCGTCCGTTCGAGCGCGATCCCTTCAATCGATTGGTTCTCAACTACCTGTCCGACAGACGTACTCTCCGTCTCCAGGAGAGGCGCCTCCGCTGTGACCGTGACCTGCTCGGTAAGCGCTCCGACTTCCAGATTAAGATCAACCCGCGCTTCCTGGTTGACTTGAAGCTCGATCGACGGGATCACGACCTTCTTAAATCCCGGCGCTGCAGCCGTGATCCGCCAGTTGCCAATCGGCAAGTTAGGGATCGAATAGTCGCCGGTGACGCCGCTGATTGCCTGCCGCGTCTGGCCCGTATCGGTCTGGACCGCTGAAATAGTTGTGTTCGGAATACCGCCGCCTTGGGCATCCCGTACGACTCCGGAAAGGGTAGCCGTGGTTGTTTGTGCGAAGACGTACGGTTCCGCGTACATCAAGATAAGTCCGAGGATTGCAACTTGGCCGATCCTGCCTGACATCCCTACCTCCCTCGATCAACGATCGAACTGAGGTGGAATATATCACCGGAGGTTTTCGACTACAACGTTCTGATGGAAAGAGAACTGTTCGCGAACATGTTCTCCAGGCTGCGAAACCATTGATTTACCACACAGACCGGCTCAACTGATACCGGCCGCCTCCCGCCCCGCGTAAACCTGATCCACTTCGCTCTTGAAGTTTTCGAGCACTTTCATCCGGCGGATTTTCATCGTCGCCGTCAGTTCGCCGGCCTCAATCGTAAGTTCGCGCGGCAGCACACGGAATTTGCGGACCTGCTCGAAGGGAGCCAGTTGAAGGTTCACCTTACTCACGATCTTCTGTACTTCGGCCAGCACAGGCGGCGCCGTCGCAATGTCCCGATACGGCCGTCCGAGCCATGTATCCATGCCCGGAAGAGCCTCGGCAATCGCGGGATTCACCGTGAAGAGCGCCGCAATAAATGGAAGCCGGTCTCCGATCAAGATGACCTGGCTGACCAGCAACTCGAACTTAAACAGACTCTCGAGACGCGACGGGAAGATCTTCTTGCCGTTCGACGCGACGATCATCTCCTTCTTCCGGCCGGTAATGTACCAGTAACCGTCCGAATCCGCATAGCCCACGTCGCCGGTATGCAGCCAGCCGTCGCGCAGAGTTTCAGCAGTCGCCATCGGGATCTTTGTAATAGCCGGAGAAGAGACACGGACTCTTCAGCAGCATCTGGCCGTCTTCATCAAGCTTCACCTGGACGCCTGGAAGCAGCGTCCCGATACTGCCGGGCTTCGCCTTGCCGATGGGGTTAAGCGTCGCCACCCCGCCTTCAGTGAGCCCGTAGCCCTCGTGAAGAGTAAGCCCGATAGCATCGTAGAACTCGGCGAGATCGGTTCCCAGCGGAGCCGCGCCGGATGCCGCTACCCGGATGCGGCCGCCAAACCGCTCGCGGACTTTGCTGAAGACCAGCCGGTTGGCGAGTTTCAACGGCCCGCTGATGCGCCACGGTACTGGCTTCCCGGCACGCCGGTATTTAGCGGCGCCGAGTCCCAGAGCTACCGAACCGTAGAATAACTTCCGCGCGATGGTTGAACGCTTATTCACCTCCGTGCAGATCGTCGTGTAAATTCGCTCCCAGAGTCGCGGCGGAGCTAAGAAGATCGTCGGCCGGACGTCTTTGATATCCTGCGGCATCTTCATCAGGCTCTCGGCGAAGGACACGGGCATACCGCAACGAATGGGAATCAATTCCACTACGATCCGCTGGGCGATATGGGCGGAAGGCAGAAAGGCGACGGTGATATCGTCCGGCGTGAGTTCGAGCGCGGCCGGCGCCATATCCAGGTTCGAGAGAATGGCCTGGTGCGTAATGAGAACCATCTTCGGTTCGCCGGTCGCGCCGGAAGTCAGGTAAAGAATCGCGTAATCGGTGGAACGTATGGCACTCGTCATGCCGGCCAGGAGATCGGGATTCGCGGCAATCGCGGCGCGCCCCCGGGCACGGAGTTGATCGAGCGTCAGAACGTTCTCGGGGGCATCTTCGATCGAACCGGTCAGCAGGATGAAGTACTGCACTTTTGCGGTAGAGAGATTCTTTTGTGTCTTGGGATTCTCGACAAATAGCGCTTTCGCGTCGCAACCCGCGATGCTCTTCACCAGATCCGCAGGCGGATAGCTCGGATAGAGCGCCGCCGAAATGGAGCCGTTGGTCATGATGCCGAGATCCGCAAGGTAGAATTCGGCGCGAGTTTCAGTGCAGGATGCGACGATATCGCCAGGGCCGATGCTGAGTGAACGCAAGCCGGCGGCAATTTCTTCGGCGGCCAGTGCGGTACTCGTCCCACGTCCAGCGACGATATTTGCGCTCTCGATTCTCGGTGTATGGTTGTTGCAGCGCAAGCTTTGCGCCGTGTAGACGCGAGGTCTCTTCCAGTACGGTGAAGACGGTGCGCGAGTTCATCTGGGATCTAGTGTACGGCTGATCGATCGATAGCTAAAGGCTCGCCGCATAAGTCAGCTACGCGGCCGTGCAATTCCTTGGTGAGCACCTCGCGGTCTCTGACGGTCAGGTGGGAGGTTTCAATAGGATCGCCTACCCGCAAATACACGGTGCCCGGATACACGAAGCCGCTGTGCATCCTCATGATGTTTCGCATGCTTTCGAGACCGATCGGAACCGCCGGAACCCCCGCCTTAATCGCGATGTAGGCGGTGCCTTCCTTGAACTCCCTGAGCCTGTCGATGGTCCGTCCACCCTCCGGAAACAGCAGCACGGACAGGTTCTTTTCGCGAAGCATACGAGCACCCTCGCTCATGCTCTTCAAGGAAGCCCGCGGCATCTCCGCGAACCACCGGGATGTGGCCGGCGCGTTTCAGATGGGTCCCAAGAAAAGGAATTCGGAAGAGCCCCTGCTTGGCGAAGAAACGAAACTGCAGGGGAAGCGCGGCCATGATCACCGGGATATCAAAATAGCTGGAGTGGTTCGATACCAGCACGTAACCTTTTTCAGGATCAAGCTTCTCGACTCCTTCTGCAATCACCCGGACGCCTGCCACCGCCAGCAGAATACGCGACCAGCCGCGCGCGATAGCATGCTGTCGCCGTCCGGTGGAATCGAAAAACGATGCCACCAGTGACATGCTGCCCATCATGACTGTCGCGAAGACGATCATGGGCGCGGTAATGAAGATGGAGCGAAGTTTCAGCAGCATGTTCCGGGCGTGAATCTCGAATTCAGTTGAGCGCTTCTATTTCTTAAGTTCATCCACAAGCGCCGGAACCACCTGAAAAAGATCGCCCACAATGCCATAGTCGGCGATTTCGAAGATAGGCGCTTCGGGATCCTTGTTAATCGCAACCACAACTTTAGACCCCTTCATCCCGACAAGGTGCTGAATGGCTCCCGAGATCCCGACCGCAACATACATCTTCGGAGCCACTGTCTGACCCGAGCTTCCCACCTGGCGCTCCATCGGCAGCCAGCCATTGTCGCAAATCGGCCGGGATGCGGCCATTTCAGCGCCCAAGGCCGCGGCAAGCTTTTCGACGATGGGGATGTTTTCCGCCTCCTTGATCCCGCGTCCGACGGAGACAATGATCCCGGCAGTATTAAGATCGACGCCCCGTGCCGATTCGCGAAACAGCTCCAGCGGCTTGGTGCGAATCTGAGCCGCGTCCAATTTTGGGGTGAACGACTCCACTTCAGCGGATCCGGCTTCGACCTTGTCCGCCCGGAACGCTCCAGCCTGAACCGAGGCAAAGTTTGGCCCATTCGCGGCGAAGCGGACGTCGGCGTTGATCTTGCCTTGAAAAAGCTGGCGCACGCAGACGAGTTGCCCGCCGTCGACGCGGTGGCCGGTTAAGTCGCTCACCAGCACGCGCCCCAGAGCGGTCGCGAGGCGCGGCGCGAAGTCGCGCACCTGGTAAGTGTGCGGAAGCAGCACCACTGTTGGATTCACCTTCTCGATCAACTGACGGAACGCGATCACGTAGGCGTCTGGCGTATATTTTTCCAGCAGCGCATGCTCCACCAGCCACGCCTTGGCTAGCTGTTTGTTCTCCAGTTCCTTGCGAAGTTCGCTTCCCGGCGCCGATGCCACGGCGGCCTGAATCGGAATACCCAACTCGCGCGCGATTTGCTGTCCGGCAGCCAGCGTCTCGAACGACATCTTGTTCCATTCGGACACGCCCGACGCATCGGGACGCTGCTCCATAATGACTAAAACGCTCACAGGACCCTCGCTTCGAATCTCAATTTTTCTACCAGCTGCGCGGCCGCTTCTTTGGGCGATCCCTCGAAGATCTGGCTCTTCTTGGAACGCTCCGGCAGATAGATGCGGTCCAGTTTGACGGACGCGGACGCGATGCCGCCCAGTTCGGCGGGAGTGAGGCGCTTGATCTCTTTGCTCTTGGCTTTCTTGATGCCCATCAGGGTCGCATAGCGGAGTTTGTTGCTGCCGGACTGCATGGTCAGCAGCGCGGGCAACGGCATCTCGACATGCTGGAACCAGCCGTTTTCGAGTTCGCGCTTGACCTTGATCGCAGCTCCGGTGACATCGACGCTCATGATAATGGTGGCGCTCGGGACGCCCATCAGTTCGGCGAGAATGACGCCAGTCTGACCGTAGCCTAAGTCATCCGACTGGAGACCGGTCAGGATGAGGTCGGGCTTCTCGGATTCGAGCGCCTTGGCCATTAACCGTGCCAGGGCCAGCGGATCCGCCGCGGACAAATCTTCTTCCTCGATATGAAGCGCCCTATCGGCGCCTTTGGCCAGCGCCTCGCGAATCGTCTGGGCGGCGCGCGCTGGGCCCGCACAGAGCACGATGACTTCTCCGCCGTGTTTCTCTTTCAGTTGAAGTCCTTCTTCTAACGCATACGCGTCGGGTTCATTGATCTCGTAGTTTAGGTCCGAGTCCTGTATCCAGGTGGCGCCGGGATTGACTCGAAGCACGGAGTCGCGCGCCGGGACCTGTTTGATTGCGACAACAATCTTCATGGGTTCTTTTCTATTGTAAAGGGGCGGTGTGGAATCGTTCGCGATGTGCGATAACGTTCCTTCGCCCGACTAATTCTCACCGCCTTATATAATGGGTCCGCTGGAGGAGAGCAATGACAATAACTCGTTACGGTACGATTGCGGTACTCTCGCTGGCGGCATTGATGCCGGTTTTGGCGCAGGCGCCGCAAGGCTTCAGGATGCGCGTCGATCGTAGCACGGAGGCGTCCGATCCGGATGCCACTGGGGACATTAAATTCGTGACAATGGGGTCGGGCTTTCACGCGACGAATCCTAAGGCCGCGGTTTATTGGAACCCGGCAAACAAGGCGACAGGCACCTACACTCTGAAAGGAACGTTTACGTTGATGAAGCCGAGCGGCCACGTCAATTATTACGGCCTGGTGTTCGGCGCCAGCGGTCTTGAAGGTCCGCAACAGAATTACCGTTACTTTGAAGTCGCGCAGAATGGAACCTGGCTGATCAAAGGCCGTGAAGGCGAAACTACCAGTGTGTTGTCTCCGAAGACGCCGAATGATGCGGTCAAGAAACCAGACGATTCAGGGAAATCGACCAATACTCTTGAAATGCGCGTCAAAGCCCAAATGATCGATTTCCTGGTCAACGGAACCGTTGTACATTCCGAACCCAAAAGTACTGCAATCGAGACCGACGGGATTTACGGTATCCGGATCAATCATCTTCTCGAAGTTCAGGTGGATAACTTTGGGGTTACCCAATAGAATCAAGCCGCGGACTTAAAAGAGCAGTTTCATTCCTAGCTGAATGCGGCGCGGGTCTCTCGTGCTGGTGACGGTGCCAAACGTTGTACTGTCGGCGGCAACCGAGACGGCCTGTGGGTTCGTGTGGTTCAGCATATTGAACGTCTCGGCGCGGATCTGCATCTTGAAACGTTCGGTGAATTGTAGATTGCGGAACATCGAGACATCCCATTGCTCGTAGCCGGGGCCGCGGATGGTCGATACTCCCGCGTTCCCGGGCGCGACCACTCCCGTAGGCACGGGCCCGAACGCAGCGGTATTGAACCATTGCGCGATCGTGTGGGGCGCGTTGGCGTTGGGATTGGAGAACTCCTCCGGCCTTTCGGCAGCCAGGCTGCCCGACAGAATTCCCATGTCTCCCCAGTCGATGCCATAGCTGGACGTAACGGTCAACGGCAGGCCCGAAGCAAAGCTGGTTATGCCGGAAAGCTGCCATCCATGTAACACGTCTCGCACCCATGGCTGCACTGCGCGATTAAATGGGATCTCGTAAACGTAGCTCATCGTCAACACTTGCGTCCGGTTGAATGGCGACAGTCCATAGTCCGCAGAGCGATCGTAGGTATTCAGCGGGGCGTTGGTGCGGTCGTTTGCGGCGTCGGTCATGATCTTGGACCAGGTGTAGGCCAGGCGAAGTGTTGACGCGCCTTTGAAGCGTTTGATCGCCGAGACTTGCAGAGAATCATATCTCGAGTTGAACCAGTTCTCGGTTACATTGATCGGCCCATAACCGCGGTAAGGACGGATCGCATTCAACAACACCGAGGTGCTGCTTTTGATCGGCGTGTTCGCCGTGGTAATGCCGTCGGCAACCGCCAGCCCGGGCTCAACCTCGTTCAGATCCACGATGCCGAGCAGGTGCGTTGACTTGGAGCCGTAGTAACCGACGTCCAGCATGAGATTGCCCGGTAGTTGGCGCTGCACGTCAAAACTGTATTGCTGCGTGTAGGGCAGCAGCACCGGAGTGGGCGTTCCGCGGAGCGTTTTTGGCGCCGCTGACACTACGCTGACACCGGCCGACGGGTTGTTCAGAAGAGTGTTACTGATGGTAATCGTATCCAGGAACGGCGGATTCGTGAAGATGTTGTTTTCATACATGCCGACCAGGCTGGAGTCGTAACTGATGCCATAACCGGCGCGGATGGACGTCTTTCCGGTGCCGAAGGGGTCCCAGGCCAAGCCCAATCGCGGCGCCCAGCCGGCGCTGGGCTGATTGGAAATCGTGTTGCCGAAAAGCGAATTTCCATTCTGGACAATTCCGTTGAGCGGATCGCCGGTGCCTACGACGATGTTCCCGGTAGTGGCGTTCACCTGCGGTGCGTTAGCAATATTGAAGAGATTGGGGTCGAAGTTAGTCAACATGTGACGATCGTCATATGGCAAGCGATAGAGTGAGTAACGCAGCCCGAGGTTTACGGTGAGGTTGGAACGAACACGAAAATCGTCCTGAACATAGGTCTCGAATTGTCGCTGGCGCATATCGGGGGTCAAGTCGATGGAGCCCTGGGTAAACGTAGTCACGTTTCCCAACAGGAAGTTGGCAAAATTCTGCATCGCCTGAGGCGTGCCTTTCGGGGCTGTGGTATTTGAGAACGTGAAGGTTCCCGAGTTAGTGGTGGCCTGGTTTTCCGATTTCCGATAGTAGTTGTAAGTGGCGCCGAATTTGAGTGTGTGGCGTCCCATGACCTTGGTTGCGTTATCGAAAGCGTTGTAATTGTCGCTGTAGTTATGGTACGGACCGTAACCGGTAATCGACGTCAGGTCGGCAATACTCAAAGTTGGAATTCGCCCCAACGTAGTTGGATACGGCAAATTTACTTTGACATCGGGAGAACTCACCTGCGCGTCGAGACCCGCGGGTTGGCTGAGCTTCGCGCCGCCCGTGTAAGCCGCGCCGGCTTCATTGATGAAGCTGGGCGAAAAGCTGGACGTCAAACGAAGGATCGCGTTATGTCCAGGGGTTTGGGTCGCGGTATTGGAGACGGTCGGAAAAAACGCCGAGGCGCTCACCTGATATCCGCCGGACTCCGTCGTATTCACTTCGTCCTGTATATAGCGGAAGGAAAGCACATGCTTCAAAGTCAACGAGTGGTCGATCTTGATGAGTTCCTGGCGAAAGTCGTATGTGTTCCGTCCCGATTCAAAGAGTGAAAACGTGGTGGGATTGCCCGCCGCAATCTTTGAGTAGACATCCTGGATGTACGCGGCCGCCACCGGGTTGATATTGGTGATCGTGTTTGCCATCGTCTGGCAGGTCGTATTGGCCGTCGACGTATATTGTACGCAGACGGGTGAGCTGAAAATTCCGCTCTTCATGGCCGCGGTAGGAACCAGCACCTGGTCGGTCGAATAAGTAATGGTGCGGCGGAACTCTTCGGACCAGAAAAAGAAGGTCTTATTCTTGTCCCGATTGTAATGGCCGGGAATATAAATCGGGCCGCTGAAAGTGTAGCCGAAGTCGTTATAGCGCAGCGGCGGACGCGCGATATCGTTGGCGTTGTTGAAGAAGTTATTGGCCGCGAGTTTATCGTTGCGGAAGAACTCATACACGTCGCCATGGAATGCGCTGCCGCCCGACTTGGTAATGACGTTCACCACGCCCGCGGCGCCCCTGCCGTACTCGGCGCTGTAGTTACCGCGCAGCGCGATAAATTCCGCAATGGCATCTACGCTGGGCGTGTTGAGAAGCGTCTGATTGGCGCCCCGATCCATGTTATCCGCGCCGTCGAGCATGAAGTTATTGCCGGTCGTGCGTCCGCCGTTGATGGAAAACGGGAGTGCATTGACCGCGCCCGTTGGGTTCGTGGCGCCGATCGAGATCTCGTCGGTGGGCGAATTGGAAGTGACGCCCGGCATGATGGTGAGTAACTCGAGGTAGTTGCGGTTGTTGAGCGATAGCTCTCGCACTTCATTCCCGGAGATCAGGCCCGATGCGACCGCCGATTGGAGTTCGACCGTCGGAACGTTGGACTCTACCGTAACTTTCTCAGAGATGTCGCCGACCTGCAGCGGTAGCGGCACGGTCAGTTTCTCGTCGACATGGAGTTGAATCCCCGTCTGCACGAGGGTCTTGAAACCTTTGGCGTCCGCGGTGATGGAATAGACGCCGACCGGCACGAAGGCCGCAACATACTCACCTTTGGAATCTGAAACCAGCTTGCGAACTACCTGGTTTTTGTCGGTCGCTTTGACCGTGATTGTTGCGCCGGGAATGGCTGAGCCGGATGCGTCTTCGACTGTTCCCACGATCGTACCCGTGACCTCCTGGGCAACTAAGGGGAGGGTTAGAAATAGGACGGCCAGTAAACACTTCGAGCGCATGCAAAGATCTCCTGAGGGGTTTAACAAATGGTAGCATGGGCGTTTGTCTGATTACGACGCGATTCTCTTTGATTTCGACGGAGTCCTCGCCGACACTGAACCTCTCCACTTTCAGTGCTGGAAGGAAGTGCTGGCTGAATTCGGCGTGAATCTCACTTGGGACTGGTTTGCGGCGAACTGCATCGGCGTCTCCGAACACGACACCCTGCAGGCCTTCCGGTTTCTCGCATCTCCGCCGCTCGATTTTGACATGCTTTGGGCACAGTATCCCCGGAAGAGGACAATGTTCCGCGAGCTGATCGCGAAGGGCTTTCCACTCGCTCCGGGAGCGCCAGAACTGCTGCGGGATTTAAAGAGCCGGTGCAAGATCGCCGTGGTCAGTTCGAGCGCGCGACAGGAAGTGCAGCCGGCGCTCGAGATAGCGGGGGTCTGGAAATACTTCGACGCGGCGGTTTGCGGCAGGGAGGCGGCGCACCTGAAGCCCGCTCCTGACCCGTATCTACGAGCCGCGGAGTTGCTGGCCTCAAAGAAACCCCTGGTGGTCGAGGATTCGGCGACGGGGATTGCCAGCGCCCGGGCGGCAGGCTTCGACTTCGTTCGCGTGGCGTCGGTAAAGGAAACGGTAGCGGCAGTGCGAGAGCGGCTGGCCGATTATTTGCCACCCCGAGCGTCTTCAGAGTAGGCTGAAGGGGCATGAAGCCTTTGCGGGAATTCGTCTTTCTTGCTGTCCTGTCAGTCTCTGTCATGTCTGCCCAAATCCCATTCACTCCCCCCGTTGCGCCGCGCATCGAACATAGCGAAATGCGGCACGGCGCTCTGGTAACTGACGATTATTTCTGGCTGCGCGAAAAAACCAACCCCAAGGTGGTCGAGTATCTGGAGGCTGAGAATGCCTACACCGAAGCGATGACCAAGAATCTGCAGCCCTTCAGCGAAGCCCTGTATGCCGAGATGCTCGGGCGCATCAAACAGACGGATCTATCGGTTCCTTCTCCGCGCTCCGGCTATCTGTATTATTCGCGTACGGAGGAAGGTAAGCAGTACCCGATCCAATGCCGGCGCAAGGGAAGCATGGAAGCGCCGGAGCAGGTGCTGCTGGATCTCAACGAACTCGGCAAGGAACACAAGTTCGTCGGGCTGGGAGCGTTCAAGGTCAGCGATGATCAAAATCTTCTGGCGTACACCATCGATTACACAGGCTTCCGCCAGTTTTCGCTCGAGGTAAAGGACCTGCGGACGGGAAAGCTGCTCGGTGACACCATCGATCGCGTGACTTCGGTTGAATGGGCTGCGGACAACCGGCACCTGTTTGTGACCACCGAAGACAAGGTTACGAAACGCAGCGACAGGCTGATGCACCACCTCTTGGGATCGGCCGACTTCCGGCTGCTCTACAACGAGAAGGACGAGCTTTATGACATCGGTCTCGGCAAGTCGCGCGACAGGGCTTATCTCTTTTTGCAGATCGAAGCCAAAGATACCACTGAAGTGCGCTATATGAAGTCGAACCGGGCACAGGAGCCCGTGTTTACGGTGCTGCTGCCGCGGGAAAGGAAGCACCGGTATTATGTCGACCACCGGGAGAATCTCTTTTACATTCGAACCAATAAGAGCGGCAAAAATTTCTCCGTGGTGACCGCGCCGGAGCGGGATCCCGCGCCCAAGAACTGGAAAGTATTCATCCCGCACCAGGATGACGTCCGGCTGCAGGATATCGATCTGTTCAAAGACTTCGCGGTGTCTGTGGAGAAGTCGCAAGCGCTCAACCATCTGCGGGTCTATAATTTCACCACCGAAAAGTGGACCGCGATTCCCTTCCCCGAGCCGGTCTATTCGGCCTTTCCGGATGTGACCGCCGATTTCGATTCTCGACTTATCGTTATAACTACCAAAGCCTGATCACGCCGCCGAGCGTCTTCGATTACGACACGCGCACCGGTTCGTCGACGTTGCTCAAACAGCAGGAAGTGCTCGGCGGTTACGATCCGAAGCAGTACACGAGCGAACGGCTTTGGGCAACGGCGAGGGACGGGGTCAAGGTTCCCGATTTCCATCGTGTATAAAAAGGGCCTGGCGCGCGATGGAAAAGCGCCGCTCTTCCTTTATGGGTACGGGTCTTACGGATATGGCATGCCACCGGCCTTTTCGAGTTCGCGTGTCAGCCTGCTCGATCGCGGCATGAGCTATGCCATCGCGCACATCCGCGGCGGGGACGAGATGGGCGAGCAGTGGCGCGAAGACGGCATGCTCATGAAGAAGAGGAATACTTTCTTCGACTTCATCGACTGCGCGGAATTTCTGGTCGATGAGAAGTGGACGTCGAAGGACCGGCTGGTGATCGAAGGGGCGAGTGCGGGCGGTTTGCTGATGGGCGCGGTGGTAAATTTCCGTCCCGACCTTTTCCACGCGGTGCATGCCGGGGTCCCGTTTCGTCGACGTTATGAACACGATGATGGATGCGTCCTTACCGCTGACGGTCGGCGAGTATCTGGAATGGGGCAATCCCAATGAGAAGCCGGACTACGATTACATGCTGACTTATAGTCCTTACGACAATCTGGAGAAGCGCAAGTATCCGGCGATACTGGTGACGACGAGTTTCAACGATAGCCAGGTGATGTATTGGGAGCCTGCGAAGTATGTGGCGCAGATGCGCACGATGAAGGAGGACTCGAATCCGCTGCTGCTGAAGATCAAGATGGCGCCGGCTGGACACGGCGGCGCGTCGGGTCGATATGACCGGTTGAAAGACCAGGCGTTTGAGTATGCGTGGATGCTGAGCCAGGTGGGAGTTGTGCAGTAGCCAGCTTTTTGCGGAACGAACCCAAACTGAGATTAAGTCTTTACTTTTGTTGTATTTGCGGGCGGAGGTTGGGAATGGGATGCAGGGTCTCATTGTGCATACTTGTGCACGAAATGCACAACTGAGGCGGGTTGGGAGGTATTGGAGTGAGCCCTTTTGTGAGACCAAAGCGCGGTCACCCCAGGAAATGAAAATGGCCGCCGATGAACGTAGATGAACGCGGATAAGGCTCGGCTGTGTCAGGACTAGGCGGGCTTTTGTTGTGCTGTTTGCCGCGTTATTTGCGGTACGAAGCCAATTGGCTCAGGCGGCGTTGCCGCTTGTTTGAAACACTTGTCCAGTCATCTACATCATTTCTTTACCGCAAAGCAGAGGCCACTCCAGGTCTCGCTTACCGAACAGATTTTGTAATCGACCAGGCCGTGATCGATCGCGGTTTCGCGGATGATGGTTTCGTTCAGCAGCGAGTCCTTGCGCGCGGACTTCTTCGGCCAGGCGATCCATAGCTTGGAAACAACAGCGGCTCTTCGCATCTTCGGCAATGCCGCAAGGAAAGTCGCGGGGTCCTCGACGAACCACAAAGTCACGGCGCAATCGTGCCACGATTCCTCGTCGAATTCGACACCTTCCGGCAGCGTACCGATCACTCGGGCGTAATCCCGAGGCGCATCAATCACCGCTACTTTCGATCCGGCCGAAATCCCCAGCTTCTGCGCGGTGGTCCGGGCGGCGTAGCGATCCATCATCTGCATGGGGACAATGGGATTCTCGGGGACGTCCTTTATGCATTTTCGCAACGTAGCCGCCAGGCGCGGCCGCTCACAGTACGCGGCGTCCGGCAGTTTCTCCTTGACGATGGAGACCTTCTCGGGAGCACCGTCAAGAAAGAGAATGGGGACCCGGCGCGTCTGTTTATTTGCTCTGAGTGCAGTCGCAATTTCCCGTCCATGGGAAGGTAAACGCGATAAATCGATAACGACAGCGTCCGGCGGATGGGTTCGCAAAGCGCGCATAATCTCCGGCGCAGGTTTGCCGTCATAGTCCACTTCGAAGCCCGCGCTTTTCAGCGCTTCCGCGACCTGCAGTGCTTCTTCCGCTTTCCAGTGAATGAGCCGTATACGCCTCATAGCCGAAGCCTAGCAGAAGGACTGCCCGGACGGCCAGGCCGAATTTGGCGCGCCTCTACTGTTCCGACAAAAGCTCGACGCGCAAACTGGTTTTGCCGGGGACCGCTACCATCTGACCGGTCCAACTCCGGTAGCCAGTCCGTTGGACGGTGATCGTGTACGGGAGGCCGATGTTGACGGTCGGCAGAATCATCGGCGTCTTTCCAATTGGATTTCCATTCAGCAATACGTCTGCCCCGGCGGGCTCCGACGTGATGTTCACGCTATTCGGCCCATAGCGCTTTTCCGCCGCGGCCTTGGGCGCCGCCGGCGCGACAGGGCCGGGACGATCTGACGGCGAGTCCGCAGCCGGGCCGCCGGGGGCCTGCTTGAGGGCGGCTTGGTTCCCGAAACGTTGTGCGAGCCGGTCAAATTCGTCCCCATCCCGCACATACGACTGGTAGTCGACACCCGAATAGTTCTCGTTCAGTTCCGCGAGCAAATAGCTGCGTCGAGCCGTGAAATCATCCTGTCCATTCCAGAAACCGCCGGCGCGGCCCGCGGCCCGCGCAACCTGCTTCCACACCTCGGGGGCTTCCCGCGGATCATAGCCGGCGGCGACCATGTACCCGAGCCCCACGCGATCCGCCTGATTTTCCAGAATACGTGAGTAGTCAGAGCCGGATGACGGGGGATTGTCGCCGGCATAGCCCTTCTCCTGCAAATCCGCGCCGCCTTTTTTCTTACGATGCTGCAGTTCACGATAGGCGTGCTCCTGGGTGGCATGGGCGATCTCGTGCCCCAACACTGCTGCCAGCTGTGCTTCCGTGGTCAACACTCGGAAGACACCGGAATTCACGAGGACCGTTCCATTCGGGAAGGCGTGAGCGTTGAAGTCGTCATTCGCGACGAGGAAGAACTCGAATGGCGGCTTCCTCGCAGCGCCGCCCGCGAGTTCGTGCTGGTAATACGAAGGGACCAGTTTCGTCCCTAGCCGTTGAATGTACCTCTGTGCATCCGCATCGGGAACCAGTTCGTACTTCACTCCGCGAATCCAGACGCCTCCGTCTCCCGTGAGTTTGGGCGTGCTATCGCGCCACAGTTCCGGTTCCGGCCGCCCGGAGGAACCCTCGAAGATTTCGAGCCGGGTGGCGATGATCAGTCCATCCCGATTTCGGTACCCTTCGTACGCGATGGACATCCCCGGAGTCAGATTCGGACTTTGGAAATCCTTCACCACCACATGAGTGTCTTCGTTGACCTGAAGGGTTTGCCCGTCGGTACGAATCACACCTTTGAGCGAGTTGCCGTCCCGTTCCAGCAGAGTCTCGCGTTCGATCACGGCCGATCGCTTCAGCCGCAGGCTGTCATTGACGAATACTTTTACGCTGGTGGCGTGTAGTTCGCGGGTGGCATCGTTGACGTCGCCAGTGACCTCGACCTCGGTGCCGACGCGCAGATCCTCGGGGGCGAAACTAGCATCCGCGTAATCTCCTTTGTCGAGTTCTAACGCAGCGCCGCCACTCAGAATCTGGTAATCGTCAATTTGAAAGCTCGCGGGAGACTTCAGGCTCGTGATGTATCCGTGGATCTTGACCGGCGCTGCCGAAAGCGAGCAGGCTGTTGCCACCAAAGCAGCCCAGAGGGTTCTCCGCATAGTGTCAGCTTCCGGCGGAACCTTCCAGAATGCAAGATTGCTGATGGTAACTAATCGACTGAAAACCTTTGAGTACGAGGAGGGGCCGGCATCAGCCAAAATGAAAAAACAATCCTTTCGGGATAACGCGGCGAGAAATTTATTGCCAACGATGCGGACTTTCCATCATAAGCCAACCTATTGATTCTATTACGACGATGTGGGGACGTTTCCACTTTCCAGTTAAAGTTTGCACGCGCGCCTGCTCCGACGTGTCATGATTGAATGAGGCGGCGAACCCGTTTAAGAGATTCAGGCGCGAAGTTAACAAACAAAAATGATCACTAAGACAGTTCGGTCCCGATTCCCACACGAAGTAGGCGAGAAAGTCGAAGGCTGCACGATTCTTGAGGTGCGTGTCATAATCCCACCGCAGCCCACTGAGCGACGCCTGGGCGTCTACGATTACGTTGTAGAAGTCTCGCCGATGGCGGCGAACCCGAGAGAAACCCACGGGAAACGGAAATCCGCCCCCGCAGCCGATCCGGTCCCGGCGCAGGGTTCGTTCATACGGTCCACTCCCGATGAGATGGGCAACCGGGTGATTCGCCGGGTCCCTGCCCGCTAGCGTTCACTGCGCCCCAGTTTTTTATTGCCAGCACGATTACAATAAAAGTATGACGTCACCGGCCTTGGATCTGCTCGCAGATAAACAGGAATCGTTGATCGAATCGTTGCGTAGCATGGGCCGTGTCATCGTGGCCTTTTCAGGCGGCACCGATTCGGCATATCTGGCGTGGGCTGCGACGCAAGCGCTGGGAGACAATGCGCTGGCAATCACAGCCGATTCTGCATCGATCCCGGAATCCCATAAGCGTGATGCCGAAGCATTTGTGCGGCAATTCGGCATACGGCATCAATATATTGAAACCCGGGAATTCGAAAATCCGGACTACGTCCGCAACGACGCGAATCGATGCTTCCACTGCAAAGATGAGTTGTTCACGCGGCTCGATGAGTTTCGGGTGTCGCAGGGAAATCCGATCGTTGTGTACGGGGTCAATCAAGACGATCTGGGAGATTACCGCCCCGGTCAGAATGCAGCGAAGAAGCACGAGGTGAAAGCTCCGCTAGTCGATGCGGGTCTGACCAAAGCGGAAATTCGGGAACTTTCGCGGCGTGTCGGTTTGCCGACGTGGGACCGTCCGGCGGCGGCGTGCCTGAGTTCGCGTGTGCCTTATGGAACTCCCGTCACCATTCAGACCATCAAAACCGTGGAAGTGGGCGAGGAGGAGATGAAAGCACTGGGCTTCCGTCAATTTCGCGTCCGGTTTCATGGCGAACTGGTGCGGATCGAAGTAGCACGTGAGGAGCTTCCGAGGGCGCTTACTCTGGAGATGGCCGGGCGACTCACGGAGATCTTTCGCAAACTCGGTTTCAAGTACGTCACTCTCGATCTGCAGGGCTACCGGCAGGGATCGCTGAATGAAGTCTTGCAGCTTCGCATTCCGGCAAGTCCAAGCACCGTTTGAAAGCCCTTAGGCTTGGGCCAGGGTATGGCGGAGATAGCCGGCTACGTCGTTGATGAAACGGTGCACTGACACTTCGGCAATTCGATAGCCGGCGATGGCATTCATGGCTTTGCCTAACACACCCAATGGGGGCTCATAGACTCCCGAAAAATCTAACTGGGTTTCCGTCGAGGTCAAGGGATAGATCGCCAGTTCACCCTTCATCAGCGGGAACAAACGCGGCATCGTTGCGGCTTCCCATTCGAGCTGCAAGCGGGTGACAGGTCCGGTCATCGCTTCCGGAGCTTTCTCTTCGATATCCTTCACGCTGATTTTGATATCGGCTTCGAGTGCAATTCCACCGATGTCCACGCGCAGTTCGGCTGCCACCGATTGGGCGCGCGAAGCGGCCGCTTTAGTGGCTGACTGAAACACCACAAGCGCGTCGCGGCTCAGGACATCCCGGACCTGCTCGTAAGGATGGTTGACGTAATCGTAGCAGCGAATCTCTGGACCTTTGCTCATCACGCTCTAGTATCACACTGGGGCGGGCCGTGCAGGCCAGAATGTCCTTTGACATAATGAGACCAATTATGCGGCGACGAACCTTTCTTACGACTTCAGCAGCGGCGGGCATGGCGGTAACCGCTCGTGGCGCGGCGACTCATCCGGTGAAGGCGGGCGATCTTCCCAAGCGGGTTTTCGGCAAGACAGGTGAGAAGCTCACCGTGATCGGACAGGCCGGTGGACGCTTTCCGTTGATTACGTTTGAGGAGGCGAAGGCGGTGACTTTACGCGCCTATGAACTCGGAATCAATTACTTCGATTGCGCGCGGATCTATTGGGACGGCAAGTCGGAGGAAGTCTACGGAGCGGTGCTGCCGCCGTTTCGCAAAAGCATTTTCCTGACGTCGAAGTCGCCGGAGCGTAGCCGCGCCGGAGCAGAGGCGGATCTCGCGAAGTCATTGCGCGCGCTCAAGACCGACTATCTGGACCTTTGGCAGATTCACCAGGTGAGCGAGATGAGCGAAGTGGAACAAATCTTCGCTCCCGGCGGCGCGATTGAGGCGTTCGAGGCGGCTAAGAAGGCCGGGAAATGCCGGTTCATCGGCTTCACGGGACACCATGATCCCGAGGTTCACCTGGCAATGTTGAAGCACTACGACAAGTACGACACGATTCTGATGCCCTTGAATGCGGCCGATCCTTCGTACCTGAGCTTCGAAAAGATGGTGCTGCCGGTCGCGGTGGAACGCGGTATGGGAATCCAGGCGATGAAGAGCACCGCGAACGCGGGCTTGCTGTCAGGGCTGCACTTGAAGGAGTGCATCAGCTACGTGCTCAGCCTTCCGGTGCACTGTTTGGCGCTGGGATGCACGACCGTCGGGCAGATTGAAGATGACGTGCGAGTCGCGCAATCGTTCCAACCCATGGCTGCGGAAGAGTTGGCGGCGCTGCGGAAGCGCGCATCGCATATGGCGGGTCCACGGCTGGAGAACTGGAAGCGCGACAACCAGCAGGCTACTGCCCGGCGGTATTGGGATGGGAGCGGGATCGCGGACTGATGCGATCTATCTGAGGTTGACCAGGGCGCACACGGACGAGATCGGCCCCGGCGTCCCGCTCACCATACAGTCACGCGACTTCGAAGTCTCCCCCGAAACCGGGATCATCGGAAGGGCGCGTGTAGATGCCTTCCGGGCCGCGCGTAATCTGGTATTCCTCTTCGAACTGCCTGTACGCTTCTTTGGGACCTCCCGGCGGGGGCATGAACAGTTCGGCCCATGGTGCGTTCGTAGTCGCCATGATGAAATGGACGCTGTCGCGCGAGCCTCCGACATGGGGGATCACTGGGATGTCGTAAGCCGACGCCATGGCGGCGATGCGCCGCAGTTCCGTCAAGCCGCCGCACCAGTGGACATCGGGCTGCCAGATATCGGCGGCGTTGTGCTCGAGCAGGTAGCGATAGCCGTAGCGGCCGTACTCGTGTTCGCCGGTGGCGATGCGGGTGGACTTGATGGCGGCGTGCAGTCGACCGAAGCCCGCGTAATCGTGGGGCTGAAGCACTTCCTCCATCCAGTAGATGCGGTAGGGCGCGAGCATTTCGGCCATTTCGAGGGTGTAGCGCTCGGTCCAGGACATCCAGCAGTCGAGCATGATGTCGCCATCGGGCCCGAGCAGTTCGCGCGTGCGCTTCACCAGCGCTTCATTTTTCTTCATGCCCTCGCGGCCATCGGCGGGTCCGTGCGGGAATGGCGAGTTTCACACGCTTGTATCCGAATTCCAGGTGCTGCTCGATATCGTTGCCGGTGCAGTACGAGGGAATGCGCGCCTTGGTCTCGCCGCCGATGAGTTTGTAGACAGGCAAGACCGAGGGCCTTGCCGACAAGGTCCCACATGGCGAGATCGACGCCGCTGATGGCGTTCATCGCGATGCCCATGCGTCCGTAAGCCAAGGTGGCGCGCCACATGATGTCCCAGTTGCGCTCGATGTCGAAGGGGTCGCGGCCGATCAGGAGTTTCGCGAGATGCTCGGTGACGACGGGTCCGCCGCCAGTGCCTCCGCTGCCGTAACCTTTAACGCCTTTATCGGTGGCGATCTCGACGGTGAAGCCGGGAAGCTTTGCCGGGATCGGGTTGGAAGAGCGAGCGCATGGCCTTATATTCGGGATAGATGGACATGGGGCTCGCGACTTCGACACTGCCCGGTGGACCAGGCACCGGGCGCGGGCTTATACGCCGGTGCGGGATGGCGCGGCCGGAGATTGACCAGTCGAACGCTGGTGATTTTGAGCTTGCTCTTCTCCACCTGGAAGGCCAAGCGCCGGGGCTGCGATACCGAGGCACGCAAGCGAAAGGAATTTTCGGCGGTCCATAGTCGCTTATGATATCTGAGATGAAAGTTTTCGGAATCCTTGTCTTGCTACCCGCAATCGCGGGTGCTGCCGACTGGAAGGCCGCGCAAGCGCCCTTGGCCACGCAGTGGACAGCCAAAGTTACACCCTCAAATGCCTGGCGCGAATACCCGCGGCCGCAGATGGAGCGTCCGAATTGGACCAATCTCAATGGCTTATGGGACTACGCCATTCTGCCGAAGGACTCGGGTCTTCCGACGAACTATGAAGGCCAGATTCTGGTGCCGTATCCGGTGGAGTCCGCCCTCTCGGGAGTGAAGAAGGCGGTCACGCCGGCGCAGCGAATCTGGTACCGGCGAACTTTCAGTGCGACACCGGCTAAGACGGGCGCATGCTGCTGCATTTCGGCGCAGTCGACTGGCGCACCGAAGTGTGGGTTAATGGGAAGGCCGCCGGCAAGCACGATGGCGGCTACGATCCTTTTACGTTCGACATCACGGACGACTTGAAACCCGGGAATGGCGCACAAGAGATCGTCGTCGCGGTGTGGGATCCGACCGATTCGGAAGTGCATCCGCGCGGCAAGCAGGTGCTCGATCCTGCCGGAATCTGGTACACGGCAGTGTCGGGAATCTGGCAGACGGTGTGGCTGGAACCCGTCGCGGCGGCGCACATCGACGATCTAACGCTGACTCCGGACGTCGACGGAAAGCAGTTGCGAATTACAGTGAACGGCGTCGGTACGGGAGATTTTACGGCGACGGCGAAGTTGCATGGCAAAGATGTAGGGCATGTCACCGGCGCGTTGAATTCGGAAGTGGGTCTGTCGCTCAGTGCGATGGAACTTTGGTCCACTGGAAGCCCTACGCTTTATGATCTGGACGTCAAGTTAAAGACCGGGGACGAGGTGACGAGTTATTTCGGGATGCGCAAGGTGGAAATACGCAAGGATGGCGCGGGAGTTATGCGCATCTTTCTGAATGGAAATCCGAAGTTTCTGATCGGGCCGCTGGATCAAGGCTGGTGGCCCGACGGCTTATATACCGCACCTACCGACGAGGCCTCGCGGTACGACATCGAGATGATGAAGAAGATGGGCTTTAATATGTGCCGCAAGCATGTCAAGGTGGAGCCGGAGCGCTGGTATTACTGGTGCGACAGATTGGGCTTCATGGTCTGGCAGGATATGCCGAGTGCGATGTCGAAGAGTCATCCGACGGCTGTGAAGCGGGGTGCGCCGGTAGACGCGGAATTCACTGCTGCTGAGGATGCCGACTTTCGCAGCGAGTTACGCGCCCTGGTCGGGCATTTGCGGAACTTTCCTTGTATTATCGCCTGGGTGCCTTTCAACGAAGGCTGGGGCGAACATGCGACCAACGATATTCTCCACATGGTTAAGAAAATGGATCCGTCACGTCTGGTCGATGGGCCCAGCGGCTGGGAGGATCGAGGCTATGGAGACATGCGGGACATGCATAAATATCCGGGCCCGGATATGTATCCGCCGACTGAAGACCGGGCTTCGGTGCTCGGCGAGTTTGGGGGACTGGGCTGGCCGGTGGAGGGGCACCTTTGGGGGAGCAAACGAAATTGGGGCTACAAATCTTACACCGATCAGGCCGGCCTGAACTCGGCGTATCAGGACGTAGTAGAGAAGCTTGCGCCACTGATTCACGACGGTTTGTCCGCGGCCGTTTATACCCAGACTACCGACGTTGAGGGTGAGGTGAACGGGCTGATGACTTATGACCGCAAGGTGGTGAAGTACGACGTGGCCCGGCTCGCAGCCATTCATAAGAAGTTAATCGAATCCCTTGAAAAGGGAAAGTGAGTGTCCATTCCAGGTTACGAGTCAGAACGCCGCGTAAGTGACCTGACCGGCGAACACCGGCATCACGATATCCTTGCCTGACGGCGTAGCCGTAATGATGACATTGGGTTCGTAGGCATTGGTCTGTGCCGGATAGGCGGGCTGTAAATTGATATTCACGACTCCCACTGATGCATCGATCATCTTCACTCGCGGGGAAGTGAACGGGACTTTGCTATCGATGAACACTGTCGCAGACGCGCCATGGGCGTCCGCACTCCGCATGACGACGACGCGCAACTTCGCTTTCGCGCAGTGCGGATTCAAATACGCTGTGTTCGTCGTCGCATATCCGGTCTTGCTCAGTCGCAAGAACAGCGGCGAATTGGGATTCACTTTGGCGAGCACGAAGCGGCCTGTGGACTCGGTACGGACCGTTGGACCTGCCCCCCGAACCGACACCATGACACCTGCCAGCGGCTTGCCCTTTCTGTCTACCGCCATGCCCTCCATGGTGACGGGAGCCAAGAGTTTGGGACGCGGGAGTACCGGCGGAAAAAGTGCGGCATTCGAAGGCCTCACCGGAAACCGCTCGAGCGGCGCGGGACGTTGCGCCACGCCTACCTTCTCCGCGGCGGTCTCGGCAATCGCTTTCGCCGCCTGGTTGACTTTTGTATTTTCGAACGCATCGATCCGGGTCCGCAACTCGCGAACGGCCTCCGGTTTAAAGGGAGCGCGGCCGTTGAAATAGATCCATACCGGATTGGTGTGGGCATTCGCGGTACCGGGACCCGAGCATCTTGCCGCGATCCAGGAGCTTTCGCTCACTCGCAGCGTAGTCTTCAATTCCTTCTGGAAAACAGGCTCGACGCCGTGCCACTCGCCGGCAATTTTTCCATCCTGCACGATCTCGACTGTGTTGAATGGCAGATCGCCCGACGTCGCCAGAACTCGCACTGTCACGGTCTGCGCTGTATCTCCGGAGAATTCGATATCGTTGCCCGGACCCTTCCCATCCACGGAGAGGAATAGTAATGGTCCGGAAGTCGCGAACGATTGCCCTCGCAAGAGCCGCCCGACAGCAGTTGGAAAGCTGGCATTGGTGCCGTCGGCTACAAATGTTCTGGAATCGGACATGGTTCTGCAGACAGGATAATCGCTGGCGCCCAAAAGCGGATAGCGATAACCGCTATTCAGAAAAAGATAGTAGCCGTCGAGGCCGACCGCGGGACGGTACAGGCCGAATTGGATCAACTCCACGGCGTCGCTCTTGCCAAGGACCACGTCGGCATAGATTTCCTGGCCATATCCGGCATGGTCGTGCTGCATGGCGCCTCCATCGGCTATGGCCTGGTCGTAGAGGGTGGCGAGAGGAACGCCAGGCTCCGCAGGCGCCAGATGACGGTATATCAACTGGTTTACGTGGCCCAGACCGGGACTCGTCACTTCGCGCCCCGACACGATGGAATAGCGTCCGGAAGCATGCAACGAGTCCATCCCATAGCCTTTCGCCGACTCCTTGGTGAGGATGTGTCCGAACTCGATATCCTCGGCGGATAGGAGGTCCAGAATCGGTCCGTCGGCTCCCGCGTCGGAACGATCGAAGTGCAGATGCGTATCGGTGGAATGCCAGCCGTAGCGCGGCATGTCGATCACACGCTGCAAAGTAACCAGGTAGGTCACGGTTGCGCCGTCCTTGATTTGCACATCACCGATGGAGGTGTAGTAGCTGTATCCTTTGCTCACCTCGATGCGTGCATTACCAGGAGGCAGCTTCACCTCAAACGTTCCCGCGGTGTAGAAGAACGAGCCGAAGTAGCGGAGGGGAGTGACATTAGCCGGTTCCCTTTGCGCTTGAGGCTGTACTCGGCGAGCGGATTCTGTGCGGGTTCGTAGAACGCGTTATCCGAACCGATCACGTTGACGCGAGCTGCCGTGATGGTCCGACGATCGGCGTCGAGGATGCGGACCGTCAACACACCTGACGCAACAGAGGCCGTCGGCAGCAGGATTGTGAAGCAGAATCAGGCGTCGCATGGTAATAGCTTATATTCTAAGGAATGCTTTGCTTCATGACCGCAACCGAACTCGCCCGGCGCATGCGGCGCAAAGAGATTTCCGCGCGCGAAGTACTGGAAGCTCACCTGCAGCAAATCGAAGCCGTCAACCCGCAGGTGAATGCCATCGTGACACTCGTTCCGGAACGGGCACGGAAGAAGGCGCGCCAATTGGACGAAGAGGCGGCCCATGGCCGATTCGCTGGTCCGCTGCACGGCCTGCCGATCGCACATAAAGACCTTCACGAGACGAAAGGCATCCGCACGACGTATGGCTCGCCTATTTATCGAGACCACGTGCCGGATTTCAACACGCTTCTGGTCGATCGCATCCAGGAGGCCGGCGCGGTCACCGTCGGCAAGACGAATACGCCGGAGTTTGGTGCAGGTTCGCAAACGTTCAATCCGGTTTTCGGCGCGACGCGCAATCCGTGGGACATGACCAAGACTTGCGGCGGAAGTAGCGGAGGCGCGGCGGTGGCGCTGGCGACAGGCATGCTCCCGATCGCCGACGGCAGCGACATGGGTGGTTCGTTGCGCAACCCGGCGAGTTTCTGTTCCGTGGTGGGCTTCCGGACTTCGCCCGGACGAGTACCTCGTGTGCCTGCAAGCGATGCCTGGAGTCCCCTAAGTGTGCTCGGTCCCATGGCCCGCAACGTGGAAGATGCCGCGCTTCTGCTATCGGCGATCGCGGGGCCGGATCCGCGGTGTCCTTTGTCTGTGCACGAATCGGGATCGCGGTTCGCCGAACCGCTTGCTCGCGATCCAAAGGGGTTGCGGATCGCGTGGTGTACCGCATTCGCCGGCCTGCCGTTCGACCCCGGCGTGCGCGAGGTATTCCAAAATTGCCGCCGGAGATTCGACGAACTCGGCTGCACCACCGACGACGTCGATCCGGATTTTTCCGGAGCCGATGAAGCGTTCAAGACGCTACGGGCGCTGAGTTTTTGCGGCGCCCATGGCTCCAAACTGCCGCAGCATCGCGCACAGATCAAGAACACTGTCATTGAGGAGATCGAGCGAGGCAGGCGTTTGGCCGGCGCGGAAATCGCTACTGCGCAAACGCTGCGCACCCAACTGTTCGCACGGATCGGCGCGTTTTTGACGGCCTACGATTTTCTGGTGCTGCCCACCACGCAAGTTCCGGCGTTCGATATTGAACAGGAGTACGTCCGGGAGATCGATGGCGTGAAGCTCGAGAGCTACATCGACTGGATGAAATCCTGCTACTTCATCACTATGACTTCCCTGCCCGCGATCTCGGTGCCGGCCGGCTTCACGCAAGCCAAACTACCGGTGGGCATTCAGATTGTCGGACGTCATCAGGACGATTTGGGCGTTCTGCAGATAGCGAAGGCGTTCGAAGACGTGAACTCACCCCTAATAGAACAGCCTGAACGACAATTCGACCTGGCTCGCCGCCTTGGCTGATGCCGGTAGGACCTCAACCTTCACGTGCGGCTTTTTCCGTCCATGATAGACTGCGGCTTAAAGGCATATCATGAAATCCCGACGGCGAGAGTTCCTCGCCGCTGTGGCTGCAAGCACCGTTGCCTGCGGCGGCCACCCGAGCCGGTGGAGGTTCCTGACCCCAGAAGAAGCGAACACACTCGAAGCTGTTTGCGCGCATATCATCCCAGCAGATAAAGATCCCGGCGCGGTCCAGGCCGGCGTAGTCGACTTTATCGACAGACAACTGTCGGGCTTCTACAAGGCTCACCGGAAGACCTATCGCGAGGGCCTGGCTACCCTCGGCGGATCTTTCATCACGTTGAGTCCGGCTCGACAACTGGCACAACTGAAAGCCCTCGAAAAGAAACACTCACCCTTTTTTGACCTGGTCCTCACCCACACCATGCAGGGCTATTACGGCAGCCCGCGGCACGGCGGAAATCGCGACGCAGTGAGTTGGAAAATGCTGGGAGTTCCGTACCCGCCGGTGAGGGGACGCGCGTTATGAAAACCGTAATCGTGGTCGGCGCCGGAGCGGGCGGGGGTGTAGCGGCTAAGGAACTTGCCACTCACGGATTTCATGTGATCCTGCTGGAACGCGGCAAATGGAATACGGCCAATGACTGCAGAAAAGACGATCTGCGCAATCAGCGTACTTCGCTGCTTGGCAACGCGTTCGGTCCTGAAGAAGAGTTGAACCCTCGAGTGACCGTTGACGAGCACGGACGCGAACGAGTGATACTCCCGAGTCAGGGCGGTTATCAGAACAACGCTGCTTGTGTCGGTGGCGGGACGCTCAGCTATGGCGCGATGGCGTGGCGCTATATGGAAAAAGACTTTCGTATGCGCTCGACGTATGGCACACCGGCGGGCAGCACGCTCGACGACTGGCCGATTACTTACGACGATCTGGAGCCATACTACGAAAAGGCCGAGTGGGAGATCGGCGTTTCCGGCGACGTCAGTAACAATATTTTCGGCGGTCCGCGCCGTAAGCCTCTCCCGATGCCGCCGCTTCCTCCATCGCGCGAACACGCGATTCTGAAACCGGCAGCGGCGCGTCTTGGGCTGCATCCCTTCGACATCCCCATGTTGCGCAACAGCGTCCCCTACAATGGCCGCGGCGCGTGCATGCGGTGCCGCTGGTGCGTTGGGTTCGCGTGCGAGGTGGACGCGAAATGCGGTACGCAGAATACCGTCATTCCTACTGCTCTCGCGACCGGCAACTGTCAACTGATCACGCAAGCTATCGTGCGCCGGATCAACACCAACGATCAGGGCCGCGCAACGGGCGTCGAGTATTTCGACCACGGCCGGAGCCTGCGGCGAATCTCAGCCGATCTGGTCATTGTCTCCGGATCGGCGATTGAATCCGCGCGTCTACTACTGAATTCCACCAGCAAGCTTTACCCCACCGGCATAGGCAACCGGCATGACTGGGTAGGACGGAACCTGCAAGGCCACACTTATTCGGGCGCGGTGGGATTATTCGCGGACCCGACTTACGACGATCTTGGTCCTGGGGCTTCCGTTGCGATATCCGACTACAATCACGGCAATCCCGGTCTTGCCGGCGGAGCCGTGCTTTGCAACGAATTTATCCGGCTCCCGATTCAGTTCATCGGCACGCAACCGCCCGGCACCGCGCGGTGGGGGCAGGCGAACAAAGATTACATGCGCGAGTTCTACCGCCGCCACATCATGATCCAGGGACCGACGCAAGAGATGCCCATGTTCGAGTCGCGTGTCCAAGTGGATCGGAAGGTCAAAGACTACTGGGGAATTCCGGTGGCCCGTCTTTCCGGCGACAAGCATCCGCACACGCTGGAGATCGCGCGGTATATGGCAGGCAAAGCCGAAGCGTGGCTGAAAGAAGCCGGTGCAATCCAGACCTGGAAGAAGATTCCAGGCCATGGCCTGAGCGGCGGACAGCACCAGGCGGGCACCTGCCGCATGGGAAACGATCCCAAGACTTCCGTAGTTGACAAAAACTGCCGGGTTCACGAGGTGGACAACGTGTATGTCATCGATGGCAGCGTACATGTGAATAACGGCGGCTTCAATCCGGTGTTGACGATCATGGCGAATGCGTACCGCGCGGCGGCGCAAATCGTCAGGACCTGGAGCGGTGCGTGACGCGCCGGTCGCGCCTGGGCTGGACCGTAGTGGTAGCCCTGGCAGTGATTGCGCTGGCGCCGGCAGCGAGTATCTATTATGAATCGAAAGGCGGTGCGGGCTGCGGGCGATGCCATGAGATCGAGCCGATTTACGAAACGTGGCACACGTCGACTCATCGTAAGATCGCCTGTAGCGCATGTCACGGTGATGCGGCCACACTGGACGCGGGGTTCCATCTCAACAATTTGAAACGCGTCATGGAACATTTCCGTGGAGAAGTTCCCGAACAGATCAAGATGCGGCCAGTCGATATCCCCGCCATGCTGCGGCGTTGTCAGGGATGTCACCAGCAGGAGTTTGCCGACTGGCAGAATGGCCCGCACGGCGTGACCTATTCCAAGATTTTTCTAAACGCCGAGTTCTACCGTACAAAAAAGGAACCGATGGACGATTGCCTGCGCTGTCACGGAGCGCATTTCGCTGGAGGCATTCGCGAGCTGGTAACACCGCTGAATCGTAAGGGACCCTGGCAGATTGCGGCCGGAATGCAGAACCAGCCGGCCATTCCTTGTATGGCTTGTCATCAGGTTCATCGCCAAGGGTCTCCGCTCGAACCGTCGCGTCAAGGCGCGGCGTCGGCCACCGAAGAAATCGTGAGGCCGTCTGTAGCGCTGTTCGACCGCCGGACCCGGATGCACATTGCCGTGACGAGCCTGCCCTTGCCGGAGATGCGCGAAGGAGATCGCGTGGTACGCATGAGTCCGGATCCTCGGCAGGCACTTTGCTATCAGTGCCATGCGCCGATAGCCGGAGGTTTCCAGGCAAGTTCGGGAGACGATCGCACCGGGCTCGGAGTGCATGAAGGGCTCAGCTGCATGGCCTGCCATTCCAAACACGGCCAGAAGACGCGCGCATCCTGTGTGGAATGTCATCCGCGTTTGTCCAATTGCGGACTCGACGTAGAAAAGATGGATACGACTTTTTTTTCGCCCAGGAGCAAACATAATATCCATTTCGTCAAGTGCGCCGATTGCCACACCAAGGGCGTGCCGCACCGTCCGTGATATCGACGCCCTGTTCTACCGCTACGCAATGTGTTACAACAGATGGCATGCCGGACTCTGAGTCAGACGGGCACGAGGTAACGGCCCTGCTCGGAAAGTTGAGCAGCGGAAATGCTGACGCAGCAGACCGGCTGGCCCCCTTGATTTATTCCGAGTTGCGGCATCTCGCGGCAAACTGCATGCGGCGCGAAAGAATCGGCCACACCCTCCAACCCACCGCGCTGGTTCACGAAGCCTACATACGCCTGGTGGGCCAGAAGGAAGTTCATTGGAAAAGCCGGGCTCATTTCTACAGCATCGCCGGACGCATCATGCGGCGCATCCTGCTCGATTTTGCACGCAAGCGGCTCAGTTCCAAACGCGGAGGCGCGGGCCAGAAAGTGACACTCGACGAGGGACTGATGGTCTCGGAGGACCGCTTGGATGACATTCTGCTCATCGATGAGGCGCTGAACCGGCTCACCGAAATGGACGAGCGGCAGGGACGAATCGTGGAGCTTCGGTTCTTCGCCGGACTTTCCGTCGAAGAGACTGCTCTGGCTCTCGACATTTCACCCATCACCGTGAAGCGCGACTGGAATTCGGCGAAGGCCTGGCTCTATCGCGAGATCGCGAAGGCGCGACCCAATGAGTCCGGAACTGTGGCGGCAAGCTAGGAAGGTTTTCGAGGATGCGCTCGACCGCGAACCTGCCGAGCGTGGCGCGTTTGTCGACGAGGCCTGCCTCGGTGATCCGCAACTTCTGGCGGAAGTATCCTCGCTCCTCGCATCCCACGATCAGGCCGGCGATGTTTTCCTCAGCCCGATTGTCGACGCCGTAGTTCTCGACCGGTTTGAAGGCCGCAACTTGGGTCCTTATCGCGTTCTGCATCGCTTGGGACATGGCGGAATGGGTGCTGTCTATCTCGCCGAGCGCGCCGATGAGCAGTTCCGGCGGCGCGTTGCCGTCAAACTGATACGGCCCGGCTTTGACGATGGGCATCTCATGCGCCGCTTCAGCAACGAACGGCACATGCTGGCTGTTCTCGATCATCCGAACATCGTCAAGCTGCTCGACGCGGGCATCACAGAGGATGGAGTTCCCTACTTCGTGATGGACTACGTCGAAGGGCAGCCGATCGACGAGTTCTGCCGTACGCATGGATTCTCGATTCCGGAACGCCTGGAGTTATTCCGGACGGTCTGCGCGGCGGTTCACTACGCGCATCGCAACCTGGTGGTTCATCGCGATTTGAAGCCGGGCAATATTCTGGTGACTCCGGAGGGCACGCCCAAGTTGCTCGACTTCGGCATTGCGAAGCTGCTTCGCCCGGAATATGGAGCCGGAGCGATCGGCCTCACGCGGACTATGCAGCCGATGACTCCGGAATATGCGAGTCCGGAACAAGTCCTGGGGCAGCCCATCACCACTTCGAGCGATGTGTACTCGCTCGGCGTGCTGCTGTACCGGCTGATCGCAGGGCGGCATCCGTATGAGATGAGCACCCTTTCGGCAGCCGAGATGGAACGAGTGGTCTGCGAGACGAATCCTGACCGCCCGAGCGCGGCGGCAACTTCTGAAGCAGGCGGAAGGCGGCTGGCGGCCAGCGATGTCGACAATATCGTCCTGATGGCGATGCGCAAGGAGCCGCAAAGGCGGTATCCGTCGGCCGAGCATCTTTCCGAAGATATCCGGCGCTACCTGGCGAATCAACCCGTCGCCGCGCGGCCGGATACATGGGCTTATCGAGGCGCGAAATTCATCAGCCGGCATCGGATTGGCGCCGGAGGGTCTTTGGTGGCTGCGATCGTGTTATTCGCGACAGCAATCGAAATCTGGCACTTGAGGACGATCGCGGAGACGCGTGACGCCGAGTTGCGGCGCACCGCGAATTTCATGCTGAACACGCTGGAGCCTGAGCTCCGTAACGGCGTCACGGCGGCGCGCAAATCTCTGGTCACCGGGACCGTCGGCATACTCGATCGGATGGCGCGAGATGCGCGCAAAGACGAAGAGCTGAAGTACGAGACTGCCGACGGCTATCACCAGATTGGGGACATTCTGGGCAATCCGTCGAGGTCTCATACGGGAGGGGATGGAGCGGCAGAAAGCTATCGGAAAGAGTTAACGCTGGGCAATACGATGAAGCCCGGACCGAAGGCGAGTTTCGTGATCGCCCGGGCCCATGTAGGCCTGGGTCGAGTTGCAGCATTCTCCGGTGCGAGGTCTGAAGCCCGCGATCATTTCCAAACCGCCATGCGCTTCTTCGCAGGCGCAGGCGATTCGATGGAAGCGAAGCGCGGCTTCCGCAGCGTGGCCGAGCAGTTGGGGAAATTGTACGAAGCGCAAGGAGACATCCAGGCGGCGAGTGAGTCTTATGCGAAAAGCCTCGAGTACGCTCGCGAATTGGATCAGGCGCAGCACAGCCACAAGACGCAAAGCGATGTACTCGCCGAATCTTTTCTGGTCGGTTTTGCGATGGCGCGGGCCGGGCACACGAACGAGTCTCTGATCACGGTTCGAAATGCCCTGGCGATTGCGCGCGGCTTGGCTGCCAGCAACGCATCTAACCGGCGGGATGAAGCGGCGGCGGCCGGACTACTGGGGTACGTCCTCCAACGCGCCGGTCGCTCCGCGGAGGCTATTGCGGCATATCAGGACGCCATAGCGATCTTCGAACAGTTAGCGGAGGAAGACCCCAAAAGCCAACTGACGCGTATCGACTTGGGACAGACGGAGGGCGAGTTCGCGGATGTGCTGTGGGCCGCGGGTCAGAAGGGCGCTGCGCGCGAAGCCAGCGGGAAAGCAGTTAAGATTCTGCAACCCGTGGCGGACGCCCGAAGCGCCTACCCCTACGTGCTGGTAGCGTATGCCGGTTTCCTGCTCTCGAAAGCAAATGCGCATCGCGACGACGCAGCTGCCCTCCGATACGTCGAGCGCGCCGACCAGGCGGAGAAGCCCCCCACTCCGGAGACGCAGCAGATTCTTGCCGCAGCTTACGCGGCCAACGGCAATATGGCCAAGGCGCGTGCAACGGCACAGAAGGCGCTCGACTCGCTGGCCTCAGGCGCGGATCCACTCCTGCGAAACGGTTTAAAAGACTTCCTTAAGCCGTCTTCCACGACGCCACGGGAATAAAGCAACTAACCCCATGCCGAGAAATCCGCAGCCGACCAGCAACCCGGCCCCAGGCTCCGGCGTGACAAGCAAGACGCTGTTGGCAAAGCCGGCGATCTCTGAGCTTGCCGTATTCGCGTTCAGGGTAAGAAGACTCTGCGTATCTACTACAGTTACCGGCGCGAAGTAAGTCGAGTCGCTCGGGACGGAAATCACGCCGTTATTAGACACAGTCAGCGTATAAGTCGAACCGGCCGGACACGTTGCGCTGAACGTGGTTCCCGCGCAGATATCGGTGACGACTGTGGCATACCCGGGAAAGACGGGCGTTCGCGACACCATATCGTCTTCCGACCCCACCACAACCGGGTCCCATGTGAAGTTGAACTCATACGAGACAAATTGGGTACCGGTGAGACTGAACCCATCGGATGAAAAATAAACCTGATAACTGGTCGCCGTGAAACTAGGAGTTACCATAATCTGTGAGTCCGTCAAAGGCGAGTAACCGGCGCTCATCGACATTACGGAGAAAGTGAAGTTTTCGACGATCTCACCATTGATCGTACAGGTAAAGGCGGCCGCGTCATAAGTGGCCAGAGTCGCCGTCGCACAAGGCGATGCGAAAGCAGTGGATGCAAATAACATTCCCAAGATCAACCTGTTCAAATTGGCATACGGCACCGCTTGCTTGCCTGCAGGGCTGAAACACAAGCTTAGAGCCAGGGCTGTGGGGGAGTGGTCACGCAAACGTTTGCAGTTTCTTAGTAGCAGCGTACAACAACCTAGCGGAATTCTCATTTCATCCTCCGATGATTTAGCCAATGCTATCACTTCAAAACAACATGGTGGGACCGGCCTTTCTGGCTTGGGGGATGGCACTTTTTCAAGTGATCCTTTTTCCATTGATTCCGCGCGTCAGCAAGTGAAGGCATGCTGCAACTGCGAACAACCTGACTCGAATGCCAATCCGGTTTTCAGAGAGAGCCACCATGAGACCGATCGCCGCGAGCGTGATGTTGCTGTTATTCCTGGCGGAAATGACGGCTTTGCGGTCTCAACCGGTGTCAGACGCCGGGAAAAAGGCAGTCCTGATCCTGCTCCGCCAGCCGGAAGGAACACTCGGTAAACGGCTGGCAGAAGCATCTGCTTCGACTGCGGTACCGGACGAGGTGCGTGCCGCCGCGGCGCGCGAGCAAACCTCTCTCGTCGAGGCGCAACAGGATGCCTTCGAACAACGCATCGTCGCGAGCGGAGCGGCCAACGTGGTTCACTATCTCGCGCTCAATATGATTCGCGCGGACATACCGCCATCGGCATTAGGTTCCTTGCAATCGGACCCTGCCGTGGTTTCGGTGACTCCGCTTTCGGAAGACGCACCGGCGGTTGCGCATGCGGAGTTCAGCTCTCCTCCTATGAATACGGGGTTGGGCATGCAGCCCTCATCCGGAATGATGGCCGGCCGGCTTCCGGTACCTCAGGGACAGATGCTGCCGGCGCCGCCGATGCAGTTGCCTGGTGCGCCCGGAGCCATGATGGCCGGTCCGGCTATGGGAATGCAACCTCCTGCAATGCCGGGAGCCGGAAGTATGCTGCAGTCGGTGCTGGGGCTTACCGGACAAATGGGTATGCAGGCTGGAACAGCTATGCCGCGGGCCGCGGGAATGGCCATGATCGTCTCCGGCGGCGCACAGATCGCTCAAAACGTTCTAGCCAGCCGCAAACAAGGTTGCGTGCTGACGCTGGCTACCGCCGGAACTCAGATTCCCGAAGCCGGCGGTCAGGGCGTAATCGCGGTCAACGCGCCGCCGTCCTGTTTGTGGCAGGCGCATTCCGACTCGGAGTGGTTGCAAATCAACTCGGAGGGGCCGATGATCGGTGCGGGAATCGTCAAATACAGTGCAGCCGCGGCAAGCCATGGCCTGCTTCGGACTGGCGTCGTCTCCATATCCGGGGTTGCAAACACCAAGGTCAAAGGAACTACATCAATTACCGTGCAACAGGGACAATGAGGAAAATGAGCGACGGTATTCGATAGAATCAAGGTCCGGATGCGTTTATGCCAAGCGAATTGACCCGCAAAGAGTTTCTCCGGGCCGCGGCTCTCGCCCCTGCCGCGATGCAGCGGACGGATGGCCCACCCGCCACGGCTCGCCGCCCTAACGTACTGCTGATCATGACGGATCAGCACCGGCGGGACTATATGACAGCGGCAGGATCACAGTTGGTGCCGACGCCGAACATCGACCGCATTGCGGCGCGAGGGGTCCGGTTTACCAATTCAGTCTGTCCTTATCCGGTTTGCGCGGCGTCGCGCGCCTCGCTGCTGACCGGACTTTACCCGCACAGTCACGGCGTCATTAACAACACGGATCTTCTGAATTGGCGTACGCGCACGGTCGCACATCATTTTTCCGATGCAAGCTATCATACCGGCCTCATCGGCAAAATGCATTTCAACGACGGCCATACACACGGCTTTGATTATTTCCTGGGCTTCAACGACTGGTTCATGTATCTGGGGCCGAAAGTACAAGCTTATGCCGATGAGATAGCCAACCATCCGATCGGGCCCAACTTCTTCAACACGGTCAATGACGACGGCAGCGGCTTACCTGAGTTGCCCGGGGTGTGGGGCGGCAAACTGCCTTGGGCGGGTCATGTGGCTCACATGGGATTCGCTTCGGAAATTGCACCGGAGGATCAGTTCGACGCGTTTGTGGCCCGTGAATCGGTCAGGTTTCTGGAGCGCTATGGAGCGCATGAGCCTTTCTTTCTGGTGACCAGCTTTCTGAAGCCGCATCCGCCGTTGCATCCGCCGCGTCCTTGGGACCAACGCTATTCAGCCGATACGATCGAGCTTCCTCCGGTCGGAGACATCGGGCAGTATCCGAAAAGCGTGCAGCAGCGAATTCATGGCTTCCAGAAATTAGGGGATGAGCGCCTGCGGGCGCATCGCGCGGGATATCTCGGCAACCTGGCTTACGTCGACACATGCGTCGGCGAGGTTTATGGGGCGCTGGAGCGCCTGGGGCTCGCAGAGAACACCATCGTGGTCTACACAGCGGATCATGGCGAGATGGATGGGGACCACGGCCTTTATCAGAAATTCTGCCTGTTCGATCCGTCGGTCGGAGTGCCGTTAATCGTCAGTTACCCAGGTAAGATACCAGAAGGCAAAGTAAGTCACGAGTTGGTGGAGTACCTGGGAATCTATCCTACCGTCGCGGAACTGAGTGGAACATCCAGCCCGCGTGGAATCGATGCTGCGTCATTTGCGGAGTTGGCGCGGAAGCCGGATAGTAAGGGTCCGGAGGCGGTATTTTCGGAATTTAACCTGAAGTCCCGCACGGATTGTTATATGGTCAGGACCCGGCAATATAAGTACATTTTCAATCGAGGCGATATCCCTGAGTTATATGATCTGGACGCCGATCCGGGGGAAAATGTCAATCGCTGGCGTGACACATCTCTCGACCGGATTCGCGTACAGTTACATGATCGGTTGATGGCATGGCATAAGGTCTAGCTTATCAGCTTGGTTTCAAAGCGCGCCTTTATGCATCGAGGCTGAAATGCCTGAGCGGCGGAAATACCCATGCCCATGCGATGACAATGGCAATCGTCCCGACGCCTCCCAATACAACCGCTGGAACCGTGCCAAACCACTGTGCGGTGATCCCGGATTCGAACTGGCCGACTTCATTGGATGCGCCGATAAAGACCATGTTCACGGCACTGACGCGCCCGCGCATGGCGTCCGGCGTGCCCATCTGGATGAGCGTCTGACGCACGATGACGCTTACCATGTCGCACGCCCCGCACGCTGCCAGCGCGGCGAGAGAGATGACGAAGGTGTGCGAGAGTCCGAAGACCAGTGTCGCGAGGCCAAAGCCGAAGACGCCCGCCAGCATGGCTTTTCCGGCGTGCTTGCGCGGAGGCCAGTGAGCCGCCGCGACGGCCATCGACAATGCACCGATCGCGGGAGCGCCACGCAAAACGCCCAACCCGCGTGCTCCGACGTGAAGGATGTCGTGTGCATACACCGGCAGTAACGCTACGGCGCCTCCCAATAGAACGGCGAAAAGATCCAGCGACATCGAACCCAAAACCAATTTGTTGCGCCAGATGAAGCGCAATCCCTCGAATAGCGTTTCCAATGAGACGGGCATCCGGGGGCGCACCGCCGAGCCTAGCGTCAACCGGGAAAACAGCGCCAACGCGGTCAGGTAAGCCGTCATCGCGGCGGCATACACCGGCATGGGACTTCCCGTCCAGCCGTAGAGAAATCCCCCGGCCATGGGACCCAGAATCACTGCGATCTGGAAGACGGAGGCGGACCAGGTCACCGCATTCTGAAAATGTTCGGCCGGCACAATCAAGGGGAGCAGGGACTGACCCGCCGGACCATTGAAGGCTCGCACCGTTCCGTTCCAGAGCAAGGCCAGGTAAATAGGCCAGACATGTCTGATCCCGTGAAGAGCGAAGATCAGCAGCAGGAGTGAAGTGATAGAAAATGCCCCGTAGCAACAGGTAATGATTCGCTTTCGCGGAAAATGGTCCGCGGTATGGCCGGCAGGAAGGAAGAGCAGAATGCCCGGAAGAAATTGCGCCAGTCCAACAAGTCCCAGGTCGAGTGGCCGGTGGGTCATGCCGAATACCTGCCACGCTACTGCTACCGCCTGCATTTCAGATGCGGCGGTAATCAGGAATCGCGCCAGCATGAAGTAGCGGAAGTCGGGATATTGAAAGGCGACGCGAGGGGGAAGTGTCGGAGACCTGGTGTCTGGCGCAGGGTTCAACTTTTAGGGTAGCGGAAGCGCGGCTCGAAAGTGCGCCCAGTGACGATTGATCGCTCCATCTTCAGTCCCCGAGGTAAGTTCGACCGCCTTCCTCACGCAGCCGCCGAACAGTCAATGACTTGGACGGATATGGTGATTTTCACGTTCGAGATGTCGATAGGGGTCGGCATACCAAAAAAAACCCCGGGGCATGTGCCCCGGGGTGAAGGAGTTGGCAGAATATGTTAGGAGTCTACTCTGAAGGCTCAGAAAAACTTGCGACAAACGCGCTACGTTTGTCGGGACTGCTCCAGGTCACGCCCAAGCCCGTTCCCTCGTACTGGTGAGACAACGCAAAAGCCGGCATGGCATGGCTCGTCCTGGATAAAGGTTGGTACCAAACTTCTTCGTTGTGGCAGATCTGATCGCCCTCGGTCATCGCCCGGGTTTCGATTTTGGCCAGTGAACCGGCCGTCAGGGTCGCGTTCCGGCTATGCAGATCGTTATTTTTGATCTCGAGATCAATGGTTTGCGTTTCCGTCCGCACGACATCGGAGAGCAGACTCCCGCTCATGTGTTGAGCGAAACTGGTCAACGCGAGACGCTGGGCCGCATCTGCTTTGCTGTCGATGATCAACACGGCCTTTGCGGGATTGGATTTGACCTCGACGTTGCCTAGCGTCGACTGCGCGCGCACGACTCCTACGACGGATAAGCCGGAAATATCGACACCTTGCCAGGATCCGTGAGAAACCTTCCAGCCCATTACCGCGAGTTGTCCAACCAAACCAGTCTCAGCGTTCGCAAAGCACGGCCCGGTATACACGTCAGCGGTTCGAGCTTCGACGTAGTTGCCGGTAATGTTTTGGGAAGGTAGACTGGCCGCGAGCGTGAGGCTGGCGGAGAGGAAAAGGGAGCCTATAGCGCCCTCGAAAATCTTCATTACTGCCTCCTGTTTTAAACCGTATCCTTGTTTGATTATAGGCCAATCAGAAGCCGTTTGCAGGTTGGCGATATTCCACTGAGATGAGCGTCAAACCCTTTGCCGGCACAGTCGCGCCACATTTGTCAATCAATGGTAAGGCTTCGGCCTCCAGGTTTCCTCGGCCAACTTCAATTAATGTGCCGACAATATTCCTAACCATATGCTTTAGGAATCCGCTGCCTCGAACATGATAAATAAAACGGTCGCCCACACGTTCCAATTGCGATTCAAAGATGGTCCGGACCTTACTTTTCCCCTCGGCGTCACGATCGTCGGCCGCCGCGTAAGCAGTAAAGTCGTGCTGACCTTCGAGTCGCCGGGCTGCTCGTGTCATGGCGGCCTCATCAAGCGGGTAGGGATGGTGGTGCACCCATTTCCAGTCGAATGGCGAACAGACGGGGCTCCGCACGATGCGATATTCGTACATTTTGGCAACCGCATCAAACCGTGGGTGAAACTCGAGAGCCACTTCCTCCGCGGCAAGCACACGAATCGCGGGGGGCAGCAAACGGTTTAAGGCGCGCGTGAAATTCTCCACTGGGATGGGATTGTCGAGAGTGACCGCGGCGACTTGGCCGAGTGCGTGAACGCCCGCGTCGGTCCTCCCCGATCCGGCGACGTGCACGCTCTTTTTCTCCATACCGCCGATGATTTCTTCGAGCACTCCTTGGATGGTCAGTAGTCCCGGTTGCACCTGCCAGCCGTGAAACCCGGTGCCGTCATAGGCAACCCTCATGCGGATTCGACGCCGCATCAGACGGCGCGAGATCCGGGTTTGACGACGGGAATGCCGTTTGCGCAAAGCGGGCACTGTTCCGGCGGCCAGGCTGTGACTTTCATCGTTGCCAGCGCAACGCGCGGAACTCCCAGGTCGACGGCGCCGCCGCTGCGATCGATGATGGAGCCCGCGGCGACAACGTTGACGCCCCCACGGCTCAATAAATCGATCACTTCACGCGTGCTTCCGCCGGTAGTCACTACGTCTTCAATTACCACGACGTTGGCACCCGGATCTACACGGAAACCTCGCCGGAGTGTCATCGTGCCGTTCTCCCGCTCGGCGAAAATCCCTGGTACATTCAAAGCGCGTGCTGCTTCGTGGCCGATGATTATACCGCCCATCGCGGGTGAGACGACCATATCAATCGGTTTTCCGCCCGCCGCCTCCTGGAGTTTGGCCGCCAGATTGCGGCCTAATGTTTCAGCGTGTGAGGGATGTTTGAGCACCAGCGCGCACTGCAAATATTCCGGACTGTGAAGGCCGCTGGTTAGGCGGAAATGCCCTGTCAAATAGGCGCCGGTTTGTTCGAATAGCGCGAGAACGGGTTCGGAATGCGGGCTCACGCGGTTACTATACCATTCGTCCCCGGCTGCATATTCACAGACTGCTCGTTTCCCATCAGACGAGTTCCGCGGGAGCATTGCGTAGTATTTTATACGGTGATGGTACGAAAGCTTCATCGGAACATTTGCGTAAGTAAAGCATAATTGGGAGCCCCATGCCATAATCGTGTTGCATGACGGTTTTGGTAGTGGACGACGAATTGGATCATCGGCAGTACCTGGCCGAGATTATCGGCGAGTGGGGACACGCGGTCAGGCAGGCTGGGGACGGCAAAGAGGCGTTGGATTTTCTTTCCACGTCGCAGGTCGACGTCCTGGTGACTGACTTGATGATGCCGCGCCTGGACGGCTTTGAGTTATTGCGGACGCTCGGCGCGGAAGACCGGCTGCCGCCATCTATCGTGATGACGGCATTCGGCAGCATCGAGAAGGCGATTGCCACGATTCACGATCTGGGTGGCTTCTGGTTTCTGGAAAAGCCCGTCGATACAGCTGCGCTGAAGGTCTTGTTGACTCGCGCCGGTGCGCAAAGCCGCCTCGCGAAAGAGAACGAACAACTTCGCCGCCAGCTGGCTTCCAAGGGCGCCTTAGGCGATCTGGTCGGGCGGTCCACGCCAATGGTTCGCATTTTCGACCTCATCCGGCAAGTCGCGCCAACCAAAGCTTCGGTCCTGATCACCGGCGAGAGCGGCACCGGCAAAGAACTGGTGGCTCGAGCGCTCCACGATAATAGCCGGCGCAGTCAGGGTCCTTACGTCGCCCTGAATTGCGCCGCGATGCCGGAAACGCTGATCGAGAGCGAACTGTTCGGACACGAGAAAGGTTCCTTCACCGGCGCGTTCGAGCGTCGAATCGGAGCGCTTGAATCAGCCGCCGGCGGAACACTATTTCTCGACGAGATCGGGGAAATGCCCATGGCGATGCAGGCGAAACTGCTACGCGTGCTGGAGGATTTTAAATTCCGACGCCTTGGATCGAGAGTCGAATTGACTGCCGATGTCCGAATTGTCGCGGCCACCAATCGCGACCCGTTAAAAGCCATCCAGGAAGGAAAGTTTCGCGAGGATCTTTATTACCGGCTCAACGTCTTTCATATCGAGATCCCACCTTTGCGCGAACGCAAGGATGATATCCCGTTGATTGTAGAAGCCATGATTCACAACCTGAATCGCAAACACGATACCCGGGTTACCGACGCCAGCCCTGAATTCCTGGCCGCGCTGCAGGAACAGAATTGGGAAGGAAACGTTCGCGAACTGCGGAACATTATCGAGCGAGCGGTCATCCTGGCTGGGGCAGGCACTATACGTCCGACGCACGTACCTTATGGTATTCGGACGCCGTCCCCGATTGAAGCCGTCATTCCGGAACAAGTAGTTCCGCCGGCGCCCGAACCCGGCACCATCCAACTACGGCTCGGGACGACCATTGACGAAGCCGAGCGCGTTCTCATCGAAGCAACTCTAGCTCATGCCGCGATGAACAAGACTCGTGCTGCCTCCATCCTGGGAATTACTGCAAAGACGCTGCATACCAAATTGCGCCAGTACCAATTGGTGGGCGCGGATGCCGCCATCGAAGACGAGACGGCGGCCCAGGCCGCACGCTCCGTGTAGTTCGATCTGGTAGCATGCCTGAAAGTAAACTGGACGACACAGGGTTGGTATTCGCCTTCGCTCACGACGTTAGGACATACCTTCGAACCGTACTTACCAGAGTTCAACTCGTGCAGTCTTCCGAGACCGCTGTATTACAAAGCGAGGATCAAAGCCTGCTGCAAGAAGCCGCGACGGCTGCTCGCAGTATCGATAAGTTGTTGAGCTCGATGGTCGCATACTGCGAAGGAACCTCCGAAGAAGGAACCGAAAGCCTGCGGCTGCTCCTGCGCGGAGTGTTGATCGAACGTAAGGCTGCGCTCGCGGAAGTCGGGGCCGAAGTGGAGATCGCCAATAGCCTTGATGCCCGCGTACCTGCTGGATTGAAGGGCGTGTTGAAAGAACTGCTCAACAATGCGTGCCGCTTTCGTTCCGACGCCCGTCCCCTTCGTATCTCAGTTACCAGCCAGCTCGTGCCGGAGGGGCTGGAAATCTCCGTGACGGACAATGGCATCGGCGTTGAGCCTGCTTATCTTGAAAAGATCTTCGCTCCGTTCTCCCGTATACACTCCCGGAATGACTTCCCGGGCCACGGCCTGGGCTTGGCGACCTCCCGACGCATCGTGGAAGGCTGGAACGGTACGATTTCTGCCGAGCCCGCATCGGGTGGGGGATTGACGCTCCGCATTACAATTCCGCTTGCCTGATTGAGAGTAACGTCCTGAAGCCGGGAGGAAAAATCTCTGACCAAATAAACAAAAGCGGTACTTTTTGTAACAGCAACGGTGCCGAAAAATCTACTTTGACCTGGAGATTGTTCAAGTTCGCTCCTGGCCCTCTACTTGCCTCTACGGAAATGAGAACGCTCACCGTTTTGTATGAAACAGAGTGTCCTCGGGAGAAAGCAAATGTCAAAGAATACAGCTGTTTTCGGTATCTATCCGAATCGTGAGGCGGTTTCCCATGCGGTGGACGCGCTACAAGGCGCGGGGTTTCGGAATACGGATATCTCCGCCCTTTTTCCTGAAAACACGGGAACCAAAGATTTCGCATTGGAAAAGAGTACTAAGGCACCTGAAGGAGCGAGCACCGGGGCAGCTTCTGGAGCGATCTTAGGAGGGGCGCTGGGTTGGCTGGCCGGGATTGGCGCTCTCGCTATTCCCGGAGTGGGTCCTTTTATCGCCGCTGGGCCTATTGTAGCCGCTCTGGCGGGCATCGGAACCGGCGCGGTGGCGGGGGGAGTCGTTGGAGCCCTGGTAGGAATGGGAATGCCGGAATACGAAGCCAAGCGATACGAAGGGCGTCTAAAGCGTGGCGGCATTCTGTTGTCCGTGCATTGCGATGATACTGCCTGGGCTAAGACTGCCCGCCGCATACTGGAATCTACGGGAGCTGAGGATGTGGCCGCTTCCCATGAAGCGGGAGCCGACTTTGCGGTCAGCGATAAACCTCAGCCACGTTACACCGCGAATTCGTAATGCGCTCAAGCAGATTCGGGTGTCGCTAAGCGGGAAAGGGTCGTCAAGTAAAGCGGTGGCATGCTAAGCCAAGTACACGCGCTATTGAAAACCGCAAAGTGTCCAAGGGTTTTTCAGACACTCGACGGTTCTCTACCGCGGCGACGACACTCTCAGCTTCACACGAAAAGCAGGGCGGATACTTCGATATCACTGTACGAGAGCTTCAAGGCCGCGCGAGAACCTGGCGCTAAGCACTCGGGTGTCTACGAGCCCATTTGGGCGTATTCAAGTGTTGGAAATCTCTTCGACGTTTTTTCGTGCGCGACCGTGAAGGATCTAGCATGGCCACAACCACACGCAAACTGAAAATCTTTCTGGCAGAGGACAATCCCGGCGACGTCTTTTTGGTGAAAAGGGCGCTTGACTTCCACCGGATCGACTACGAATTAAGCCTCGCGAAGGATGGAGAGGAGGCGCTTGCGGTGGTTAGGCGCGCCGAAAGTGGCGAGGTCATCGTTGATCTACTGCTCGTGGACCTCAATCTCCCTCGCTACGACGGCGGTCAGATCGTCGCGGCCGCCCGCTCAAGCCGCATGCTGGGAAAAGTTCCTATCATTCTTCTTACCTCCTCCGACTCACCTCATGACCGTTGCCGGCTCATCGAGCTTGGCGCAAACCTCTACTTCCGCAAACCGACAGACCTGCGGGCGTTTATGGAAGTGGGTCAACTCGTGAAGGATGTAATGCGCAGAGATGGCGGTAGCGTTGCGTTGGCTTAATAAACGCCAACCGAAGTTTCGCTCGTTTCGGCTGCCGGAAGCAAGAGCTGGGCTTTCGCGATTCGGACCACAACTTCGTGCACCTCACCGTCGTCGGTCAACTGGATTATATTTCCGGGCACAATCTTGTTGTCTAGTTGCACGACGGCCAAATCGAATGACACTTCACGCTGAACTTTGATGTTATAGACTGCCGACCGGTAGCGATAATGAATGTCAAAACCGGGCCAGTCGGCTGGAATCACCGGCTCGATAGACAACCGATCTGCCCGCAGCCGGAATCCCAAGACTTCTTCGAGCCAGATTCGATACATCCAGGACGCCGACCCGGTATACCACGTCCAGCCGCTGCGACCGGCTCGCCCGGGAGTCGTGGATACGTCAGCGGCGACTGCATAGGGTTCCCCGCAGTAGCGAAGGACATCAACGGAGGTACGCCCACGCTCCACCGGATTCATCATGGTGAGCAAACTCGCCGCGCAATCGCCATTGCCGAGCCGGGCCCAGCCCATCGTCATCCACAAAGCGCCGTGCGTGTACTGTCCGCCATTTTCACGCAAGCCTGGAGGGTACCCCATGATGTAACCGGGGTGGGGGGTCGAATGATCAAACGGCGGCGTGAACAGCCGCACAAGCGAGTTGCGCTTATCTACCAGAAGCTGCTGTGCTGAATCCATTGCGCGCTGGGCGCGGGCCAGGTCTCCCATCCTCGAAATCACGGCCCACGATTGCGGCAGGGAATCGATGCGGGCCTCCTCGTTGGCGTGCGAACCGAGGGGCGATCCATCATCAAAGAACGCCCGAAGATACCAGTCGCCGTCCCAGCAGGATTTCTCCGTAGCCGCCGCGAGTTGCCTGGCGCGTTCCCGCCACGTATTCAATTCGTCAGCGTGGTCCGCGTACTTTTCAGTTACGTCCGAGAACGCGTTCAGCACAGCCGCAAGGAACCAGGCTAACCAGACGCTCTCGCCCCGCCCCTGGGGACCAACATGATTCATCCCGTCGTTCCAATCGCCGGTTCCCATGAGAGGCAAACCGTGGCTGCCGAGTTGGGATGCGCGTTCGATGGCGCGACGGCAGTGCTCCCAGATGTCAGCAGTTTCGCGCGATACCGAAGGCATGGACATCCTCTCGCCTTCGCCGGCCGCGAGCACCGGCGCGTCCAAGAACGGCGCTGTTTCCCTCAGGATGGAACTATCTCCCGTCACCTCGACGTAATGCGATACCACAAACGGGAGCCAAAGCATGTCATCCGAGCAGCGCGTACGCACGCCGATGCCGGTCTCGGCATGCCACCAGTGCTGCACGTCGCCTTCGACAAACTGCCTCGCTGCTGTAACCAGGATGTGCGCGCGGGTCAACTGTGGCGCGGCATAAAGGAAGGCCATGGAATCCTGCAGCTGATCGCGAAATCCGATGGCGCCACCGGATTGATAGAAGGCCGAGCGCGCCCAAAACCGGCAACTCAACGTTTGGTAGAGCAGCCATCGATTCAACAACAGATCCACTGACAAAAGAGGCGTATGAACCTCCACCGTCGATAGCAGCGTATCCCAAAAGCTTCTGGTGGCACTCAGGGCGGCGTCAACCTGGCGGGAAGTTTGATAACGGCTAATCAGCGCGCGGCTCTCTTCCTGCGTTTCGGTCTGGCCGAGAAGAAAGACCACCTCGGCCTGACCTCCCTTTTCGAGTAAGACCTCAACCTGTAGCGCCACTCCAGGATCCATGGCGACGCCGGTTCGATTATCGAGATGAGCGCGCTCCAAAGCGGCCGGTTTCGACACGCCCCGGTTCCGTCCCAGAATCTGGCTGCGATCTCCCGAATACGATGACGCGGACGGGCTGGCTGCGGCGAATGCAACGTTTCCCGCGTAGGCGCCGTTCCAATACTGCCGCGCGAGAATAGCCCCGCTTTGCGCGTCGCGAGAAGTTTGAATGTGCAACTGGCCGCTCTCTCTGACGCCGCCGAGAACCCAATCAGCGAAGTAGAAAACCGATAGCTTGCGGGCACGCGAGGAATCGTTCCGCAAACGCAAACGGTATATTTTCACGGGATCGCCGGTGCCGTCCTCGTGCAGCGGGACGAAGACCGTCAATTCCTGTCCCACGGCATGGCTATTATGCTCGAAGATGGTGTAGCCTTGGCCGTGGCGAGCCCGATAAGCGTCGTTTTCCCGAATCGGTTGAGGGGTGGGCGACCAGCACGCTCCGCCTTCTTCGTCCCTCAAGTAGATAACTTCGGACGGTTCGTCACTCACCGGATCGTTGTTCCAGGGCGTTAAGCGATTCATCTGGCTGTTTCCACGCCAAGTGAATCCCAAACCGCTCTCGCTCACCATGCCGCCGAATTCCGCATGCGCCATGACATTGACCCAGGGCGCAGGTGTATTATCCCCGGGCTTCAGATAGATCGCATATTCACATCCGTCCTTAGTGAATCCGCCTCTCCCGTTGAAATATGGGAGTTCCAGGAACGGTAAAGATCGCGAGGGCTCCTCGGCACGGCCGTCACCGATAAACCGCAAACCGGCCACGGGAGGCTCGGAGATGCCGGACAACTGCTGCTGTAGCGACTCGCGACTTGCGCTTAGTACCACGCTCGCGGACGCCAGGATCGAGATTGCGAACGTCCTCGGGCATAGGATGCCACTCGCGCAGAAAGACTCCGCCGGGTTTATCGACGCCGGTCTCAATCGAGTGGGCGTCGATGAGCCGCTGTAGCTGATGGCGTAGCGGACGTATCATAACTCGGGCTTTCCTGATTCAGCACGATGAAGTCCGCCCGAAACCCTCGCATGCGCCAGTATTGATGTGCCTGCAGGAGTTCTCGGACCACGTTGAGTCCACGATCGTCGGCCACGGTCACCACCATGATCGGCAGGTCGCCGGAGACTCCGAGTGCCCACAGCCCCGATTGCCCCAGGCGGTTGCGCGCAATCCGGTCCGGCGAACGGAGTCGGATGTTCGGATAGAGCAAGATAGCTGGCGAGTTCCTGGAACCGATGAGCTCGCGCGGGTCCAATTCCCAAGTAGCGAAACTCGAGTTGCGAGCGCGTCCACATCATCTCAAACGCCTGTGCGATCGCGCCCCCGCGGCGGTATTTCGCGACCATCGTCATCAACTCTTCGCGGGAGTGCGCAGCCAGCGTGACGAACGAAATTTCCAGGCGGTCGCGCGGCGCGAGGGTCACCCGGCAGCGAAGGCTGAAGATAGGATCCACGACGGTCCCGATCGAGCTATTCAGATCGCGCCGCAGGGCTTGAGCGGTTGCAGGTGTGTTGCCGCGGCCCAGGAACGTCTCGCGGTCCGTTTCGAATTGAATACCGCCCGGCGCCCCTACCAGCAGATGGGCAGCTCCAGACCGGCGGGTTCTCCGGTGACTGGAGGCGGCGATGTGCAACCAGCAGACCGTCGTCGACATGCTCCGTCTCGATGAACATTTTGGCGAATGCGGGATGCGCGGTATCGGCTCCATGGGGAGCCAGGGCCAGCTCCAGGTAACTCGTGAAGTCCAATTCGCGCGTGCGCGCCGACCAGTTGGTGACTGTCAGGCGGCGCAGTTCCGCGTCATCCTCGGCGGAAACGGTGACGTTCTGCAGCGTCTCGATGTCTTGGACGCGCCGGTGGAATTCGGTATGGTCTGCCAGGAAGCGCACAGAACTCGCCCCCAGGTTTCCTCCAACGGGCTGCCATGCTGCCGACCAGAGCGTGTTGGAGCGCGCATCGCGAATGTAGATGAAAGTGCCCCAGCAATCTCGCGTCGTGTCGGACCGCCAGCGCGAGACATCGAAGTCACCCCAGCGGCTATAGCTTCCGCCGGCATTGCTCACCATTAAGGCATAGCGTCCGTTGCCGTAGAGATGAACGCGGGGGACTGCCGTATTTTCCTTCCACACGCGCTCGGGTGGATCGTCCGCAGCGGCGGGCACCGGGGTACTGGACCCGGTGCGCACGTCCTCCGCTGGAAGTGGAGTATTGGGAACTCGCTCGAAGAGCAGCGATTCGATGGCCCGCACTCGACGATCACGCGTGGAAACGCCGTTGCATCACATCCCGGTGAAGAACGTTGTTCAGCGCCAGCAGCGACATGCCCTGGTGGTGCGACATGTAGGTGTAAATCACCACGCCGCGTTTCCCGCGGCTGCTCTGGCGGGTGAAGTCGATCGCCTCATAAAGGCCCATGGGTCCGACCAGACCAAGTTCCTGCAGCCGGATAAGATTCGCAATCGAAGCGCGCAGATCCACTTGCAAACTGAGCATGGTCGCATAGGGTGCGATGACATCGCCTTCGTCCAACCCGGCGTTCAACGCCAGGGCCGGTACACCGAACGCATGATACTGGTAGATTTGGTTGGCATCGAGAGCACTGTAGGCGCACTCCGAAACGCCCCACGGAAGCTTCTTGTCCCGAGCCCAGGCGATCTGTTGGATGACTGCATCGCGGCAGGCTTCATCGAGCAGCGAATTGGGAAAGGTGCGCGTGAACAGCAGCGGCATCAAGTATTCGAACATGGTTCCGCTCCAGGAGAGGAGGGTCTGGCCGTCGGAAGTTTTCACCCTCGGCCGTCCCAGCGCGAACCAATGTTCGAGGGGAACGTCGCCTTTCGCGATCGACACCAGGCTGGCGACCGGCATTCGCTGGCTATCAGGTCGTAGTGGCTCGCAAATTCCACCGGACCGCCGACCATGTAACCGATACCGAAGAGCTTGCGCTTGGGATCGTACAGGAACCGCATATTGATGCCGTCGGCAAAGGCGAGCGCGCGTTTACCCAGATGTTGCCAGTTCTGCACGGCACCGGCCGCGTTGCTTTGCGCCTGCCGGTGTTCGCTGTCGAGATCCTCCAGCCACTTCGCCAGGCGTGCATCGAGTCCAGGCGTATTGCGCCGCGCTAAAATCTGTTGCAGAACTGCCGGGCCTCCGGAAGCCATGGTTTGCAGCGACCAGGCAGGAATGCAGGGCGCGGCGGCGCATCCGCACGACGTCGGGGCCGAGCGCATGGAGCAGTGAGTCCGGAAACCGCGTGAGCGTCTCGACCCATTTCAGGTAAACGTCCAACGTCTGGTTCCATGAAGCAATCTCCGCCGCAAGACGCGTGGACCAGTAGCAACGCTCATCGTTTTCCGAGAGTTGGCGGCAAGCCCCCAGCAATTGCTCCGCGGGAAGCGCCGCCATACGAAGCCGGCCGATGAGTTGATGTGAATCGCCTCTTCCTCGCAGCAGCTTGCGCAGCGTCTGCAAGGGTACCGCGAGCGACGGATCACGTCGACCCAGAGTTTCGATTTGCGCTAGCGTGTCGGAGAGCCCTCGCATGCACGCATTGCCCACAAACGGACTTCGCACGACGTCCTCGCAGCCTCGCGCCAGCAGCCACAGGCTCGCCAACAGGTTGCCGCTGTCGACCGTCGACACGTAGCGCGGAAACAGCGGTTCTGCGTTATCTGTGTTGTACCAGTTGAGAAGGTGCCCTTCATAGCGCTGCAACTTTTCCAGCGTATCCATCGTATGAGAGCATCTGGTAAGCGTCTCGTCCGCCGTAAGATATCCGAAATCCCTCGCCGCCACCGCCGAACAAAGCCACAACCCGATATTTGTGGGCGAAGTCCGATTGGCCACTTCGAGATGCAGCGCCAACTGGGTATTGTCGGGTGGCAGCCAGTTCGTCTTGGGACCGACCAGATCGTCGAAGAAGCGCCACGTCTGGCGCGCGTAGCCGCGAAGCAGGTGGTGGTTCTCCCGCAGCAATCGTTCGGCGCTGGTATTCACGGGCGGACGAGACAGCCAGTAAAGCAGCCCGGGAGAACCGATCCACAAGACAACGAATATTGAAACCGGCGCGAAAGCGTGTTGCGCAATCAACAGCAGAGTTAACAACAGGGAGGAAGCGCTGATCGCAATCATCTGCCGCATGGTAGCCGACAAATGGAGGTGCGAATCGGCGGCAGCGTGCTCCGCAGTCTGCCACTCGAGCATATAGCGGCGGCTCACCAGTTGTCTGTATAAAGTTCTTCCGATGGCATCCGCTGAAAGCAACGCCTGGTGAGGCAAAAACGCGATCATCACCAGCGCGCGCAAGAGCTCATCATGCGCGCCTTGCCAGCCGATCACCGTACCCTGGATACGACGTGCAAGCCGGTCCAGCCAGGGAGCCACGGCGGGAATTGCGAGCGCCAACCCGACTACCAGGCTCCACGCGCCGGGCGCCGATGAAATCACCCAACCGAGGATCAGCAGCAGCATCGACGCGATCGGCACCAGGCTTCGCCGCAGATTATCCAGAATACGCCAGCGGCTGATCATGCTCAGCGGATTCCGCGTGGTGCTGCCATTTGCCGAGGGGACATGACGCAAAACCCAGACCGCAATCTGCCAGTCGCCTCGAATCCAACGATGCTGCCGCCGGCAGAAGCCCGCGTAATCCAGCGGCATGTTCTCAAACAGCTCGATGTCGGTGGCCAAGCCCACGCCGACGTGGGAGCCCTCGATCAAATCGTGACTCAATAGTGACTCGGCTGGAAACCGTTCGCCGAGGCTCTCATCGAACGCCGCTATATCGTAAATCGCTTTGCCATGAAAAATGGCTTCGCCGAAGAGTTCCTGTTGTGCGTCAGATACAGACTGAGTGTAGGGATCGGTCCCGGTCGTATCCGCAAAGATCCGCGTAAAGCGGCTCGCCGTTGCGCCCGGAAGACCGATACTGACGCGGGGCTGAATAATCGTATAGCCGCGCCGCCGGACTTTTGTCACTGGGTCGAGCACCGGCAGATTCAAGGGATGAGCGATGGTCGCAACCATCTTGCGAGCCGTACCCGGAGGCAGCTGCGGTATCCGAATCCAGTGTAATGACGTATCGAACGGCGGTCGGGAGGTCGCCCGCAATTTTGATATCGGCCCCACCTTTGCCTCGCAAAAAGTGGTTCAGTTCCTCGATCTTCCCGCGCTTACGTTCGCGTCCAATCCAGCGCTGTTGCGTCTCCGACCAAACCCTCCGGCGGTGAAAAAGCAGAAACCGGTTGGCCGGATAACGGTTGTTCAGGCTATCGATGCCATCATGAATGGCTTTCAACAACTCTGCATCACCGGGCACCGTAGCATCCGCAGCATCGATGAAATCAGAGAAAAGGCTGAAGTAAAGATTGGCATCCTGATTTGCCAGGTACCGGACTTCCAGCTTTTCCAGTTCCTGACGCACCACCTCCAGGCTGTTGAGCATCATTGGGACGACGACCAGAGTGGCGTCTGCCGCTGGGATGCCATCGTCAAAATCCATTTTGGCCAGCGGCTCCGGGTGGAACGTGGAAATGATCAGCGCGTTGACAATCTGGATGGCCAGTTCGCTAAGTGGGAACAGGGCCAGCGCTCCGAGCCCCAGCAGCATGGCTGTCGCCCGCACTCCCATTTCCCAGGCCACGCTCATCGCCACGACGAGGAAACATAAAGTAATCGCGGTCACGCCGCTGATGTAAAGGAAAGTGGCCCGTTTCCGGATCCCGCGTTTGAGCCAGGATCGAAACGGGATGTGTGCGCCTACACTTTTTTCAAGTTGTTCGCACCCTCCCGAGAGTAGGTACCACGCAACCTGTTTTCGCTCCGGTTCTTGTGCTCCGGCGGCGAGTTCGATGGCCTTGCGGGCCACATCTTCCTCCGCGTAGTCACTGTGCCGCGAAATCTCCTCTACCACCCGGCGGCAGCGGTCCCGAGTACGGAAATCGCTGCGCGGATAAATTCCGGCTGGATCGCGCCGCAACTCGATCTCAACCACATTCAGAGCCTCGAAGAATTCCGCGAAATCGATTCGCGACAGAGTGCGAAGACTATTAAATGCGTTGGCTATCGATAAAGATTCGGCTGCTTCCCGTTGATGCTCCGGACGAACCAGGTCGGCGAGAGAAACCCCTCGCTGTGACTCGATCCATTGGCGAACCGGTATCAGTGCCGTCTCTTCGTCCTGCAGTTGCTCGGCCAGGCAGGTTGCGAAATAAGCCTCGTGAGCGTAAGGGTCGGCTTCGACGAGTGACAGCATCTTCGCCAGAGTGTCGTCGTTGCGTCTCGCGCTGGCAGCCAACCGATTGGCCCAAAGATAACCGGACTCGCGAATCTGCTGCTGGCGGTTGACACGCGCAGCCAGAGAGGCTAGCGCTTCCACGACGGCAAATCGCAGCATGACCGGAAAAACCCAGAGCTCCGCAATAGATAACGGAGCCTTCTTCTGATGCTCTTCCACCGCCGCCACCAGCGTTTGCTCGTCGATTGCGTGATCGGTAGTCGCCACCACTTGATGGGCTAGCTCACGCACGTTGAGCGCGCCTTCAGGAGTGGTAAACCGCGAAAGCCTTCGCCGAAATCCTCTCGGCAAAGCGCGCCGCACATCGGAAATGCTAGTCCGCAGCAAATGCGCGTTGTCCAGTAGCCATTTTGCGGATTCGGTGATCGTATGGTCTAAGCGAGTCGCTTCCAGTAAGTCCGCCCGCACCTCACGGGTAATGGACTCGCACTCCGCCAGCCGGTCAAGAATCGTTCTCCAGCTCTGAGTGCCCGATCGAGCTTCCTTCTCATCCATCCCCGCCGGAATTGGCGGTTCGGGTCGCAGCACGAATAGGGCAGGTTCACCGGAAGTGCGAAGACTATTCAGAACAGCTGTTACGTCTTCGCGATCGACTTCCGCGACAATCAGGCCTTCATCCGGCAGCCTCAGTGCAGCGTATCTGGAACCAACCGGCTGAGGAGCCCCGGACTCACTTTGAGAATGGAAATATTGTACCTTCGCGTGAGTGGCGCGAATTGCGCTCCAAGCTCGCTGCGCATATTCGTCTTCACCCGCATAAAACCCAAGAACGACTCTTTTCGCTCCGCCCACCGGTCGCTTACGCCCGGCCCCGCAGTAACAACGTCAGCGCCGAGATTGCCAGCAGAAATCCGAAGACCAGACTTAGCGTCATGGCAGGAACAGGCCCTCCATTTCCTACGGGAGCGAACGCTCCGCAGAACAGCATCAGGGCAAAAATTAGCATCCATCCCAACATTGATTTCGAATCTCCTTGTGCAAGTCTGGTGTTTCGTACTGATCGAGGTGCAAGCACGTCGATGGCCAAAATTTCGAATTGAAAAGATAAGCGTTTATAGCCCGTGCGACAACACACGCACGAGTGGTATTTAGCGCGGAGGGAAGGAACTACACGATCCAGGGAGCCGTACGATGCGCAACGGCTCAAGCGGTTATTCAGGCGAGTGACTTATGATAACAAATATAAAACGAAGATGCCATTCGTCACGTGTGATTTATTACATTCACACAAAACATAAATATTCCCAGAGAAAAACGAGTCATACAGCGACGCGCAGCTTTGTTTCTCTTATATGCAAATGCTGCAGCCTACGCAGGGCGAAATAGAAATGTCTTGCTGTCAATCTTAACCCCGTTTGAACTTGCCGCGAGGCCGGAGAGTTACGAGTCACGCCGCGTAAAACGAAGCGGTAAATCGGTGGTGTAAGTCGGGATCAAACAGCTCCAAGACCGGGGCCATTTAATTCCGACGTGTCCATGGAGCCATCCTTCACCTTGAAGATGCCGGGGAATTTGTTCTCCCACTCTTTATTGGCGGCGGGGAAGTACTGGCGCGCGTTGGCTTCGATCGCCGCGACCGGCGGGACATGCGCTGCCAGGCTGGCGGATTGGATCAGCGAAGCACCCGGGCACGTCAGGTCCTGCACGCACAAAAACATCTTGTGTTTCTGTCCGACGGCAGCCATCAAGACCACCTGGCTTTGTTGTTTGCACGCTTTGAGCGCGGCTCCGGTGTAGCCCATCTCGCGCGCAAGCATCAGCGCCTCGATATCGGTAAGGCTTTCGTCGATCACCACCGGTTTGATCGCCGCGGCTTTGTGCATGTCCTGGTCCCGATGGGCCTTCAAGTCGCGCGCAGTGGGCTGCTCGACGTATTGAATGCGATCGAAACCACCCGGAGATTTCTCCTTCACCTTATGCAAGAACTCGATCAGGTAATCCACGTTAGGACACTTTTCGTTGAAATCCAGCGAGTACACCCAGCGCTTGGTGCCTAGCTTCGCTTGCGTCTCCGTGACCACCTTGTCGACGGTAAGCACACGGTTGATGTCCCAATCCACCTGATCGCCATTCAATTTGATTTTGAAGTTCGTCAAGCCGTTGTAACGAATCCATTCGGGCAGCGTCTCAGGCAGACCGTCGTTGACGCGTTTCTTGATCTCCGCATCGGTGACGGGATCGACCGCGCCCACCAGGTGGTACATCGGCATGCGAGCTTTGGGTTTCTGGCTGACGTACTGGCTCAGATGTTCGCCTTTATAATCGCCGCCGAGATAATGTCCCAGATCGTAAGCCATGAAATCCGGCCCATACGTGGAATAACAGTTGAGCTTGTAGAGCTTGCCGAATGCATCGTGCACCGCCGCGTCGAAGGGACTTGCCGTCACCAGCGTACAAAGTTTGGGGATCGGCTGGTCGAGTTTCAGGTGCTGCGAAACCTCCGCGGCAGCCTTCAGGTACTCCGGCTCGAGCGTGCAATTCAGGTCGATCGGATGGCCGTAATCCTTACAATTGCCGGTCAGTTCACAGATGCGCGTCGCCAGCGCCTTCATCGCTCCGAGTGTCCGGTCATACGCCATGGTCTTCGATGGAAACGACCAGACGTTGCCCATCGGCATGGAACCGAAACCCTTCGAGATCTTGCCGTCGCGCGTCTTCACGGTGCAGTCGACATTGAGCAGGGTGGCACGGTCCACCTCGTGGCCGCCGAACTTAATGGGAGTGCGGTACAAATAGTCCTGGTAGGAAAACGAGATGTGATCGATTTGAATGTCGGTCGATTTTGCGGCGCGCAGAATGTGAAATAAGCTCGGAGACGCAGCGCCGGCATACAGAGCGGAGCGCAGGAAATTGCGGCGGGTGGAGTCCATATCTACAAGTCTAATCAAATCTTGAGGGCCAGACTTAGGTGAGCCGGCTGTAACACAGCTTCCTCAGTCTCTTCAAGCCTTTTTACATCTTCGGCTGGAAAAGTGCGAACACCGCCCCCTGCGGGTCCGCCACAACCGCCATCTGACCGGTGCCCTCGATCGTCATCGGCGGTACATGCGAGCCAGCTCCCAAGCTCGTCGCTTTGGCGAATGAAGCTCCGCAATCCGCCACCATGTAGTAAATCATCCAATGCGGCGGGGCATTCGGCGGCTGAAACTCCACCGGAGGCAAACCTCCGATTCCACGCTCGCCATTCATGATGTGCCAGTAGCTCGAAGCGTCTTTGCCTTCTCCCGTTACGAACTTCCAGCCGAAAAGCGCGGAGTAGAACTTTTTCGCTGCCTCCCGGTCCGGCGAATTCAGGTCGGCCCAAACGAACGAGTTAGCTTCTCCCGCGATACCGATACCCTGGTTCGACATCCCCTGCCACAAACAAAAATGTGCGCCAGTGGGATCCTGGACAACTGACATACGGCCTTTATCCATCACATCGAAGGGACCCGCCAGCACCTTCGCGCCCAATACGATAGCGCGCTTTGTGCTTTCATCCGCACTCTCCACCGCGATGTAGAGTCCCCAGTGCGGAGGCACGCCCTGGGCCAACTGATCCTTCATGAGGGTGTAAGCCGCCGCGCAATCCCGCCCGTTGAGTTGGAAAATCGTATAGACGCCGTCCGGACCCATCGGGAAGTCGTTCGCCGTCCACCCGAACAGCGAAGTATAGAATTGTTTTCCCGCCCCCTGGTCCGTGGTCGCCAGTTCCATCCAGCAGAACGAGCCAGGAATCAGCTTCTCGATCATCGCCATTTCGCCAGTATAATGCTATTCCATCTTGCTGAGGACCCGGTCCTTGATCCAGTGTTCGTCCCACCATTCGATGGGGTTCACCTGAACGCCGTCCACCTGCATCGAGAAGTGCAAATGATCTCCGCCGGCAAGACCGGTTTCCCCGCTGTTGCCCATTTTCTGCCCCTTTTCGACGCGGTCGCCGACCTTCACGTCGAAATGACTCATATGGCCGTAGATCGTCTGCAACCCATACCCGTGATCGAGAACGATGCAGTTGCCATAGATGCCAAGCCGGTCCGCGTAAATCACCTTGCCGCTGTTCGGCGCCACGATCGGCATGTGTTTTCGATCCGCCAAATCGAAGCCCAAGTGCGTTTCCACGTCTACCGTCTTGCCATTGTAAGTGTACGTCCGGTGATCGGCGAAGAACGCTTCATTCTTGGTCTTCGGCCGCACGAAAGCGCCCTTCCACAAAATGGCTTCGTCGGTTTTCAAACGCAGATCGTACAGCGTCTTGGAATTCAATTTCCGCATCTCGCGGTTACAGTAGACGAAGCGCGCCAATGTGTCGCCGGGAATTTTGTTCTCCGGATCAATATCGGACAATACTTTTTGCATGAACGCGTCGGTCAACACAATCGTGCTCTCGTGAAACTTCTTCGGAAATAATTTGACGTAGAAAGGAGCAGTCGCCTTGGCACCCGCGGGATTGGACGCAAACACTACCGGTTCGATTCCCACCGGCAAATCCCAGGGATATGCGAATAGACTGAAACGTTCGCCGGCGTGCTTGGGTAGCGGAAAGCTGCGGAAAATATAGTCCTTCACCTGGACACCGGAATCGGTGACATAGCCCGACGGTGTAAAGGTGACGAGGCCGCACCCGGCCTGATAAACATAGTGCTGCACGCCATCCGCGACCACGTGCGGCGCACTGGTGATTACGTCGACGTCGTACGAGACGCTATTCGTCTCGCCCCGAAAATCATTCGACTTCGCTTCCAGGACGAGCTTGGCCTTGCCGTCGTGAAGCCCATGAGCGTTGCTGCGGCCGACATTCATCGTGAGGTTGAGGGGCGGCGCGTTCTTGAAGAAACCAAGGCGATGCGCCGGCTCTTGCGGCCCGGGAATCGGATAGCTTTTCCCGTCCTGCTCGACAATCGCCTTAACCTCACGCACGCCATGCGGATTGGTCAGCTTGAGATGCACGGGAGTCGAATCTCCAATAGCCTTGACCTCCGGCATGACTTGAATGCCGGTCGCGTCGGAAAGAGAAAATAATGTCGCCGGTACTGCAACAACAAGCAGTACCACCACAATGAGTAGGATAATTTTCACGGTTTTGTTCCAGTCGTGGCGGACGTCGCGGGCGGCTCGGGATTTGGCGGAGCCGGCGCTGGAGCTTTCGCCCAACGATCCATCCACTCGATAAATGTCTTGTACCACAGCATGCTGTTCTGCGGCTTCAGTATCCAGTGTCCCTCATCCGGAAAAATCAGCAGTTGCGACGGCACCTTTTGCATCTGCAGCGCCGTGAACAACTGCAGTCCCTGGCCGTACGGCACGCGGAAATCGAGCTCTCCGTCGATGACCAGCGTCGGAGTCTTGAACTCTTTCGCGAACATGCTGGGCGACCACCGCACATACGTTTCGGGGCTATCCCAAGGCATTCCGCCGAACTCCCAAACGGGAAACCACAACTCCTCGGTCTCGCCCGCCTCGCTCCGCAAATCGTAGACCCCCGCGTGCGAGACCAACGCCTTAAAACGAGTGGTGTGCCCTAGGATCCAATCGATCATGTAGCCCCCATACGAACCTCCCGCGGCCACCATGCGATCGGGATCGACGTACGAAAGCTTGCCCACTTTATCGGTCACGGCCATGATGTCTTCATACGGTTTGCCACCCCAGTCATGATTGACCGCGTCAGTGAACGCCTGGCCATATCCGATCGAGCCGCGAAAATTGGGCATCACCACCACATACCCCGCGGAGGCGAAGACCTGGGGATTCCAGCGGTAGGACCAGCTTTCGCCAAACTCGCCTTGCGGACCACCATGCAGCAGCATCATCACGGGATACTTCTTGCCTGGATCGAAACCCGGGGGCTTAACGATAAAGCTCTGGATCTGCACTCCCTCGCCCACGTCAGTAAAAAGCTCTTCGAGTCCCGTCAGCTGATGGGATGAGAGCACCGCATCGTTAAAGTGCGTCAACGAGACGGGTGCGCCGCCACCGGAACTGCCCCTCACGATTTCCGGCGGAGCAGCGCCGCTTTGCCGGGTGAAGACAAGCGTTTTGCCATCTGGCGTGAAAGTCATATCGTCTAACGTGCTATTGCCGGACGCCACCACGCGCAAGCCGCCGCCGGCCACCGGGACCGCTTGAATTCCCTGACGTCCGCGATCCGTCACAGTGAAGAACAAGCGCGAAGAGTCCGGAAACCAGGTGAAGCTGTTCACCGACCGGTCCAAAGTTTCCGTCAAAGAATTGAGCCTTCCAGTGGCGCGTTCAAGGACCAGCAGACGCACGCGGTCGCTCTCATAGCCGGGACGCGACTGCGAACGGAACGCAATATATTTGCTGTCGGGCGAATACTGCGGCGAATTGTCGGACGCGGGATTGGGCGTGATGCGCCGCGGATTCGCGGCATTCTCGCCGGTCATCGCCACGACAAAGAGGTCGTTGTTGGTGCTGATGGCCGGGACCTCGTCGGTGTTCATCGTAAAGCACACTTCTTTGCTATCGGGCGAAATCGCGTAATCGTCCGGACCGCCGAGGGAGAAGGGCGGCACGATATGAGTTCCCGGAGTCAGGTCGATCGCCGTGCCACCCTCCGCGGGAACGGCCAGCAGATGACTGCGAGTGGGATCCTGCCACGTGGTCCAGTGCCGGTACAGAAGTTCATTAATCAGCCGCGCCTTCACCTTACTGGCCTTCCGTTCGTCCAACAGCTTCTTATTACAGTCGTCGTCGGCGCCGCAAGAGGGAAAGACGTCGCTCGTGAAGACCAACATCTTTCCGTCCGGAGAAGGCAGCACGCCGCCCGCACCGGTAGAGAGGAAAGTGATCTGCTTGAGTCCCGAGCCGTCGGCCTCCATGCGCCAGATTTGCGGCGCGCCGGACCTGTCGGAGATGAAAAAGATTTTGCCGTCTTTAGACCAGCGCGGCCGTTCGTTGCTGTCGCCGGCATTGGAGAGGAGCGTAGCCGCTCCGCCCCCGATCGGCACGGTATAGATGTTCTTAGGCTTTTTGTTGCCGTCCAAATTCACCGTTTGTACGACGAAAGCGACTGTTTTGCCGTCAGCTGAAATTTGCGGATCGGATATGCGCGCGAGTTGCATCATTGCCGCCGCATCGAAGGGGTCCTTCTGCGCATCGAGTAGCGCTGCAGTCAGAAGAAGCGTAAGCAGACAAAAACGCATATACGCGATTATCCCAGAGGTACTGCAACCCCACCGCTCCTCGTATGTCGTTGTGTGACAGACTTCAGTCCGTCAGCCTTCCGTAACACAGACTTCGCTTCGCGAACCACACCCAGCCGAGCGAAAAATTGCATCGTGCAACGCGAGCGTCTGCGCACTGTCTTATAATCGCGTGGTGCCATTCGTTCGTCTGCTGATCCTGGCTCTGGTGCCCTGCGCCGGCGCAGCGGTACGCCTCTCGCCCAGCGTCTCAGTCATCCCCGGCCCGGTAAATGGTGTGCTACTGACCGGCAACGGCAAGACACTGGCGATTTACGGCGACTCCGGCAAGGCCAACCTGCGAGTCGAAAAAGTTCTCTTCACGCATTTCCGGCGAGACGTGACGTGGGCAGGTCGTGGAATGGTCGAGCGGGGCGCAGATGCCGTTTATCCTGCCGGCGAAGAACAGTTATTCACCCGCGTAACGCCCTTTTGGGCCAAATATTCGCAGTTTCACGACTACGCCGATCAAAGCACCCGGATTTCTGCGTCTCCAATTCCCGCGGGGCGAGCCGTCCGGGGCGGCGATCGAGTGGCCTGGAACGGCTTCGATATTGAAGTGCGCGACACGCCCGGCTATACGCGCGGAGCCGTCTCCTATCTTTTTATCGCCGACGGCAAGCGCATTGCGTGCGTTGGCGATCTGATTTATGGCGACGGTCAAATCCTTGACCTTTTCAGCCTGCAGGACGCCATCCCCGAGACCAAAGAAGACGGCTATCACGGCTATGCGTCACGCGCCTCAATGGTGATTACAAGCCTGCGACAGATCGCGCAGTGGAAGCCGGACGTGGTGGTTCCTTCGCGAGGCCCTGTGATCCGCGATCCCCAAGCCGCGATTCAAAAGTTAATTAATCGCTTGCAGGACGTCTTCACAAGCTACTTCGCAGTTTCCGCGCTGAGGTTCTATCGCGGCGACGATAAGCTACGCCTCCAGACGCGAAGAATCCTGGGAGACAGGCCGGTCGATTCGTTACCGTCAGCGGAGACCGCCGACCCGCCATCATGGATTCGCGTGCTTGGAAACACGCGCGTCATCGTGTCGAGTTCCGGCAACGCGCTCGTGGTGGATTGCGGCAATCGCCGCCTGCTCGACGGCATCAAGCAACTCCAGCGCGAGGGCGTCTTCAAGACGGTCGAAGGCATCTGGGTCACTCACTATCATGACGATCATACGAACTTCGTTCAGACGGCGGCGGAGGAACTGAACGCGCCGGTATTCTCCACGCCGGAGTTGCAGGACATTCTGCAACATCCCATGGCCTATAAGATGCCCTGCCTGACGCCTAATCCAATCCATCAGGTGACCGTTGTCCCGGACGGCACGTCGCGGCGCTGGCACGAATTTGAATTCCTTTATTCCTACTTTCCGGGTCAGACCCTTTATCATGACGGCTTGTTGGTTAAGAAGGACGGCGGTGCGAGCGTGTTCTTCATCGGAGACTCGTTTACCCCCAGCGGAATCGACGACTACTGCGCTTTGAACCGGAATCTGGTCGAGCCCGAGCAGGGCTACGAATACTGTCTGAAGTATGTGAAGCGATTAAGTCCGGACTGGCTGATCAATGAGCACGTGAATCCCGCGTTTCACTTTTCCGGCGCGCAGATCGACACCATGCTCACGAATCTGCGGAAAAGACGCTCGCAGTTGGCTGCTCTTTTTCCGTGGGATGATCCAAATTTCGGCATCGATGAAGAGTGGTCGCGTTTTTACCCTTACCGGAGCGAAGCGAAGAGCGGAGACCGGATCGAGTTGAAAGTCATCGTGCTGAATCATTCGCCGGTGCAGCGCGAGTTTGTCGTCAAACCGCACTTGCCCGCCGGTTGGAGCGGCGCGTGGGGTCCGCTTAAGATCTCAGTAGCGCCGCGGAGCACGGGGACAGTTTTCATCCCAGTCATGGTAGGCGCCAATACTAACGGGCCCGCCGTCATCACCGCCGATATCGCATTCGGCCGCTGGGAACTGCGGGAATGGATGGAAGCGCTCGTCGATGTAAAATAACTCGCCTCGAAAAAGCAGGCGCCCAAAAAACTTTGACCGTGATGAAAGAAGGAACTCCAGCTTAGGCCAGGACAACTTCGACGCCCAGTTTGCGCAAGCCGTCCACATACTCTGGAGGAACACGGTCGTCGGTGATCACTCGCTTGATCATCGCCAGTTCACCGATTACCGACAGACTGCGGCGTCCGAATTTGCTCGCGTCGGCGACCACGGTTACTTCGCGCGCCGCTTTCATCATCAGGGTATTTAACTGGGCCTCCAGGATATCGGGAGTCGTGAGACCGATCTCCAGATCCAGGCCATCCGCGGCCAGAAAGAGATGGTCGGCATGCAGGTCACGCACCATCTGCTCGGCTTGCGGTCCGACGAATGAACTTGAAACCTGCCGCATGATTCCGCCGATCATAATCAGCGCAATATTAGGGGCGTCGGTCAATTCCACTGCGATGTTCAAAGCGTGAGTGATTACAGTCAGCGCCATCGGCTTGGTACGCCGGAGGTTCGCCGCAACCTCGGCGCAGGTGGTTCCGGAATCGAGAATCACGGTTTGATGATTCTGGACCAGTTGTGTTGCCGCCCTCGCGATCCGAATTTTCTCGGCATGATAGAGGCTCTTCTTCACCTTGAGCGGATAGTCCTGTACTGGATTCAGAGGGCGCACCGCGCCCCCGTGAGAACGAACCAGCGATCCGGTGGTAGAGAGAACGTCCAGATCGCCGCGCGCCGTTACCGCCGAAACACCGAACTGGCGGGTCAATTCCTCAACGGTGACGCGTCCCTGTTTTTCCAGCAGATCGAGGACTGCCCTGCGCCGTTCTTCAGTCAACAGACGCTTGGGTTTTACTATCGGCATGCAGTTATCAGTTGTTGGCGTTCAGTTGTCAATTCTCACTCACCCGAGCTCAGCGTTCCGCCGGCGGCTGAACACCGATTGCTGAGAACTGTCTCAGGATAGCAAAATGTAAGACCGCGATTTACATTGACTCTTTCATATGCTTACGATATCCTTCCAAAAAGAAGGCCGGTAAAACCGGCATATCGTCTCGTGCCCATGTCGAATCTTTCCGCTTCCAACATCGCGCCGGTCCTTGCGCATGGCTAGCGATTTGTCGCAACCTCAACGCTGGCCCGTGGCGCGGCTCAGAGATTTCATTTTCTACACCCTGTGCACCGGTTCTCGGCTGGGCGGCCCGCGCATCGTCTTTGCGCAATTGTTGGCGTATCATCTTAGCTTGCGCATGGATGGCGTTATCAACCGCGTCGTCCAGGGAGTTCGCATGTATGACTGATCTCGATTGCATAGTGGCAGGCGAAGCCAACGTCGACCTGCTCATCGATGGCATTGCGCAGTTGGAGTTCGACAAAGAGAAACTCGCGAGCGGCTGCGGACTGACTCTCGGCGGATCGAGTGCTATCACTGCGTTCAATTTGTCGCGGTTGGGCGCGCGCGTCGGTTTTGTCGGTGTCGTCGGGAGGGATCTGTTTGGACAGTTCGTCGAAGACCGTCTGCACTCAGCGAGCATCGATCTGAAGGGGCTGCGGCGTGATCGCGCGGGCAAAACCGGCATTACCGTCTGGGCACAGCATGGGAAGAGGCGAGCCGGCATGACTTATCTTGGAACGATCGGCGCGCTGCGCCCGGCGGACGTGAAGGACATATTTTTGAAGAGGGCGCGACACCTCCACGTAGGCGCTTACTTTCTGCTGGAGGGATTTCACGCCGGGGCCGCGCGAGTCTTTCAGCGAGCCCGGCGCCTCGGGATGACGACGTCGCTCGACTGCAACTTTGATCCCGCGGAAAAATGGGATTCCGGTCTTCGCGAGGTCTTGAAACACGTGGATGTTTTTCTGCCCAATGAGACGGAAGCCTTGCGGCTTACCGGGGCTACGTCGGTAAAGGCCGCGGCAGTGGACCTCTCGAAGCTGGCGCGTACCGTCGTGGTGAAAATGGGCGCTCGCGGGGCCCTGGTTATAAACGGGTCCGACACCTTCCGCGTGCCCGCGGTAAAAGCTCGTGTTGTCGATGCGACCGGCGCGGGAGATAGTTTCAACGCCGGATTTCTGGCTCGCTTCTTGCGAGGCGCGTCGCTGGGTGACTGCGTCAAGGCCGGCGCGATTGCGGGCGCGCGATCTGTCGGCTTCGTGGGAGGCACTGCCGCATTCGAATGAAGTTGATTGGCGCCATTGCACACGGAGGTGGTCCCACGGCTGTCCTTAATGCGAGCCTGGCGGGAGTCTGCGAAGCATGGAATCAACTCCTCGCGGACGACAGCTTGTGGGCTGCGAGGTTTGGCGTCCAAGGAATCCTGAATGACGATTTCGTAGATCTCTCCAAGGTTTCCTTGGCACGGATGAACGCGTCGGCTGAAGCCTCGGGTTCGGTAATCGGATCCAGCCGTAAGGCGCTCACCGACCAGGATTACGATACCATCCTCCAAGTCTTTCGGAAGCGCGATATTCGCTGCTTCTTCTACACCGGAGGGAACGGCTCGATGGAAACCGCACTCCGCTTGTCGCGCGCCGCGCGGGAACGCAGATATGAGCTTCAGGTGCTCGGGATCCCCAAAACCATCGACAACGATCTGGCGGTCACCGATCACTCTCCTGGATATCCGTCGGCTGCGCGTTTTTTCATTCACGCCGCTCGCGACATCGGGCTCGATAATCGAGCGCTGCCATCTCCTATCTGTATTCTGGAAGTGCTGGGCCGCAATACGGGCTGGATCGCGGCGGCCACGGCCCTGGCTCGTTTTCATCAGGATGACGCGCCCCACCTGATCTACTTCCCCGAGCGCAGGCTGAGCCTCGACCGGATTGCCGCGGACGTCGAGCATGTCTACCGGCGGATTGGGCGCGCCGTGATCGCAGTGTGTGAAGGCCAGCTCGACGATAAGGGACAGCCGTTCGGCGCGGATGTCGATCGCATGGACTCCACGGTGCATCGACTCGCTTCCAATCTGGGCCATACGCTCGCGCTGGAGCTGACGCGGAAGTTGGGCATTCGCGCGCGCGCGGAAAAACCTGGGCTCTTAGGGCGATCGTGCGCACCCCTCGCCTCGCGGGTCGACCGTGAGGAAGCGCGCAACTGCGGACATGCTGCGGTAAAGGCCGCGGTTGCCGGTGTGACTAACCAGATGATCATTTTGCAACGCGCGCAGGCCGGAGCTTATGAATGCCACCTCGGCCTGACGGACTTCGAGAATGTCGCGCGAATCGAACGGTCGCTTCCCGACAAGTGGATCTCCGCCGAATCCAATGATGTTGCTGGGGATTTCCAGAATTTTTTGGCTCCCCTGGTGGATGAGACGGCTGTTTTTCCGGAGACATTCAGCCAGCGGCAGGACTGAATGCGGAGCGTTGCTACACGCGACGCTTTTCCAGGTTCGGGAGGAACGCGGTCAGCATCCCAATCGCCGGGAGATAAGCGCAGACCCGATAGACGAAGGTGATACTGGTTGCGTCCGCGAGGCGGCCTAACGCGGCCGCTCCTAAACCAGCCATACCGAACGCGAGGCCGAAGAACAACCCAGAAATCATGCCGACGCGTCCCGGAACCAGTTCCTGCGCGTACACCAGAATTGCCGAGAATGCCGATGCCAGAATCAGTCCAATGACGACACTGAGCACTCCGGTCCAGAACAGATTGGCGTGCGGCAATGCCAGGGTGAACGGGAGCACGCCCAGGATGGAGACCCAGATGACGTACTTGCGTCCGAAGCGGTCGCCGATGGGGCCTCCGATAATGGTGCCCGCGGCCACTGCGCCGAGAAAGAGAAACAGGTAAATCTGCGCCGTCTGGACCGGTAATTGAAAACGGCTGATCAGATAGAAAGTGTAGTAGCTCACGATGCTCGCCAGGTAGAAATACTTCGAGAAGATCAGCGCTCCCAGAATGATCAATGACCGGATGACCCTCACCTGTGAGAACGAACCGGCAACCTCCCGGTGCCCGGGACGAAGTTTGATCTGGTGTTCTCTCGTTTTTTGATACCACACGCTGACGCGCGAGAGAATTACAATTCCCAACAAAGCGATCAGCGAAAACAGAGCCACGCTTCCCTGCCCTCTCGGCAGCACGACGAAGGCTGCGAGCAAAGGACCCACGGACGTCCCGGCATTTCCGCCGACCTGAAATAGAGATTGCGCAAGCCCGTGCTGACCACCCGACGCCATGCGCGCGACTCTCGAGGACTCCGGATGAAAGACCGCCGAACCGATTCCCATCAGTGCCGCAGCCGCCAAGATCAGGTGAAAATGAAAGGCCGCCGAAAGCGCCAGCAGACCGCACAGTGTGAAACCCATCCCGATGGGAAGGGAATAAGGCTGCGGGCGCTTGTCGGTATAGTAGCCGATCAAAGGCTGCAGGAGCGATGCCGTCATTTGATAAGTGAGGGTAATCAATCCTACCTGGGTGAAGTCGAGATGATAAGACGCCTTCAGGATGGGATAGATTGCCGGCAATAACGACTGCATCATGTCGTTCAGGCAATGGCAGAAACTGATCGCCCCCAGTACAGCAAATGCAGTACGTTCGGTTTTTTGGGTAAGAGTAGCTATCCCGTTAGTGTACTTTGACTCGAGTAATCATTTGACAGGCGCGATGGTGTGAGACTGTCCCTTCGTCAGGGCCTCGCGGTCCAACCTCGCCTTGGCCAGGTCATCTGTCAGCTTGCGGGTGATCTTTTCCGCTACGTCCGCCATTGAGCCTTTGAACTTGCTGCCCTGGCTCTCCTGAGTCGTGGACCAGATCACGTCGCCGTCTTTGTTGACAAGACGGATGGCCGCCGCGGCCTCATGTCTGCGCTCGACGCTGTGACTCGATTCATTCTCTCCGATGCCGCCGCCAATCGATTTGTTGTAGCTCCCTGCTTTATAGCCGGAACTCCCCTCGCCCGCCGACACGTGAGCGTTCACGCCGTCGCTCGACGAGTGCTGTTCGCTGAAAACCAAATCCTCGGACGAGCCGCGCAGGAATGTGTCGGCTCGGCCTTCATTTTCCGTGATGATGAAGAGATGGCTCTGCTGCAGGGCGCTAATGATCATGTCGCGCATCTCTTGCGCCGTAGGATCTCCGTCGAGTTTATCGACGTACAGCCGTTTAATCCCAAGAAGCTGGTCGCTCTCGCCGGGCTCAATCGCCGCGAGAAGGGGAATAAACGCGAGGCAAACGAATACCGCTTTCATCCCTTACCCGACTTTCTGGCATCGTCGTCCTGGTATTCGACTCTTCTCCCGGATCGGGCTTCGAGCCCCACGAGGACGGGCCGGATTTCTTTACTGCTCACCTGGAAGACCATAGCCTGTTGTTTACCTTCAGAATCCGTGTAGCCGACGGTAAGAAAATGAGCGCGCCGTTTGGCAAGGATGAACAGTGGCGAGATCACGATGGCTTCAAGATACCTGCGGGTCACGCGCTGGCCGTATTCCAGCATGTCGACGTCGCGATAAGGCACCCGGATGGTCGCCCCGGATGCCTGAAAAGTGAAATAATCCTCATCGCCGACATGCAGGGTCCCGGACGCCTGCGCGGGCAGTTGAGTGAGCGTTCCCCCGACATAGTGCACGCGTGCCGCAGGAGAGGCGGTCAGACTCATCGCCAGCGCGAGCATGCCTCCCCAAATGAGGATAAATCTTGTCATAACCAGAAAGTGCCGGCAGAAGGAGCCTTCTCTCAGAATTATTTCTGTCTGCGGGCCGCGGGATCGATCGATTTTCGTCTGGCCTTTGGGGCCGGCCGGAAACCAATTCTTCCGCGCAAGAAATGCTGGTCGTCTTCAGGCTTTCGGATTGACTGAAATCGCTAACCTTGACGTTTCGCGACGAAGGACTGGCCGCGTTTCGCGCCGTCTCTTTTCCTCTCGCCATTGATCTGATCGCCCTGGACCGTGCCTTCCCAGAGATACGTCTGAGATCCCTTTTTCCCCGTCTGCACGGTGGTGAACGAGATTCGGTCGCCTTCGATTTTCCCGTTCGCAATTGTCTGGGGACGGGCCTTCTTGCCGCTACCGGTAACAGTTCCCGTCAAGATCCCTTGGGAAGTATGCAGGTCGAGGGCTTCAACTCGAGTCATCTCCGTACCCGTCTTTTTATTCTTGGCCTTGAATTCCGCGTTCCAACGACCGTCCGCGGCGCCAAATAAAACGGTTGCCGCCAGGCATAGAAGCAATGCGACGTTCTTCATCAGGCTCATTCTATCTCACGCCTGCCAGGCACGGGTCGCTTGGGATTATGTGCCCGTCACAAAATCAGAACGCGGCTCTCAATTTCCGGTAAGTCTCCGATAAATCTTCCGGCAGGATGCGCGTCTCTCCGATGACGGTCATGAAATTAGCATCGCCCACCCAACGCGGCAGGACGTGCATATGGATATGCTCCGCGATTCCGGCGCCGGCCGCCTCGCCCAGATTCATCCCCAGGTTCATCCCTTTTGGACGGTAAATCTCCCGAATCTTTTTGTCGGCAGACCTGACCAGAGAAAACAACTCCTGGGCTGCGGGCTCATCGATAACCTGGAGGGAATCGGTGTGCTGAAACGGGACCACCATAAGGTGCCCTGTGGTGTAGGGATACCTGTTCAGGATCACGTAATTGAAGCGTCCTCGATGGACGATCAGAGTCGCTTCATCGTTCTGCTGCTTTGGCAGATCGCAGAAGATGCAGCCTTCAGGACGGTTTTCTTTACTAACGTACTGAAACCGCCAGGGATTCCAAAGTCGGTCCAAGGTTTAGGATACCGGCGCGTCAGACGATGGATGCTCGCCCATCGCCGAGTGAGAGGAGTTGTTGACGACGTCTTTCAGCTCTTTGCTGGGCTTAAAGTAAGGGATCTTCTTTGCCGGAACTTCCACACGAGTGCCGGTTTTGGGGTTGCGGCCGACGCGAGGCTGCCGCTGCCGCGTCCGGAAGCTGCCAAAACCCCTGATTTCGATCTTGTCTCCGCCACGTAGCGATTTGACGATGCTGTCGAAGATAGCGTCCACAATGACCTCAGCTTCTTTCCGGGTCATCTCCACGACACGCGCTACTTCCTCAATCAAATCCGCCTTAGTCATCTTACGCCATCCTCATTTTCCCTCTAAAGCTGTTCTACTGCAATAGATTACGAAGATTTAGTATCTCTTGATTGGTTCCGGTTTGCAACGCTTGGACGAAAATCGGATCCTAGGGCTTGTGTTTTTCGCCGCGCGAGAACGAAAAACCTTCCATGTTGGAGGTGGCAGCCGCCGCATGACGTTGGTAATCACCCAGACGCTGCCGCTCCTCTTCGTCCCGGGCAGCCTTCAGACTGAGGCCGATCTTTTTCTCCGCCTCATTCATCTTGATGATTTTAAAGTCGTATTCGGTGCCAACCGCAACTGGGGGCGCATCCGACTTACGTCCCGTATACCCCGGAACCTCGGAAAAATGGCAGAGTCCCTCGACCCCTTCGGCCAGTTCCACGAAAGCTCCAAATCCCGCCAGCCGGCAGACTTTTCCGTGAACCATATCGTTTACATTGTGAGCCGCGAAATAACTCTCCCAGGCGTCTGGCTGCAACTGTTTGATTCCCAGAGATAACCGCTTGTGCGGAACGTCTATCGCCAGGATCACGGCCTGCACGATCGAACCCTTGCGCAGCACCTCCGAAGGATGCTTGATCCGCTTTGTCCACGAGAGATCGGAGACATGCACCAGCCCGTCGATCCCTTCCTCGATTTCGATAAACGAACCGAAGTCGGTCATGTTGCGAACGCGTCCCTCAACCACCGAGCCGACGCTGTAGCGGCTACTGATCGTGGTCCAGGGATCCGGCTCGAGTTGCTTGAGCCCCAACGAAATCCGCCGCTCCTTGGGATGAACTTCGAGCACCACCGATTCCACCGTGTCCCCCGGCTTCACCACCTTGGAGGGGTGCTTCATGCGCCGTGACCAGGTCATCTCGCTGATGTGAATCAGACCCTCCACGCCAGGTTCCAGCTCCACGAACGCTCCATAGTCCGCGATATTGACAACCCGTGCCAACTACGCGTGCGCCGACCGGATATCGCTCGTCAATACCTTCCCAGGGATCCGGCGTGAGCTGCTTGATTCCCAGCGAAACGCGATCCTTCTCGCCATCGTACTTCAGCACCTGGACAGTGATCTCTTCGCCCGGGTGCAGCACTTCGGAAGGATGTCCGATCCGTCCCCAGGAGATGTCCGTGACGTGCAGCAACCCGTCGATCCCGCCCAGATCGACAAATGCGCCGTAATCCGTAACGTTCTTGATGATCCCGGTCAGCACGGCCCCCGGATGGAGATGCTCCACTGTGACGGCTTTACGCTCGGCGCTTTCCTGCTCCAGCGCCATCTTGCGCGAGACCACGACGTTGCCGCGCCGGCGGTTCAGCTTAATAATTTTGACCGGAATATCCTGCCCGGTAAACGAATCAAGATTGCGGACCGGACGTATGTCGATCTGCGAACCCGGCATAAACGCCTTGATCCCGACGTCGACCGCAAGTCCACCCTTCACCCGGCTGATCACCCTACCTAAGATAGTGAGCTGCTCCTGGTAAGCTTTTTCAAGGTTCTCCCAAACAGCCAACCGCGCGGCCTTGTCATGCGAGAGGGGAATGTAACCTTCCGAACTTTCGCCGCCGTGATCGATCATCACGTCCACCACGTCGCCCGGCTTCACCGTCAGTTCCCCGGCCGGCGAAAGAAACTGTTCGCGTGGGACCGCACCTTCCGACTTCGATCCGACGTCGACGATCACGTCCTTGGCGGTGATCTTAAGCACTCTGCCTTGCAGAATCTCGTTCGAAGCCGCCGGGACAAAATGAGTATAATCGTCGAGCAGGTGCTCGTACTCAGCACCGTTCAAGTCCATGGACTGTTCGGTCTGATTGTCGATAGATTCGGGTTGGCTGGTGCTTTGGTCTTCTGCCATTTTCCCAACGCTCCCTGGGGTTACTTAAGAACGATTGCTCCACTCGTGAGGAAAAGAGTATGCCTGTAGCAACCCGGCTGCTGGTCCGTCGTTTAACTGAGGATAGCGAACGCGTATTGAAGTGTCAAACTCCCGCTTGGAATTGTATTTTCTCTGTGGGACGGAGCGTCGTTTTTCGCACGCAATTAATTCGCGGAAAACACACTCGGATTGGCGTGAAAAAGACAAAGCGTAAAGATCGCGCTCTTACCCCGACATTATGTCGGTTCGATTACGCGCCTTCTATTTGTTACCTATGATGGCCGGTACCCGCCGGCCCTCCCACGCAGATGGAATCTAACCGCCAGGAGCAAAATATCGCCATCTTTAGGAGCAGTTAGAATAAGACCATTGTGAAGCTATTCCTTTTCCTGCTCCTGGCCGCCGGACTCTCCGGTCAGGATACCCGCCACGTCACTGAGCCGGTTATCCCACCCGCATGCGCCGCCCTTTCCGCGCAACTCTCGGTCGAAGGCAATAAAATCTCCGACGCCGACGAGAGCAAACTCGACACCACGCGCATCCAAAAATCCATGGACAGCTGCGGCCAAGGCAAAGCCGTCGTGCTCAAATCGAGAGGCACCCACGATGCGTTCCTCACCGGCCCCCTCCAACTTCGCGCTGGAGTGACTCTCGTCGTTGACGGCGGAGCTACGCTCTTCGCGTCTCGCGATCCTCGCGTCTTCGACACCTCGCCCGGTGTCTGCGGCACCATCACGCAAAAGGGTCACGGATGCAAAGCCATGCTCAACGGTGACGGTGTTTCGGGGGCGGGTGTCATGGGCGACGGCACGATCGACGGACGCGGCGGCGCCAAGATCATGGGTCAGAGCATCACGTGGTGGGATCTCGCCGAGCAGGCACGGAAGGGCGGCAGCCAGAACAACCCCCGCATCATGATCCTCAATGGCTGCGATAATTTCACGCTCTATCGCATCACCCTGAAGGACTCGCCTAATTTCCACGTCTCCTACAACCGCGGTAACGGCTTTACCGCTTGGGGCGTGAAGGTCAACTGCCCCCGCAATGCTCGCAATACCGACGCGATTGATCCGGGCAACGCCCGCAACGTCACCATCACCCACTGCTTCATCCACACCGGCGACGACAATATTGCCATCAAGGCCGGCGCTCCCGGACCCACCATCCAGATGACCATCGCCCACAACCACTTCTATACGGGTCACGGTATGTCTATCGGCAGCGAGACGAATGGCGGCGCAAGCGCTATACGGGTTAGCGACCTCTCCATCGACGGAGCTGATAACGGAATTCGCATCAAATCGAATTCGAAAAAAGGAGGCTTGGTGAAAGATATTGTCTATGAAAACATATGCATTCGCGACACTAAGAGTCCAATCTATATGGATAGCGACTACGAGCACGGCGGTCGGGACGGCAAACTTCTTCCGCAATTCACCGGTATCGTATTGCGAAATGTCCACATTGAAGGAGGCGGAAAGCTAACCCTAAACGGCTACGACGATGCGCACAAACTCGGCATGCTCTTCGACAACGTAACCATTACCGATCCTGCCAAATTAAAAATCGTTGCCGAGCATGCCGACCTGACGTTCCGCGGAGGCTCAACGGATTTTCATCCGAAGGGAGAGGACGTTCACGTGAGCGTCGAAGGAGGCACGAGCCAACCGAATTCCTGCCAGGAGATGTTCGTGCCGTTCCCCGGGAAAATCAGCGTGAAGGAGTAGGATTCGCACCATGGTGTTTGCGATAATCATGGAGAGTATTCAGCATGTCTCCAATCACTGAAGCTCCCAACGGAATCTTACGCTGGACTCCCCGTCCGGGCCGCACTTTCGTGCTGCTCCCCGAAAACAACGGCGAGGATCAAGAAGCTGGACGCTTGTTCTTTTCCGGTAAATCAGGCTCGCTGGCGAAAGGCGCGACAGCGCACGGCGAATGGACTTTCAAACGCGAGGGTTTCCTCTATCCGCGTATCACCGTTCGAAAGACCGGCGCAGACGGCAATTGCGGCTCGCTCAGCCTCTCCGCTAGCGGCAACGGAAAACTGACCTTCGTATGGGGCGAGGAATTCACTTTCGCTACGGGTGGTTGGATGCAAAGCCACTGGTCTTTCAAGCGAGGTCCTGTCGAGATTGTGCGCTTCAGCCGGGATGGCAGTTCGGCCGACGTCGAGATCCTGATTCCGACTGTGGCCGCGGAAACGCTTTCGGTGCTAGTTCTTTTAGGGTGGTATGCTCCTCTGCTTGCCGCGGATGAAGCCGCCGTCATCGCCTCGACGGTGGTGTACGCGGTGACGTAGCACAACGCGCGTAGCGCAGCGAAGGGGAGCGAGAGCGGATACCGGACCCCCGTGTTACACTAAGTACGTTCCCCACAGGACATCTCTAAATGCCCAAGCTGAAAACACACAAAGGTGCGGCCAAACGGTTCAAAAAAACCGGGACGGGAAAGGTTGTTCGCGGTCATGCATTTGCCCGCCACATCCTCACCTCCAAAGCGCGCAAACGCAAGAATAAGCTTCACACCACGGTGGTCGCGGATGATTCCGACCAGGCGAAGTTGAAGCGCATGTTGCCCTATTAAGGGCGAATCTTTTGTGTGCGGACGGTGCTCGCCAGCACGTGCCCGATCCGCCGCTATTTAAAAATAAGGAGTTGAAACGTGCCTAGAGTCAAACGTGGTACCAATCGGCGTGACTCGCGCCGCAAAACGCTCGATCTTGCCTCCGGTTATTTTCTTACCAAAAGCAAGCTCTACCGATCCGCTCAGGAAGCCGTCGAAAAGGCCCTTAAGTACGGTTACGTCGGACGCAAAGACAAGAAACGCGACTTTCGCAAGATTTGGATTGTCCGTATTAATGCGGCATGCCGCGATGCCGGGCTCTCTTACAGCCAGTTCATGCATGGCCTGAAGCTGGCTGGAAACCAACTGGATCGCAAGGTACTCTCGGAAATCGCGATGGCCGATCCCTCCGCCTTTACCTTGATCATCGATCAGGCAAAAACAGCACTCGCCGCTAAGGCCTGACGTCGGTTACTCTGGTAGTGAACAACGATGGCTACCCCCGAACTGGAAACTGATTCACTCGCCGGCCTTGAAGAGCGCGTCCAGAAAGCCGTGGCTTTGGTGCAGCGGCTCCGCCAGGAGAAAGAAGCGGTGCTGAACGAACTGGCCGAAGCCAAGCTTGAATCTACTCAATTGAGTGACGAGCTGGAAGTTTTGCGCGCCGAACGCAAACAAGTGCGCGCCCGGATCGAGAAGTTGCTAGGTCATATCGACCAGCTTGGCGCATGAGCGACGCGGGCAAACAACCCGTTCGCGTTACAATTCTGAACCAGCAATACTCGTTGCGCGCCGCGGGCGACCCTCGTGAAGTCGAACAGGTCGCCCACAGCGTCGACGAGTTGCTGCATTCCATTGCCGACCGCGCTCCTTCCGCCGACCCCACCCGTATCGCAGTGCTCGGCTGTCTCCATTTAGCCGACCAGTTGCGCACGCTCGAACGCGATCTCGCCGCCCTCCGCAGCAGTGTCAACTACAAAAGCGAAAAGCTCGCCCAATTATTAGAACAGCTAGACTCGTAGCCTCGGTGCGTGGCTCTAGCCTTCTTCCGTCACACAAATTCTAAGGCCGCGCACAGTTTCTATTTCGCCGCTTTCACTGCGAAATCCCAAATCTGCATATTCGTCTTGCCCGGAGTAAACTGCACTACCGCGTACTCGCCATTCTCCATCGGCTGCTCCGGCCAAATTTTGTACAGCAGATTATCCGATAATTGCTTGCGGAAGATCGGCACTAATTCGATATCGTCGACCACTTCCTTCGTGATAGGAATGATGCTCAAGCGGTCGGCAATCCGCACCTCGCCTTTTGGCGTGAGCTTGATAATTCCGAACTGTTCGTCCGCCGAGAGCTGAAGATAAATCTCGGGGCGCGGATCCTTCACCACGTTCGTCGAGTGCGCGTTATCCACCTCAACCGTCGCCTTCCCCGACACCGTGGGCAAGGGCGACAGAATCTTCAGCACGGTTCGTCCTTTGTTGGTGTGTACCTTGGATTCAGCCACTTGGAAGATGCGCAATTGGCCATTCTCCAGCATGTAAGCGCCGGGATCCTGAGGGATCTTCATGACCTCGCGATCCAGATCCTTACGGGCTTTTTCTTCTTCGACTTCAATCTTGTTTTCTTCTTCGAGTTTGGCCGCCCGTGCCGTGTTCTCCGCCTCAGTCCGCTTCAAGTCCAGCAGATCGACCGGTATCTCTTCCCACTCACTGCGCTCCACACTGTAAAACTTCACGCGATCGCCGTCCACATGATATTCGCGCACAACGTGGAAGGTGCCGTCTTTGAGGTACAGTTTGAAGTTCGCCGCCAGTAAAGTGGCTGCCGCCAGAAGGAGCAAACGGAGGATACGCCCCATGTCTCCATTGTAATGGTTCCATGGCGCTCGATCTCTGCAAGTGAAAGTCAGTCGCAAGCCCTGCGATATACTGGGCCACAGTCTCAGGGTTCAATTGATTGGAGAGTTCGTGAAAATATCCTCGTCGTTTGGCGTCTTCGTTGCCGCACTGGCCGTTTCGCCACTCCTTTTCGCTCAGGGTAGTGTGACCATCTACGGCACTGTCACAGACCCTGTCGGAGCGGCTGTCGCCGGCGCAGCCATCAGCGCCACCAACCCGGCCACCGGTCAGACGCGTCAGGCGGTCTCTGGCGCAGATGGGGCTTACGTCATCCCCGACCTCACCACTGGAACGTATCGCCTGAACGCGACCTCGCCCGGATTCAAGACCTTTGTCGAAGCAGACATTCACCTGCAGGTCGATGAACACCGGCGCGTGCCCATTCAGATGGCTCTTGGCGCAGTCTCGGAGAACATCACCGTCGCGGCCGACATCACCCAAGTCGAAACCCGCACCAGCGCACTGAAAGAAGTTGTCGATTCCGGCCGCATCGTTGAGCTTCCGCTCAACGGCCGAAATCCTCTCCAACTGCAGTACCTGGTTCCAGGCAGTGGCGGCATCACTGCTGCCGGACAAGGCGAGAACGATTCGGTCTCCATCAACGGAGCGCGCGCGAACATCAGCAACTACCTTCTCGATGGCGCGGACAACGAAGACCCGTTCTTCAATACCCCTTCGGTCTTCCCCAATCCTGACGCCCTGGAGGAATTCAGTATGCAAACCAGTTCCTATAGCGCCGATCAGGGGAAGAATGCCGGCGCCCTCATGAATGCAGTGACCCGCTCCGGCACCGACACCCTCCACGGTACGGCGTTCGAGTTCCTGCGTAACCAGGTCACTGACTCCCGCAATTTTTTCGCGAACTCGGTTTCACCCTTCAAGCGGAATCAGTTCGGCGGCACCATCGGCGGTCCCATCCGGAAAGACAAGACCTTTTTCTTCGGCTCCTATCAGGGCACCCGCGTGAATAGCGACCCGGGAGTGCAATCGCCGACCGTACTCACCGCTGCGCAACGCACTGGCGACTTTTCAGCCTACCTCCCCAAACTGCTTAAGGATCCTCTGGGCGGCACGTTTCCTGGCGACATTATTCCCGCCAGCCGTTTAAGCCAGCCCGCGTTGGCTTTCATGAGTGCCTTTGTGCCGCTTCCCAACACGGCCAATAGCATCTATTCGTTCCCCAGCCAGCAAAACACCGTCGACGATCAGGCCGTGGTCAAAATCGACCATCGCATTTCCAACAACAACACGCTTTCCGGTCGCCTGCTCTTCGAGCGCAATAATCAGAACCAGGTCGTCACCGCGACCACCCTGCCGGGATTCCTCGCCATCATTCAATACAAGAATTGGAACGTTTCGATCAACGACATTCACACCTTCTCCGCGCGCCTGATCAACATCTTCACCCTCGGGTTCAACGATATTTCGCGGCAGCAGCTCCCCACTATTCCGGAACAGAAATCGTGGGTCGATTTCGGTTCGGGCTTCGTCCGATCCGCCCCCGGCCCAATCGCCTACGACACCGAAGTCAATCCCTATTTCAATGCGGAGTCGCGCTACCTGCTCGACCAATATCGCAAAGGTTACCAATATTCTGACGGCGCGACATGGATCGTAGGCAATCATAGCTTGAAGTTCGGCGGCGACTTCCGCCAGTCCGCAGTCGATCAAAGCCAGAATTTCCAGACCGATCCCCAGATTATCTTCACTGCCAACTACACCGGGTACGCGCTGGCCGATTTCCTCCTCGGCCGGCCAAACAGCTTTACCGAAGGCTCGCCCAATGCCGGACGGCCTCGCACCAACGAACCCGATCTCTATCTCCAGGACGACTGGAAAGTGGGCAAACGTTTCACGCTCAATCTCGGCCTGCGTTGGGACCCCTTCCTCCCGTTCAAAGACCTGAATCAACGGCTGTCACAGTTACGTTTAGGCCAACAGTCGACCGTCTTTCCGACCGCGCCGTCAGGCTACGTTTTCCCGGGCGACGCAGGAGTTCCGCAGAACACCATCCCTGCGCGCCTGAACAATTGGGCGCCCCGACTCGGCTGGGCCTGGGACGTTCTCGGCAACGGCAAAACCAGCTTCCGCGGCGGCTACGGCGTCTTCTATTCCGACATTCGCCAGCAGGCGCTCAACAACATTTCTTCCAACGAGCCGTTTGCCATCTCCCTCGCCGTGACGCAGCCTTCGGGTGGCCTCGCGAGTCCTTATTCCGATACCGGAAATCCTTTTCCTTTCGTTCCTCCCACTACCCAGGCGCAGGATCAATCGTTCAAGTTTTTCCTGCCCCTGACCACCCTCACCGAGTTCGACCCCAACTTTAAAGATGAGCGCGCCCAGCAATACAACCTGAGCGTCCAGCAGCAGCTGTTTTCCGACTGGATCATGACTTTCGCCTACGTCGGCAGCGAAGCCGATCATCTGTTCATTCAGAACCAGCTTAATCCGACGATTTACGGTAAGGCCGGAGCCACCACGAACGCGCGGCGCCTGCTGGCGCCCTATTACACCTCGATCGTGGACATGCAAAGTGTAGGGCACTCTTCGTACAACGCCCTGCAGATCACCGCCAACAAGCGCCTCCATCACGGCCTCACGGTGCTTGCCAACTACACATGGAGCAAATCGATCGACAACGGCTCTGCGGACGGTTCAGCGCCCGCAAACCCGTTCAACATCGCCAACGACCGCGGAGTCTCCGATTTCAACATCCCGCAGCGCTTCGTCGCGTCATTCATATGGCAACTTCCCGAGCTAAAGAAACAGGCCCGCTTCATCCGTGAAGTCGCCGGCAGTTGGGAGATCAATGGCATCGAAACCATACAGCGCGGCTCACCGATCAACGTCGTTTCGGGCGTCGACAATTCGCAAAGCGCCGTCGGTGAGGACCGTGCGAACCTGGTTGGCAACTGGCAGATCAGCGGTGACCGTTCGAAGGCGCAAATGATTCGGGAGTATTTCAACACCTCGGCTTTCACTGTCAATACGGTGGGAACATTTGGCAACCTGGGCCGCAACGTTCTAGTCGGACCCGGCACTGTGAATCTGGACTTCGGTTTGATCAAGAGTTTCCCGCTCACGGAAAGATTGAAATTGCAATTCCGCGCCGAGGCGTTCAACCTGTTCAACCATGCCAATTTCAATAACCCGACGGCCAACGTCTCTTCGGCCAATTTCGGAATCATTACAGCCGCCGGCGCCCCGCGCGTTATGCAGTTCGCCCTAAAGCTGATGTTTTGATAGCGAGCGACCTTGTCAGGGGCTGTTTTGTGGCTCTCGCGCCCCGAGGTTTAGGTCAATAGTTGAGGATGCAGAGCGGGTGGGAGCTGGGGAAGGTCGCAGCGCCGGCGGAACTGTGCCGGACTTCGTGGCTGCCATGACGCGTTGTAGTTTGCGCGAAGCGGTCGCTCTCTTGTGACTAGAGTCACGCGTGACAGGCTTCAGCCTGGCTTCAGCCTGTCACGCGATGCTATTTAACCTTCAACACCACCGCAAAATGATGCGATCGCGGTTGAGCCGCTTTATACAGAGCGGTAATCAATCCCTCATATTCCGAATCCAGCTTGCCAGGCTCCTCGGTATCCTTGAGCAGTGCTACATTCCGGTTGTAAGCTGCGTCGTGCGTCTTGGCGGCATTCACTTGGGCCTGCACCCGCTTCAGCAGCGCATCGTGATCCAGCACATCGAACTTCCCGCGCGACATCGCATATTTCGCTGAGACGATGTCCCGCATGCGAGCCGCCGTCTTCGTCCGGTCGGTATTGATCGCAGTCACTGCCGCTGACTGCTGATATTGCGGGGTCGCCGGATTCTCCGCAATATCGACGCCGCGCTGTAACTCCTCCGCCGAATATTCGCCCACTGAGGTCTGATCGATCTTCAGTTCGTAATCGCCCTTCTTCAGCCCCGAGACCTTGACAATCTCCTGGTTGAACTGACCCTCAAACGGGACCAGTTTCAGCGCAGGCTTGGCTTCGTCGGGTACCACCATCGGCAGCGCATTCTCCAGCGCATCGAATTCCACGCTGACCTTGCTCGCCACAACCTGGTCAATCTTGCAATTCGTTTCGTGGTCGGCTTTCTTCTTACGCGCATTCACGCTGACCGTCGCGACCTCGCGCGGTACGCCTTGCGCCTTCAGGAACGCGTAGGCCATCACGAAATGACCAATTGGACCCGGATGCACGCGGTTGGGTCCCACCACCGAAAACAAGGGATCGGTCTTACGCTGCTCTTCGTTCACGGTATTCATCGTTCCCCAGAAATCAGCCACGCCCGCGTGATACTCTTTGGCGAATTCGCGAACCTGCAGCGCGCACTTGCCCAGTGCGGCATTGGCGCCGATCGCCGGATCCTCCGACTTCCCGGCTACCGAGAATTTCGGCGCCTCCTCGTAAATCGATGGTGTGATGAGGATCAGTCGCGCGCCGGTCTTCTGCAGCGATACGATCAGCTTCTGCATATTGTCGTGATACGTCGCGAGCGAGGCGGCCCGCTTGGCCTCGATGTCCGGCCCACCTTTCGCCGCCCCATAATCGCCGCGTCCGATGTCGTTCATACCGAGCATGATCGACGCCACCGTGCACTTCTTGGCGAGGATGTCGACATTCAACCGGTAGCGCTCGTCCGACATGATCATTGACGCGCGATCCCCGCCGATCCCTTCGTTATAGAAACGCATCGGACGATCCGGAAAGCGCGTCGCATAGAACAAAGTCACGATGGAGTGGTACGTTCCGCCATGAGTGATGCTGTCGCCCACATAGCAGACGACATCGTTCGCATGAAACATCGCGGCGTCCTGCGCTCTCAACGGCCCGCAGGTCAGCAGCAGGAATGGCAAGATAAGTCTTCGCATAGGTCCATTCCATATTACAGGGCCAATGCTCTACCCTGGAACGGATGGTCGAACGAATTTGCATATTTTGCGGCTCGAGTTCGGGAGCCCGTCCCGCCTACGCCGCCGCGGCGGTTGCGCTTGCCGCACATCTAGCAAAATTAGAAATAGGGATCGTCTACGGCGGCAGCAAGGTAGGCCTGATGGGCCTGGTTGCGGACACCGCGCTCAGTGCTGGCGGAGAAGTTATCGGCGTGATTCCGGCTGCGCTTCAGGCGAAAGAAATCGCGCACACGGGGCTCACGGATCTCCGTATCGTGGAAACCATGCACGAACGCAAAGCCCTCATGGCCGAGTTGTCCGGTGCCTTCATCGCACTGCCCGGCGGCTTCGGAACCTTTGACGAACTTTGCGAGATCTTGACCTGGACGCAACTGGGCCTGCAGCGCGGACCATGCGGGATTCTCAACGTCGAGGGCTACTACGATCATCTATTGAAGATGTTCGATCATGCCGAGGCGGAGGGTTTCATCAAGCCCGAACATCGGCGCATGCTGATCGCCGATGACCATCCCGAATCTCTGGTTCATCGCCTCGTGCAATACGAAGTGCCGATCATGGACAAGTGGATCGGCAAAGATCAGACCTGACTCAGGATAAACTTGTGAGGGCGCTAAACAAATGGCAGCAAAGCTAAGTGGTATCTTCACCCCGACCCTGGTCCCGCTTGACGCGAGGGGCCAGATCAACGAGACCGAACTGCGGAGGTTCATCTCCTGGCTGATCGACCACGGAGTGCACGGTCTCTATCCGAACGGTTCCACGGGCGAGTTCACGCGCTTCACCGCGGAGGAACGCACCCGAATCGTGAAGATCGTTTGCGATGAGAATCGCGGACGGGTTCCGGTGCTTGCCGGCGCTGCCGAGGCGAACGTCAAAGAGACCCTCAACGCCTGCGCCGCGTACGCCGAAATGGGCGCGCAAGCCGTAGCCATCGTCTCGCCGTTCTACTACAAGCTGAGCCCCGAGTCGGTCTACGCGTACTTTGCCGAAATCGCCCGCCACAGCCCGATCGACCTCACGCTCTACAACATTCCCATGTTTGCCAGCCCCATTGATGTCCCGACTATCCGGCGGCTCGCGCTCGAATTCCCGCGCGTGGTGGGCATCAAGGATTCCTCGGGCGACTTGGCCTTCATGATGCGCATGATCTCCGCCGTCCGCCCGCACCGCGCCGATTTTTGCTTCCTCACCGGCTGGGAAGCAGTGCTCGCGCCGATGCTCATGATCGGCTGCGACGGCGGTACGCACGCCAGCAGCAACGCCGTACCCGAAGTCACTCGCCGCATCTTCGAACTCTCCCGCGAGGGCAAATTCGATGAGGCCATGAAATGGAACTACCGGATCCTGGAGCTCTTCGACGCGATGCTGTACCCATTCGAATTCCCCGACGGCTTCCGTGCCGCGGCCGAACTTCGCGGCTTCGATTTCGGGCACAGCCGTCAGCCGCAGACTCCCGCCCAGCAGTCCGACCGTGAGGTGCTGGCCAAGGTGCTGCAGTGCATCCTGGCAGACTTCGAACTCATCGACCCGCCGGCAGCCGGCTGCGCGCCCCGCATCCAGCAGCCCGAGCAGGACAAGATCAAGCAGGTGGTGTGGGACGTGCTGTTTGAACTAGAGAAGCGGGGTGTGGTCTGAGCGCACTCGCGGTAGTCGAGATCGGTGGATGGTCGCTCGGCATGGTAGTGCTCGACGCCATGGAGAAGGCCGCCACCGTCGAACTACTACAAACCGAACTGAACGACGCGCCCGGCGTTTGTCTGAAATTGAGCGGCTCAGTGGCGGATATTCAACTGGCCGTCGAAGCCGCGCGTGAGATGGCCGGCAAATTGGAAACACCCATCGTGGCCGAAGCCATTTCCCGGGCGGCGGCAGGCTCCAGCGCAGCATACCTCGCCCAACCCGATTTCAACCCTTTGATTGATCAACCTACTGTACGTAACCCGGAGAACAAAATGAATGAGAGTCAAGCCCACTTCGCCATCGGACTGATCGAGACCCAAGGCTTTACGGCTGTGTTCGAAGCTATCGATACAGCGTTGAAGACAGCTTCCGTCGAAGTGGTCGCGAGAGAAAAGCTGGGCGGCGGCTACATCACCGTGGTCATCAAAGGCGACGTTGCCGCGGTCCGCGCCGCTATTGATGCCGCCAAGACCAAAGTGGACGGGCTCGGCCGCTTAATCGCCGCGCACGTAATCCCCAGCCCCAGCCAAGGCGTCTTGGCACTCTTGCCAAAGCTCGGGTGAGAGGCCTCAGCCTGTCAGCCGTAGCGCAAACTTCAGTCTGTGCTTTTTGTTTTGCAGACGATACTCCCCTCAAGGCTCCAAAAAAATACGGCCGAGGAGTTCCTCTCGCTTACCTTCCGGCACTTCCCGAATGAACTCATTTACCAGTACTCCGCCATCCGCCAGCACGGCGCCTTGCAACCGTTCAATCTCTTTCCCCACCCACGCCCGAACTTCCTCCCCGCGAAGCAAATGACGAAGATCAGCCGGTTGAGTCAACGGTTGGACCCGAAGGTACCAATTGTCTTCCGGACCTCCAGTCTGCACCACGATCCCGTCCACCGGACTGAGGACTCTCACTTCGAGGCCATCCTTCCACATTCGCCAACCCTCGCCGTTATTGACCAACTTAGAACCCAGCGCGGGCATCTTGACCACGTCCGGTTCCCCTACCGTCTGATGCCCGATCGCATCCAGGCCGACTAACAGCGATCCGTCCGGTTGCGGAGCCACCCAGGTGTGACCGCGATGATAAAAGCGATGATTCGGATAGCGCATTCCGAATAAGATGTCCGAACCTTCCCCTGCCTTCGCCTGCCGGAACTTGGGATGCTTCGCGCAGTCCCGGCAATCGAATGCGTTCGGGCAGATCCGGCCGGGCGCCTCGCCAGTCAGAGCATGCCGGCACTGACGGAAGGATTCAGGCAACTCGCTGAAGTCGAGCGACCAGCGGATCGGTTCAGCGCGTCCATCCAAAACGTCGCGGAACGAGCGCGTCAGACTGACAATGGCAATGGCGGCAAGCACCCCCACAATCGTCAGGAAAACCGAGACAAAGAACACGTGGGCAAAACTCCAGTCGAACCCGTCGACTCCAGGAAACATAAATTAGTTCAACTCCTTTTCTTGAGGAAACAACGGCAGGTAACGGTAGGAAAGCGAGTACACGATCACCGCATAAGCGATCACCGCCCCGAAGACCGCAAACTCCTGCCAGTTCGGGAAGTACGTGACGAACCTGTCAAAAGGCAGCGTTGGAAGCGCAAGCGTCTGGATGGTGAGAACAAAGCGGTTCAGTAGGACACCCGTGCAGGCTAGAGCGGCCGCCAGGACCAGTATCCAGTTCCTGTCGCGTGACTTCCGCCAAATCAGCAGCAGACCCGGCACAAAGCCGCACAGCACGATTTCAAAGAGCAGAACCCAGAATCCAAACGGCTTCCATGCGTAATATTCCCACGCAAGAAAACCCGCCTGACGCGAAGTACTATGCAACCAGACCAGCGTGTCGATTGATTTACAAAGAACGTAAACAATCAGCAATAATCCGGACAACTTGCCTAACTGCCTCTTGACCTCCTGCCGCACTACCTTCTTGTTAGTAACCTTTTCAACTGCTGAGATGACTAGGATGAGAAAGCTCGGTCCCACCGCAATAGCAGACAGAATAAACAAGAAGAAGGTAGAGGGCCAGATACCGAATCCCGTGCGATAGGCGAATGGCCGGCCGCGCAACACCCCATAAAGGCCGCCTAGCGACCCTTGGTGAAAGAAGGACAGGAGCGTCCCGACTCCCGCGAGTACCGGGACCAGCCGGTGCAGTTCCCATTCGAACACCGGCAACGATGCTTTGCGTCTCAAGCGCCGGTTTTTCAAAATAATCGGAATATATTCCAATGACAACACCAGTAAGTAGCACGTGATGCAGAAAGTAACTTCGGTCAGCATCGAATGGACGTTCGGATGCCAGAAAGTAAACCATGCTCTTAACGGTTGGCCGACGTCGATCATTAACACCGTCACGGCTCCGCTATAGCAGAGAAATCCCAGAATGACGGCGCTGTTGATGACAGCTTTCAGCTCACGCCACTTTAAGATGTAGAGCAGGAACCCGCTAAAGAAGGCGCCGGCACCCAAAGCGATAATGCCCAAATCGAGAAAGATCCAGAGTCCGAAGGCAAATCGGTTATCCATATTGGTCTCGTTCAGGCCGTACCGCAGGCAGAGATACACGGCATAAACACCTACGCCAAGCATCACGAACCAAGGAGCCAGCCACGCGTAAAACTGGGGCAGCGAACAACGTTCGAGTCCGCGCGCGATAAAGCGGCGGTCAGCGAGCGGCGTCGCGGCAAGTAGAGCAAAAGTTAGATCAGCCATTAGATTTTCCCGATTTCCGCGAGCTCTTTGTGCGGCGCCGCGCCCCCGCGATCTGCCAGTTCACGAACCCATGCGAGGTCGGACCGGTAGTAAACTTTGGGCTGCGTACCCAGCTTCTCCAATAGCCGGAAGGACTGTGAATCGTGCGCCTGCCGAGCGACATCGCTGGCCGCATCCGCCAGATCGCCGAAGGTGATGGCCGCGGTGGGGCACGCGTCCACGCATGCGGGCACGTAGTCGTGAGGATCGATTTCTCGTTTCCCTCCCGCGGCCGCCTTATCCTGTGCAGCTTGCAATCGTGCATGACAAAAGTTGCACTTTTCCACCACGCCTCGCATGCGAGGAGCAACCCCGGGATTCAAGGTATTCTCCATCCCAGCGGGCCACGAAGGATCCCACCAGTTGAAATAGCGAGCGTGATAAGGACACGCGGTCATACAGTAGCGGCACCCCAGGCACCGTTCCGCCATCTGGAAGACGATTCCCGATTCCCGATCCACTTCCACCGCTTGTTGGGGACACACGCTGACGCAGGGCGTCTCGTGCTCGCACTGCATGCACAACACCGGCAGAAATCTGGCTTCGACGGAAACTCGCCCGCTCGAGAGTTCCACCTGGTTGACGACGCGTTCCACGCGCATGGGAGTAATGCTGGTGCGTTCGGTAGCGCGACCCGGAGCAGGCGCGACGTTGTTCTCCGCCGCGCACGCCGTCGAGCACGCGTTGCATCCAATGCAGCGGTCGACGTCGATCACCATTCCGTATTTGTGAGCTTTCTTAGGCATGGTCAGGCTCTCCACAAAGACGGCGTAACGGCCGTTCCACGCATGGCCGTGGCATTCCTGGACTCGGATCGGTTTGCTACCAGGCAGCAGTTGACCGCAACCGTCTTGGCATCCCGATCGATCCAGCACGCGCCCCCTACCAACGTTTTGAAGACCTCGGACGAAGTTTTGAAGTCTGTCATCGGGCGGGTGAGTCCGTCCGCTACAGTGACAATCTCGCCGCGCCGCGCAGTAAACAAGCGCTCTACGCCGGCGCGGATCGCCGCTTCCGGCCCAACTTTACCGCCGGTCACAACGTTAACGAAATCGAGCGGCGGCGCGACTCCCGGAGGACTGTCGATGAATGCAGGAGCGAGGCTATAGGAAGGCGCGATAGCGTCCCAAGGCGTCGGCGCTTCGTCAAGACTTTCACCAAACGCGGGCGTAGGAATGACAAAATCAGCGAGCGCCGACACACCGGCCCGGTACGGCGATAGACTGACGACAACCCCATCGGAACGCAGCGTCTGCCGCAGGAGTTCATAAGGCGCCGAACCTCCAAGATAACCATGATCGACGAAGAGAACATCAAGAGAGCCTCGCGGAACTTGCGAAAGCGGCTCGGCTCCGGGCGAAGTGCCGCGCGCGACCACCGTCTTCGATCCGGCATTCAATGCGGCGATGCCTTGCTCTACGCCGGCCGGATGTCCGCCCCCGCTCAGGGCCAGCATACTCCCACGCTCGCGGATAAGGAGGAGCACGCCGGCGAGTGTCTCGGAGGGCACTCCGGTTGCAGCCGCCGTGGCTTCAATCGAGGCGTTGCCGGTCAGCAGAGACACGATCATCCCCTCGGAACCCGCGCGCGCCGGCAACCATCTCGTGGCCAGTGCCGCAGTCTTCGAGAGGCCGGCTTCCACTTGCACGACTGCCAATTGATTTTCTTTCCAAAGCTTCAAAACTCGCCCCGGAGTCGCCCATCCTTCCAGTACGGGAGCGCCGAAACTCACCAGCGTTCGGGTATTCTCGAGGTCCAGCCCGAGATCGGCTAGGTTCCGTCCGCTACCGTGCGCGAAGCATTCGAGAGTCGTCGTCTCACTGCGGTCTGCGACGATATAGACTCCTCCACGCGTGTCCGCAATCCGCCGGTACGCAGCCGATACGGCCCGACCCGGACGCTCGTCCAGAATACCGATTCTTCCCGCACTTACCCGGCTGGAGATTTCCGCCGCTGCCCTGTCCATCGAGATTGAATTGCCATGGCGCAAAGGCCGCGCAATTCTCGACGGGTGAAAGGGCAACTGGTGCGCTCCAAATGCATAGCTGCAAAGCACGCCTTGGCTGACCGGATGCGATTTCGCGGGAGCGATGCCGATCACGTTCCGCCCGACGCATCGCGCTTGAATTCCGCACCCTGCCGGGCATAGTGTGCAACTGCCATAGCGTACCGACCGTTGGCCGCGCGGAGGCCGGGGAATCCACGACCAGTTCTGCGACCATTTTGCGCTGTCATCGAGCAGTTTCCAGGGCACCGGTGTCCAGGGAATGGCGGCCGCCGCGCCCAAACCCAAAGTCAAAATGTCACGTCGTGTGAGTCCCATAGTTCTCTCTTGCCTGTCTGACAGACATTAGCCTCTCAGCCGTCATTTGTGGCACCCCAGACACCCTGCCTCCACCCCGCGCCGCCGGTGGCAGTCTTCGCAATCGCCCATTGTCATACTGACCTGATGCCGGCTATACCCGCTAATCCTGTCCTCGCGATAGACGGCGCTGTGGAGGCTGTCGCCCTGGGGCCCGTGGCAGGCCGCGCAACTCACTTTGGCCAAATTCACATGAACCGCATGCGAAAACCTCACGCTCATCGGTTGGCGCGCATAAGATCGCCAGGGAATCTCCCGTCCCGGCGTCACCCACGAAGCCATCAGTATCTTCTCGTTCGCCGAAGTACCCATCGGTGCGGCGTGGCAAGCCGCGCAGTTCGAGAGCGACGGCGTGCCGGTGAACATGCCATTGGCGGTGACGCTATGACAATCCGCGCACGCTTGCGAAGCCTTCTCTTTATGAACGCGATGATTAAAGTCGAGCGGTTGCCGCGCCGAAAAATAAATCACACGCGGAAAGCCGGCCCATCCGGCGGCTAGCATACCGGCGAACCCGAGACTAAAAAACAAACCTCTACGCTGCCTCATCAGATGGCCGTCCCCCACGCCGCATGCGGCGCAAAAAACTCATGCATCAGCCGGAGCACTTCCTCGCGCGAAAGATGCTGAATGAGATCGTCGCTGGGCCGCCCGCCGTCGTTCAGAGTCGTAGGATCCAGGTGATGCACGAAATTGGCGATCCGGTCGATCTCGTCCTTCATCCATGCAAACCCCTGGTCGCCGTTGATGAGTCCCGCCTTCACCGCTCCACCTTCCTCTTTCGCCGACGGAATGGGCCAGGCCTCGAACAGCCATCCCGCTCCATAAGGATCGGCGATCAGCCTCTCCGGAGCATGACGCAAATAGTTGTTCACGCCGGTGATCATGAGCTTATTCGGAAAGACCATCGCCCAATCGACGCCGCAAACGCTGAACACCACACTGGGCTGATGCACCCCGCTCGTCGTGACGAAGCTGATCCCGTCAACCTTGGCCAGCACTCGTGCAAGAAAGCCGTCGATTCCGATGTGACAAGCGCCGCCGTCCGTATGCAGCCAGAGATGATTGGGCGCGTACCAAAGATCGCGCGGGACCGCGATCCCATTGATCGAAGGATCATGCGACGCGTGCGTCCCCAGAGCGTGGCCGGGTACCACCGGCCGGGCCACACTCAACCACAGGTCGCAGAAGAGGTGTCCCGAACCGCCGCATTGTCCGGCCTGTTCGCTCCATGGAACATAGTGAGGAATGGAGGCAGCCGAACAGTAGCGGACATGCCGCTCGTCGAGGAGCGGGCACTTCTCACCGCTGCTCAGAGCGATCCTGGCCTCCTCAAACGCGGCGCATTCGTGAAACTTCGCCGAAGTGCACCGTTCGCCCGCCGTGGGAGCGTCGCTCTCGATAATTAGTTTGCGAACCCCGGCTGCGCGGCACGACCGCACACGGGTTTCTTTGAGAAAGGGACAGCTCATTGGGATGACCGTCAGTGCTTCCGCCCGTTTTGATTTTTGGAAACATTTTTCGCAGACGGCATCGGCTCACCACCGTCCGCCATTGTCAGCCCGAGTTCCGGCAAAGTGAAGGCATGAGAGTCCTCGTGCGGGCTCGCCGGTAAACGACTCGCCAGCCGTGCGTAAGCTTCACGAAATGCCGCTTGCGCCACGAAAACTAAGCAGGCGAAAGTGACCAGGCCGAGTACGATATCGGTGATGTTGAGCCAGAAAGTATTCGGATCGCTCCAGTTGAACATTTGTTTTCTCCGCAATGACGAGGGCAATCGCCGGCCCGTTCAGTAAGTGGTAAACGTTTGAACCACTTGGATTTTCGTCTGCAGAGACTCGTGCCGGATATCCAGACGCGTCGTGATGGATTCGCCTACACGGCCGTGCGATCGACCATCAAGCGCAACGGCTATGGGGGTCAGCCGCGCTCTGGCCGTGACTCCCTACTCATTTACATTTCCTGACTGGCCAATTTCCGAGAAATGCTCTATCGTTGCTTTAAGAGTTGAATCATGCTGATCCGATGGTTGCCCGCGATCGCGAGTCTTCCCCTTATAGCCGCAAACACGCCGACGTTCAGTAAAGACGTAGCGCCCATCCTCTACCGGAATTGCGCTACCTGCCATCGCCCTGGAGACATCGGGCCGATGCCGTTGTTGACCTACGCCCAGACGCGTCCCTGGGCGGCATCAATTCGCGAGGCAGTCTCGACTGGCCAGATGCCCCCCTGGCATTCAACCGACGCTCATGGCACGTTTTCGAACGATCGCCGCTTGCGCGCCGCCGACAAGGATACTCTGCTTCGTTGGGCCGCCGGCGGCGCCCCGCTGGGCAATCCGATGGATCTGCCGCCCCTGCCGAAGTTCGCCGAGGGTTGGGAAATCGGAACACCAGACGCGATCCTGCAGATGACTAAGCCTTTCGAGGTGCCCGCCCGAGGGACTATCAGCTATCAGTTTTTCCAATTACCTACAAACCTTACGGAAGAGAAGTGGGTGCAGGCTATCGAAGTTCGACCTGGCGTGCGGGCGGTGGTCCACCACATCCTGGTTTTCTGCCGGGAACCGGGCTCGGCGCCACGAAAACAACCATACATGCCAGTCGCAATCGATGCGGAAGCCAACGATGCGAATGCCGGGCGCGCGCGCCGGAGCAAATCTGAATCCGGTGAGATGGGCACGCTGATTGCGACCACCGCGCCCGGAACCAATGCGATGGTGTTCGCTCCAGGCGACGCCATGCGCATCGGCGCCGGCGCGACGCTGGTGTTGCAGGTCCACTATACGGCAAATGGAACGGCCGCCAGCGACCAGTCGAGCGTCGGCTTGATCTTTGCGAAGGAGCGGCCAAAGCAGGAAGTCCGCAGTGGCAGCTTCGTCAATTCCAGGCTGAAGCTCCTGCCGGGCGCTGACAACCAGGAAGTAGACTCCGCCATCCAGTTCAACGAGGATTCACACATTACGGCACTATTCCCGCACACACATTTGCGCGGCAAGAGCTGGCAATATACTTTGGTTTATCCCGATGGCCGCCGGCAAGAGATCTTGTCGGTCCCAAAATACGATTTCAACTGGCAGACCTATTACATTTTCACCAAGCCTCTTGCGGTGCCCAGAGGCTCGCGGATAGAAGCTGTCGCCCACTACGACAATTCCCCCAACAATAAGTGGAACCCTGACCCGACCGTTGAAGTTCACTGGGGCCAGCAGACCTGGCAGGAGATGCAGTATACGGGGATCACCTACACGGTTGACGCGGCGGGGATGACCGGCTCTCCACCCGAGTAAAAGCCCTCCGACGATGCAAAGTTCCGCCGTTACGCGAGCGCATAATCAATCGCTTGCCCCAGAGTCAGAAGCCGCCGCAGATAATCTATCTGCCCCAGATGATAGTTAAGATGGCCATGCAAATGAATTAAGAATTGTTGCGTGGACATCGCGGCTCCGAGTGGATTTGCAGGGAAGGTCGCCTGTATTTGAGCGTCTGTCAGCGCGCCAATGACGCTCGGTACGATCAGTCTGAGGTGATCTATTCTTTCGGCAAGTTCGGCGATCGCAACTCCTTTTGCGGCGAACTCCTGGTCTCGCACCCGGTGATACGGGTGGCCGCCAAGGACGCGACCCACATATTCGCATAAGTTGCCTTCGAGATGCAGAACCAGATTGCCGGCTGAATTAAGAATCCCTGGCGCGGTCTGCCAAATCGCGGCCTGATCAGGAAAGGCTGGAAGTTGCTGCGCGAGCCTGTTCAAATCACGGTGAAAGAGCGCTGCGAGTTCAACGGCAATGGACATTCTTGATATTCTTTCTTATCGCGGCTACCGAATGCAACAACAGTACTCGCACACGATGAAGGCGGTCTGGTTTAATCCGGACGGGACCAGGAGCAGCGCTCTGCCGGCGGAATTGTACGCTGCTTGCAACATCCACTTCGGAGGCCATGGCAGTGGCTCTCGGCGGTTCGGTGACTGGGTGAGCCGGAATTCCGAGATTCGACCGACATTTCCCGGTGACTGTTGCTGCTCGGAGACATCACGACATCCTTGCGATTCAATTCTACGGCTCCGCCGGTTGTCGCGGACCACTCATTGGACAAAAGCTTGCTTGGACGGAAGATCGTTCCCGGAGGTTCTATGTTCGTCCGCCTCGCTGTGTTGATCCTTGCTCCTGCCATGCTGTACGGGCAGGATGTTGCCACCGGGCAAAGCTCGGTTGAACTGTCGAAACAGATCGCCGAAATGAACGCGGTGATTCAGAAGCTCCAAAGTCGTGTCGATGAGTTGGAGAAGAGGCTGACCCCCGCGCCTCCAGCCGGTCAGACGCCGTCTAGGGAATCGGCAAACCCTCAGGTTCCTCCGCCCCCTGCTCAACCGCAACCCGCGCAGGTGGCGGCGACGCAGGAAGCGGCGCTACCCCCCTCCCAACAAACTACACCGAATAAGACAGCAATCAGCAATCTACTGAGCGGGACTTCGGTCAACTTCCTGCTCGATTGCTATTACGGCTACAACTTCAATGACCCGATTGGCCGGGTCAGCCGTTTGCGCGCCTACGACGTGATCAGTAACGCCTTCAGCTTGAACCAGGCCACCGTGGTTCTAGAAAATGCGCCCAATGTCGCCATCGGCAAACGGTGGGGCCTTCGCCTGGATCTACAATTCGGGGAGGCTACCGAGACCTTGCAGGGAAATCCTTCCAACGAGCCGCGACCCGATATCTATCGGAACGTCTTTCAAGCCTATGGAACGTATGTCATCCCCGTCGGCAGCGGACTGACCGTCGACTTTGGTAAATTCGCCAGTTCCTTGGGGATCGAGGGCAATTTCACACAGGACCAAATGAACTACTCGCGCTCTTATTGGTTCAACTTCTTACCTTTCTATCACATGGGCGTGCGCATGAACTATCAGCTGACCAAAGCCATAGGAGTGAACTACTGGTTGACCAATGGAACCCAACAAACCGAGCCCTTTAATAACTTCAAGGACCAGTTCGTGGGCCTGGCCATTCAGCCGAATGAAAATTTCTCCTGGAACGTTAATTATTATTTCGGACAGGAACATCCCGATGTAACATTTCTTCCGAATTCAACGGATCCCTCTCTCCCCACCGCGCAAGGCGTTCCCTTCCAGCCCATTTCCTCTCCGCCCGGTGGGAAACTCCACATCATCGACAGTTACGCGACCTGGCGAACCACCAAGAAACTCACCTTAGCGCTCGAGGGGGATTACGTGATTGAACGCTTGTATCACGAATTCCTATCCTCAGCGCACATGGGGTGCGGCGGGTTATGCTCGCTATCAGGTTTCGCCGCGCCTGGCGGTCGCGGGACGCGCCGAATACCTGGCCGATCAAGGCGGCCTATTTAGCGGCGTGTCGCAAGCCTTGAAAGAAACGACGTTCACTGTCGAACAGCGCGTAGTCGAAGGCTTCTTACTACGCGAAGAATGGCGCCGGGATTTCTCCAATCAGCCTTATTTCTATACGGACCTGTCGGGCATTTTGAAGCGTGAGCAAAACACCGCGACAATCGGAGTCGTCTGGTGGTTCGGCCCCAGGAACACGCCATGGTAGTGCGTTTGTGCTGAAGTATCCCTCCTGAAGCGCCCTCGGTTGTCAGGCCTCATTCGGTAACGCGCGAGATTATGTCAATGACGCCAGTACAATCCTGTCACCTTGACAACCCGTCGACCTCTTCTCCGTGCAAGATTGGGTTCCTTCCGTAAAAAGCGTCCCCAACCGCGGACCTTCGAGTCACAATGTTCCCGGCCCATCCCCCGGATGATATCCTGATGAATCAACCCCAAATGAGTCAAAAGACAGCCATCACAGTCGCGCACGGCGACGGCATCGGCCCCGAAATCATGGAGGCCAGCCTCCACATCATTCAATCCGCCGGCGCCGCCCTGGACATCGAAAAGATCGAGATCGGCGAAAAGGTTTATCTCTCGCGGCAACACTGCCGGCATCGAGCCCAGCGCTTGGGAGTCGCTGCGGCGCACCAAGGTGTTCTTCAAAGCGCCCATCACCACCCCACAAGGCGGAGGCTTCAAGAGCCTCAACGTCACCACCCGCAAGAAGCTCGGCCTCTACGCCAACGTCCGGCCCTGCGTCGCCTACCACCCGTTCGTCGACACGAAACATCCCAAAATGGACGTGGTCATCGTCCGCGAGAACGAAGAGGACCTCTACGCCGGCATCGAGTACCAGCTCAGCCCCGAAGTGATGGAATGCCTCAAGCTCATCTCCCGGCCCGGCTGCGAAAAGATCGTCCGCTTCGCCTTCGAATACGCCAAAACCAACTTCCGCAAGAAGGTCACCTGCTTCACGAAGGACAACATCATGAAGATGACCGACGGCCTCTTCCACAAGGTTTTCGACGAAATCGCCGCCGAATACCCGGACATCGAGAACGAAGCACTGGATCGTCGACATCGGCGCGGCCAAACTCGCCGATACGCCCGAAGCCTTCGACGTCATCGTGATGCCGAATCTCTATGGCGACATCCTCTCCGACGTCGCCGCGCAGATCGCCGGCTCGGTCGGACTCGCCGGTTCGGCCAACATCGGCACCCAAGCGTCAATGTTCGAAGCCATTCACGGCTCGGCTCCCCGGCGCGCCGGACAGAACCTGGCCAACCCCTCCGGCTTGCTGCTCGGCGGCGTGATGATGCTTGTGCACATCGGCCAGCCCGAAATCGCCGAGCGCGTCCACAACGCCTGGCTCCGCACGATCGAAGACGGCATCCACACCTATGACATCTACGAAGAGGGTGTGAGCAAACAGAAGGTCGGCACCAAAGAATTCGCGCAGGCCGTTGTGGACCGGCTGGGCCAGAAGCCGGAAACCCTCAAAGAAGCCAAATACGCCGCAATTGCCGAACGTAAATCCTGGACTCGCGACCCGGCGAGGTATCCCAAGAAAGTCGAACTCGTCGGCGTCGATCTGTTCTGCGCCGGCGACACGCGCGGCGCGAAAGAATTCGGCGATGCCCTTAGCAAAGTGACCCATGAGGGTCTCGCCCTGACGATGATGTCCAATCGCGGCACCGCCGTATGGCCGGAGTCCATGGCCGAGACCTTTCTCATCGATGCTTTCCAATGCCGCTTTGCTCTCGCGGACGGAGCCATCGTCACCCATCCCCAGATCCTCGGCTTGATGGAGAAGGTCGTCGCCGCGGGTTACGATATCGTGAAGACCGAAACGCTCCGCAACTTCGACGGGGTGCGCGGCTACACGCTGGCCCAGGGCCAGTAATTTGATTTCATGAGCGAGTCGTCCAGCGAAAAACGCGCCCCGCTGGTTGCCGTCATCATGGGCAGCCGGTCCGATTGGGAAACCATGCGCGAGGCGGCTCGCATTCTTTCCGACTTCCAGGTCCCGCACGAATCCCGCGTCATCTCCGCCCATCGCACGCCCGACATGATGGCCGTCTTTGCCAATGAAGCCGAGTCGCGTGGCATTGAAGTGATCATTGCGGGCGCCGGCGGCGCGGCCCATCTCCCAGGCATGACGGCGGCGCACACTGTGCTGCCGGTTATCGGCGTTCCCGTCGAAAGCCGTGCCTTAAAGGGCATGGATTCTCTGCTCTCCATCGTCCAGATGCCCGCCGGAATTCCCGTAGCGACTGTAGCCATCGGCGTGGCCGGAGCGAAGAACGCCGCCCTGCTCGCCATCGCGATTCTCGCGAACGCTCGTCCCGCGTTGCGCGAAAAGCTGCACATGTTCCGTCGTCAACAACGCGACCGTGTGCTCGCCGAGAAACTCGATCTCGAAAAGCTCGCCGAATGAAGCCCATCCTCCCCGGCGCGGCCATCGGAGTGCTCGGCAGCGGGCAACTCGGCCGCATGTTCGCCATCGCAGCCCGGCGCATGGGATACCGCGTCCATACTTTATCGCCCGAAGTCGACACTCCCACCGGCCAGATCTCTGACCTCGAAATCAACGCGCCTTACGATGACCTGGATGCTGTCCGCGACTTCGCCCGGCACGTAGCCGCCGTCACGTTCGAGTTTGAAAATGTGCCCGCCGCGACAGCTGCGGCAGCAGCAGAACATGCGCCGGTCCGGCCTGCCGGCGATATCCTGCACATCACTCAGCATCGCTTGCGGGAGAAGACTTTTCTCGAAAAGCACGGCTTCCCTATCACGCGGTTCGCCGCCGTGAAGTCTCCCGAAGAGTTAGGGTCTGCGATCACCCGTGTGGGCCTGCCCGCAATTCTGAAAACCGCCGGCTTCGGCTATGACGGGAAGGGCCAATTCCGCATCACGACTCTCGAAGATGCGGCCGCCGCGTGGGATGGTGTGGGCGGCCAGGAGGCTGTCCTCGAAGCCATGGTCGACTTCGACTGCGAAATGTCAGTCGTCGCCGTACGCAGCGAACAAGGACAGTTTAAACATTACGGCGCCTTCCGCAACGACCATGTCGGAGGCATTCTGGACGTTTCGATCGCGCCAGCGCCGGTGGACGATCACATCGTCCGTGAAGCCGTCGATATCGCGCGCTGTGTGATGGAGGAACTGAGCGTCGTCGGAGTGCTCTGTACTGAGTTCTTCCTTACGCGCAACGGAGTGCTGCTGATCAACGAACTGGCGCCGCGTCCGCACAATTCCGGACACCTCACCATTGACGCGTGCGTTACCAGCCAGTTCGAGCAACAGTTGCGCGCAGTCTGCGGCCTGCCCCTCGGCTCAACCTTTCAGGCGCGTCCTTCTGCGATGGCCAATCTGCTAGGGGATCTGTGGAGCCACTGCGAGCCCGATTGGGCATCCGCTCTCGCGATTCCCGATGCCCGATTGCATCTGTACGGCAAAGCCCAGGCCAGGCCCGGAAGGAAAATGGGACACCTAACCGCCTGCGCGGAAACGTCCCGCCAGGCAGAGGCCATCGTGCGAAAAGCAAGAAAAAGCCTGACCAGGTAATCCCAGTGGGGTTGACGCCTGCGTCCGCAAGCGACCTCCAGGCCGCCTACAATTCCTTGCCGATCTCCCAATGATGTCCAAACGGGTCGACCACCCGTCCGATCCGCCAACCATGCTGAGTGCCAACCGGCCAAACCACCGTAGCGCCGGCGGCCACCGCACTATCGAAAACGGAATCCGGATCGTCCACCGTCAAAATAATCCGCACCGAACTGCCCCCGAGAGTCTCCGGACTGAAGTTGAAATGCTCCTGCGACTCGTCGGCGAGCCAGAATTCGGCGTCTCCGACCGACAATCGCGCCACCACCGCCCCGTCCTCGCTTTCCACGCGAAACAACTCGCCGGCCCCGAATGCCGATTGATAGAATTCGATCGCACTCTTGCCATTGCGAACCGAGAGCATGGGAGCTATCGACATAGCCCTATTGTATGATGGAGCCGATCATGAACAAGAAGCCACACATCGTAGTTGTGGGAAGCGCCAATATTGACCTGGTCACCTACACTGACGACATCCCTCGTCCCGGCGAAACCATCTTCGGCCGGGCGTTCAGTCTTGGCTTCGGCGGCAAAGGCGCCAACCAGGCCGTCGCCGCCAGTCTCTGCGGCGCCAACGTCTCCATGATCGCGCGCGTCGGAGACGATCTGTTTGGGCCCGCCACCATCGAAAACTTTCGCTCCGTGGGAATTGACGTCACGCGCGTCCTCGTCACCCCGGGAGTTTCAAGCGGAGTGGCCCCGATCATCGTCGATAGCGCGGGTCAGAACCGTATCTGGGTCATCAAAGGAGCCAATGACCGACTCCGCCCCGTGGATATCGATGCGTCCGCCGGCGTTCTCCGCCAGGCCGACTTCATCGTTCTCCAGTTGGAGATCCCTCTCGAAACGGTCTACTACACGCTCCGCTTCGCGCGCACTCACGGGATTCCGCACGATCCTCAATCCCGCGCCCGGTCAACCTCTCGATTTGAGCCAGGCAGCCAACGCGGACCTGGTCGTCCCGAATGAGACCGAAGCGGAAGCGCTTACCGGCATGCCTGTCGGAAATCTGGAGGAAGCTCGGACCTGTTCCCACCATCTCCTGCAGGGAGGTTTGCGCCGCGTCATTGTAACGCTCGGCGCGAATGGCGCCCTATGTTCTGGGGACGAGGGCGACCGTCACGTTCCCCCCTTCAAAGTCGAGACCGTGGATACGACGGGCGCAGGCGACGCCTTCATCGGGAGCTTAGCCTGCTTTTTGGCCTCAGGCATCGCCGAGGCTGAAGCCATAGCACGCGCGAATCTCTACGCCGCACTCTCCACCACCTCCCCAGGCACGCAGAAGTCGTTCGTCACGAGAGCTCGGTTCGACGCGGAGTGGGCCGCTATTCCTCGCGGAGCAGCATAGCGGGATCAATCCGCACTACACGCATCACCGCCGGCAGAGCAGCCAGAACTGCCGCGCCCATAATAGCGAGCGAGGGAGCCGCGAGCACCCCAAGCTCAGTAGCCTTCACGCCATAAAGTAATGTCGCAATGTAACGAACCGATCCCAGCCCGGCACCGAGGCCCGCGAGAGCGCCTAACAACACCATGATGAACACGTTCGAAGCAACCTGCGTCGCCACGTTTCCCGCTCGCGCCCCGAGGGCCATGCGAATCCCGATCTCGCGCCGCCGCTGCAACACCGAATAGTCGAGCACACCATACAATCCCACTCCGGCAAGCAGCAGCGCGACTGCACCGAAAAACCGGGCAAGCATCGCCAGCAACCGCTCCCGGATCGTCTGCGATTCGTTCACGTCCTGCTGAGTCCGCATACTGCTGACACGGAATTCGGACCCTGTCCGCGCGATTTCCTGACCCAGCGTGGACGCGAACGCGAGCGGGTTCGGTGTCGAAGTACGCACGACGAAAGTCCCACCCATCGCTTTGCCTTTGTCGTCCGTCCTGTTAAACGGAGTATAGGCGACGGGCACAATGTCCTGCCGCAGATACCGGTACCGCGCATTACCAACCAGCCCCACGATTTGAAAGCGTTGTCCGCGCATATACCCGGAGGTGCCTTCAAACCACTTTCCGATAGGATTCTGGTGGTTGAAGTACTCCTTCGCGAAGGCCTCGTTGACGATTGCCGAGCCAGGCGACAGATCACTCGCCCGAAAGTCCCGCCCATCCAGCAAAGGAATCTTCATCGTCTCGATCCAGCCGGGTGATACGTTCAGGAACCAGGCAGGAACGTCCGCTAGGAGGCGCCCCGTTGATGGACGGGGAGTTCGCTTTAAAGCCGTACCCGTCGAGCAGCTGCCAGTCGGCATAGGCGACTCCTTCCACACCGGGGATCCGACGCAGGTGTTCGGCCAACTGGTCCCAGACCTGACTGGGCTCGTTACGTTTCGTGACCACATTGAGGTTCAACACTCTCTCCGCGGAGAAGCCGGTGGGCTGGCTGGACAACCGGTCGAAAGTGGCGACAAACAAGCCGGCGATAAAAAGCACCAGAAAACAGAAGGCGGCTTGGATCGCGATCAAAGCTCGCATCCAGCGTCCTCGAGAGTGCGGATCTTCTCCCCCTTTCAGTGCGCTGACAGGCTTTACCCTCGACGCTCTGAGCGCCGGCGTCAAACCGAATAATAAGGTCACTCCGAGAGTCAGAACCAGCCCGAAGACCAGCACTCGCCAATTCATTGCAAGATCCAGGCGCACCGGATCTTGCGATGAACTGATTCTCCCGACCACAAACGGCGCGGACCACGCTGCGAACCACCAGCCGACCGCGGCTGCACACCCTCCGAGCAGCGCGCTCTCGATCAGGACCAGTTGTATCAACCGCCATCGTCCTGCCCCGATCGACACACGCAGCGCCATTTCCCGCGCCCGTGCCGCGGCTTGCGCTGTCATCAGGTTGGCGACGTTGGCGCACGCAATCAGCAGCACCAGTGCGACCAATACGGCCAGAGCGGTGAGTGGAACACGGTAGTCCTTCTGCGTCCCGGACACGCCTGCAGCGGCGGACTCCATCACGAGCTTGCGCTGGAGGATCTCCGAACGCTGTTTCGGCGCTCGCTGCGCCTTTTCCTCGTTGCTGACGCGAACCACCAAGGCCAGACGGTCGCGCACGGGCCCGGCCGAAACGCCCGGCCGCAGTTGCACAAACGTCCTGAACAACGACCACTCCGGATATGCGATCCCCCAATGCATCATGGAGGGCATGAAGATGTCGATCACCGTGCCCGGTTCCGTTCCCGTGAATCCAGCCGCGGCGACTCCGACGATCTCATACACTCGCAAGCCCGTCAGAGTGTTGGCCATCCGGTAGGTGCGCCCAATCACGTTTGGGTCATGTCCGAACCGGCGCGTCCAGAAATCGTGCGACAGTACCGCGACGGGATGGGCGGCCGGATGAAGATCGTCTTGCTCCGTGAGCAGCCGTCCCGCGGCGGGTGGCAATCCGAAACTGCCGAACAGGTTTCCCGAGACGTACTGCACATGGGCTTTCTCCATCTCCTCATCCGAGTGAAAGGTGAGATCCACGCGTTCGGCATAGGAGATCGCGATCACGTTGGCTTCCTTCGTGACGGCTGTGCGCATTTGCGTGAACACAGGATACTCCCAGCCATCATAGGTGGTGACCTTGCCTAGATTATGGAATCCCGCGCGAGAGAGCGCATAGAGCAGGTCCGGATGAGAGACGGGCAACGGCCGCAGCAGCAGAGCGTCAATCAACTGATAGGCGGAGATACAAGCGCCGATCGCGAGCGCTAATGACAGGATCGCCGCTGCCGAGGTGACCTTGGTCTTTCGCAACCGGCGGGAGCCGAATAGTAGATCCGAGCGCAAAGAATCGACCCAAGCGGCAAGTCTCATCGGACCTCAGCTAGAAAGCCAGCAGTTTCTCGGCTTCGCGCGCCAGATCCTCCACCTGAGGCAGGATCGCATTCTCCAATTGCGGATGGTAACCGACCCATGTATCCATCGCGCCCACGCGGCGTACCGGAGCGTCAAGCTGATGGAACATCTCGTCGGCAATGCGCGCAGCGAGTTCCGCCCCGTACCCCCAGGACACGCAATCTTCGTGCGCAATCATCACCCGGCTGGTCTTTTCCACCGAAGCTCGGATGGCCTCCCAATCGTAAGGGGCGAGCGTCCGGAGGTCGAGCACTTCAATGGACTGGCCTTCATGGCGGCGCTCCACCTGCATAGCCGCCTGCAGCGCCTTCTGCACCAGGGCTCCGTACGTCACGATGGTCAGTGAATTTCCGGGCTTCACGATTTTGGCCTTGCCGAAGGGAATCATATATTCCGTACCGGCATGCAGGGAGCGATTGTAGGGCTCGCGATACAGACGCTTGTGCTCCAGAAAGAGCACGGGATCTTCGCACCGGATGGCCGTACGCAGAAGACCCGCGGCGTCCAGGGCGTTCGATGGGAAGACCACGCGGAGTCCCGGAATGTGCGTGAACGCGACTTCTCCGCACTGGCTGTGATAAATCGCGCCACCATTCAGATACCCGCCGATCGGCACGCGAATCACTACCGGGGCCGAGAAGCTGCCATGCGACCGCCAGCGCAGCGTGGCCAGTTCGTCGCGGATCTGCATCATCGCGGGCCAGATGTAATCGAAGAACTGAATCTCGCAAACCGGCTTCAGGCCGACCGTCGCCATACCTGTCGCTCGACCGACAATCGCCGCCTCCGCAATGGGCGAGTTGAAGCAGCGTTTCGATCCGAATTCGGCCTGCAAGCCACCCGTGACTTTGAAAACGCCGCCTTTGCCCTTGACTTCGCAAAGGTGGCTTTCGCGGCTGCAATCGGCCACGTCTTCGCCGAAGACCACGATCTTTTGGTTGCGGCGCATCTCTTCATGGAGAGTGTCGTTGATCAAGTCAACCATGGTGCGCTGCTCGCCCGCGAACTGCGGCTCGGTATCGAAAGCGCTCGATGTCGGGTCCACGTTTTCAGAATAGAGATGCTCCAGTACCGTCGACGCAGCCGGGGGCTCCTGCGCCAGCGCCTCATGCGCTACGTCGTGGACTTCCTTGTCCACCTCCATCGTCATCCGTTCCAGCTCATGCTGGTCCAGGATGTCGTGCTCGATGAGCAGGGCCGGAAACAGAGCCAGGGGATCGCGTTTGGATTCCGCCTCGCGCTCGGCCTTGGTCTTGTAAAGTTTCTCGTCGTCGGAGAGCGAGTGGGAATAGGGACGGATGCAATGCGCGTGCACCAGCGCCGGTCCGTTGCCTTCCCGGCAATACTGCGCGGCCTGCTGCATGGCATGATAGGAGGCCAGGAAGTCGGTGCCATCGACCTCAATGCGGAAGAGTCCGGGGAAACCGGAAACCACTTCGGAGATGCTGCCGCCGGCAGTCTGCTGTTCGACCGGAACCGAGATCGCGAAACCGTTGTCCTCGACCAGAAAAAGCACCGGCGCGTGAGTCAGGCACGCCGCATTCATGGCCTCCCAGAATTCGCCTTCGCTGGTGGCGCCTTCACCGGAACAGACCAGCGTCACGACGCCCTCGCGTCCCAGGTAGCGATTGGCCTCGGCGCATCCGACAGCCTGTCCGTAATGCGTGCCCGTTGGAGAAGAACCGGTAACGATATGCTTGCCTGGGTCGCTCCAATGGGAAGGCATCTGGCGTCCACCGGACGCGGTATCGATCGCCGCGCCGACCGCCTGCAACATCATTTCATACGGAGTAACGCCCAATGCAAGCGCCAGGGCGCGGTCGCGATAATAGGGATAAAACCAGTCGTGCCCGGGACGAAGCGTCAGGCCGGCAGCTACCTGGATCGCTTCATGGCCGGCGCCCGAAATCTGAAAGAAGATCTTATTCTGCCGCTTCAACAGGATTTCACGGTCGTCGATGCGTCGCGAAGTGTACATCAAGCGGAACGCATGAATGAGGATTTCGGGGGCGATGCCTTGAAGGCCGTCCTCGGACGAATTGGTGGGGGATTCAATGGCCGGGCTCATGAACAGATTCGCTGCTCCCTTGCTAGTGTAAACCCTTCAGAGAGCGGGCGGTAGCGTGTTGCAGTAGCGAGCGACTTGACAGCTGGGACAGACGAAGAATATACACACCTCGAGCGAGTCCAGCAAGGGAACGTAGGGAGGGCCAATAACCGCTTCACTCGGTAATAGAAAGCATCCCGCCTACAAAAATCCATCGCCGGTTGGCGGGCTGAATCCAGTCGACGATCATCTTTCCGACTGTAGAGGGTGCGGTAATGCTGCAACTCCCATTCGCGTCCAGCGTGCACCAATTCTCCACCAGGCGCGGCACCGATCTCGTCCCGGATTCCCACCGGTAGAGCGCATTCACCGCAACATTGGACAACCCCGGAATCGTTACGGTTGTTGTCTGGTTACTCCTGACCCTTGGGGTTACGAAGTCGATGTGAGATACCCCGCCGGCATTCGGCGACGAAACTTCGAATTGCCCGGTACCCACACTTGCTTTGCCCCTGATTTCCCACTTCATCGGATGTTTGAAGAACCGAACCGGTAGCAAGTCGATATCTGGCGCCTGATATGCCACTACCAGATCGTAAGTCGCCAGATCGGGCGGACGATTCATATTTCCCGGACGATCCACCCAGATTGAGTTGTCGTGGTACATGAGGCGCAGCAGGAACATCGGTCCCCAGTCGGGCTCCCAGACTTTATCAATCAACAACACCCGGGCGTTCGGAGGAAATTCAGGAATCGTCCGCTTGAAATCGTTCATCAAGGTTACGAGTTTCGGTTTGTCCCACTCGAAGTAGCCGTTTGCCGGCATGCGACGGACCAGGTGGGCCCAGCCCAACAATGCCGCCATGACAACGAAAAGCGTCACGGCCGAGAAGCGCCCAAACCTGCCAAAGACCCCGGAAAGAACGGCTCCGACAGCAACGGCAAGACCAAAGTAGGGAATATAAGCCGCATAGCCGGTCCGGGATTCAATGACGGCGACGGGGACCAGCGCCGCCACAAAGAAGAGTATTCCAAAGACCGCCGCGCGGCTGCGAAGTAGCGCTCCAATCGCGATCATTGCCCCAACCATCAGACAAGCGTTGACTGGCGAGACCGAGTTATTTGGGAGATAGAGAAGTTGTTGCAGATAGAATCCGAGATTCTTCAGCATGAAACCGGTGGTTACATGCGGAGAGTAAGAGGGATTATGTGACATATCCGCAACCTTGACTTTCAGGTAAATCGCTCCCGCGACCAACATAGCCGCGGGCACCGAAGCGACCCATAGCATCTTTCGTTTGTCGCCGAAGTCCTGCCGCCGGTAGGTCACTTCGTAAATGACGAGTATTCCGGGCAAGGTGACCGCCAATTCTTTTGAATCGAGAGCCAGGAAGTATGTGATCATGACTCCGGCGATACGCCCCCAACCCAGGGGACTTCCAGTTCGCCGGCCATCGATATAGATTACCGCGGCGAGTATATAGAACAGGAAGCAAATGACGTCTCCAACCAGACAGGTGTCGTAGTAGAGGGCGCTGGTCGACGCGTTGTAACAGAAAACCAGAGTGGCCAGCGCGGCCGCTCCGCGCGTCATTTCCAACCGCCTCGCGAGAACATAGGTCAGGCCGATATTCACGATAAGAAGCAGATGCAAGACGATGCGGTAAGGCAAGGGACTGAAGCCGAACATGGCATAGAGCGGCCGCCAGAACAGCGTGGTCAAAGGCCGAAAGGCCACCGTGAAAACAGTCAGAATGTGGAGTAAGTCGCGCCAGAAAGATGTTTCCAGCAGGTGCAGGCATGCTATAACAGTCGTGCCGTCATCAAACGTAAAATAGGCGAGTAATCCGCTGTAGGAAAAGAAGAGGAAGAACGAGAGGATGAACAGCGCGCTCAAGAAGACAAGTGTGCTGGACTCCGGTGGCGAAGGTGCCGGGCTCATGTCCCATTGAGTTTACCTCGGGTGGGCTCGAGGCCCGAATCGCGCGGTACAATTTCGCTGTGAGGCCTTCAACCTGACCGATCCTTTTAACGCATTCGAACTCCCACTGACAGTCGATTCTGATGATATCGACCTTTTGGGACACGTCAATAATGTCACCTATCTCCGGTGGGTCCAGCAGGCCGCAAGTGCCCATTGGACCGCGATCGCGCCTTTGGATGCCCAGGCGAAATTGCTGTGGGTGGTTCTGCGCCATGAAATCGACTATAAGCGGGCGGCTCTGCTCAGCGACGAACTGATTGCGCGGACATGGGTCGGCCCCGCGTCGCGGTTGAGGTTTGAGCGTTTCACCGAAATTCTGCGAGCGAGCGATCGAGCGGTCCTGGCGTCGGCCAAAACTACCTGGTGTCCCATCGATGTCAAAACCATGAAGCCGGTTGCGGTAAGTGGGGAAGTGCGGGCCATGTTTTCTACCGAGCCGCTCGTCTAAGCGGCGCGACGGCCCTTGAGTTGCTCTGCTCGCCTCATGCTAGTTGGAGAAAATGGACAGCCCCTGCAGCAGGAGACGGTTGTGCCACCGCTGTCTGAAGAACAGATTCGCGATGCGGAAAGCCGTACTTCCGTCAGCGCTGCCGTCGTTCACGAAGCCATTCGCCAGGATGGAGACGAAGAACTCCATAGGCCTATTTCTGCGCTCGCATGGTCGGGTCTGGCCGCGGGAATGTCGATGGGATTCTCCTTCCTCGCAGAGGGCCTGTTTCGGACGTTTCTCCCCCCGGCTCAGTGGCGGCCGTTGGTAGAAAATCTCGGATATCCTTTTGGCTTCCTGATCGTGATTATCGGGCGGCAACAGCTCTTTACGGAGAATACGCTGACCGCCATCATCCCGCTTCTCGCTCGCCGCAACGTGGCAACGTTCCTCAGCGTGCTGCGGCTTTGGGCGGTCGTTTTCGCCGCAAACATCGTCGGGGCGCAGTTGTTTGCCTGGACGCTTGCCCAGACCTCCATGGTGCGTCCGGATACTCAGACTGCATTGACAGATCTGGCCCGCGCCGCTGCCGGCGTAACGTTCGGCACGGCCGTTCTCCGCGGCATTTTTGCTGGTTGGCTGATCGCCATGGTGGTCTGGATGCGCGCGGCCGTCAGCACCGGACAGATCGCAATTATTGTCATCCTGACCTACGTCGTCGGATTAGCAGGCTTGACTCATATCATCGCCGGATCTGTGGAAGTGTTGTTTCTGGTCGCCAGGGGAGAATTAAGCTGGTGGAACTATCTCGCCGGCTACATGACCCCGACTCTGCTCGGAAATATTATCGGAGGGACCGCGCTCGTATCGGCCCTGAATCACGCGCAAGTGGTCGCGGGCCATGCTACCGGGGCCGCCAGCAAGCCGGGTAGATGAACATCTGCAAGCGATCTTCGGTCGAGGGCGTGAAGCGGGTTTGGATGTCTTTCGCGAAGAAGTTACATCACCCAAACGTTCAGGGCGGAGTCGTGATAGATGCGTTCGGTCGCCTTCTTGAAATCTGACGCCTTGGCTTTCGGAATATCGATGAACACTTGCGGATTGCGGTCGGTGAGCGGAAACCAACTGCTTTGAATCTGCACCATGATGCGGTGCCCCGCGCGAAAAGTGTGGCACACGTCCGGCATGGTGAACTGAATCATTTCGGCCTTCCCAGGAGTGAAGGGCTCGGGCTTCGACATACTGTTGCGAAACTTGCCGCGGAAAGGTTCGCCGCGGACGAGTTGCTGAAATCCGCCCATGACAATGTGAGCCGGATTGGGCTCCGGATCAGGATAGTCGCTCGGATAAACGTCAATTAACTTCACCACGAAATCGGAATCCGTGCCCGTCGTGGAGACGCGAAGCGCCGGCGAAACCGGGCCTGCTATGGTGACGTCGTTATCGAGCGGCGACGTTCGGTACACCAGCACATCCGGCCTCGTAGCAGCGAAGCGTTGATCGGCGGTCATATAATCGCCGGGCATACCCTGCCCCGCGAAACCAATCACCGGAACCGGCTTGGCAGGATCGCTCAGGTACTCGTCATACCCGTTCGAGGCCGTCGAAGCCGCGTCAAACTGGAGCACACCATTCGCCGACAGATAGAGTTTGCGGTGCGCAGCGGTCTTTGGCGGCCACTGGTCATAGCGCTCCCATTGATTGGTACCGGTCTGGAATACCCACGCCTTCGGAAACTCGACTGGCTTCTTCTTCGCACCTTTCAGATGTTCGATGAAGAAAGGCAGTTCGATCTGATCGCGGCAGAATTCGCCAGTCTTGGATGCAAAGTTGAGGTTGCCCAACGTATTGCCGTCGCCGCGGGCCCATCCGCCATGACGCCAGGGCCCCATGACTAGAGTGTTCGGCGATTGCGGCCCACCGGCCTCCACCGCGCGGAACAGCTTCAGCGGGCCTGAAAGGTCCTCGGCATCAAACCAGCCTCCAACAAACAGCGCCGCGGGAGTGATGTTATGCATGTGCTGCGCCAACGCGCGAGACGACCAGAAGTCATCGTAGGTGGGATGCTCCAGGTTGTCGTTCCAATACGGGTTTTCGTTCTTGAGATATTTCTCGTTGCTGTTCGCGAGCGGACCCATGCGCAGGTAAAACTCGTATTCGTCGGGAGTGCCAAAATCGAACGGCACCTGGCCATGCGGCCGAGTGGGTTCGATGCCCCGCGGTTTGAAACTTGCATAGAATCCAAAATTCGCAGCCAGGAAGAAAGCGCCGTTATGATAAGAATCGTCGCCGTTGCCGACATCGCCCATGGGCGCTTGCGGGGATGCGGCCTTTAATGCGGGATGCGCGTTGATCATACCGAACGCAGCATAAAACCCGGGATACGAGATGCCGATGATACCGGCTTTTCCGTTGTTTGGCTGGACATTCTTAACCAGCCAGTCGATGGTGTCATAAGTGTCGGTGCTCTCGTCGGTATCGCGGGGACCGTCCAGATGAGTCTTATGCACTGGAACATCGATAAACTTTCCCTCGGAGAGATAACGGCCGCGCACATCCTGATACACGAAGATGAAACCCTCCCGCTCAAACGCCTCGGACTGTCCAAGGATTGGACGGTAGTTGTCGATGCCGTAGGGCTGCACTGAGTAAGGCGTGCGCTCCATCAGAAAGGGATAACTCTGGGTACGATCCTTGGGAACGTAGACGGTGGTGAACAGCTTGACTCCATCACGCATCGGAATGCGGTAGTCGTACTTGGTGAAGTGTGCGCGTGTGTACTCCATCTGCCGCGCGCGTTCCTGCTGCCCGAAAAGAGAGCTCGGTAGAAAGATTGCGACGAAAATGACCAGACCCGGTTTCATGCAAAAGAATCGTATCAGGAATGGGACTCAGGGAACGCCAATCGGCTTGACACCGCTTGACAGCGCGATGCTTTTAGTACTAATTAATTAGTATGTCATTTCGTTCTCTCGCCGCAGCGGTCCTTGTGCTGGTTCTGAGCGCCTGTGCGAGCCGGCATCCGCCCAGCCGGCAAGCGGTGTTTCTCATTGAGTCGAAAGGAGGATCGCTCTCCCTTATCCCTCCCGCGCTGCCCGGCGGCGTTACAGCCAAACCCGTGCCGTTTCCCCAGATTCTCACGAACGAGTACGGGTATAATCCTTGGGAGCAGTATGTTGACTTATCTCCGGGCATGCGTCTCGCAGTGCAGACGGAAGCGACGGCGTCCGTTTTTTTGATCACGCGCTCACACGGTGGCCGGAACACATTACGCCCTGAAACTCCGGCAGCCGACAGGTTCCAGAAGACCGCGATGAACCTTCGATTCTTTTACCAAACGAAATATACGAAGGTGTCCGGACAGCCGGTGCGTCCTGCGATGGTGTTGTGGAGCGACTCCGCGGAGCGTCTGAAGATACGGACCGCCGAGGCTCACGAGAATCCGGACTTTTCGGGCGAGGCTCCCAATTCCGATTGTCTGACTTTTCACAATCGAACCACGGCTTCGCCCGAGTTGCGGATTACGGTGAACCAGATGCCCCGTTACGTGACCCTCGGCTGGACCGTGCGAGACGTGCTCCACGCCGATCATGTGACCGCCTATCCGGGCTTGCGGATGCGCCGCAGGTACCGGAACCATATGGTTTCGGTCAATTGGACACAGTCGCGGGATGCCTTGCCGCTGCCGTTAGTAGCCGGTGACGAGTTGGGCTGGTAGAGTGGACCCATGAAGATAGGAATTCTAGGAGCAGGAAACGTAGGCGCTACGCTGGGGACCCGTTGGGCGCAAGCCGGACATACCGTCATCTTCAGCTCTCGTGAGCCGGATTCGCCCAAAATGAAGGAAGTGCTGGCTCGCGCGGGAAAGCACGCACGCGCGGCAGATACCGCGGAAACGGTCTCCGAGAGTGATGTCGTGATCGTTGCGACTCCGTGGACCGCGGCAAAGGAAGTACTAACCGGCGCGGGAAGTTTTGCCGGAAAGATTGTGATCGACTTACTCAATCCGCTACTCCCCGACCTTTCCGGCCTCGCGCTCCCCAATACCACCTGCGCCGGGGAGATGGTTGCCGAGTGGTGTCCGGGCGCCAGTGTAGTGAAAGCATTCAACACCGTTGGCTACCCGGTGATGGCCGATCCGGTGATCAATGGCGAACCAGTCGTCATGTTCTATTGCGGCGACGACGCGGAAGCGAAAAAAGTAGCCGCTCAATTGGCGACCGAACTAGGCTTCAACGCCGTCGACGCGGGACCGCTGACGCAGGCACGGCTGCTTGAATCGTTCGCGCTGCTCTGGATTTCGCTCGCGTTCAAGCAGGGCTTCGGCGTTCACTGGGGCTTCAAAATCCTGAAGTAACTCAGTCTATGCCTTTCGCTGCACAAGCCTTACCCGTAGGCCTGCTCGTACTCCGAAATCTGCACTTCGCGCATTAGAATCCAGCCGAGCTCGTCGACGCCGTCGAGCAGACAAGTTTTGGAGAATTGATCCACTGGAAACTCCACCGAGGTCCCATCCGGGAGAATCAACTTCTGCGCCGCCAGGTCGATGCTGACTTCAGCCTCTTCGGGCAGAGCAAACAGCTTCTCATGCACATCCGGCGGGACTACGATCGGCAAGCAGCGAATTCTTCAGCGAATTGTTCTTGAAAATATCCGCGAACGAACTGCTGATCACTGCCCGGAAGCCGAACTGGGTGAGCGCCCACGGAGCATGCTCGCGCGAACTGCCGCAGCCGAAATTATCGCCCGCGAGCAGGATTTGTGCACCCTGCCCGCGGGGCTGATTGAGAACGAAATCCGGGTTGGGATTTCCGTTCGCATCGTAACGCCAATCGTTGAAGAGCTGTTTGTCCAGCCCTTCCTTTGACGTGGTCTTCAAGAAACGGGCCGGAATAATCTGATCGGTGTCGACGTTGTTGATCGGCAGCCGCACCATGCGGCTCTTGAAATTGGTAAAGGGTTGCATTTTAGACGAGTCTCCTTACGTCGCTCACGGTTCCGGAAAGGGCGGAAGCCGCGGCTGTCAGCGGTGATGCCAGAAATGTCCGCCCGCCCTTGCCTTGCCGCCCTTCGAAATTGCGATTGCTGGTCGAGACGCTATATTGACCTGGCGTCAATTGGTCGCCGTTCATCGCGATGCACATCGAGCAGCCCGGCTCACGCCATTCACATCCGGCGGCGCGGAAGATCTCCGGCAGCCCTTCGGCTTCTGCCTGGTGCTTCACTTCCTGCGATCCAGGCACTACCATCACCCGAACCTTGGAGCTGACCTTCCGGCCTTTCAACACGCTCGCGGCGGCCCGCAGATCGCTGATCCGCGAATTGGTGCAGCTACCGATAAACACGACATCGATTGGATGCCCCAAGAGCGGCTTGCCGCCTTCGAGTCCCATATAACGCAGTGCTTTCTCGACCGATTCGCGCTCGATGGGATCGGCAATCGTCGACGGCTCAGGGAGCGGCGCGGTAATCGACATGCCCATTCCGGGATTCGTGCCGTAAGTGATCATCGGCTCCAGGGCATCGGCGTCGATTGAAATGGCGCGATCGTAAGTTGCGCCTTCATCCGTCGGCAGCTTTTTCCAACGAGCCAGCGCGGCGTCCCAATCGGCGCCCTTCGGAGCCATGGGACGCCCGGCAAGATATTCGAACGTGGTATCGTCGGGCGCGATCATCCCCGCGCGGGCGCCGCCTTCAATCGACATGTTGCACACCGTCATACGCTGATCCATGCTGAGTGCACGAATGGTCGAGCCGGTGTATTCGAAAATGTGCCCCGTGCCGCCGCCGATCCCGATCTTCGCGATCAGCGCGAGAATAATGTCCTTCGCCTGCACGCCGGGCCTAAGCGTGCCGTCCACGCGTACCTGAAAAGTTTTCGACCGGCGCTGCAGCAGACATTGCGTCGCCAGGACCATTTCCACTTCGCTGGTCCCGATGCCGAAAGCGAGCGCGCCGAACGCGCCATGGGTCGCCGTATGGCTATCGCCGCAGACCACCGTCATGCCTGGCTGTGTCGCGCCCTGTTCCGGTCCGATCACGTGCACGATGCCCTGCTTCTCGCTATGCACGCCAAAGCAGGTAATGCCGAAATCGGCGCAGTTCTTTTCAAACTGTTCGAGTTGTTTTCGCGCGATCGGATCGATGATCGGGAGCGAACGGTCGGAGGTCGGAATGCTGTGGTCCGCTGTCGCAAGAGTGCGCTCCGGACGGCGCACGTTGAGGCCGCGATCCCGCAGACCGGAAAATGCCTGTGGTGAAGTGACCTCATGTACCAGATGGAGATCGATGTAAATCAACGAGGGCGCACCCGGCTCGTCCGCAACCACATGGGTGTCCCATACCTTCTCGATTAACGTTTTAGACATATGATTCCTCTTCACGCCGCCCGTGAGGCCGGACAGACTAGATGCCGTCACACCAGGGTTTCGCAAATCGCTTCGCCGACCTGTTCCGTTGTGGCGGGCTCGCCGCTGGGCTTCAGATCCGCAGTCACGCGTCCGCTGGCTAGCACAATTTCGATGGCCTTGTTCACCGCGGCCGCTTCTTCCTTCAATCCGAAACTGTATTCCAGCATGGCCGCCACCGAACCGATCGCGCCCAACGGGTTGGCCTTATTCTGTCCCGCGATATCCGGCGCCGAGCCATGCACCGGTTCGTACAAACCGACCCACACGCCGGAAGGCTTCCGGTCGCCGATCGACGCCGACGGCAGCATTCCGATCGACCCGGCCAGCACCGCGCCTTCGTCGCTCAAAATATCGCCGAACATGTTCTCCATCACCAGCACGTCAAAGCGCCGCGGATTCAGCACCAACTGCATCGCGCAATTGTCCACCAAAAGATGGTCGAGCTTCACATCCGGAAACTCCCGCCCGATCTCGACCGCGATCTTGCGCCAAAGCTGCGACGTTTCGATCACGTTCGATTTGTCCACCGAAGTGACTTTCTTCCGCCGGTTTCGCGCCAGATGGAACGCCATACGGCAAACGCGCTCGATCTCGTGCCGCGAATACGCCATGGTGTTTACCGCATGCTCTTCCGCGCCTTCCCCATAGATCCCACGCGGCGTGCCGTAATAAATCCCGCCGGTGAGTTCACGGACGATAATCATATCCGTGCCTTCGATAATCTCGTTCTTCAGCGGGGACGAATTCAGCAGCGACTTATAGGTCCGCACGGGGCGCAGGTTGGCATACACGCCCATCGCTTTCCGGATCCCAAGTAATCCGCGCTCCGGCCGCTTCTCCGGCGGCGCATTATCAAACTCCGGAAGGCCGACCGCCCCCAAGAGCGTCGCATCGGCCTCTTTAGACAAAGCTTCCGTGTGGGGTGGAAATGGCGTCCCGGTCTTATGGATCGCGATCCCTCCCAGCAACCCCTCTGTGAGCCTTACCGAGTGTTTGAATTTGTCAGCTACATGCCGCAGTACGCGAACGGCTTCGCGCGTAACTTCCGTCCCGATTCCGTCACCGGGCAGTACCAGTATGTTCAGATTCAATGTTGTTCAGATCCTAAAGGATTATAGACTCACCGCGGCGACACTATCCGGTTCGCTCTTCGACTCAGTGCCCGGCACAGCAGCGTGTTTTTTAACCAGCGCAAGAATCTCTTCGTCCATCAGACCCTTCTTGCGATGATCGGCGAGCGCCGTGAACTCCGTATAAACCAGATCCAGATGTTCCCGGTTGAGCGCCACACCCAACTCCTCACAGCGAGCCTTCAGCGCATGACGTCCGCTGTGCTTGCCTAACACCAGTCTACCTTCCGGAACGCCCACCGACTTCGGGTCGATGATCTCGTAGGTGCTTTTTTCCTTCAGATAACCGTCCTGATGAATCCCCGCCTCGTGCGCAAAAGCATTGCGCCCTACAATCGCTTTGTTGGGCTGCGGACCAAAAGTGATGATCGAACTCAGTGTCTGGCTGGCAGCATAGAGATGCTCGATCTGTATACCCGTGCGGTACGGATAGCGGTCATGACGGGTTTTCAGGACCATGACAATCTCCTCTAAAGAGCAGTTCCCCGCCCTTTCTCCGATACCGTTCACGGTGCATTCGATTTGCCGTGCTCCAGCTTGCACCGCTGCCAGGGAATTCGCCACCGCCAATCCCAAATCGTCATGGCAGTGCACGCTGACCACCGCCGAGTCTCCCAATGCGTGGACGATCCGGCCGATTAAAGCGCCATATTCTTCCGGAGTCGAATAGCCTACCGTATCCGGGATGTTGACCGTGCGCGCCCCGGCAGAGACCACAGCCCTCGAAATCTCTTCCAGGAAGTCCGGATCGGTGCGGGCGCCGTCTTCCGCCGAAAACTCCACGTCATCCACAAAACTGCGCGCGAGTTCCACAGCCGCCGCGGCATCGTTCAAAACCTGCTGACGCGATTTTTTCAACTTGTATTTCAAATGAATATCGCTAGTCGCGATGAATGTATGAATTCGCGGGCGCTTGGCCGCTTCGAGAGATCGCGCCGCGCGTTCGACATCTCCGGTAGCGCATCGAGCCAACGCGGCCACCTGAATCCACGGAAAGGCGCGGCTGACCGCGTCCACAGCCGCGAAGTCTCCGTCGGAAGCGATGGGGAAACCGGCCTCCATGATGTCCACTCCCAGAAGCGCCAGCTTTTCAGCCATCCGCAGCTTCTCGGGAACCGTCATACTACAACCGGGAGATTGCTCGCCGTCACGCAACGTGGTGTCGAAAATCCATACGCGATTCTTCATTGTGAGCCTTGTGTAGGCCTCCTGCAAAACCATTATGCGTGGATCGTGTAGATTAGGCAAATTTATTCTTATGGTATAACCGATAAGGGAAGTTAATAGTGGAACTGTACCCTCTTCGCGTATTTCTGACCGTTGCCAACGAGAAAAGCTTCAGCCGCGCCGCGGAAAAGCTGCATCGCACGCAACCGGCGATTTCGCTTGCCCTGCAGCGCCTCGAAACCGATCTCGGCGAGCGCCTCATCGACCGCTCCGCCAAGGATCTAGTCCTCACCGACGCGGGCCGCACCGTGATTGAATTTGCCCGTCGTTTCGACAATCTCTCCGGCGAACTGCATCTCGCCCTGGCTGAACTGCGTGACAACTCCGCCGGCCGACTTTCGATCGGCGCGAACGAATCCACCACCCTCTACCTGCTCCGTTACATCGAGCGCTACCGGAAGCTTTTTCCGAAGGTAAAGGTGGAAGTCCGGCGCAGCCTTTCGAGCCGAATTCCCAGCGAGATTGTCGACGGCAATCTGGAACTCGGCGTCATCAGCTACGATCCGCATGACGACCGCCTGGTGGCCAAAGTCATCTTTACCGACGCGCTGGCTTTCGTCGTTTCTCCACGGCACGCACTCGCCCAGAAAAAGCAAATCGGATTGCGAGACCTGGGCGGAGAAACCTTCATCGCCCACAACGTAATCTCGCCCTATCGGGAAGCGGTGATCCAACAGTTCCAGCGGCTGGGGATACCGTTGAACATGCCTGTCGAAATGCCCACTGTCGAGACCATCCGCCGCCTGGTACAAGCCGATCTGGGAGTGGCCTTCTTGCCCATGATGTGCGTGCAGCAGGACCTGGAGGCAGGAACCCTAGTGACGGTCAAGGTGAAAGAAATGCAGATGGAGCGGAAGATTTACTTACTACGTCCCTCGCGCCGTGCCTTGAGTTATGCAGCCGGAGCATTCCTCGATCTACTGGGCTAAGGCGCTCCCCAAAATTCCTGTCAAGAAAACCTGGCGCGCTGAGAGTACATTGATTATGTAATCGGATTCGCCATTGGAAGGTTGCGAATGGTGCCGGAACAGGCGCGAAAATCCGCGAGTTCTATCTTTCTCGAGATCGGGCGTACCCCTTGCCGCGCCGCGCGACCCGTCTGTCTCAATAACAAGTCAATAGATGTTTTGAGGAAAGTAGATCATGCGAAGTTCACAAAGTTCCCAAGTCCGGAGGATATTCCTGGCGATGGCCCTGTTGGCTGTCGGAAGCTTTGCCCAGGACCGGACCGCATCCGTGACCGGGACTGTTCACGATCCCTCCGGCGCACCTGTTCCTGACGCCCAGATCACGGTCCGCAATACTGAGACCGGAATCAAGCGCACCAGCAAGACCGGTGGCAGCGGCGATTACACGGTGACCCTGCTCGATCCCGGCACTTACGAAATTCGGGTGGAACATGCCGGTTTCAAGAGTCTCCAGCGAACCGGGATCGTGCTGCACGTCAACGACAACGTGAGGCTTGACTATGCTCTGGCACTCGGCGACGTCAGCCAGGTTATCGATGTTCATGAGGAGGTGCCGCTGCTGCGCACCACCGATGCCTCGCTGGGCCAGGTCGTCGACAACCAGAAAGTCACCAGCCTGCCGCTGAACGGGCGCAGCTCTTTTCGTCTGGTGGAGTTGACGCCCGGCTACATCCCTACCCCTGGCGCATCCGGCCAATTCGGCGACATTCCCGTCAATACCACCTGGGACTCGAACTTCTCCATCAACGGCGGCCAGGGCTATGCGAACGAGATCATGATCGACGGAACGCCGAGCACTACCGGCTTCTTCGACCAGATCACCACTATGCCGAGCGTCGACGCACTGGTCGAATTTAAGGTGCAGAGTAACTCCATGTCGGCGGAATTCGGCCGGTTTGCCGGCGGTGTCCTCAACGTGACCACCAAGAGCGGCACCAACCGGTTCCACGGCACTCTTTTCGAATTCGTGCGGAATAACGTTTTCGGCGCCAACGACTACTTCAACAATCTTGCCGGCAGTCCGAACCCGCCCTTTCGCATGAACCAGTTCGGCGGCTCCCTGGGGGGTCCGGTAGACATCCCCCGAATCTACAGGGGCCGCAACCGTACCTTCTTCTTCTCCAACTATGAAGGTACGCGCTGGCGCAGAGGCGCTGTTTTCCTCGACGACCGTTCCGACGGCGGCCGAACGCCAGGGCGATTTTTCTCAACGATGTAACCACTGCTGGAAAATTGATCACCATCTATAATCCATTCAGCACCGTTCCCAACCCCGCGCAGGCAGGCACATATATTCGCACAGCCTTCCCGGGCAACATCATTCCGGCGATCCATGATCAACGTCATCGGGAAGAATATCGCCAGCTATTATCCCCTGCCTAACACCGGCTTCAGTAACACGGGCAACGTGAATAACTTCATCAGCAATGCTGGAACAGCCGTGAATAAGGATCAGGAGACCTTCCGCATGGATCACCAGATCACGGATATGCAGAAGATTTTCGGGCGCGTTTCGTTGGACGACACGGATTTGTGCCAGCCTAACTATTTCGGCAATGTCGCATCGCCCAGCCCCGGAACGGTGGGCTGCACCACGTGGAAAAACCGCAGCGCGTCGCTCGAGTATGACGACGTGTTGTCGCCTTCTACCGTCCTGACGGTACGCTATGGCTTTGCCCGCTGGTATCAGATTCGCGCCGGCTTGAGCTATGGCTTTAACCAGACCTCGCTTGGTTTCCCCGCCAGCCTGGTCAGTCAAGAACAAGTGCCTGAATTTCCCAGCGTCGGAGTGTCGGGTTACAGCGGCCTCGGCAACCAGACGCAGTTGTTCCTGAGCAATGGCAACGATACTCATAGCCTTCTGCCTTCCATCACCTTGATCCGCGGGAAACACACCCTCAAAGTGGGCGCGGACATGCGCCTCACGCGGATCAATATCTTCAATCCCAATGCTCCCGCAGGCTCTTATCGTTCACCCCGGCATTCACGCAAGGCCCGAATCCTTTAACCAGTTCCGCCGCGGCTGGAGACGCCTTCGCGAGCCTGCTCCTTGGCACGCCGGCATCCGGATCGCTGACCACCGATGTCGGGAGCCTCGCTGCAGAATTACTACTTTCGCCGGCTACGTCCAGGACGATATCAAAGTCACCGACAAACTGACCGTCAGCGCGGGTCTCCGCTATGAAACGGAGAGTCCGTACACCGAGCGGCACAACCGCCTGGTCGGCTTCAATACCGAAATCGCCAGCCCCGCGGCGAATTCCGAGTTCCCCAATCTGACGGGAGGACTGGTTTTCGCCACGCCTTCGAATCGCTATGTCTACAACTGGTACAAGAAAGGCTTCGGACCCCGGCTCGGCCTCGCTTACCATTTCGCGCCGCACACGGTTGTGCGTACGGGTGCGGGTTTCTTTTACGCGCCGTTGCAAATCAGCAACAGCGCCGTGGGCTTTTCACCAAGCTCTGGATTCTCTTCGTCCACGCCGCTCACCGCCTCCACCGACGGAGGGCTGACTCCTTTCAACTCCCTGGCTAACGCATTTTCCGGCGGCCAGATCTTGCCGACCGGCAATGCTCTCGGAGCGGCCACTTTCCTGGGCCAGGGAATCACCGTGTGGGACAGTCATCCGATCACCCCGCGATCCTACCAATGGAATTTCGATGTTCAGCAGCAGTTGCCGTGGAATGTGCTGGTCGATGTCGCATATGTGGGAAATCGCGGCGTATATCTGGCAGGCAATCGCCAGTTCGACGCGATGCCGTCGCAGTATCTCGCCCAGGGAACCGCGCTGCTGAACCAGGTGCCCAATCCGTTCTACGGGAAGATAACCACCGGCACGCTCGCTCAGCCCACAATCACTCTGCAGTCTTTATTGACTCCCTTTCCGCAATTCACGTCCGTCGATGTCCTGAACGACACCGCGGGCAACTCCATCTACCAGGCGCTCCAGCTGAAGGTAGAAAAGCGTCTCTCTTCCGGACTGAGCGTTCTCGTCGCTTACTCGTTCTCAAAGCTGATCAGCGACGTTCCGTGGGCTGCCTCCGGCATCGGCGGCAACAACGGTTCGGGAACTTATCAGAACTGGTACAACCTGAGCGCCGAGCGAGCCCTGAGCGCTCAGGACATTCCGCAGTCGTTGACCATCAGTTATGATTATGCGCTGCCGTTCGGCAGAGGCAAAGCCGTCGGCGGCAACTGGCATGGACCCGCGGAGTGGCTGCTCGGGCAACTGGGTTCTTAACGGCATCACCAAGGTAAGCTCAGGCACTCCGCTCGCGTTTAGCACTTCGGTAAACAATACCCATAGTTTAGGCGGAGGATCGCGCCCCAATACCGATGGCCAGAACGCTGGGATCAGCAATTCTTCCATCTACGAATGGTTCAATACCGCGACCTTCAGCTTGCCTGCCGCATTCAACTTTGGAAACGTCGGAAGAACCACCAACGTGTTTTCGCCCGGCATCGTCAACTTTGATGCTTCGCTCTTCAAGAATATCCAGTTTCATGAAGGGGTCACGCTGCAGTTCCGCGCCGAGTTCTTCAATCTGTTCAATCATGCAAACTTCAGCCCGCCGGACACCACGCTCGGAGACAAGACGTTCGGCCAGATCAGTTCGGACGCGCTGCTTCCGCGCGTCGGGCAGTTGGCGCTCAAGCTTACGTTTTAGGATATATCTATATGAATCGTCGGGAACTGCTCAAGTCATCGCTCTTTGCCGCAGCGGCGCCGCTGGCCTCTCCGCAAGATTTTCATGGCCCTCAGCCGGCGGCACGCAGTTATCCCTCGCCGTCGCACGAGACGGGGGGCGCGCGCATGCCGAACGTGCTGTGGATCGTGGCGGATCAGCAGCGCTTCGACACGATTGGCGGCTTCAACAATCCGAACATTCATACGCCGAATCTGCAAAAGTTGATGGCGGAATCCGTAACGTTTTCTCACGCGTTCGTACAGAACCCTGTGTGCTCGCCCTCGCGCGCAAGTTTCCTAAGCGGCCGCTATCCGCACACCACCGGCTTGCGCGCCAACGGTCAGCGCATCCACGCCAACGAACAATTGGTGCCGCGCATCCTTGCCGACCACGGCTACACCTGCGGCTTGGCGGGAAAGCTGCACCTTTCGCCCTGCGCGGGCGGCAGAAACGAAGACCGCATCGACGACGGCTACCAGGTGTTCTGGTGGAGTCATGATTTGTCGGACACGTGGCCCGGGAAAAATATGTGGCATGTCTGGCTCAAGGACAAGGGAGTGACCTGGCCGCAACCGCCTCCTCGCGAAGAAGCCTGGGGCGTCCCCATCGATCCCAAGTACACCCAGACGGCGTGGTGTTCGGACATGGCGATTCAATTCATCCGCCAGCAGCGCAAGTTCACTCCGTGGCTGATGTCGGTGAATATCTTTCAGCCGCACCACCCCTTCTGGCCGACCAAAGATTATCTCGCTCGGTACGATCCTGACAAGCTTCCATCGCCCAAATACCAGGATGGCGAACTCGATTCGAAGCCCGTCTTTCAGCGCGTGGATCATCAGGCGGCCTATGGAGGCACCGGTGTCTCCTTCGCCAAGACCGACGATCTGACACACCGCAAGATCACCGCGGCTTACTACGCCATGATCGAGCAGGTGGATACCGAAGTCGGCCGCATGCTGAAGGTTCTCGATGATACGGGGCAGGCTGAGAACACCATCGTCATCTACATGAGCGATCACGGCGAGATGCTGGGCGACCACGGCATCTATCTGAAAGGCCCCTATTTCTACGACTGCATGATGCGTGTGCCGCTGATCATCCGCTGGCCCGGCAAGTATAAAGCCGGCCTGCGCAGCGACGCCCTGGTAGAGATGGTCGATCTCGCGCCGACTTTGCTCGAAGCTGCGGGAGTTCCGGTGCCTTCGGGCATGCAGGGCCGTTCGCTGACTCCCGTGCTGACCGGGCAGACGACAGCGCATCGCGACTCCGTTTATTCTGAGCATTTCGATTCTTCGTTTCTCTATGATCCGCCGCCGATGGCAGCCTGTGTCCGCACGGAGCGGTACAAGCTGTCGTACTATCACAACCTCGGGCTTGGCGAATTGTACGATCTTAAGAAGGATCCGGGAGAAGTGGACAATCTCTGGGCTTCGGCCACGGCCAAAGATGTTCGTCAGGAGATGATGGAGAAATTGATGGGCCGGATGGTCGATACGGTGGATCCGCTGCCGGAACGGAAATCAACCTGGTAGATCAATCGATTGCCGCCTGAAACCACGCATCGCGCACAGCGGTGAGTAGCCCCACGCGACCCGGCCATCATACCTCCGCATGCGCTCTGAAAGCGGGCTTTCGCCGGGCGTTCATCGTCTGCTCCCACGCGTACGCCAGCCGCAACAACACTCCCTCGCTCCACGCCGGGCCGAAGAACGAAAGCCCCATCGGCAGCCCTCGATAAAACCCTGCCGGAACCGTAATGTGCGGATACCCCGCGACCGCGGCCGGCGTCGTACACCCGCCTGTATCGTGATCCCCGTTAACCGGATCGATGAACCAAGCCGGACCCGACGTCAACGAAACGATGGCATCCAGCTTGAATTTGGAGATCACCGCATCGATTCCCTCCCTGCGCGACAACCGCACGCAATCTTCGCGAGCCTTTAAATACTTCACGTCGGTCAAAGGGCCTTTGGCCTGAGCCTGAGTCAATAGCTCCTGCTCGAAAAACGGCATCTCGCTCGACCGGCTGCGCTCGTTGAAGCGAATCAGTTCATCGAGTGTTCGCGCCGGGCCGCCCTCGGGAAGTCGCGCCAGATATTTGTTAATGCCATCCTTAAACTCGTACAGCAGCACCTCGGTCTCGATCGCATCCATCTGCCCGTGAGTCGGCAGGTCGGCCGGATCGACCACCTCAGCCCCCGCCTTCTTCAGCGCATCGACACAGTTCGAGAGGAACCCGTTGATGAGCGAATTATTCTCGAAGAACTTTCGCGCAATGCCAAGCCGAGCGCCGCGCAGCCCGGCGGGATCGATGAAGCGCGAGTAATCGGAGTGCGCTTTCCGATCTGCCACTGTCATGGCAGAATCCTGCGGATCGACAGCGACCATTGCGCCCAAAAGCACGGCCACGTCCTGAACTGTCCGGCCCATCGGGCCAGCCGTATCCTGGCTGGATGAAATGGGAATGATGCCGGTGCGGCTCAACAACCCGACAGTCGGCTTTATACCCACAAGCCCGTTGATTGCGGAGGGACTGGTCACTGATCCATCCGTCTCACTGCCGATCGCGGCCGCGCACAAACACGCGGCCACCGCGGCGCCGGACCCAGAACTCGACCCCGACGGATTACGGTCAAGCGCATAAGGGTTACGCGTCTGTCCTCCGCGTCCGCTCCACCCGCTTACCGAATGCGTCGAACGAAAATTGGCCCATTCGCTGAGATTCGTTTTTCCTAGAATCAGCGCACCGGCAGCGCGAAGCCGCGCGGCAACGAAAGCGTCCTGCGGCGCATGACAATTCTCTAGCGCTAGCGAACCCGCAGTCGTACTCATCCTGCCGGCCGTCTCGATGTTGTCCTTCAACAGAATCGGAATTCCGTGAAGCGGCCCGGTGACGCCTCCGCTCTGACGCTCCCGGTCGAGCCGCCGGGCATCCGCCAGCGCCTCGGGATTGCGTTCGATGACTGCGCGCAGTTCGGGCCCTCGTCGATCGAGTTCATCAATTCGATGGAAGTACAGCTCGGCGAGTCGATGCGAAGTCCACTTCCCGGAACGTAAGCCCTGCGCGAGTTGCGACAAAGAGACCTCGTCAAGTTCAAAAGGTTTAGTGTTCATCGGAGCGGCCGCGGCCAGCCCCGCCGCCAAGAACGATCGGCGAAGCATACATTATCCAATCGGAACCTGACCAACGATTTGGATCCCGAAGCCCTCCAACGCAACTACCTTGCGAGGATGGTTGGTCAGCAACCTGATGGTATTGAGCCCAAGGTCAGAAAGGATTTGCGCGCCGATGCCCGTTTCATACTGCGCCGGCGTGCGATTCGACTGCCCACCTTGATGCGTGGCAATCCGCCCGTCCATGATTCGCACGCCGGGACCGGTCTGATGCAGAAACACCAACACGCCCTCGCCCTCTTCGGCAATTCGCTTCAACGATCCGCGCAGAGTCTGCTGGCATTCGCATTGCGTCGACCCGAACACGTCTCCGTAGACGCACCGGGCATGCATCCGCACCAGCACGTCCCGCTTACCCGCTACATCGCCGCGAACCAGCGCCATATGATTCTCCGAATCGACATCGGTAGTATACAGAACCGTCCTGAACTCGCCGAATTCCGTCTGGAGGCAACCCTCCGCCCGCCGGTGCACGAAATGCTCGTGCCGCAGTCGATAGCGAATCAGGTCCGCGACGGAAATCATTATGAAGCCCGTGACGCGCGCAGAATTCCTCCAGTTCCGGCACGCCGCGCCATGGTGCCGTCTTCGTTCATGATTTCGCAGATCACGCCGCTGGGGTTGAGTCCGGCAAGACGCGAAAGATCCACCGAAGCTTCGGTCTGACCGGCCCGGACCAGCACGCCGCCTTCGCTCGCGCGCAACGGAAAAACGTGGCCGGGACGCGCCAGATCCGCCGGCGGCGTATCCGGATGAATCGCCGTAAGGATCGTCCGCGTGCGGTCCATCGCGGAAATGCCGGTCGTCGACCCCTCGCGCGCATCAATCGATTCGCAAAAGGCAGTTCCGAAGTTCGACGTATTCTGTGGCGACATCAAAGGCAACCGTAAATAATCGCAGCGCTCGGCTGTAAGCGTCAGGCAGATCAGACCCCGCCCGTGCCGCGCCATGAAGTTGATGATCTCCGGCGTGACCTTCTCGGCGGCTATGGTAAGATCGCCTTCGTTTTCGCGGTCTTCGTCGTCCACCACGACCAGCATCCGGCCCGCACGAATCTCCTCGATCGCTTCCGGAATAGCTACAAATGGCATAATTCTAAGCTTAGAACGTCTTTGACCTGGCTCCGCGCCCAAGCGGAATTTCCGAGAATCAAGCTATCATGAGTTAAGAAGTCTTACACAACGACTGGGCCGTCACCTTCCACGTTGAACACTCTTATTGACGGAAGGGAACTCGCGTGAATATCCGGCTTGGCTACGAACTGATTTACAGCTTCCCCCAACCGACGCCCATGATCCTGGCGTTGAGCATACATTATTCGCGGGCTTCGGACATTATCATTCCCGACTATCTCACCACCGATCCCGCCGTAGCGATCGGAGGCTATCGCGATGGCTTCGGCAACTGGTGCACGCGTCTGGTGGCCCCTGCCGGCCGTATTCACATCAAAACCGACGCCTTGATCCGCGACACCGGCCTGCCTGACGGAATCTTCCCCGAAGCCTGGCAGCACGAGATCCAGGATTTGCCTGAAGAGACGCTGGTCTTCCTTCTGGGTAGCCGTTACTGTGAGACGGACTTACTCTCCCAGGCCGCTTGGGACCTGTTCGGCAACACGCCGCCGGGTTGGGCTCGCGTACAGGCGATCTGCGACTATGTACACAATCGGATTGCGTTCAACTATCAGTGCGCGCGTGCGACCCGCACTGCTTGGGAAGGCTTCAATGAGGCCGTCGGGGTCTGCCGGGACTACACTCATTTAGCCGTCGCCTTCTGCCGCTGCCTGAACATTCCGGCCCGCTATTGCACCGGCTATCTCGGCGATATGGGCACCCTGCCGCCCTATGGCGTGGGCGATTTCGCCGCCTGGTTTGAAGTCTTTATCGGCGGACACTGGCATACCTTTGATGCACGCAACAACACACCCCGCATCGGACGCGTGCTGCTGGCGCGTGGCCGCGATGCCGCCGACGTGGCGATCGCCACGACCTTCGGTCCGAATACACTCGAGAGCTTTAAAGTATGGACCGATGAGGAAATTCCATCTCCATCCGTCGTACGATAAGTGACAGTAGAGTGAATTCGACCCATGCCCAAGCTCACCGTGCGCCACCTCACGGTCTATAAATATTCTGAGCCTGTCGAACTTGGCGAGCACCGGATGATGTTCCGCCCGCGCGAAAGCCACGACCTGCGCCTGCTCAAGTCAACGCTCAAGATCACTCCACAGCCCATCCGTATTCGCTGGCTTCACGATCCTTTCGACAATTCCGTCGCGGTTGCCACCTTCGACGGCGCGACTTGCGAGCTTCGCTTCGAAAGCAGCGTGACCCTGGAGCATTTTGAAGTTCCGCTGCCGGAATATCCGCTGGAGGATTATGCCAGGACGTATCCGTTCTGCTATTCGGACGAAGACCGGCATAATCTCGCGCGTGGACTCGTCAATCAGCACCCCAGCGAGACTCTCAACCTTTGGTCGCGCCAATTTCTAGACCCGTCCGGCGCCACCGAGACCATGGGCCTGCTAAAGCGCATGACTCTCGAAATCAGGCGGGATTTCCGCTATAAACGCCGTACGGAAAAGGGCGTCCAGAATCCCACCGAAACACTCACCACGCGGTGCGGAAGTTGCCGGGATTTCGCCGTGCTCATGATCGAGGCCGCGCGTTCGCTAGGGATTGCCGCACGTTTCGTCAGTGGGTATATCTTCGTCCCCGGCGTGGACTTCGGCGTAACTCATGGCGCAGGCTCCACCCATGCGTGGATGCAGGCTTATCTTCCTGGCGCAGGTTGGATCGACTTCGATCCGACCAACAGCATCATTGGCAATCGAAATCTCATCCGCGTAGCTGTCGCCTGGGATCCCAGGCAGGTTCTCCCGCTATGTGGCACCTATGCCGGCTCGGCTTCATCCTTCCTGGGCATGGACGTAACGGTCTCCGTGCGCGAATCGGATTCTTAGCAACCACGTGTGACGCCTGTAGGTCGTAACATAGGCTGCATTCAATCTGCGCCTTGCCAATGCAAACCTAAAACAACAGCTTCAAAGCGAACTGAATCTGCCGCGGCGGATAAGTCGTGCGAATCTGCCCGAACGCCGAACTGGTGCTGATTGCAGTCGGCAATCCGAAGATTCGTGTGATTCAAAACGTTGAAGAACTCCGACCGGAACTGCAACGCGATACCCTCCCGGATCCGGAAGTTCTTGTTCACCGCGAGGTCCCAGTCCTCCAGGCCAGGCGCGCGGAACGCATTGCGTCCCAGGTTGCCGAACGGAGTCGCTGGCCGGCGGTGTCGTGAAGGTGTAACCGGCAAAGTAATTATTTACGAGCAGCCCCCGAAGTGCTGGCTGCCGATGGAGCTGCCGGATACATTGGGCCGCAGGATGGCCTCGCCCCGATAATCGTTACGTCAGGCCGGTAACATCGTTAGCGGCCGACGGGCCGTAAGAAACATCGATCGGGTTGCCGGTATTCGCGGTATTGATCGAATTCATCTCCCATCCGCCGAGACGCGCATCGATCGCCGGATTCATGGTCGAACCGAACTTGCGGCCTTTGCCGAAGGGAAGTTCATAAACCACGCTGGTCACGTTGAGCAGTTTGACGTCGAAACTCGATGGGCCGCGCTCCGCCGCCAGATTATGGATGTTCTGCGGATTGGCTTCGATAATAGCCCGCGAAATATTCGAGAGCCTGCTCGGAATCGCCGAGCGCTTTCGACCAGGTGAACGAATTCAGGAAGTACAGGCCCCGGCTGAAGCGATGCTCCAAGCGCGCGGAAAAACCGTTGTAGATTGTTGATTGCCCGCGGGATCCACCCACGTGATCGGGCCGTAAGCTCGGAATCGGCCGGCGCGCCTGCACGCCCAAGGTTTGGCCAGGAAGATTTGGATACGCCTGATTGTAATCGGCGATGATCGGCAGCCGCGGAACTGTGGTTGCCGTTGTACGCCAGTTCCACGACCGTGTTCTTGAAAATCTCTCGCTGCAGCGAGAAGAACCACGATTCGACGTAGGGCCACCGCGTGTCCGGCGGAGATGTAGACGACGTTCGAAATCAGCGGATTGAAGCTCGACGGATTGGCGATGCCCGTGGTGAAGCTGTTCTGCGTGGTCAGGAACGTCGGCCGGTACCGGGCCGCCCGCGGGGATGGACTGGTTCAGTACGCCGAACAGCGCCTGCGGAGCGTTGATTCCTTCCTGCGCGCTGCCCACCCGGTTGAAGAAGTCGTAGCTGATGCCGTAACCTGCGCGCATCACTGTTTTCTGTATCAATGCTATAGGCCAATCCGATGCGCGGGCCGAAATCCTTGTAATCGGGATGCACCAGGCTGCGGTTAAAAAGGCTGCCCGGTTGTCGCCTGAACCATCGTGTCCGTGGTCGGGATCGAAGTTCGAGTAGTTGTTGTCGCGCTCCCACAGCGGCGTGGCGAACTCCCAGCGCAGCCCGAGATTCAGCGTCAGTTTCTGAGTTCACGCGGAAGTCGTCCTGAACGTAGAGCGCGTGGATGTGCTGCCGCAGATTGGTCACGGCGTTGCTGCCCAAGCTGAATGCTGCTGGGCAAGCCGAAGTATGAAGTCGGCGAGGTTGTAACTGGTCGAATCGCTGGTGATCGTGCAGCCCGATGGCTGACCCAGTTGTGCGCAGGTGGGCTTGCTGAAGTTGCCCGGCATAAGTGTCCTCGCCGTACAGCGGGTTAGTATCCAGAATTTCCGTGCGGATCACCAGGAACTCGTAGCCGGACTTCAAGGCATGCCGGCCCTATATTCCAGGAGTAGTTCAGTTTCGGATCGAAGGAAGTCGGATTCTGGAACTGCGGATTGCTGGTCTGGCGGCCAAACTGGGAGAACCGCTGACGGCTTGCGAGTTGAGGCCGCCCGTCAGATTCGGCGACGTCGGCAGGCCAGGGATGCCGTACAGTTCGTCCATGTTGGCGCCGCCGAGATAGGGCGGGGTTTTGCCGGCAAGCACGTGATTGAATCCGAACCGCGCTTCGAAGCAGCGAATCGAAGACGACGGTCCACGTGTAGCCGGCGGCCGCGTTCTGCTGATGGCGTGGATGAAGCCGTTGCCGTCGCCGCCGGGGGGCCCGGAATGTCCGGCTGATAGTATTGCAGGTCTTTGCGCTGGCTGAAGCGCAGGAACGAAGTCATCCTGTCGCTGATCTGATAGTCCAGCTTGGCGTCGTACTTGTCGCCGTAATCCCGGACCAGCAGCAGCGCTTCGTAGTTATTGGAGCGGCCCGCGCCGTTGGGAGCCGGCAGATTATTCAATACGGTCTGGGCAAAAGGCGTGATGACAGACGCTGGGATCTGCGTGTTGGCCGGATACACTGTCCCCGTTCAGCGGATCCACGACACGTCACCGGCAGAGTCCCATTCCGGTCGGCGCCATCCGGAATCGAATCGAAATTCAAAAATCGGTGCAGTTGGCGAAAGCCTTCATAATCGCCAAAGAAGAAGAGCTTGTTCTTGATGATCGGGCCGCCGATCGTCGCGCCGAACTGATTCCGCTGCAACGTCGGTTTCTGAAAGACCGCGTTGGTGAAGAGGAATCCGACGGCGTTCAGATCGGTATTGCGCAGAAACTCGTACGCCGTGCCATGAAACTGGTTGGTGCCCGACCGCATCGCCGCGTTCACTACCGCGCCGCCGACGCGTCCGTACTCCGCGCTGTAGTTGCTCGTGACAACTTTAAATTCGGCGATGGCATCCGGCGAAGGCTGCACGACCTGGTTCGAATAGCCCTGGTTGCTGGTGGAATCGGGATTATTATCCACGCCGTCCAGCAGGAAATTGTTGTAGGTGCTGCGCATGCCGTTTACGTTGAAGGCGCCCTCGCGCGGAGTTCCGTTGGCCGCGAAGAGCACTGACATGGGCGAGCGGTGCACATTGGTGGCCAGCAGCGCGAGGTCGGAATAGTTGCGGCCGTTGAGCGGCAATTCGACGATCGCTTCGGAATTCACCACCTGGCCTTTCTCGCTCGAATCGGTTTCTAGTACGGAAGCCGCGCCGCTCACCTCAACCGATTGAGTCACTGCCCCGACCTGTAAGGTGAGATCGACGCGTTGGCGGGCGTTCACAGCGACGTCGACATTCGGCGTTGAAACTTTGGAAAACCCAGTAGCTTCCACCGAGACACTATACCGTCCGACCTTCACGTTGAAGAAGTCGTAATTGCCGCTTTCGTCCGTGATCGTCTTGGCTGCGATTCCGGTGCTCTGGTTAGTCAACATAACTGTGGCTTTGGGAACCGACCGGCTAGACGCATCCCTCACCGTGCCTAACACTTCGGCAGTGTCAAATTGGGCCAGCAAAGGGAAAGCAATGAAGAAAGCAGATGAAGCAAGGTATCTGAATCTCATGAATGACCGTTGTTCGCTAGGATAGCGATCCGGTGTTTCAATAAGATTCCAGCTTAGTGACGAAAGCGTAACACGATTCAGCCTGCGAAGGAGCCCCTAGATCCAGGCCGCGGGAACGCGATCACCGCGGCCTCCGAATCCCGCATCACTTACCGGCGCCAGTATCCGCGGTAGTAGCGACCACCGTAGTATCGCGGACCTACCCAATAAGCACCCGCGTACGGACGTGGCGCCCAATAGCCAGGACGCCATGCGTAGCGTGCTCCAACCGGATAGTGATATCCGGCGACATAGGCGTAGCCAGGTCCGGGTGCAGGCGGCACATAAGCGCTCACCACCGGAGCAGGCATCGGCGGAGCAACCATATATCCACCACCGAAGCCAACACCGACAAATACGCGCGGGCCAGCGAACAGCGTTCCACCCGCTAAGAGCACGAGAGCAAGTAATTTCGATTTCATTTTCGGCCTCCTAATCCTTTATTAAGGGCCGCTTGAGTTGAGCGGCTTGCCCTCCCTATTGCAGGCCGATTGCCAAATTCAACACATTGATAATAAAATACTTATTTGAATAGAAAGGCAGCGCGGTTTTCACCACAGGTGGTGCATTTAAGCCAGCGGAGCCCCATGCCTCTCCAGAATTCTGGCGCAGGCTTCCCAATCGCCGCCCGGTACCGGTCGATTGCGCAGCGCAAACCCTAAAGTGCCCAGGACATTGTCACCGTAGCCATGCTCTTCCGTCCAACTGGCGCCATGATCCAGCAGAAATTCCGTGAGTTCAGGATCTCCTCGAAACACCGCGTGGTTCAAAGCGCTGGCCTTCCAATCGCCTCCCGGTGTCGCGATTGGAAAGCCGAGTTCCACCATCAGCCGGACGGCATCCCGTGCCCCCTCCGCAGCGAGGTTCGGAAGCAGTCTGAGTTGCTCCTCCGACAAGCTGTCGACGATCCCCGGATTGGCCTGCAGCATCGCAGTCGCCTCCTCACCGTCCGCCCGGGAGCTAGCCGCTAAGAATCGCTGCTGCTCGGTGAAGGACTCGCGCGCGCCCGGAGTCTCCAGACGCGCCGCTATTTCAGGAAGCCCGTTCACCATGGCGCGAACGTACAGGCTCATTCCATCCTCCCCAACCGCCCCGGGATCGGCGCCCGCCCTGAGCAGCGCCTGGATGTGCGCAAGGGACCTTCGTCGCCGGATCGCATGCCGCAGCGAAATCCCTCCGCGTTCATTGGGATCTGCGCCATGCGCCAGCAGTAACTCTAGTCCCTCCAACTTGTCAAAATCGAGCATACGGCACAACGCGTTGGTGCCGTCGACCTTCACGCCGGCATCGAGCAGCAATCGCACACAAGTGAGATCGTTCGCCTCGGTCGCATGATACAGGGACTCATTGTCGTTCGGATCCGCCCCCGCCTCGAGCAGTATCCGGGTCATCGCGACGTCATGGTTCAGGCCGGCCGCTCCGTAAAGCGCGCTCAAGGGACTGTCTGGGAATTGCGGGTTGATCCACGTCTGGTTCGGCTTGGCCCCTCGCCCGAGCAGCAGGCGGCAGCTTCGCCTGATCGGCTCCGCATATTCCGGAAGCCGCCCCATAGCGGAAAAAGAGACAGCAATCAGGGGAGTCATGTTCAAAGGACCCCCAGTTCGACTGATCCAATCGGGATCGGAATCGAGCAAGCGCTCGAGCATCGGTTCGTCGCCGATGGCACATGCCACGTAAGGATCGCGCGCCGGAATGTGTTGCGCCGCTTCCAAAGGTTGCGCTTTGTTGAAGCCCCAGCCGTAAACCAGCCTGAACCAAGATTCCATTTGACTGTAGGATAACCTCGCCGAAAGGTAAATAGTACATTCGAAAATTCGAATATGCTGTAAACTAATGTATTGTCGATTCATGCCTGGTTCGTAGCCGGATTGCTCGCCTACGCCGCGGGAATCGCCGGTGGTCTGGCCGGACATTTCTCGCGCACGAAGCTGACTTCACTGCTCTGTTCTCTCGCCCTGCTGGGTGCGGTTCTTGAATTCGGCGCAGCGTTAGGCGCATTGTTGAAGAGCGGCGATTTCTCCTGGAATCTACCGTCCGCTGTGCCGTACCTGACCTACAGCGTGCGACTCGATCCGCTCTCGGCGTACTTCACCCTGGCGCTTTCGCTCCTCTCAGCCTGCGTCGCAGTTTACTCCATCGGCTACCTCAACCACGGTCCCGCCGAAAAGAAGTCTGGCCTATTCTGCGCCTGGTTGAATTTGTTGCTGCTCTCTCTCACCCTGGTCTTCACAGCAGCGAATGTCATTTTTTTTCTAATAGCCTGGGAACTCATGGTGGTGTCGTCGTACTTTCTGGTGGCCTTCGAGCATGAAGAGCGCGAGGCGCGTCAGGGCGGCTTGCTGTACCTCCTGATGTCGCGCGCCGGGACCGGCATGTTGTACCTCGGTTTCCTGATCCTTGCAGCTTCAGCGGCGAGCCTCGAATTCGTTAGTCTACATGGCGCAAGCACTCGTCTCCCGGCGGCCGTGGGCGGCCTCGCCTTCGTGCTCCTTTTCCTGGGATTCGGGATGAAGGCCGGCATCATTCCGCTACACATCTGGCTGCCCGCGGCCCATCCTGTAGCCCCCAGCAATGTCTCCGCGCTGATGTCCGGCATCGTCATCAAAGCAGGCATCTACGGGATGGCTCGAGTGTTCTTTGACTTTTACGGCGATCTCCCACCCTGGGCGGGAATGCTGGTCTTGACGCTCGGCGTCATCTCGGCATTGTTAGGCGTTCTCTACGCCCTGATGGAGCACGACCTCAAACGTCTGCTGGCCTACCACAGCATCGAGAACATCGGCATTATCCTAATGGGTTTCGGCGCGGCGCTCCTCTTTCGCTCTTATCATCATCCGCAACTCGCCGCACTGGCGCTGATCGCGGGGCTGTTTCATACCTTGAATCACGGCGATCTTTAAATGCCTCGCTATTCCTGGGAGCCGGAAGCGTTGTTCACTCCACCGGCACCCGGAATATGGAAGCGCATGGGCGGCCTGATCCGGCGCATGCCCTCCACTGCCTTATACTTTCTGATCGGCGCAGTTGCCATTTCCGGACTTCCACCGTTGAATGGTTTCGTCAGCGAATGGCTTACCTACCAGGCGCTACTGGCCGGCTTCGGCGCCACGACGGAACTCACACGAGTGGGCTTCCCAATCGCCGGAGCGCTCCTGGCCCTCACCGCGGCTCTTGCGGCCGCCTGTTTCGTGAAAGCCTTCGGCATCACTTTTCTGGCGTTGCCGCGGAGCGAAGAGGCGGGCCGTGCGGAGGAAGTCGCGCTTCCGATGCGTGCCGGCATGGCAACGCTCGCCTGCGCGTGCATTGCGCTCGGACTCGGCGCGACCTGGTTCTTGCCCATCTTCGCCCCGATCACTCAACAAGCTCTGGGCGTCGACATCACCAAAGACCTGGTCGCCGGACACGGTATGCTCCTGACCGCCGGCGCAGTTCACGCCGGCAGCGTTTCTACCACCGGCATCGGCCTTCTCCTGACCGCCCTGGGAGCACTGCCCCTGTTGGTCTGGTATGTTTTCGGCCGAAAGTCCGCGCGGCGCAGCGTCATCGGACCCGCGTGGGACTGCGGTTTGCCGGGCCTCACTGCCGAGAACGAGTACACGGCGACAGCTTTCTCCAAACCGCTGCGGATGATTTTCGCGACTCTCTTCCGCCCACGCCGCGAGATCCAGGCGGAGTACGAAATCTCGCCGTATTATCCCAAGGCAATTCATTTCGAATCCGAGATTGAATCTACGTTTGAGAAACGCATCTATCGGCCCTTAAGCCGGGGCATCCTCGCCGCCGCAGCAAAAATGCGCGGCTTGCAGAGCGGCAGCATTCATCTCTATCTGGGCTACGTCTTCGTGACCCTGGTTCTCCTCCTTCTGTTTGGAGCGCGCGGATGATCGCGGCTATCCTCGGCACAATTTTCCAAATGGCCGTGCTGCTCTTCTTATCGCCGTTCCTCAGTCGGCTTCGGACGGACGCTGAAAGCGCGCCTGCAAACCCGCCGCGGACCGCCCGTCTGGCAACCTTATCTGCGAGCTATACAAGCTGTGCCAAAAAGGCATGGTGATTCCGGAAACCGCATCCTGGATCTTCTCCGCGACTCCCTTCGTGCTCTTCGCAACTACGCTTCTCGCCGGACTGCTGATTCCTGCCGTCTCCGCGCAGGCTCCTCTCAGCGTTTTCGGAGGCGTGTTGCGCCGTGGTGTACTCCTTGCCCTCGGACGCTTCTTCCTGGCGCTCGGGGGGCTCGACGCCGGCAGTTCTTTCGGCGGTCTCGGCAGCAGCCGCGAAATGACCATTTCGGCCATCGCCGAACCAGCCTTGATGCTGGCCGTATTCACTGTAGCGATCGGCGCAGGCTCTACCAATCTCAGCCTCGTGGCGCAAGCTGCTCTGGGACAAAGCTGGCGCTTCCTTGCGCCGCAACAGATGCTGGCCTTCGCCGCTCTGTTCATCGTCCTCATCGCCGAGACCGGACGCATTCCGGTCGACAACCCCTCTACCCATCTTGAACTGACGATGATCCACGAGGCCATGATCCTGGAGTATTCGGGACCTTATCTCGCGCTTATCGAATGGAGCGCGGCGATGAAGCAACTTGTTTTGATGACACTCTTAGTCAATGTATTTTTTCCGTTCGGCCTGAGCCAGGGTGGGTCGATGTTGTCCTTGGCGCTCAGTTCAACATTATTTGTGATCAAGCTGTTAATTTTAGCCACAACGATCGCACTAATCGAAACGGCCAACGCCAAGCTGCGCCTCTTCCGAGTTCCTGAATTGTTGGCTGTAGCCTTCGTTCTAAGCGCGCTGGCGCTGATTTCAACATTTTTGTTTTGAGGGACAGCCGGCAGGCGAGCGGCCGAAATTGAAAAAAGAATAACGGATAACGGACAACATCCAATGACCTTCTGGCAAGATCCCCTAGTCGGTAACAAGCTCATCACACTGATGGCGGCGCTGGTGCTGGTACTGCAAATCATGATGGTGGCCCAGCGCGGCGTCGTCACTAACATTCGCGCCTTCGGAGTGCAGTCCTTCCTGCTCGCTTCGATCGGATTCACTATCGCGCATTTCAATCATGCGCCGCATATCTACATTGCGGCAGCCATGACGTTGATCTTCAAAGCCGTCGCGCTGCCTCTCATCCTGGAACGGCTGGCCAATAAAATCGAGATGCGTCAGGAAATCGAACCTTTGGTCAATGTCCCGATCTCGGTACTTACGGCCGGTCTTCTGACGCTACTCGCTTACGTCGTGGCTGAATCGTTCCATCGTGCCGATGAGTACACCGGACCCGCCACCCTGGGTCACAATACCCTGGCCGTCGCCATCGCCGTCTTCCTCATCGGCTTTTTTATGATGCTAAACCGTCGCAAAGCGTTGACCCAGGTGCTGGCTTTGCTCTGCCTCGAGAATGGTATTCTCCTTGCCGCAATCTCGTTAACCTACGGCATGCCGCTCATTGTGGAAATTGGAGTCTTTTTCGACGTGCTGGTTGCGGCCTTGTTGCTGGCCATCCTCATCTTCCGAATTCGCGAGACATTCGACTCCATGGATGTCAGCCGGCTGAGCCGGTTAAGGGGCTAACGCACAGCATGTCGATTCTCGCCCTACTTGCGATCCCGCTCATTGGCAGCCTCCTCACGGCCGTGATGACCAGTCCCCGCCGGATGGAGATCGTCTATCTGCTGACCGCGGTGGAGTCGTTCCTTGCGGCCCTGTGGGTCGCGGCCGAAACACTGCTGCATGGGAAGGCCTCCTGGGGCAATAATTTTCTTTATGCCGATTCGCTCAGCGCGCTTCTCGTCCTATTGACGGCATTTGTCTATCTCGTAACCGGCCCCTACGCCGTCGGCTATTTCCGCCATGACGAAAAATTTGCCGAGAAGGATCGGCTCTTCGGCCAGGCGAACGACGCTGTCCATAATCGCGCCAGGCTTCGCAAATACTATGCTCTCGCACCGCTCTTCGCGTTCTGCATGTTCATGGTCGCGGTTTCGAACAACCTGGGAGTGATGTGGGTCGCGGTCGAAGGCACCACACTGGCCTCGATTTTCCTGGTGACATTCTACGCCCGGCCGACTTCTCTCGAAGCTGCATGGAAGTACGCCATCCTGGGAGGCGTAGGCCTTTCGATGGCGCTTTTTGGAACCGTCCTGACCTACTATTCCGCACACCAGGTCCTTGGCAGTGACAATGTCAGTGCGTTGAACTGGTCCGTGCTCGTCGACAAGGCGGCCCAATTCGACAAACCAGCCATGCGTCTGGCCTTCATCCTCGTGCTGCTGGGCTTCGGGACCAAGGCGGGACTCGCTCCTATGCATACCTGGAAACCCGACGCTTACAGTGAAGCTCCAGTCCCGGTGGCCGTCTTGATGGCGACCGCGCAACTGAATTGCGCGCTGTATGCCCTGGCGCGTTTCTACGTGTTGACCTCGCGCTGCCTGGGAACTTCGTTCGCCTCCGGCTTGTTGATTCTGTTCGGCCTGCTCTCCGTCGGGATTGCGGTGCCCTTTATCCTCGTCCAGCGGAATCACCGCCGGTTACTCGCCTATTCGAGTATCGACAACGTAGGCATCATGGTCCTTAGTCTCGGCTTCGGCGGACTCCTCGGTCCGTTCGGCATGCTGCTTCATATGACGTTTCATTCGGTCACTAAGCCGCTGCTCTTCTTCTGCGCCGGTAACGCACAGCAGCACATGGGCAACGATTCGCTTCGAAAAGAACCCGGAGGCCTTCTTCACGTCTTACCCGTCAGCGCGTCCATGTTTCTATTGGCAGTGCTGGCCGTGACCGGGACACCGCCCTTCAGCATGTTCCTGAGTGAATTTACGGTGCTCCGCGCCGGTTTTGCGTCCCAAAAAATTGTGGCGTCAACCCTCTTTGTTGCTTTTCTCGTGGCGATTTTCTGCGGTTTCTTTTACCATATATCGCAGCTGGTCTTCGGACCCGCGCCGGACGTCCCGCGCGGCGATTTCTCGCGCTGGAAAACTTATCCAGTCATCGGTCTTGCGGCCGTGGTGATTCTACTGGGGGTCTGGCTGCCGCCCGCGCTTTACACGCTGGTAGACCGGGCAGCGCACATCCTGATGGTGAATCCATGAGCCAGGCTATAACTCCGTCCGCGAGCTTCGACGATATCCGCATCAGCGGCGCCCTCCTTTTCGGAGGCTGGCTCGATCGGGGCACGCAGATCTATGTCGATCTTCCGACCTCTGACCCGCTCCCGTTCACCACGTTGCTGAGCGAGAATGGCTGTCGCGTCGCCGAAGTTTTTGCCGAGGACCGCACCGCTGCGGAGGACCGCTACAACATCTATTACGTTTACGAGCATCCCAGCGACTCGCGCTATCTGCTGGCGCGCGCTCCGGTATCGACCGCCGAAGCCCGGTTCCCTTCCCTCGCAGCGGAGATTCCAGCTCTCAACTGGCAGGAACGCGAAATCCAGGACTGGTTCGGCCTCGCCGCCGAAGGACACCCCAACCCCCGGCGCGTCGCCCTCCACGACAATTGGCCCGACGTACATCCCTTGCGCAAGGACTTCCCCCTCGAAGCCGTCCTGCCTCCGTTTGAAGGCGAGCGGCACCTCTTCCGTCCCACGCTCGGGGAAGGCGTGTTTCAGATTCCCGTCGGTCCGGTACATGCCGGGATTATCGAGCCGGGACACTTCAATTTCGCGGTCGCTGGAGAGCCTATCCTCTACCTCCAGTTGCGCATGTTCTATACCCACAAAGCCACCGAGAAGCTTTTCGAGCGGATGCCGCTACGGCACGCGGTTTTCCTCGCGGAAAGCATTTCCGGCGACTCTTCCTTTTCACACGGCACTGCTTTCTGCCAGGCCATCGAACAGGCAGCCGATCTCCAAATCCCCAACCGCGCCAAACGCCTGCGGACCATCCTTCTTGAGTTCGAGCGCCTCTATAATCACGTCGCGGATATCGGCGCGATTGTCATGGACGTCGGCTTCGGAATTGCTAACGCGCATGCCTCGCAGCTTCGCGAGCGAATCCTCTCGATCAACGAAGACCTGACGGGCAGCCGTCTGCTGCGTGGCGTTGTCTGTCCGGGCGGGATCCGCCGCGATTGTGATCCCTGGCAGATCACGCGAGCTCTCAATTCGCTGGCAAGCTTTGAACAGGGTTTCGAAAGCCTGATGCAGTTGATCGAAAGCTCGGATTCCACACGCGACCGGCTAGCGCGCACGGGCATTCTTCGACCGGACAAAGCGCGGGATCTGGGCATTGTGGGAATCGCGGGTCGCGCCTCGGGGATCGACCGCGACGTTCGACGTGATCATCCCTACGCAGCCTACCCGGAAGTCTCCATCGATGTGCCGGTGTACCAGGAGGGCGACGTGTTGCGTCGCATGCAGGTACGGGTTGACGAAATTCGACAATCCATCGTTGTCATTCGGGCTGTGGCCTCGGGGTTGACGCCCGGAGCGCACCGCGTGGCGATTCCACCGTTGCGGGCTGACATCTGTGCGCTCGGCGCCGTGGAAGGCTGGCGTGGAGAAATCCTGCATTGGATTCGAACCGGTCCGGACAACACCCTCGAACGCTGCAAGATCAAAGATCCATCGCTCAATAACTGGCCGGCGATTGTGGAGGCGGTGCAAGGCAATATCGTCCCGGACTTCCCCGTCATCAACAAAAGCTTCAATCTCTCCTATTCAGGGACGGACCGCTGATCATGTTTAAGATTCTCAAGAAAACTGCCCAGACCGGACTCGTCACCATCGGCTATCCGGTAAAGCCGCCAACCCTATCCGCACGCTACCGAGGCGCTCCCAGCTTTGACTTCGCAGCCTGGAGCGATCCACCCGCCGCGGCCGACGCCTGTCCCACTGGGGCCATCTCCGTGGAAGCCTCCGGCGAGACAGGCCGCGTGACGGTCGACTATGGCCTCTGCATCTACTGCGGCGAGTGTGCGGAGGCCGATCCTTCAATAACCGTGACCCGGGAGTTCGAGTTGGCCGCAATCCGCCGCCAGGACCTTGTAATCAAAGCGGATTATCAATCGCAAGCCGGCAGTTCGCAAATGGAGCTTCAAAGCGTCCATCGTCCCGAACTGGAGCAGCAGCTGAAGAGCCGCATTCATGAGGTTCTCGGCCGCTCACTTGCGATCCGCGAAGTGGATGCGGGCTCGTGCAACGGTTGCGAAGTGGAGATCACGGCTCTCAACAACCCAATCTACGACGTGGAACGTCTGGGCATTCACTTTGTTGCGTCGCCTCGCCATGCCGACATGTTACTGGTGACCGGTCCGGTAACGCGCAACATGGAACTCGCGCTGCTTAAAACCTGGCGCGCGACGCCGGACCCCAAAGTGGTGGTCGCGGTGGGTGCCTGCGGCATCAGCGGTGGAATCTTCGGAAGAACATACGCCACTCTGGGCGGAGTTGATCAAGTGATTCCGGTCGATGTATACATCCCCGGCTGCCCTCCCCGCCCGGAGGCCCTGTTGCACGGTATCCTTCTGGCGGTCCAAAGAATCGAGCAGAAAGGCTTGCCACAATGAGCCACGAACTGCGGCAATTTAAGGCGGAAATATTTCAGGCCCTCGCACACCCTACGCGGATCGCCATCGTCGAGATGCTGCGAAAAGGGGAACTTCCTGCGGGACGTTTGACCGAAGAACTCGGCCTGGAGCAGGCCAATGTGTCCCAGCACTTTGCCGTGCTGCGGAGCAAACAGATCGTGGTCGGAAGAAAGGAAGGCAATCAGATGTTCTATTCCCTGCGCGATCCCGCTTTGATTGAAGTGCTTGACATTATGAAACGCTATTTCCATTCGCAACTGGCTCAGAATGTCTCCATGCTGAAGGAGATCCGCATGGACAAGGGCCGCTGAAAATGCAAAAAGAGCCGTCTTCCGACGGCTCTTCTCAAGAACGAGGAATTAATTTAGTGGTATGGCGTTAGACGCGGCCAGCGCGGCGCCGGCCGAGCCAAGCGAATCCAACCAGACCGGATCCCAGAAGCAGGAATGTGAAGGGTTCAGGAGTGGCACTTACTGGAGTCTCAGTTGCTTGCCACGTGGATGCGATGGTTCCACCGAGTTCCTCAAAAATCAGGATGTCCGGAATCGTATCCGAGCAAGAAGTCTGCGGACCGCTTACAGTGCAACCAAACGGCGTCAGAGTGCCGCTGAGGCTGGTGCTGAAAACGGCATTATACGGCGTGTAGGTTGCGTTGGTTCCCGTGTAAGCATTGGCCGTCGCGGTGAAGGTGATCGAAACCTGATTTGAGGAAGCTTGATAGAAGCTAAAAGGTGAGTTGGGAGGTACGCAGGTGCTGCCCACATTACCGGACGCGCAGTCGTTGCCACCGTTGGCAACCGCGTTCGGAAGACCTGTCAGATCGAAGTAGACCGTCCCTCCGGCGAGCGGACTCGGTACCGTCTCCCACTGGGAGATCGAAGTGGTGCCATACGGGATATCTTTGATCGTGCCCGTGCTGGGAATTGTAAAATCGGTTGTATCGTTGCCCGAGACGCCCATATTCACGGCAGTCGCTGCGGAGCAAGGATTCGTAGAACTCCAATTGATGCAACCAGTTGTAGTGTTTGTACTAACGCCGACCAGAACTCCGTTCATGTTCTGAAGCGCAAGCTGTCCGAAATTAGGTGAGGTGATGGGGATTGGCGTCGCCAATCCGCTTGTTGTGCCAGCAGCCAAGCCAATCAGGGCCGCACCAGTAAATGTTAACTTATTTAGAATTGTTTTCGTCACGCGCATCGATACCCCTCCGAATGTTCACTTTTCGTGCAGAACTTATGACCCAAACTCCGAACAGCAATCACTTGTTCTTAAACTAGAGTAGGCGTCTTGGTGCTACGCGTCAATACCTAGTATTCAACTAAAGTGGGACATAAACTACATAAGTACCATTCGAGGAGGTACTGCGGCTGTGAAACGTCTAATTTACGTACGATACGTTACGGATGTTCGGGAATTTGGCTCCGCTGAGCCTGGAATTGGTAATTTTTCGGCCCCGGAAGTTAGTGCGATATCGTACCAAGCACGAGGGCGCATGTCCGTTCCAGGTGCGGATTCTACGGATTCGGGGCCTCGATCGGGGATTCAACTGCCGCGAGCGCCCTACTATTTCTGGCCGCCGCCTCCCGATAGATTGTCCGGCGCTTCCAACGGAGTTGCAAAATCAGCAATCGGACAAAAAACCACCACTTCACAAACCCTAGAAAACGCAGTTTCCCGCACTTGCCGCGCAAATATCTCGACCAGGACCATGTACGGAAAATCAAACGGTCGTATTGCCGGTTAAATTCCCGCAGGCTCATATGCACGGGATCCAGCACCGCGTACATAAAGGTGTAAAAATCCAACTTTTCTGTAATGATTCGCCCCGCGGCCTTGTAATTTTTGTAATCTTCCGTTCCAGGCAGGGGGGTAAGCGGGATCGTGACCGGGTACTCGAACTCGTTGTCTTCGATGAACCTGTACACGTCATCGAAATCCTGCACCGTCATTTCTGGCGATATCAGAATGTGGGGGATGGCGAAGATCCCAATCTCTCGTAAGATACTGAGAGATTTGGTGTTTTGTTCCTGATCCGTCTTCTTGTTGAACAGCTTCAACTTCTCGGTGTTGACGGCTTCCACTCCGATTACCAGATAGCGGAGGCCGATGTCGTACCACAACTGCATTAAATCCGGATGTTTACAGATATGGTCCGCGCGGCAATAGCTCGAAATCTCTTTTTTAATGCCGGCATCCCGAATCGCTTCGGCGAGCAGGCGCGCGTAATTCGCATCGGCAAAGGTGTTGTCGTCACCTAGATAGATGTAGTCTTCCTCCATACTTTTGAGTTCCGCTACAACTTCGTCAATCGGCCGTTTTCGGTATAAGCCGAGATTAGCCGGCCAGATTACGCAGAAACTGCAGCGGAACGGGCAACCCTGAGTCAACAGCGTGAATCCGGTTCGCCCCTTTCGGCCCCAAGGGCGGCCGGTATGGTGAGGAATATTGGTTTTGTAGTGCTTCCTATACCTCGCCGTAATTTGCCGGTCGGGTAAGGGATAGCTATAGACTTTCGGCGGCTGTGGGTCTTCAATGGTCCGGCACGAGCCAAGACTTACGCCCGTCCGGCACAAGTCTCTCCAGATTCGCTCACCCGGTCCCCGCACAATGAGGTCGACGTACTGGCGGTCAAAAAGCTCAGGCGTCACGGTCGCCTGTCCGCCTCCAATCACCAGCGGAGACTTCGGCCATAGCCGCTTGACCGATTTGGCAATTCGATTGACAATCGGGACCTCGGGAAAACCATGGGTAGTCAGACCGATCATGTCAGGAACGAAACCGGACCTCGCCAGTCGTTCGCACCCGCGCGGGTCTACCCGCAGATCGACCAACTCCACCTCACAACCTTCCTCCTTCGCGATGGCAGAGAAGATCTCCATTACCAGAGGCTCATACACTCCGAAGAACACCAGATTGTTGAGTTGCGGGAATAGAAGCAACACGCGCTGCGGCATAGACTCTGCCCCCATTATTCATCTCTCGCCGGCAATTGTGTCGATGTATACCCAAAAAGTCTCAAGTGACTCAATTTGCACCTTAAACGAAAGGGAATATACAGATCGGTTGTTTTTACCGTAAAACGTTCGTTAAGTAATTTTTTCTCCTAAGGGTCTGGTTGTCGCGGTGTATCACAATACTCTATCTGGTACTACCCCCACTTATGACGTTAGATAAAGTACCTTTGGAAATAAAAACTTTTTAATGGATTGTTTTTTGTAGCAAACTTCCTTACCATTGACCCTTACGCAAGATGATCCCTGGAATCAACACTTTGTACGCAACGGGCTAAGTGATTCCCGTATGTACCAAATTAAGTCTTGTTCGGCTTCGATTGCATGCTTTATACTTTTAAGTACTAGAACTCACACTTTGGAGATCAGCTAATGAAGCTCAGCCTGAAAGCCGATCCGAGCAACAATCGCCGTTTTATACTCTTATCCCCACCCGGATTCACCGACTCCAATTCCTTCCACAACATCAGCACTGACGCGGATTGGAGGCAGGAATTGATGCACGATATGCAGCGACTGCGTGGTCGCATCTATCTTCAGGATGGAGCGATCACCGAGCGCGACTTGACGAGCGATCGCCGCCATGTTCAGCAGATCGATGACGAATCCTGGCACCTTATCCTTTTGAATCCTTACAACCGCGTCGTCGGTTGCACGCGTTACCTCCAACATTCTGCTACTACATCGTTCAATAATTTGCGGGTACGGACGGCTGCGCTGGCGCGGGCGGAATCCTGGAGCGGAAAACTGAAAAGTGCAGTCGAGAGCGAACTGGAAACCGCACGGCGCAACGGATTCTCCTACGTCGAGGTCGGTGGGTGGGCGCTCGATGAAAGCGTACGCGGATCCTGCGATGCAGTCCGGAGCGTTCTATTCACTTTCGCCTGGTCGCAGGTAATTGGTGGATGTCTGGGCCTCAGTATGGCGACTCACCGGAATGGGTCAGCTTCAATCCTTCGCCGTATCGGCGGACGCCCCCTGGAATACGACGGGTGTCCATTGCCTCCCTATTACGATCCGCAATACAAATGCGATATGGAGGTGATCCGTTTTGATTCCCGCGTTCCCAGCCCGAAGTATCAATATGCCATCGAAGAGATCCGCTCCCAGATCCCTTCCATGGAAGTGCTGGCGCCCTCGAAACCATCCCGGAACTGGAATGTTTTCAACCGTCTGAACAACCCGGCGGGAAAATTGGTTCCTTGGGGCGCAGAAGGCGTTGCGCCGGCGGCCTAAGGTTGGTGTTTTAGCAATTCATGTTGTCAGTCGATGAGGCGAATGGATGCCGCAGTTTGACGTGCACGCAGCGTGCATAGAATGGATCCGTGCGATCGGCCGCGAGTTCGTGGTCACTTCGCGGAATGAACTCCGCGAAGCGGGTACGGCGACTTTCGCGACCGATCAGCGGGTTCCCGCGATTCTGAAGCCCGGTAGCCGCGAAGAAGTGCAGGCGTGCGTCCGGATTGCCAACCGTCACCAAGTCACGCTCTACCCCATCAGCAGCGGCAAAAACTGGGGATACGGTTCGCGCGTCCCTTCTTCCAATAATTGCGCGCTTCTGGACCTGGGGCGGATGGACCGAATCGTTGACTTTAACGAGGATCTCGCCTACGTCACGATCGAGCCCGGCGTCACGCAGCGACAGCTGTTCGAATACCTGCGCACCCGAAAATCCCGCCTCTGGATGGACGCCACCGGCGCCAGTCCAGACTGCAGTATCGTCGGCAACACCATGGAGCGGGGATTCGGCCACACCCCCTATGGAGATCATTTTGCAAACAGTTGCGGTTTCGAGGTGGTCCTACCCACGGGCGACTGCATTGAAACCGGTTTCGCCAGCCTTCCCGGGGCGCAAGCCTCGCCGGTCTACCGCTGGGGAGTCGGACCGGTTCTCGACGGTCTTTTCACCCAGTCCAATTTCGGCATCGTCACCCGAATGACTGTATGGTTGATGCCCGCGCCGGAATACACCCAGGCTTTCTTCTTCCAATGCGCCTCGGAACAGGATTTGCCGCATGTGATTGATGCGCTGCGCCCGTTAAGGCTCAACGGTACGCTTCGCAGTTCCGTGCACATCGGCAACGATTACAAAGTGCTCAATGGCCTGGGGCAGTATCCATGGGAGAAAACCCTGGGTGCAGTACCGCTCACCCGCGAGATCATTCAAGAAATCCGCACAGACATGAAACTCGGCCGCTGGAATGGCTCAGGCGGCCTCTACGGCACCAAAGCCCAAGTCAAAGAAGCGCGGCGGCTGGTGAAGTTCGCACTCCGCGGCAAAGTCACGCGTCTGCAATTCCTCGACGATCGCCTCCTCAAACTGGGTGCGCGTTTCGCCGGCCCCTACCGCCGGCTTACTGGCCTCGATCTCAAGCGCACGCTCGAAATCGTAAAACCTGTTTTCGGCCTGATCCAGGGCATCCCGACCGCCAAGATGATGGCCAGTTGCTACTGGCGTAAACGAAGCCCCGTCCCGTCGCAGCCGAATCCCGATCTGGACGGCTGTGGGCTGTTGTGGTGTGCGCCTGTAGCGCCGGCTGAGGGCAAATCGGTCCAGGCCATGACCACACTCTGCGAAAGCATACTGCTCTCGCATGGTTTCGAGCCGATGATCTCGCTTACTCTCACTACCGACCGAGCGGTGACCTGCGTAGTTTCCATTTCTTATGACCGCGAAGTCCCTGGTGAGGATCGCCGCGCCACGGAGTGCTATCACCAACTCCTTGGTCAGTTGACGGAGGCGGGCTTTTATTCTTATCGCCTGGGCATTCAGGCTCGGCAGCTTTTCGATCCCGAGACACCTTACGGCCGCCTCCTCGCGGCGTTGAAAGATGCGCTCGATCCGAATCAGATACTGGCGCCTGGCCGCTACCTCGCGCCCGCGGAGAGCCTGCAGAAGACCGGTGCAGTTTCGAAGAAGTTCGCGGTGGCTAAGAGCTAATGCAAGCCCTGCAGAATGGATCGCCGGTGGTTTCCGGTCTCGGAGGAGTGCAGGCTCTCGAACGCCGGTCGCTGGAGTTAGTTCGCGATTTGCAGACTCGCCGTCCCGCCGTGTACTGGACCGATTTCCTGCTGACCAGTCTCCTCGGTTGGACTTCTTTCGCGCTGGCCGTTCAGTACCCGCTCTTTTCAGTTCCAATGGCGTGCACCGCGCTGGTGGCAACTTTCGCGCTGTACCGCGCCCTCCTGTTCGTTCACGAAATCAGTCATTTCACCCGTGGCGGACTGCGCGGCTTTGAGACTGCCTGGAACCTGCTCGCCGGGTTCCCTCTCTTGCTCCCGTCGTTTGTCTATTGTGGGATGCACCAGGATCACCACCGCATCAGCTTGTACGGCACCGAGCGCGATCCGGAATATATGCCTTTTGGCCATTCACGCGGCATGGCTACGTGCTTTGCCGTGGAGAGTTTCCTGATCCCGCTGTTGCTCGCAATCCGGTTTCTGCTGCTCGCGCCGCTCGGGCTGCTTTCTCCGGGTCTCCATCGCTGGCTGGCCGTACACGCCTCCTCGCTGGTGATCAATTTCAAATACGTCCGGAGCGTCGATTCCGCCCTGGAACGAAAGATGCGCCATTCCGAATCAGCCGTGCTGCTCCTCTGGACGGCCGCGGCCGTAGCAGCTTCCCGGCACCTGCTGCCCTGGCGGACTTTTGTGGTTTGGCTCATAATCGTTTCCCTGGCCAGCTTCATCAATACCGTCAGAACCCTGGTTGCCCACAGCTACCGGAGTGATGGCCGACCCATGGACCGCAGCGCTCAGTTAATTGATTCCATTGACCATCCGGGCGGCTGGTGGACTGAACTCTGGGCTCCCGTCGGCCTGCGCTACCACGCCCTGCATCACTACTTCCCCGGCGTGCCCTATCACAATCTGGGGAAAGCCTACCGTCGCCTGGTGACCGAACTGCCTGCTTCTTGCGATTTCCGTCGCAGTACTCATCGCAGCCTGCCCCATTCCCTCCGTAAACTTTTTTCGTCTGCCGGACGATAGATCATTGTGCTTTGTGGTCGACGAGCCTGACGCTGCCGCTCTCTTTCTTTGAGGACGTTGCATGTGAGCCACGTTCCATTCAGGCTTACAAACCCCTGTCAGGCAAAGCCCCCTCGCATTGATGAACGATAATAAGTCTTTCATGTCAGAGAAGCCTTACGATCACAAGCAAATAGAGCAGAAGTGGCACGAGCGCTGGCAGAATAGCCCGCTCTACAAAGCCCAAGAGGACTCTTCCCGCCCCAAGTACTACGTGCTCGAGATGCTGCCGTACCCGAGCGGCGCGCTCCATATCGGCCACATCCGCAACTACGCCATCGGGGACGCCCTGGCGCGGCATATGTGGATGCGCGGCTATAACGTCCTCCACCCAATGGGTTGGGACGCGTTCGGCTTGCCCGCTGAGAACGCAGCCATCAAGAACAACCGGCCTCCGCGCGAATGGACCCTCGAAAATATCGCCCGGATGAAAAAGACGCACAGCCGCTTCGCTTTCTCCTACGACTGGGACCGCGAAGTTACCACCGTGCGACCCCGGCTATTACCGCTGGAACCAGTGGTTCTTCCTTAAAATGCTGGAGCGCGATTTGGCCTATCGCAAGAAGGCGCTGGTTAACTGGTGCCCACTCTGCGCGACCGTGCTGGCCAACGAACAGGTTGTGGACGGCTGCTGCTGGCGTCATGAATCGACGCCCGTTGAGCAGCGCGCTCTTGAACAATGGTTCCTGCGCATCACCGCCTATGCCGACCAGTTGCTGGACGATATGAAGCAACTCGAAGGCAACTGGCCCGACCGTGTCTTACCATGCAGCGCAACTGGATCGGTCGGTCGGTGGGCGCGGAGATCGATTTTGCGGTGGAAACCGGCGAAGCCTTACGCGTGTTCACCACGCGCATTGACACCATCTACGGCGCGACCTGCCTCATTGTCGCGCCCGAGCATCCGCTGGTCGAGACGCACGGTTCACCTAAAGTCCGCGCGCAAGCGAAACAGATGATCGACGCGCGCGCCAACCAGGGTCCCGGCGAAGCAGACAAAGAAGGCTTCCCCCTCGCGCTCTCCGCCACAAATCCGTTCAGCGGCGAAACCATCCCGATCTGGATCGGCAACTTTGTCCTGATGTCCTACGGCACTGGCGCCATCATGGCGGTACCCGGCCATGATCAACGCGATTTCGAATTCTGTACCAAGTATGAGATCCCGGTTCGTCCCGTCATTCGGCCGGTAGGCGGCCATCTCGCCGATCCCGCCACGATGAAAGAGGCTTTCGGCGACGACGGTATCGTGGAAAACTCGGGGCCTTATACCGGCCTCCCGAGCACCGAGGCTCGCGAAAGAATGGCCGCTTTTGCCAAGGAAAGAGACTTCGGCCATTTTGCCATTACATTTAGAATCAAGGATTGGGGAATCTCGCGCCAGCGTTTCTGGGGCACCCCGATTCCTGTGATTCACTGCCCGTCCTGCGGCGTCGTTCCAGTCCCTGAAGGAGATTTACCGGTGTTGCTGCCGGACGAAATCAAGATCACCGGGCAGGGCCGCTCGCCCCTCGAGGAAGTGCCGGAATTCGTCAACGTCAGATGTCCCAAATGCGGCGAACCCGCGCGCCGCGAGACAGACACTATGGATACATTCGTTGACTCGTCTTGGTACTTTTACCGCTACTGCGATCCCAAAAACGATCGGGCTCCGTTTGACTCCCGGAAGATTGCCTACTGGTTTCCCATTGACCAGTACATCGGCGGAGTCGAGCACGCCATTCTGCACCTGATCTATTCCCGCTTCTGGACCAAGATGATGCGTGATCTGGGCCTCATCGAAAACAACGAACCGACGCGCAAGATGTTCACCCAGGGCATGGTCATTCGCGACGGAGCCAAGATGTCCAAGAACAAGGGCAACGTGATCGGCGCGGACGAAATCGCCGAGAAATACGGCGCTGATTCCGCGCGGCTTTTCGTCCTTTTCGCTGCGCCTCCAGAGAAAGAAGTAGATTGGACCGACTCGGGCATCGAAGGCATTTACCGCTTCTTGGGCCGCGTTTATCGTTTTGTGACACGCAACCTGCCGTCTGAAACGCCGGGGGATGGCGGTTCCGACGGGAAGGTGCTGCGGAAGCTTCACCAGACGATCCGTAAGGTCACCAGCGACTTCGACACACGCTGGCATTTCAATACTTCCATTGCGGGTTTGATGGAATTGGTCAACGAAGTCTACGCCGAAGAGTCCCGCATCTCGCCCACGGTCATGGCTGAAGTGCTGCGTTCGCTGGCCCTGATCCTGGGACCGTTTGCGCCGTTTCTTGCCCAGGAAATGTGGGAAGCGCAGGGGGGCGAAGGGCCGGTATTTAAACAGCCCTGGCCGGCCTTCGATCCCGAGCTCGCCCGCGAACCGGAAGCGGAAGTGGTCGTGCAAATTAACGGCAAGGTGCGCAGTCGCATGGTAGTGGACTTTGGGACGCCTGCAGCGGAGCTAGAGAAACTGGCGCTGGGCGACGCCAAAGTACAGCCCTTGCTGGCAGGCAAGACTATTGTGAAGGTCATCTGCGTGCCTGATAAACTCGTCAACTTAGTACTTCGATAGAATAGACGACACCCACCAGGCGGCTTTAATGCTCGAAACTTACTCGATGTCCGATACCGGGTGCATTCGGCCCAACAATGAAGATTATTGCCGCGTCTTGCCCGAAATCGGCCTATTCCTGCTTGCCGACGGTATGGGCGGGGCACGCGGCGGAGAAACGGCTTCCCGGCTCGCGGTTGACACCATTGCCGACACCTTACAAGCCGCTCCCAGCCGCGACGCTTCTACGTTGCTGAAAGCAGTAGAAGAGTCCAACTTGCGAGTGCTCGATCAGGCGAACCGGGACGTGCGATTGGAAGGGATGGGAACCACAATCGTCGCGGCTCTCCATACCGGCACCGCGGACGATGGCACCGAGGACGTGGCGATTGCCAGCGTCGGCGACAGCCGCGCGTATCTCCACGACGACGCCGGCTTACGCGCCATTACACAGGATCAAACCTGGGTACACGAGGTGGGCAAACCACTAGGGCTCGATGAAGAGAGCCTCCGCACGCATCCCATGCGTCACGTTCTTACCATGGCGATCGGCGTAGGCTCCGCCTTGACGATTAAATATTACATGGTCACCCTCAAATCCGGTGGCACTCTGCTCTTGTCGAGCGATGGTCTGCACGGAGTCATCAAGCCTGCCCAGATCGAACTGATCCTCAAAGACAAGAGCGCAGCTTTGGAACAAAAATGCCGGAACCTGATTGAAGCAGCGCGCGCCGCGGGCGGTCCGGACAATATCTCTTGCGTCCTGATCCGCGCCTCGTAAACACCGCTCTGCTGCTGTGGGGCTGGGCATATGCCCAACTGAAGGCGAACTTCCGCGTCGCGACCTCGATCCATTCAGCTAAACTGGCTCAAAGGGGGTTCGCCCCGTTGTCAAGATGTCGGACATCCAGATCCAGCCGAAGCCCGTCGCCGTCGCGCGAGTCTTCCTCGTGTACATAGCCGCGACGGTAATCGTCGGTATTCTGGCCTGGCTCCTGACCGGAGGAGGCGGAGAAATCTTCGAACCCAAGTCCGATTTGTACAGCTACATGCAGGACGCTAGCGGTCTGATCGTACAAGCCGCCGTCCAGCTCAACGGCATCCAGATCGGCAAAATCAGTGATATTAAGTTGACCGGATTAAGCGACCCCAAAAAAGTCGTTCGCATCCAGATGAAGGTGAAATCGCGGTATCTCTCTGCGATTCCGGTAGACTCGATCGTGAGCATCACGGCCGACGACCTGCTCGGCGACAAATACCTCAACATATCGAGCGGCAAGAGTGCTGAAGCAGTCAAGCCAGATGGTGAACTGCATAGCGTCCTACCGATCGGTGATCAATTTAACAGCGCCGACCTGGTAGAAGCAATGAAGGACATGTTGAACAAAGTCGATGTGGCGCTCAAACAAATTGAAGACCCGCGAACTCCCATTGGCGAGTTCGTCCAGACAGAAGACTTGTACAACAACATCCGCGCCCAGATCATCGGGGTTCAGGACGCCATACGCAAGTTCGCCCACCCGCAAAGCGATCTGGGTAAAATGATCTTCACTGACCAGCTGTACCAACAACTCCGCGCGCCGATTGTCGCCATCGATCAGAACCTGGCCGATTTGCAGGCCGGCCAGGGGCAAGCCGGACACTTCATCGCCAGCAGCGAACAGTACGATACCATCAGCAGGAATCTTGCCGAAATTCGCGATTCACTCGGTCAGATTAACGCAGGCAAAGGCGCGATGGGAGAGTTTACTCAGACCTATGCGGCCTACCGTCAAATCCAACGATTAGTCAATACCCTCAGCCAGATTGTCGACTCAGTCAGTTCCGGCGAGGGGCAACTTGGAGTGTTCCTCGCCGACTCTCAACTCTACGAAAGCCTGGCTGGTTCCACGACCGAAATGCAGCACCTGATCGGCGACTTCCGTACCAACCCTCGCAAGTACCTCCGCCTGAAAGTATTCTGAAGAGGAAACGAACGCCTACTAACTGACGTCTTCTCAACAATGAGAGTCGTCGTCTTCTCAGTCCTGCTCTCGCTATCCGGACAGGCGGCAAGCCTGCCTGGGACGACGCTCGTCGATCAAGGCTACCGCCAGATGTACAATCTTGATTTCGGTGGCGCTCATCGTTCCTTCTCGCAGTGGCAGCAGCAGCATCCCGACGATCCACTGGGGCCAGTCTCCGACGCCGCCGCGTATCTGTTTGGCGAATTCGATCGCCTGCACATTTTGCAGGCCCAGTTCTTCGTGGAAGACAGCGCTTTCCGGGGCATGAAAAAGCCCGTTACGGATCCCGCTGTTCGCCAGCGCTTCGAGGACGATTTGGAACGAGGTCGCAAGCTGTCGGATGCGATCCTGAGGCGCTCGCCGCAGGATAAAGAAGCCACGTTTGCCACCGTCTTGCGCATGGGCTTGCGAGCCGACTACCTGTCGCTCATCGAAGATCGCAATCTCCAGGCGCTCTCCGAAATGAAGAACGGCCGCGTGGTAGCTGAGAGGCTCCTCAGTATCGACCCGAATTACTACGATGCCTATCTCGCAGTGGGCGTCGAAAACTATATGTTGAGTTTGAAACCGGCGCCCGCGCGCTGGCTGCTCAAATTGAGCGGCGCGCAAACCAACAAAGACGAAGGCATCCGGAAGATGAAACTGGTTGCGCAGAACGGTCACTATCTGCGCCCGTTTGCGCGTTTGTTACTCGCCGTACAAAATCTGCGGGACAAAAATAAAGCCGTCGCCAAAGATCTTCTGGCCGGTCTCGCCCGAGACTTCCCGGGAAACCAACTCTACTCCGAAGAACTCTCCAAGCTGCACTAAAAAAAGAGAGCCTTTCCTCTCCCCTATGGCGCCAGCCGGTACACCACCCGCTGTTCCACCCGATCGGCCGTATTCCTCTCGGCAATCTCAATCCCATTCACCCGCCGCAGTGCCGAGCTAAGACTCGCAATGTTTGCCGAGAAGAATTGCGGCGACTGATCCCCATGAGGCTGTGAGAAATCGAGGGCCGTCATCATCCGGCCATAGTTCGCCCGCTCGCGATCGTGCCGAAAATAAGCCGCATAATCGGCATTGAGCGAGGGCACGGCATTCGCTCGGTGATCGAGCATACTCTGTAGCAGGTCTGCATCGTTTGCCACGATCAGCAGCGGACCTTCGGCCAAGAATGTCAGCCGACTCAACCCACCGGCGCGATAGAGGGTATGGGCCCCGTGTGCCTGTGTCGTCCATTCGCCTCCGGCAACCTCTTTCACCCGATCGGCATTCCAGGCGGAGCGACCCATCAGCCCAATCGCACAAGGCAGCGCAATGAAAGGATTCGCCGGACGTGCCTTGCTGCTCTCCACTTCAATCATGGCCAAAACCTGGGCACCCGCGAGCATCTTCAAAAGCCCGTCAGAATTCTGAACTCCCGGCGCCGGCAGCGGGGGCTCGTCGATCCGGGTCTCCAAATCGGCCTCGTTCCCTGTGCCGCCGCCCTGATCCTCCGGCGGAGCATAACGCGGCGCACTCATGTTCTGCGCCCGCGGATTAAGAATATGCCCTTCTACGAGAGCCGCGGCATCGCTGGTACTCGGTTCGGCCCAGACTCGATAGAGTCCCGCAACATCGGGCGCCAGTTGAGTCAAAGCCGACCCGGCTGCCAGCGCCTCAGCCGGCGCCAAATCCTCCTCCAAACCCACGCGCTTCAAGAACAAACGCTTTTCTTCAATCTCGCCCGCCGTGCGATGAATGTCCGTCACACCCGACACGAAGCGCCGCACTTCCGACACATTCCGCTGAACCCAATACGAGCGGAAATAAGTGTTCCCGGCGAGCGTCTCCAGATTCATCGCGAGCCGCAATTCGCCAGGGGCGCCGGCCGCATTGGTTGAATTCTTGTACCACCCTTCATTCGCGATATTCGGTGTCGCCTTCCCGGTCAGCAACCCCAACATGCCCGCCATTCTTTCCTCTCCGGAACAGACCAGCAAATAACCGTTCGAGACGGCGAATGCAAGTTCTACATTCTCTGACTTCTTCGTGTAGAAGGATATCCCAGCAGCTTGGCGGGTCTGAAAAGAACCACGCGCCAGCCAAAGCCGGCTCTGCGCCGCCCTCGATTCGGAGATTCGGGTGACATAAGCAAACTGCACGTCCTTTAGGTCGTACAGAGCCAGGGCCGATTCGTCGCCTGCAAGTGACCGCAGCGAAGCCATATCCGGCAGAAATCCCGCGGCGTTTCCGTAAGCTTTATAGAAGCCATTCAGCTTTAGATAAAGGTTCGACCGTTGGAACTCGTCATAGTTGGCGCTGCTCAGCCAATCCCGTTTCACAGTAGACCGGTCCCATTCCCCCAGCAACTGCGCGAAATCCTTGGCTTCAAGAAAAACCAAAGCGCCGCCCGGAAAGACTGGCGCCAAAGGCCGCGGTGCTGCGCCGGCCTGATACCAGGCGATCGCGGCGGTCCCGGCTGCCACTGCTACTATCACTAAGCGCTTCATGCCGCCCTCCTTTGGGGCTTGAGTTGAGGCAAGCGCGGCTTAACCACGCGATCCTGCTCCAGAGGCTCATGGATCTGCGGCGCGCGCCGTGCGTTCTCAGCCTCGCGCGATTGCTCTGCCTGAAGGTCTTTCTCCTTAGCTTCCAGGTCGAGACCCAACTGAATCGCGATCCTGGTATAACCGATTGCATTATCGAGTTCGCCTTCTCGCTCGTAAACCTCCGAGACATCCCGCGCGATCTCGGCCCGCTCCTGCTTGCTTAGGCCCGATGTAGCCAGAAAGCCTTCCTCCCGGTACACGTGTGGCGCGAGAGCGGTGACCAGCGAATCCTGCGCGGCTTTCAGCGCTGCTCGAAGAGTCTCAATGCGAATCTGCTCGTCGGACGGCTGGATCGCCAGCGCCTCGCGGAATAGGCCGGCCGCTTTGCGTGCCTCCACGTAAAAAGGTTTTGACGCCTCCGCCGGAGTGATCTTGTCGCGCTCTAGCAAACCGAGTTCGGTCGTCGCATCGGCAGCCGGATCCATCACCAATCGCGCCGCAGCGGCACGGTTCCGATAAACCGCTTGTCCGTCGTGAACCAACTGCAGCGCGGCAACGCGGCGCTCGTCCCCCGACAGCAGCCGCGCAAGTTGCAACTCCGCATCACTATCCCAAGGCGTCGACTTCACGCGATCCCGCAGAAAGGGGATCGCCTCCGCGGTTCTTCCATGTTCAGCCAGCAGCGTCGCGGCCGGAACGAACGTCTCAAACTCCTCACCGGCGACCATATTCATCCGCCGGAGCAATTGAACCGCACGTTGCGTCTGGCCTTCTTCCAGATAAACGCCTGCCAGCCCCAGGAAATTTGCCGGTAGCCATTCCTGCCGGTCCAACGCGCCCTGATAGAAGAATTCCAAAATCAGCCGAGCCGCCTCCACATGATCATGCTTCCGCAAATATTCCGCTGCCTGCTGCAACTCGTAGACGAAAGGTGCGGAGCCCGGATCAGACTTGTACCGCGTCAGTAACTGCGGAAGGCTGCCGTTCTCCGCGGCCAACTTCAGTTCGATAGCCCGTGCGGTCCCCTGACGCTCCCGTTGTTCGCGCGGAAGGGCGTCCCAAGTTTGTTGCGCCTCTTTCAGTTTTCCGTGATCCATCAGCAGTTGGATGTAGCTGAGGCGCTGTTGGGCAAGTTGATTCTCCGCCGCATCCCGCCTCTCGCCAACCACCTCGGAGGTTCGCTTCTCGGCGATCGCGATGGTTCGCCGCGCGATCTCCTCCTGTTGTGCAGGAGTCAGTCTGAACTCGCCCCACCAGCCGGCATTCTGTTCGAAATCGAGCGTCCAGTCGCAATCCTCGGACGAATCGAAGCACGCCTGCACGGCGGCGCCAACCAGTTCTTGCGAACGATATCCATCATTGATGTTGATGTAGCCGCGCAACAGTTTCTCAATATCCGGCCGCAGCGCAAGGATCTGCTTCGCCTTTCCGATCTCTTCCAGCGTGCCGGTGACGCCGCGCCAGAATCCTTCCGGAACGCGAACGCCGCGATTCTGCACGCGATCGAACGCCGCCAGCGCTTGACGCCAGCGATTGATCGCATCCTCGCGGCGGTTGCCATGCCACAGGACTCGCGCAATCGCGTTCTCCGCCTGGCCCGAGTCGGCATCGAGCTGCAGCGTCGCTTCATACTGCTCGATCGCTTGGCTATCGCGGCCGTTCTGTTCGTAGAATTCCCCAAGATTGAAGTACGCGTTCGGATTACCCGGCGCGCCCTCCAGCGAGGCCGGCAGATAAATCAGCGCATTCTTCGAACTCACGCGTTCCAGAGATTCGCCATACCTCGCCCCATAGTAAAACCAGGTTTGGCCGGTGATCTGCCGTTGCGGATCGGCACGATGCCGCACGCGTTCCCCGATCGTCCCGCCGCCGAGCGCAAGCTGAAATGCCGCATCGACCTCAGCCGTATGGATATCGTCATAAACGCCGCTCAGCGCCATATAGGCCTGAACCCAAAGGGGAGATAAGAGCGCGCCGCGGGCCTGCAACGCTCGCTCCGCGAATGCAAAATCTCCAGTCCGGACCGCGAAAGCGACAGCGGGATCGCTCTTGCGCGCGATCGCGATGATCTGATCCTGGTTCGTGCCGTTCAACAATGTGAGATAACGATTTTGCAAATCCCCCTGCTTGTATAACTGGCCGAGGACACGCACTTCGGCGTTCTTGTCTCCGGCGGATCTCCATGCGCTCTCCGCTTCGATCAACGGCCGGTTCCCCACCGCGGGATTGCCGGCGTTGCGCGCCGCGTAAGCCTCCAATTCCATTCCCAATTCCGCAAACCGGGTGCGGCGGGTTTCGAGCGTCACCAGTTTTCCTTCCGCTTCCGCGTCCGGCTTCGACATTTTTGCTTTGAGTAGATCCGCCTCCAATTGCGTGAACTCCGCATTCTCCGCGAACGCCAGCTTGTCTTTTGAAGCCGACTTGCGCACCGCCGCTTCGACAGACACCTTCTCTTCCGGCGTATAGTAGTCGCGCACCGCCGCCCCGGCCTCAGGCAGCACTGCCGATTGCGCCAGCACCTCGTCAAACTTGCGCCCGCGAATCAGAATCCGCTCCCACAAAGGGGCGTTGAACCCTTCAGTAAACACGCCCTTGGGACCTGCCAGCTTGCGGGCCCGTTCCGCGTAATCGACGGCCTCAGCCGTATAGTTCCATTGATCGAGTTGTTGCGCGACCGTCATCAGCGTTTCCATCGTCTCGCTCCGCCCGCCAATCTCCGCGGTGCGCAAATCATGAATCGCATCCTGACGCCGCCTCATCCGCGCTTTCAGGCTCGCCGATCTCCACATCCATTGCGGATCGTGGTAGCTCAGCTCATACAGGGTCTGGCAACTCGCAACCGCCCGATCGAAATCCATGGTCCGTTCTTCCAGAGCTTCGCGATCGGCGAGCAGATCCTTGCGATCCGGACGCGCCTTCAAGGCCGCATCGAACGCCGCAATGGCGGCCGGGAAATTCTCAAGCGCAGTTTCCACCCGCGCCAGAACCATCGGCCATCGGTAATCCTTCGGTGCATCGACGATTGTCTTGCGATAGAATCCTGCGATGCGTTCGCCCATCGCATGCCGCGACGCAAAGAGAGATGCCTCACGAATCAACCCCTCGTCTTCCGGATAAGCGTTGATTACCTCAATATACTGATCCGTCGCGCCCGCGAAATCTCCCAAACGCGTCAGAGCCGGAATCAGATCGCGGCGCATTGCTGCAACCCGAGCCGTGCGGTCAACCGGATTTAGCGATGAAGTCCGGAGCGATTTGATGGCAGCCAGTTCGAAATCGCGAAAGCCCTTATCGTCGCCGGCATGCACGTACGTCGCGCCCATTGCCGCCAGATACTCGGCGCGGTAGGGATTGCGTTGTAGCAGCGGCTGGAGCAGTTCACGAGCCCGGGCGAAATCGCGGGCGCCCGTCGCCAGCTTCGCCGCCTCCAGCGTAAACTGATCGCGATAACTATCGTTAGCGCGGGCCGCCGACGCCATCAGAATTCGTATCGCCTCCTGCGGCTGCCGAGTTCGCGTATAGAAGTCAACCGTCGCGCGAACCACTCCCAGGATCTGCGGACGCTCTCGATAAAGAGCCTCAATGTCCGTTGTAGCCGCCGCATTTTCTTTTCGTGACTCCAGAAACCGGACCAAGGCAATCCGCTGCCGCGCCTGCTCGACCGGATCCTGCGTCACCGCGATCTCCCGCTCGATGGCTCGTTGCCGAACATCTCCCAGATCGTTTCCCGCCACGTCCTCGATTTTTCGTAAGAGATCAGGTGAATGCGTTCCCGCAATCTCCGTCAGCAACAGCGGCGCAATTTCGCGGCTCCGCTGCTGTTGTTGCAATACTTCTACGCGCAACCAGACGGCATTCCATTCGGCGCCCGGCTTTCCGGCCGCGTCAGTTGTCAGCCGGTCGACCACATTGCGCAAAGCCGGCCGTCGCGCCAATCGCAATATCCTCCGCTCGGATTGACTGTCGCCCGCCAGGTACCCATTGATGTATTCCGCAACCGCCAGGTCGTCCTGCCGTTTGCCCTCATAGATCGCTCCGGCTTCATACGCGAGCAGCCCGGGATGGCGCAGCCGCGTACGCGCGTCCTTGATCACGCGAAGAGCGTCATCGTAGAGGTAATAATCCCAAAAGACCGTAGCCGCGTCGCGCCACGCATTCACCTCACCCGGCGCAGTTAAAGGCATCGCGTCCCACGATGGCCGCGCCGCCGCGAAGCGCTCGTGATCGGCATAGATGTCGCCGATTTTCGCGAGCATCTCACGATTGCCCGGAGCGGAGCGTGACTCCATCTGAGCCAGCGAGACCGCCGTCGCGGTATTCTTCACGTCGACCGTAGCAAGTGAGCGGTACACCGATGTCGCCCGCGAAACCAACGTTCGGTCCCCAGGAAAGGTCTCCGCCACGCGCTTCATCTCCGGCGCTGCGTCCTCAAAATGCGAACGCCACGCTTCTCCTTCCGCGACAAATTGCGCTGCCGCGGGATTTGCCCGCGCATCCGGATTCGATGCCCGCACGGCTGCTAACTCCGCATCCAGCTTGCGATCCTGCGAAAGCCTTTCGAAGAAGCGATTTCGTAGAGCCGTGTCGTAATACCAATACTGTTGCAACAAACGCATCGCCGCCGCATCATCCCGCGTCGCATTAACGGAATAAGCTGTCAGCAGATTGTGCACGAACACCAGATCTTCCGGAAACCGCTGCAATGCATACAGGTTCATTTGCCGGTAAAGAATTGGAGTCAGATTCGTTTCCGTCACGATGTCGGCAAAGTAGCGCTCCAGCTCCGTCCCGGAGAAAATATCGATCAACTGATGCGTCAGGTTGCCCACCTCGGCCCGCTCTTCTCTTCGCAAATACCATCGCGCCAGCTTTTGATACCATCCGCGATCGGTGAACTTCGTCATCGCTTCTTTGTAAACGGCCTCCGTCTCCGCGGTCATATGATTCTGATCGAGGAACGCAGCCAGCCGTTCATACAGTCCGGGGTCGTTCGGGTTGCGTGCGATCTCCCGGCGATAAAGACGGATTGCGTCCAGTGGCCGTGCCGATGCCACTAGACGCGCCAGGTATCGATCCAGCACGCGCGCGTACTCCGGAGACCGCGCGGCGACCTGCGGAGCACTGGCTCCTAACGGAACCCCATCCGCGCGCCTTCCCAATTCGCCCAGCAATTGATCGTACAGCGCGAACTCCTCACGCTCCCTGTTGCGGCGCGCCAACGCATCGGCTACTGTCAACGCTACTTCCAACCGCAGCGAACTGCGCGGAAATGTCGCGAGAAACTGCCGTCCGGTACTGATGACCGTATCATCATCGCCATACACGTTGTATGCCTGAATCAGTTGTGCGTGCAGACCCACGCGGCTCGCCGACTGCGGAAATCTCTTGTCCAGCAGATCGACCAACTCCGCAGCGGCCTCGCGGTGGAAGTAAGCCGTCGACGCCGTGTTCTGCTTTTCGTATTCCCACCGCGGACCCGTTCCATTCAAAATCAGCGACAAAATCCCGTTGAGAAATCCCGGCGAATGGTCCATCGTGGCAATGTCTTTATAGAACGAAAGATCAGCCGAACCATAGCGGATCGGCTGATCCGGATCCGCCAACAAGAGATTTGCCAGTCCGCTCAGGGCCAGCTCCGCATAGTGGCCATCCACGCCCGGTAAGCTGTACAGCGTGTAATATAATTCCGCTGACTGGGCAACGTCTGGAAGCTTCTCGAACAGCCGTGCAATCGTGTAAAGCTCGTCGGACCTCCACGCCGCCTTACGCGATTGCCTGGACATCCGGTACTCCTCGAGCACGCGTCGCGCGGCAGCCAGGTTACCTTGCTGCTTCCAATAAAGAAACAGACGGCCCGCATCCCGATAATCGTCCGCATTTTGCTCGAGCGCCGCCCGGGCTTTCCCGACCATTACCCGCGCTTTCGATTCCTCCTCCAATTTCTTCAGATAGCTGTTCGTCAGCGCATCCGGCCATAGTGGCTGGAATTCACGTTCATAAACAGTGAGCGGATCCGCTGCCATTGCCGCCGCAGCCTCTACTGGATAAACTGTATCCGCCGGCAACGCCTTCCGGTAGGCGGCGATCTCTTCCGTCGCAACCCTTTCGAGGTGATGCGCAATCAGATAGCTGATAAACTCCTGCCGCAGCGAAGATTCCTGTGGATAGCGAGCCACCCAAACGCGATAGATCCCGACCGCCGACGAATCCGGCAGCGCCTGTTCGGTGATCACCCGCAGCGCCCGCTGAAACGCCTGCCACGACTTCTGCATCGTCACCGGTGTAAATTTATCCGATGCCGCGCGCCCAACCGTCCGCAGCGCCTCCACTTCCGCCGCGGGCTGGTGACGGCGGTCGTAATAATCGGCCAACTCCAACCAGGCCGCGCCGGAATCCCGGGACAGACTTACGTAACGCCGCCAGTCTGCCTCGGCAGGCGCAAAATCTAGTTGCAACTCGGCCTCCTGCGCGCGCAGGCGGTACAAGGCCGCTTCACTCGGGTGAGCCGCGATCAATTGCGTCAACGCCGGGCGCGTCTCCGACGGTGGCCGTCTCACCTCTACCGCGCCGTCCGGCAGCGTCGCCTGGCTGAAAAATACCTTCAGCCAATCGCCGGATGGCAGATGCTGCACCCACTCCTGCATCTCCCCGCGCAGCAACACCGCCGCGATCAGCCCCGTGCCGGCGAGAGTCCATCTACCAAACTTCAAGCGACACCTCCCCGGTTCCGATGTTGTGAGCAATATCTTCCGCCGTAACTCGCACCGTATATCTCCCAGGCGTCATACCCTCCGGTACAACCAGTTCGCCGGTATTCGCCGCCGCGGCCTTATTCCAGTGCAGCGATGCGGGCATCGCCCCGTAGAGCCGCGCTGTAATGGTTCGCGTCATCCCGCTCGCCTGCACACGGAGCTGCACCGGCTCACCGCTCCTATAACGCGGCTTGTCCACCTTCACCCGCACCACGGGTGGCTTGCTCGCAATCACAAACGATTTGTTCTCTCGATAGACGTGCCCATCGTGATCACGCATGATCAAGCGGACCTCATACGTGCCGTCCGACATATCCGTCGGCGCCAGAAATCGCGTCTGCCACACGTCCTCATCCTGCAGATGACGCAGCGGCTTGATCAGCCCAAACGGGAAGAGTGCCGTGACCGAAACGATCGACGCATCGGTGCGCACGCGCAGCACCGGATCGCCGGGACGGATCACTCGCGGACGCAACAGCGCCCGCGGCACGGCAAGGAACGACGTATACGGCGTTACAAATTTATACTTCCGCGAAAGCTGGACGATCTCGTCGATACTGGCCCGGTCTTCACCTTCGCGCGCAATCTTTTCGAGCAGCGCGTCCACTCGCGCTCGCGCCCAGGTTCGCGGCAGCGCTTCATGATCCAGACTGCGCACGGGCAGTACGGCCGTCGCATCAGCCGCGTACGGCGTCCCAGCCAGATTGCCGCGAAGCGAGAATACTGCCCCGGGAAGCGGCTGCTCATATTGACCCACCCATGATGCAACCGATCCCGAGAAACTCGACTCCTGCAGCGGATAAACGTAACTCGCCTCCGTCATGGGAGACACCTGCAATGCCAGTTCCCTCGCCGGCTCCTGTCCGATTCGCGAAAGGAATGTCTTCAGCTTGAAGTCGATGGGCTCCGTCGAGCGCACTGTTTCGACCAACCCGCCATTGCGCGCCAACATCTTGAGCAGCGGAAGATTGGCGTCGTCTCCCACAGCAAAGGCCATGGTATGCGGCCGGCGTTCCGCCGAGACCTTATTCCAGGCCGCTTGATACCAGGCCGCCAGGCGGCCATTGTTGATCGTGCCTTCATCCGCCCCGCCATCGCTGATCAGCACGATGTAGGTCTCGCCCGCCCCAGCCTGTTCGAGAGCCGACTGCAAAGCGCTCTGCAAATTGGTCCCGCCTTGGATCGCGCTACCCTGGACGAACTGGAGCGCCTTTTCGACATTCGCCCGGCTCGCTTCCACCGGAGCCGTTTCAAACACCTTCACTGCGCTATTAAAGAGGAGCAAATTGAATCGATCCGCAGGACGCAGCGAACGCAGGAGCGCCTCGGTAGCCTGAAAACTTCGCTCCAGCTTCTCCCACTGCATCGAGAGCGAATTGTCGAACAGCGCAATGACGGTGCGTCCGGGCTGTATGCCTCGATTGCCGGCGCTCAGGCGCACCGGCAGCAGCGACGACGCCTGAAAAAATCCCGGCCCCGAATCGTCCCGATGCGCCAGCACTTGCAGACCGCCCGCACCCGCCGGATTCAAACTATAATCAAAGGTCAAATCTTCCGTCAGGCCGACGTTCGCTCCATCGTAACCTGCCCGCACCAGCCTGGCCGCCTGCTCCGAAATCTTGAGCGGATACGCCTTGCCTGCGATCTGGAAACTCCTGAGAGCATATTGCGAGTGCAATTCGAAGTTAACCGTCAGCTTGCCCGCAACCACACTCTGATAAGCGTCGGGACGCAGCGGCACCGCGAACTGCGATTGGAAATTCTCCACCCGGACCGGTTCGTAATATTCGATCTCCATCCGTTTCGTGCCAAACGCAGGAATCGGCACGATCTTCGCGGAGAATTCGTTGCTGCGCGACGCTTCGCCGGCCTCCCGCTCGCCCATCTGCAAAAGGCCTGGATCGATCACCTGGGACTTCGCCTGTTCGTAAATCTCCCCCGCGCGCCTCCGTTCCAGAATCACTCCGGGAATTCGTGTGACTCCGTCCCACACCGCGAAATCCGAAACCGTCGCGCCCTCGGGTAACGCGAAAACATACTGCCCCTCCCTGATCCGGTCCGTGTGGCTGCCGTAAATCTGCCGGATGTTGACGCGCGCGATGCCGCCGTCGATCACGATATGAATCGACATCTCGTCCAGCGAAAATATCGCCGGGTCCGGCTGCTGGCGGCCTTCCGGGACCAGTACACCCGCGTCCCCGAACGCGACACCTCCGCTCGCAATCGAACAGAGCGTGGAAAACGCCAGATGAAATCCCAGAGCTAAGAACCGTTTCATCGGACCCTCTCCTCGGGAATGCGGATCAACCCGTTGTCCGTTCCGGCGTAAAGATATCCGCCGCTTACTGCCAGCGCCGTCACGTTCAGGGACGGCATCCCCACGATGGCTCGCGCCCATCTTCTCTGCACGCGGTCGTAGACGTATAGCCCTTCGCCCAAGGTCCCCGCATAGATCCTCGTCGAACTTCCCGCCAGGGCATTTGGGTTCACAATTAAGCCGTTTGGCAAATCGGGGAAACCGTGCCATTCACCTGACGTATCCAAAACCATAACGCCGGCGCCGTAAGTTCCCGCGAACCACTCTCCGTCCACTTTGACGAGCGCGGTAATCCAGTTATGCCGCAAACGAGAATTCGCCGTCGTATAGCTCGTGCGGACTACCCCTCCTTCGATCACGGACAACCCGCCCAGCGTTCCCGCAAACAGCCGGTTGCCGTCCGCCGCGATCGAATATACGTGATTGTTGATCAATCCCTGAAACGCATAGATACTGCTGATGCCATTCGGTCCAATAAACGAAACGCCCGCCGGAGTGGCGGCAACCATCGTGTCTCCGCTAAACGCGATGTCTGTCACATGGTCGGCAATCAGACCCTGCGCTCGTCCCAGCACTTGCCGCGCGGTGCCGTTCGCATCGAACAGAACGAGCCCATTCGCCGTCGCGACCGCAACTCTCTGCCGGTCGGGCGCAGCCACGATCCGGTTGATACAGAAGACATGCTCGTCCTCGCGATGCGTCACGCGATCCATCGCGCCATCAACGATATCAAGACCGCGGTCGAAATACCCCACCCATACACGCCCTGCCGCGTCCGTCGCGAGCGCCGCTATATTTCGGTCCGACAACACCGCGCCAGGACTCGCAACCGAGCGGTTCCACCCGGTACCATGTCGCGTAAACAAACCGTCAGTCGTCAACGCGAACACGTGGCCATCCAGTGAGCGGACTCGTTGCACCGCTCCGTTCAGCAAGTCTGCTTCCCTGCCGCGGCGATCGCCATTCAGCGGCACTTCAAACACACCCTCGTCTTCCGTTCCGACGCGCAAAATGTCGCCATCCGCTTCCAACGCGCGGGCGAAGTACCCCCCGGCAAGTTCACGCGTCCGTTTGCCCGATCTGAATTCGACCACGCCTAGCGGAGTCCCAACCCATGCCAAGCCACTTCGAGAGGCCAGCGACAAAACCTGGGAATCCGGCAGCGCGTCCCCGTCGAAGTGATCCAGCTGTCCGGCGATAGGAATGCCATACGCCATGGTCCAGCGTTCCAATCCACAGATCCCCCTCTGACCCAGCCAGCGCAGTCACATGCTCGCTGCCCAGGGAAGCGTTGAATGGCTTGATGGTGCCGCCATCGAACACTAGCACGCCCCGCTTCTCTGTGCCGTACATCACCCGGCCGGTCGTCAACGCCAGCACGCAAGTCGCTGCGCGCGCACCCGCATCCGCCGGACGAATACTGCGTAAGGTGTGCCCGTCAAACTCCAGCAACCCCTCGCCACGTGTGGCGATGAATAACTTCGGCCCTTCGTTCAGGCCTTGCGACATACCCGCCAATTCAACGGCAGGCAACTCTAATCCCGGCCGGTACTTCACAGCCAGTGTGCCGTCCCGATCCCAGCCATAAAGTCCGGCCGCCCCGCTCATCCACAGGCGATTTTGGAAGTCGGTAAAATCTACGAACGAAGCGGGCGAACCAACTGACTCGACCCCCGATGCCGCCGTCCGATCCAATGTAACCGAAGTGAAACGAAACCCAGCATTGTCCAGAACCACAGCGTTTGCTCGCCTTCGCGCCTGCGCAGCTTGCCAGAACGCCGAGCCTGCAAGAACCACGGGAATAATGATGACGGATGCGGTCACCCACAGCCGCCATTTTTTTAAGAATTGGACCGGAAGCATATAAGTTGATCCCAGAATACGCCTTGCCATTCAAGTGCCATAATTTTCCTATCGAATTGCCTATAACTAACAGCGAAGTGCACGTAACATGCTCCGAACGGTTTCACTAACTCTCATAAGTTACTAATCCTTAATAGTTACTCTTCTTGTGTGACAGGCTGCTGCCTCCCCGTCGCGCATTAGAGACTTCGGTCGGTGCCTTCCCTCCGTATGAGATACTGGCCGCAGTCATGACGGGATTCTTTCATTCCCTGCTGGAGAAGAGCTTTGGGTTTTCCGATCCCAGACCCGGTCAGATCCAATCCATCAATCAGAAACGCGCCATCTTCAGTCAGCTTTCCTCCGCGGCTCTCAAACAATCCTTCGAAACGGCTGTCGATCTCACAGACGCAATCGCCGCTGTGGCAGTAGCCGCGCACAGAGCGATTGGGCTCAAAATGTTCGACGTCCAGCTACAGGGCGCGCTGGCCATGGCCGAAGGCCGCATCGCCGAAATGCAGACCGGCGAGGGCAAGACGCTCGCCGCCGTTCCCGCGGTTGCTTGGCTGGCGCGCAGCCGTCGCGGCGTCCATGTGATGACCGTCAACGACTACCTCGCTCGCCGCGACGCTGCGTGGATGGGCGAAATTTACCGCATGTTAGGTCTCTCCGTGGGATGCATCCAGCAAGAAATGCGCAATCCCGAACGCAAAGTTTCTTACGCTTGTGATGTAACTTATTCCACGGCCAATGAAGCCGGCTTCGACTTTCTCCGCGACCAGGTCGCGCTCTCCCCCGAAGAACAGGTTCATCGCCGCTTCCATGCCGCGGTGATCGATGAAGTCGACTCCATCCTGATCGATGAAGCCCGCATCCCACTGGTGCTCGCGGGATTAGCGGGCAGCGAAGAGAATCTCGCAGAGCGCGCCGATCGCGTGGCCCGCCTCTTCGGCCGCCATGTGCACTTCAGCCTGGACGAGTACGCTCGCAACATCTCCCTCACCGACGAGGGCGCACGGATCGTCGAAGCAACTCTCGGTTGCGGCAACCTCTACGCTCCGGAGAATTTCGAACTCTATACCGCCCTCATCGACGCCATTCACGCCCATCACCTGCTTCATCGCGACATCGACTACGTCGTAACCGCCAAAGGCATCGAATCCGTCGATGCGTTCAAAGGGCGCATCGCTCCCGATCGCCGCTGGCCTGCAGGTTTGCAAACCGCTATCGAAGCCAAAGAGCGGCTCACGCTCAAGCAGCAGGGCCGCGTTCTCGGCAGCATTACTCTCCAGAATTTCTTCGCCCATTACGAGTACCTCTGCGGCATGACCGGTACAGCCGCTACTCAGGCTGGCGAATTCGAGAGCATCTACGGTCTAACCGTCGAAGTGATCCCTCCCAACCGGCCAGTCGCCCGCCAAGACTTGCCGGACCTTCTGTTCGCCAACCGCGAAGAAAAGGAGCGTGCGGTCCTCCAAGCCATTCGCTCCCTCCATACCGCGGGACGGCCAGTTCTGGTCGGCACCGCCAGCGTCGACGAATCCGAGCGCTTGTCAACCCGGCTGACAGATGTTCCGCACGCCATCCTGAACGCTAGAAACGAAGAGCAGGAAGCTGCCATCGTCAGCCGGGCCGGCGAACGCGCCGCCGTTACGATTTCCACCAACATGGCGGGCCGGGGCGTCGACATCCAACTGGGGCCGGGCGTTGCCTCGCTAGGCGGGCTGCACGTCATCGGCACCAACCGTCACGAGAGCCGTCGTATCGATCACCAGTTGCGTGGCCGCGCCGGGCGGCAAGGCGACCCCGGATCGTCGCAATTCTTCGTTTCCGTGCAGGACGACCTCATGGTTCGGTACGGCTGCAGCGATGTCCGGGACATCGAAAGCACCCAACGCCGCGTCGAAGGCCAGAATCTCGACATCCGCCGGCTCCTCAATCGTTATGAGTCGGTTATCGAAGGCCAGCGCCGCAAACTCCAGGACCGCAGACAAAAGATCCTCACTGGAGAAGAACACCTCGCATCCCACCTCGAGACGCTGGTGGCGCTCACCACCATCGACGACCTCTGGAGCGAGTATCTGGCGTCTGTAGCCGACCTGAAATCGGATATCGTCTGGACCTCCTTGAGCTTTCGCGAACCGTTGTACGAGTATATGAAAGGCGTCGATACCCTCTACCGGGAACTCGAAGACCGCCTGGAACCTGAGATCGCCGAGCGTGTGGAGCGCGCCGCATCGACTGGTCTAGACCCCTCGCAACGCGGCGCAACCTGGACCTACCTCACCACCGACCAGCCCTTCGGCACCGCGACCGAGCGCGTCATGCGAGGATTGATGCGGAAGTTTTCCCACAAATGAACTATGACGCCATCTTGATTCTTGGCGGCGGACTACGTCCTGGCGGTCTGCTGCCCGAGTATGCGAAGCTCCGCTTTGACCTGGCTCTCGCGAGTGAGTCTGGGGAGCCAATGGTTCCGCTGAGTGCCGGGACAACCCGCCGTCCAGCTACCCTCGACGCTGATGGCCGCCTGTTCACTGAATCGCGCGCGGGTGCGCGTTATCTGATCGACCGTGGCATCGATCCCAGGCGCATCTACTGTGAAAGCACCGCCTACGACACGATCGGCAACGCGTATTTTTCTCGCGTTCAGCTCACGGATCCGCTTGGCTGGAGGCGTCCGCTTGTCATCACCTCCGAGTTTCATATGCCTCGAACGGAAGCTATCTTCCGATGGATCTTCTCGCTCGATTCGCCTTTCCCTTACAGTTTCGAATTTGCCGCATCTCCGAACGCCGGTCTGACGATGGCGGAGCTGGAAGTCCGTAAGGAGAAGGAGGAGGCCAGTCTGCATATGGTGGAGCAGCTCCGCGACAGACTGACATCCTTTCGTTCTCTCGCCCACTGGCTGTTTACCGAGCATCGCGCGTACACGCCGCTTCGGGACTTCGCCGATGCGGACGTGAAGGACCTGCACGCCAGCTATTGAGGCCGCGAAAACCTTGCGTTTGCAAGCCGTCTTTGAGCCGGCGCTACACTCTGCGTCCTGTCGTTGCGCTCCCCTCGCGCGAATCCTCCGCTTCCGGTGATTGCGCGCAGGGGATTGCTTCTATTTCAAAGCCGAAACGCCGCGGCCTGACACCTGATCTTTCCGTGCCCAACGTGATGTGTTCCGGCGTCCCTCAACGCCGCTGCCACGTACGACAGCATTCTGCCTGTCGTGTCAGATTTCAATCCGCGCTTTTTTCCAATTCTGCGACAATAACCAACATGTCAGTTGGCGGCGCGACAAGGATGAGCGAAGTCGAAATCGACCCGATGGAATCCGTCAATCCACCCCAACGCGATGTTGTCACCTGGGCGTTCCTGAGCCTGGTCGCTGTGGCCGGGATCCTCTATGTGTGCCTGGGATTAACTCCCTCCTCCTACGGGCTGCTGCTCAATAAGCTCGGCGCACCCGAGGCGGGCCCGATGCTAGGGAGACCACGGCCGATCCGTTCGGACGAATGGGCGGTCTTCACGCCGCTGATCCAAGCAGCCGTACGAAACGACTTCCGCGAGGTGAATGAGACCTCGTTATACCGAGAAGACCTCCGCAGCGTTTTCCCCGTGCCGCTAAGGAACTGGAGTCTGTTATTCAGACCGCAACAGTGGGCCTTCTTCGTGACCGGCGCGCCTACGGCTTTTTCCATCTACTTTGCGTTTCTCTTCTGCGCATCTCTGGCGGGATACACGCTGGTTTTTCGCAAACTCGGCGCGGATGGCCCCTTAGCCGCCGCGGCATCTCTTATGGTCTTTTTCTCCGGCTTGGTCCAGTTCATGGGTCTCTGGATGCTTGCGGGCCTACCCTGGCTCCTGCTGATCTTGTTGACGCCAATGGCCTGGAGGCGGAAAGCTTTACTTTTGGCGTGGCTCATGCCGGCGACCGCCCTTGCCCTCCCCTATCCCGTACTGCTCATCAATTTCGCACTGGCTTCTCTAGTCTTACTACTAGCCGTTCGGCGCGATTGGTTCCGTTCTCCGCGTGAGATCGCAGCGGTAGCAGTAGGAGTTTTCGTGACAGGCTCTGTTTTGTACGCCTACTTCGCCAGGCTGATTCCGATCATGGCCAATACTGCATATCCCGGTCATCGCATCTCTCCTCCAGGGACGGTCCTGGTTCCGGTGGTGCTTTCGCAGGTTTTCCCATTCCTCGCGATCGATCTCGGCAATTTTCGAAACCTAACGGGTCTCAACGTGGTTGAAATCGGGACAGTCGGAACCTTTCTCCCCCTTTTGACCCTTTGTCTGATGCGCTTCCGGGACCTCTGGCGCAACCGGCCAGTGCGTCTCGCCATGCTGATCCTCCTCTCTGCGGCCGCCGTGATGACTCTTTGGCAGGTTGCTCCGCTCCCGCGCTGGATTGGAAGAATTTTTCTTTGGGACACAGCTGATCCCGAGCGTTTATTTTTGGCTACTGGCCTCCTCCTCATCTTTGCCAGCGTGCTGGTCTGGGTAAACCAACTTCTCTCGCTGCATCCAGTTCGAATCGCGATTTTTCTGATCGCCGGACCCATTGGATCGGTCATTTTGAAGCATCGGTTGTTTTCCCTTCCTTTCGCCGCATGCCAGGCTGATCTCGCCATTTGCGGTTTTGCTACGCTCGGCTGCCTGATGGCCTGCTACTTCCCGGCTGCACAGCGCGCCTCCGCGTTGTTAATGGTCATCGCCTTCATCAACTTGAGCGAGTTCGGGCGTTTCAATCCCCTGCAGCCGGCTGACCCTATCTTTCACATCCCCGAGACTGCGGTCTTCCAACGCCTGAAACAGGAAGAGGCGGCAATGCCGGACCATGTATTGAGAAACGGCACTTTTTTCGGCGCGACGCTGAATGGCATGGGGTTCCGGTCTGTAGCTCACGTCCTGCCTGCGCCTCAACTGGCATTTTTCAGGAAGTACTTTCCGACGATGAATGAGGCCGAATTCAACCGGATCTTCAACCGGTTTGCCCACATCCAGCTGACCGACGACCCTTTGCCGAATGTGCCCCAAAACGATGTCATTCATCTGCCGCGCACGGTCTTCGAACTGCCTCGCAATCTCCGGCAAGTGAGCTTCGCCCCGATGCGGACAGTGGCCTGTGCCATGGCGCCGGGCGGAGCCATCGAACGCGTGCTCGCCGAAGGGGATCATCTCACGATCGCAGGGTGGGCGCCATGGACCAAAGAGACCGGCTCCCAGGAAATTCTTGTGCTGAGCGCGCGACAGCTTCACGCCGGGCCCCTCATCACTCTGCAGCGCCCGGATATCGGCGAGTTAATGCGGGACTACAGTTATTCGAAAGCCGGTTTCGAATTCAGCATCGTCGCCGCAGACGGACGTCCGATCCGGCGGGACGAGATTACTTTGATCGCACGCGGGACTTCATCGGGCGACGTCCGTCTGGGCCAAACGGGATGCCGCTGAACTTTTTGAGATAATCCTACGGATGCGTCACGTGCGCCTGCCAAAGCTGGATCTGGTTGCGGCTCTATTCCTCGGGATGGTTTTCCTGGTCGGCCTGGTATACACCTGCTACCAGATAACGCCTTCTTCTTACGGCATCGTTTTGACGCAGATTGGCGCAGACGAAGAAGGTCCCATTTTCGGCGACGCACGCACGATTCGATCGGATGAATTCGCGGGTACAACTGCCTTTTTTCAAATCTGCGTGAGAAATGGCTTCCGCCGGATCAACGCAACTTCGTTCTACCAGGAGGATCTGAGGAGCTTTTACCTCCTTCCCATCAAGGATTGGAGCCTGATTGTTAAACCGGAATTGTGGGCCTTCTTTCTCACCTCGCCAGCCACCGCCTACTCGCTCTATTGTGCGCTGGTCATGTGCGCTTTTCTTTCGGGATACTTTCTGTTGTTCCGGCAGCTGGGGATCGATTCGTTCGTAGCTGCCGCTATTACGCTCACACTCTACTTCAGCGGCGCGGTGCAGTTCTGGTGGACGTCCTTCGGCTCCCTGGAGGCTGGCCTGCCGTGGATCTTACTCATCCTGTTCGCGCCCCTGCGACCGTGGTTGAAAGCGCTCCTCTTCAGCTGGGTCATGCCGGTGGTGGCGTTCTCGTTCGTCTATCCGACCTATTTCGCCGAATTCGCTTTTGCCGGAATTATACTGGTCGCGGCTTTCCGCCCTTCCCTGTTGCGTTCGCCGCGCGACTTGGCCGCGGTGGCGATTGGTGGTTTGGTTACGGGCCTCGCCATTTACTTCTACTACCACGATCTGCTCCAGGTCATGAGGGAGACTTGGTATCCCGGGAAGCGCGTTGGAGCACCCGGAACGACGCCCGTGCCCGTGGCGCTCTCTCAGTTGTATCCCTGGCTTGCCTTTCATCTTAGAGACTACCGGAACCTGGCCGGGATCAATATCTGCGAGATAGGAACGGTCGGAAGTTTTCTGCCCGTGCTGGCTCTCTGTCTTATTTCCCCGCAAGCGCTCCGTGGCAAACCAGGGCTGCGCAACGGACTGATTGTGCTTTCGGCCGGCATAGCGTTGATCCTCATCTGGCAACTTACCGCTGCGCCGCGCTGGATCGGACATTTCCTGTTATGGGATCACGGCAATGCGGAGCGCCTTTTGTTTATCTCCGGTCTCCTGATTGTTTTTGCCTGCGTCCTCGTCTTGCGAGACAAATCTCTCTCGCCCACTCCCATTGAGATCGCGATGTTTCTGGTGGCGGGTCCGGTAATGTCGCTGGTCCTGAAAATCGCAATCTTCCATATGCCGCTTGCATTAGGTCACTTTGACCTCGCTCTGACGGCATTGGGAATCGGGACGGGGGTAATTGCCTGTCTGGTACCTGCAGCCATGCGGCTTCCGCTTTTGGTGGCTGGCGTCGCGGCGATGAATATATTGGCATTCGGCAGATTCAATCCGCTTCAGTCCGCCGTGCCGATCTTTCAACTGCCGGAAACCGAGGTGGTCCGCTTACTTCGCGAAACCGAAGCAGCGACGCCCGGCCACTTTCTGCTGGCGCCGCGCTTCTATGGAGCGACCCTGAACGCTATGGGGTTTCGATCCGTCAGCCACACTCTTTTGGCTCCTGATCTCCCTCTGTTTCGAAAATACTTTCCAGCCATGGATCCGGCACGGTTCGACTACGTCTTTAATCGCTACGCGTACATCAGCGTGACGAACGACGTGATTCCGGAGCTACCCGCGCCTTACGGCATCAATGTCCCCGTGGAGGCGTTCGAACCGGTTCGCAACGCTCGCACCGTGGTTCTTGATGTCAATTCGCGCAAAGACTGTTCCATCCAGCGCGGCGGCGAGATCCGGCAGGCGAAGGCGGAGGGCAACCAGTTAACGGTTGAAGGCTGGGCGCCTTGGAAGGGCGAGGAAGAGACCCAGGAACTTCATGTCATCAGCGCTCGACTTCTGAAAGCCGGACCCCTGCTCACCGTCAAGCGGCCCGACGTGTCTGAAATCATGGCCAACTACGCCTATACGCGATCCGGATTCAAGCTCCAGTTATCGAGCGCGGATGGCCACCCGATTCAGCCTGACGAGGTCATTCTGGTAGCGCAGGGGACGTCGCAGGGACTCGCTCAAATCCCGGGCTGCGGGTGTCCGGACGGGACGGCATTCAAGCTCTCGCGAAATCAATAAAGCCTTTCTGCGGATCGGTATGCAGTAGCTTGACGCGAACCTGGTCGCCAACATCCATCCCCTGCTCTCCATGCATCACCCGGCCCTCGACGAGAGGATTCGGTACACGAACAAAAACTCCCTTAGGCGTGACTCCTGTGACCACGGCCTGGAAGGTTTCGCCGACCCGATCCCTTAAAGCCATGGCGGCAACACGCTTGAGCATGGTCCGCTCCACCTTGCGCGCAGCGTCTTCTTTCAGGGTGCAGTTCCGCGCAATCACATCCAGTTGCGTATCAGTATATGGAGGTGGATGTCCCGCCCAGGCAGCTTTAATCAGCCGTTGTGTGACCAGGTCGGCGAAGCGCCGGTTGGGCGCCGTGGAGTGGGTGTAGTCGGGCGCGGCCAGTCCAAAGTGTCCCTCTGCGTCGTCATGGGCTCGCGAGAGCACATATTCACCAGGCCCCATCAACTTCACTACCGCAAGCGACAGATCCGGATAATGCACCGGGTCCGCGGTCCGCTCGCTTTGCAGAAATGCGTTTAGCGCCCCGGAATCGGGCTCGGATGGGAGTTGAAAGCCATGCTGGAGGGCTAACTCCACAATTCGCGGCCAGCGCTCCGGCGTCTTTACCACCCGGCGGATGGCCGAACAGCCTTTGTCTCTCAAGGTGCGGGCCATCACCGCGTTTGCCGCTACCATAAAATCTTCGATCAAGTCGTTGGCGCGGTTCTTGTGCGTTGCGGTGACGTCGCGGACGTTCCCGTCCTGGATGACGGCCTGCGCTTCGGGACGGTCAAATTCGAGCGCGCCCAAGCGGTGGCGTTGGTCGCGCAGCGCGGTCGCAGCCTCATCCTGCAGTTTCAATTGCGCGGCGAGTTCGGACGACGCCGCGACTTTCGGCGGCGCGGGCGCGCTTCCCTCCAGCCACGCTCCAACGCCGCTGTAGGTCAGCTGTGCTTTGTTGCGGACGATGGCTCGATAGATCTTCGCCTGGTTGAAAGTTCCGTCCGGCGGGACCACGAACTCAATCACAATCGCCGCGCGGTCGCTCGCTTCGTTGAGCGACGTCATGTCGGTCGAAAGCTCTTCGGGCAACATCGGGAACGTATGGACCGCCGTGTAGACGCTGGTGGTCTGCGCCGCGGCATGCCGGTCGATGGGAGTATCTATAACCACGCGGGAGTCGACGTCGGCAATGCCGACGCGCACGCGGATCCTCCGGCAACCCGCTCGGCGACTTCGATCTGATCGAGATCGCGCGAACTGTCGTTATCGATCGAGGACCAGAACAGGCCCCGCAAGTCAATCGCTTCCTGCGACGGCGCTGGAACCGGGTGTTTGCCGGAGTGCGGAGATTTGCTCTGCTGTTCCGGGCAGAAAGTCGGGCAGAGAATCCCTCATGGACCATTTCATCGTGGGCGGCCGAGTTGAGGTCGAAAGCGGCGTGAGTCATGAACTCGACAGCCTATCACGGCTGCGCAGGGACCACCGTCACGCCGCCTTCGCTGATCAGATAACCCTTAGCCCGATCAGCCTGCGCGTCAAAGCCCACCATGCTATTCCGCGGCAGCACCACCCCCGTGTCGAGAATGGCGCGGCGCACGCGGCTGTATCGCTCCACCTGGACGTTCGGCATCAGGATGGAGTGCTCCACCTCGCTATAGCTATGCACTCGCGCACCCGGCGAAAGGACGCTGTGCAGCACACGTCCTCCAGATACGATGCAGCCCGCGGAGACAATAGAGTCAATCGCGATACCCATTCGGACGTCCCGGTCGGCAAAGACGAATTTCGCCGGCGGCTGCTGCATCGTGCGGACGTGAACAGGCCAGTTTTCGTCGTAGAGGTTGAACTCCGGGGTGACCGCGCAGAGATCCATATTGGCTTCATAGAAGGCGTCGATGGTGCCGACGTCGCGCCAGTAAGTGGCCTTTTTGGCATTCATATCGACGAAGTCGTAGGCAACGATATTGCGGCCGCGCGCAAGACTGGCGGGAATGACATCTTTGCCGAAATCGTGAGAGGACTTCGGGTTCTCCGCGTCGCGCTGTAACTCGTCCAGCAGAACCGAAGCCTCGAAGGCGTAGATCCCCATGGACGCGCTCACCTTCTCCGGGTTGAATGCGGAGCGGGTCGGGTTTCCATGCTGGGGCTTCTCCTCGAAGCCGGCGATGCGGCCGTTGGGACCCGATTTGCACCACGCCGAACCGCGAGGCCTCTTCCGGTGAGACCTGGGTGGTGGCGATCGTGATGCAGGCTTTGCTGGAGCGGTGCAGGCCGATCATATGTCCATAATTCATCTTGTAAATGTGGTCGGCGGAGAGGATCAGGATCTGGTCGGGACGTTCGCTTTCGATGCTGGCGATGTTCTGGAATACGGCGTCGGCAGTGCCGAGATACCAGTCGGATTCGCCCGCGCGTTTCATGGGAGGAATGATCTCGATATACTCCCCAAGCTCGGGCGACAGGATGTTCCAGCCGTGCCGTACGTGCCGGTTGAGTTCGAGCGACTTAAACTGTGTTAGAATCAGTATCTTGCGTACGTGTGAATTGATGCAGTTGGAAAGGGTGAAGTCGATGATGCGGTATACGCCGCCGAACGGCACACCCGGTTTCGCGGTTTCACGGGTGAGGGGATAAAGCCTCTCGCCTAAACCTCCTGCCAGCAGGATAGCCAGTACATTCTCCATAACTTTGCTCCTTATCGGGTGTGAATTGGGCTTGCTGTAACTGGACGGTAGCGGATGATTAAGAAATTAGGGCTTGACTTTGTTGGTCAACCCCATATGATATCAGTACCTTGTTTGTTGGACGTTCCCCGTGAGTCGGGTGCGCACCAGGGGTAAATTTGCTGAGGGTTGGGAGGTGTATCTAGTTTGGCAGAAGTAAAACTGCAAGAGGGCGAGACGTTAGAAAACGCTCTCCGCCGGTTCAAGAGAAAAGTGCAGCAGGAAGACATCATCAAGGAAGTCAAACGGCACTCTTTCTACCTGAAGCCGGGTGAAAAGAAGCGGGTCAAGCAAGCCTTGGCTCGAAAACGAAACCGTAAAAAGACTCGACGCGAAGTCGAGTAAGCAGAGAGACCCAGGCGTCCCCGGGTTCGGCAGGAGCAGCCGATGGAACAGTTTCAGGACCGCGCATTAAAGTGTATTGATTGTGGTGGGGAGTTCATTTTTTCGGCGGGAGAGCAGCAGTTCTTCCACGATAAGAACTTCAAGAACGAGCCGAAGCGTTGCAAGGCTTGTAAGACCAAGAAGCAGGGCTCAAACGGCTCTGCTCATACGCGAACGGAGACGCATACCGCGTGTTCGCAATGCGGGCGTGAAACCACGGTGCCGTTCCGGCCAACCCAGGGACGTCCGGTTTTTTGCAGGGAGTGCTTCCAGTCCAGGCGGACGTCCGCTGCTGGAGTCTAAGCCAGCCGAAATTTCAGTCTGTTTGCAGGGTGAGTCAGTCGCTCACCCTGCCTCTTCATAGCAGTCGCAATCAGTGTCCCTTCTCATGCCCCTCGATTCCCTGGATTTCATCGACTACGAGTTTGGGACACGACACTCCATTCCACCATCCGACGTCGTTACGCTTCATCAGGTCCATTCGGCGTGCATCATCGTGAATCATGGACGGCCTGCCCGGCGCGAACCCGGCGATGCCTTGATTGAAGATACGCCTGGCATTGCCATTGGCGTTAAGACTGCCGACTGCGTTCCTATCCTGCTCGCCGACCCAACCCAGCGTACCGTCGCCGCTATTCATGCGGGATGGCGAGGCACCGCGGCTTCCATAGTTGCCGGCGCAGTTCGTGCTATGGCAGCCGCGTTCGGTACCCGTCCCGAGAATTTGCACGTCGCTATCGGCCCTTCGATCGGACCCTGCTGTTTTGAGGTGGGGCCGGAAGTGGCGCGGGAGTTCGGCGTGATTGCGCCGGGGCGCGTGCATCTGGATCTGCCGGCCATCAACGCCAGACAACTCGAAGCGTCAGGGGTTCCGCGGGCGAACATATCGATCGGCGGAGAATGCACCAGGTGCCAGGCGGCGGATTATCATTCCTTTCGCCGGGATCGCGAAGCCGCGGGCCGCATGATTTCGTGGATTCGGATTCGCGCCTAGCCCGTGGCAGAAGTCTCTCCAACGGCCAGTAGAATAGGCCTTTGGCCTGCGTTGACGTCTCTTTTCCCAGGTCGGCGACCGTGCCCGTTTGCGTGATTTCTTCGCCGAATGTGCTGAGCGGTAGTTCTCTGCCTGCCGTCGGTCATGCCGCACGAGCCGAGTTCGAGACGCTCAACGGCGGCCCACGCCGTCCGGCCAGCGTACTTGACTACGACGAATTGTTGTGGAAGCGGAACTAAGTGGCGGGCGAACCCGCTCCAATCGCTATTTCCGGGGTGGCAACCACGGTCTCAACGGAAAAGGTGTCGGGAAGTTGACTACCCTCGAGATGCAGATTCGGCGGCCGGTAGCCGGTTACTTCCGCCAAGCGAAACGCGACTGAATTCGAGATCGTGGAGTCAGAAGGAATGTTGCGATGCTGCCATAGGCCCCATCCCAGGTTCCAGGATTCATGAATGACGCCAGTCGCGAATTTGGAATCGACGGGGAGTAGAGGATACAGTTGCGCCGCGGCTGGCTCTATTTCAACGCCGAGCGCGAACGCCTTACTCAACATCCAACTCAGCGTGATCGACGACAGGTCCGTTTCCGGATATCCACCTCCCACGTCGCCATGCGCGCCGGCGAACCAGACCTGTTGCAAAACCTGTCCGGGGGCCGGCGTGGAGGTCCAAAGGGTTGGAGGAAATTCCCGGCGCTTCTCGTCGACGGCTACCGCCTGGTAGGCGTTGTGGACGTCGGGATGAAGGTCGGTATCGAGGAAGCCGTAGAGCGGATCCGGAAGTTCAAACACTGCGCCGGGAATACCGAGAGAACCTACGGTATCCCAAACTCCGACCATTTTAATTTGAGCGTTGTATAGCGAGTCGGCCGCCAGTGTGGCCAGCAATTTCTGCCGGTTGGCCGGGTCGCGATAAGCGTTAAAAGCCGTATCCACCAGGTTCTGACTGAAGTTCTGGGTCGGCAGGCCGCAGATGGCGATCATGCCTGCAAGGCTGCGCGCCGTGTAGGCTCCGCGGCTGAACCCGAAAATAAAGATCTCATCGTCCTGCTCATAGACTTGCGCGATCTTAGAATAGCCGTCTTTCACCTTCTGGAATAGACCTAATCCGAAGGCTCCGCCGAGAAGGTGTTGTATTGGTAAGCCGGTTGCACCGACTCCATCATCGTAGTAAGGCACTTGTGTAGCCGTAGTGGAAAGCGCCTTATAGAGTTTGTACACGTTGGAAGCGCTTTTTGGATCTTCCCAGGTCCCATCAGCGCAGAAAATGATTTTCTTGGACACGTCGACCGCCTCTCAACTAAGAGATATGTTCACAGATAATAACACTAATTGTTGACCCCTGAACTAATATTCCCGTGTTATTTACACGCCTGCCGAAGCCACGCTTTGGCAGGCCGTCCTGGTAGACGTGACGATCGAGAGGACCGTTCGGCGAGGGCGCTCGGTCATCGAGCCCAACGCTTTGTCCTTGAGGCCCGGCAGACGCAGCACCGAGCACAGACTGAAGAACTCGACGCCATCCAGGGATCGTGCGAGCGACAACGATTCGTATTCCGCATACACGCCGGAATTCGTCGCAACGGCCCTCCACCACGTGTCAGAACGCCACAGCACACCTTGTCCGCGGCCCTCGGGCAACAGATTGTTCTTCATCCTGCTGTCGGCGTGTTCGGGATGGCCGCTGTTGGCTTCCCGAATCGAGGCCGCGTGCGTGCGGATCAACAGTGTCCGCGAGTCTCCGCTACCCAGGCGGAAATAATTGGACTCCGCCATCACTTCGAACGAAAAGTGCTGGTCCGGGACCAGCGGCGCAGGTTTTTCATAGACGTCGTGCAGGATGGACGTGACGGCGAAGTTCTTGAGTCCGGGTCCCGGAACGGGCCGGGCGTAGCAGTCGAAGATATAGGGTTTGTACCACTTCTTGTAGGAGGTGTATTGCGACAGAACGCCTTCAAACGTTTCGAGTGTCACCCCAGGAATACGGATGGCGGCCATCCAATCGACGATTACTCCTTTGTAAACCGGCATGGCTCCGTTCGGCTCGGCGGCGTTCAGGTTCCAGACGTAGGGTTGTTTGTTGTCCAGGGCGGCCAATGCCACGGATCGGTGGTCGTCCGCCACGCGATCGGGAAGTCTCGAGCCCAGCGGCTGCTCAATTTCGGTGCGCGCTCTCTTGAGATAGGCATCGTAGTCCGAGGCCGTGCGAGGGTCCAAATCGGACTCGCACGGCGCCGCAGAGAGGCCGCTTGGTGCCACTAGAAGCGGCGACGCAAATCTGAGTACATCCCTTCGGGTCATTTACTACCATGATAAATGAAAGAGCGGCGCGTCTGTGCGTTCAATTACATACCCTTGAGTGATATGCTGTCTCGGGTTACTTAAAAATGAGATTGATAGTGGCAAGGCTCGCGGCTGACAGACTAAAATCTGTCACACAAGGGGCGATCATCGTTTTCGCTGTGGCTGCCCAAGTCTCCGGGCAGCAGGCCGGGCGGATCAAGATTGATACCGACCGCGTCATTGGGGAGGTTGATCCCCATCTCTTCGGTAACTTTGCGGAGCATCTGGGACGGTGTATTTACGGTGGGATCTGGGACGAAGGCAGTCCCCTCTCTGATGCCGACGGGTACCGCAAGGACGTCATGCAAGCCACCAAAGACCTCGGAGTGACAGTGCTGCGATGGCCGGGCGGCAATTTCGCCTCGGGATATAACTGGAAAGACGGGATCGGACCTCGAGACGAGAGGCCGCCGCGGCGGGAAGGCGCTTGGGGCGACATTGAATCCAACCGCTTCGGCACGGATGAATTCCTCCGCTATTGCGAACGGGTCGGCGTGGAGCCCTATATCTGCATCAATGCCGGACTCGGAACGGTGGAGGATGCGCGCCAGTGGGTGGAGTATACCAACGAAGCGGCCGACACCTATTGGGCACGTCAGCGACGTAAGAATGGCCGGGACCGGCCCTATAACGTCAAAATCTGGGGCCTGGGGAACGAAATTGACGGACCCTGGCAATTGGGGCACAAGAATGCCGAGGATTACACCAAGTTTGCATTGGAAGCCGCTAAGGCCATGCGCCGGGCGGACGGGACAATCAAGCTGATCGGTTCGGGTTCGTCGAACTTTCGCGCGGGCTCCGATTGGGTCAATTGGAATCGCACGGTTCTCGAGAACCTGAAATCCGAGATCGACTATATTTCGCTGCACACCTACATCGGCAACGGTGACAATCATTTCGAGAAATTCATGGCAGCGTCGCGCGATCTGGACGACAGGATCGAGGTGGTGGGAGGGCTGATCCAGGCGCTTACCGTGACCAATCCCAGGCAGCGGCCGATCTACATCGCCTTCGACGAATGGAACGTTTGGTATCGGGCGCGGGGAGGGAGCGAATTCGACACCGCAAAGACGCGGCTCGAAGAGGTCTACAATTTCGAAGACGCGCTCGCTATGGGGATGTTCCTGAATTCTTTCTTCCGGCATGCCAATCTCGTCAAAATGGCTAATCTCGCCCAGTTAGTGAATGTCATTGCGCCGATGATGACGAGCAAAAATGGTTTGTACCTTCAGACCATTTATTTCCCGCTGGCGGAATACGCGCGGCAGAAGGGCAACCAATCGCTCGACGTGCTCGTTCAATCTCCCGAATACAGGCCCGACGCCGGACGGTCGCTCAAATATCTGGACGTATCTTCCACCTTCGACGCGAAATCACGCCAGGTGTTCGTCAATGTGTTGAACCGGAGCGAGAACAGTGACATCGCGGCTGAGATTGTCAGTTCGTCCGGGAGACTGGAGAGCGCGGCTGGAGTTTGGGAATTAAATCATGCCGATTTGAAGACAACACACACATTCGGCAGCGATCAGAAGGTCAGGCCATCCGTCAGGACCGCCAACCTCGCGCTCAAAGATAACGGCTTCAGCTACACGTTTCCCAAACATTCCCTCACGATTCTTAAGTTGAAACTCCAATGACAAAGCTCACGATTTTTCTCTTTTCCATGATGGCGATGGCTCAGGCTCCGGTACCGGCTCCGCCCACGATTCCATTGTGGAATGGTCCCGCGCCGGGGGCGCAAGGCTCCGCGGATATCGATATTCCGAAGCTGTTGATTTTCGCGCCCAAAAAGCAAATCACCAGCGAAAGCGGTGTGATCATTTGTCCGGGGGGAGGCTACGCTCACCTGTCCATGGACAAAGAAGGCACGGATGTAGCGAAATGGCTGAATAACCGGGGAGTCGCGGGATTCGTGCTGCAGTACCGGTTGGGGCCGAAGTACCATCATCCCATCGAATTGCACGATGCGCAGCGGGCGATTCGCTACGTCAGGACGCACGCATCCGATTACGGGATCTCACCGAATCGCATCGGCATCTGGGGGTTCTCCGCCGGCGGACACCTTGCGTCCACGACCGGCACGCATTTCGATTCCGGGGATCCGAATGCGGCCGACCCGATCGAACGCACCGGCAGCCGCCCGGATTTCATGATTCTGGCGTATCCCGTAATCACATTGGTCGGGCCGAAGACGCACCTGGGATCGAAGAAAAATCTGCTGGGCGACACTCCCGACCCGGAACTGGCGCGGAGCCTCTCGAGCGAGCTGCAGGTGACGGCCCAGACTCCTCCGACTTTCCTTTTCACAACCGACGGCGATACGGTGGTCCCGGCCGAGAACAGCATCGAGTTCTTCCTCGCGATGCGCAAGGCGGGAGTGCATGGCGAATTGCACGTCTATCAAAATGGTCCCCATGGGGTGGGACTGGCGCTGAATGATCCCGTGCTCTCGAGTTGGCCCCGCCGGCTGGAGGCTTGGCTGAAGGTTCGGGGGCTGCTGGCTGCTGAATCGCAGAACGACCGGCCGTAACCGCTGCGCTTTCGTGCCGCCCGTGGCTAGCGCCTCAAAATCGAACGTGTCCAACTCGGGCGTTCGGGCGCGCGCACCTGGATTTGTCTTACGGCTGGCAGCCTGAAGTCCTGTCAGACAAGTCGCTCGGTCGGACTGCGTAATCCTGCGCGGAGTGCCTTGGCCGTAATATACTAGCCATCGCACCTTATGCGCGCTACTGCAACCACTACTCCGGTCGTCGATATACATGCGGCCTACAATAAATCAAGGCTCTTCCTCATCAGCGTCATCGCACTGGTAACCGCCGGTGTAAGCTTTTCCATGCGCGCGAGCGTGGCATCAACGCTACGCATGACCTTTTTCGATCCGATTAACCCGGTCCATTCCGCCGAGTTGATCGGCGCAGTGCTCGGCGTAGGCTCATTGGGTTTCGCTCTGACGATTGCCATCGGCAGTCCTATGCTCGACTTTCTGGGAATGGGACGGCTGCTCTCTCTCTCCAGCCTCTGCTTCATCGCCGGAACGCTGATAGTCGATTTCGCGGATAAGCTCGCGACTGGCGAAAACATTTACTGGGTGTTATGGGGGGGCGTGCTGCTGATGGGTGTCGGCTGGGGATTGGTCGAAACCGTCATCAATCCACTGACTGCGGCGCTATATACCAGCGACAAAACCGCCCGGCTCAACACGCTGCATGCCTGGTGGCCAGGCGGCTTGATCATCGGCGGTTTGACGGGCCTTGCGCTTGATCAAATCGGCGCGAGCTGGCAGATCAAACTTGGCATAACCCTCATCCCGGCAGTCACATTCCTCGTCTTGACGATCGGTACGAAATTTCCCCCCACCGAGCGCGCCGCATCGGGGATTCCGGCTTCACGAATGTTTAAAGAGATGCTGCGGCCGATGTTCATGGTCTGGTTCTTCTCCATGTTCCTGACGGCAGCTTCGGAACTGGCTCCCGGTCAGTGGGTGGACATTGCGCTGACGCGTACCGTAGGCATGCGTGGCATCTGGTTATTGATTTACGTCAGCGGGTTGATGTTCGTGATGCGACACTTCGCGGGGCGGATGGCCCACAAGTTGTCGCCCGTCGGGCTTTTGTGGGTGTCATGCCTGCTGGCCTCACTGGGACTGCTGTTGCTCAGCGTGGCGAATTCGCCAATCACGGGACTGCTGGCTGCTACCGTCTGGGGTACAGGCGTCTGCTACATGTGGCCCACCATGCTCGCATCTTCGAATGAACGATTCCCCCGCGGAGGAGCCTTGCTCCTGGGCCTGATGGGAACCGCAGGCAATTTGTCAATCTATTTGGTGCTACCGCAGATGGGCGCGATCTTCGACCGCACCAAAGTGTCGGTAGCTGGCGGCGACGCAGCCTTCAGCGCCCTCGAAAAAGCCGGCGGTCCGGAACTGGAGCGCGTGCTCGGAGTGGCGGCCCAGACTTCCTTTCGCTATGTCGCGATTCTGCCGGCGATTCTCCTGGTGGTGTTTGGCGCCATCTGGCTGAGCGATCGGGCGAAGGGTGGGTATAAGCCGGAACGGCTGTAAGCGTTGTCCGTCAACCGTTGTCCGTTTCAACGGCTGCACGACGCGGACGCCTAACGGACGACGGACAACTACTTCTCTCTCGCTCTCTTTTCCTGCGACTTACGTCCTCGAATATTCAACTGAATCGGCGTGCCCTGAAAGCCGAAGCGCTTACGGATCTGGTTCATCAGGTAGCGCTCGTGGGAGAAGTGGAGCTTCGCCATTTTGTCCGTGAAGACGATAAATGTCGGTGGGTTGGTCGAGTTTTGAGTGATGTAGAAGATCTTGCGATCTTCAAAGCGGAGCGCTTCGACGAAACGGTTCAGTTCGCCGGTGGTAACGCGCATGGAAGCCGAATCGTAGACTTTCTTCACCAGCTTGAACAGCAGCGGAATGCCGGTGCCCATCTTAGCCGAGAGAAATACGACCGGCGCATACTCCAGAAACTTCAATTCATCGCGCAGATTCCGTTCGAATTCAGTTTTCTTACCGGGCGGCATCTGGTCCCATTTGTTCACGCACAGGATCACCCCGCGACCGCCCTCGTGTGCGTACCCGGCAATTGTCGCGTCGAGCCCGAGTACGCCTTCGGTCGCGTCCATCACGATGATTACCACCTGAGCGAGACGGATATGCCGCCGCGCCATCACCACGCTGAGTTTCTCGGCCATCAGCTTGGTCTTGCCTTTGCGGCGGATACCGGCTGTGTCCATGAACACATACTCGATCCCGTCATGCACTACCGTTTCGTCCACCGCATCGCGCGTGGTTCCGGCGATCGGCGACACAATGGCTCGCTCCTTCCCCGTCAGCGCGTTCAGCAGCGTGGATTTGCCGACGTTCGGCCGCCCGATAATGGCGACCTTGATGGACTCCTTCGGCTCTTCCGTCTCCGGCTCGGCGATCGGGAAATCCCTGGTGATGTGGTCGAGCAATTCCTCCATCCCGATGCCGTGTTCGGCGGAGACCGGAAAGATATCGCGCAGGCCGAGGGAGTGGAACTCGTGCATCAAAACTTCGCGCGCTTGCGTGTCGATCTTGTTGACCGCTACGGTAACGGGTTTGCCAAGCTTCCTGAGCATGAGGGCGAGGTCACGGTCGGGACCGGCGATCTCGCTGCGGCCGTCGACCAGGAAGATGATCTGAGAGGCTCCGTCAAGCGCCACTCGCGCCTGCTTGAGGATCTGACTCGGGATGTAGTCTTCGTCGTCCACCACGATTCCGCCCGTATCGATCAGTTCGAAACGTTTGCCGTCGTAGTTCGCAGTTTCGGCGATGCGGTCGCGGGTGATGCCAGGTTCGTCGCCGACAATGGCGCGGCGCCCTCCGCTGATGCGGTTGAAGAGGGTGGATTTTCCAACATTCGGGCGGCCCACGATCACGACCGTGGGAAGAGTTTGAGACATTGTATATATTCAGGATAGCGGTTCGCAAACCATAGACTGACCTCTGTGTCTCGTTTTATGCTTCCCCAGACCCTCAAAAAACCGACTGGAGCCGGCAAAGCGCGACGATTCTTCTCGCGCGGCGGCCCACTCTCAGAATGGCATCCGAGCTATGAATTTCGCAAGGGCCAGGTGGACATGGCGGAAGCGGTGGAGAGCGCGCTGGAGGAGAAACGGCACCTGATCGTCGAAGCGGGCACGGGGACCGGCAAGACTCTGGCTTACCTGGTACCGGCGCTGCTGTCGGGAAAACGCGTGATCGTATCCACCGGCACCAAGAATCTGCAGGAGCAGCTATTCTTCAAAGACGTTCCGTTCCTGCAGCAGCATTTCCCGCGGCCGCTTGCGGTTTGTTACATGAAAGGCCGCAGCAATTACGCATGCCGTCAGAAGATTTACGACGCCGAAAACACGCCGGTGCTCAACGGCCTCGAAGAAGTAGCGGACTTCCAGATCATCCGGGAATGGGAGAAGACCACCGAGAACGGAGATCGCGCCGAGATCAAAACGCTGCCGGAACACAGCACCGTCTGGGCGCGCATCGATGCGCGCCGCGACCTTTGCACCGGCCGCAATTGCGCGCAGTTCGAGCGCTGCTTCCTCACCAAGATGCACCAGCGGGCTGCTGAGAGCGACATCATCATCGTCAATCATCACCTCTTCTTCGCGGACCTGGCGATTAAAGGCGGCGATTTCGAGGGCATTCTGCCCGATTACAACGCGGTGATCTTCGACGAAGCCCACGAGATCGAAAGCGTGGCAGGAGACTATTTCGGGGCCGGCGTCAGCAGCTTCCGCTTTCAGGAATTGCGGCGCGACATCGGCGGTCATCTCCCGGATGAAGAACTTCGCCTCTAATGAGCTCGATCGCGTGCTGGAGCGGATGAACGAAATCGCGGAACAGTTTTTCGGCGCGTTCGACGACGTTAAGGGGCGCGGTCCTTTTAATTTTCGCGCGGCGTTTCTCCAGAACCATGGCGAGGCTTATCAGAATCTGCTGGCCTCGCTGGAATTGCTTTACTCCCAGTTGAAAGTCATCAACGAGGCGCCGGCTGAAGTGCAGCCTCTGGTGACTCGGACCGTGGCATTACGCGAGGAACTCCATTTCGTGATGGAGGAGGACGACGAGAACTACGTCTTCTGGGTCGAGCGCCGGGGCCGCGGTTTCTTTATTCAGGCAACCCCGATCGAGATCTCTGGGATTCTATCCAAGGCGCTATTCGACGAAGTGGAAACGGCGATTTTGACGTCGGCGACGCTGGCGGTGGCGGGTGGCTTCGAATATGTGCAGAAGCGCCTGGGGTTGAGTAACGCGCGGACCCTGGTCGTCCCTGGACATTTCGATTATCAGAAACAGGCGCTGCTCTACGTTCCGCAGGAACTGCCCGATCCGCGCAATGCGGCTTTTCCCAAAGCCGCGGCGGAAGAGATTGTACGGCTCCTGAAAGCCAGCCGGGGTCGCGCATTTGTGCTGTTCACCAGTTATAGCCAGATGCGTATGATTTACGATACAGTTTCGCTTCTCATCGATTATCCGATCCTGCTGCAGGGAACCGGACCGCGGACTGCGCTGCTTGAGGAATTCAAAAACACCCCCAATTGCGTGCTTTTCGCAACGTCGGCGTTCTGGCAGGGCGTAGACGTGCCGGGCGAACAACTGAGCTGCGTTATCATCGATAAGTTACCCTTTGCGGTGCCCAATGATCCGGTGGTAGAGGCCCGCATTCGCGCGATTCGCGAAGCCGGCGGCGAGCCATTTTACGAGTACCAGATTCCGCAGGCGGCAATCGTGCTGAAGCAGGGTTTTGGCCGGCTGATCCGGTCGAAAGAAGATCGCGGGGTGCTGGTGATGCTGGACAACCGCATTACGAAACAGCGTTACGGGCAGATCTTTTTCGACAGTTTGCCGGATTACGGATTTACAACTAAGTTTAGGGACGTGGAGAAGTTTTTCGATGTTTGAAGTATCGGTGGAACAAAGTTTTGCGGCGGGACATGCGCTGCGGAACTACAAGGGCAAGTGCGAGAACGTGCACGGCCACAATTACAAAGTGCAGTTGAAGGTGTTCGGGACGGAACTTGACCAGGCCGGCCTGCTGATGGATTTCGGCGATATGAAACGCATCTTGCGGGAAGTGATCGAGATCCTCGATCATCAGTTCATCAATGACATCGAGCCGTTTACGACGGTGAATCCGTCGGCGGAGAATATGACTAAGTGGTTTTACGATGAGGTCGTGCGGCGGATGCCGGAAGGTACGCATCTGTCGCTCGGCGAAGTAAAGATTTGGGAAACGGACATTCAGTACGCGGCTTACCGGCCGTAAACGGCTGCGAGGCAGCCGCGCTACGGCGCGTTGATTACTCGGTCCAGTAAGTGACTAGCAGCCCTTCATTTGCGACATCGACATCAATCGCATATTCCGACAGCGGAATCGAATCCGTGCCGTCCTGTGACTCCAGGAAGAACTGATCCGAGAGTCCCCCGCTGGCATTCGGCCAAAGAATCCGGCTGACGCCGGCCAGCGTCAACTTATTCATTCCAGGTTTACCGAGATAACATTTGCCGGTAAGTCCCGGAATCACTTGCAGGAATAGCTTCGATACACGTTGGGTCGGGTTTGTTGAGAGCGCCACCGGTGTTCCCGGCGTGCTCACATTGACCCGACCCATAGAAGTATGGGTCATGCACTCTCCTCAATTTCGAGTGTAGTGAGCGGCATCGGGCACCGCGGATCTGAGGCGATCCTAAGTGCTTCATAACAGGGCCTAATTATTGAAAAAGAGGCTGTGACTCAGGTTGGATCGTCAATTTGGTTCGAATTTCCGTTATCTGATCGCCAACTCAGGATCCCGCGGGCAATCAAATCGGGCAAGATCGTATGAACGAGACTGGGCGCAAGCTGTTCGCGATCATCCTGTTCGCCGAACCACACCAGCTCCTTAATCTCCGAATGGGGCGACGGGTCTCCGATCAGTTCGGCGCGATGGAGCTCGATGCGCACGATCTTGGGTGGACCAGTGCCGGCTGCCCTGTCTGTGTAGGTGCCGACATACTCGGCGGCCTCGATCCGCACTTCACCCAATTCCTCGCGCAGTTCACGGTTAAGACACTCGGAGGCAGATTCCCCTGGCGCGAAACAACCCCCAGGCAGGATAAGCAGCGAGGTCGTGTGCTTTTTGCGGCAAAGCAGAATCCGCCCCTCTCGCATCGCGAGCAGCCCAACCTTGTCGTAATCCGGCTTCATTGGAGGATGGGCAGCGTCAGATACCCGGTCGGCACAAAGAGACTGCCCTCGGTAATGCCCCCAGGCGCGGCTCGCTGCCATTCCGCGGCGAGTTTCCCACCCGATAACCGGCCTTCGAGTGCAGCCTTGAACGCTTGCGCGATGCGCTCTACCTGTTCTCCCGTCTCGTGCGCGAACTCCAGACGAAAATGGCGAATGCCGGCGCGGCGCCATAACGCGAGATGCTGGCTGGCCTGCTGGGCTTCCGCGCCAAAAACGGTATTACGGCAGCCAACGTCGGCCAGCACCGGATGCGCGCGCCCATTCTGATCCCGCAGCGCGACCAGATGCTTTTCGCAGGGCCGGCCGCAATCGCGATAGCTCGTACCAGTCGAGAGGAAACGGCAAAAGACGCAATGCTCAGTGTGGAAAACCGGCAAATGATGGTACGCAATCACTTCGATCCGGTCCGGATGCAGTTGGCGCGCCAGAGTCGCGATTTGCTCTGCATTGAGATCGTGCGTCGGCGTGAGCCGTTCGAGTCCTAATGAGAGATACGTTTCGGCCGTCAGCAGGTTTGCCGCGTTGAGACTGAAATCGCCGGTCAGAGCTGGATGAGGCAGGCTTTGCAGCGTGTGGAGCATCCCGGCGGCACGGACCAGAAGAGCGCAATCAAGACTCAAAAGAAAATTGAGGATACGCGATTCTCCCGGCTTTAAAATACGGGGGGTCGCCACGCGCGCTGGAATTCCCGCAGCCTTGATACCCTCGACCGACGGCCGTAAGCCATAGAGATCCAGGTAGTCGAGCGTGATACTGGAAGGATTGAAGGCAATGGCGGCTTCGAGTTGTTGAGGCGTACGGACTAGGAGGTGTATTTCCGCCTGCGTCTTATCTGCAGCGGATTGTGCCGGAGAGCAATATCGCGCAGCCAGCAAAGCTGAGGGATCGTTCACTGTTCGAAGAGACTGCTGCGCCTGTAGCTTCTGCAACCGATCCACAGCGTCCCGCCGCATTTGATTCAAGAGCGAAGCCGGCGCAAACGGCGAGCCAGCGATTTCGATTTCCAGCTCCGTCAATTCGTACGCGGTGTTCCCCAGGCGTCCGAGTTGTTCCTGCAAAACCTCTCGCGAGATCGCACGATTCTGAGCCGGCGCGAGAGGGAAAGGCGACGCAGCTTCTACCATGATCTCCGGACGCTTGACGAGATGCCATTCCGTCTCGAGCGGATGCCCTTCCCGCGCGATCACCTTCACCGAAACAGCTTGCCGGGCCACCGGCGTAGTCGCGTGCGCGTAGGGACGCGTCAGATGCTCCAGTTCGGGGTCGTGAGTGCGCCAGACCAAATCGCCGGCGCGTATGCGATTGAAATGCACTTCTCCGTTACCGAATTGGAGTTCCAATTTTCCGCAGCGTAACGCGGAGGCGTGATAAACGTTCCCGCCCTCCTCGGGTTCGCCGGGACTTCGCCAGTCGGCTGCATCGAACACTACGCCATCGCCAGCTTTCAGCGGCGCGATACGGTGCGCCTCGGTGGTCTCGATGATCACCCGATCCGATTCCACCGTTTCCACGCGGCCCATGCGTACTCCACGGTGACGCGGAGCACGGCCGTTCACGACCACCTGATGATTGGTGCCAGTCAGAAAGAAGGGTCCCAGCCCGCGGGAATAGACCTGCTCCAACTGTAGCTTTTCGGCCTCCGAAACCGAGAGGCCGCGCCCGGCCCACGCTTCGTCGACAGCCTTGCGATACGCGCGAGTGGTGAGAGCGACGTAATCGGCGTCCTTGTACCGGCCCTCGATCTTCAACGCCGCGACGCCGGTCTCAATCACCTGCGGAATCTGCTCCAGGGCGAAAAGATCACCCGGCGACAATAGATAACGCGCATCGTGGAGCGGTTTCACCACGCCATCGACGAGCATTTCATATGGCATGCGGCAAGCCTGCGCGCACTGGCCGCGATTGGCGCTGCGCCCGCCCCAGGCCTCCGACGAAAAGCACTGTCCCGAATAGGCGACGCAGAGCGCGCCGTGGACGAAGATCTCCAGATCGCAGCCGGTCTGATCGAAAATCGCACGGATCTCCGCCATAGAAAGTTCTCGCGCCAGGGTGACACGCCGCAGTCCGGCGCTCTGCGCAAGTCTCACCCCCGCGGCGTCGGTGATGCTCATCTGCGTGCTGGCGTGGAGTTCCAGTTCCGGCGCGATTTCTCTCGCCAGGCGGACAATGCCGTAATCCTGGACAATGAGTGCGTCCACGCCGGATTGCGCGAGTTCCGCAATGGCTTGTGCCGCCGCCTCAATCTCGTGCTCGAAGACAAGCGTGTTGAAGGTCACATACCCGCGCACCCCGCGCTGGTGAAGCGAGGCCATCACCTCGGGGAGTTCCTCCATCCCGAAACCGACTTTGGCGCGCGCCGAGAAGTGTTTCAGCCCGAAATAGACAGCATCCGCACCCGCCTCAACGGCGGCTCGAAGCTGCGGCCAATAGCCGGCGGGACTCATGATTTCGGGTTTACGGAACGGGTACTGCGGCATCAAATTGCTTTGTCTTTAGCGTAGCGCGAAAGCTACTATCGTCTGGCCGCGCAGTTGCGTCGCGGCCTCGGCTTCGCGCTCCCCTTCGGCCTCCAACTCCGCGGTGTTCAGTTCGACTTGGCACGCCAGAATCTCTTCGTCGGTGGCGCCATCGTAGCAAAGCTCGCAAACGTCGACCGAATCGGAGTTGAGGCGGAGTGCGGGACCGAATGTCCGGCAAGTGATCGGCCGCCACGCATATAAGTCGCACGTGCCGGTCTGGGGGTCAAGAGCGGGACAGGGATCGTCTTCGGCAAAGCTCTCGAAACTCTCTTGTGCATCCGTATCGTCGCTGAGAATCCCGGTGGAGAGATCACCGGGGAACAGACTGAGGTCCCGGTTGCGCGCTCGAGCCAAAACATTCGCCGCGCGTTGCGGATCCGTACGCGCGAGTTGCTGCAATCCTGAGCGTAAACGCAGTGCATCGGACTGGCTGATGGGAAACGCGCCAATGCAACATTGACAACATCCCGGACGGCAGGCGAGCCATTGCCTGCTCTTCTGCGCGGCCTCCGCCAGAGCGATATCGACGATGTGGATTAAAGTTTTTTCCGGTTGGTTCACAGACGGGGTTGACACACTACCAGCATAGCGGCGATAGAATACGATTTCATGGAACCACAGACTCGTAGAGATGTGCTGAAGAACCTGGGCGTGGCCGTTACCGGCGGGTACCTTGCCACCGAGCGGGGCTATGCCGCGAACGAGACCATCCGCATCGCCTGCATCGGCACGGGCGGACGTTGCCAGGCGCTGCTGCGCGCATTGGTGCAAATCCCCGGGGCGAAAGTTGTCGCGCTCTGTGACGTCTGGGATCCGGCACTCGCAGGTGCGCAGAAGATCACGGGCCCGGGACCGGCTTTGGTCAAGGACTATCGCACCGTCCTCGACCGCAAGGACATCGATGCGGTGGTCATCGCATCCCCCAATCATCAACATGTCACGATGCTGACGGCGGCATGTTCCGCGGGTAAGGATGTGTATGTTGAGAAGCCGCTGACCCATCATCTGGATGAGGGGCCGGCGGCGCTCGAAGCACAGAACCAGCACAAACGTATCGTGCAGGTCGGAATGCAGCAGCGCAGCATGCCGCAATTCCAGAAAGCCTACGAGATCGTCAAATCGGGACAGCTCGGCACGATTCGTAAAGTGCACCTCACGTGGAATCGCAATGCGGCACGCGGAGCCGTGAAATATAACATCGACCCATCCACGGTGAATTGGAAAGCCTGGCTCGGTCCGGCACGCGAGCAGCCCTTCGATGCCTATCGCTTCCGGGAGTGGCGCTGGTTCTGGGATTTCGGCGGCGGAGTATTCGACGATCTGATGGTGCATTACGTCGATATCGCCCACTGGTATCTGGACGTCGAGCATCCCGACGACAGCCGTGTCGATTGGCGATAAGTTTTCGCGAGAGGAATGGGAGACGCCGGACACTGCGCAAACGCTGCTGCAGTATCATGCGCTCGACGGCACGGCGCGGGCGCAGGTGTATTTCGAATCTACGTTCATGAATGCGCGGAACGGCGCGATGCTGGAGTTCATGGGAACGGAAGGGACGCTGTATCTGGATCGCGGCCGGTTTGAGGTGCTTCCGGAGCGGCGCCGCGACGCCCATAACAAGAATGCGGCTCTACCCACTGTTCCGGAGATGGATTGGGTGTTGGGACGGGTCCCAAGGGCGCGGATTTCTATGACTTGCCGGATGGCGAAAGCGTCCATTTGAGTAACTGGCTGGAGTGCATTCGAACGCGCAAGACTCCCTCCGCGCCGGTGGAAGCGGGAATCAGCGCGGCGTCCGCGGCTCATATGGGGAATATTGCGCTACGCGGCGCCGGGGTGGCTCACTGGAAGGATCACGGGACGAAGAGTGGAATGAGCTAAAGCTAGATTCTACGCGAACGTCACTCCGGCCGAGTCTCCAACTTTGCGAATATACTCGCGGCCTTCGTCGTATTCCGCCGCCGTCTTCAGATGCTCCAGCATCAGCGGAGCATCCTGCTTGAGCTTGGATAAATTCTTCAGATAGGCTTTGTAGTCAACCTGGCCCCGGCCCGGAATCACTTCGAGAAAGTGGACATTCAGTTCCACCACCCACTGCAAGTCCTTGGCATGACAGGAGACAATCCATGGACCCAGCTTTTGAAAACATTCATCGATGTAGGCGGTGTTTTCGTAAAAACGTCTCGGGGAATTGATTCCGTTGCAAATATCCAGATGGACGCCGAAGGCCTTGCGGTCGACGGCGCGAATCAGTTGAACATAGGAATCTGGGCCGTCCGGAATATTCCAGCCCATCATCTCGATGGTAAACCGGGTTCGCGTAGGCTTAACCGCATCGATTACATGACGGCAGTTGGCAACGGTAGCATCGAAGAATTCGTTGGAAAGATTCTTGGGATTCGGACCGTACCAGGAATCCGGATTGTAAGAGCCCGCGATATCGACGCAGCACCGCGCACCGACCGCTTCCGCCAACGCGCAGCGCTCGGTAACGTATTCCAGATTCTGCCGGCGTTTCTCCGCGTCGGGATCGAGCATATTTTTCCATGCCCCGACCTCCGCAATGACGACATTCTCCGCGGCGTAAGCCTTCTGGATGGCCCGGAGCAGTTCGGGATCTTTGACTGTAGCGATCGTCGGGCAATAGGCAGCGCTATATCCCAGGCGGCGATGCTCGCGGGCCAAAGCGGCCGGATCTTCAGACCTCAGGAAAATGGGGGCGCCCAATCGGATAGGCGTTTGTGCGGCGCGCAACCGGGATGCGCCGGCCGCTGCAGCCGAGATAGCGAGGAAAGATCTTCGCGTGGTCATTCGAGGGTCAGTTTATCAGAGGGCTCTTCCATCTGGCGCCAGACGCTGAGCTCGTGTCGCTGAACTCCGGTGAGGTGCTCCGAGTGGCTCGAATCGGATGGCATAGTTACCCGCAAACCGTCAGCCTCTTCACCATCCCCACCCATTCCGCTCCAGGACTTGCAACCTTAAAGCCCTGGCCGGCGAAGAAACTCGCTGTCCGCGCGGGTGCATCCAGGTGGACATTGTCAATGCCGCCGATCTTGCCGATTTCTCGCAACCGGTACATAAGGAGAAAGCGTCCGAGCCCCATCTTCTGGCATTCCCGCCGCACCATGCCCCAAACCAGGTTGGCGCGTCCGGTCTCGCCGCCAAGCTCGTACCCTCCGCAACCGACCAGCATTCCTCCATGCTCCATCACGAAATACGTCGAGCCGGCGGACTCGAGGAACTTAACGAACTTCGGGGCGACGTCCGGTGAAAAGAAATCAGGTATATTCGAATCGAGTATTTGCAGGCAAGCTTCGCGGTCGGAAACGAGATAGGTGCGTACATCCATGACTCCAGTATGCCGGGCCACACGCCCCCACCCCATTCCGTAACCGGAGAATTTGCGCTAACGTCAAAGTAGCAAACACATGTCACCGCGCATATTGACGATTGCTTTACTTGCCGGCCTTTCCCTCTATGGGCAGATAGGGTATCCCGGACAGTACCCGCCGGGTCAGTATCCAGGACAGTATCCTCCGGGGCAATATCCACCCGGCCAGTACCCACCGGGCCAGTACCCGGGCGGAGGGGGTATCGGGATTCCCATGCCGGGGCGCAGCAAAAAGACCAGTAACAAGGCGCCGGCCATAAATCTATCGGGGAAAATCACCAAACAGGACGGAGTGAAGTCCACCATCACTCTCGATTCCGACGACGGTAGGAGCATCGAATTCAAGATCAGCACCGATACCAAAATCACCGGCCAATCCGGCAAACTCAGTGCTGCGGACTTAAAGGTCGGCGACGAGGTCTCCATCGATGCCCATACGGATGATAAGGGGTTTTTCTACGCCGACACGATTCGCCAGGACAAAGCCGCGGACGTGAATAGCACAACGGAGGCCAAGCCCAGCGGAGATCCTGACCGGCCCATCCTGAAGCGCGCGGGATCATCGACGGAAAAACCGGCCGACTCACCGACCGCGGATAGCAAGACTTCAGATACCAAGACATCAGACAGCAACAAGCCTGACGCCAAGTCGGCTTCCAGTTCCGCTCCGAGTGGCGGCCCGCAATCTACCGCCAAAAAGGAGGACGAATACGAAACCGGCGAGGAACATCCTATTCTCCCGCCGAACGGAGCCGCGTCCACGGCCTCCAATGATCCCGACCGCCCCGTGCTGCGTCGAGGCGCGCCACAACCTCGCTCGTCGAGCAGCGACGATCAACCGGTTCAGATGGCGTCGGCGAAGACCGCATCGCCCTCGCTCGGGACCTCACCGCGCCCCCCGGCTAATAGCGACGAACCGGAAATTCATACCGATCCCGACGCTCCCGCGCAGGTTCACTACGTAACGGGGAGCGGCGACGACTTCATCCAAAAAGCGCGCGAAGCCACCTTCGAGTTCGACCAGAAGCTGCCTAATTTTGTCTGCCAGGAAATCGTCACGCGCTACGAGAGCGAGACCAGGAAGGCTGAGTGGCATGCGCAGGACTTGCTCTCCTACGACCTCGTCTATGAGGACGGCAAAGAGGACTATCGCAATCCGAAAATCAACGGCAAGGCCGTGAAGGCCGGCGACGACAAGAATTCGGGGTCGTGGTCCAGCGGCGAATTCGGTACGCTGGTCATCGACATCTTCCATCCGTCGACCGCGGCCGACTTCCGTCCCAAAGGTCAGGAGACCATCAATCACCGGATAGCAAAAGTGTATTCGTTCGCGGTCACCAAGGAACATTCCCACTGGCGCATACAAGGTGGGACGCAGTGGATTTTGCCTGCCTATAAAGGGACCATCTGGATCGATAAGGAAACCTATCGCGCCTTGCGCATCGAGATGGAAGCCATCAACATGCCCCAGGCGTTCATCCTCGACCATACCGAGAGCGCGGCCGATTACGATTTCGTGAACATTAAGGATCAAAAGATCCTTTTGCCCACGCATGCGGAAGTTTTAAGCTGCGAGCGCGGGAGTTACAACTGCTCGAGAAATGCAATCGATTTCCGGAATTACCACGCTTACACGGGCGAGTCCTCGATTTCCTTCGGCGATTCGAAGCCCTGACGTCGCGGTCAGTCTGTGCTTTTGCGCTTACTGCGCCTTAATGGATCGGCTGGCTGATACTTTAGTTCGGCAGATAAAATTTCCACCAGCCGCTCCAGCACCTTGGCGCGAGCCCAGTATTTATCATTGCCCTCGACCAGGCACCAGGGCGATGACCGCGTACTCGTCTTCACCAGCATCTCTTCCACAGCTTCTTCGTACGCGCCCCACTTCTCCCGGTTGCGCCAGTCCTCGTCGGTCAGCTTCCATTCTTTGTACCCGATAGCTTTGCGCTCTTCAAACCGTCGCAACTGTTCTTCGCGCGAAATATGGACCCAGTATTTCGCCAGGATTACGCCGTAATCACGTAGCTGCCTTTCGAATGAGTTGATCTCTTTAAAGCCCCGCTTCCACTCGGCATTCTTGGCAAAACCCTCCACCCGCTCGACCAGCACGCGGCCGTACCACGACCGGTCGAAAATCGCAATCTGACCTCGCTCCGGCAGCCGTCTCCAGAAGCGATAGAGATAATGGCGCGTCTTGTCTTCGCCTTGCGGAGCGCTGATCGGATACACCACGTACCCGCGCGGATCGAGTTTCTCGGTGATGCGCTTGATTGCCCCGCCCTTCCCCGCGGCATCCCAGCCCTCGAAGGCAATCACCACCGGACGCTTTTGTAGATAAACCTGGTAGCCCAGTTCGCGTAACTGAATCTGCCGCCGGGTAACTTCCTGCACATAAGTCTCGCGGTCCATGGCGAGATCCAGGTTGACGGTTTCCAGCATTACTGGGCTCCTTTACTGAGCGACTCCATCGCCTCTCGCAGATCCGCATCTTTGAGAGAGGCCCCGGCCGCGGCCATGCGCGGAGGCGCATTGGCGCCGAGTCGCGTCTCCATCGCGGCGATGACGGTTTCAAAGACTTTCTGCCGCGCATACCATTTCGACGTCGCTTCGACGATAGTCCAAGGCGCGTATTCTGACTCCGTGAGTTCCAGCATGTCCTCAAACGCGACATGATAATCATCATATTTCTTGTGGCGCGCCCAGTCGGCGGTGGTCACGCGCCATGCTTCCAGAGGATCTTTTTGAATGGCCTGAAAGCGCTCTTTCTGCTCTTTCTTGCTGATATGCAGGAAGAACTTCAGGATAGTGGCGCCATCGTCGGCCAGCATACGCTCGAACTCTACGATGTCGCGGTAGGCTTGCCGCCACGCCTTCTCCGGCACGGTGCACTCGACGCGTTCTTCGAGCACGCGGCCGTACCAGCTGTGATCGAAGATGACCATCTCGCCGCGGTTGGGGACCTTCAGCCAGAATCGCCAGAGCCAGGGACGCTGCAGTTCATAGGTGCGGGGCGCCGTGATGGGATACAGCTTGAAGCCGCGCGGGTCGAGCCGTTGTGTCAGCGCCGAGATCGTAGTTCCCTTCCCCGACGCATCCCATCCTTCGAACAGGATAACGGTAGGTACGCCTTGGTCCCAGCATGCCTTCTCGAGATCATACAGACGGCCCTGCAGCGTCGGCAGGATGCGCTTGTATTCTTCGCGTGGAAGCTTCTTTTTTAGGTTGATATTTTCTAACATGGCCCGCGGCTTTGATTCTACAGCGAAGAGTCTCCGGTCTTGACGAAAATGGAAGGCCGCGTGCCTCAGCACAACGTCGTTCACGAAGATTGCCGGAAGTGCTCAACTGAAAAACAGCTCGCGTGCGGCCACATGCCGAGCTTACGGCGGCACTTCCGGCAACTCTGAGTCATCAACTGAGAGCCGGCGCCTGTGTGAGTCCGGCACAGGTGTCCGGAATGCGCAACTGGAGTCTGCTCTGAGTAGGCCTTGCGACCCGGCTTGTCAGTCGTGGCGCAATTCGGACTCGATGTCGGTCAGCGCTTCAGGCCTCCGGGTGCTACCCAGATCTTTTTCCAGCCGGCGTAAAGCGACTCCGACAACGTCGCGATGGTGCAAGCGGCGATCCAAACTCATCCTGCAGATCCAGCCATAGATCGTGCAGGCGCTCCAGATCCTCCGGCCACAGTCGCGGTGGGTGAGGTCCCAGGTTGACGTAGAACGACGGCCGTGCCGTTGGCAAGAATCTCCAGCGAAAATGGATGTCGCGGCTCAGGCAGGTTCTCCCACGCCAGACCGATTCGCCGGGCAAGTTCCTCGGAATCCATTTTGGGCGAAACACCCGTCGCCAGTCGCGAAGCCTTCAGTTTCGATGCCGTTTGCACCATCGCATCGAACGGATCGACACCGGGTACCACCAGCAGGTCGACCGTCTTGCCCTCTTTTTCGGCCATCGTAACCACGCGCGAGAACAACTCTCGTTCGTAGTCGCTGAAAAGCTGGTTGGTAGAAAGTTCATACTCTCCTGCCCCCGAGTGAGATCGGCCGCACCGTCATCACGACGATATCGTGGCGTCGCAGGTTGGTCTTTTCGAGAACGCTATGCAGATGCTGCATGTTGCTGTAGTCGCGGACCGCAACCAGCACGCAGCCCGGGCGAGCCTGGACCGAGTTCGCGGCGATGTCCGCACTCATATCCAGATTGAATTCTTCCAGGCCGGTCTTCTTCTCCTTCATCTTCCGCAGATTCACTTTTTCGGAAATCGTGAAGACGATGAACAGGAGCACCGTGAAGCCGACGCCATAAATGGTCGCGACTGCTTTGGAGAAGAGGTTCGCGATGGCCACGAAGAACAGAATCATGGTCGTCAGCGAACGAGACCGACGGGGATCTCTTTTCCACCGATCATGAAATTCCCGGGTACCTTGTACTCCTGGTCATGCCGGTGATAGCGGAGCACCAGGACGCCCAGCGCTTTCAGGAAGAAACTCCAGACCACGCCGAACGCATAAGCTTCCCCAAGCGTATACATGTCGCCCATGCTCAGTGCGATGGTGAAGATCTGCAGCAGCGCAATCAGGTTGATGATCCGGTAGGTGGTGCCGAATTTCTTGTGAGGCTTGCGGAACCAGTCGACCAGCACGCCATCTTCCGCCACGCGATTCATCACGCCATTCGCGCCGATGATGGCTGTGTTCACGGCGCCGGAGAGAATCAGCACGCCCACTACCACGACGAAAGCCTGAAACAGCAGCTTCAGGAGCTGCGGCCCCGCCAGATACATCGCCAGCCCGCCGAGCAGATTGTCCTGGTACTTATCCCGCACGGCATCCGGAATAATCATCGCCGCAAAAAGCGTAATGACGCCCGTGCAAATCACCGCGTAAATGCAAACAATGTTGCCCGTGATCTTCAGATTCTTGAGCTTCGGATACGCAATTTCACGGTACACCTGAGCCAGCGTTTCAAAGCCGCTCATCGAAAGCAGCGAATGGCCGAAGGCGATGACGATCGCGACCATAGCCATCTGCGGAAAGACTGTGCCTCGAAACCATCCCAGACTCTGTCGTTGAACTGCAGATTGCGCAGGACTGGCGCAGGCGGAACCTGCGCTACGCCATGCATCAACAGAGTGAGCGGGCACCAGATCAGGAACATGACCACCATCACGGTGGTGATTTGCATGATCCGCAGAGCCTTGCCGCTCGATTCATGCATGCCCTTGATGTTTTCCCACCAGAAGTAGACTGTGACGACTACCGCGAAGGAAGCCGCAAAGCCATTCGTCGGCAGCCGCATTGTTGAGTGGATCAGTTCCGCAACCTGGTTGACCAGGCCGGACAGATATTGCCCGGCGCTCACTACGCTGATAGGGCCGGTTAGAATGTAATCAAACAGCAGCGAGGAAACCGACAGCCTCGCGACAAAAGGTCCCATCGCGTCCCGCACGACAACGTAAACGCCGCCGCGAACGAACATACTGCTGCTTTCCACATACACGGAACGAACTGCGAAACTGAACAACATGACCGCGAGGATGAACCAGGGAGCGCTACGCCCAATAGCGTGCTCCGCAATGCCGCCGGCATAATATGCGGACGAGGCCAGATCGCTAAGCACAATCGCAGCCGCGCGCCAGAAGGAGATAAATGAGAGAGCGACAGTAGTCGCGACGACAATCTTTGCGCCGCTCTGTTGCCGGTCGGTAATCGGAATGGACATAAGTTATAACGTTAAATCTACGTGGCCAGTGAACAAACTCCTGGCCACTATATTGTACTGTTGGGCGGAGGTTCCACGTTTGGCCGGGTGAGAATAAACTTTTTGTGGTGAGGATTCAATCTTTTTATAGTGAAGGTAGCGTGATGACAGCCAAAGATTTGTCGACGAGCGTAATTCGGCGCCTGCGGGAACGCGGTTTTCAGGCTTTGCTGGTGGGAGGCTGCGTACGCGACCTGCTGTTGAACCGCGAACCCAAAGACTACGATGTCGCAACCGATGCCCACCCGGACCAAATTGTTGCCATCTTTCCCCGCGCCGGTTTAGTTGGCGCCCAGTTCGGCGTCGTGCTGGTGCGCGAAGAGGATGCCGTCGTCGAGGTCGCCACCTTCCGCAGTGATCTTGCGTACATGGACGGACGGCGTCCCGAAGGGGTCCGGTTCGAAACCAGCCCGCGAGAGGACGCCCTCCGTCGCGACTTCACCATCAACGGACTGTTCCTCGATCCGCTTTCAGGTCAGCAGTACGATTACGTGGGTGGAGTCGCTGACTTGCGCCAGGGATTGATCCGCGCGATCGGCGATCCGCTGGTGCGCTTCCAGGAAGACCATTTAAGACTAATTCGAGCGGTGCGGTTCGCGGCCCGTCTTGGATTCACCATCGAGCCGTTGACCTTTGCGGCGATCCGGCAACTCTCCCCGTTAATCCAACGTGTGGCGCCCGAACGGGTACGCGATGAACTGCTCCGCATCCTGATCGAAGGCGGAGCAAGGTATGGCTTCGAATTATTGGACGCCAGCGGTCTCCTAAAAGAAATCCTGCCGGAAGTCTCCGCCATGAAAGGCGTGGAACAACCACCCGAGTTTCATCCCGAAGGCGACGTCTGGATCCATACCCTGATGATGCTTGAGGGTCTCGAAGCTCCACCCCCGGCGCTGGCGATGGGGGTTCTGCTGCACGACGTCGGCAAACCAGCGACCTTTCGGGTGGCCGATCGCATTCGCTTCGATGGTCATGTCGAGGCGGGGGTACGGATAGCCGGCGAGATCCTCGCACGCCTCAGATTTTCGGGCGATGACACGGACCAGATCCTCGCGCTGATCGAGAACCATATGAAGTTTAAAGATGTAGGGAAAATGCGCGAGAGTACGCTGAAGCGCTTCCTCCGTCTGCCGCGTTTCGACGAGCACATGGCATTGCACCGGCTCGACTGTTTGAACAGCAACGGACGCCTTGAGACTTGGGAGATGCTGCGTCAGAAGCTCGCAGCTATGCCGCCGGAAATATTGAAACCGCCTCCTCTCATCACCGGAGACGATTTAATTGCTGCGGGTTTCAAGCCGGGCCCGCGCTTCGGTCAGGTGCTGGCTGCCGTAGAAGATGCTCAGTTGGAAGGGCGGATTGCAACTAAGGAAGAGGCACTCGCGTTCGCCCGAGCCTCCTTCTGACCGCTGATCTTATGAATCCGCGATGCTTGCCTACCCGAATAGAGCCGCCGCCAGTTCAACAGCACTGGCTGCGTCGCCGGCGCGATAGTTGAACCGGCCGCCCAGTTTGCGCGACGTTTCGCCTAAAGCCGCTGCATCGCCGTCCATGCCGGAAAAACTGAAGGCGAAATTCTGACGCCGCGAAAGCGCCGGCCATTCGTCGCCTTCGGGGACCATCCCGCTCGAGAACCCGACGTACTGAGCCGGTTTCCCGGCAGCTTTACAATCTTCCAGGACCCGTTCCGCTTCGTCCGGCAAAACCGTGTTCTCCAGTTGCAGCTCCCAGTCGAAAACGCGGCCCAATTTAAGAGGCACACGCGCTCGTGCGACCTGTTCCAACTTGCCCGCAAGGTCACTGCTGTTCGGTAAGATGTAGCGGCTGTATCCGGCGATACCGGTATCCCCGGTTTCGGCCGTGTACCCATCCCGCCAACCGCTCCTTATCGCCTCCCATAGAATGGTTTCCAGGTCGCCCGCCACGCAGGCGACATTCAGTCCTAACGGCTTGGCGATCGTCCGGAACTGCTCGAAGACTCCCGGTCGAACGGGCACCGACAAAGACGGTTTCGGGCCTTGCGCCCTGGGCAGAAACGTCGGGTTCACTTGGCCTGCGTATGTCCAGATACGCTTGTGATCCGCCGGGCCGAACGGCACCGCATTGATCACCGTTTCCTGCGGTCCGACGCGAAGCCTGCCGATCAGGATCGCTTTCGGGAAAAGGCCGCTCGACGGCGTGGACGAGGGCGCAAACCGCATAAGAAGCGGTTGGGCCTCAATTCCATCCACGGCCAGGTAAAACGCCTCCGGATGAATCGGATCCCGCTCCAGGGAACCGAAATACGGCTTAATCGTCTCCAGCTTTAGAGCGGACGCCCGCACTCCCAAACGATTCCGCAGATCTTCCGTCAGGTTTCGCGCACCGCCGTGTTCGAAAAGTAGGCGCGCCAGCGCCCCCGACTCAGAAGTGCGAACGGGCAGGTCAAAAAGAGAAGGTGTCACAATCTTTATGTTGCCACGATTTGCGGCGCGCGACTACAATTGCCCATCACAATTGGAGTGATTTCAGGTAGTTCCGAAACTCCTCACCTAAATCATGGCGGTGCAATGCGAATTCCACCGTTGCCTTCAGAAACCCGATCTTGTCGCCTGCATCGTAGCGCTTGCCGTCGAAGCGAAATGCGTAAATCGGACGGCTGCGCAGCATATGCTTCAAAGCGTCAGTCAATTGGATCTCCGACCCGGCGCCCGGTTCGATCTGCGCAATCGAATCGAAAATTTCCGGCGTCAATACGTACCGTCCGATAATCGCCAGGTTCGACGGAGCCTTGTCGGGATGAGGCTTCTCCACCAGGTCGCGAATACGATACACGCGGTCCTTACAGCCATTGTGGGAAATGGGCTCCGCATCCACCACCCCATAAGCCGAGATCATGTCTTTCGGGACTTCCATCACGGCGAGCACAGGTGCGCTGAAGAATTCGTAGATATCGAGCAACTGGCGAATGCACGGCACATCCGCGTCAATCACGTCATCGGCGAGTACGACGGCGAAGGGTTCCGGCCCGACAAGGTCGCGCGCACGCATCACGGCATGCCCCAGGCCCAGCGCCTCTTTCTGCCGGATATAGGAAACGTCAATCATGTCGGAAACATTGCGTACGATGGAAAGAAGGTCCTTCTTGTTACGGGCTTCCAGCATATTTTCGAGTTCGAAGCTCACGTCAAAGTGATCCTCGATCGCGGTTTTGCCGCGCCCCGTCACGATGATAATATTCTGAATTCCTGAATGGAGTGCTTCTTCAACGCCGTATTGAATAATCGGCTTATCGACAATGGGAAGCATTTCCTTGGGCATGGCTTTTGTCGCCGGGAGGAAACGCGTTCCGAGTCCTGCTGCGGGGAAGACTGCTTTGCGAACTTTAGCGGGCATCGCTTCCCAGTGTAATGGGTCCGCTCATCTCGCGTTCCCGGCCTCGGTAGGATTTGTTACGCATCGATGGGTTCCGCTTCGAAACGCGCTAGAGGCGTTCGAGGCGGGTGTCGGAATCTCCAAAACGATCGAGCTTCACGCCCATCCGATCCATGATCGAAAGATACAAACTGCACAGCTTGCGATTCCCGTCGCCGGCAGCAAGATAGTTGAGCGAACGTCCGGTCTCGAGCGTCCCTCCTAACCCTCCAGCCAGCACCAGCGGCAATCTGGAATTGTCGTGCTTGCGTCCTGCCCACATATTCGAAAGGAACATCAAGCAGGAATTGTCCAGCACCGTGCCATCGCCTTCAGGCATGCTGTCCAGCTTGGATGCGAGATAGGCGAGTTGACTCAAATGGAAACGGGAAATGCGTTCGTAACCGTCCGAAAGATTGCTATGCGATGCGGAATGATGCCCTTCGCGCACTTCCAGGAAAGGATAGTACAGCGCCGAAAGATCGCGCGCCAGCAGCAGCGTCGCCACGCGAGTCTTGTCCGTTTGAAATGCGATGGCAATCAGGTCGCACATCAGTTTGGCGTGTTCCCGAAGATCTTCCGGTAGTCCGTTCGCCGGGCGCTCCATCGTGAACAAGGGACGGTTTCGCTGCTTAGCGACATCGTCCGCGTCGGTTTTGTTCTTCCGCATGCTATCGACGCGCTTTTCCACTTCGCGAACGCTCGTCAGGTATTCGTCCAACTTGCTTTTATCGGTCGAGCTGATCTTCTGGGTAAGAGCTTCAGCGCGATCCTTTACCCGGTCAAGAATGCTGGCGTTCAGCGCACTACCGCGATTTTCAAACAGATTGTCGAACGCGAGCGACGGATACACTTCTACCGGGACCGGCGAATCGGGCGTCTGCCACGAGATATGCGAACTGTAAGCCATCGAGAAGTTGGTCTCGTGGTAGCCCGTCATGGGAAGTTCGCAGGCTAGAACAATGCTGGATTGCGGTGTGTCCTCTCCGACGCGGTTGGCGATCATCTGGTCGACGGTGATGCCCGCCTTAATAATCGCGCCTTTCTGGATGGTCGCGCCGGACAACAAACCTCCTGTCTCGGCCGGATGAATTCCCATCCCCGTCGATGGCTTGTTGAACAGCCCGTCGATCACGTTGATCTTTTGTTTCAAGGGCTCCAGACACGACAACGTCTTGCTGAGCTTCATGTCCGCGCCCGACCCTTCGGCGCTCCAATGATCCTCATTGATGCCATTGCCCATGAACAGCACACCAAAGCGTTTGGGGAAGGTCGCCGGCGATGCCGTGCCGGCGAAAGCGGAGAGAGACTCGAGCCACGGCAATGCCATTGTGACTCCGGCTCCGCGGAGAACCGTACGGCGGGAGATTCCTTGGGCGCGTGACTGTGTTCGCTCGGGCATGCTCTTTATCTTATCTTTTTGCGACGTCCGTTTTTTGGGAGGACTCGGAACTGCGTTTGTTCAGGAATTGAGGGCTGGTGACGATGGTCTCGATAATCGAATCGAAACGATAGCCCGTCGCGGATAATCTGGCTTCGATGCTGGAAACAGTAGCTTCGTCGGACAGCATCAAAGAACGGCTGAGGGCGTAGGTAAGCAGTTTGCGGCTGAGATTATCTACATAGTCTTTTTGGCGATGTTCGCGAATGAAAGTCAGGACGCCTTCGAACCCCGAGCCCTGAGCGCCGCCGGGAAAGGTCGCCTGGGTATCAACCGGACGTCCGGCGAGATCCTTCGTTCGCACTTCTCCCACCGGTCCATAGCCTTCGAACGCCAGGCCGAAAGAATCAAACCTCGCGTGACATCCCGCGCACACCGCATTTTCCCGGTGTTTTTCCAGCATCTGCCGGAGCGTCAATTCCGACTTCGCCTCGTCGCTGGGTAATTCGGGCACCTTGGGAGGCGGAGGTGGAATCGTCTCGCCAAGCACGCGCCGGACCACCCAATAGCCGCGCTTCACCGGACTCGTTCGCAATCCTGGCGCATTCTCGGTGAGAAACACCGACATCGGCAACAGGCCACCCCGGCCGTATCGCCCCGCGTCGTCCACGCGCACCCACGAATCGGCGCCGCCCTTCACTTCAGGCATATCGTAATGCTTCGCCAGCACCGGATTCACAAAGGTGTAGTTGCCATAAAGCAGGTCGAGAATTGAGCGATTGTTATGGATCACGTCCTCGATTACGCGGATCGGCTCCTCGAACATTGCCTCGCGGAGATCATTTGTGAAGGTTGGGAAGCGCTGGCGGTCGACTGCATTGTGTTGTTCAAAACGACGAAAGTCGAGCCAGTTGCCGCCAAATTCCGTCGCCAACCCACTTACGCGCTCATCCTTCAGCATCCGCCGAACCTGTGCCAATAAGACGTCCCGTCTCTCCAGATCGCCGGCCGCCGCATGCGCCAGCAGTTCCGGATCGGGCATACTCGACCAGAGGAAATAACTCAAACGGCTGGCGAGTTCGTAGCCTGATAACGGAAGAGCGGAAATGCCGCCCCGAGCCGGACGGCCTTCCAGCAGATCGATGCGATAGCAGAAATCCGGAGACATCAGCACGCTCACGATGGAGTTGCGTATCGCCTCTTCATGCGTCAGGCCGCTTTTTTCGCGCAGCGTGCGATAGTACGCCAAAAGGTCCGCGCGTTCCGCGGGCGTGAGCGGTCGGCGATAGGCCCGCGCCGCAAATCTGACCAGGGCATCGAGGTGACGGGGTTCGGCTTCCGTTCGCATCCGCTCCACTGCGCGAATCGTCGCGTTCACGCGTTCGAAGTGCTCCCGGATCGCCGCCATCGCAATCGGATTGTCGCTCGCTTCAGCTTTAGCAAGATAAGCCTCGCGCAATCCAAAAATCACCGGCTCGGAGACCACCTCTTTATCGGAAGGCCGCACGCTCCCGGACTCGCGTCCCATGCCCCGAACCTCACCGCTCTGGTTGAAGAAATACTGAATGTAGGTCCGGGTGGTGAAATCGGCGATGAAGTCGAACTCCTGCCAGAGTGCATCCAAGTGCTTCTGCTGCTTCTCGTCGAGGATCAACTCGCACAGCGGAGTATCGTCCCGGAAGTAGCCCATCACGTTGTGAAAACCGGCGCTGAGAAGCCGTCCCTTGTCCTGCGAATCGTCGGGATAATATCGCCCGCGCTCGCGAATGTAGAAAGCGTCCGGGAACACCGAACTGAACCGCGCAAACGCAGCTTCATATGGGGCCCGCTGGCCAGCGGGAATGATCAGATCATCGTCATTGGCCCGCGCCTTGATGGCGAGCTTGGCTGCTCGCACCGCCGCCTCTTGTCCCAGCCCGGGATACTTACCCAGATCAGGGATCACGGGAGCCGGGTCGCCCTCCATGCGAAGAGCGTCGCGGTCAAAATCCCGGCGGTGGGAGGCGAACATCCGTAGTTTCCAGTTCATCAGCGGCTGAGAGGTTGGCGTTAACCCTTTCACGGCCGGACTGGCAAACTGCATCGCCGTATGTTTACGGATTCGGACGACGAAGTCGCGCATCTCGACGCACTGCTCGTGGAGGGCATCGGGCTGATTCGCGCCCGGAACAGGCAGCGCGCGCCACATTCCTCGCAACTTGGCGATCGGACCAGCCTCGTCCTGCCTGCTCTCCAGAAGCTGCCACACCATCGGTAAATACTTCGGACTCAGCTTCGCCTCGACGGCCATGTCGGCCAGTCTCGCATTCGGCTTGCCGAGAGCGGAACGATACTTAAACCGCCAGGCCGCCAGAAAGTAATCCGCATAATCGGTGGGCTGATGATCATAGAAATCGACAATGCGCTGGATGGAATATTTTTCGCGATCCGTCTCCACCAGCATCGGATACGGCGCGAAGTCGAACCCTTCGGGCTTGAGGACCATATGGTCGGCAACCTCGCGCGCCGCCTGCAGATACTTATTCAGCAGCGCGGGTGACATGGTCAGCGATTCGCCCGTATTGTCGAAGCCCGCCAGATTGGCCGGATCGACCGGAAACTCGCGCGTCGGGCGCAGGTCCACTCCCGTCAGATCGCGGATGGTGTAGTTGTATTCGGCGTTGCTCAACCGCCGGGCCAGCACGACGCCTGGATCTCCAGCATTCTTGCGGGCCTCATTCGCTCGCATCGAGGCAATCCAGTTGATTACCTGTTGACGGCTCTCTGCCGGCGGCTGCCCTGCTTGCTTCGGAGGCATCTCCTTCGCCGTCAATTTCTCCATCACTACGTTCCAGCGCGCATAGTCGCGCACCACGCTCTCTACCGTGGAATACGAGCGCAGATCAAGTTGAGCCGCCGGGGAATCGCCGCTGTGGCAGGCCACGCAATACTTGGTTAAGAATGGGCGCACGGATTGCGCGAAACTTCGTTCCAACGCGGGTTCCCCGGTCTGAGGAGCGCCAAACGTCGGGAAAACGAAAGACAGATGTAGTAAAACCAGGGCAGTGCGTTGTTGCATGAGTCTTGGAACGTATCATGATCATACAGGGACCTGGTATCCGTAACAACTTCGGCAACGCGGGACGGTCGCCGGGTAGGAGTAATCTGAAACGGATGAGCTATTTTCTCTCGCTAATACTGTGTCTCTCCCTGGCGGCGCAGGAACCCGCGGCACGGCCGAAGCTTCTCGGCGTGGCTCACTACTCCATCTTCGTTAGCGATTTAGCAAAAGCGCGCTCTTTCTACGAGGACTTTCTCGGGTACGAGGAAGCGTTCACATTACCCAAAGCCGATGGCACGGTGCAGATGGCGTTTGTCAAAATTAACGACCACCAATATCTGGAACTGCTCAATCAACCGGGCAAGGGCGAAGGTCAGTTGAACCATTTGGGGCTCTATACCGACGATGTAGAACGCATGCGTCGGTATCTCGCATCGCGAGGCGTTAAGACGCCGGATCAGGTAACCACGAACCGCATCGGTAATAAGAAGATCTCGGTAGTCGATCCGGACGGCCACACCGTAGAGATCGTGCAATACCTGCCCGATAGCTGGACCGGGCGAGACACCGGTAAACATATGCCAGCAACGCGCATTTCAGACCGGATGATGCACGCCGGAATACTGGTTGGCAATCTGGACGCCGCCACGCGATTCTACGGTGGAATTTTGGGATTTCGCGAAACATGGCGCGGGAACGCCCTCCAAAGCACCACGTTGAACTGGGTCAACATGCGCGTGCCGGATGGCGAAAACCATGTGGAATTCATGCTCTACAAGGAGCTTCCTCCACCGGAAAAGCGCGGAGGCCCACATCACATCTGCCTTGTGGTGCCTGATATCCAAGCCGCTGTAGCAACGCTGGAGGCCCGCCCGGCGCGAAGAGGTTATGCCAGAGAGCTGAAGATCAACCTTGGGGTGGATAATAAGCGACAGGTCGGTTTGTTCGACCCGGACGGAACGCGAGTAGAGATGATGGAGATCGATACCATCGATAGGAAGCCCGCGCCTTCCTCTACGCTTCCGCCCCCAAGATGAGTGCCTACATAGTCCTGGTACTCATGGGAAGGTTCTATTTCAATTTCCGTGCAGTATTCTATTGGGTAACTGTTTACCCGTTCCGGCCTGCTCTACCCTGGAATCAGTGATCGACTACTCCAGGACAACCCACATGAAACAAACGTTCTATCACCTTTTGGAAAATGAAGAAGGCCAGGATCTCATCGAATACACTTTAATGCTTGCCTGCGTGTCGCTCGGCGCCGCCGGTCTGATGCGAGGAGCGGGAAGTTCGGTAAGCCCCATCTGGACTGCAGCCAGCACAACCCTCTCGAGCGCCGTGACCAAGGCCAGTTAGTCCTCGCGTTCGAAAGGCACAAAACTCAGCGTGCCATCGCGTTCCACTAACAATGCAATCGCGTCGCCCGGCTTCTTTTGCGACAACAGACTATTCAGCTGAGTTACCGATTCGACCCGCTGTCCATTCACTTCGTAAATGACGTCTCCCGCCTGTAGTCCGGGATTCGCCGCCGAGTACTCAGTCGGAATAGCGCCCACCGCGATGCCCTTCAGCCTGCGTAGCTCGGGAAGCACAACCATTACCTGCGAATCGATCGTGAGAGCAAGCACCCCCAACTGACGAATCAAGGTGCCGCTCCGCGCCGCAAGGTCAGCCAGTCCTTTCGGCGTCTCCGCCCGATCGAGGATGGCGACCGTCTTCTGTAACCGCTCCTTACCGCGCACGATGTCCAGCGTTACCTGATCGCCCGCCTGGCACGCAAAAACCATCGCCATTACTTGACGAGCTTCTCTCAGCGCATGGCCGTTCACCCCCAGGACAATGTCTCCGGGTTCCAGTCCAGCAGCCTCGGCTGAGCTATGGGGCAGAATATCCGACAGAATCACGCCGCTCTGACGTTCTAGTCCGAGCGCTGATGCCATGACTGGAGAGATATCTTGCGAAATGACTCCAATCGATCCGCGCCTGATTTCGCCGTTTTTCCGCAGTCCTTCGTACACAACCCGGACCGTGTTGCTCGGAATGGCAAGGCCGATCCCCTCGCTGCCGCCCGACTGCGACAGAATCATCGTGTTGATCCCAACTATCCTGCCGTCAATGTCGAGCAGCGGACCGCCGCTATTGCCAGGATTGATCGAGGCATCGGTTTGGATATAGAACATCGGACTGTCGGCCCGCAAATAACGGGTTGCCGCGCTCACGAACCCGACCGTGAGCGAGTTTTCGAGGCCCATTGGACTGCCGAGCGCCACGACAATTTGTCCTTGTTTGACCGCATCGGAATTGGCAAAAGTCAGGGCCGGCAGATCTCTAGCTGGAATTTTGAGCAAAGCGAGATCGGTGTCCTGGTCGATGCCCACTACACTTGCGGCATAGTGTTGGTGCTCCTCGGACAGGTTCGCCTCCGCTTTACCCGCAAGGCTGATATCAATGCTGCGGGCCCCCTCGATTACATGCGCATTGGTCACGATATAGCCGTCTGCGGCTACAATAACCCCGGACCCTTTCGTTTGACTCTCGGTCACATAGCCTGCCCGGCGTGGCGAGTCTTCGTCGACCCGCCGCCGTCCACGCACTGAAATCTGAACCACTGCGGCGCTCGAATGACTCGCGAGCTCCTCGACGGCATCGCTGAAACTGGCCAGAGCAAGAGCTTGGCGTCGCTGTCCAGGCTCCATGCTGGCGCCAAACGCATAAACCGACAGGCCGCCAAGTAACAAAGAACCAGTTAACCGCTTACTCATATCTCACTCAACGCGGCCCCTGACAAGTGCGGGTACGCGGCGTCAAGACCTTTAACTGTTCTTTACAGTGGGGTTATTTTTGGTAACAGTACCAACGTCAACGCCCACGTGCGCGTAAGTAACGCATCGTGCCGTCACGACGATGACTGTACACTCATGTATTCAGAGCGTCCACAGCGGCGCATGCGGCTCACTCCGAAAACCATCAGACACGCAATGCTTAGATAAATACCGGCCGTGGCGCTGATGCAGGCGCTCATCCCATAGCGCGCGGAGGCGGCGGCGATCGCCACCGGCGCAAACCCGCCGCCGAGCCACCCGAGCGAATTCAGAATTCCTGCCGCCGCGGCCCGCCGCTCCACCTGGACAACGTCATAGAGCGATGCAAAAAGATTGGCGTCGTAGAGTCCCTTGAAATAACCGAAGCCCACCATTGCCGCCACCAACAGGGGTACTGAGGTGGTCCATCCGGTCAAGAAAAGAAAAGGTACGCCGCAAGCTAATCCCAGCGCCTGTGTCAACATGCGTCCCCCGCGCACCCGCTGCGCAATTTTATCCGCCAGCACGCCTCCCGTAATCACGCCCAGTACCGATGCGATTTGTAGATAGACTGTAGCGTTCAGACTCGCCATGGAAAGGCTCATGCCGAACTTTCGATAAAGGAAGGATGGCAGCCACGACAAAAAAATCATAGCCACAAAATTCGCACCGATGAAAACCGCTATGAGTGTCGCGACCATGGGGTTTGCGAAGATCTCTCTCAGCCCGCGGCGGATCTCCCACCCTCCGGACACCTCGACTTCAGCGTGATCCTGGGTTCGCTCCGAATCGCCGCGAACCGGTTCGCGCAAGAAGCCCAACAACAACAAGCCTAAAAGCGCGCCGGAGCCGCCGAAAAAAATAAAGCTGGATCGCCATCCCCAATATTGCCCGAACAGTCCCGAAAGCGCCCCGCCTGCAATGCTGCCCGCGTAAACCCCGGACTGATGCATCGACATCGCGCGAGAACGCGTATCCTTGCCGTGATAATCGCCGATCAAGGACATTGCGGCTGGAAAATAAAACGCTTCTCCCAAACCTCCCAGAGCCCGGAAAAGAATCAATTGCCAGTACTCGTGTGACAGGGCTGTCGCGCCGGTCACCGCTGACCAGAAGATCAGCGCTCCCAGGATGAGCCCCTTGCGCGAAAATCGGTCGCCGATCCAACCCGCGAAAGGACCGGCTGCCGCATACACCCACATGAAGGAAGAGCCGGCCACGCCCAGTTGCATGTCACTCAGACCCAGTTCGGCTTTGAGCAGGGGAAAGACGGAAAAGATAGCCTGCCGGTCCGCATAATTAAAAAAGCAAACCAGCCATAGCATGCCAACCACCCACCACCGGTATCTTTGCCCGCGCGCCATTCGTTTCTCTCAGGCCAATTGCTGTATACACTTCATATGCAAGGTCATACAATAACAGCTCGCGGAGGACGATGTTGGAACCGGAGTCAACGTGAAGTGGGCTCATCCGTGATCAAACCTCGAATTTGCGGGTGAGCATCCAGGCCTTCAACGTCGTATCCTGAGAGTGAGATTCTCATGCCCTCACATTTTCTAAATCGTCGGGAGTTCCTCGGCAATTCGGCAGGAGCGGCTGGATTAGCTGCTGCGGCAGCCTCGGACTCCGCCACGCGACCCGCCGGTAAACCGAATGTAATCGTATTTTTCACTGACCAACAGCGTTGGGATAGCCTTGGCGTGAACGGTTCGCCCATGGAGTTGACTCCCAATCTCGACCGGTTCGCCCGGCGCGGCGTGCGCTTCGACCGCGCCTTCTGCGCGCAACCGGTCTGCGCTCCATCGCGAAGCACGATGCAAACCGGCAAATACCCCAGTGCCACGGGTGTTATCCATAATGGACTGACGCTCAAGGATAACGAGCAGACCCTGGCCCACTTCTTCAAACAGCGCGGCTACCAAACCGGATATATCGGTAAATGGCATCTCGGAGGTACCGCGGCGAAGCCCGTGCCCGTGGAACGCCGCGGCGGCTATGACGAGTGGTGGACGGCCGCGGATGCAATCGAACTCACTTCGCACCCCTTCGAAGGCCGCGTCTTCGATGCCAACAACCAGCCGCTCGACTTCAAAAAATACCGCGTCGATTTTCTGACGGATCTGGCAGTCGACTTCGTTAAACAAAAAAAGGACCAGCCGTTCTTTTTGTTCCTATCCTATCTCGAGCCCCATCACCAAAACGACGAAAAGCGTTTTGTCGCTCCCGTAGGTTATGCCGACCGTTATCGGAACACGTTCAAAATTCCCCCCGACCTCGCTCCATTTCCCGGCGATTGGAAGTCGCAACTGCCCGACTACTACGGCATCATTGCGCGCATCGATGAGTGCTTCGCGCGCCTCATGCAGGAGCTGGCCAACCAGAAGGTGGATGAGAATACCATTGTCGTCTTCGCCTCCGATCATGGCTGCCACTTCAAGACTCGCAACACCGAGTACAAGCGGAGTTGCCACGAGTCGTCGATTCACGTCCCTCTCATCTTCCACGGACCGGGATTTGAATCCGGACGCGTGGTCGACGAATTGGTCAGTCTGGTGGACCTCGCGCCCACGCTCTTGGATGCCATCGGCGTCGACACTCCTGAGGCCATGCACGGCCGCAGCCTGCTCGCTCTGGCGCAAGGCAAACAGAAGAACTGGCGCAGTGACGTCATGGTTCAGATGCGCGAAGAAGCGTTGCAACGCGCGATCCGCACCGATCGCTGGAAATATTGTATTTACAACCCGGACAGCAAGCGAAACGAGGTACACGCAGCAGAATACGCCGAACGTTTCCTTTATGACCTGGATAACGATCCCGATGAGCATGTAAACCTGGTTGGCCGGCCCGACTTTCGAAACATCGCCAATGAACTGCAAGGCCGCCTGATCGAACAGATGACAGCAGTTGGTGAACCGCGTCCAAAGGTTACTCCGGCCCGTTATTACGCATAAGATGGGTATTCGTCCGGCTGTAGTGAAATCACGCAGTGGCTGCAACTGGATGGATTTGTCTTTCGCATTTTCCGGTGCACTGGCATTAACCTATGCCGCGCTCATGTGCCTCGGCCAAACCCCCGGTCCGGCAAATACCCGCCTGATGCCCGGCGAGCTCCGCGCTTCAAGAGCCTTCAATGCGGCTAAGGAGCGCGGCACAGCGGAGCTCTACGCATATCTGAAGAACATGCCGAAAGGCGGTGATCTGCATGTTCATATCGACGGCGCCGTCTACGCAGAGACTTTCCTTGCCGAGGCCGTCATGCTGGGGCTCTGCATCGATCCGGTCGCAATGCGAATTGTCCCGCCGGCAAGTGCCGCTCAGCATTCCTGTGGACCGGGCAACCTTTTAGCCAGCGAAGCGGTCAAGAACCAAAAGCTCTATGACGAGTTCATTGACTCGGCTTCGATGCGCAATTTCGTGCCCCGCGCCAGATTTGACGGGCATGACCACTTCTTCGCTACCTTTGGCCGCTTCGGCCTTATAACCAAAAATGCCTTGCCACAATGCCTCGACGAAGTTGCCACGCGCGCCGCAAATCAGAATGAGCAGTATCTCGAGATTATGGCTTCGCTCGGACAAAGACTGGCTGCCGAAACCGGCGGAAACCTCATTTGGCCGGAAGACGCGAGGACGTCTATCTCTCGTGCGGAACTCGCCGGACTTCGAAATGAATTGCTGGTGGGCGGTCTGCGCGATCACATTCCATCGCTACGCAAGACGATGGACGATATCGAGTCGGAACAGCGGAGAATTGAAGCGTGCGCTGAAAATACTTTGCCGACTTCGCCCTGCCGCGTCAGGATCCACTATCTATCCGCGATCGTGCGTAGCGCTCCACCTGCGCGTGTTTTCGTCTCCGCTTTGATCGCCTTCGAGCTCGCCGCCGCCGACCCGCGCTTCGTCGGCGTGAATATCTTGGCGCCCGAGGATAACGAGGTGGCGATGCGGGATTACCACTTGCATATGCAGATACTTGGCTATCTGCACTCGGTCTATCCAAAGGTGCACCTCACGCTTCACGCCGGAGAACTGGCGCCGGAGATGGTCCCTCCTGACGGCTTGCGATTTCACATCCGGGAAGCGGTCGAAGTGGCTCACGCCGAGCGCATCGGCCATGGCGTCGACGTGCTTTCCGAGGATAATGCATCCCAGCTCTTGAAAGAGATGGCAGCCAAACACATTATGGTCGAGATCAACCTCACTTCGAACGATGTCATTCTTGGCGTGAAAGGCGCCGGCCATCCGCTCTCCAGCTATCGCGCGGCGCAGGTCCCGGTGTCGCTCTCTACCGACGATGAAGGCGTGTCGCGCATCGACATCACGCATGAATTTGTGAAGGGCGCCCTGGAACAGAATCTCAGCTACATCGATTTGAAGCGGATGGCGCGAACCTCGCTCGAGCATGCCTTCCTCTATGGCGAGAACCTGTGGATGGCGCCGGATGATTTTGCCCATCGTAAGCCGGCGTGTGCTGCACCGGTTCGCGAGACCGGTGCACCTGCCGCTGCGTGCGCCGCTCTGCTCCGGGTGAATGAGAAGGCCGCCGAGGAGTGGGAATTGGAACGCCGTTTTGCGGTCTTCGAAGCGGCCGCACCCTGAGGTCGTAATCTCAGCGATCCCGGTTCATCTGCTCGTCAGATTGTAAACACGTCAGATTGTAAATCAGACCAAACGGATCCTGGACGTAGCATCGCGGAAAATCCGGCTCGTCTTTGATGATCGTGCAGCCACTTTGGATCAGCCGCATCCTGGCTTCGTCGACACTGTCGACCGTAACTTCGAGTACGGGTCCAAGCGCCGGACCGCGCTCTATGTAAAGGTTAACGTGCCGGCCGCTCAGGCCGATGAGATCCGGCGTCTCCCCGGTGATCGCGAATCCGAGTTGCCGCACATAAAATTCGGCTGCGTCCTTGGGATCTTGCGCTTGAATCAAAATATCGGAGCCAAACGTATTAGCCATTTTCGGTTCTCTTGCAAACAGGGTTTTTTGTACCGGCTACCATCGAAATTCGCGTCGACATATGCCTTCCTTAAAGGATAGAAGATAACTCTTCTGATCCGATTTGCTCCTCGGCCAAGACCCTGGTGACCGCCCATCCGTGCGACTTGACATTCATCGATGCAAGGCTCGATGATATCTCAAAGCCCCGTCTCTCGCTTTCCTACAGGTCCTTTTTTTCGCCACGTTGGCGCCATTCAGCTCAGGAGATTACCGACTTGAAGAAGACCAGAATATGCTTCGAGGCGTTCGGCTTGGCGATCCTTACGTGTGCCCAACTCGCGGCCCAGCAGACCGGAATCAGCGGTCGCGTGACCGATCCATCCAACGCGACCATCGCGGAAGGGGTCGTCAAAGCCACGGGTGACGATGGCTCAAAGTTTGCTACGACGACGAATGCGCGCGGCATTTACCAATTTCCGGCGCTCAGGGCGGCGCAATACGTGCTGCGGTTTGAAGCTCCCGGATTTGCTCCGGCGGAACGCACTGTCATGCTGCCGGTCGGGCAGATTTTGACCGTGGATGCCTCGCTGCAGTTGGCGACCGCAGCCAGTTCCGTGGCTGTCGAAGCCGCTGCCGAGGGCGTGGATACAACCAGTTCGACCGTGGCCGGAGACGTCAGCCCTACTGAGGTGAGCAAGATTCCGCTGAATGGCCGTAATTATCTCCAACTGGCGATGTTGGTGCCGGGAATTACCAGCAACGACGTCGTCAACTCTCCGCTCGGCGCGACCGACGGCGGGAAACTGCAGATCAACGTCGACGGCCAGCAGATGACGCAGAACACGGCCGGAGACAGCTTTGGCGAACCCCAATACAGCCAGGACGCCATCGATCAGTTCCAGATCATTACCAACCGGTTCGACGCGACGCTCGGCAGATCTTCCAGAATTCAGATCAACGTTCAGACCAAGTCGGGCACCAACAAATTTCACGGCACGCTGTACGGCTATTTTCGCAATAGCGTCTTCAATGCGGACGATCCGGTTGCTCACAAGCTATTGCCGTTTTCGGACCAACAGTTCGGCGGAACTTTCGGCGGCCCCATTCTCAAAGATAAAGTGTTCTTCTTTTTCGCATACGAAGGTGAGAGGCAACCCAACACCATCTTCGACACACCGACGGGATTCGGCGGTCTGACTTACAGTTTCAATAACGAACTTCGCACCAACAGCTATCTCCTCCACACCGACTGGCAAGTCAACAACGCACATCGTCTCTCCGCGAGGGGATCGGGTTACACCTGGCTCGAGCCGTTCAACAATGTGACGGGAAGCGCCTCACCCACGCGGGCAACCAACTCAACCCGAACCAGCTACGCAGCGCTTTTGACATGGACCTGGACGATTTCGCCGGCTCTGGTGAATGAAGTCAAACTGGGCTACAATCACTTCGACTACGAAAACACGCCGCTCATTCTGACACCGGAATACCGTTTGCCGACGATCACGGTGGGCAGCCCCTACAATTATCCGCAGCACATCGGAGAAGACGTCGAGCAGTATCGCGATGATGCCTTCTGGCTGAAGGGCGGTCACAGTTTTAAGATCGGAGTGGACTATCTGCACACCGTCTTTGCCGGTAACTTCGGACAAAATGTCCGCGGTACCGTCTTAGGATTCTCCTCTGGTGTAAGTTCGCTCAACCTGGCTTCCATTTTCCCGGTTTGGAACGATCCGTCCACCTGGAACGTCGCCGCGTTGAGTCAGTATGCGACCAGTTACACACAGGGCTTCGGTAACTTCAACTTCGCCATCCCGACAAACGCGGTCGCCGGTTGGTTTCAGGATGACTGGAAACTCAGTCCCAAACTGACGCTCAACCTGGGATTACGATATGACAACGACCTTGGCATCTTTAATCCGAATCTCTATTTGAAGAGCGGGATTCAAACGCCCCATTACAATCAGAATCTCCTGTTTCAACCACGTGTAGGTTTTGCCTGGGACGTCAATGGCACGCGGAAGACCGTCGTCCGCGGCGGCGCGGGCATCTTCTACGCCGACATCCAGGCCAACCAGACCTACGACGACACGCTTTTCAATGGCCAAACGACAATCTCGCCGGCCATTCAGGCAACCGCGACCAGCCCTATCAATCTGGCCAATCCATTCGGGGGCATCACAGGTTCGCAATTCTTGTCCGGCGCGGTTCCGATCAGCGCCCAAACCATCCAGCCGCTCGCTCCCAACGTGAAAACGCCTTACTCGCTGCAGATGAGCGTCGGCGTGGAGCGTCAGCTTAGCAAGACCTGGACACTCACCGCCGATTACGTCCACTATCGCATCTATCATGACTGGGAAAGGACTGACGCGAATCTATACGTCAACCCGGCCACGGGATATCCGGTCAATCCAGCCCTGGGCCGCCCGAATCCGAACTTCGTCGGCATCCTGAATTTCACCACGCCCGCAGCCGCGGGGTCGATCGATGACGCCTTCCAGATGCAGGTACAGCATCGCTTCTCGCAGAGCTTCTCCGTGACCGGAGCTTATACGCTGGCTCGGCTGAAAGATTCCACCACAGGGGCGTTCTATTACCCAAACAACCAGGACAACCTGGCCGCCGAGTGGGCGGTCTCTCCCGACAATCAAACCAGCACGCTGACGGTCGCCGGCGCCTATCAATGGAAGTGGGGAATCTCCTTAAGCGGATCTTTCCACTTTGGCTCCGGACAGAATTTTGGTGTGACGGCCAATCAGAATCCGTTCGGATTATCGGGAGTGACCGACCGTCTCTTCACCGCCAGCTCGCCATACTACGGTTCGCCGTCGAATATTACGAGCATGACGCTGGGCGGAGTAGCTTACGATCTGGTGAAACGGGATTCGCTGGTAGGGAATCCCATCGAGCGCGTCGACGTACGGCTTTCGAAAAGCTTTACTTTGAAAGAACGCATCCGCTTCATTCCGATGGTGGAGGCGTTCAACCTGTTCAACCATTCGAATTTCGGCGGGTATCAGACGGTGGTCAACCTCTCCTCCTACGGGGCGCCCACGCAGAATACCGACTTGGCGTATGCGGCAAGGATGTTGCAGTTTGCCGGAAGGATTGAATTCTGATGTTTTCCCGATCTGCGAAATTGGCTGCCACTACCCTGGCGGCGGCTTGCGCACCATTCGCCGCGCATGCCGCAAGTTACGATCTGAAGGCCACGCCGGAAACGGTGGTCGTGGGATATTACTGGTCCCAGGCAAAGCCGGTGTTGAAGATTCATTCCGGCGACACGGTGAAGGTCCAGACTGCCAGCGGAGGCGGATCGAGAGCCATCGCCGCCGGCGTGCCGGCGGATCAGATCCCTCCCGAGTTCGAAGCCATCACCAAGAATGTGAAAGACCGCGGTCCGGGCGGTCACGTCCTTACCGGACCAATCTATATTGACGGCGCCGAACCCGGCGACGTCCTCGAGGTGCGAATTCAGAAGATCGATCTGGGCGTGCCTTACGCCATGAACGCCTTCCGCTCGACGGCTGGGTTCCTTGAAGAAGATTTCCCCTATTCGCGGTCCAAGGTCATTCGGCTGGACGCCAAGCGAATGGTGGGTATTTTCGGAAACGGAATCGAAATTCCTTTGAAGCCGTTCTTCGGCAGCATGGGCGTTGCTCCGCCGGAAAGCGCCGGCAGATACAATAGTGCGCCGCCATGGATCCACGGTGGAAATATGGACAATAAGGAGTTTGTGGCGGGCACGACGCTCTATCTGCCTGTTCACGTCAAAGGCGCTCTTTTCGAGGTCGGCGACGCGCATGCCGGCCAAGGTGACGGCGAGGTCGACATCCAAGCCATGGAAACCTCTTTGATTGGGACGTTTCAGTTCGTCGTCCGAAAGGACATGCATCTGACATGGCCGCGCGGCGAAACGCCGACTCACTACATCGTGATGGGCATGGACGAGGAGTTGGTCGTCGCGACCAAGATTGCCGTGCGGGAAATGATTGACTTTCTAGTCAAGGAGAAAGGACTCACCAAGGACGATGCCTACATGCTTTCCAGCGTCGCCGCAGACTTTCACATCACGCAGTTAGTGGATGGAAAGAAGGGCGTTCATGGAATGATCCTGAAATCCATCTTCCCTAAGTCCGGCGTAGCGGCCGCTGCCCGCTAAAACAGCCGTCCGAAGACGCGAGCGCCTCCGCAAGTACATCGAAATTAGAGCGCCTTGGGTCGTCGTGGACCCTCCGGAAGCTCGGCTCCCCAAGGCGCCAATAGCCGCTTAAGCCAGAATCGCCCCAATCTTCTTCGTACCCGTTGGGAACTTACCGATTCCAGCGCCCACGATCTCATCGGCCACCGTGACATACGCGTCACCAATCGTCCCCTGCACTTTCGTATAAGAACCCCGCGAAAGCTTCGGACTGCCACCGGCCACGATCATGGCCAGCCCATTATTTTTATGCGGATTCGCTTCTGCGTGTTCGTGAACGAAGACGAGGGTGGTGTGATCGAACAGCGTGCCATCGCCTTCCGGTACGGATTCCAGCTTGGAGACCAGATACGCGAACTCCTCAACGTGCCACCGGCAGATGTCGCGCAACACGCGCTGCCCTTCCACGCCGTCCGCGCCGGCAGTTTTTCCTTCCGCATGCGTGTAATCGTGATGCCGCGCGGCCGTGTAGCCCAGCCACGGGAACCGCGAGATACTTTGGCACTTCGTCAGCATGTACGACGCCACTCGCGTCTGCCGTGTCGCCAGCGCCTGCACCAGCAGATCGCTTTGCAGTTTCGCAATGCGAGGCCAATCTTTCATGTCGCCGTCAAAATCGGGCGGGTCGATGCGCCGGTACTCCGGCGGCAGCACCTGCGATGGCCCGCTCCAGATCGCGAATGCCGGAGAGGTGCTCATCGAGCCGCGTCTGATCGTCACGTGGGCACTCGTTTCTTCAATTCCGCGGCGTCTTCCCGAACCGTGTCGAGAATGCTGCGCTTCCGATTGACCCAGCCTTCTTCCTGCGCGCCGAACAAGCCGGTCGAACAGCCGGTGCGGAATCATCTCAGGCGGCAGCGCCCGCTCATAGCCTGACCAGCTCATATTGCGCTGCATGCTTTCGCCGAATGATTCCTGCGCCACGCCGATCTGCAGCGAACGGAAACGCGAATCGCCGCCGATCTTATTGGCAATTACCTGATCGATGGACGGTCCGCTCGGCCCGCGCCCGGTAAAGTAAGTACCGGTCATCAGGCTGCTCATCGAATTGGTGTGGCCGTTGCCTTTGCCGTTGGCGGCGGCATTGTCCAGGCCGCTCAGCACGTGAACGTCTTTGCGCCAGGGCGCGAGCGGCGCCAGGCACGGCGTGATCTCGTAATCGGAGCCTTCCTCGGTCGGAATCCAGTAGCGCTCCGGAATCCCGTTCCCGTTGAACCACAGAACGAAGCGCGTCTCGATCGGCTTCGGCACGACTTCCGCGGCATAGGCCGTTCCCGATGGAGTTGAACATCGACACCAGAGGCGGCAAACCAACCGTGATACGCGCTCCCGCAAGAGTCATGCCTTTCAGCAGGGCGCGACGTGAAGTTCTAATGCGATTTGTGATCACTTGCGACATTCGATGATTCCTTCCATTGCCGTTATTGCCAGCATGAGTTCTTTGAATTGAAATTGCGAGGCCTGAAAGCGCTCGAGCGCCTGCCGGATCTGAGGGAGGTCCGCCGGTCCTTCGGGGCGCCCGGCCGAGTAGCGGAAATACTGCTTCACCACGCACTCCTGGCACTGCGGACTCTTCGCCAGGATCGCGCCCATATCGGCAGGTGAGGTAGAATTGCGAATCCGGCAATACCGGCGATATTTCCATTGTGTTCAGGACCAGGCTGACAGTCTTGACAACCTCTTAGTTCTCTTCTTCGTCCCTTATGCTACGCGGCTGCGCGGAATTCGAGCACCAAATTTTCCCGGCGGGCGCCCGACTGCATCGAATTTCTCGAAACCGAACCCGATCGGATCCACCAGTTTGTGGCATCCCGCGCACGTCGCGATTGGTGGCATGAGCGCTCATGCGTTCGCGATTGGTCTGAGGATTATCCTGCGGTCACTGCCGGCAGATTCGTATTCACGCCGGGCGGCGGATCGGGAACATGCTGGCACAGGAACTGCTCGCGCACGAACAGGCCGCGCGCGGTCGGCGAGGTCTCGTCGGGCTTGGCCGTCAACGCCAGGAACAATCCCTGACCGAGCAGCCCTGCCCGCTCCGATCCTTTCGGAAACGGCATGCGCTCAATCTCTTTGGCAGGCGCCGGCACGCCGTAGATACCTGCCAGTTCCGGACCCACATAGCCGTAATCCGCCGTGAAGGCGGTCATGAAGTTGCGTCCGTTCCAGACGAGATCGGAAACAAACGCCCGCGCTTCTTCGGTCATCGCCAGCGCGGTTTCCCGCGTATAAAGAGGAAACTTCCGGCGGTCCTTGCTGGCCGTCAACAGACGATCGAAGCGTAGCCACTGGCTGGTGAATTCGTCGAGCGCTTCATGTGCCCGAGGCTGATCCAGCATGCGCCGCGCAACCTTCTCTATATTGTCTTTGGTTGCCAGTTCGCCCTTCTCGGCTGAGGCGATCAACTCCGCGTTCGGCATCGTATCCCACAGAGTATAGGATAGGCGGCTGGCGGTGGCGTACGGCTTCAGCTTCGGATCTGGCGTCGAGTACATCCAGAATAGGAAGTTCGGCGATTGCAGCATCGCCTCCACCACCAACTGGGCGCCCTTCATGAAAGTCGGGTCGGCCGCCATCAGCTTCTTCATAGCGTTTCTGTTCGGTGACGGTGAGCGGACGACGGAACGCCTTCTTCCCAAACTCGCGCACGAACTGCGCCCGGCAGGGAACGGAAGGCTTGCAGGGAATCAGATGATGCGTATCGCCGCCGTGAAACGCCGCGCGGGCGAGCCGTTCCGCCGCGTCGCTGTAGGCATTCGATCAGGATCGGCGAAAGGTTCTGGCCTTGCGTCTGATTCTTGAAGCCGTTGATGAAATCTTCCGGCGGGAATTGATTGGCCGGCCCGCTCTGATCGCCCAGCAGATCGCGAACGGTGTGGTTGTACTGGCTGTGCGTTAGCCGGCGTAGCTCGGGTTCGTTATTGGCTGCTGACGTGCCGTGGTCCTCCTGCTCTCCGATAGTGCAGGGCTGCGGTCAGGTCGTCGCCGGAAAGCTTGGTGAGTGTCGCGATCCAGCCAGCAGTTTGGCCTCTTCGCGGACTGCCCGGCTTGAATTCGCTTCACCGCCTGCATGCGAGATGCGATTGGTGGGTTTGCGCAGCAGGAGGGACTGGTCGGGATGGTCGCGGTCCACAAGAACGACCAGCGATTTTCCGAACGCTTCAATCTGCGCTGCAGGGGCGTCCGCGTCGGGAAAATGCAGACGCGTGGCGGAGGCTACTCCATCACGGATTGTGACAGTTCCGGCAGCCCGCCTTTTCGAGCACCGGGTAGAGCCCGCTCTCGAAGGAGCCCGTTTGCGCCCGGCAAGAACGATCGGCAAACATAAAGAAAGACAATTGAGAGGCTTACGCAAACAAACCTCACCCTGATATAATACCACAAGTGCTTCGAATCACCACTGCATTTTTACTTTTTTGTTCACCTCGCGACGGCTGCGTCGGACCGCGACATTGCCGAATGGGTCTTGCGTTGGGAAGGCCACGTTACGGTTGCGGGACGCGCCCAGCCCATCGACAATCGTGTCGCAGCTTACCGAGGATATCCATATCACTGGAATCGATCTCACTCCGGCGGTAATGCGCCCGCAGGAGCTCGTGAAGCTGGCAGGGGCTGAAGGATCTCCGCGACCTTTATCTTCCCGGGCCGATTTGGAATCCAGGCGGCGGCCGCGAAGACGCCACGGCCGCGTTCAAGACTCTGGCGACGCTCACCGGCGTTGAGCGGCTCGCCTTCGGCTGGCACTTCAACGCGCGCATCGACATCGGCGACAACGAGATTCAACAGCTTGCCGGCTGGACGAAGCTGCAAGGATCTGCGTTGCGCGCAGTGCTCGACTCGCCAGTGCGGACCTTTCGCAGTTTCCCCAACTCGAAAACCTGGACCTCAGCTAAAATCCTTTCACGAATAAAGGTATGGAAGGTCTGGCGCATCTCACGCATTTGCGGCGCCTTCTGCTTCGCGATGCGCTGGTTACCGACGAGGGTTTGAAGTCGATCGCCGGCCTTACAAATCTCGAAGAACTTGATCTCTCCGGCGTTCGCATCACCGATAAAGGAATCGAGTACCTGCGCAACCTGAAAGCGATGCGCCGCCTCAGTTTGCTCGGCGCGCAAGCCACCGATGCCGCGATGGATGTGATCGCGGGAATGGAACATCTCGAAGTTCTGAACCTGTATCGGACTAAAGTGACGAATACGGGGCTGGCGAAATTGCAGAACCTGAAAGGGTTGGCCGATCTCGATCTGCGCTACAGCCGCGTCACCTCGAACGGAGTCGAATCCCTGCGGGCCGTGCTGCCGGGCACGAAGATTCGGTTCGTGGGGAGTTCCGCACCGCCCACCAGGGTTCACGCGGCGGAGCGGCCGTCCTCGGATTCCGAGGAAGCAATCGCGGCGTGGATCAAAGTCATTGGGCGGCACGACGAATCGACGGACGGACATGTGACGGCCGTGAATCTCTCGGCAACCCGGATCAGCGACGCGCAAGTCGCTAGTCTGGCAGGCTTGCATCATCTTGAAAAGCTGGAGTTACAGGTTACCGCAGGTTGGCGATCTCGGGATTTCGGCTCTGGCCTCTCTCAACGGCCTCAAAGAACTGAACTTCAGCAATACCACCGTATCCGACGCGGGACTCGAGAAGCTTAGCGCGCTGCCTCATCTGCAATCGCTGCGTCTTTCCGGAACGCTGATGGAAGGACCGGGGGTCGCGCATTTGTCTGGTCTCGGCGAACTTCGCGACCTCGACCTTGCTCGAATACACGCCTCTCCGACAAGTACCTCCCCGACGTCGCGCACATCAGCAGCCTGGTAGCTCTTAACATCGGCTACACCGATATTACGGATGCCGGAATCGGCAGCCTAGCCCCTCTCGACCAATCTCGAATCGCTGGACGTGACAAGCACGGACCTGAGCAATGCCGGCCTGGCGGCTATCGCCACTCTGACGAATCTCCGGGAACTCTATCTCAACCATACCCGGTTCAACTCGGAAGGGCTGCTCGCGCTGAAACCGCTGCAGAAGCTGGAGCGCATCGAATTGCTCCGGACCCGCACGAATAACGCCGGACTGGAGGCGCTTGCATCGCTGAAGAACCTGCGAAGGATCGATCTGGATTACACAACCGTCAGCGATCCGGGACTCGCGGCCCTCCATTCCCTGGCCCAACTGCAGGTCATCAGCCTCGACTCAACCGATGTCAGCGACAAAAGCATCGAAACTCTAAAGTCGATGGGAGAAACTTAAGTCGTTGAACCTCTATCACACGCTGGTCACCGAGAAGGGTATGCACGATATTGCGGCAGCCCTGCCTACATGTAAAATCATCTTCGATCGCGACTCTGCGCTGGCCAAATCGAAGAGCTCTAGGGGAAAACTGATGCGTTCAATTACAATTCTTCTTTGTCTTGCGGGCTGCCTCCACGCAGCAACGGACTGGGTCGAGTCTCTCGGCGGCTCCGTTACGAAGGACGCCCACGGTGTGGTGACCGGCGTGAATCTGCGAGGAGTCGTGGGTCACCGATACCGATCTTCGAAAGCTGGTTGAGTATCCGGAAGTGACCACGCTCGACCTATCGTTGACTCATATCACCGACGAGGGTATGGCGGAACTCAAGAGCCTGCGTAACGTCACCGATCTGAACCTCTATTACGCGGAGTTCGTGACCGATCAGGGCGTAGCCGCGATCAAGGATTGGAAGAAGTTGAAGCACCTCAACCTGCACGGCACCAAGTCTTCCGACACCGCGCTCGAGCACATTGCCGGGATCACATCCCTCGAATCGCTCGACGTCGGTTCGACCTTGATGACCGACGTCGGTCTCGAACGGTTGACCACGCTCACAAATCTCAAGGAGCTCACGATGGGCGGTAACGAACTTGGAGACGCCGGCCTGCAGGGTCTGCGTCAACTGCCCGCGTTGACCTATCTGGATCTTAGCGGTCGGCAGGGCACGGACAAGAACGTCTGGACCATCGTCATGTCGAATGCCGGACTCGACGCCGTGCTTTCCCTTCACAACCTGCGGGAACTTAGCATTGGTTGTTACGCGATGAACGTCGGCATCGAAGGAGCGAAGTTCGCCGAAGTCACCGCAACCGCCGTGCTGCCGGAATGGCTCGACCGTATGCGTGTTCTGTTACCGAAGCTCCAGAGCGTGAGATTTCAGGGTTGTAGCAAGATCGACGACTCGTCAATCAAAACTCTTGTCTCCATGCCCAACCTTAAAGAGGCGGACCTTCGCGGTACAAGCGTCACCGAAAAAGGGGCCGCCTCATTCGCACGGAAAAGCCCGGCCTGAAGGTTTCGTTCGGACCATGGGAAGCTAAAGCGGCAAGCTATCGCAACAACTGAACCACGGCGCTCCTTGCTTTCGGGATGAGCGGCGCTTTTTGCGGAAGGAAGCCAATTCTTGGTAAGTGGCTGTCGATTGCGTTAGTTACCCGGGTAGCGGCAAGTGGCATCGGTTTTGAAATTGTGCATCTTTGTGCGTGAGGCGGCGACTGCACTCCTTGGAGTTATCGGGAAAAACGAACTCCCTGCCCGACCTGCGGTAAGAATCCTAGCCAAACGAGCAGCCTGTGGCAGAAGTCAACGCAGGCCAAAGGCCTACTCTACAAGGCTTGCAAGCCGTTGATTTTCTTTGTGGAGCAGGCGTTTTCGCCTGCTCCTGGCCGTTGGAGAATGGTTTCCGGTGAGGAGGCGGCTGGGAAGCGCAAGGGTGGCCGTCGGGCAGTTTTCGCCGCTTTACGGATAGCCGCGGAGCCGGGACCCCGGTTAGTTGTATTTCGGTATCGAGGAATCGAATTCGCCAATTGAGAAGCGGTCGAGAGAGTCACTGCGTCAAGGCGGGCGGCCCTCAGAACAAGGACGGACCAGCGGCTTTCTTGATCGTCGTGATCCAAACCCGGTAATCTCCATCCGATCCCAGGGTCTCACCTAGATCCTTCCGCACGTTGGCAAACATGATTGCAAACAGACTGTTCGCATCCAGGTTCAGGTCTTTGCTTGCGCCCTGGGGATTGGTCTTTGCCTCCATGTCAAGCGTTGCCCGATCGTTGGGCAGCAGCTTGTCCGGGGGTTGAGGACCATCGGTACGGTTGACGCCAGTGGTTTGGCCGTGGTCGGCCCTGGTTGCAGCGAGGCTATACAGGTAAGTCGGCTGAAGCTCGCTCATGAACATGTCCTCGTCCATGCACCACTCGAACTCATCCGTCGGCTTGGAGCGGGCTGCATCCAGCCAGACCACCGCCTTCAGCTTGAAGCAAGAATGCACCAGCTTGTTCCTGTTATTCTTCCGCAGAACCACCCGGTAATCGTCGGTCCATCCCATCGGCGCAGAAAGCACCGTGATGGCAATGTGAGGATACTGGCTGCTCAGCTTCTGGTTCGCGTCCCATTGCGGCAAGATGTTTCGCATGCTGAGCCGGTCGATGACGGATTTTCCATTCGCGGCATTCGAGACGCCATGCCCAATGGTCGCCATGAATCCTTCTTTTTTGAGCTTGCCCATGTTCGGGTTTTCGGCCACCGGATTCGGAGCAGCCTCAGCCGGCGGCGCAACAGCGGGATTCGGGCCCACTGCGGGACTGACCGAAACGGCTACCGGAGCCGGCGTGGCGCTCATCATGGCCTTCATCACTGCATCGCTGGCCCCAGCCTTCTTCAGTCGAACCATATCCTCGGCGCTGAGGTCAAAGGTCTGGCCGCTCTTTTGGATTTTGGCAATGATCAGGTCGGCGGAGATTCCTGCATCCAGCAGCGAGACCACCCCATCCACCGTGAGACTGGTGGCGGCATTCGGCGCAGCGGGCTGGCTGGCCGTGGGCGTGGGAGCTGAAGACGGAGTCCCCGGAGGCGTACCTGGCGGCACGATTCCCTTCTCGGCCTCGTATGCTTTCAGTGCACCCTTGGCGCCTTCGATCAAATTGGCATCCAACCCAGGGTAACCGATGACCACTCCGTTATTGATCATCAACAGGATCTGATCGTTCAGCTTGACCTGCACCGGCTGTCCGTTTAACACCACAATTTGATAGCTCTGGCCATTGTAGGCAAAGTTATCGATTTTGACCGCCCTCCCAGCGCGGGACCTCACAATCTGGGCGGAGGCACATACGGAGCAGAGGAAAAGGGCCAAGACCACACAGAGAATTCGTACTCCAGGAGAGGGGTTGTCAGTTGACATGCGAATCGCTCCTCACGGTTCAAATAGATCTAAAGAGCCGCACCGTTTTATCGGCACTAAAATAGATTAGTGCCATTATACTCAACTTCCCCTAAAATGCTAAGGCTTCAGTTACCTAATTAAGTGAGTCGGTAGTGGTTGAGTAAGCTTGGCGATGCGGCATTTGGGACGGGTAACATCTGCGGGTGGAAGAACCGGGAGGCGAGCGTGCAGCAACGGCTCCACGCTCGCCTCCCGACCTGCTAAATCAAAACATCATTTTCAATGCGAACTGAATGATTCGTGCGTTCGTCAACGTTGTACTAATCTGGCCGAAGCTGGCCGAGTCCATGCTGGTATTCGGGTTTCCGAAATTGGGATGATTCGTGATGTTAAAGAACTCAGTCCGGAACTCGAGATTCGCGCGCTCCTTCATGGGAAAGCCTCGGAAGATCGAGAAATCGAGGTTACCTTGTCCTGGCCCTCGAACTATGTTCCTGCCGGAGTCGCCAACCGTCCCCGTCGGCGCTTTGGAGAAAGCCGCTTTGTTGATATAGTTGTTGACCTTCTTATCATTGGAGCCGGGGTTCACCAGGTTAGCTCCGGCGACCACGTTGGAATAAAGCGACGCCGTTGGACTGGAATCAGCGCCACCAAGACCTTGCCCGCTAGTCTGGTTCGTTACGCTCAAGGGAGTTCCTGATTGAATCACGAACATGCCGTTAATCGACCAGTTATTCAGAAGGTACTTGGGAACGCCGGAGTGAAAGTGCTTCGGCAGATCCTGGCTAAAAGTGAGGGAAAGCCGCTCAGGCCGATCGAAATCCGTTGGACCCCAGGCGCGCCGCCAGTCCCACCAGGGCGCGAGTCCCATGGTGGTGTAAAAACGCGCTGAGCTATCCACACCGTCGCTCAATGTTTTGGATTGAGTAAAGGCGGCCATCAAGATGCCCGAGGCGACACGTTTCTTGGCCGTGACTTGCAGCGCATGATAATCCGAACTTGCTCCCTGACCCGTGATGAGGTTCAAACCCAGGCCCGGGTATTCGGGCACCAGCGTGTTGGGCTGCGGATTGTTGGGGTTGAAACCGATCGGAATGAACGGATTTCCAACGTAATTTCCCATCAGGTGAGTGCCCTTGGTTCCCACGTATGCCGCTTCAATAATGGTGTCTCCGGGGAGGGCCCGTTGGACTGTGTAGTTCCACTGCCAGGCGTTATCTGTTTTGGTGTTTCTCTCGATGGCGGCGTAGTTGATCGCTTGCGTGGGACTCGTCGGGTACGCCAGCGCCGTGGGGCTGTACCCCGGATCGACGAATGTAAAATTGTCCGGCGTCTTCAACGAACAGCCGCTTCCCGCCACCGAACAGTCGATATTGACGGACGTGTAGCCCGGCGAATTCTGGAAGCCTTGCTGCGCAATCTGTCCGGTTCGCTGATCGAAATACAAACCTGCGCCGGCCCGAATTACCCATTTGTCGGTAACGCGCCACGCGATACCGAGCCTCGGCATGAAATTGTTCATGTCATTGTGCACCGTGCTGCCGTTAATGCCGTTGTGATTGGCCTGCACAATGCCCGCGCTGGCTGCCGAGCCGACGCCGGTGTAGAGATCCGGATACCAGTTGGTGCGATCGAAGTTGTAGGCCACGGGCTGCCAAAAGGGCTCGTAACGCACGCCCATGGTGACGGTCAGCCTGTTCGTGACGCGCCATTGATCGCTGGCGTAGAAGCCGGCTCCGAAGTCGCGGTTCAGGATCCGCCCGGGACCGGCTCCGAACACCTTGGTCCGCGTGTAGCCCATCAGGAAATCCGCATAAGCGTCTCCGGTGGCTGTGCCGGTGAAATTGAAGACGCCGCGATTGTTCAGCTTGTTGGCATCGTCATAAAGGTCTGGCCTGAGTTCGTAGCCGAATTTCATGTTATGGCGACCATTGGTATAGGTCAGGTCCGATCTCGCGGTTGCGGTTTTCACGTGGTCCGCCCAGCCTTGAACGTTGCCGAGAGTCATGTAATTCGAGATCGCAATCTGCGACAAGCCGTCGTCGGTTTCGGTGACCGGTAAGGGATGCAGCCCAACGGATTGGAAATTCGTCCGGTCGGTGATTTGCAAGTACTGATCGGTCTGATTGTAGGCCAGGCTGTTCTCGAGAATTAAGTTTGGCGTGAAGATGTGGGTGTAGTTGGCGGTAGCCTCGTGCTTGTTGCGGTGAGTCAGCGAACCGAAGCCTACGAAGCCTTGACCAAACGGCGCGAGATCGTGTTCATAGCTGTCAAACCAGCGTCCCCACAACAGGTTCTTATCGTTGATACGGTGATCGACACGGATGGTGTATTGGTTAATGTCGGTGGGGACAACCTGTGCGGCAAAGAAATTGGTCGCGCCACCCGAGTTGTAGTTCGGCAGAGGAACTAATTTACTTTGGATGGCGAGCGCCGTTGTCGAGAGTTCGCTGGTCGGAATGGTGTTGTTGGGGAACTGAAGACCGGTGGTCGGATCGATGATTTTTTCCGACCCGAAGTTGCCGGCACGCTGTGCGAGGGTCGGCACCACCGCCGCGATGGTTGAACTGCCGGAATTGGCGTTGCGCTGACGCGAGCTTTCCCAGCCACCGAAAAAGAATGTCCGGTTCTTCTTGATCGCTCCGCCGATGTTTGCGCCGAATTGATTCTGCGTATTCTCGCCGTCGACAGCACTGAAGAATGGCCGGGCGCTCATATCTTTGTTGCGCAGAAACTCGTAAGCCTCGCCGTGAATTTGGTTCGTGCCGCTCTTGGTCGTCACGTTAATCACCGAGCCCAACGCGCGGCCAAACTCGGCCCCATAGTCATGGCTCAGGATTTTGAATTCACCCAGGAACTCGATGCTCGGCGTGCCGTCGCCATCCGGCGCGAGATTCAGCACATTGTCGGATGGCGCACCGTCGACCATCAGTGCGTTGCTTCCATTGCGGGCCCCGTTGACACTGACGTTCGCTCCGCCGGTTCCGGGATTATCAGCGTTCACCAGGCTTCCCTGGATTCCTGCGCCGGTGCCCAGCAGTTGGGTAAAATTCCGGGTCGCCAGCGGCGTGCCGGTAATCTGGCGCTGCTCCACCACCTGGCCGAGAGTCGCGTGCTCGCTCTGCAGCAAGGGCGACGTCTCAGAAACGGTCAGCGTCTGAGTAACGGCTCCAACTGCGAGTTTGAGGTCGAGATGAACGATGTCAGTAGAGTTAACGATGACCCCTTCGCGTAGAAGTTTCTCGAATCCTTGCTGCTCAACCGTAACGGAGTAATTGCCCGCGCGCAGCAGCAGGAATTGCGCTCGCCCGCCCTCGTTGGCGTTGGCTCGATATTGAGCTCCGGTTCCGGTGTTGATGGCTGTAACTCTGGCGCCCGGCACTACTGAACCGGAGGTGTCGGTTACGGTGACGTCAATAGCTCCAGTGGTCCCCTGGCCGAAAACGACACCCGTAAGAATCAATACGGAAAGACAAATACGTGCGAAAAAGCTCGGACGTGAAACTTCAGATCGGCGTATTTTTTGCATACTGAATCTCCTGAATGAATTCGGTTTCCCCAAACCGGATTTCAAGTTGTGGAAGCCTCGGATCAGTATAGTGTCGCCTGTTTTGGGACGCGAGTCAAAGGAAAAGATAATAACTGAAAGTTTCGATTTTATGTTCAATCGCGCTGTTTTACACTAACCTTCGTGACGCCCGTCGTTTTTCCGTTGTTTCTAGCGCTCACCGCGTCGGATTACGCGGGATCCCAGGCTTGCGCCAAATGCCACCCTTTCGAATTCAAGGCGCAGTCGGCGAGTTCCCATGCACGCGCGTTGGCGCACTCAACGCCACCGCAGCCTGGCGAATGGGCGTTTGGCGCCGGCGATCAGGCCATTACCTTCGTCTCGAGATCGGATTCGGAACATTACCTCGAGCAGGGAAAAAGCTGGTACCGCAAGCTTCAGGGCTACGCCCTCACGCCGGGAGCCGCGACAGCGGAGGGCACAAGCTACCGGATCTTCGATCCTTCCGGCGCAATTTTGCGTTGCTTCACTTGCCACTCCACCGGGCCGCTTACACTGGCTGCCGACGATGCCATATTGCCCCACGAATTAGGAGTCCGCTGCGAAGCATGTCATGGACCGGCCGCGGCGCACGCCCGGGCTCCGCGAGAATTCCATCCGGACAACCCCGGACGGCTTCCGCCGGATCGCCTGAATAATTTTTGCGGCGCGTGCCACCGCATGCCATTAGGCTCGAACGAAACACTCGATTTTCGCGACGCCTGGAACGTTCGCCATCAGCCTCCAACCCTGGCGGCGAGCGCGTGCTTCCGGCAGAGCCAGGGCAAGTTGAGCTGCCTCACCTGTCATTCGCCGCACGCCCAGGTGGAGCACAATCCGGCAGCTTACGATGCCGCCTGCAAGAGTTGCCACGCCGCTCCCAAACACAAGGCCATGGCCACAGGCCGGCCCTGCGTCGAATGTCACATGCCGCGAGTTCACCCTACGCCGAACCTGAGCTTCGCGAACCACCGCATCGCGATTTACTCGCCATCCAATCCGCTGTTGCCGGTTGGCGCGGCGAACTAACGGGAAGGCGCCGTCTTCAGAAATTCGGATAATACCCGGGCATCGTTCAACGTTCGGGGGTCCTGAGAACCGAAGAGCCGTCCATCGATCGAAAGCGCGAGACGGTACATCCGCTCCGCCTGGCGCCGGTCGCCCTTCACTTCGTAAGCGTAACCCAGGATACTGGCCGCCACGGCGGTGCGCGGATGCTCGGGCCCAACCGTTTGCCGGAAGACCTCCAGCGCTTCGGAGGCCAGCCGGATGGCTTCCGCATTACGCGGGGTATCCGCGAGCAAGCCGGCCAGATTGGCTTCTGTAGTGGCTGTTTCCGCATGCCCCGTGCCCAATTCCCGGCGATCAATGGCCAAGGCCCGATCGAGCAGCGCAATCGCTTCCTGTTCATCCACCAACTTTGCCAGCGCGTTTAGATCGAGAGCAACGCCCGGGCTGCTCTTGCCATTTGCCTCTTCTTCCTTCGTCAACGCGCTGCGATAAAGCGACGCGGCGCCGGCCCGGTCACCGGCGAGCGCGTGGAATCTGCCCAGTTCCGCGAGAGCCCGCGCCGCCACATTGGATACCGGAGATTCGGCAACCCGCTTCCAAAGTGCCTGGGCCTGGATGGCCGGCGAGACTGCGGCGAGTTCAGCCGCATCCGCCAGCGTGCGGGAATCCGCCGGCCCAAACAGATTTTCATCAATCCTCACCACCTGATCGAGAACATTACGCGCGTCCGCCTCTTCCCCGTTCCGGCTGAGGAACATGCCTAGATCGCGAGCGGCCTGCGCTGTGCGGACGTCAAAGACGCCATACTCCGTCCGCCGCCGCTCCAGCCCCTCCTCAAAAATGCTCCGCAACGCCGCTGGACCTGGCTGAAAAAAAGCCACCGCTGTAAGAACCGTGACTGCCGTAAGGATGGGCATACGATTTGCGAAACTTCTGCGATGCATGATCGCACATTTTGAATAGGTTATCCTTTCCGTTATCGGCTGCATGCGGGAAGGAGGCCGATTTGCGTGCCATGAAGATTCGATTTGTCTGTGCTTTGCTGTTGGCCGCGACGTTCGCGACTGCGGGACAACGGCTGGTGCTGATCTCGGTCGACGGCTTGGACCAACGCTATTTGGGGAACTGCGACAAGCTCAACCTGAAGATTCCCACCCTGCGGCGGATGATGCGCGAAGGAATGTGGGCGGACGGAGTGGTTGGCGAAGTCCCCACCATCACGTGGCCCGAGCACACGACGATCATCACGGGGGTGCCTCCCTCCATTCATGGCATCGAGCGGAATCAGCTATGGGACTACAGCCTCATCAAGGTCAAAACTCTATGGGACGACTTGCAGGCGCAGCACTTGACGAGCGCCGCGATCACCTGGCCGGTAACGGTCGGCGCACCGATTACCTGGAATCTGCCTGAGTACTTTGAGAAACGTCAAGGGGGCTCGATGGATTTGGCCGCCGGCGAAGCATGCGACAGTAGGCTTGATTAACCAGATCTCGCAGCGGTTCCCGTCGTTCCCGCAACAGTGGGTCGACGATCGCACGCGTACGCTGGCGGCGCTTTTTCTGATGGAGCAAAAACACCCCGATGTGCTGGCCGTCCACCTGGTCGATCTGGATGCCGAAGAGCACGAAACTGAGCCGTTTTCGAGGGCGTCCAATGCGATCCTCGAATATACTGACGAGTTGCTTGGGCGAATCGTCGCGGCCCTTCCGAAAGACTGTGTCCTGGCCCTGGTATCGGATCACGGATTTGTGGCCGTCTCAAAAACGGTCCATCCCGCGGTCGGTACAGTGACTCCTTTCTGGGTAACCGCGGCGAACAGCATGGAAGCAAGCGAACTGGAGCGGCTCAGCCACGATCCGGCGAGCGGTATCGGACGGCAGATTCCCGCGGCCGAATGGCACCGTTTCCGGCCGGGCGTGCCAGAGCCGGCGGCGGCATTCGAACCGGCGGACGGTTTTGCGTTCTCGCCCAAACCTCTCGCGACGCCATACGGCAAGCCTTACGAAATCGGCACGCACGGTCTGTGGCCCGGACGCCCCAATTATCGGTCTGTGTTTCTCGTATGGGGTCCGGGAATCGTCCCCGCACGCCTTCCTGAAATCTCGATTCTCGACATTTATCCGCGGCTTCGGGCCATCGCGTTGGGAAAGTAGCGGTTTCCATCAACTGTCGGCAGGGACATCGAATTCGATCAGTTCGCCGCGAAATCCACGAGTCTTCCACGCCCCAAACAAGATGCCCGCCGCCATCCAAATTGTGCCCGCGATCTGGGCCGTGCGGCTGAGATTCAACCACAGCAGGAGGCACACGCCAAAGCCCAGCGCGGGAGGGATGAGGTTGGTCAGTTTTTTCTCCTGCGCCCGGACGTAATAGTGAATCAAGGCCGCTGCATTTACGCCCATGAAAGCGATCAGCGCTCCGAAGTTCAGCATCTCCGCGCCGAGATCGAAGTCCAGCACGAAGGCTCCGAGCAGGCTAACGACACCCACGAAGATCACGCTATTGCGCGGGATTTGACGCTTGGGATCGATGGCCCCGAAGAAGGATTTTGGTAAGGCATTGCTGCGTCCCATTCCAAACAACAGCCGCGCCGCGCCCAATTGTGCGCCCATGCCGGAGCCGAAATTGGCAACCACCAAGGTGAACCCGACAATCGCAAACAGCGGCGCCCAGGTTCTGCCCGCGACGTAGACGAAAGCGGTAGTTTCGTCCGGAAAAGGTTGTGACGCGGGCCACACCAATTGCGCGGCGTACACCTGCAATGCGGATAGAATGCCGATCACCACGCAGGTAAGAACGGTGGCGAGAAGAATATTGCGGCGCGGATCTTCTGCTTCCTCGGAAAGCGTCGAAATGCCATCGAAGCCGATGTAAGTCAGGACCGCGATCGACGTTCCTCCGAGCACGTTGCCGGTGCGGAAGGTGGCCGGATCGTAGAACGGTCTGGTAAAGAAGGCTGCGCCGTCGTGGGGGTGTCCGAGAAGATAGCGGGCCGCGCAGACGAAGAACATGACGATGACGACGCCCATGGCCGCGGCGAGTCCGGAATTTGCCCGCGCGGAGGTGCGAATGCCCTGGACATTCAGACCGGTACACAGGAGGGCCAAAAAGGTGGCCCAAGCCCAATAGGGTACGGCGGGAGCAAACACGTGAGCCTGTTGGCTGATCCAAACGATGCAGATTATGGGATTGATCATGTAGTCCATGACCATGCTCCAGCCGGTGATGTAGCCCAGCACCGGGTTAATGGTTTTTCCGACGTAAGTGAACGCGGAACCCGCGCTTGGATACACGCGAGCCATACGTCCGTAGCTGATGGCGGTAAACAGCATCGCGATCATCGCGATGAGGATGGTGGTGACTACGTGACCTTTGCCGCGATTGCTCAGCACTCCGAAGACGGACATGGGCGCCGTCGGTTGGATCACGATAACGCCGTAGAGGATTAGATCCCACAGGCTAAGAGTGCGCCGAAGCCCGATTTCAGTTTTGGTTCCAGTGGAAGAGATAACCTGTCAAGCATAACGAAAGTATTCGAAAGGGTCAACCGATAGCTGCTCAAACAGACAACGTACATATATTCCCAGTCGCTGGCTCTCGATGCTTCTATTGCTTTCGAGAGCTTGCGCATTCTTGATTTTTACGGTATCGTATATTTCGAACGCTGGCTGCAACGGCAGACCGGCCCATAGCTGGCGGTATTCTATCGTGACTCGCGGCCTGCAGATCATTTTCTTCACAGGTGTCTTATGGGTGACGGCTGAGGCCCAGACGACGCCGTTCATCAGCTCGCTTTATCCCATCCTCGAAACCGCGGGATGCCGCAATTGCCATAATCCCGAAGGAGTCGCGTCGACGACCCGGTTGCGTTTTCCGGATCGCGATACGCCGCTGCCGCGCGTGGAGGCGTTCGGGCGATCGCTGGTAGAGTTAGTCGACCGGAAGAATCCTGACAAATCGCTGTTATTCCTGAAGCCTACCGCGCGCATGGCTCACACTGGCGGACAGCGGATCGTCCAGAATAGCCCGGAAGAGGCGGTTTTGAAGACGTGGATTGCATATTTGGCCACGCTCTCCGGGCCTGAACTCGAATCGGCTCTGCGCTACAAACAGGAAGAAGCCGCGGGCCGGGGAGTGGTCCCCACAGTGGTGCTCCGCCGGCTTACCAATAGCCAGTACAACAATACAGTTCGCGACCTCCTCAAAGACTCGCTGAACCCGGCCAATGGTTTCCCACCCGAGGATTTTGTCAACGGCTTCAAAAACCAGTACCAGGCACTGACGGTCTCTCCGCTTCTCGCGGAAGCTTACGGTCAGGCCGCCGAGCGGCTCGCCGCGGACGCTTTTCGGCGTGGGGATTATCACGGTCTGATACCGTGCAAACCCGCTTCGAAGAATGATGCAGCCTGCCGGAGCAAGTTCATCCAGAGTTTTGGACGGCGCGCGTTCCGCCGTCCGCTCGAACCCGAAGAATTGGCGCGGTACAACACTGTTTTCGGCTCTCAAGGAGAGTTCTTGAAAGGCGCGCAGGCGGTGATTGAAGCCATGCTGCAATCGCCTTCTTTTATTTTTTGGATGGAGCAGACGCCGAATCCCAAATGGAAAGGCTACGCGACTGCCTCGTACCTGTCTTATTCTCTCTGGAACACTACACCTGACGATCTTTTGCTCGACGCTGCGGCGCAGGGCAAACTCGAGACAGCAGCTGACGTCGAGCGCATGTCGCGACGAATGCTCGACGACCCCAGGGCTAAGGATGGGCTGGACGAGTTCGTGTCCGAATGGCTGCGCTTCGACCGTGCCCTGGAGGCCTCCCGTGAACGCCGCTCGTTCCCTTTATTCAGCCGGGATCTTG